>NZ_SAUH01000001.1:4187500-5387500 GCF_004193175.1 Streptomyces sp. RFCAC02 | reverse complement strand
AACACGGCCTGCGCGTTGTCCCGCATGGTGCCGGTCCAGTCCTGGCCCCAGTTGGGCGCGTCGACCATGAGCGTGTGGTCGAAGCCCGCGTTGCGCAGCTTGCTGATCGCGTTCTGCGTCGCGGCGGTCCAGCCCGTGTAGTTGGTGTTGCCCCAGGGCTCGTTGCCGATGTTGAGGATGACGTACTCCTCCTGGCCCTGCAGGGCGCTCTGGATGCTGATCCAGTAGTTCGCGGCCTGGTCCAGGGTGGCGGCGGCCCCCTCCTCGCCGTAGCCGGTGGTGTCGTGGACCTCCAGCACACAGATGAGGCGGTTCTGCTTGCACAGGCTGATGACGTTGGACACGTCCGAGGCGCTGTTCGGCCCCCAGCGCTGGCCGCTGCCGAGGACGACGCGCACCGTGTTGGCCCCCATGGCCTTGATATCGGCGAACGAGTCGGTCTCGTTCGGGTACCAGGCGTGGGCGTGGTTGACTCCGCGCATCACGAAATCGTTGCCGTTGGCCTCCACCAGCCGGCCGTTCTCGATGTGGAAGCCGGTGGCGGCGGCACTGATCGGGGCGTCCTCCGCGGGGGCGGCCGCCTGTCCGGCCGGGGCGAGGGCGAGCGACGAGAAGAGGAGGCCGACGACCGCCGCCGCGGCGGTGGCGGCACGGCGTCCGAGGCGTGTGAGGGGTGGCAATCTCATGGCGGCTCCAGGAGAGATGGCGAAACTTACCCAACCGAACTAAGTTGGGAGCGCTCCCAGGGAATGAACGCACCATGTCATTCACACGTCAAGACTTCGCGCACCGAATGCCGAATGGCCGGGGGCCGCATGCCGGACTAGCCTGGCGTAATGGACGACAAGGACATCTTCGCCCGTGTCGGTGCACTGGTCTCGGAAGAGCGGGCGCTCCGTGACCGCTCCGTGGGCCAGGGGCTGCAGGAGGCGGAACGTGCCCGCCTCGCGGCCGTCGAGGTCCAGCTCGACCAGTGCTGGGACCTGCTGCGCCAGCGCCGTGCCAGGGACGAGTTCGGCGACAACCCCGACGACGCCGCCATGCGCCCGCCGCGCGAGGTCGAGGAGTACGACAACTGAGCCGGAGCGGCATCCGCCGACGGTATGGCCGTCCGAGCGCTCGGCCGGCGCGGGACGTTCCCCGGCCTGAGAGTGCCACTGAAGCAGTCGCCGGCCATGTGTTGGGCAGCTAGCTGTGGCGAGTGGGTCAGGCGCCGGTGGATCCGCCCCTTGCACGGCGGTAGTGGCGGGCCGCCCTCGCGCGGTTTCCGCAGGACGGCTTGCACCACTCCTGCCGGCCGTGCTCCTTCACGAAGTAGCGCACGCAGCGCGGGGCGGTGCAGGCGCGCAGGCGTTCGCGCTGCGGTCCGGCGAGGAAATCGATGGAGGCCCGTGCGAGGTGGGCGACGAGCCGCGCGTCCGGTGCCGCGTCCACCTCGACCGTGCGGGTGGCCGGTGCCGCGTCCCCGGGCCATTCCAGCGCGACCGTGACCGGTGCGCGGGCGGCGGCGGCGTTGAGCCGGTGGAGGGCCTGCTCCGGCGGGAGCAGGCGGTGGGCATCGGCCGGACTCGGCGGCCCCGGCCGCACGGCCCGCGCGAAGAGTGCCCGCACGGCCTGCCGCAACGCGACGACCTCGCCGCGCAGGACGTCGTCGGCGAGGAAACCCGTGCCGTCGTCCGCCATCGGAAGCAGGTCGGCGCGCTCCCGCACCCAGCGGGTCAGACCTCCCGGTGTGAGCAGGTCGTCGGCGATGCCGCCCTGCCCGTCGTGGCGTATGGTGCAGGCCAGTTCGAGCGCCAGGTATCGCGCCACGCCCGCTCCCCCCTCCGCCCCCGATCCGAACCGTCAGCCGGTCCACTCTACCCCCGCCCACCCCACCGCAGACGCCTTCCGTGTGCGGGCGCATGCGAAGGGTGAGGGTGCTGCCGGCGAAGTCGGTCGCAGCCGGCACGGCACCGGGTGGGTATGCGCGGGCGAAGACGGCGCCGGTGCAGGAACTCACCGACCGCGCCTGTGCACAAGTCGGCCTGCCACCGGAACTCGCGTGAGAGAAACGGCCTCGCTGACGTACGGGCGCACCGTGGTGGCATCGCCAGCGGAACCGCCTGAGCACGCTGCCGGCCGGCTCAAGGTGGACAGCCGCAGGACTCCGGGTGCACCGGTCGACCCCGGCTGCCCGGCGGGGCGTCGTCACTGTCGGTGTAGTGTGCTGATCGTGGCGGCCCAGCGGATTACGACCAGAAATGCCCGGTTTCAGCAGTGGCTTGCGGAATTGTCGAACCGCAGGACACGGCAGCGTGAACGGGAGTTCCTCATCCAGGGAGTGCGGCCGATCACGCAGGCCGTCGAGCACGGCTGGCCCCTCCGCGCGCTCCTGTTCGACCCGGCGCGCTCCCCCAGCGCATGGGCTCGCGACCTGCTGCGCGAGGTGCGCGCCGAGAAGATCGCCATGGCCCCCGACCTCCTCGCGGAGCTCGGAGAGAAGGACGAGGGCGTCCCCGAGCTGATCGCCGTCGCCTCACTCCCCGACGACGAACTGCGTCGCGTTCCGATCGGTCCCGACTTCCTCGGAGTCGTCTTCGACCGCCCGAGCAGCCCCGGGAACATCGGAACGATCATCCGGTCCGCCGATTCGTTCGGCGCGCACGGCGTCGTCGTGACGGGACACGCGGCGGACGTGTACGACCCGAAGTGCGTACGGGCGAGCACGGGTTCGCTGTTCGCGCTGCCCGTCGTGCGCGCGCCCGGGCTGCGCGAGGTCGGGGCATGGCTCGACGCCGCCGGCGGGCGCGGGCAGCGGGTCACCGTCGTCGGCACCGACGAGCACGGCAGCGCGGAGGCGGCCGACTTCGATCTGACCGGCCCCGTCCTCCTCGTGATCGGGAACGAGACGGCCGGCCTGAGCGCCGCGTGGCGCGAACGGTGCGACGTCCTGGTGCGCATCCCCATGACGGGCTCGGCGAGTTCGCTGAACGCGGCGAGCGCCGCCAGCGTCATGCTCTACGAGGCCGCGCGCCAGCGGGCGCGCGCCGGCGCCCCGGCGGCTCAGGCGCAGATGTGAAGGCCGCCGCCGGCGTCGGTGGCGAGTGACGTCGGGTAGCCGAACGGGCAGCGCTGCCCCGTGTGCCGGTGCCAGAAGCGGCCCCGGGGCCGCACGCACGTGGTGCACACCCACGCGGGCCTGCCACCGCCGGCCGTGATGTCCGGCCAGAGCGGGCCGAGGCACACGTCGCAGGCGGGCCAGGGGCGATGCGTCACGGGCCGCGAGCGCCGCGTACGGGTGGACAGGAGAGTCTTGCGCACGTGCGGCATCCTTCAACGGGGCACCGCCCGTCCGTGGCCGCCAGCGGCATTGTTCGTCCGAACGAGTGAGGTCGGGGACGGTGCCGCGCGCCCCCTCCGTCGTCACGCGCCGGCGATGAAGAGGCAGAACGGGTGCCCGTCCGGGTCCGCGCACACCCGTACGTCGTCCTGCGGCTGGAACTCCATCACCGTCGCGCCGGCCGCCACGGCGTCGGCGACCGCGACCTCCAAGTCGTCCACCAGGAAGTCGAGGTGGCATTGCATCTGCTGGACATCCGCCCGCGCGGGCCAGACCGGCCGGCGGTACTCCGGCTCGTACTGGAACGACAGACCGGCCCCGCCGTCCAGGCAGTCGAGCTTCACCCACTCCGCTTCGTCCTCCGCGCGTGGCCAGCCGAGCAGTCGTTCGTAGAAGGCGGCCAGCGCGCGGGGGTCGGGCGAGTTGAGGACCGTGGCGGCGAGTTTCGGACGAGGGCTCATGCCCGCCGAGTGTAGTGGCGCGGGGCAGGGGAAAGCCCGTACCGCCGCCCGGTGTTGGAGGGCAGTGGGCGGCGGTACGGGTTCCCGGTCAGGGGCGCCGGTTCCGGCGGTCAGCGGATCTGACGGCCCGAGATGGCGCGGGCGATCACGAGGCGTTGGATCTCGCTCGTTCCTTCGAAAATCGTATATATCTTCGCATCCCGGTACATCCGTTCCACCGGGTGCTCGCGGCTGTAGCCCGCGCCGCCCAGGATCTGGACGGACTTCTCCGTGGCGCGGACGGCCAGCTCACCGGCGCGGAGTTTGGCCATGGATCCCTCCCCCGCCGTGAACGGCTTCTCGTTGCGCCCCATCCACGCCGCGCGCCAGATGAGCAGCCGCACCGCGTCGATCTCCGTGCGCAGGTCCGCCAGGGCGAACGCAATGGCCTGGTTCTCGATGATGGGACGCCCGAACGCGATCCGCCCGTCGGCGTAGTCGAGGGCGTACTCGTAGGCCGCCCGCGCGATGCCGAGCGCCTGCGCGCCGACGGTGGGCCGCGACACCTCGAACGTCGCCATGGCCGCCTGCCCCTTGGCCCGGTCGCCCTCCCGGGCGCGCGCGAGGCGCCGGTCCAGCTTCTCCTTGCCGCCGAGCAGGCACGCCCCCGGCACCCGCACGTCGTCGAGGAACACGTCGGCCGTGTGGGAGGCACGCAGACCGAGTTTCTTGATCTTGCGGCTCCCCACGAGCCCCTCGGTGCCCGGCGGTACGACGAACGCCGCCTGGCCCCGGGCGCCGAGGTCCGGGTCGACGGAGGCGACGACGACGTGGACGTCGGCGATGCCACCGTTGGTGATCCACGCTTTCTGGCCGGATATCACCCACTCGTCGCGCGCCTCGTCGTAACGGGCACGCGTACGCATCGCCGACACGTCCGATCCGGCGTCCGGCTCGGAGACGCAGAACGCGGCCACCTTGGGGTCGGACTCGTCACCGAAGCACTGCGGCACCCACTCGACGAGCTGGTCGGGCGTACCGGCCGAGAAGATCCCCGCCACGGCGAGAGAGGTGCCGAACAGGGCCATGCCGATGCCCGCGTCGCCCCAGAACAGCTCCTCGTTGGCCAGTTGCAGGGAGAGCCCCGTCGGGTCGCCGAACATCTCCGCGAGGGACTCGAAGCCGTACAGCCCGATCTTGGCGGCCTCCTGGATCACCGGCCAGGGGGTCTCCTCGCGTTCGTCCCACTCGGCGGCGGCGGGGCGGACGACATCGGCGGCGAATCCGTGCACCCAGTCCCGGAGGTCGCGCTGCTCCTCGGTCAGGTCGAGGGAGAAACCACTCATCGCGTCGTCTCCTCCGGGGCCGTCAGGACTTCGGGATGTCGAAGATGCGGGTGAGCGCGGACGCCAGCCCCACGTCACCGGCCACCTTCAGCTTGCGGGTCATGAACATCGTGACCGGGCTGCCGTTGCCCGAGACCAGCTTCAGGAACTCGGGATCAGCCATCGTGAGGGTGACGCGCGGCTCGGCGTCCGAGCGGCCCGGCGTCACGGCGCAGGCGCCGTCCGCGATGGACGTCTCGTACACGACGACCGGGTCGCCGGTGATCTCCCAGCGGATGAGGGCCTTCAGGGAGCCGGCACCCTCCGGGTTGAACTGCCGCTCCATCCGGCCGAAGATCTCCGCGAGGACGCGTGCACGCAACTCACCGCGCATCAGCTCCGCCATCTGCGCCCTGGACGTCTTCTTGACCAGGGCGCTGAACTCGGCCGGTGTCACGCTCGCGAAATCGAGCGCGGCGAAGTCCTGGCTGCCCAGGTCGGGCGTCGGGTCGGCCATCGTCGCATCCGTTCTTTACCGTGAAGTAGACTTACCAGACAGTAAGATTAGGACGGCGGTGGGTAGGCTGGCAAGGGTGAGCGACAAGCCGAGACGCCGACTGCCACGGAGCGTGCGCGAACAGGAGATCATCGACGCCGCGCTGCGGGTCTTCTCGAAACGGGGCTACCGGGCCGCCGTCGTGGACGAGATCGCCGAGCAGGCGGGCATCTCGAAGCCGATGGTGTACCTCTACCTCGGCTCGAAGGAGGGCCTGTTCATCGCCTGCATCCGGCGCGAGGCGCGACGGCTCGTGACGACCTTCCGCGAGGCGGCGTCGGCCAAGGAGTCCCCGGAGGAGCGGCTGTGGGCCGGTCTCGGCGCGTTCTTCGCGTTCGTCGCGGAGCGGCGCGACAGCTGGGTCGTCCTGCACCGGCAGGCCCCCGAGCAGAGCGAGACCGTCGCCGCCGAACTGGCGACGGCCAGGCAGTCGGTGATGGCCGAGGTGACGGGCCTCGTCGGCGACGGCATCACCAAGGGCCAGGCACCGGCGGTCGGCCTGAGCAAGGTGGACGCCGACTTCGTCGCCCACGCCCTGGTGGGCGCCGCCGACTCACTCACCGACTGGATGGAACGACACCCCGACGAGACCCCTGAGCGCGTCACGCTGCGGCTGATGAACATGACGTGGGTCGGCATGCGGGACGTCCTGGCCGGCGACGTCTGGACACCGCCGGAGGCCCCGGCCTGACCTCGTCACCGGACGGGCCGGAGATCCGGCTCGTCCTCGAGCCCGCCGTCATCCTCACACCGCATGGCCCTGGCGAGGGACAGGGCGACGGAGTGGGCGACGGCAACGGTGTCCTGACTCGTTCCACCGTGGAACGTCGACCCGGCGCGGACGCTCAGGTGCGCTCGCACGGTCGCGGGCGATGATCTGCCCGACGACGGGATGACGCAATCGAAATGGACGGACGCACGCCGACTGGTTGCCAAGGCACGGCGTCCGAGGGCGAAGACGTCCGAGTCGGCGGGGGTTTGAGCGTTATCGAGCTGCCGTAGCGTGAGGAGCTGGAAATCAAGCGTCAAATCAGGCTGAGGAGCTGCTCGATCGACAGAGACTTCGCACATCCTGTGCGTGCGCACTCGTCCGGTCGTCGCCCCTCCTGTCAAGTACTCCACCGTGATCGAGTCAGCAATATCCGACAATGTCTCGTGCGTGGAACTGAGAATATCGTCACGTCGGTCAGCGATCTTTTCAATTCTCTGCACAGCCATCGCCTCCAGCTCACCATCGCACATCTCGGACAGATCACCATTCGATGCACCGGGAGCGCTGTCTTCGTGGTGCTGTCGGCAGCCAAGGACCAGAAACAGGATGGCACCCACGGCAACTGAGCGAAGCATCACGGAGTCAGCCACCTGCGCCACCAGGACCTGTGCGTTCCTGCCAAACGACTCCCGTTGCGTACCCCGACGTGAAGGCGTCCTCCAAGTCCTGCCCAAAGTCACTCTCGGGATCGAATCCCCGGCGCCGCATGAAGTCGTCTACCACCTGCTGGAGAGAACTCCTCCCTGCCGCGAAGAGAGCACTCGTCAGCTCCCGAGTCTCGTCACTCGTGTCACGCTGGGCCGTCTCGGACCAGTGGCCGATCAGTTGGTCGATGTGTTCCGTCAGTGCGCCGCTTGCCGTGTCGATGCCCAGAGGGACGAGCACCGCCGCCGCGCCGGCGCCTGCTGCCGTCACCGGCAGCAGGGCCACGCCCGCGCCGATCGCCGCGCCGGACGCGAACGTGATCCAGGACGTCCTCGTCTCCAGCGCGCGGTTGTACTCCTCGTCCCGCGCCCGACCGTCGGCCGTCAGTTGGTCGGCCCGTGACTGGTCGAGCATGCCCTGCACCGAGGCCCCCGTGCGGAGAACTTCCCTGACCGCCGCCTCATCGACCGCGCCGTTCTTCGCGACCTGCGCCTCCATCATGCCGGCCGTATAGATCTGTTCGGCTTGCGCCACGGTCGCGTACCCATCGGGGTGCTGCCCGAGCGTGCTCAGGAAGACTCCGGCGTCGTCACGGAAAATCGCGTGGGTGGATGTGTCCGATGGTTCTGGGCAGAAGATGCTGTCGGCCCGGTTTCGGTTCAGTGCCCAGTTGATGTCGTCCACGTAGGCGGCGGCCATCGTGCCCAGGCTGTCCGTCAGCGCCTCCATCCTCCGTGTCATCGCGGAGTCCGAACCGAAGGCGTGTACCACGTCCTCCATGACGCGTGCTCCCGCCTCGCTGCGGTTCATCGCCGGTGTCGACGCGTCCCACGGGTGGCCCAGTGCCGCCGCCTGCAGAGCGTGGCCCAGTGCGTCGGGGAGATGCGTGATCGATTCCTCCAGTGCCCGTTCGTCGAAGCCGTTGATATCGGCGAAGTCCCGGTACGACTCCTGTGTGAAGTAGTCCAGGTAATTCGTGATCGCGCGGCCTTCGCCGTCGGTTCCCAGGTCCGCCGCCGGATTCGCCGTGAAGAATTCCTGTGCCGCCTCCGGGCTGTGTCCCAGTGCCTCGAGGACGCTCAGCACCGGGTCGTAGCCCGCGCCGTTCCGGCCGTTCGGGTTGAACGGGTGGGGTGCCCCGAAGCCGATCCCCTTGGTCGCCGCGAATCGTGCCGGGTCGTCCGCGTGCAGTTCCACCACGTGTTCCGCGATCGGTGTCAGGAAGGCGGGATCGTACGAGCCGTAGCGCAGCAGGCCGCCGAGCAGTTGGTAGCCGTACGGCGGAGCCGAGTCGCCGGAGAATCGCTCGATGTGTTCCGTGCCGAGCGTCCGCAGGGTCGCCCCGAACGAGGCCGGGAGGTGCGTGGCGCGGTCCGGGTCCGTGGCGGTGGCCAGGGCATGCCCCAGGTTCCGCTGCAGCGCCTTCAGTTCGCCGAGCCGCCGGTCGTCGTCCGTCACGGCGGTGAGGCCGCCGAAGAAGGACAGCGTGCCCTCCGCTCCGAGGGCTCCGAAGAGGCCCGTGGTGAAGAAGCCGGAGCGACGGTTGTCCTGGAGGAGGTCGTTGAGCACGGCGAGTTCGCGTGTGGTGAGTTCCCGTCCCTTGCCCACCAGGACGAGTGCGCGGGCCAGTTCCTCCTGGTCGAGGGACGTGTGGCGGGCAGCGGCGAAGTCGTGCAGGGCGTCGGCCGCGTTCGCGCGCAGGGCGCGGGCGAGGGACTGGTCGGCGTCGTCGAACGCCTCCACGAGCGTGTCGATGCGGCGCTGCAGCGCGGCGACGGCTTCCTGTTCCGCGCGCTGATGGGCCGCGTAGTGGGTGTCGTGCTGCCGGGCGTCGGGCTGTGCGGCGAGCGGGTGACGCGGTGCCACGGCGCCCGAGTCCGAGACGGTCAGGTACGCGGCCGGCGCGTCCGTGTCGACGGCGCGGCGCAGGTCGGTGCGGGCGCGTTCCAGGGTGGTGTGGGCGTCCTCCAGGAGGCGGCGCAGACCGTCGGCCGCCTCGGCCGCGTCGTCGAACTCCCGCGCGGCCCTGGTGACGAACGGTCTGGTGACGCCCGCGTTGACGCCCTCCCAGTCGGCCCGCTCGCAGTCGGCGAGCAGGGTGTCGCGGGCGTCGGCGGCGAGGGACGCCAGGCGGATCGCCGTCGCCGCCCAGGCGTCGGCGGCGGCCTTCAGCGGGGCGAGCGGCGCGCCGTAGGCGTCCTGGAAGGTCAGTGGCACGGGAACCGGGGCCTCACGTCAGGCGGCTGTCGACGCGTGACAGGGACAGGTCGGCGGCGATCCGGGTGTCCTCCGCCCGGTGGGCCGCGACCGTGCGGTCGAGGTGGTTCGCGATGTGCGCGCAGGCGTCGAGGAGTGTGCCGGCGCGGGCCGCCCAGGCGTCGGCGGTCACGGTGAGGGCGCGGCCGGACGCGAAACCGTGGCGCGACAGGGAGCGGGCCGCCTCCTCGGTCGCGGTGTCGGCGCTCGTGGCGTCATCGGCGAACCGGCCGTGCAGGGTACGGGCCGCGTGCCCGACGCGGCCGAGGTCGTCGTGCCGCGCGGCGAGACCGGGGCCGGCCCCCGCCGAGCGGGCGGCCCGCTCCTGGATCTCCCGCCATTCCCGGTCGAACGACACAGCAGCCCTCCGTACACCGAGTGAGGGGACGGTCACATGACGTGCCACACCCTAGCCGCGCGCGGGTGCGCGGTGCACCTCGCCGGTGTCACCCGATGGGCGTCAGTCGGCCCGTCAGGTGGGGGCGTGCGCCGTCCTCCTGGGGGCGCACGGAGAACGCTGTGCCGTCCGTCGTGAAGCGCACGCGCCCCGGCAGTGGTACGGGGGCGCGGAACGTGACGTCCAGGCCGAACGCGTCCGGCAGTCCGCCGGTGGACAGGGCGGCCAGGCAGCGCGCGGTCGTCCACATGCCGTGCGCGATGGCGTGGCGGAAACCGAACGGGCGGGCCGTGAGGGCGTGGAGGTGGATGGGGTTGCGGTCGCCCGAGACGGCGGCGTAGCGGCGGCCCGTGTCGGCGGGCAGCGTCCAGGTCTCGGTCCGCCGCGGGGCCGGCGCGGGCACGGAGTGTCCGGGGCCGGCCGTACGGGGCGCGGCCCGGCCGCCACGGCTCAGATAGGTGCTGGTCGAGCGCCAGACGACGGCCCCGCCGCTCGTGGCGTCCGCCGTCACGTCGAAGACGGTGCCCCTCGGGTGCGGGCGCGGCGCGGTCGTGGTGACGCGGTACGTGAGGCGTTCGGCGGTGCCGATCGGCCGGGTCCGTTCGACGTGGTTGGCCGTGTGGACGAGCCCGAGCACGGGGAACGGGAAGTCCCGCCGCGTCATCAGCTCCATGGCGAGGGGGAACGCGACGACGTGCGGGTACGTCACGGGCAGGTCCGCCGGGTCGGCGTGGAGGCCGCAGACCTCCGCGTAACGGGCCAGGTGTGCGGGATCGGTCGCCCTGTCGGGCAATTCCAGCGTCCGAGGGGGCAGGGACGGAGCGGCAGCATGGAACCCGCTGCGTTTCGGCAGCAGCGCGCGTGCGTAGAGGCGGAGCATCAGGTGTCACGCCCCCAACAACGACTGGCCGCAGACGCGCAGCACTTGGCCGGTCACGGCTCCGGTCCCGGGCGACGCGAGGTACGCGACGGCCTCCGCGACGTCGACCGGCTGCCCGCCCTGTCCGAGGCTGTTCATCCGGCGCCCCGCCTGGCGGACGACGAACGGCACGGCAGCCGTCATCCGTGTCTCGATGAACCCGGGGGCGACGGCGTTGACCGTGATGCCGCGCCCGGCGGTCCCGGCGGCCGGGGCGAGCGCGCGCACGAGGCCGATGAGACCGGCCTTGGACGCGGCGTAGTTGGTCTGGCCGGCGTTCCCCGCGATGCCGCTGATGGAGGAGGTGCACACGACGCGGCCGCCGTCGCGCAGGACGGGCAGCAGTTCGGCGGTGAGCCGTTCGGCGGCGGTCAGGTTGACGGCGATGACGGATCGCCACCGGTCGGCGTCCATGCGGCCGAGGGTCCGGTCGCGGGTGATGCCCGCGTTGTGGACGAGGATGTCGAGGCCGCCGTGTTCGTCGCGGAGGCGCTCGGCGAGGCGCTCACCCGCGTCGGGCGCGGTGATGTCGAGTCCGACGGCCGTGCCGGCGACCCGGTCCGCCGTCCGCCGCAGCGCCTCCGCCTGCGCGGGGACGTCGAGGCACACGACGTGCGCGCCGTCGCGGTGCAGGACCTCCGCCACGCACGCGCCGATGCCCCTCGCGGCGCCGGTGACGAGCGCGGTGCGGCCGGCGAGCGGGCGCTCCCAGTCCTCCGGCACGGCCTTCCCCGCGCCCGCGGGGGGCGCGTCGAGCACGATCGTCTGCCCCGACACGTAGGCGGAGCGCGCGGAGAGCGCGAACCGGACGGTGGACTCCATCAGCTCCTCGGCGCCGGGCGCGACGCGGACCAGGTGCGCGGTCCCGCCGCGCCGCAGCTCCTTGCCGACCGAGCGGACGAGGCCGTCCAGCGCCTGCTGCGCCGCCGCTCCCGCCGGGTCGGCGGCGCGTTCGGGCGGGGTGCCGAGGACGAGGATGCGGCCGCAGGCGGCGAGGGTACGTATGCGGGGGTGGAGGAACGCGTGCACGGCGTCGAGCTCCGCAGGACCGGTGATGCCCGTGGCGTCGAGGACGAGGGCGGCGGGCCGTTCGCCCTCGGGCGGCGCGTCCCCCGGCGCGCAGGCGCGGACGTCGGCGCCGCACGCGTCGAGCACGGCGCGCAGCCGCTCGCCGAGCCGCCCGCCGTCCGCCGCGCTGGTGACGACGGGTCCCGCCGTCACGGGCCGGCCCGGGGCGTGACGGCGCAGCGGTACGGGGGTGGGCAGCCCGAGCCGCCGCGCGACGGCGCCGCCCGTCCGGCCGGAGACCCAGGAGAGATAGCGATCGGCCATTGATTTCCTCCCTACCAAGCGGTAAGTCTACTGAATGGTCAAACAATAGGGACAGACGCAGACCGACAGAGAGGCGGACGTCCATGGCAGCGGCACCGGCCCGCCGGGTGGCGGTCCTCGGCGGCAACCGCATCCCCTTCGCCCGCTCGGACGGGCCCTACGCGACCGCGTCCAACCAGGAGATGCTGTCGGCGGCGCTCGCCGGGCTCGTGGAACGGTTCGGCCTGCGGGGCGAGCCGCTCGGGGAGTTCGTGGCGGGCGCGGTCCTCAAGCACAGCCGGGACTTCAACCTCGCCCGGGAGACCGTCCTCGGCAGCGCGCTCGACCACCGCACCCCGGCGTACGACATCCAGCAGGCGTGCGGCACCGGGCTCGAAGCGGTCGTCCTGGTCGCCAACAAGATCGCGCTCGGCCAGATCGACGCGGGCGTCGCGGGCGGCGTGGACACGGCGAGCGACGTCCCGCTGGCCCTGGACGACGGCCTGCGGCGGCTCCTGCTGCGCGCCCGCCGCGCCCGGACGGTCGGCGGCAGGCTGCGGGCGCTCGGCGGGCTGCGGCCCCGGCACGCCGTCCCGGAGATCCCGCGCAACGCCGAGCCGCGCACCGGCCTTTCCATGGGTGAGCACGCCGCGGTGACGGCCGGGGAGTGGGGCATCGGCCGCGCCGCGCAGGACGAGCTCGCGGCGACCAGTCACCGCCGGCTCGCCGCGGCCTGGGAGAGCGGCTTCTTCGACGACCTGGTGACGCCGTTCCGCGGCCTGGAGCGCGATCAGAACATGCGGCCCGACAGCACGCCCGAGCGGCTGGCCCGGCTGCCCGCGGTCTTCGGCGACGGCCCGGACGCCACCATGACGGCGGGGAACTCGACCCCGCTCACGGACGGCGCGGCCACCGTCCTGCTGGCGAGCGAGGAGTGGGCCGCGGCGCGCGGGCTGCCCGTGCTCGCGTGGCTCACCCACGTGCGCACCGGCGCGGTCGACTTCGTGGCCGGTCCCGACGGGCTGCTGACCGCTCCCGTGCACGTCGTGCCGCGGCTGCTGGCCGACGCGGGGATCACGCTGGCGGATCTGGACCTGGTGGAGATCCACGAGGCGTTCGCCTCCCAGGTCCTCGCGACGCTCGCGGCCTGGGAGGACCCGGAGTTCTGCGAGCGGCGCCTCGGCCTCCCGGAGCCGCTGGGACCGGTGGACCGGGAGCGTCTGAACGTCGCGGGGTCCTCCCTCGCGACGGGCCACCCGTTCGCGGCGACGGGCGGCCGGATCGTCGCCACACTCGCGAAACTGCTGGCGCGGCGGCGCCCCGCGCGGGGCCTGATCTCCATCTGCGCGGCCGGCGGGCAGGGCGTGACGGCGCTGCTGGAGAGCACCGGCGAGCACGACGGCACGGAGCGGCGGGGCACGGGGACGGCGGCCGGCGGAAGGGCTGACTGACATGGGTGCGCGGCGTGATCTGCGGAGGGCCGCGCGGCGGCGCGACCTCGGCCGGCGGGCGGTGGTGGAGACGGTCCGCGAGAACGGGGTGGTGCGGGAGGCGCGGGTGCCGGCGCTGGTGCCGCCGCCGGCCGCGGGCAGTACGGCGGACATCCCGTTCACCAACGCGGCACAGGCGCCCGGCGCGGTCGTGGCCCGCCGCAGGGCGGCCGGCGGCGGGCGGTGGGAGGCGGTGACCGCCGCCGTGTTCGCGCGCGAGGTGACGGGCGTCGCCAAGGGGCTGATCGCCGCCGGACTCGCGCCGGGCGGCCGGGTCGCCCTGATGGCGCGCACACGGTACGAGTGGGCGGTCCTCGACTTCGCGATCTGGGCGGCCGGCGGGCAGAGCGTTCCCGTGTACGCGACGTCGTCCGCCGAGCAGATCGACTGGATCCTGCGGGACTCGGGCGCGGAGTTCGTCGTCGTGGAGACGGCGGAGAACGAGGCGACCGCGCGGGGCGTCTGCGGCGACCGCCGCCTGTGGCGGATCGACGACGGCGCGCTGGACGAGCTGACGGCGCTCGGCCGTGACGTGCCCGACGACGCGGTGACCGCCCGCCGCGCCGGGCTCGGCCCCGACGGCGTCGCGACGATCGTGTACACCTCGGGCACGACGGGGCGCCCCAGGGGCTGCGTCATCACGCACGCGAACCTGAGCGCCGAGACGGCGAACCTCGTGGAGCTGCTGAAACCCGTCTTCGATGAGGTCACGCGCCAGACCCCGACCACGCTGATCTTCCTGCCGCTGGCGCACATCCTCGGCCGCACCATCCAGATCGCGTGCCTCGCGGCGCGCATCGAGATCGGGCACTGCCCGAGCGTGCGGCCCGATGAGCTGCGGCCGGAGCTGGCGTCGTTCCGGCCGACGTTCGTCATCGGGGTGCCGTACCTGTTCGAGAAGATCCACGCGACGGGCCGCGCGCAGGCGGAGCGGATGGGGCGCGCGGCGTCGTTCGACCGGGCCGACCGGATCGCGGTGCGGTTCGCGGAGGCCGAACTGCGGGCGTTCCACGGGGGCGGCCGCGGCCCCGGCGTCGGGCTGCGGCTCGCGCACGCGCTGTACGACCTGCTGGTGTACCGGCGCGTACGGGCGGCGCTCGGCGGGCGGCTGCGGTACGCGATCAGCGGCGGGTCGCCGCTCGACCCCCGGCTCAACCTCTTCTTCTTCGGCTGCGGCGTCGTCGTCTACGAGGGCTACGGCCTCACCGAGACGACGTCGGCGACCACGCTCACGCCCCCGCTGGAGCCGCGCCCGGGGACGGTGGGGCGCCCGGTGCCCGGCACGGCGGTGCGGATCGCCGACGACGGCGAGGTCCTGGTGCGCGGCGGGATCGTGTTCCGGTCCTACTGGAACGACGCCGCGGCGACCGCCCGCGCCCTCGACGGCGACGCCTGGTTCGCGACCGGCGACCTCGGCGGCCTCGACGGCGACGGGCACCTCACGATCACGGGGCGGAAGAAGGACCTGATCGTCACGAGCGGCGGCAAGAACGTGTCGCCCGCCGTCCTGGAGGACCGGCTGCGCAGCCGCCCGCCGGTCGGGCCGTGCATGGTCGTCGGCGACGGGCGGCCGTACGTCGCCGCGCTGGTCACGCTGGAGCCGGACGCGCTCGCGCACTGGCTCGCGGTGCGCGGGCGGCCGCCCGGCACACCGCCGGCCGAGCTGTGCGACGACCCGGAGCTGCGGGCGGACGTGCAGCGGGCGGTGGACCACGCGAACGCGGCGGTGTCGCGGGCCGAGTCGATCCGGCGGTTCGTGATCCTGCCGGGCGCGTTCACCGAGGAGAACGGACTGCTGACGCCGTCGCTCAAGGTGCGGCGGCGCGCGGTGGCCGAGGCGTACGCCGGGGAGATCGCGCGCCTGTACCCCTGAGCCGTCTCAGAGGAACGCGCACACGATCCGCGCCGCGGCGGCCAGCACGCACACCGCGGCCGCGCAGGGCACGAGGACCCTCGCCCACCGGCCGTACGGGTCGACACGGTGGGCGGGGGCGGCGTGCCGGGGGCGGCGCGGGTCGTACAGGACGGTGAGCGCCCGTCCGACGGCGGGCGGCGTGGCCCTCGCGCGGGTCTCGTGGCGGACGTGCTGGCCGGTCAGGGTGGTGAAGGCCACGGCGTACCGCGCGCGGCGGTGGCCCGGCGCCCCGTGGGCGACGACTTCGCCGACCACACGCACGCCGTGCCGCCGCAGCCGTTCGTCGCGCAGGAAGGGGACGCCGGCCAGCAGGGTGACGGCCAGGGAGAGGAGCACGAGCAGATCGGCCGTGCCGGTCACTGCGGACACGGACCCTCCTATCGGCTGATTGCACGAATTTCCGGCGATCCTACTCGTTCCCGCCGGAAGCTCCCCTCCGGCCCCTCAGCGCGGCCGGCGATCCGAGGGAGCGGGCAGCGCGGCCACGGGAGTGTTCCAGTCCACGATCTGCACGGCCGCGCCCGCCGCCTCCCGGCCGCGGCAGCGGTGGTGGTGCCTGCGGGTGATGTCGTCGGGGCGCAGCAGCCCGCCGAACGCCGGCTCGGCGAGGAGGCGGCGGGCGTACGCCCACAGTCCCGCCCGGTCGGCGAGCCGGTGGACGGCCGCGGCGTCGAGGTGCCAGCGGTGCACGAGGTCGAGGTGGACGAGCGTCACCCACAGGTGGATGTCGGCCGCCGTGGGGGTGTCGCCGAGGAGGTAGGGGCGGCCGTGCGCGAGGCGTTCCTCCAGGAGGTCGAGGGAGGCGAACAGCCGGGCGAGCGCCGCGTCCCGCTCGGGGCCCGGATCCGTGGCGCCTGCGCGCTGGGCCGCCGCCGTGACGCCCCGGTCGCAGAGCCCGGCGACGGTGTCGACGGCCTCCGCCGCGCCGGCCGGACGCAGGTCGGCGCCGCCGCCGGGGAAGCGGACGGCCAGGTCGTGGCGTATGTCGGGGGCGTGATTGCTGACGACGCGGCCGGTCCAGCGGTCGGTGAGGGCCGGGGCGGCAGCGGGGCCGGGGTGCCGGTGGCTCGTCGCGGCGTACGCGTCGCGCAGGGCGCGGTACCCGCCGTCCGCGGTGTCGGGGACGGGAGGCAGCAGGGTCACGGGCATGCGGTCGGCCAGGCCCAGGAGGGCGTGCGTGATGGCGATGCCCAGGGAATCCGGACAGGAGAGGGCCAGGTACAGGTGGTAGCGGTGGGGCGCGGGATCGTATCCGTGGTCGGTGTCGGGGCCGATGCGGACGCGGATGGCGTGCGGCAGGGGGGACGACGGGTTCGCGGACATGGCTCTCCCTCGGGGGGGGCGGGACGGGACGGCGGGGGCGCGGCGGGAACACGCCCGCGCACGGGCCTACCGGGACGCTCGGGCCGGCGTACAGCCGGTGCTGCACACGCGCAGCAGGTCGATGTGACGGCGCGAGGTGAGCAGGGGCGGGTGCGGCGCCGGGCAGTCGGCCGCCGGTCCTCCGTCGCCCATGGGAGCCCCCGTCCGTCGTCCGGCCGCGCGGGCCGGGGCGCGGAGCGATACGGCGCGCCCGTTCCCCATCCTGTCCAGCCGGACGCCCGCTCAACCGCGGTCCGGGCACGCATCCAGCGCGCCGGCGGTTCCCCGCCCGGGTCGCGGACCGAAAATTTCCGGAGCCGGCCGAGTCCGGCAGGTCATCCCGTCAATGCTGCGGTGACACGGCCGGCCGGCGGAACCGACCGTTCACCGACTATTGACCTGGGCATGCCGCGTCATTAGCTTCATGCGGAACCCCGAAGGGGTGCTACCGGAATCCGTCTGAAAACTTTCGGTCCAACCTCCCCGTGTGGAGCCACGAACCCATGACGAGCCGCCGTTCCTTCCTCGGACTCCTCCCCCTGACCGTCGCGGCCACCGCCGCCACCACGGGCGCCGCGGCAGCGGCGCCCGCCCACCCCGCCGGCCACGGGGGCGCGGCCTCCGCGTCCCGGTTTCTGTCGACCTCCTGGCAGCCCGGCGCCCTCACGCTCGTGGCCGACGGCAGGGCGGCCCCCGTCCTGGTCAGCTCGGACGACCACCCCGGCGTCCTGCGGGCCGTGGGCGACCTGCGGGCCGACATCGAACGCGTCACCGGCGTCGAACCGGCGCTCGCCCACGACCGGCCGCCCGCGCGGGGGACGAACTCGTCATCATCGGCACGATCGGCCGCAGCCCGCTGATCGACCGGCTGGTCGAGGACGGCAAGCTGGACGTCGACGGCATCGCCGGGAAGTGGGAGACGACGCGCGAGCAACTGGTCCGCAACCCGCTGCCCGGCGTCCGCCGCGCCCTGGTCATCGCGGGCAGCGACCAGCGCGGCACGATCTACGGCGTGTACGAGGCGTCGCGGCAGCTCGGCGTCTCCCCCTGGTACTGGTGGGACGACGTGCCGCTCCCCCGGCACGAGCGCGTGTACGCCCTGCCCGGCCGCCACACGCAGGGCACACCCGCCGTGAAGTACCGCGGCTTCTTCATCAACGACGAGAACCCCGCGCTCGGCACGTGGGCACCCGCGTTCTTCGGCCCCGGCCTCGCCCCCGG
This sequence comes from Streptomyces sp. RFCAC02, assembly GCF_004193175.1. NCBI lineage: Bacteria > Bacillati > Actinomycetota > Actinomycetes > Kitasatosporales > Streptomycetaceae > Streptomyces > Streptomyces sp. RFCAC02. The sequence goes on along the minus strand of NZ_SAUH01000001.1, from coordinate 5,369,569 downwards.
CCACGAGGGCGGCTTCAACAGCGCGTTCCACAAGCAGGTCTTCGAGGTGATGCTGCGGCTGCGCGCCAACTACTTCTGGCCCGCCGTGTGGGGCCGCGCGTTCGCCGAGGACGACCCGCGCAACCACGCCGTCGCGAAGGAGTACGGCATCGTCATGGGCACCTCCCACGAGGCGCCCATGATGCGCGGCATCGAGGAGTGGAACCGGCACGCGGTCGCCGCACAGCGCGACGCCGCGGGGAACATCACGACGCCCGGCCACGACCCGTACGGCGGCACCGGCGAGTGGAGCTTCCGCCGCAACGGCGAGGCCATCAAGGAGTACTGGCGCGACGGCATCCGCCGCATGGTCGACGAGGACTTCGAGGGCGTCGTCACGCTCGGCATGCGCGGCAACGGCGACGTGAGCCTGCCCGACGGCGACGGCATCGAGCTGATGGAGTCGATCCTGGCCGCCCAGCGGGAGATCCTCACCGAGCTGGCCGGCCCCGACATCACCGGCATACCGCAGGTCCAGACGCTGTACAAGGAGGTCCAGCGCTACTGGACCGAGGGACTGCGCCCGCCGGACGACGTGACCGTCATCTTCTGCGACGACAACTGGGGCAACCTCCGCAAGGTCCCCGACCCCTCGCTGCCCGCGAGGTCCGGCGGATACGGCATGTACTACCACTTCGACTACGTCGGCGGCGGCCGCAACTACAAGTGGGTCGACACCGTCAACCTCGCCTCCACCTGGGAGCAGCTGAACCTCGCGCACACCGCCGGCATCGACCGCCTGTGGGTCGTGAACGTCGGCGACATGAAGGCCGAGGAGCTGCCGCTGCAGTTCTTCCTCGACTTCGCCTGGGATCCCGGGGCCTTCCCGGTCGACGGCCTGCACGACTGGGAACGCCGGTACGCCGCCGAGAACTTCGGCGAGGAGCACGCCGAGGACATCGCCGGGGTCCTGCACACCTACGGCGTCCTGCAGTCCCGCCGCAAGCCGGAGCTGCTGAACCGCCGCATCACCCTCGACCCGGCGAAGGACCCGGCGACCGACGCGTCGGCGGTGGTGTACGACGACCGCGCCACGCCGTTCAGCCTCACCGACTACCGCGAGATCGAGCGGGTCACCGACGAGTGGGAGCAGCTGGACGAGCGGGCGCAGCGCATCGGCGAGCGGCTGCCGGCCGCGTACCAGGACGCGTACTACCAGCTCGTGCAGTACCAGGTGGAGGCGTCGGCGAACCTGTACGCCCTGCGCTCCGCCGAGTTCACGAGCCTGCTGTACGCCGAGCAGGGCCGGGTGGCGGCAAACGGCCTCGCCGACGCCACGGACGCCCGGTTCGCCGACGACCAGGCCATGTCGGACTACTACAACAACACGCTCGCCGACGGGAAGTGGCACGGCTTCCAGACGCAGCCCAAGATCGGCTACGGGGACGTCGAGCGCTACGGCCCGAACGCGCCCTGGCAGCAGCCGGAGCGGGACAACGTCGCCCTCCCGGACGAGGTGTACCCGCCGGTGCGCAGGATCGCGCCGCGCGCGGGGGCCGAGATGGGGGTGGCGGTCGACGGGTCGGCGCTGTGGTGGCCGACCGCGGCGGAGGCGGCGGTGCTGCCGGAGTTCAGCCCGTACCAGAGCCAGCCGGAGCAGTACATCGAGGTGTTCAACCGGGGCGGCGAGCCGTTCGACTACCGAGTGGAGTCCGCCGAACCGTGGGTGACCGTCTCCGAGCCGGCGGGCCGTGTGGAGACGCAGGTGCGGCTGACCGTGGCCGTGGACTTCGACCGGGCGCCGCGCGGCCGTACGACGGTGCCGCTGACCGTGACGGGCGCGGGCACGAGCGTCGAGGTGTCGGCTGTGGTGGTCCGTCCCGAGGCGGGCCGGCACGGTCCGCGCGGTTTCGTGGAGGCGAACGGCTACGTGTCGATCGAGGCGGCGCACTACGACCGCGCCGTGGACTCGGGCGGCGTGCGCTGGACGCGCATCCCGGACATCGGCCGCACGGGCGACGGCATGACGCCGTTCCCCGTCACGGCGCGGCGCCGCACGCCGGGCGGCCGTTCGCCGCGCCTGGAGTACGAGCTGACGCTGTTCACGCCGGGCGAGGTGACCGTGCTGGCGTACCTGTCGCCGCGCAACAACGTGCTGCCGACGGACGGCCTCACCTACGCGGTCTCGTTCGACGACGACGATCCGCAGCGGGTGAACGTCACCGAGGTCACCGGCGCGGACGACACGACCATGAACCGGCAGTGGGAGCGGAACACGTCCGACAACGTGAACCTGACCCGCACGACCCACACGATCGACGGGCCGGGCCGGCACACCCTGAAGTTCTGGATGGTCGACCCGACCGTCGTCCTGCAGAAGCTGGTGGTGGACACCGGCGGCCTGCGCCCGAGCTACCTCGGCCCGCCCGAGAGCCTGCGCGTGCGGGACTGACGGCCCCGTCCGCCCCCGCGCGGCGCGGCCGGCGCCGCGCGGGGGCATGATGGCGGCATGGGAAGGGTCACCGAACGCCGCCGCACCGTCCGGGTCAGGAACGGCGCCGTGTCAGAGCGCGCCGACACCCTGGTGGGCGAGGAACCGCTGGAGATCCGGGTGAACGGGCGTCCGCTCGCCGTGACGATGCGGACCCCGGGGGACGACTTCGCGCTGGCCGCGGGCTTCCTGGTGTCGGAGGGGGTGATCGCCGGCCGGGCCGAGGTCGCGCGGGTCACCTACTGCGCGGGCGCCGCGGACGACGACGGCCGCAACACGTACAACGTCGTGGACGTGCGGCTGGCCGACGGGGTGGCGCCGCCCGCCGCGTCCCTGGAGCGCAACGTGTACACGACCTCGTCGTGCGGTGTGTGCGGCAAGGCCAGCCTGGACGCGGTGCGCACGACGGCCCGCTGGCCGCTGCCCCTGGCGGGCGGCCCGCGTCTCGCGCCGGAGACGCTCGCGGCGCTGCCGGACCGGTTGCGGGCGGCGCAGCGCGTGTTCGCGCGGACGGGCGGGCTGCACGCGGCGGGGCTGTTCTCCGGGGACGGCGAGCTGCTGGACGCGCGGGAGGACGTCGGCCGGCACAACGCGGTGGACAAGCTGGTGGGGCGTGCCCTGGAGCGGGGGCTGCTGCCGCTGCGGGACGCGGTGCTGCTGGTGTCAGGGCGTGCGTCGTTCGAGCTGGCGCAGAAGGCCGTGATGGCGGGTGTGCCGGTGCTCGCCGCGGTCTCCGCGCCCTCCGCGCTGGCCGTCGACCTGGCGCAGGAGGCGGGTCTGACGCTGGTGGGTTTCCTGCGCGGCGCGTCGATGAACGTCTACGCCGGCGCGGAACGGCTCGTGCTCGCCGCCCCGGCTCCGGCCCCGGCGTCCTGAGGAGCGGCGGCGGGCGCGTCGGCGGACCGTCCCCAGCGCCGCGCGAGCACCGCGCACACGATGAGCTGGAGCTGGTGGAACATCATCAGCGGCAGCACGGCGAGCGCGGTGTGCTCGGTGAAGATCACCCCGGCCATGGGGAGTCCCGAGGCGAGGGACTTCTTCGACCCGGCGAAGACGATCGCGAGCCGGTCGGCGCGGCCGAACCCGAGGCGCCGCGCCCCGTACCCGGTGAGCGTGAGCATGATCGTGAGCAGGACGCCCTGGACGCCGAGCAGGGCGACGAGGCGGGGCCAGCTCACCTCGCTCCAGACGCCGGCCGTCATGCCCTCGCTGAAGGCGGCGTAGACGACCACGAGGATGGAGCCCCGGTCCACCAGCGACAGCGTCGGTTTGTGCCGTTTCACGAAGCCGCCGATCCAGCGGCGCAGGAGCTGCCCGGCGACGAAGGGCAGCAGGAGCTGGCAGACGATGGCCAGCAGGGAGTCGGCGGAGAAGCCGCCGCTCGCGCCGATGAGTGCGGCGGCCAGCAGCGGTGTGACGAGGATGCCGAGGAGGCTGGAGAACGAGCCGGCGGCTATCGCGGCGGGGACGTTCCCCCCGGCCATGGAGGTGAAGGCTATGGACGACTGCACCGTCGACGGCACGAGGCACAGGAAGAGCAGGCCGTCGTAGAGGTTGTCCGGGAGGAGCCAGGGGACGAGCCCCCGTGCCGCGAGCCCGAGGAGCGGGAAGACGGCGAAGGTGCAGGTGATGATCGTGAGGTGCAGCCGCCAGTGCCGCAGTCCGTCCATGGCCTCCCGCGGGGAGAGCCGCGCGCCGTACAGGAAGAACAGCAGGCCGATGAGGACGGTGGCCGTGCGGTCGGCGGCGACGGCCGCCGGGCCGCTCGCCGGCAGCAGCGCGGCCAGGACGACCGTGCCGAGCAGCAGCACGATGAAGGGGTCGACGAACCGGGCCAGTCTGCGCATGGCGGACATTCTCTCCTCACCCCTCCTGGGCCGGGCCGGCGGGTCGGCGGAGCGGCACCGGGAACGGCGGGGAGGACACAGGTACGGTCATCACCGAATGGACGATAGAAAACGATAGAAGAAGAGCGAAAGTCCATCACCCATGGTCGCTCAGCGACCATCATCGATCAGAGAAGGAAAGAACAGCACGTGAGTACCGCTTCTCCGGTCCCCCTCGTCACGCTCGCCGACGGCGTCGCGATGCCGCAGCTCGGCTTCGGCGTGTGGCAGGTGCCCGACGACCAGGCGGAGACCGCCGTCGGCGAGGCGCTGCGGGCCGGGTACCGCAGCATCGACACGGCCCAGATCTACGGCAACGAGGAGGGCACCGGCCGGGCGCTCGCCGCCTGCGGCCTGCCGAGAGACGAGCTGTTCGTCACCACGAAGCTGTGGAACAGCCGCACCATCACCTGGACCAGGGACGAGGTCCTGCGCGCGTTCGACGCGTCCCTCGCCCGCCTCGGCCTCGACCGGCTCGACCTGTACCTCATCCACTGGCCGCGCCCCATGCGGGACGACTACCTGACGATCCTGCGGGCGTTCACCGAGCTGCGGGACAGCGGCCGGGTCCGCGCGATCGGCGTCTCCAACTTCAAGCCGGCCCACCTGCGGCGGCTGAAGGACGAGACGGGCATCGTGCCGACCATCAACCAGATCGAGCTGCACCCCTACCTCCAGCAGGAGGAGACCCGGGCCGTGCACGCGGATCTTGGCATCGTCACCGAGGCCTACTCCCCCCTCGGCTCCGGCAAGGGCCTCCTCGACGACCCGGTGATCACGCGCATCGCCGCCAAGCACGGCAGGACTCCGGCGCAGACCGTGCTGCGCTGGCACGTGCAGTCCGGCTTCGTCACCATCCCGAAGTCGGTCACGCCCGCCCGCATCAGGGAGAACCTCGACGTCTTCGGCTTCGCCCTGGACGACGAGGACATGGCGGCGTTCGCGGGGCTGAACCGCGACACCCGCTTCGGCGCCGACCCCGACGAGGCCGACTGGCCGTGACCGGCCACGCCCCGGCGCACAGGGCCGTCCCGACCAGGTGTCTAGACGGCCCCGTGCGCCGGGGCGATCTCCTCGATCCGGCCGGCCAGCCGCACATCCAGGTCGGTGAGCCGGCCGCCGGCGCTGTGCGTCGTCACGGAGACACCGACCCGGTCGTAGGTGACCGTGAGGTCGGCGTGGTGGTTCAGCTCCTCCTGGATCGACGCGATGTGCACCAGCAGCGCGACGGCCGCCAGGTGGTTCGGCATGCCGTAGCCGCGCACGAGGCGGCCGTCCTCCGCCGTCCAGCCGGACAGGCCCGTCAGTGCCCGGTCGATCTCCTGCTCCGTCAGCGGCTTCGCTGCCATGGCGCTCCACACTCCTCGTCGATCCGCGCGGCACCGTGCTGTCCCCACGCTACGGTGCCGCGGGCTCCGGTGCCTCCGCTGGGAGCGCCGGATGGATCATCGCCTCGTGCAGCCAGCGCCGCAGCACCCGGTGGACCGCCTCGGCGCCGACGAGTTCCCCGGACGGCTCGCCCGGCACCGCGGGCACCGGCGGCGACAGCGCGAGCGGCGACAGCAGGAACGCCCTGTTCTGCTCGCCGCCGAGACCGCCGTGACAGCCGAGCTGCTCCTCGAACGCGTGCACGGCACCGGTGTCCGGATCGACCGACGAGTTGATCATCAGATCGGCGGCGTGCGGGAACGCCGCCGCCCGCCGTACGGCCGCCGCCGCTCCCGGGCCGAACGGCGCCAGCGGATCGGCCCCCACCACGACGCCGCTCTCCAGCCGGAACTCCGATCCCCCCGCCCCCAGCACCACGGGACCGTGGCGCGCGCTGTCCACCAGGACGAAGCCGATGCCCGGGTGGTCGGTCAGCACGCGCAGCAGCCCGGGATGGCGGTCCTCGATCGTCTCGCGGTCCGCGCGCCCCGGCAGGTCGGGGAAGGAGACGAGCCCGAGGTTCCCCGAGCCGAGGACGACCGGCGCCGCGCCGCGGCCGGCCGCGGGCACCGGCGTCCCCGCGGCGCCGTCCCCCTCCTCGACGAGCGCGCGCGGCGGCTTCTCCGGCCGGCGCAGCGCCGCGCGCGCCGTGCCGCGCGCCTCCGCGCCGGCCTCGGGACGCCGGACCGTACGGGTGCCGGCGGCGGGCGCCCGGCCGCAGCCGGTCCGCACCAGCTCCTCCAGCGAGCAGCCGTGGGCGGCCTCGAACGTGGCGCCCCGGCTCTGCCCGTGGTCCGACAGCAGCACGAGGTGGTAGGGGCGCGGCGCGTGCGCGATGGCCTCGGCGACGTGCCCGACGCACCGGTCGAGCCGCCGCAGCACCTGCCGGGTGTCGCTGCCGCGCGGCCCCGAGTGGTGGGCCACCTCGTCGTAGGCGACGAGGTCGGCGTAGACGGCGGTGCGCCCGTTCAGCACGTCGCCGACGACGGCGGCCGTCACCACGTCGCGCTGCACGACCGTCGCGAACGCCCTGATCAGCGGATAGAGGCCGCCGCGCCCGACGCGCGGCCGGTCGCCGCGCAGCCGTGCCCGCAGCGCCTGGCACGGCTCACGCACCAGTTCGGCGAGGAAGGAGGCGGCGGTCCGCACGGCGTGGGCCGGGTCGGAGAAGTACGCGAAGTACCCGGCACGGGAGCGCTGCCCCCGGCCGCGCCGCGCCGCGACCGACAGGACGAGGGCGACCTGCCCCGCGCCGCCGGTGAACAGGTTGCCGCGGCTCGCGCCGTCGTGGCGGAGGAGCCCGGGGCCGCCGCTGCGGGCGACGGCGCGGCGCTGGAGCTCGGCGGCGGACGAGGGCCGGTTGCTGACGACGACCTCGCCCGTCTCCTTCTCGTACCAGCGGAAAGCGGGCACGTCATCGTTGCTGCCGTGCAGGATCGCGAGCTGGGCCGCGGCCGTCTGGCTCGACCAGTCCGTGCGCCAGGGCGTGAGGCGGTGCGTCGTGCCGCACAGCCGGGCGACGGTCGGCATGAGCGGCGCGGGTCCCGCCACCGCCTCGGCCAGCACGTCGTACCCCACGCCGTCGAGCTGGAGGAAGACGGTGCCGGGGGCGCGGCTGCGGGCCGGGACGCCGCGCAGGGCGCGCCAGCCGGCGAGGCGCCGCAGCCGCCTGCGCTGCTGCCCCCTGATGCGGACGGCGAGGAACGAGCTGGTCGCCGACGACGCAGTCGACACCACGGCGGCGACGAGCACCGCGGTCCCCGCGGCGAGCCCGCCGTGGCTCGACGGCACGATGCGCAGGGCGAGCAGCAGCAGCCAGCTGTTGAGGAGGAAGACGAGCAGGCCGAGCGCTATCGCGGGCACGAGGAGCAGCGCGCGGACGAGCCAGGGCCACACGATGGCGTTGAGGAACCCGAAGACGCCGGCGACCAGAGCCGCCGTCAGCCCGACCCGCGTGAAGCTCTCACCGTCCCGCGACTGGAGCGAGAAGTCGGGCAGGACGAGGGCGAGCGCGGCGAGGGTGGCCGTGCTGACCGCCCACACGACGAGGACGCGCAGCAGGACCGCACCGCCGGTCCGCCACGCCGTCACCCGCACCTGTCCGCCCTCCGCACTCCACCAATTCTCCACATCGCTCCCCCTCTGTCCCGGACCGCCTGCCCCTTCCTGGCATCCTGGAGCGTGTGCCCGGGCAGACGGACGCGGGTGCGCGGCGCTTCCGGAGGGCGCCGGCGGGCGGAAGGGGCTGGTGCGGTGCCGGTGGACATCACCTGGTGGGGACACGCCACCGTCACGCTCCGCGACTCCGGTACGACCGTACTGACCGATCCCCTGCTGACCCGCCGCTGCGCGCATCTGCGGCGGCGGCGCGGCGCGCTGCCCACCCCGGAGGCGCGGCGGCCCGACGCGGCCGTGATCTCCCACCTGCACGCGGACCATCTGCACGTCCCGTCGCTCGCCCTGCTCGCCCCCGGCACGACGCTGCTGGTGCCGCGCGGGGCGCTGCGGGCCGTGCCCCGGCTGCGGCGGCTGTGCCGGAGGCTTCGCGTGCGCGAGGTCGCCGAGGGGGACAGCGTGGCGGTGGGCGCGCTGACCGTACGGGCGGTCCCGGCGGTGCACGACGGGCGGCGGCTGCCGTTCGGCCCCGACCGGGTGCGGGCGCTCGGTTACGTGGTGGAGGGCGAGGCGCGCACGTACTACGCGGGCGACACGGACCTGTTCGAGGCGATGGCGCGGGAGGCCGGGCCGGTCGACCTGGCGCTGCTGCCGGTCGGCGGCTGGGGTCCCCGGCTCGGGCACGGCCACCTCGACGCGGAGCGGGCCGCCGAGGCGCTGACCCGGCTGCGCCCGCGCGCCGCCGTGCCGGTGCACTACGGCACCTACTGGCCGGTCGGCATGACGACGGTGCGGCCCTGGGAGTTCCACGCGCCGGGGGACGAGTTCGCGCGGCACGCGGCGCGGATGGCGCCCGGGGTGGCCGTGCACCGGCTCGGGCACGGCGAGAGCGTCCGGCTGGAGGTGGCCGGGTGACGGCGCTGTCGGTGACGGCGGAGTACGCGTCGGCGGTCGGGTCGGTGGTGCCCGAGTCGACGCAGCAGGCGACGGGCTACCCGTCGCTGTTCCTGCTGGTGCTGCTGGGTGCCCTGGTGCCGGTGGTGCCGACGGGGGCGGTGGTGAGTTCGGCGGCGGCCGTGTCGCTGCACCACTCGACGCCGTGGCTGTCGTCGCTGATCGTGTTCGGCCTGGCGACGTCGGCGGCGTTCCTCGGGGACGCGGCGCTGTACTGGCTGGGGCGGCGCGGGGTGCGTTCCGAGCACGGCTCGCGCTGGCTCGACCGCATGCACGACCAGGTGGCGCCGGACCGGCTGGTGCGGGCCGAGGAGCGGCTCGCACAGGGCAGCACGGCCGTGCTGCTCGTCTCGCGGCTGGTGCCTGCGGGCCGTATCCCGGTGATGCTGGCGTGCCTGCTGGCGAAGATGCCGATGCGGGTCTACCTGCGGGCGGACCTGCCCGCCGCGCTGGCGTGGGCGGCCACCTACCAACTGCTGGGGATGCTGGGCGGGGCGCTGTTCCCGCACCCGTGGCAGGGCGTGGTGGCGGCGCTGGTGCTGACGGTGCTGGTCGCGGCCGTGCCGCCGGTGTGGCGCCGGTTCCACGGCGGCGGGCACCGGGCGCAGGGCGCGCCGGGGCCGGAGGAGCGCACCGCGCCGGACGCGGGCTGAGGACCGTCAGGGAACGCCCCCGGCCCGCGGCAGGGCCGCCTCGACCAGGGTGTGCGCGGCGGCCGCGGCGGACCGGGCCGCCGTCGTCTCGCCCGCGATGGAGAAGCTGACGATGGCGCCCTCGTGCAGGCTCAGCAACTGGACGGCGAGGTCGTCGGGACGGGCCGCGCCCGCCTCGGCCAGGGTCGTGCGGAAGAGGTCGCGCAGCCACTTCTTCTCGGCGACGACGACGCGCCGCCCGGGGTGGTCGGGCTCGGGCAGTTCGGCGAAGGCGTTGATGAAGCTGCAGCCGCGCTCCGAGCGGTCGAGCCAGCCGGGGAGCACCTCGAACGGCACGAGGACGCGGCGCAGCGCGTCGCCGTCGGCCGCGCGGAGGGCCTCGGCGATCCGGTCGCGCCAGTTCCGGTCGCGTTCTTCCAGGTAGGCGACCAGCAGCCCGTCCTTCGAGCCGAAGCGGTCGTAGAGCGTGCGTTTGGTGACGCCCGACTCGGCCGCGATGGTGTCCACGCCGACCGCGTGGATGCCGCGCCGGTAGAACAGCTCCGACGCCACGTCGAGGATGCGCCGGGCGCCCGGCGTCAGACGGCCGTCCGTGCCCGTCCCGGTGGAACTCATGGATGGACCCCCTTGCGCTTCACAGATCTGTAAGCCTAGCATCGGAGTCACTTCACAGACCAGTGAACCAACGCGATGAGGAGAGGTCCGATGACCGGCGGATTCCGGGCACTGACCCGGCTGTTCAGTGATTTCGCCCAGGGAGTCCACGCCGCGCACGGCATACGCCACGGCGTCCCGCCCCGCCAGGAGCCCGAGGCGGGCGGGGTACGCGAGGCGCCCGACCCGCTCGGCCCGTCGCTGCGGCTGCGCTCCATCGGCACGGGCCGGTGGTACGCGCCCGGGCGGCCCACCGGCTCAGTCGCCGACGGCCAGGACGCGTGAGCCGCCCACCGGCAGGTCCCACAGCGTGTCGAAGGGCCGCCCGGCCGCGCGCCAGGCGGCCCGCAGCCTGACCAGCGGTTCGAGGGGCGCCTCCGCCGACAGCAGGAACGTCGCCCAGTGCATGGGCAGCATGAAGCGCGCCCCCACGTCGGCGAAGGCCCGCACGGCCTCCTCCGGGTTCAGGTGGACCGGCCGCAGCAGCCACGGCGGGTCGTACGCGCCGATCGGCAGCAGCGCTGCGTCCACCCCGCCGAAGCGTTCGCCCACCTCGGGGAGGAACGCGCCGTACCCCGTGTCCCCGGCGAAGTAGACCCGCCGGCCGCCGGGCGAGGTCAGCACCCAGCCGCACCACAGCGACCGGCACGTGTCCAGCAGGGTGCGCTTCGACCAGTGGTCGGCGGGCACGCAGTCGAACCGCACGGCGCCCCCCTCGCGCGCCGGCAGTTCCGCCGCCTCCCACCAGTCGAGCTCCGTGACGTGCGTGAAACCGCGCCTGCGGCACCAGGCCGCGAGCCCGGCCGGCACGAACAGCGGCGTACCGCTGGGCAGCCGCCGCAGCGTCGGCAGGTCCAGGTGGTCGAAGTGGTTGTGCGAGATGACCACCGCGTCCACGGGCGGCAGGTCCGCCCAGTCCACGCCGACCGGGGTGATGCGGGCCGGGGTGGCGAGGATGCGCCGTGACCAGACCGGGTCCGTCAGCACCGTGAGCCCGCCCAGGCGCACGACGAAGCTGGCGTGCCCGGCCCAGGTCAGGCCCACACCGCCGCGCGGCACCGCCGGCAGTGGCGCGGGCGCGTACGGCAGCCCGGCCGCCGCCCCGCGCACGACGTCCGCCGGCGGCCGCAGCGCGCCCCGGCGGGCCGCCCGCGCGAGGGTGCGCAGCCCCGGCAGCGGCGCGGTGAGCCGGTCGGCGAAGTCGCGCGGCCAGGACCGCCTCTCGAACAGGGGACGGAGCGCCACGCCGGCCGGCGGGACGGGGCGGCCCGGCGACCCGGTCAGGTCCGACATGCGCGCCTCCCTTCCCGGCCCCTCACACCTGCCGTTCCATGGACCGGCAGCACCGGGGCGGCGGCAACCCCGGGCGCCGGGACGATCGGCCGAAGCGGTGAGGTAGTCCGTATTCCGGAATGCAGTTGCTCGGAATGTGAGACGGGCGGCAGAGTACGAACATGCCGGAAGCCACGTACACCCATGGACATCACGAGTCGGTGCTCCGCTCGCACCGCTGGCGCACCGCCGAGAACTCGGCGGCCTACCTGCTGCCCGCCCTGCGGCCCGGGCAGGCCCTCCTCGACATCGGCTGCGGCCCCGGGACCCTGACCGCCGACCTCGCCGAACGCGTCGCCCCGGGCCTGGTCACCGGTGTCGACCGGGCGGCGGAGATCCTGCCGGCCGCCCGCGCGGAGGCCGAGCGGCGGGGGCTCACGAACGTCCGCTTCGCCGAGGCCGACGTCCACGCGCTGGACTTCCCCGACGACTCGTTCGACGTGGTCCACGCCCACCAGACGCTCCAGCACGTCACCGACCCGGTGGTGGCGCTGCGCGAGATGCGGCGGGTGTGCCGTCCCGGCGGCGTGGTGGCCGTACGGGACGTGGACTACGCGACGATGACCTGGTTCCCCGAGGTCCCGGGCCTCGACGGGTGGCTGGACCTCTACCGGCGGGTGGCGCGTGCCAACGGGGGTGAGCCGGACGCCGGACGCCGGCTGCTGTCCTGGGCGCGCGCGGCCGGGTTCACCGGCATCACCGCGTCGGCCTCCGTCTGGTGCCACGCCGACCCGGACGAGCGGGCCTGGTGGAGCGGACTGTGGGCCGACCGCACGGTGGCCTCGTCCTACGCCCGGCTGGCCGTGGACGGCGGGCACGCCACGCCGGACGATCTCACGGCGATCGCGGCGGCGTGGCGGGCGTGGGGCGCGGACGAGGACGCCTGGTTCGCCTCGACGCACGGCGAGCTGCTGGCCAGGGTCCCCTGACGGACGGCCGCCGCGGGCGCGTCAGCGGGCCGTCCGCCACAGGTGCATGCCCCAGCCGGCCAGGACGACGGTGACGACGCTCGCGGCGGTGCGGACCGCGTTCCAGCGCGCCCAGCGGGCCGAGAAGTCGGCCCAGGCGTCGGCGGAGGGCGTGGCGGCGGCCAGGACGTCGTTCATCGGCACGTTGATCGCGCCCGTGGGCATCAGTGCCCCGAAGAAGTAGACGGCGGCGGCCGCGAGGAACGCGATCGCGGCGGCGCGGTGCCCGGCGCGCAGCAGCAGCACGCCGGCGCCGGCCGCCGCCACGGGCACACCGACGAACGCCCCGAGGAAGAGCGGGTTCAGGATCTTCTCGTTCATGCTCTGCATCGCCCGCACGGCCTCCTCGGGTGCAATGGCGTCGAGCCCGGGGATCACCGAGACGGAGAAGCCGAAGAACGTCCCCGCCATCAGGCCGGCGGTGACGAGGGTGAGGATCGCGCAGATCAGCAGGAGTATCGCCATGCCGCCATTCAAGCGGGACCCAGTGCGCGGCGGCCATCGTCGAGGCGCTCACCCGGATGCGCGACCGTCCACCGGCGGCCCGTGCGGCCGGTTCAGTCGCGGGCGCGCAGGTGCGACCAGTACATGCCGCAGACGGCGCCGATGACGCCGGTCGCGAAGAGCGCGAGCCACAGCGGCATGGCGACCTCCGGCACGAGGAGCCGGATCTTGACGCTGCGGGTGTTCTCGAAGATGAAGACGAGCGTCAGGAGCGCCACGACCGCGACGATGACGCGGCCCCGGGTCCAGAACGCCATGGTCCTGCTGGTGCGCGGGCTGGAGGTCATGGCTCCAGGATGCGAGGAGCCCCCCGGTTCCGCCCGGCGGGCGGGCGCGGGGGGCGTACGCGGAGCGTGTGTCAGGCGTAGATGCGCGTGACGAAGTCGGCGATCCGGTCGTCGCTCAGCTCGCGCGCCAGGTCGGCCTCGCTGATCATCCCGACGAGGCGCTTGTCCCCGTCGATGACGGGCAGACGCCGGATCTGGTGGTCGCCCATCTCGTCCAGCACCTCGTCCAGCTCCGCGTCGGCGGCGATCCAGCGCGGGGTGCCCTGGGCCAGGTCGCCGGCGGTGACGCGGGACGGGTCGTGGCCGGCGGCCACGCACTTCACCACGATGTCGCGGTCGGTCAGGATGCCGCACATCCGCTCGTCGGCGTCGCTCACGGGGAGCGCGCCGACGTCCAGTTCGCGCATGACCTGGGCGGCCCGGTCGAGGGTCTCCGACGCGGTGATCCACTGGGCGCCCGGCGTCATGATGTCGGCGGCGGTGGTCATGGCATGCCTCCTGTTCGCCTCTTCGCGGTCGGCGCCGGCCGGCCGGGGCCGGCCGCGCCGCTGTTCCCGCCCATCCTCCCCCGGCCGGACATGTTGCGCCATTCGGGGGATTTCCACCGGGGCGGGCTCACACGCCGGTCTCGCCGGTCATCCCGTCGGCCAGCTCCCGCGCGATGTCGAGGTGCCCCGCGTGCCGCGCGTACTCCTGGAGGAGGTGGTGCAGGATCCAGCCGAGGGTGGGTGCCTCGGCCTCGGTCGCGAACCGGCCGCCGACGGGCGCCCGCGCGGCCAGGTCCGAGGCCAGCACGATGGACCGGGTGCGCGCGGCCTGCTCCTGGAAGAGGCGGGTGACCTCGGCGACGGTGAGCCCGTCGGGGACGGCCCAGCGGCCGTCCGAGCCGTGGTCGCCCCACGGGTCGGGGACGTCCTCGGCGAGGAAGCCCCAGATCAGCCAGCGGCGTTCCACGCGCTGGAGGTGCCACAGGAGTTGCAGCGGGGTCCAGCCGGAGGGCAGGCGGGAGCGGCCCATCTCCTCCTCGGTCAGCCCGGAGACCTTGGCGATCAGGACGGTGCGGTAGTGGTCGAGGTAGCCGAGCAGGAGCTCCTTGGGGTCGCCGAGGTCGTGTGAGGGCTCGGCGGGCAGGGGTGACGTCATGGGAGCAGGATGCCGCGCGGTGCCCGCGAGGCGTCAACAGCCGTACGGCCTCGGGTAGTTAGGTCATCCGGCCGGGTTCGGGGCGGCGAGGTCGAGCGGCGGCAGCTCCGGCCTGCTGACGCCGAACACCAGGGCGTACAGGGCGAGTTCCGCCTCCAGCGCACGGCGGATCGTGCCGGCCGCCCGGAAGCCGTGCCCCTCCCCCTCGAACGCGAGGTAGGCGTGCGGGACGCCGCGGCCGGCGACCTCGGCGAGGAACCGCTCGGCCTGCGCGGGCGGGCAGATCACGTCGTCGAGGCCCTGGAGCAGGACGAACGGCGCCGTGACCCGGTCGGCGTGGCCCACCGGTGAGCGCTCACGGTAGCGGTCGGGCACCTCGGCGAGCGGGCCGACCAGCGTCTCCAGGTAGTGGGACTCGAAGTCGTGCGTCTCGTCCGCGGCCCACGCGGTGAGGTCGAGGATCGGGTAGCTGATGGCGGCGCACGCGTAGCGGCCGGCCACGGCGGGCGCGACGAGGGAGGCGGCCGCCGTCCAGCCGCCGGCGCTGCCGCCGCGGATGGCGGTGCGGGCGGGGTCGGCGGCGCCCTCCTCCGCGAGCGCCGCGGCGACCGCGGCGCAGTCCGCCACGTCCACGACGCCCCAGGCGCCCTTCAGCCGGTCCCGGTACGCCCGGCCGTAGCCGGTGGAGCCGCCGTAGTCCACCTCGGCGACGCCGATGCCGCGCGAGGTGAAGTAGGCGATCTCCAGGTCGAGGACCAGCGGGGCGCGGGAGGTCGGGCCGCCGTGCGCCCAGACGACGTACGGCGGCAGCTCGCCGTCCGGTCCCGTGAACGACGGGTGGCGCGGCGGGTGGACGCGGGCGTGGACGGCGCGGCCGCCGGGCCCCGGCACGGTGACGGTGCGGGGCAGCGGGTAGTGCGCGGGGTCGACGGGGTCGTGGTGCGGCTCGGCGAGGACGCGGCAGTGGCCGGCGGCCGTGTCGAGGCCGACGATCTCGTGGTGGCGGTCGGGTCCTGCGGCGATGCCGGCGACCGAGGTGCCGCGCACGGCGAGCGAGGGCGACCACTCGGTCCACGGCCCCGGGGCGTCGGCGATCTCGCCGCGCGCGGGGTCGAGGACGCCGAGCCGCGCCTCGCCGCGGCCGTGCAGGACGGCGACCGTGCCGTCCGGGAGGGGCGCGAACCAGCGCTGTCCCACGCGCCACAGCGCGTCGGCGAACTCCTCGTCGCGCGGGCACAGGGCGGTGGCGTCGCCGGTGCCGGGGTCGACACGGTGGAGG
The DNA here is from genome assembly GCF_004193175.1 of Streptomyces sp. RFCAC02. NCBI lineage: Bacteria > Bacillati > Actinomycetota > Actinomycetes > Kitasatosporales > Streptomycetaceae > Streptomyces > Streptomyces sp. RFCAC02. The sequence continues at coordinate 5,353,896 of NZ_SAUH01000001.1, read as the reverse complement.
TTCCACCAGCCGGTGCGGTCGGTCGCGGCCAGGAGCGTGCCGTCGGGCGCCCACTCGGCCTGCGCGATCGCCTCGGCCGGCCCGCCCATGATCGTGCGGGGGCCGGTCAGGCGCCGGGCCGCTCCCCCGCCGGTCACGTCGGCGAGCACCAGTTCGGTGCCGTCCCAGGGCATGCCGGGGTGGTCCCAGGCGAGCCACACGGCGCGGGCGCCGTCCGGGGACAGCCGGGGGCCGGTCACGAAGCGGTGCCGCTCGGCGGCGAGTTCGCGCACGGCGCGGCGGTCGCCCGCGGCCGACCCGTCGAGCGGTACGGCGACGGGCACCCGCCGCACGTCACCGGGACCCTCGCCGGTGAACTCCTCCAGGACGCCCCACACCTCCTCGCCCTCGATCCGCAGGTCGCCGAAGCGCAGGCCGCCGCCGACGGACGACAGCGGGGTCAGCGGGCGGGGCGCCGGGCCGCCCGGCGCGTCCGGCTCCATCGCGTACAGCCGCTGGTCGGCGAAGTGCGCGAACACCACGAGCGGCCCGCCGCGGTCGCGCGCCGCGCCGGCCCACGGGACGCCGCCGTACTCGATGAGGCGGCTGCGGACGTTCCACGGGGGCGGGAGCACCGACTCGGCCTGCCCGCCGCCGGCACGCAGCCGCAGCAGCGCGCGGCGGCCGCCCTCGGCGGGCCGGGGCGCGGTCCACCACAGCTCGTCGCCGACGGCGCCGAGGTACTCGGGCTTCCCGTCGTGGGCGGCGACCATGGCCGCGTCGATCGGTGAGGGCCAACTGCCGTACGGTGCGCGGTCCATGGGCTGGGTCTCCTCTAGAGGGCGAGCAGGGCGCGGTCGAGGACGCGGGTGCCGAAGTGCAGGCCGTCGACGGGCACGCGTTCGTCGACGCCGTGGAACATCGCCTGGTAGTCGAGGTCGGGCGGGATGCGCAGGGGCATGAACCCGTAAGCGGCCAGGCCGAGGCGGGAGAACTGCTTGGCGTCCGTGCCGCCGGACATGCAGTACGGGATGACGTGCGCGCCGGGGTCGAAGTGCAGCAGGGACTCCCTGAGCGCGGCGAACGCCGGCCCGTCCACCGGGGCTTCGAGGGGGATCTCGCGGTGCAGCGGCGACCAGGTGACGCCGGGGCCGGTGAGCCGGTCCATGGTGGCGGTGAACTCCTCGTCGCCGCCGGGCAGGACGCGGCCGTCGACGTGGGCAGTGGCGCGGCCGGGGATGACGTTCACCTTGTAACCGGCGTCGAACATCGTGGGGTTGGCGCTGTTGCGGAGGGTGGGGGCGACGAGGGCCGCAGCCGGGCCGATGGCTTCGACGAGGGCGTCCACCGCGCGCGCGACGGCGTCGGGGTCGGGGCCGTCGAAGTCGGGCACGGGGTGGCCGTACAGCACGGCGAGGTCCGTGAGGGCGGCGCGGACGGTCGCGGTGAGGCGCAGCGGCCAGGAGTGCTCGCCGATGCGCGCGACGGCGGCGGCGAGGCGGGTGACGGCGTTCTCCCGGTTGATCTTCGAGCCGTGGCCCGCGCGCCCGGTGGCGGTGAGGGTGAGCCAGGCGGTGCCGCGCTCCCCGCCGCCGACCGGGTAGAGGCGGCGGCCGTCGCCGGGGTGGAAGGTGTAGGCGCCGGACTCGCCGATGGCCTCGGTGCAGCCGTCGAAGAGGTCGGCGTGCTCGGCGACGAGGAAGCCGGCGCCGTACTGCGCGGTGTCCTCCTCGTCGGCGGTGAAGGCGAGGACGACGTCCCTGCGGGGCCGCACGCCGGCCCGCGCCCAGGCGCGGACGACGGCGAGGACCATGGCGATGGAGCCCTTCATGTCCACGGCCCCCCGGCCCCAGACGACGCCGTCGCGGATCTCGCCGGAGAACGGCGGCACGCTCCACTCGGCGGCGTCGGCCGGGACGACGTCGAGGTGGCCGTGGACCAGGAGCGCGGGGGCCGCCGGGTCGGTGCCGGGGACGCGGGCGACGACGTTGGTGCGGCCCGCCTCCTTCTCCAGCAGGCGCGGTTCGGCACCGGCCTCGGCGAGGCGGGCGGCGACGTACTCGGCGGCGGGCCGCTCGGCGCCGTCGCCGCCGCCGCGGTTGGTCGTGTCGAAGCGGATCAGGTCGGCCGTGCAGCGCACCGCCTCGTCCAGCGCTTCCGCGTCGATGTGGTGCTCAGCCATACCATTCCTCCACTGCGGCGGACACAACGGTCGTGACCGCCTTGAAACACCTGATTCCCTCGTACATGCTCGGCGCGCGGTACGCCACGCGGCAGGGGCCGGTCTGCTCGACGCCGGGCACGACGGTCGCCGCGCCGGCGAGGTGCTCGGCGTCGAACTCGATCTCCACCCGGCGCTCGCGCGGCGGGGCGGGCGCGTGGCGCACGGCGAGCGCCGCCGCCCGGGCCGCGGCGGCGCGGATGTCGGCGGCCGTACGGGCGGGCGTGCGGCAGACGGCGGCGTAGCGGGAGACGTAGTCCTTGACGGCGGCGCCGACCGCGTCGGGCGCCCACCGGGCGGCGTCGGCCACGGTGCGGTCGTCCCCGGTGACGAGGACGACGGGGGTGCCGTACTCGGCGGCGACGAGCGAGTTGAGCAGTCCCTCGCTCGCGCGCACGCCGTCCACGAAGACTCCGGTGAGGGAGTTGCCGAGGTAGGTGTGGGCGAGGACGCCCTCGTCGCCCGCGCCGGTGTGGTAGCCGACGAAGGCGATGCCGTCGATGTCGCCGTGCTGGACGCCCTCGACCATGCTGAGCGCCTTGTGCCGGCCGGTGAGGAGGGTGGCGCGGTCGTCGAGCTGTTCGAGGAGGAGGTTGCGCATGGTCATGTGCGCCTCGTTGACGATCACCTCGTCGGCGCCGCCGTCGAGGAAGCCGGCGATCGCCGCGTTCACGTCGGAGGTGAACATCGGCCGGCACCGCTGCCACTCGGGGGTGCCCGGGAGGCAGTCGGCGGGCCAGGTGACGCCCGTGGCGCCCTCCATGTCCGCCGAGATGAGGATCTTCGTCATGGCGCGCCACGTTACCGGCTGGGCCGGCCGGCGCACCTGATCACCGGGCCGCGGTCACACGTCGTAGTTGAAGCCGAAGGCGCGGACGCCCGTCTCGGTGCGCGGGCGGTGGCCGGTCCCCGCCCCGAAGGCCACGTAGGTGCCGGGGCCGTGGGTGTGTTCGCCCTCGATGATCTCGCCGGCGACGACGAAGTACGCCTCGCCGTACGCCGCGTGGACGTCCGGCTCGGGCCACTCGGCGCCGGGGTCCAGGTCGATGACCCACGTCCTGATGCCGGGCATGCCGGGGAGCGCCCGTACGCGGATGCCGGGGGCGAGGTCCTCGGCGGGCAGGTCGTCGACGGCGACGGAGAGGATCTCTCCGGTCCGTACCGTGCGGGGTGTCGTCATCCTCGGTGCTCTCTCAGAGTTCGTCGCGGGCGGCCAGGTCCCTCAGCTCGCCGCGGGAGGCGATGCCGAGTTTCGGGTAGGCCTTGTAGAGGTGGTAGCCGACCGTACGGTGGCTGAGGAACAGTTGCGCGGCGATGTCGCGGTTGGACAGTCCCCGGGCGGCGAGGCGGGCGATCTGGCGTTCCTGCGGCGTCAGGCCGGCCGCCGGGCCGCGTACGGGACGGGACGCGGTGTCCTTCGTGCCGGTCGCGGTGAGTTCGCCGCGGGCCCGCTCGGCCCAGGGCCGCATGCCGAGTCGCCCGAACGTCTCCAGGGCGTCGTTGAGGTGGGGGCGGGCCTCGGCCTTGCGCTGTGCCCGGCGCAGCCACTCGCCGTGGAGCAGGGCGGTCCTGGCGTACTCCAGGGGGCGGGCCTCCCTGTCGTGGGCGCGCAGCGCCGCCGGGTAGTGCCGCTCGGCGTCGCTGTCGGGACCGAGCAGGGCGCGGCAGCGCAGCAGGAGGGCGTCGGCCCACGGCTGCCGGACGGCCTCCGCCCACCGGGCGAAGCGCTCGACCGCCTCGCCGGCGCGTTCGGGGGCGCCCACCCGTACCGCGGCCTCCACCAGGTCGGGGACCGAGCGCACGGCGCAGAAGTGGTGGCGCATCGGTTCGCGGGTGAGCCGTTCGAAACGGGAGAGGGCGTCCTCGGCACGGCCGTGGCCGAGGGCGAGCAGGCCGAGCGACCAGTGTGCCCACGGCGCGCCGGGGGCGATGGAGCTCGCGGTGGCCCCCGACATCCCCGCGTCGGCGTGCCGTCGGCACGCCTCCTCGTCGCCCTCGGCGGCGTCCAGGTAGGCGAGCACGCTGCCGAACTGGCCGACCCACTGGCGCTGACCGGTGTCGCGGGCCAGCGCCAGCGCCTCGGCCGCGGTGGTGCGGGCGTCCCGGTGCCGGCCGGTGAAGACCTCGCCCTCGGCGACGAGGAACAGCACGGTGGGCAGGCGCCCGGCCGCACCGGCCGACCGGAGGTCCGCCGCGAGGGTCCTGGCCAGCCGGTAGGCGTCGGCGTCCTGGCCGCGTCCCATCGCCGCGCCGCAGAGAAGGACGAGCGACTGGTCGGGCACCCGGCCGCGACTGCGGACCGCGTCCAGGGTGTCGTCCAGGGAGGGCGGCGGACCCGGGCGTCCCCGGTCCAGCAGGCGACCGAGGAAACCGGCCACGGGGGCGAGAGGGTCGCTGTCCCGCAGCGGCACCCCCGCCAGCCGTTCCAGCGTCTGTGCGAGGTGCCGTTCGCCGAGGTACCAGGCGGTGTGCACGGCCTGGATGAGCATTCTCGCGGCCAGGGGCGGATCGGTGTCGCGGACGAGCGCGGCTCCGTCGATGAGCAGTTCCTGGGCGGCGGGGTACGCGCCCCGCCAGAACGCGGCGAGTGCCCGCACGTGCCGGGGCCCGGCCCCCAGCGCTGCGCTGTCGCCGGCGCGGTCGGCGGCGCGCCGTGCCAGTTCCTCGGCGCGGTCGAGCTCCCCCGCTTCGAGAGCGGCCTCCGCCGCGAGCAGTTCGCGGCGGGCTCGGCCGGCCGGCGCGACCGTGAGGCGGGCAGCTCGCTCGTACGCCGCGGCGGCCGCCCGGTGACCGCCGCGTCCGCGTGCCCGTGCGGCGGTGCTCTCCAGCGCGGTGGCGGCCTCGTCGTCGGGGCCGGTCGCGGCCGCCGCCAGGTGCCAGGCCCGGCGGTCGGCGTACTGCGGTGCGTCGAGCGCGGCGGCCAGGGCGCGGTGCGCCGCCAGCCGGTGGCCGAGCGCAGCACGCTGGTGGACGGCGGCGCGTATCAGCGGATGGCGGAAGACGACGGTGGTGCCGTCGGCGTCGCCGCGGCGGAGCAGCCCGGCTTCCTCGGCGCGGGCCAGGTCCTCGGTGCCCGCCCCGGCCGCCTCGGCCGCGCGCAGCAGCACGGCGACCTCGCCCCCTCCGTTCGCCGCGGCGAGCAGCAGGAGGTGCTGCGTGGTCGCGGGCAGGCGGCTGACCCGGCCGTGGAAGGCCAGGCACAGCCGGTCGGTCAGCGGCAGCGCGCCGGGGCTGAACCCGCTGTGCCGCTCGGCGGCGAGAGCCACGGGCAGCTCGGTCAGCGCGAGGGGGTTGCCCTGCGCTTCGGCGAGCGCGCGGTAGCGGACGGCCGGGGGGAGCGGGCGGCGGTCCAGCAGCGCCGCCGCCGCCTCGGGTGTCAGCCCGGTCAGGCGCCGCTCGGGCAGGCCGGTCCCCGGGAAGGTGCCCTCGCCGTCCCGGGCGGCGAAGACGATCACGACGCCCTCGGCGTGGAGTCTGCGGGCGGCGAAGACCAGCGCGTCCCGGGACGCGCCGTCGAGCCACTGCGCGTCGTCGACGGCGCACAACAGCCCCGCTCCGGCCGCGTACTCGGCCAGCAGCGACAGCACCGCGAGCCCGACGAGCAGGGGGTCGTGGCCCGGGGACGGGGCGAGGCCCAGCGCCGACTCCAGCGCGGCGCGCTGCGGTCCTGGCAGCGCCGCCAGGCGGTCGAGCACGGGGCGCAGCAGGAGATGCAGGCCGGCGAACGGCAGTTCGGCCTCGCCCTCCACTCCGGTGCCGCGCAGCAGCCGCATGTCCTGCGCGGCCGACGCGGCGTCGTCGAGCAGCGCCGTCTTCCCGATCCCCGGCTCCCCCCGCAGCACCAGCGCGCCGCTCCGACCGGCACGGGCGCCGTCGAGCAGAGCGGCGAGCGCCTGCCGCTCGGCCTGCCTGCCGTACAGCTCACCGGGTTGCCGCGCCACTCGCCGATCGTCCATGTCGCACGCATCATCGCTGCCGGGGGGACCGCGCGGCAACCGCCGACTCCGGTGAGGGGCGGCCGGTACGGAAGTACTTAAGCACGACGGATTCCGTGCCGCGCCGTGCTGCCTAGCTTTGTGGTCGTCGCCGCAGGGCGATCACAGAGAGGCAGATCCATGAGTGACATCAACGAGCTGGTCGAGCGCTACCTCGCCGCTTGGAACGAGACCGACACCGAGGCCCGCCGGCGCCTGATCGCCGAGGTCTTCACCGAGGACGCCGAGTACACCGACCCGCTGGTCACCGTCCGGGGCCACGCGGCGCTCGACGCCACCATCGCCGCCGTGCGGGGGCAGTTCGCCGGTCTGGTGTTCGGCCCGGGCGGCCCCGTCGACGCCCACCACGGCATCGCCCGGTTCACCTGGCACCTGGGACCCGAGGGGGGCGAACCGGTCGTCATCGGCTTCGACGTGGCGGTGCTCGGCGAGGACGGCCGCATCCGCCAGGTCCTCGGCTTCCTGGACAAGGTGCCCGCCGGCGCCTGACGTCCCTCGCCCCCCCGCGAACGCACACACGCACGGCAACGAACTCCGAGAGGTACGACGATGACCGCTTACATACTCGCCCACCTGCGCAGGACCGAGGAGACCCACCCCGAGGTGCTGGAGTACCTGGCGAGGATCCAGTCGACCCTCGACCCGTTCTCCGGGCGCTTCCTCATCCACGGCGGCACCGTGGACGTGAAGGAGGGCTCGTGGCCCGGCGACGTCATCCTGGTCGCGTTCCCCTCGATGGACCACGCCCGGCGGTTCTACGCCTCGCCCGCCTACCAGGAGATCAAGCCGCTGCGCACCAGGCACCTGGAGGGCGAGCTGATCATCGTCGAGGGTGTCGACCCCGACCACGACTCGTCGGAGATGGCCGCCGCGCTGCGGCGCACCGGCGAGTGACCCGCGCAGCGGGCCCGGCTCCCGCACGCGCACGGCCCTCCGCCGCACCCCCGCGCCGGAGGGCCGTCCGGGCGGGCTCAGGTCCGGCTTGACAGCATCGATTCGAACAGGTGTCCTAAGAAGGCCACAAGCGAATACGTGTTCGAATCAGCGGCACGAGCCCAGGACCCGAGGAGGCGGCCCCCCATGCGCTGGAACCACCTGAGCGACGACACCCCCGGCGCGGCCCCCGCCCTGTTCGGCACGGACGCGGTGACCCGGACGATCGACACCCCCGAGTTCCGCGGCATCACGTTCCACGAGGTCAGGGCCCGGTCGATCATCAACCGGGTGCCGGGCACCTCACGGATGCCGTTCGTCTGGACCGTGAACCCGTACCGGGGCTGCTCCCACGCGTGCGTCTACTGCTTCGCCAGGAACACGCACACATACCTCGATCTGGACACGGGCGCCGATTTCGATTCGCAGATCGTCGTCAAGGTGAACGCCCCGCAGCTCCTGCGCCACGAACTGGCCGGCCGCCGATGGCGCGGTGAGCACATCGCCATGGGCACGAACGTCGACCCGTACCAGCGCGCGGAGGGCCGCTACCGGCTCATGCCCGGCATCATCGAGGCGCTGCTCGACCGCGCGAACCCGTTCTCCATCCTCACCAAGGGCACGCTGATCCTCCGCGACCTGGAGCTGCTGCGCCGGGCGGCCGACGTCACCGACGTCGGCATCTCGGTGTCCGTCGGCTTCACCGACCGCGAGCTGTGGCGCACGGTCGAGCCCGGCACGCCCGCCCCCGAACGGCGGCTCGGCGTGATCCGCGCCCTCGCCGACGTCGGCATCCCCTGTTCGGTGCTGATGGCGCCGATCCTGCCGTACCTGTCGGACTCCCCCGCCCAGCTCCGCGAGACGGTGCGCGCCGTCGCCGCCGCCGGCGCCGTGTCCGTCACGCCGCTGACGCTGCACCTGCGGCCGGGCGCCCGCGAGTGGTACATGGCGTGGCTCGCCCGGCACCGCTCGGACCTGGTGCGGCGCTACGAGGTCATGTACGCCGGGGGCGCGTACGCCCCGAAGTGGTACCAGCGGCGCGTCACCCGCCAGGTGCACGAACTGGCCGCCGAGTACGGGATCGGCCCGGCCCGCAGGGGCGCGCCGCGCGGCCTGCGCGCGCCCGGGTCCGCGCCCGGCGCGGACGGCGAAGCGGCCGGCACGCAGCTCACCCTGCTGTGAGCGCGCGCCGGCCGCCGGCACGGTGTGGCGGCCCCGAGGCGTGGGGTACCCGGGGCCGCCGGTCGTCGCGGACGCCGTCGCGCCCGTGGGTCAGGCGCTGAGCAGCCGCTCCATGGTGTCGCGGTAGTCCAGCATGATCGTGCGCCACTGCTCGGTGTCGAGGCCGGCGCCGCGGCCGTCCCCGTCGCCGCCGTCCCAGTGCGTCCGCATCGCCCGCCGCCGCGCGGTGAGCGTCTCGGTGATGTGCGCCACGGCCGCCTCGAACACCGTGTCGACCTCGGCGACCGACTCGCGGGGTCCGTCGACGAACGAGCCGACCGCGTGCTGCAGGCGTTCGCGCAGCTCGGCCGCGTCGCTCGCCGGGATCAGCCCGTCACCGAGGCCGCCGGCGCCCGCCGGGGCGACCGGATCGACGGCGCCCACCGGGTCGACCGCCCCCGGCACCGGCTGCTCGTACGCTGCGGGCCCGGTCCCGTACGCCGGGGCGGGGGCCGTCGGCGGGTCCTGGGGCGCCGGGGGGACGGGCCGTTCCGCGGTCCTGGTGCCGTCCCGCATCGTGTCGCGCTGCTCCTCCATCACACACCGCCCTTCGTCGGTGCCGTCCCGCCGGGTGTGGTGCCGGCGGTACGGCTGTGCGTCGGCGTCCGGTCCGACCGGTTGCGCAGCAGGACGGACATCCGGCCGCCCTTGTGGTGCTGCTCGTCCTCGGGCTGGGCGCTCAGCAGGTCGTTGAACAGGTCGCGCGCCCGGACGACGGCCTCCCGCAGCTCCTCGGTCACCGCGCCGTCGGCCGGCTCCCGGCCGGCGAGGGCGTGGACCGTGCGGTAGCCCTCGACGTGCCGCGGGTGGTGCACCGACAGCGCGGACACCTGGTCGTCGTAGGCGTGCGACGGGTAGCCCCGCTCGTGGATGAGCTGGGTCAGCAGGTGGTCGGCCTCGGCGACCGCCCCGCCCGGGGACTCCACGAACTTCTCCTGGACGCGCGCCCAGCGCATCCGGTAGCGCTCGCGGTCCTCGGCGGACAGCGGGCGCATCCGCAGCCGGCCGTGCTCCCGCAGGCGCGCGGCCAGTTCCTTCCTGGCGGCCCTGGTGTCGCCGCCGTGCCGCGCGACCGTCCGGTCGTACTCGGGGCCGAACCGGTGCCGCAGTCTCCCGGCGCCGGCGGTCCGCGTGGACGGCGCCAGGACCAGCGCCAGTACGGCGAGGACGACCACGGCCAGGATGATGATCACTAGAGTGGACATGACTTCCCTTTCGCAGAGATCCTCTCGGCGAGGTTGTCGTGACCCTCCGGTTACCCCCGCTCCGCAGGACAAACGTCCCCGGCTGCGCGGAGCTTGGCCGCACCCCCGCCCTCAGGCGGCCGACCGCGCCAGCAGTGACGGGAGTTGACCGAGACCGGTGATACGGCGCGCGGGCGGCGGCACGCCGGCCGGCAGGCCCGGCGCGCCGGGCCGGTGGAGCCAGACGCCGAACAGCCCGGCCGCGTCGGCCGCCGCCGCGTCCCGGTCGGGCCGGTCCCCGACGTACGCCACCTCGCCCGGGGTCAGCCCCAGCGCGGCGCACGCGCCGTGGAACGCCTCGGGAGCCGGCTTGGCGTACCCCAGCTCCGCCGAGCACACGAGGGCTTCGAAACGGTCGCGCACACCGAGGGCGGAGAGTTTCGCGTGCTGGGTGGCGGCGCTGGAGTTCGACAGCAGGCCGTGCCGGTAGCCGGGCGTCAGGGCGTCGAGCGCCGGCAGGACGTCGGGGTGGAGCCGCGCCACCGCGTCGCAGCAGGCCCGGTACCGGCCGAACCACGCGTCGGCGGCGGCGTCGTCCAGCTCCTCGCCGAGGAAGTGGCGTACGCGCTCCCGCCGTTGCTCGTCGAAGGTCAGCTCGCCCGCCTCGAAGCGCGCGTACTGCGTCTCCATCACGGCGTGCCAGCGCTCCGCGGCGGCGGCCGGTGAGGCGTGCCGCCCGAGCACGCCCTCCGCGGCCAGGTGCCGCAGGACGCCGAGCCGTTCGGTCCCCGTGTAGTCGAAGATCGTGTCGTCGATGTCCCACACGACTGCCCGCAGCGCCATGCGGACGACGCTACCCGCCGCGCGGGAGCGGCGTAGCATCGGCGCGTGCGCGTCCTGACGTGGAACCTGTGGTGGCGCTTCGGCCCGTGGGAGCGGCGCCGCGAGGCGATCCTCGGCTGGCTGCGCCGCGAGCGGCCCGACGTGTGCGGCCTGCAGGAGGTGTGGGCGGCGGACGGCACGGACTTCGCGGCGCTGCTGGCGGACGAGCTGGGGCTGCACCGTGCGTTCGCGCCCATGGGCATGCCGTCCGCCTGGCGGGCGCGCGCCCCGGGCGTCGCGCTGCGCGCCGGTGTGGGGGTGGCGGTGCTCAGCCGGTGGCCGATCACGGAGACGGCGGTGCGCCGGCTGCCGAGCGGCGGCCCACGGAACGAGACCCGCGTCGCGCTGTTCGCCCGGATCGCCGCGGGGCGCCGTACGGTCCCGTTCTTCACGACGCACCTGCACTCGACTGCCGGCGCGACGGAGGTGCGGTGTGCGCAGGCCGCCGCGCTCGCGGACTTCGTGCGGGAGCGCGGCACGGGGGTGCCGGACGGCGTCCCCCCGGTGGTGACGGGGGACTTCAACGCGCCGCCGGACGCCGAGGAGGTGCGGCTGTTCCGGGCGGGTGCGGGGGTCGAGGACGTGTGGCGGTGCGCGCCGGCCGGCCGGCCCGACGCGACGCGGCGTCCGGGGCACAACGCGTACCGCCCGCCGGGCGCCGGGTCCCCGGACGAGTCGAGGATCGACCACGTCCTCGTGGGCGCGCCGGGCACGGGCCGGGTGCGGGACGTATGGCGCACCGGGGACCGGCCGCTGGGCGGGGTGTGGCCGTCGGACCACGCGGCGATCGTGGCGGATCTGGACGACTGAGCCCGGGCACGGGAGGCACAGCCACCGGGTCCCGTGCGGCGGACGCCGGACCGGCGGCCCTCCGACCGTCCACCCCGCGCGCCCCGAAGCAGCACGGCTCCCGCCATCGGGCGTGCGGGACAGCGGCCTTCGGGCTGCCCCGGCGCCCCCGCCCGGAGCCCGGACGAACACGGCCGTTGCCGACAGGCCGTGCGCCCTCGGGGGCACGGCCCCCGCCGTCAGGCGAACGGCACGGCCGCCTTCGGGCCGTCCGGGTCGGTGGCGCGCTGGGCGCCGACCGCGCGGGACCACTCCTCGACGGCCGCCTCGGGCACCTCCCGGTACCCGTCGTCCGTCACGAGCGCGACGATCGGGTACAGCCCCCGCGCCGTGTCCGGGCCGCCCGTCGCCGAGTCCTCGTCGGCCGCGTCCCACAGCGCCTGGAGCGCCGCCGTGACGGCCGCCTCCTCGTCCATCCCCGGCCGGTGCAGCTTCTTCAGCGCGCCCAGCGCGAAGACCGAACCCGAGCCGGTGCCGGCGAAGCCGTGCTCCTCCGAGACCCCGCCGATCACGTCGAACGAGAAGATCCGCCCCCGGCCGGCCGCCGTGTCGTACCCGGCGAACAGCGGGATGACGGCGAGCCCCTCCATCGCGGCGCCGAAGTTGCCCCGGACCATGGCGCTGAGCCGGTTCGCCTTGCCCGCCAGGGACAGGGACACGCCCTCGACCTTCTCGTAGTGCTCGAGTTCTAGCTGCAGCAGGCGGACCATCTCGACGGCGGGACCGACCGTGCCGGAGATCGCGACCGCCGAGAACTCGTCCGCCGGAAACACCTTCCGCGTCCCGCGGTGCGCGATCCGGCCGCCCGCCGTGACCCGGCGGTCGCCCGCGAGCAGCACGCCGCCCTCGTACGCGACGGCCACGATCGTCGTGCCGTGCGGGAGCGCGGAGGCGTCCCGCACCCGCGGCACGGGCCGCCCGCCGGGCAGCGCCCCGGGCGCGTGCCGCGCGAGGAAATCGAGGAACGAGGACGACCCGGGGGCCAGGAACGCCGGGGGCAGCGCCCCTCGGCCGGACACATCGACGGACACGGACAGTTCCCCTTCCCGCAGCCCAACTCTCCCCGGTCCCGGCCGGCGGGACCGCCGCCCATCGTAGGGGCGGAGCATCGTTCCGCGCCTCCCCGCGGCAAACCGCGGGACACCGCGCCCTGACCCCAACTACCGTGCACCGTATGCGCCCAGGGAAGGTGAAGTACGTCATCCGCGCGGCCACCGCGTCCGACGCCGAAGGCGTGGCCCGCGTCAGGGCGGCCGGCTGGCGCCACGCCTACGCCGAACTCGTCCCCCGCTCCTACCTCGACGCCATGGACCCCGCCGCCTGGGCGGACGGCATGCGCGACAGCTTCGCGCGGGGCGGCGCCCCGGCGCACCTCGTCGCCGACGCCGGCCCGGGACCGGACGGCGGCGTCGCCGGCTGGGCGTCCTTCGGCCCCTACCGGCCCGACCCGGCGCTCGACGGCCCGGCGCCCGACCCCGACGGCGGCGGCTGGGGCGAACTCCGCGCCCTCTACATCCGCCCCTCCCTCATCGGCACGGGACTCGGCCGCGCCCTGTGCGCGACCGCGCTCCACGGCCTGGAGACGCGCGGCCACCACCGCGTCCGCCTGTGGGTCCTCACCGGCAACGCCCGCGCCCGCCGCTTCTACGCCCGCGCCGGATTCACCCCCGACCCCGCCGCCACCCGCACCTTCACCGTCGCCGGTGAACCCGTCGAGGAGATCCGCTGCTCCCGCCCCTGACGGGCGACCCCGGCCGCGCGGAACGCCCGCGCACCCCGCCGGGGGCATGGAGTACGTTCGCCTCATGGCCCTTCCGCTGAAGTCCGCCCGACAGCCCAGTTCGCCGCAGCGCCTCCAGGTACGCCGCCGGCTCGCCGCCGCGGCGATGGAACTGTTCGCGAGCAAGGGCTACGAGGCGACCACGGTGGACGAGATCGCGGCCACCGCGGGCGTCGCGCGGCGCACGTTCTTCCGCCACTTCCGGTCCAAGGAGGAGGCGATCTTCCCGGACCACGACGACACGCTGGTGCGGGTCGAGGCCGTCCTCGCGGCGGCGCCCGCCCGCGAGCACCCCATCGACACGGTGTGCCGGGGCATCAAGCAGGTCATGCGGATGTACGCGGCGTCCCCCGCGGTCTCCGTGCAGCGCTACCGCCTCACCCGCGAGGTGCCGACGCTGCGCGAACGCGAGATCGCCTCCGTCTCCCGGTACGAGCGGCTGTTCACCCGCTACCTGCTGGGGCAGTTCGACGAGCAGTCCCACAACGGGGACGAGCCCCTCCTCGCCGAGGTCGCCGCCGGGGCCGTCGTCACCGCGCACAACCACGTCCTGCGGCGCTGGCTGCGCCGCGGCGGCGAGGGCGACGTGGAGGCCGAGCTGGACCACGCGTTCGCGATCGTCCGGCGGACCTTCGGCGCGCTGCCGGTGATCGCCGCGTCGTCCGGCGGTGCCGCCACCGCAGCCGTCGCGGGGAGCGGCGAGGTCGTCGTCGCCGTGGCCAGGACGAACGCCCCCCTCGACGAGGTCATGCGCACCATCGAGCGGGCGCTCGCCGGGCCGGCCGGCTGACCCGCGCACCGCACCCTCCGCCCGCACGCCGCTCCCGGAAGGCCACGCCCATGACCGTGCCCGCCCCGTCCGCCACCGCGCCGTCGCGTCCGCAGCGGGCGCGGCGCTCCTGCCTCGCGGTCCCGGGCAGCAACCCGCGCTTCATCGAGAAGGCCCGCACCCTGCCCGTCGACCTCGTCTTCCTCGACCTGGAGGACGCGTGCGCGCCGCTCGCGAAGGAGGACGCGCGGCACCGGATCGTCGCGGCGCTCACCGAGGGCGGCTGGGGCGGCAGGACGCGCGTCGTACGGGTCAACGACTGGACGTCCCCGTGGACGTACCGCGACGTGATCACGGTGGTCGAGGGGGCCGGCGCGCACCTGGACTGCCTCATGCTGCCGAAGGTCGCCGACGCCGCGCAGGTGCGGGCGCTCGACCTGCTGCTCACGCAGGTGGAGCGGGCGAGCGGGCTGCCGGTCGGCAGGATCGGGATCGAGGCGCAGATCGAGAGCGCCGAGGGCCTGGTGAACGCGGAGGCGATCGCCGCCGCGTCCCCGCGCCTGGAGACGCTGGTGTTCGGCCCGGCCGACCTCATGGCGTCGATCAACATGAAGTCCCTCGCGGTCGGCGAGCAGCCGCCGGGGTACCCGGCCGACGCGTACCACTACATCCTGATGCGGCTGCTGTTCGCCGCCCGGGCGCACGGGCTGCAGGCCATCGACGGACCGTACCTGCGAGTTCGCGACACCGACGGCTTCCGCGAGGTCGCGGGCCGCTCGGCCGCGCTGGGGTTCGACGGCAAGTGGGTCCTGCACCCGGCGCAGGTCGAGGCGGCCAACGAGATCTTCTCGCCCGCCCAGGAGGACTACGACCACGCCGAACTGATCCTCGACGCCTACGCGTACGCCACGTCGGGCGAGGGCGGGGCGCGCGGCGCCGCCATGCTGGGCGACGAGATGATCGACGAGGCGAGCCGGAAGATGGCCCTCGTCATCGCGGGCAAGGGGCGGGCCGCCGGGCTGCGGCGCACCGCGGTGTTCGAGCCGCCGGCCGCGGGCTGATCCGGGCGGCCGGGACCGGCGGATTTCCACGGCGGGCGGCCGTGCCGCCGGCGGCGGGGGCATTCGGGTGAGTGCCGCGCAATCCCCCCGTCCGGAACAGCGACTTCCGATGGCCGGAATACTTCGCGAAACCCTTCGCCGATCTCTTTGCCAAACATTGGGAAGCCCGGCGGGGCGACTCGGAATTGCACCCCGTCCGCGGTATTCGTCACACCGGGCGGCCCGGACCGGCCGCCGGGGGCAAAAGCCCTGCTCGCACGCCTGACGGCCGCGCGGCGCGGCCTGACGGGCCGGCACCGCGCGCCGGGGCGAATGTCCTCTTTGCACGCCGCGTTCCGCGATGCCCGGCGCCCCTACCGGCCCGCTGGCTTGCCGAGTTGCCGCCTGAAACCTATAGCATCGTCTCAGCCGCGCCGCTTCGGAAAGGCGTGGTTTCCCCGCTACGAAGGTCTTCCATGCCTTACCGCTCCTCTCCCCGTCCGGGCCGCCGGGTGCGTCTGGCGCGCGGCGCGTCCCCCTGGCTGCTGCCGACCGTGGCGGCCGCCGGTGTCAGCCTGGTGAAGTCCCGCCGGTCCGGCCGCTGGGCCGCCGTCGCCGTCCCCGCGACCGCGCTGGCCGCGGGCATGCTGTGGTTCTTCCGCGACCCGGAACGGGAGATCGGCCAGGGCCGGGTCATCAGCCCCGCCGACGGCGTCGTGCAGAGCATCATGCCGTGGCCGGACGGCAGGACCCGGGTCGCGATCTTCATGAGCCCGCTCAACGTGCACGTGAACCGCGCGCCGGTCGCCGGCACCGTCGCCTCCGTCGAGCACATCCCGGGCGGCTACGTCCCGGCGTTCGACAAGGAGAGCGAGAACAACGAGCGCGTCGTCTGGCGGTTCGACAGCGAGCTGGGCGACCTGGAGATGATCCAGATCGCCGGTGCCGTCGCGCGGCGGATCGTGCCGTACGTGCCGCAGGGCTGCAAGGTCGAGCAGGGCGACCGCGTGGGTCTCATCCGCTTCGGGTCCCGGGTGGACGTGTACCTGCCGGAGGGGATCGAGCCCGCCGTCGAGGTCGGACAGCACACCACGGCGGGAGTGACACGCCTTGACCGTGACTGACCGGAACGCGTCGGCGGCCTGGGTCGCCGACGCGGACGAGGGGGAGGAACCCGAGGACGCCATGCCGCTGTCGATGCGGCTGTCGATAGCGGACACCCTCACCCTCTCGAACGCCACCTGCGGCTTCCTCGCGGTCTACTTCACGACCACCGGTGTGCTGATCCCGCACCTCACCAACAGCGGCGACGCCGGCGTCGTGCGGAACAACGCCGCGACCGCCGTCCTGCTGATGCTGCTCGCGTCGGTCTTCGACCTGTGCGACGGCCTCGTCGCGCGCAAACTCCGCGCCTCCCCCATGGGCGCCGAGCTGGACAACCTGTCCGACCTGATCAGTTTCGGTCTCGCGCCGGCCTATTTCGTGCTGGTGTGGGGCATGGTCGTCGGGGACGTGCACGAGCCGCTGTCCGCGCTGGCCGCCACGGTCGTCCTGCTCGCGGTCGTCCTCAGACTCGCGCGCTTCAGCATCGTGACCATGCCGAACGGCGTCTTCCAGGGCATGCCGAGCCCCTTCGGGGCGCTCACGGTCGTGTCGATCGTGCTGCTGGAGCTGCCGTTCACGCCGACGCTGCTCGCGATCGTCGGCGTCGCGTGGCTGATGGTGAGCCGCGTCGAGTACCCCAAGCCGCGCGGCACGCTCGCCGTGGGCATGCTGGCGTGGATCGTGCTGAGCATGGCCCTGCTCACGGCCTGGGCGTTCGACGCGCCGGGCGGCCTGCTGATGCTGCAGACCGGCTGCTCGCTGCAGCTCGTGCTCGGGGCGGTCATCCCCCTGTTCGCGATGGCGCGGCGCGTGTACGCGTTCCGCGACCACCGGCGCGAGGCGCGGGCCGGCATCGAGCCGTGACGCGGGCGCCGGGGCCCGTCCGGCCGTCCCGCCCGCGTCCTGAGGGCGCGCGGGGCCGCCGGACAGGCCCTGCGGGCGGCTGTCAGTCGCCCGTAGCAGAATGGCGCGCATGGAGCTCACCAAGAAGGGACACGCCTGCGTACGCCTCACGCGGGCGGGGCGCACCCTCGTCATCGACCCCGGGGCGTTCAGCGAGCCGGACGCCGCCGCCGGCGCCGACGCCGTACTGATCACGCACGAGCACCCGGACCACTTCGACGAGGGCAGGCTGCGGGCCGTCCTCGACGGGTCGCCCGCCACCGAGCTGTGGACGCTGCGCAGCGTCGCCGACCAGCTCTCCGCCGCCTTCCCCGGCCGGGTCCACACCGTGGGTCACGGTGACACCTTCGAGGCCGCCGGCTTCTCCGTGGAGGTCCACGGCGAGCTGCACGCCGTCATCCACCCCGACATCCCCCGCATCACCAACGTCGGATACGTCATCGACGACGGCGCCCTCTTCCACCCCGGGGACGCGCTGACCGTCCCCGAGCGGCCCGTGCGGACGCTGCTGCTGCCCGTCCACGCCCCGTGGAACAAGCTCTCCGAGGTCGTGGACTACGTGCGCGCCGTCGGCGCCGACCACGCCTACGCCGTGCACGACGGCCTCCTCAACGACACGGGCCTCGGTCTCTTCACGAGGATGCTCGGCCCCGACGGGGTCGGCGTCGCCCCCACCGTCTACGACCGGATCGCCCCCGGCACGTCCGTCACCGTCTGACTCCCCCGCCGCGCACCGCCGCGCCCGTCCGGAAGTGTCCCCATGCGTATCGCCACCTGGAACGTCAACTCGATCACCGTCCGCCGCGAGCGGCTGCTGTCCTGGCTTGAGCGCACCGGCACGGACGTGCTGTGCCTGCAGGAGCTCAAGTGCGACACGGACGCCTTTCCCGCCGACACGCTCCGCGCCGCCGGGTACGAGGCGGCGGTCCACGCCGACGGCCGCTGGAACGGCGTGGCCGTCGTCTCCCGCGTCGGCCTCGACGGGGTGACCCACGGCTTCCCCGGCTGCCCCGAGTACGACGGGGTGGCGGAGCGCCGCGCGGTCGCCGCCACCTGCGGCGGGGTGCGCGTGTGGTCCGTGTACGTGCCGAACGGCCGGGAGGTCGGCCACCCGCACTTCGCGTACAAGCTGCGGTGGCTCGCCGCGCTGCGGGACACGGTGGAGGCTGACGCGGCGGGGAGCGCGCCGTTCGCGGTCCTCGGCGACTTCAACGTGGCCCCGGAGGACGCCGACGTGTGGGACATCTCCCTCTTCGAGGGCGCCACGCATGTGACGGCCGAGGAGCGCGCCGCCCTCGCGGCGCTGCGCGGCACCGGTCTGACCGACGTGATGCCGCGCCCGCTGAAGTACGACCGGCCGTTCACCTACTGGGACTACCGGCAGCTCGGCTTCCCGAAGAACCGGGGCATGCGCATCGATCTCGTCTACGGCAACGCCGCGTTCGCCGGGGCCGTGAGCGACGCCTACGTGGACCGCGAGGAGCGGAAGGGGAAGGGCGCATCCGATCACGCGCCGGTCGTCGTCGATCTGGACGTGTGAGATGACCGGAACTGTGAACAAGTAGTGACGCGTGCCTGTGGTGCGGGCGGGCGCGGGAATGGGATTCTTGGGGGCATGAACATCCCTTTCCTGGACAACTGGCGCAAGCACTCCACCACCACGGCCGTGCGTGCTTCCTGGCCGGACCCCGAAGGGGTTGCTCAGCTGCTCTCCGAGTGCGAGCTGCTGCGCGACCGCGCGCAGCGCGAGGGCGTGGTCCTCGGGGACACGCCGGTGTCCCTGGAGGCGCTCGACCAGTTGCTGCCGCGCTGGCGCGACGACCCGGAGGAACTCCCCTGGCTCGGCAACGACGCGGGGCTCTACCTGGGCACGGTGCTGGTGCGCACGGTGCCGGGCGCCCGCTGGGAGCCGGGTCCTGACGGCAGACCGGTCGTGGTGATGGCGTCGGGCCGCGAGATCGACGTCGTGTCGGCCGGCCAGGACTGGGCCGACACGGGCTCGCCCGAACTCTCGCAGGTTTACGCGGAGATCGCCGGCGACTGACCCCGCCCGCACAGCATCGTCGTCCGGTCGGATCCCCAGTCTCGAGCCAGTAGCCTGGTCCGGTGGTGGACGTGGGGGTCAGCGAGCTGCGACGGAGCCGTGAACGGCTCGCCAGGCAAGGCCGGGCGGCCGAGGAGGCAGGGGAGAGCGCGATCAGTGGGTTGCTGTTCTTCTACGCCGCGGAGTGCGGCCTGAAGGCCGAGGTACTGCACAGCATCCTGCAACGCAGAGACACATCCGGGCTGCCCGCGTATTTGCGTACGCATGATCTGCGTCGCCTCGCCAAGGCACTCAACCTCCGTGCTCCGTCACCGGATGGGGACCCGCTGCGCTGTCATCGGCACAGGGCAGGCACCCTCGTCGAGGGTCATCAACTGCACGAGGCATGGCGTTACGGTGCGGAGTTGCGCGCCGAAGATGAGAAGGCTGCGGTGGAAGCCTTGAAGTCGCTGCTTCGGAACGTCCGGAAGGGAGCATGAACGCCATGTCCGACAAGCTCTTCACCTGGGTGGACGTGGACGACCGGCTGGCAGGCGCGGCCGTCGACGGCCAATGGCCCCGGTGGCTGCTTGAAGCCGACGCGTGGTGGGACGGCCTGGAGCTCACCGTCCTGCCGGGTACCGGGAGCGACACGGTGCGCGACTGGCTCGACGGTCAGTTCGGCCTCGGATCGACCACTGGTTCCCCGGAGGAACCCGAACTGGCGTTGGACCGCCCACCATCTCTCCTTCCCCATGGACTGCCCATCCGTCTCGTCGAAGCGGAGTCCATCGATGTGGCTGCGCGCCGGCCGAGGCTCAGTGCACGGCGTGTCACCTCCGCACTCGCCGATGTCCTCCCCCGCCCGGCACCGGCGCAGTTCGCGGACAACACTCAACTGATCGCCTTCCATTCCTTCAAGGGCGGCGTGGGCCGGACCCTGCATGCCGTCGCACTGGCCGATCTCCTCGCCTCCCAGGGGCAGCGCGTGCTGCTGATCGACGCCGATCTGGAGGCGCCCGGGATCACGTGGATGTATCAGGCGCAGGGTGGACGCTGCGACATCGCGTACGAGGATGTGCTGGCTCTGCTGCATGCGTCGCAGGATGGTGATCCGACGCAGGCGGTCGAGATCGCCGCCGGTTACCTGCCCAACCAACGGGTGTCGCACTACCCGGGGACAGGCCGCGTGACGGTACTGCCGGCGAGCCGGCGGACGGCTCTCGGGCCGCCCCGCATCAGTCCGGCCGATCTGCTGACCGAGGACCGGTCCCCGTACTTCCTCACCGAGGCCATCACAGCGCTCGCCGTCGCCGCCGATGCCGACACCGTCGTCATGGATCTGCGGGCCGGGGCCTCCGAACTGGCGGCGCCCGTGCTGCTCGACCCACGAGTGACGAGAGTTTTCGTCACCACGGTCAGCAGTCAGTCCCTCCAGGGCACCGAGGCGATGATCCGGCAGTTGGGTGCCCAGTCCCCGGCTGTCGCCGGAGCCGATCCTACCCCCGGTGCGATCATCACCCAGTACCGGCTCGACGTCCATGACGGTCATGCGGACGCGGCGCGGCGAAGCCTGTCCGCAGCGCTCTCCTCCACTATCGCCCTGGCCGAAGCCGACGACTCCGCTCCCGACGATCTGGCGGTCGATGAGCAGGTACTGACGGAGCCCTCGCTGAGTCCATTCCGTGAGGAACTGCTGGCGCTCCCGCAGGGCTGGGACGCAGTGGTGGACGTGATCCGGCGCTGCGGCCTGCCGCAGACGGTGGCCGAGTTCGCGCCGAGCCGCGAGTTCGACACCGGGGCACTCGCGGAAGAACCGTCCTCCCTGGACGCGCGGCGACGGCAGCTGCAGGAGGCGGCGGGCCGTCTGGTCTTTGCCGAGCGACGCGGGATGGACGAGGGGCTCGGCTTCCTCACCACCGAGCCGGTGCGTCGGCTCATCGCCGATCACAGCACCGATCTTCCCGTGGTGATCGTCACCGGCGCGAAAGGCTCCGGCAAAACGTTCTCCTTCATGCGGATGTGCGCGGCCGGTTCCTGGGAGACTTTCGCACGGGAGAACGGTCAGGACGTCGAGCGGTCCGCCACGATCGTTCCGGTGCTCGACCCGGCCAATATCGCCGAACCCAGGACTGGCACCCTGTCCCCCCAGGATCTGCGCGATCGCGCGGCGCACGACGGACGGGGAGCCACGGCGGAGGGAATCAAGGACCTCCTCAGTGCCGCCCTCCGTGACGCACGGGCCGACGATCCGGAGTTCTGGCGATCCCGCTGGCTGGAGTCCCTCGCCTGGGCAGCGGGCGCCGAAAAGGGTGAGCCGGCCACGGAGTTCCTCGTGCGAAAGGGCCTGGACGGCCCTTCGGACCTCCCAGCGCGCCTCTTCGTCCTGGACGGCCTTGAGGATTGGCTGGAGTCACTGGATACGGAACCCAAGCGCGTCTGCCTGCGGACCCTGCTCATCGATGTCCCGGCATGGCTGCGACGGCTCCGGAACCGCCGCTTCGGTCTCGTGGTCTTCGTTCGACAGGACCTGGTGCGCGCGGCCATCAAGCAGAATCTCGGCCAGTTCCTCGATCGCTACTCCCCCTACGAGCTGCGCTGGGAGACCGAGGACGCACTGCGTCTCGCCCTGTGGGTCGCGGCGGGTTCCGAGGCGGTGCCGGAACCAAGAACCCCGATCGCGGACATGGTCTATGACGAGATCGTCGAGGCGCTCACCCCGCTATGGGGCGCGAAGCTGGGTACGGATCGGTCACGCGAGGCATGGACGGAGCGTTGGGTTCCCGCGGCGCTCGCGGACTTCAACGGACAGATCCAGGCCCGTGACGTCGTCCGGTTCATCTGCGAGGCAGCCGCGGCATCGATCGGAGACGGCCGTTGGTCGGACAGATTGCTGACCCCATCCGCCATGCGGCGGGCGCTGGGTGAGTGCAGTCGGGCGAAGGTGGACGAGATCCGCCAGGAGAATCCCCGTCTCGGACGACTGCTGCGGCACATGGCGACCTACGCCGACTCCGTGAAGATGCCGTTCGAGACGGCTGATCTGGGGCTGGGGACCGACGATGTGGATGCTCTCCGGCAATGGGGAGCCCTGAGCAGGGACACAGACGGCCGCTATCGCATGCCTGAGATCTATCGGCACGCGCTGGGCTTCCGCACCCAGGGCAGGGCACGTGTAGTACGCCTCTGAGATCCTTGCCGCCACAGCTCCGGCTCGGTCAGTTTCCCGCGGATTTGGCGAGTTTGGGGCCCGGGGTGGTCGCGCTGCGCGTCACGTCGGCGACGAGTTCGACCACGTCGGGGCCGTACGCCTGTGAGTTGACGACGCGCAGGAGAAGGCAGAAGTTGCCGCCCGAGCCGTGCTTGCGCGCCAGGCGGGTGTGGTGTTTCGCGAGGTAGCGGGCGGCGGCCTGGCTCGTGATCGACTTCTGGCCGCACGCGAGGAACACGGGGCGGCCCTCCTGGCCCGCCGTCAGCCGGGCGAGCAGCACGTGTTCGACCGAGCCGTTCTCCAGCCGGTACCGCTCACTGCCTATCAGGAACGCGCCGCGGTCCGGGCCGGGTTCACTGTCGGTGTTGACCATGACGCCGGGCAGCAGGCTGTGGAGGTGGGCGGCCATGCGGCGGTTGGTCATGGGGCCGCCGATGCAGAATTCGGTGCGTTCGCCGAAGCCCTGGCGCGCGCTCTCGCCGGAGAGCAGTTGCGCCTTGGCCCCGCAGTTCTTGATGACGGCGGCGAGTTCGATGAGGGCGAAGACGTCGTCGCGCGCCACCGAGCCGTCCGTGCCGGTGTCCCTGCCGACGACGAGCAGGCACTCGGAGTTGTCGGGCAGGCCGAAGAACCGCTGGAGGCGGCGGCGGGACCGGTCCGCCAGGTGTGCCCGCAGGAACCAGCCCACGGCCAGCGCGGCCAGTGCGGCGATGACCACGGCTGTCAGGAGGGTGCGCGCGTCCTCGTCCATGGCCGGGGACTCTACCGGTGCGCGCCCGGGTGGACGACCCCGCCCGCGAAACCGGTACGGACCGGGTCCTCGGGTACGGTGACCGGACGGGTGGGCGCGGGCGGCGCGCCCGCGGAGCAGAGGTGACGGAATGGCGGCGGACGGCGGGGAGCGGGCGGGTCTCGGCACCGACGAGGCGGTGCGGGCGATGCTGCTGCACATGCCGCGGGTGATCGGGCGGCTGAAGCGGACGCCGCTGCCGGAGCGGCTGCGGTCGGCCCGGCTCGCGCCGCGCCACCTGTCGCTGCTGGCGTATCTGCTGTTCGACGGGCCGATGGGGGTCGGGGAGCTGGCGGAGCGCCTCGAGGTCGCGCCGACGACGGTGAGCCTCATGGTGAGCGACCTCAGCCGGCAGGGCGTCCTGGACCGGCGCGCCGACCCGGCGGACCGGCGGCGGGCCATCGTCGCGCTCACGGAGGAGCCGGCGACGCGGGAGGCCATCGAGCGGTGGCTCGCGAACGGCTCCGCGGCCTGGCGCAAGGCGTTCGAGCCGCTGACGCCCGCGGAGCGCGCCCTGTTCGTGCGGACGATGCAGACGTACGAGGACGAGGCGGCGCGGGGCGACCTCCCTGGCGCCTGACCGGGCCGCCGCCGCGCGCGGCCTGCCGGGCGTCAGCCCGTGATGTCGTTCAGCAGCGCGGTCATCGCGCCGATCTCGGCGGTCCTGGTGGTGATGACGGCCTCGGCCAGCTCGCGGGCGGGTTCGTGGACGCCCCCGGACAGTTCGGTGCCGGCGAGGTCCACGGCCGTCTCGTGCCGGTCGATCATGAGGGTGAGGAAGGCGGCGTCGAACGCCTCGCCGTCCGTGGCGCTCAGTTCGTCGACCGCGTCGTCGCCCGGTGCGCCGGGGTCGGGGGCGGGTTCGTCCCAGTCGGCGAGCCAGTCGGTCATCGTGGCGATCTCGGGTTCCTGGGTGGCGACGACCCTGCCCGCCAGGTCGTCCACGTCGGTGGTGGCGGCGCGGCCGGGGGCCAGCCCGGCCAGCTCCACGGCCTCCCGGTGCAGCGGGATCATCGCGCGGAGGAACGCGGCGTCGGCCGCGTTGTGCCGGGGCTCGGGGCCGCCGGCGGCGTCGAGGGTGGCGTCGGCTGCGGGGGCGCCGTCACCGCCGCCGCAGGCCGTGAGCAGGACGAGGGCGGCACCGGCCGCGAACCGGGCGGCACGGCGTTGGGGGGAGCGGTGTGCGGTCATGCGGGTGCGACTCCTGGGACGGCGCGTGCGGGGCGTACGGGGGGCGGTACGCCGCTATGCACCGGAGTCGTGGACATCGCCGGGCAGCCATGCCGCTCATCATAAGTTCTGTCCGGTGGCGGGCCGGGGTGCGCGCGGGGCGCGTCAGCCGACCGGGCCGCCGAGCTGCTGCTCCGCCCAGATCGTCTTGCCCGTGGCCGTCTGGCGCGTGCCCCACTGCTGCGTGAGCTGGGCGACGAGCAGCAGACCCCGGCCGCCCTCGTCGTAGGTGCGGGCGCGCCGCAGGTGGGGGGCGGTGCTGCTGCTGTCGGAGACCTCGCAGATGAGGGACGACTCGCCGCGGATCAGGCGGAGCTGGATGGGGGGCGCGGCGTGCCGGATGGCGTTGGTGACGAGTTCGCTGACGACGAGTTCGGTGATGAACGCGGCGTCGGGCAGGTTCCACGCGACGAGCTGGTCGGCGGCGGCCTTGCGGGCGCGGGCGACGACGGACGGGTCGGCGGCCAGATCGAGGGTGGCGACGTGTTCCGCGTCGAGGGCGCGGGTGCGGGCCACCAGGAGGGCGGCGTCGTCGGTCTGCTTGTCGGGGAGCAGGGCGCTCATCACCGCGTCGCAGACGTCCTCCAGGGATTCGGAAGGCCCCGCGAGCACCTCCTCCAGCAGGTGCTGCCCGGTGTCGAAGGCGCGGTCGCGGGGGGTGAGGAGGCCGTTGGTGGCGAGGGCGACGAGGCTGCCCTCGGGCAGTTCGACCTCGCTGGCCTCGAACGGCAGGCCGCCGACGCCGAGCGGCGGGCCGGGCGTGACGTCGATGCGCACGGGGGTGCCGTCCGGGGCGACGATCACGGGCGGCGGATGGCCCGCGCTGGCGACGACGCAGCGCCGGGAGACCGGGTCGTAGATGGCGTACAGGCAGGTCGCGCCGATCTCGCCGACCGAGCTCGCGGCCGGGTCGATGGCGCCGGCCTGTTCGGCGAGGTGGGAGACGAGGTCGTCGAGGTGGGTGAGCAGCTCGTCGGGCGGCAGGTCCACGTCGGCGAGGGTGCGGACGGCGGTGCGCAGCCGGCCCATGGTGGCGGAGGCGTGCAGCCCGTGGCCGACGACGTCGCCGATGACGAGGGCGACCCGGGTGCCGGACAGCGGGACGACGTCGAACCAGTCGCCGCCGACCCCGCCGGCGCGGCTGCCGGCCGGCCGGTAGCGGGACGCGACGCGGACGGCGGCGTGGCCCTGGAGCCGCTGGGGCAGCAGGCTGCGCTGGAGGGCGAGGGCCGTGCCGCGCTCGCGGGCGTACCGGCGGGCGTTGTCGATGCTGACGGCGGCGCGGGCGCACAGCTCCTCGGCCAGCAGGAGGTCGTCGCGCACGAAGGGAGCGGCGCGGTTGCGCAGGAAGAGGGCGGTGCCGAGGACCGTGCCGCGGGCGCGCAGCGGCACGATCATCGCGGAGTGGAAGCCGAACCGTTCGGTGATCGCGTCGCGCTCGGGGTCCTCGCCGGACCAGCGGTCGAAGTCGGGGTCGCTGCTGTCGGCCATGATGGCGCGGCCCTCGGTGAGGCAGCGGACGGTCGTCGAGTCGGCCCGGTGGACGTAGGTGTCGCCGCGGGCGACGACGGCCTCGGGGATGCCCTCGGTGAGGGACTGGTGGGCGACGCGGCGCAGCCGGATCTCGCCGCGGGAGAGGGACGGTGGCGGCTCGCCGCCGCCGGTGACCTGCGGGAGCAGTTCGACGCTCGCGAAGTCGGCGAGGTCGGGCACGACGATGTCGGTGAGCTCCTGGGCCGTGCGGGTGACCTCCAGGGTGCTGCCGAGGCGGTCGCCGGCCTCCTTGAGGAGGGCGAGGCGGCGGCGGGCTGCGACCTGGTCGCTGATGTCCGATGAGGCGGCGAAGACACCGCGGACCTCGCCGTCCGGGGCGCGGACCGGGGAGATGTCGACGGCCCAGGTGATGTTCTCGGGGGTGGCGGGGTCGTCGGCGGTGCTGAACTCGAGCCGCTGGCGGCGGCCTCGCCGGCCGGCGTCGCGGGCGACCTCGGCCACGCGGCGGATGGCCTCGGCGATGTGCGGGCTGCTGGTGAGGAAGGGGGCGTCGGGCGCGACACCCGACCCTCCCGTGCTCAGCAGGTCCTCGGTCTCGCGCCCGATCGCCACGTCGCGGTCCACGCCCATGCGTTCGAGGGAGACGGCGTTGGTCCAGCGGATGCGGCCCTGGGTGTCGTAGACGCTGAGGGCGTTGCCCGACTGGTCGAAGGCCCATTCGAGGAGGCGGAGGTGCTCCTCGACGCGCTGCCATGGCGAGGCGGTCAGCAGCCAGCGCGTCTCGCCGGCGCCGTCGACGGAGGGGGCGGCGACCAGTCGGGCGGTGACGGCACGGCCGTCCGCGTGACGCAGGGCGACCCGGCCGTGCCAGGCGGCCCGTTCGGCGAGGCAGCGGCGGGCGAGCGCGGACACGTCCTGGGCGAGCAGCGGCGCGGCGGGCCGGTCGACGACCTCGCGGGCCGGCCGGCCGATGAGCCGCTCGGCGCCCGGGCTCCAGGCCCGGACGACGCCGTGGGCGTCCACCACCGCCGAGGCCGTGTCGGCCCCGGGGACGATGTCGCCTTCGGGTCGGTCCATCGTGTGCTTCCCTCTCACCGCGCCCGGGGGCGCGGGACGCCTCGCGCCGCCAATGCGCTCATACCTACGGAAACCGTATAGCCATGCGGGCGAATCCCGCCATGCCGTGCCCGCCGGGGCACGCGCGGTGTCACCAGCGGTGGTGGACCTGCTCGCGGATGCGCCGGTCGTACAGACCGGTGACGGCGTCGAGCGTGGCGGCGGGCAGGGGCGGCAGGTCGGCGGCGGCCGCGTTCGCCCGGGCCTGCTCGGGCGAACGGGCGCCGGGGATGACGGTGGTGACGCCGGGCTGCTGGATGATCCACCGCAGCGCCGTCTGCGCGGGCGTGGCACCGGCCGGCGCGAGGGCGGCGAACTCGGCCGCGGCCTCGATGCCGGTCGCCCAGTCGACACCGGAGAACGTCTCGCCCTGGTCGAACGCCTCACCGTGGCGGTTGAACGTGCGGTGGTCGTCGGCGGCGAACACGGTGTCGGCGGTGTAGCGGCCGGAGAGCAGGCCAGAGGCGAGGGGGACGCGGGCGATGATGCCGACGCCGGCCTCGCGGGCCGCGGGCAGCACCCGTTCGACGGGCTTGAGGCGGAACGGGTTGAGGATGATCTGGATGCTGGTGGTGCCGGGGCGCGCGATCGCGGCGAGCGCCTGGTCGCAGGTCTCGACGCTGACGCCGTAGCGGGCGACGCGGCCCTCGGCGACCAGCGTGTCGAGGGCGTCGAAGACCGCGTCGGAGGCGATGACCTCGCCGGGCGGGCAGTGGAGCTGCACCAGGTCCAGGGTGTCCACGGCCAGGTTGGCGCGGGAGCGGTCGGTCCAGGCGCGGAACGCGTCGAGGTGGTAGTTGGCCGGGTCCTGCGCCACGCGGCGGCCCATCTTGGTGGCCACCAGCAGGGGCGCGTCGGGGTGCGCGGCCCGGTAGCGGGCGATGAGGCGCTCGCTGCGGCCGTCGCCGTAGACGTCGGCCGTGTCGAGGAAGGCGACGCCCGAGGCGACGGCCGCGTCGAGGACGGCGAGCGCGTCGTCCTCGTCCACCTGTCCCCAGTCGGCGCCGAGCTGCCAGGTGCCGAGGCCGACGACGGACACCTGCTGTCCCGATCTGCTGAATGCTCGCTGCTCCACGGGGGCATTGTGGCAGGCGCCACTCCGCGGGAGAGAAGAGCCCCGGTCCGACCCCGTTGGCGGTGGTTTCGGCGACTTGAACCCGCTCGTCCCCGACGGACCGCACGGTTCTACGATGGTCGTACCGCATCCGCCCGATCCTCCCGAGGAGTGGCATGTCCTCGCCGTCGCCCACGGCCGTCCCCGACAGCGGCGCACCGGCGGGAGGCCGGCGGGCCTGGGCCGTCTGGGCGGTCGGGGTGCTGGCGTACGGGCTGTCGGTGATGCAGCGGACGTCGCTCGGCGCGACGGGACTCGACGCGTCCGAGCACTTCGGCGTCTCCCCCACGGCCCTGTCGGTCTTCGTGTTCGTGCAGGTCATCGTCTACCTGACGATGCAGATACCGGCCGGGCTGATCGTGGACCGGTGGGGGACGCGGCGGACCGTGGCGGTGAGCGGCACCGTCACGGCGTGCGGCCAGCTCCTGATGGCGCTGGCGCCGGGCGTGCCGGTGGCCGTGCTGGGGCGGGTGGTCGTCGGGGCGGGCGACGCGCTGACGTTCGTCGCGGTGCTCGCGCTGCTGCCGCGCTGGTTCCCGGCGCGGCGGGTCCCGCTGATCACGCAGATCACGATGATCCTGGGGCAGTCCGGGCAGATCCTGTCGGCGATGCCGTTCCTCGCGCTGCTGCACGGCGTGGGCTGGCCGGGGGCGTTCGGGTCGGCGGCGGCCCTGAGCCTGCTGGGCGGCGTGCTGGCGGTCGCGGTGGTGCGGGACGCGCCGGCCGGCGCGCGGGTGCCCGCGCGCGACCCCGTCTCCGCGCGGGAGATCCTGCGGCAGCTCCGGGTCATCTGGCGGCGGCCGGGGACACGGCTCGGCTTCTTCGGGCACATGGTGACGCAGTTCCCGATGACGGTGTTCTCGCTGCTGTGGGGCGTGCCGTACCTGGTGTCGGCGCAGGGCCTCTCGTCCGGGGCGGCGAGCGCGCTGCTCACGCTGTTCGTGGTGTGCGCGATGGGGATAGGGCCGGTGCTCGGCGTGCTGACGACGCGGTGTCCCCGGCGGCGGTCGTGGCTGCTGCTCGGGGTGGCGGGCGCGGCGGCGAGCGCGTGGACGGCGGTGCTGGCGCTGCCGGGTCCCGCGCCGCTGTGGCTGCTCGTGGTGCTCGTGGTCGTGCTGTCGGCTGGCGGTCCCGGCTCGGTGGTCGGGTTCGACATCGCGCGGACGTCGAACCCGCCGCGGTCGTTCGCGGTGGCGCAGAGCATGGTGAACATCGGCGGGTTCAGCGCGTCGCTCGCGGTGCTGTTCCTGGTGGGCGTGGTCCTGGACGCGGCGGGCGGGTACACGTTCGACGCGTTCCGGCTGGCGTGGCTCGTGCAGTACCCGTTCTGGGCGCTGGCGGTGACGGGGGTCCTCGTGACGCGGCGGAAGGCGCGGCGCGTCCTGGCCGAGGAACGGGTCGTGGCGTCGGGCGGCGGTGCGGAGCCGGTGCGGGCCGCCGGGGACGCGCCGGCCCGTGCCTGAGCAGCGGGAACAGCCGGAACCGGCCAAGTAAGGTATACCTAACATGAGGTGGGGGACGCCCCCCGTCTCCGGGACGCGCCCCGCGCCCGCCGCATGCCTGTACGGAGGACCACATGAACGACCGTCCGGCACCGCCCGCCCGCCGCAGGGTCACGCACCGGGGGCGCGTCCTGCGCACCGAACGCCTCACGCCGCACATGATCCGCGTCGTGCTGGGCGGCGACGGCCTCGCCGAGTTCCGCGCGGACGAGTGGACCGACCACTACGTGAAGCTGCTGTTCCCGGCCCCCGGGGCCGTCTACCCCGAGCCGTTCGACATGGCGGCGATCCGGGAGACCCTGCCGCGCGACCAGTGGCCGCGCACCCGCACCTACACCGTCCGCGCCTGGGACGCGGCCGCGCGCGAGCTGACGATCGACTTCGTGCACCACGGCACGTCCGGCATCGCCGGCCCCTGGGCCGACGCGGCGCGGCCCGGCGACGAGCTGCTGTTCATGGGTCCCGGCGGCGCGTACCGGCCCGACCCCGAGGCCGACTGGCACCTGCTGGCCGGTGACGAGAGCGCCCTGCCGGCGATCGCGGCGGCCCTCGAGGCCCTGCCGGACGAGGCGCCCGCGCACGTCCTCGTCGAGGTCGAGGGACCCGACGAGGAACAGAAGCTGCACTCGCCGGGCGACGCGCGGATCGTGTGGCTGCACCGGGGCGGGCGGCCCGTCGGCGAGGCGCTGGTGGAGGCCGTGACGGCGCTGGAGTTCCCCGAGGGGCGCGCCCATGTGTTCGTGCACGGTGAGGCGCACGCCGTGAAGGAGCTGCGGAGGCTGCTGCGGATCGACCGCGGTCTGACGCGCGAGCAGCTCTCCATCTCGGGCTACTGGCGGCTCGGGAAGGACGAGGACGGCTGGCAGTCGTCCAAGCGCGAGTGGAACCAGCGCATCGAGGAGGAGCAGGAGGGCGCCGCCCCCGCCGGGGACTGACGGGGGCTGGGCGGCGGTCAGGCGCGCGGGCGGGCGGTCGCGACGGCCTCCAGGTAGCCCGGCGGCACGAACCGCGTCGTCAGTCGTACGTCCGCGCCGCGCGGGCCTGCCATCTCCCGCAGCGCGGCCGGGCTGTACATCTTGCGGAAGCTGATGACGCCGTCGTGGACGTGCGCCGGGCCGCCCGTGAGGAACAGCAGGGGCACCGCGGCCAGGTACGCCGGGTGGCGCCAGCCGTCGATCAGCAGGAGGCGGCGTGCGACGCGTGTGCCCTCCCGCAGCACCCGGACGACGGCGGGCGGCGGCAGGTGGTGGAGCGACAGCGCGAAGACGGCGAGGTCGAAGCCGCCGTCGGGCGCGTCCATGGCCGTGGCGTCGAGGCGCAGGACGTCGGCCCGCGGATGCCGTCCGAGGGGTCCCTCGCGCAGCGCGCGGACGGTCGCGGGGTCGATGTCGCTGACGGTCAGCCGTACGGCCGGGTCGGCGGCGAGCAGCCGGCGTGCGAGGCCGCCGTGTCCCGCGCCGAGTTCGAGGACGCGCGGGGCCGGGGCGCCGTCCGCGCGGGCGAGGGCGAGCGTGCGGCGGGTGAAGACGCGGTGCCCGCCCGTCAGGCGGTGCATGCGGTCGAGGCCGCGCAGGACGCGGGCGGAGCGGTCGGGGCGTTCGGTGCCGTCGAGGTGTTCCGGCCGGTCGGTCTCGTAGCGGCGGTCGAGGCGGGAGGCACGGGGGCCGCCGCGTGGCAGGGCGGCGAACGGTTCCTCCGTCGCATGGTCCGTGCTGCGGTCCGTCATGCGGCCCGGCCGCCGGTGAGCGCGCCCACGAGCGCGCAGAACAGGACGAGCGCCGGGTAGAGGCTGGCCCGGTTGAACAGGGCGAGCGCGGTGTCGGGTCCCGGCGCGCGCAGCAGGCGCGTGGCCGGCCACAGCAGCGCCCAGGCCCCGGCGACGGCGGCGCCGGCCGGTGCGGCGGGGCCGATCGCGGGCGCGCAGGCGGCGAACAGGGCGACCCCGGCCCCGCTGGTGACGGTCAGGCAGACCACGACGACCGCGCCGGCGGCGCGCGGACCGTGCACGACGGGCACCGTCCGGATGCCGAGGGGCCGGTCGTCGTCCACGTCGGCCCAGTCGTTGGGCACGTTCCGCCCGCCGATCTCCCAGGCCGCCATCCACACGCAGAACAGGACGAGCAGCGGCCAGTCCGGCTGCCGCGTGACGACGAACCAGCCGGCCGCGGCGCCGACGGCCACCATGAGGCCGCTGAGCAGCGTCTTGTACGGGGTGACGCGGGCCAGGGCGCAGTAGCCGGCCTCCAGGAGGGCGGCGGCGAGGAACAGGACGGCGCACACGGCGTCGATGCGGGCGGCGAGGGTGAGGGCCGTGCCGCTGAGCAGGACGACCCAGGCGACGGCGACGCCGTACGGGAGCCGTCCCGTCGCGATGGGGTGGCGGGTGCCGGCGCCGTCGATGTCGAAGCCGCCGGCGGCGGGCGGCGCGGTGGCCGCCGGTGCCGGGGCGGCGGCGCGGCGGCGTTCGGCGTCGGCGCGGTCCACACGGGCGTCGATCAGGTCGTTGGCGGCGAAGACGGCCGCGTAGCCGGCGAACGCGGCGAGCAGCGCGGCCAGCAGCCGGCCGGCCGGGGGCGGCCCCGCCGCGGCGGCCGCGGCGACCATGGCGAGGAGGGGCTGCGCGACGCTGAGGGCGGCCTGAGTGCCGCGCGAGAGTCCGTAGAGTGCCCGGAAGGTCAGGGCGGGTGCGGTCACGCGTACTCCCGGTGGCGGTTGCCGTTCGTGATCGCCGACACCGTAGCGGGGCGGCGCGGTCGGGCGCCGGGGAACGGGCTGGGCCGTCCGGGTGGTTCGGCCGCGGGACGGGTTGGGCGGCTCCGCCCGCAGCTCCGCGCAGTGCGGCACGTACGCTCGCGCGGGGACACCCGCCGCCCCGGCGCGCGCCCGGCGTGCGCGGGACGGGTGTGCCCCGAGAGAAAGGAGACACCGAACGTGACGACCCGTTCCGCACGGCCCCGCGTCGCGATCCTCGGCCTCGGCATGATCGGCGAGGTCCACCGGCGCGCGGCGCTGCTGGCCGGCGCCGAGGTGACCGGCGTGCTGGGCCGCGATCCCGGACGGACCCGCGCCACCGCCGACGCCTGGGGCGTGCCCACGGTCTACCGCAGCGTGGAGGAGGTCGCCGCCGGCGACGCCGACATCGTGCACGTCTGCACCCCGAACGCCACCCACGCCCCGTACGCCCTCGCCCTCCTCGCCGCCGGCGGCAAGCACGTCGTGTGCGAGAAGCCGCTCGGCACGACCGTCGCCGAGGCGGAGGCCATGGCGGAGGCGGCGCGCGGCACGGGCGTGGTGACGGCCGTCCCGTTCGTCTACCGCTACCACCCGGTGGTGCGGGAGATCAGGGCGCGGCGCCTCGCCGGCGACCTGGGGACGCCGTACGCGCTGCACGGCAGCTACCTGCAGGACTGGCTGCTGTCGCCCGGCGCGACGAGCTGGCGCGTCGACCCGGCGGCCGGCGGCGCGTCGCGCGCGTTCGCCGACATCGGGTCGCACTGGTTCGACCTGGTGGAGTGGGTGAGCGGCGAGCGGGTCGCCTCGCTGGTGGCCGACACGCGGATCGCGGTGCCCGAGCGGCCGGCCGGGTCGGTGGCGTCGTTCTCGGGCGACGCGCCGGCGGACGCGGGGCGGGTGGCCGTCACGACGGAGGACATGGCGCTCGTCATGGGCCGCACCGCGAACGGCGTCCCCGTGTCGGCGACGATCTCGCAGGTCGCCGCGGGCCGCAAGAACCGGCTGTGGTTCGAGCTGGACGGGTCGGGCGGCAGCGCCGTCTTCGACCAGGAGAACCCGGAGTCCGCCTGGTTCGGCACGGCCACCGGTGCCGAGATCTTCCTGCGCGACCCGGGCGCGGGCGCGGCCGAGCAGCGGCGTCTCGCGACCCTGCCGCCCGGTCACGCGCAGGGCTATGCGCAGTGCTTCGAGTCCTTCGTCGCGGACACGTACGCCGTGGTCCGGGGCGAGGAGCGCGAGGGGCTGCCCACCTTCGAGGACGGCCTGCGCGCCGCCCGTCTCACCGAGGCGGTGCTGCGGTCGGCCGTGGAACGCAACTGGACGGAGGTCTGACGACATGAAGCTGGGATTCCTCACCGCGTGCCTGCCTGCGTGGCCGCTGGAGCGCATCGCGGAGTTCGCGGCGGCGACGGGCTATCAGGCGCTGGAGGTCGCCGTGTGGCCGACGGTCGGGGGCCGGGCCTTCGAGGCCGGGCACCTGCCCGTCGCGACGTTCACGGAGGCCGACGCCGACGCGGCGCGCGCGCTGTTCGACCGGCACGGTCTCGAACTGAGCGCGTTCGCCTACTACGAGAACAACCTGCACCCCGACCCGGCGCGGCGGGGCGAGATCGCCGCGCACCTGCGGCACGCGATCGACGCGGCGGCGGCGCTGGACGTCCCGTGGGTGGGGACGTTCATCGGCCGTGACCCGTCGAAGTCGGTGGCCGAGAACCAGCGCGAGGCGGAGCGCGTCCTGCCGCCGCTGGTGGAGTACGCGGGCGAGCGCGGTGTCGGCATCATCATCGAGAACTGCGTGATGGAGGGCTGGCACCCGGACGGCTACCCGGGCAACATCGCGTACTCGCCGGAGCTGTGGGAGTGGATGTTCTCCCTCGGCCTGTACCTGAACTGGGACCCGTCGCACCTGATGTGGCTCGGGATCGACCCGGTGGAGACGATCCTCCCGTACGCCGACCGCATCGTGCACGCGCAGGCGAAGGACGTGGAGCTCGACCCGCGCGCGAGGAACCGTTTCGGCTTCTTCGGCACGGTCGACAAGGAGGGTGACCCGTGGCGCACCGGCTGGTGGCGCTACCGCATCCCGGGCCGTGGCCAGGTGGACTGGACGCGGGTCGTGGACCGGCTGCACGAGGCCGGCTTCGGCGGGGTGCTGTCCGTGGAGCACGAGGACCCGCTGTGGGGCGG
This sequence comes from Streptomyces sp. RFCAC02, assembly GCF_004193175.1. Classification (NCBI taxonomy): domain Bacteria; kingdom Bacillati; phylum Actinomycetota; class Actinomycetes; order Kitasatosporales; family Streptomycetaceae; genus Streptomyces; species Streptomyces sp. RFCAC02. The sequence continues at coordinate 5,319,636 of NZ_SAUH01000001.1, read as the reverse complement.
TGACGACGCGCGGATCACGGAGGGCCTGCGCATCGCGCACGCGACGCTGCGGCCGCACATCGGCCCGGCGGACCTGCCGCCGCGCGGCTGACCCCGCTGCGGGCGCGCCCCGGACCCCCGCGGTGGGGTCCGGGGCGCGCCGCGTTCCGTATGTGGCAGGGCCTCAGCGGGCGTCAGGGTGCACGGGGTTGCCCTGCCAGCGGGTGCCGGCGGGGAGGTGCTCGGCGGCCATGACGAGGGACGCGGGCCCGGCGGACGCGCCCGCGCCGATCCGGCCGCCGGGCAGGACGATGCCGTGCGGGCCGAGGGCGCCGCCCGTGTCGACGGTGACGGTGTCCAGGCGCATCACGCGGTCGTGGAAGAGGTGGGTCTGCAGGACGCAGCCGCGTCCGACGGCGGTGTCGTCGCCGAGGCGGACGAGGTCGGGTTCCGGGAGCCAGTGAGTCTCGCACCAGACGCGGCGGCCGACGCGCGCCCCGAGGGTGCGCAGCCACGCGGTGAGCAGGGGCGTGCCGAGGGCGGGGCGTACGAACCAGGGGACGGCCAGCGTCTCGACGAACGTGTCGTACAGCTCGTCGCGCCACACGAACGCGCTCCACAGGGGGTGCCTGCCGGGCTCGAAACGGCCGGTCAGGAGCCATTTGGCGGCGGTGGTCACGGTGGCGGCGGCGAGTCCGGCGGCCGTCAGGACCGGGCCGCACAGGGCGGCGGCGAGTGCCGGGCCGCCGTGCTCCCAGGCGAGGAGCAGGGCGTAGGTGACGGTGAGGCGGATGGCCGCGTCGAGGACGACCGGGACGGTGCGGCAGAGTTCGACGGCGGCGCGGGCGGCCCGGAGGCGGGTGGTGGGGGCGTAGGTGCGGGACGGGTCGGTGGGTTCGGGGGTCCGCTGGAGCGGGAGCGGGGGGTTGCCCAGCCAGGACGAGCTGGCGGGTACGGCGGGCGGGGTGGTGGCGAGGACGCCGATCAGGGCGCGGGGCGCGACGCCGCGGTCCGGGCCGACGATGCCGGAGTTGCCGACGAACGCGCCGTCGCCGACCCGCGCGGTACCGAGGTGGACCCGGCCGCCGGGACGCAGGGCGTAGGGGGCCGCGAGGACGTTGTCCGCCAGGAACGCCCGGTCGCCGACGCGCAGCAGGGACGGGAGGGCGTGCACGGTGGACAGTTCCGTGTCGTGGCCGATGCGGGCGCCCAGGAGCCTGAACCAGAGGGGGGTGAGCAGGGAGGCGTAGAGGGGGAAGAGCGTCCTGCGGGAGATGTCCAGCAGCGCGTGCGTGAGCCAGGCCGCCCAGCCGGCCGCGCTGTCGGCGGGGTGGACGCCCGGGCGTACGAGGCGGCCGAGGAGACGGACGGTCAGCGCGAGCGCCAGGGCGTGTGCCGTGACGCCGAGGGCGACCAGGAGGGTGGCGCGCAGCGGCAGGGCGGCAGGGCCGCCGATGGGGACGGTGAGGACCAGGAGGACGGCCGGGGCGGCGGCGGTCCAGGTGAGGAGCGTCAGCAGGGCGGGGCTGAGGAGGCGGACCAGCGTCCAGCGGCGGGCGTACGGCCGTGGGGTGGCGGTCGGCGCGTGACGGGCGGGAACGCGGCCCGTGACGCAGGTGCCCGGCGGGACATCGGCGTGGGCGCCGACCCGGGCACCGGGCTGGAGGACGGCGCGGGCACCGATCCTCGCGCCGCGTCCGATGCGCAGGGGGCCGACGTGGAGGGCGTCGGTGTCGAGGCGGTGGCCCGCGAGGTCGGCCTCGGGTTCGATCACGCAGTCGTCGCCGAACGTGGCGAGGCCGGTGACGGGCGGCAGCGCGTGCAGGGCGACGCGGGCGCCGACCCGGCAGCCGAGGAGACGGGCGTACCAGATGGCGAGGGGCGTACCGGTGACGGGCGTGAGCGCGAGGGTGTCGGTGAGGCGTTCGGCCGCCCAGAGCCGGAGGTGCCGGTGCCCGGCGCGGGGGTGGGCGCCCGGGGTGATGCCGTGGCACAGGACGCGCGCGGCACCGGCGGCCAGGAGGACGCGTCCGGGGAGGGAGGACAGCAGCAGCCAGGCGGGGGCGAGTGCCCACCAGTCGAGGGTGGGCAGGATGCCGGGGTGGCCGGCGGCGGCCAGGACGTTCCCCGCGAGGACGAGCGTCAGGAGCCAGCGGACGCCGGTGGGGGTGTGCAGCAAGGGCTGTGCGGCGCACTGGAGGAGACGGGTGCCCCGGCCGGTCGTACGGGGGCGTTGCGGCGGGGGCGGTGCGGCGGGCGGGGCCTGCGGGGTGGTGAGCAGCGTGCGCAGGGCGGCCGGGGTGGAGTTGCGGTACAGGTCGGCGACGGAGAGGCGGGGGAAGCGCTCGCGGAGGGCGGACACGAGGCGGGCGGCGGCGACGCTCGTGCCGCCGAGGTCGAAGAAGTTGTCGTCGGGTCCCGGGCGGGTGCCGAGGACGTCCGTCCAGCGGTCGAGCAGCCAGGCGTCCGCGGGGTCGGGGGCGGGGTCGTGCGCGTCGTCGGCCGGGAGCGGCCAGGGCAGGGCGGCGCGGTCGGCCTTGCCGGAGGTGCGGACGGGGAGTTCCGGCAGGACGGCGAGGCGGGGCACCAGCGCGGCGGGGAGCCGTTCGCGCAGCAGCGCGAGGGCGGCGGCCCGGTCGAAGGACCCGCGGCCGGGGTCGGGGACGACGTATCCGACGAGGATGTCGACGCCCGCGGGGGTGCGGCGGACGGCGGCGAGGGCGGCGGCCACGCCGGGCAGGCCGCGCAGGGCCGCGTCGAGTTCGCCGAGTTCGACGCGGCGGCCGCCGATCTTCACCTGGTCGTCGGCGCGGCCGGCGAACTCCAGGCCTTCGGGCCGGGCGCGGACGAGGTCGCCGGTGCGGTAGGCGCGGGGCCGGCCGAGGGCGGGCAGCGGCGCGAAGCGTTCGGCGTCCAGGCGTGCGTCGAGGTAGCGGCCGAGGCCGACGCCGCCGATGACGAGTTCGCCGGTGCCGCCCGGGGCGACCGGCCGGCCCTGCGGGTCGAGGACGGCCAGCTCCCAGCCGTCGAGCGGCAGGCCGATGAGGACGGGTCGGCCGGGGCGCAGGCGCGCGGCGCAGGCGACGACGGTGGCCTCGGTGGGGCCGTAGGTGTTCCACACCTCGCGGCCGTCGCGGGCGAAGCGGTGGACGACCTCGGGCGGGCACGGCTCGCCGCCGAGGATGAGCAGCCTGACGCCCGCCAGGGCCTCCCGCGGCCACAGCAGGGCGAGCGTCGGGACGGTCGAGACGACGGTGATGCCGCGCTCGGCGAGCCAGGGGCCGAGGTCGGCGCCGCCGCGCACGAGGGAGCGGGGCGCGGGGACGAGGCACGCGCCGTGGCGCCAGGCGAGCCACATCTCCTCGCAGGACGCGTCGAACGCCACCGAGAGTCCGGCGAGCACCCGGTCACCGGGGCCGAGGGGCGCGTCGGGCAGGAAGAGGCGGGCCTCGGCGTCGGCGAACGCGGCGGCGGCGCGGTGGGTGACGGCCACGCCCTTCGGCCTGCCGGTCGACCCGGACGTGAAGATGATCCACGCGTCGTCGGCGGGCGTGGGCGGCCCCTGGCGCCGGGCGGGCGTGCCGCCGGGGGTCGTGCGGATCAGGTGCTCGCCGGGGTGCCCGTCCTCGTCGTGGACGACGGCGTGGACGCGGGCCTCCGTCCAGACGAGCCGGGCGCGTTCGGCCGGATCGTCGGCGTCCACCGGGACGTAGGCGGCGCCGGAGGCGAGGACGCCGAGGATCGCGGTGTACAGACCGGCCGTGCCGGAGGCGACGCGGACACCGACGCGGTCCCCCGGCCCGATCCCGGCGGCGCGCAGCCGGCCGGCGAGGCGGCGGGCGGCGGTGTCGAGCGCGCGGTAGGTGAGCGGCCCGCCGGGACCGCCGTCGTCGAGGGCGGGCGCGTCGGGACTGTGCAGCAGGGAGTGACGGAAGACGTCGAGGAGGGTACGGGGCGGCGCCGCGGGTCCTGAGACGTACTGCGGCGCGGCCGGGCGCCCGAGGGGGACACCGGCGGAGAGATCGACTGACACGGCATGCCTTTCGCCCGCCATGGGCGGCGGTCGTCGCGGAACGGTGACAAACGCGGCACACGCTAGAAGGGAATTCTGTGAATTCCCTGAGAAAGTGTCGGTCCGATGATATGCCGAATTAACACTCCTCGGTTGTCGCTCAACTCGATTTCCATGAGCGGCAAGATCCCGTCGGGTGAACACATGCGCCGGATGTCGGTAGCCACTGGCATATACCTGCAGGTCGGGTCGGCGCCGGGAGGCCGATGCGAGGCGCGCCCACGCTGCGCGTGCACCGTTAATGGAATGTCGCCCTTATCGGTGGAACAACAGGGCGGCGGGAGAACACCCCGCACGCCGCAGCCGACCGGGAAGGCCGAATACTTCCGCTCATAGAACGCCCATACGACCCACGGTCGAATCCGAACGGCGTCGGCGGCGGGCGTCAGGGGGTGAGGATGTCCAGTTCGCGCAGTGCTCCCTCGGTGATGTCGCGGGTGAGGCGTTCGGCCGCCGTCGGGTCGCCCGTGCGGATCGCTTCGGCGAGGCGGACGTGGAGGGTGACCGCCGCCGGGTCGGGGGCGTCGAACATCACGTGGTGCCGCGTGCGCGCCGTGAGCACCTCGCGGACCACGCCGTCGAGGCGGGCGAACATCTCGTTCCCCGACGCCCGCAGCACGGCGCGGTGGAACGCCACGTCGTGCACCAGGTACTCCTCCAGGTCGCCGCCGCGCGCCGCCGCCACCATGTCCATCGCGTGCCGCGTCACCGCGGCGCACTCCTCGGGCGTCGCCACGGACGCCGCCAGGCCGGCGGCCACCGGCTCGATCGCCGACCGGAGTGTCGTGAGGGAGCGCAGTTGCCTCGGCCGGTCGGCACCCGCCATGCGCCACCTGATCACCCGCGGCGCGAAGACGTCCCACTCCTCCCTGGGCAGCACCGTCACGCCGACCCGCCGCCGGGAACGCACCAGGTGCAGGGACTCCAGGACGCGGACGGCCTCCCGGACGACCGTGCGCGAGACACCGAACCGCTCCGCCAGCTCGTCCGTGCGCAGGACACTGCCCGGCGGGTGTTCGCCGGCGGCGATCGCCGGGCCGAGCGCGTCGAGCAGGCGGGCGTGCAGGCCGGCCGGGCCGTCTCCGCCGTCGTCCGTGTCGTTCACCATGGGAGCATTATGTATGACGATTCGGCCACATACTCTTGATTACGTCGTACTCATGTCGTTGAGTGTGGCTTGTCGCCGTCCGCCCACCCCCGGGCGGCCGGAGAACCGGACAAAGGAGTGAGCGCGGTGGCAAAGGAGCACGACGCGCCGGTGGTCGTCGTCATGGGAGTGTCCGGTTCGGGCAAGTCGACCGTGGGCGCGCTGCTCGCGGAACGGCTGGGCGTCCCCTACGCCGAGGCGGACGACTTCCATTCCCCCGGGAACATCGCCAAGATGTCGGCCGGCACTCCGCTGACCGACGAGGACCGCGCCCCCTGGCTCGACGCCATCGGCGCCTGGGCCGCCGAGCGCACCGGACACGGCGGCGGCGTCGTGAGCTGTTCCGCCCTGAAGCGGGCCTACCGCGACCGGCTGCGGGCCGCCGCGCCCGAGCTGCTGTTCATCCACCTCGACGGCAGCCGCGAGCTGATCGCCTCCCGGATGGCCCGCCGCACCGACCACTTCATGCCCACCACCCTCCTCGACTCGCAGCTCGCCGCGCTCGAACCCCTCGACGCGTCCGAGCGGGGCACGCGGGTCGCCATCGACACCGACGCGCCACGGATCGCCGACCGGGCGGCCGACGCCGTGCACCGCCTGGCTTCCTGATCCCCTCCTCCCCCACACCCCCCACCTGGAGTCCCCCCATGCCGCTCCTCGATGACGAGGTGCCGGCGGTCGCCCTGGCCGCCGAGCCGATCACGTCCGCCGGGCACGGTCAGCTCGCCATAGCCGTGCTCGTCGGCATAGCCGTGCTCGTCCTGCTCATCACCCGCTTCAAGCTCCACGCGTTCCTCGCGCTGACGATCGGCTCGCTCGTGCTGGGCGCGGCGGCGGGGGCGCCCCTGGACAAGGTCATCGACAGCTTCAGCGGCGGGCTCGGCAGCACCGTCGCGGGCGTCGGCGTGCTCATCGCCCTGGGCGCCATCCTGGGGAAGCTGCTGGCCGACTCGGGCGGCGCCGACCGCATCGTCGACACGATCCTCGCCCGCGCCACCGCCCGCACCATGCCGTGGGCGATGGTGCTGATCGCGGGCGTGATCGGGCTCCCCCTGTTCTTCGAGATCGGGATCGTCCTGCTCATCCCGGTCGTCCTGCTGGTCGCGCGGCGCGGCGGCCAGTCGCCGGTGCTGATCGGTGTGCCGGCCCTGGCGGGCCTGTCCGTGATGCACGGCCTCGTGCCGCCGCACCCCGGGCCGCTCGCGGCGATCGACGCCGTGGACGCGGACCTGGGCATCACGCTGGCGCTCGGTGTGCTCGTCGCCATCCCGACCGCGATCGTCGCCGGGCCGCTGTTCGCCCGTTACGCGGCCCGCTGGGTGGATGTCGCGCCGCCCGCCGACCGCGCCGACGAGCGGACCGCCGTCGCGCCGGAGCGGCGCCCCGCGTTCGGGCCGACCGTGGCGACCGTCCTGCTGCCCGTCGTCCTCATGCTGATCAAGTCGCTGGTGGACATCGTCGTGGACGACCCCGACAGCGGGGTGCAGCGCGTGGCGGACGTGATCGGCGATCCGCTGATCGCGCTGCTCGCGGCGGTGATCGTCGGGCTGTTCACGCTCGGGCGGGCCGCCGGGTTCCGGCGCGAGCGGCTGTCCGGGGCCGTGGAGAGCGCGCTCGGGCCGATCGCCGGCATCCTGCTGATCGTCGGCGCGGGCGGCGGCTTCAAACAGGTCCTCATCGATGCCGGTGTCGGCGACATGATCCTCGACATCTCCGAGGACTGGAACATCTCGGCGCTGCTGCTGGCCTGGCTCATCGCGGTCGGCATCCGGCTGGCGACCGGCTCGGCCACCGTGGCGACGATCTCGGCGGCGGGCCTCGCGGCACCGCTGGCGGCCGACATGTCGACCGCGCACGTGTCGCTGTTGGTCCTCGCGATCGGCGCCGGCTCGATCTTCTTCAGCCATGTGAACGACGCCGGCTTCTGGCTGGTGAAGGAGTACTTCGGCATGTCGGTGGGCCAGACCGTGAAGTCGTGGTCCGTGATGGAGACGATCATCTCCGTGACCGGCCTGGTCCTGGTGCTGCTGCTGTCGCTGATCATCTGACGCGCCGCCCCGTGGCCCCGGGACGTTCCACGACGGACGTCCCGGGGCCGTTGCGCGCGCGGACGCGCGGCTCAGCAGCCGGTGCGGGTGGTGCCGACGGCGATGTCGTCGTACCAGAGGGTGTCGGTGCCCTGGCCGTAGCTCTCCCAGCCGAGGCGCAGGTCGGTGAGGTCGGGGCGCCAGGTGCGGTTCAGCCACTGGCCGTCGATGTCGTGGGTGGGCGTGCCGTCGACGGTGAGGCCGGTGACGGCCGTTCCGTCGACCCAGGTGTCGAGGAGCCCGGCCGACGCGTCGACGTGGAACTCGACGCACGACCACGTGTCCGTGGGCAGCGGCACGCTGAGCGCGACGCCTGCCGGGCTCTGTTCGGGCAGGGTCGCGTCGTCGGACTCGCGGTTCCACTGGAGCATGCCGTTCTGGCCGCCCATGCGCAGGTCGCGGGACTGGTCGGCGGCGTCCTCCATGGCGAGGAACGTGACGTGCTGCGTCGGCAGGTCGGTGGTGTGCCGGACCCAGAACCGCACGTACAGGTCGGAAGCCGCGGGCACGTCGTCGAGGTCGGTGCCGACGAAGACGTGGTTGCAGTAGCCGAGTCCGCCGTCGACGCGGACGGACCGGGTTCCGTCGTGGGCCACCGCGCTGTCGATGGCCGCCGTGCCGGTGCCGGAGCAGTCGGGGAACTCCGTGGCCCAGCGGCCGGCCGGCTGGGTGCCGGTCTGGGACTCGAAGTCCTCGCAGAAGCCGTCGGCCGTGCAGGCGGCCGTCGGGGCGGCGGACGCCGAGGCGGCGGCCCCGGCGGCGACGAGCGCGAGCGCGGCGGTGAGCGCGGCGGGGACGCGCCAGGAGCGGGGCAGTGCGCGGGAAGGATGCATGGGGGTTTCCTCCAGCTTGGGTGTGGGGGCCTCGGTGGCTCTCCCAGCCGACCATGGGAGCGCTCCCACACAGGAGGCTAGACCTCCCTCCGCCACGACGGCCAGACCGCCGCGCGTACATGTCACACGCCACGGCGGCGTACGCCCGCCCGTCTGCCACCCGACACCCGCACGTCCCTCGTCATCGGCGCACGGATGCGGCAGGATCGTTTTCCCCCACACCGTCCGACCATCCGCAGCGCGTCATGTGAGGGGATCGCATGCCGAGTTCCGAGCCGACCGCACCCGCGGCACGCCCCGCCCGGCCGGGCCTGCGGAGGAGCATCCTGACGCACGGCGCGGTCGGGGTCCTCTGCCTCGCCGTCGGCGCGGCCATCGGCGTGCCCGGCGGGACGGAGGACGGCGGGGGCGCCGCCGAACAGTCGCTCACCGCGGGGGCGTGGACGGCCCCGGCCCCCGCGGCGGCCGAGGAGACGCCGGAGCCGGCCGGCGAACCGGCGGACTCGGGCGCGTCGTTCGGCCCCGGCGTCTACCTCGTCGGCGAGGACATCGCCCCCGGCGAGTACCGGACCGCAGGCCCGGCCGCCGGCGTTCTCGCGCCCCTGTGCCGGTGGACCCTCACGAGCGATCCCGGCGGCGGCTTCGACGCGGTCCTCGCCAACGGCATGCCGGACGGCCCGGCCCGCGTCACCGTCGCCGAGGGTGCGTACTTCGAGACGAGCGGCTGCGCCTGGGAACCGGCCTGACCTGCGCCGCCCATCGCCCAGCTCGTACGAAAGACGTATGATCCGGCGCATGTTCACCACCCGTCCCACGCTCCAGGGCACGTTCGGCATGGTCTCCAGCACGCACTGGCTGGCGTCCCAGTCCGCCATGGCGGAGCTGGAGCGGGGCGGCAACGCCTTCGACGCCGCTGTGGCCGCCGCGTTCGTGCTGCATGTCGTCGAGCCGCACCTCAACGGCCCGGCGGGCGACGCGCCGATCATCCTCGCGCCCGCCGGCGGCCCGGTCCGGGTGCTGTGCGGGCAGGGTCCCGCCCCGGCGGGCGCGACCATCGCGCACTACCGGGGCCTCGGCCTCGACCTGGTGCCCGGCACCGGGCCGCTCGCCGCCGTCGTCCCCGGGGCGTTCGACGCGTGGCTCGTGCTGCTGCGGGACCACGGCACGCGCGGCCTCGCCGACGTGCTGGACCACGCCATCGGTTACGCCGAGGGCGGCCACCCCGTCGTGGAGCGCGTCGGGGCGACCGTGGAGAGCGTGCGGGAACTGTTCACCGAGGAGTGGACGTCGTCCGCCGAGGTGTACCTGCCGGGCGGCAGGTCGCCCGCGCCGGGCGAGCTGTTCCGCAACCCGGACCTGGCCGCGACCTGGCGGCGGCTCCTCGCGGAGGCGTCGGCCGCCGGCGGCGGGTCGCGGGAGGCCGTGATCGACGCGGCGCGGCGCGTGTGGCGCGAGGGGTTCATCGGCGAGGCGCTGGCGGCGCACGCGGCGCGGCCCGCGATGGACTCCTCCGGGCGGCGGCACGCGGGCGTCCTGACCGGCGACGACCTGGCGGGCTGGTCCGCCGCCTACGAGGACCCGCTGCTGTACGAGTGGCGGGGCTGGACGATCGCGAAGGCCGGGCCGTGGACGCAGGGCCCGGCGCTGCCGCAGCAGTTGGCGCTGCTCGACGACGGGATCGACGCCGCGTCGTACGGCTCCCCCGACTACGTGCACACCCTGGTCGAGGGCAGCAAGCTCGCCATGGCGGACCGGGAGGCGTGGTACGGGGACGCGGCGGACGTGCCGCTGGACGACCTGCTGTCACCCGCGTACAACGACGCGCGGCGCGCGCTGATCGGCGAGCGGGCCTCGTTCGAGCTGCGTCCCGGCAGCCCCGGCGGCCGTACGCCCCGGCTGGCCGCGTACGTGCGGGACGGCGTGCCGGGCGTTCCGGCGGCGCCGGGTTCCGGCGAGCCGACCGTGGCGCGCACGGGCGAGACGCGCGGCGACACGTGCCATGTGGACGTGGTGGACCGCTGGGGGAACATGGTGTCCGCCACGCCCAGCGGCGGCTGGCTCCAGTCCAGCCCGGTGGTGCCCGGTCTCGGGTTCCCCCTCGGGTCGCGGCTGCAGATGACGTGGCTGGAGGAGGGCCTGCCGTCGTCGCTGACGCCGGGGCGGCGCCCCCGCACCACGCTCAGCCCGTCGCTGGCGCTGCGCGGCGGGGAGCCGGTGCTGGCGTTCGGCACGCCGGGCGGGGACCAGCAGGACCAGTGGCAGACGCATTTCTTCCTGGCGGTGACGCTGCGCCCGGAGGTGCGCGGCGGTCTCGACCTGCAGGGCGCGATCGACGCGCCGAACTGGCACCAGGACTCCTTCCCCAGCTCGTTCTACCCGCGCGCCACGGTGCCGGGCAGCGTGACGGTGGAGTCGCGCGTCGGCGAGGACACCGTCGCGGAGCTGCGGCGGCGCGGGCACCTCGTGACCGTCGGCGATCCGTGGTCGGAGGGCCGGCTGTGCGCGGTGGCGCGTGACCCGGAGACGGGCCGCCTGTCGGCGGCGGCGAACCCGCGCGGCATGCAGGGGTACGCCGTCGGCCGGTGACCGCCGGCGGGGCAGGTGAGGAAAGCGCCGTGGAAGCGGCCTTCGCCAGGATGGTCCCGACAGCCCGCCCGGGGTGGCGCGTGGGGGTTCCGGTACCGGCGCGGGACTCGGGGCGGGGACGCGGCGGGGGACGGCCTCGATGCCCGGACCCGGCCACGACCGTGGAGGTCGTCCCATGCGGTGGGGAACGAAGTTCGGTGTGGCGGCGGGTGTGTGCGTCCTGCTCCTGTCCGGCCTGACGGCGACGTCGTCGGCGGCCACCGACGCGAGCGCGCAGGCGTACGCGTGTTACGTCAAGACCCGCGCCGGCACAGGCAAGTACTACGCCGGGTACTACAGCGGCGAGAGCGTCACGCCGAGGTTCGTCGTCGGTGACGGACGCGGACCTTGAGGCGCAGTGCCTGCTGCGCCACAGGGGGTTCAACACGGGGACGGTCGACGGGATCTTCGGCAGCAACTCGCAGGCCGCCGCGCGGCTGTTCCAGGCCACGGTCAACAAGCTCTGCGGCAGGCAGGTCCTGGAGACCGACGGCATCGTCGGGCCGAGGACGTGGCCCTACCTGCGTCGGGTGACCATCTGCTGACCGGGGCGTTCCGGGCCGGACCGCCGTCCCGGCCACTTGACTTCAAGGACCCTTGAGGTTCCATGATCGACCGCATGGACACGACGCGAGAGACGGACGAGGCCGCCGAGATCGAGGCGATCGGGCAGGTCGTGGCGACACTGGAGCATTCGCAGCGGCACGAGCTGCCGGACGAGTTCGTCGGCCTGTTCCGTGACGACGCGATCTGGACGACGGGGCACGGCAAGCGCCTGTTCGGCCGCGCGGCGATCTCGGAGTTCACGCACCGGGTGCTGCCGGGGGCGATGACGGACGGCACGGTGACGTACGAGGTCGAGTACGTCCTGTTCATCCGCCCGGACGTCGCCGCCGTCAAGGTCCGGGCACAGTACTGGACCTCGTCCGGCGAGCCGGACGGCAACCCGGGGACGCCCATGTACGTGATGGCTAAGGAGAACGGCCGGTGGCGTCTGGTCGCCTGCCAGAACACCGAGGTGATCGACGGCTGACGACGCGCCCGGGGTCCGACCGGCGGTGGAGCGGGGCGGCCACCGCTCCACCGCCGGTCGGGCAAGCCCGATCCGCCCGCTCGGTCAGTTGTTCCCGATCAGTGTGCGGTCGAGAAGGGGAAGCAGTCGCTCCCAGTGGCGCCGCAGGCCGGCGGGGTCGAAGGCGTCGGTGTCCGCCATGGTGAACCCGTGGACGGTGCCGGGGTAAATCTCGGACGTGTGGTCGATCTTCGCGGCGGCCAAGGCCCGGTTGAGTTGGCCGAAGGCTTCGGGTGTGAGGTCGCTCTCGGCGTGGCCGAAGTGGACCTGGGCGGTGATCGCGGCGAAGGCGTCCGGGCCGTCCGCGCTCACGGGGGCGTGGAAAGCGGCGAGGGCGGCCACCTTGCCGGGGTGGGCCGCGGCGGTCCGCATCGCGTAAAGGCCGCCTATGCAGTATCCGGTCACCGCGACCGGTCCGGTGGCGACCTCGGGCCGAGTGGTGAGGAATTCGAGGTAGGCGTCGGCGTCGCTCAGGACCCGTTCGGTGGTGTGCGCCTCGATCAGGGGCATCACCTGGGCCATGAGCGCGGGCCTGACGTCTTCTCCGATGTGCTCGGGAAGTTCGAGCACCGGCACCGGACCGTGCCGGTGGAAGAGGTTGGGGACGAGCACGTAGTACCCGTGCCCGGCCAGTTCGCGGGCCATCTCCCGCAGCACGGGCCGGATACCGAAACCGTCCGCGTACATCAGCACGCCCGGGTGCCGCCCGCCTCGGTCGGGGACGACGGCGAACGCGTCGGCCTGGCCGTCTGCGGTGGGGATGTGCAAGGTCTTGGTGAGCATGGGCTCTCCCGTCGTGGTCGATGTGTCGAGCTTGTGTTCAACACGACGGGGGCGGGGCACGCGCGGCGGCGCGGACTTCCCGATCGGACAGCGGACCGTCAGCGGCCCGTACGGCGCTCAGAAGAGCACCGGGTCACCGATCCGTGTGTGGCGCGATGCCGTCCCGGTTTTCATGACCGCGAGCCTATCCCACCGGGCGCAGGCCGGCGCCGGCATCCCGTGGGTGGGGGTGGCGGTTGTGGCGCTGAGCAGCGTGTTTCGATAGAGGCATGGTCGATGACAAGCTGCTGGAACGAGTCGAGGAGGCCGTGCGCACGGCTGCCGAGGCGGAGATCATGCCGCGCTGGCGGCGGCTGGCCGACGACGAGGTGGCGACCAAGAGCGGGCCGCACGATCCCGTGACGGTCGCCGACCGGGACGCGGAGCGGCGGCTCACCCGCGACCTGACGGCGCTGCTGCCCGGCTCGGTCGTCGTCGGCGAGGAGGCCGTGTCCGACGACCCGAGGCGGTACGCCGCGCTGGGCGGGGACGCGCCCGTGTGGGTCGTCGATCCCGTGGACGGCACGCGCCAGTTCGTACGGGGCGAGGCCGGCTTCGCGACGCTCGTCTCCCTGGTCGTGCGGGACGAGGTGATCGCGTCGTGGACGCTGGCCCCGGTGACCGGGCAGCTCGCCCACGCGCGGCGCGGTGAGGGCGCGTGGCTGGACGGTGAGCCGCTGCGGGCGGGTTCGCCCGAGCCGGGCAAGGTCCTGGAGGTGGCGTGTTCGCACCCGGACTTCACCACCGACGAGCAGAAGCGGGCGCTGTCGGCGCTGTGGACGGACGGCCTGGCGCAGCGCGCGTGCGGGGCGGCCGGGCTCGAGTACCTCGCCGTGGCGGCCGGGCGGGTGGACGCCCTGGCGTTCGACTGGCAGTTCGCGTGGGACCACACGGCCGGTCTGCTGCTGGTGTCGGAGGCCGGCGGCACGCACCGCACGCTGGACGGCGGGACGTTCCGCCCGTCGGGTGGGAACGCCCTGCCGTTCGCCGTCGCCCGCGACGAGGGGACGCTGCGGCGGGTGCGTTCCCTGCTCCTGGCCGGCAACGACGCCTGACCGCCGCGCGCCTTCGCGATTCGCCGTGGTTGAGAACTCAACCTGCTTGAACAGCAGGTGAATTCTTGATGTACCTCAAATTTTGCCGACGGCGTGCGCGAACCGTTCCTTCGTGCGAACGATCTCTCTAGGCTCCCGTCCCACGCGATCCGCCGGGTCGCGTCTGCCGACCAGAAGCTGGAGAAGCGAACACATGTGGAAGTTCTCGCGCAAGACGGCCCTCCGCGCTGGGGTCGTCGCCCTTGTGGCGGCCGTGACCCCGGTCCTCGCCTCGCCGTCCGCGCAGGCGATCACCTGGGACCACACGCTGCACACGGATGACGGGGACCCGGGCGGCAGGCTCCAGTTCGAGGCGTACGGCGACATCGTCCGGATCTGCGACATCGAGGCGGACGGCTGGGCCGTGGGGGTCCAGATCATCCGCAAGGTGGCCTGGGACAACTCCTACACGTTCCAGGTCGGTGGCAACGGCAACTGCGCCGAGCGCCGGGCCTCCCAGGGCTACCCGTTCGACATGACGGAGGGCCACCAGTACGAGTTCACGGTCTTCCTGGCGAAGGACGGCGGCCGGGCCTACCACGACGTCGCCACCTGGACGGCCTGATCCTGTCCGGCCGCGCCGCCGCATCGGTCGATGCGGCGGCGCGGCCGTGTCGGTCGCCGGCGGCGTCGGTCAGCGCGTGAGATCTCCGCGCTGCGCGGCGGCGACGAAGCTCGCCCACGCCGGGGCTTCGAAGGTCAGCACACCCCGAGCCCGGTCCTTCGTGTCCCGCACACCCTGACGCCCACCGCCGAGCCGACCCCGCTCGATGCAACCGCTGCCGTTGTTGCTGTACGTGCTCGTATGCCAAACGGCGCCCTTGGAGTCACGGGCGGTGGGAGTCATGTCATCGTTCCTTGTCGAGCAAATCGCGGACGTACTTCACCGAATCAGCCGGGGACAGAGCGGAGGCGGTCAGCTCGTCCCACGCCTGGCCGTAGCGTGACACGTCCGGCTGCTGTTCCAACAGCGTAGCTCCGCTCAGGTGCTCCAACCACACGACCGACGCCTTCGGTTCACCTCGCAGTGAGAACACAGTGAACGGTGGAAGTTCGTCAATCGGCAGTGATGCGGCCAGCGGGAGGACCTGGACCGTCACGTTAGGACGCGCTGCCATGTCGCACAGATGCCTAAGCTGATCTCTCGCCGTGGCATCGCCCCCTGGAATCCGGTGCAGCGCTGGCACATCGATCACTGCGCGCAGGATGAGGGATCGGTTATCCAGTAGGACCTTCCGTTTCATCCTGGTGTCCACGAGAGCGTCCGCACTGGCGGGTGAAACGGGCGCGATGATCTGCCGCGCGTACGCCTCCGTCTGCAGGAGACCTGGCACGACCATGGTCTCGTAGGTACGGACCAGTTCGGAGTCCGTCTCGAGCGTCAGGTAATCCTTCAGCTCGTCGTGCAGCAGCGGGCCGGCCTTGGTCCACCAGTCCACTCGGTGGATCTCCCGTGCCAGTTTCTTGAGGCTGAGCCGCAGTGTCTCGTCCTCGACGCCGTACAGCTTGAGCAGCGTCGTCAGATCGAG
The DNA here is from genome assembly GCF_004193175.1 of Streptomyces sp. RFCAC02. Lineage (NCBI taxonomy): Bacteria > Bacillati > Actinomycetota > Actinomycetes > Kitasatosporales > Streptomycetaceae > Streptomyces > Streptomyces sp. RFCAC02. The sequence continues at coordinate 5,304,376 of NZ_SAUH01000001.1, read as the reverse complement.
TTGCCTTATGCCGCGTTTCCCGGTCTCGATCTGCGAGATCTTCGGGTGGCCGCATTCGAGTGCGATCGCGGCGTCCTGAACCTTCAGCCCCGCCTCCAGCCGGAGACGGCGCAGTTCGCCGCCCAGCCGCCGGCTGCGCATGGTGGGCATGTCCGCTTGAGCCATGTGCGTCATGATGCCGCTCCGCCAACACCCGTCACAACGGCGGCATATGCCAAACGTCAACCTGCGACACCGATCGCCTAGGCACACTTGCCTAAGCGACCCGTCACGCCCCACTATCGGCACATGACGCGCAGCGCCGCAGGCACTACGCGACGTGGCCATCAGTGCTGCACAGAAGGCAGGTGCCCATGACCGTCACCGACGGACCGCAGTCCGAGCCGGAACTCCCCACCGATCCGCCCCCGGAGGCCGAATCGTCGGCCCTCGCGAAACTTTTCGAGGAGTGGGAGCGGCTCGACGCGGAGATCCGCGCCCACCTCGGGGACCGGTACGACCTGTGACACCCCCGCGTTCCCACCCCGTCGGCCCCGGCAGGTCCGGGGCCGCCCCCGCCCCCCGGAGACGAGCGTCATGACCCCCGGCATCCCCCGCGTCGAACTCCTGCTGACGGGCCGTCCGTGCTTCGCCTCCGGCCGTGACGCCCGTTCCGGTCTCATGACGCTCGCCGACTGGACGGCCGCCGTGGACGACATGACGGTGCTCGGCATCCCCGAAGTCCGGTTCGGCGGCGACGATCCAGCCCACTCCCCCGACCTGGTCCCGCTCCTCCGGCACGCCCTCCGTCTCGGCCTCACCGCCGAGGTCCACACCGTCCGCGCCAACGTGCCGCCCCACCTCTGGCACTGGCTGGCGATCGACGGCGCGCGTCTCTCCCTCACCTACTACAGCGACGACCCGGCCGAGCACGACGGCATCACCCGCGAACCCGGCAGCCACGGACGCGCCTTGGCCACCATCGTCAGAGCGCTCGACCTCGGCGTCCCGCTCCGCGTCACCCTGGTCAGGACGTCGGAGGAGCAGCGGATCGCCGGGGCCGTCGCCGAACTCACCGCGCTCGGCGTCACCGACCTGCGCGTCGAGCGGCCCCGGCGGGCGAGCCGCGCCGCCGTCCAGCGGCTCTGCTCACGCTGCTACTACGACCACGCCACCATCGACCCGAACGGCGACCTCCACGGCTGCGCGCTGAGCCGCCCGTTCCCCACCGGCAACGTGCGGTTCGAACGGCTCGCCGCCACCGTGGGGAACTACCGCCCGGCCGGGGACTCCGCCCGCACGACGGATCGGACCAACCGTGCCGCTCGGTGAACGGCCCGGACCCGCTACCGCTCGCCGCCGAAGGCACGGCGCAGCACGCCTGGCTTCTTGCCGGGCGGCGCGGCGGGTGGGGTCTCCCTGGTGTGGACGAGAAGCCCGACCGTGACCCGGAAGTGCTCCGTCAGTGTGGAAGGACGGCCCAGGTGCTCATTCCACGTCTCGTGCGTCACCTCCACCAGCCAGCTCGACTCGGAGGTCTGGAAGACGGCCCGTCCGCTCTCCTCAAGATCCCAGAGCACGGGGTGAGTCCTGCAGATCTCCTCCGCGCGGGACAGCGCCGCCTCCCGGTTGCCCTCGACACGGTGCTTCTCCGCCAGCACCCATTCCGACTCGGTGCCCCAGCCGCCGTCCGCCTCGACGAGCACGTACCACTGCGCATCCGTCTTCATGGCTCCCCCTGAGCGCGCCCGTACCGTCCACCGCGGTCTCCCGGCCGTCGCGGCGAGCATAACCGGCCGCGCGGTGCGCGTCAGAGCTGGGAGCCGCCGCCGTCCACGGGGAGTTCGGCGCCGGTCGTGAAGGTGGCGTCGAAGGCCAGGAACGCGACCGCCCGCGCGATCTCGTCCGTCCCGCCCAGGCGCCGCATGGGGTTCTCCGCGGCCATGCCCGCCTTCGTCTCGGCCGCGGCCTCGGCCGGCATCGACTTCTCCAGGATCCCGGAGTCGATCGGGCCGGGACTGACCGCGTTGACACGGATGCCGCGCGGCAGCAGTTCACGGGCCATGCCGCGGGTCATCGAGCGCAGGGCCGCCTTGCTGGCCGCGTACGCGCTGAGCGCCGGGAGCCCCAGGACGTTGGCGACGGACGTGGTGAGCACCACGCCGCTGCCCTCGGCGAGCAGCGGGGCGAGCTTCTGCACCGTGAAGTACGCGCCCTTGGTGTTGATGGCGAGGAGCTGGTCGAACATCTCCTCGGTCGTGGCCTCGAACGGCGCGAAGCCGTTGACACCCGCGTTGACGAACAGGGCGTCGACCGTCCCGAACTCCGTCTTCACCCGGTCGGCCAGCGCCTCGATGTCGGCCAGCGAACCGGCATCGCTGCGCACCGCCACCGCGCGGTCACCGAGCCGCCCGCGCGCGGCATCCAGCGCCTCCTGGTCACGTCCGGTGACCAGGACGCGTGCGCCACCGTCGGCGAACAACTGGGCGGTGGTGAGACCGAAACCGCTGCTCCCGCCCGTGATCACTATGTTCTTGCCCTCGTAGGCACTCATGTCGGAACCCTCTCCGTCCCTCGGGAACGACCGCCGGTGCGGCCCGGCGGGTCACCGTGCGTGGCGACATCTCCGAGTCAACTCCAGTACGGAAAAGGTGTCCAAGACCTGTTTCGCACCCCGCCATACCGTTCGCGCATGACGGTTACGCTGGAGTCGTGTCCGTCTCCGCCCCGCACCCCCCGATGGCCGACGCGGCCGTGGACCTCGACCTGCGGCTGGTCCGGTACTTCACGGTCGTCGCCGAACACCTCAACTTCGGCCGCGCCGCCGCCGCGCTGCACCTCGCCCAGCCGTCCCTGAGCCGCCAGATCCAGCGCCTGGAGGACGTGCTCGGCGTGCGCCTCCTCGACCGGACGCCCCAGGGCAGCCGCCTCACGCCGGCCGGCGCGGCGTTCCTCCCGCAGGCGCAGGCACTCCTCGGCACCGCCCGTCAGGCCGCGCTCGCCGCCCGCGCCGCCGCGCCGTCCCGCGCCATCACCGTCGGGTACGTCGAGGACCTGGTGGTCAGCCCCGCCGTGCGGGACCTGCGCCGCCGTCACCCCGGAGCCCACGTCCGCACCCGCCACCTCGACTGGGACGAGGCCGGCGCCCTGCCCGACCGCCGGGTCGACGTCCTCCTCATCCGCACGCCGCTCCCCATCCCGGACGACGGGCTGGAGACGACCGTCCTGTACGACGAGCCCAGGGTGCTCCTCGTACCGGCCGACCACCCCCTGGCGGGCCGGGAGTCGGTCACGCCGGGCGACTTCGGTGACGCTCCCCTCGTGGCCTGCGCCGGGATGGCCGCCGTGTGGAACGGGTTCTGGCGGCTCGAACCCCGGCCGGACGGCGGCCGTGCCCCGCTCGGCCCCCTGCTCGTGGACACGTTCGAGGACAAACTGGAGGTCGTCGCCGACGGACGGGCGATCGCCGTCGTGCCCGCGGGCGACCGGCGCCTGACGCTCCGGGACGACCTCACGACCGTGCCGATCGAGGGGATCGAGCCCTGCCAGGTCGTCGTCGCCACCCGCGCCGGTGACCGGAACCCGCTCGTCGCCGACTTCCTGCGCTCCGCGCGGGAGACTCTCGCACCGGGCGCCTGACGCGGCGTCCGCCCGTCACCTCGCGGGCGTATCCTCGGTGGTCCTTGTTCGCGGTGAGGGGAGCGTTGGGGTGCCGTCCATGCGTGACGCGGTGGTGGTGGGAGCCGGCCCGAACGGGCTGACCGCGGCTGTCGAACTGGCCCGCCGCGGCATGTCCGTCGAGGTCTTCGAGGCCATGGAGACGGTCGGCGGCGGCGCGCGCACCGAGGAGCTGACGCTGCCCGGCTTCCGGCACGACCCGTGCTCCGCCGCGCACCCGATGGGCGCCGGGTCGCCCGCGTTCGCGGCGATGCCGCTGGAGCGGTACGGGCTGACCTGGCTGCACGGCGAGCTGGCGATGGCGCAGCCGATGGACGACGGCACGGCCGTGGTGCTGGCGCGGTCGGCCGCCGAGACCGCCGCGTCGCTCGGGCCGCGCGACGCGGGCACGTACCGGCGGCTCGTCGCGCCGTTCGAGGGCCGGTGGGACACCCTCGCCGGGGACTTCCTCAAGGTGCCGTGGGACGGCGTGCCGCGCGACCCGCTGACGCTGGCGCGCCTCGGGCTCGTCGGCGTCCAGCCGGTGGCCGGGCTGATGCGGCGGTTCAGGGACGACCGGGCGCGCGCGCTGTTCGCCGGTCTCGGCGGGCACGCCATCGCGCCGGTGGGGACCCCGATGACGGCCGGCATGGCGCTGGTGTTCGCGCTGGCGGCGCACGCGCGCGGGTGGCCGGTGGCCCGCGGCGGGTCGCAGTCCATCTCGGACGCGCTCGCCGCCTACCTCGCCGACCTCGGCGGGACGGTGCACACGGGGTTCGAGGTGCGGCGTCTCGACGAGCTGCCGCCCGCGCGCGCGTACGTCTTCGACACCTCGCCGACGGCGCTGGCGCGGATCGCGGGCCTGGGCGGCGCGTACGCCGGGTACCGGTACGGCGCCTCCGTCTTCAAGATCGACTACGCGCTCGACGGCCCCGTGCCCTGGACGGCGCCCGAGGCGCGGCGCGCCACGACGGTGCACGTGGGCGCGTCGAGCCGGGAGATCGCGGTCGCCCTCAAGGCCGCCGCCACGACCGACCGTGCCCCGGTGCGGCCGTTCCTGATCACGACGCAGCCGACGCTGGTCGATCCGGGGCGCGCGCCGGAGGGCAAGCACGTGTTCTGGGTCTACGGGCACGTGCCGAACGGCTGGGAGGGCGACCTCACGGACGCGGTGGAACGGCAATTGGAGCGGTTCGCGCCCGGCTTCCGTGACCTCGTGCTGGCGCGCGCGGTGGCCGGCCCGGCGGACCTGGCCCGGCGGAACGCGAACTACGTCGGCGGCGACATCGCGACCGGCGCGTTCCGGGGGCTGCAGACGATGTTCCGGCCCCGCGTCGCGTTCAACCCGTACGCGACGCCGCACCCGGCCGTCTTCATCTGCTCGTCGGCGGCCTGGCCGGGCCCCGGCGTGCACGGCATGTCCGGGCACAACGCGGCGAAGGCCGTGTGGCGGCGCCTCGGCCTGAGCACCCGCCGGGGCTGAGCCCCGGCCCGTCCTGCCGCCCGCCGTGGGTCGCCGGATAAGGTCGCCACCGGCGCGCGGCCTCCCGGCGGCGGCCACCCGGAACGACCACCACAGGGGCGACGATGACGGACAGGCTGACGGACGGGGCGACCGCTGCCCCGCGGGTACTGATCGCGGCCGACAAGTTCAAGGGCTCGCTGACGGCGGCCGAGGTCGCCGAGCACACGGCCGCCGGCATCCTGGCGGCGCGGCCCGGCGCCCGGATCACCGCCCTCCCCGTCGCGGACGGCGGCGACGGCACGGTGGACGCGGCGGTCGCGGCCGGTTTCGAGCCGCACGAGGCCGAGGTCACCGACCCGCTGGGTGCCCCCGTCCGCGCGGTGTTCGCGCTGCGCGGCGACGTGGCGGTCGTGGAGATGGCGCAGGCGTCGGGCCTCGTGCTGCTGCCGCCCGGCACGTTCGCCCCGCTCACGGCGACGACGTTCGGCACCGGCGAGCTGATCACGGCGGCCCTGGACGCCGGTGCCCGCACCATCGTGCTCGGTGTCGGCGGCTCGGCGACGACCGACGGCGGCGCCGGCATGCTGACCGCGCTCGGCGCGCGGTTCCTCGACGCCGACGGCGACCCGCTCCCGCACGGCGGCGGCGCCCTGCGGGACCTGGCCACCGCCGACCTGTCCGGCCTCGACGCGCGGCTGAAGGACACCGCCGTCGTCCTCGCCAGCGACGTGGACAACCCGCTGACCGGCCCCACGGGCGCGGCCGCCGTCTACGGCCCGCAGAAGGGCGCCGGGGCGGACGACGTGGCCGCCCTCGACGCGGCGCTCGGCACCCTCGCGCGCATCCTGGAGCGCACGGAGGGGGCGCGCGCCGCCGACCTCGCGCGGGCGCCGGGCGCGGGCGCCGCCGGGGGCATCGGGTACGGGGCGCTGGTGGGTCTCGGTGCCGCCTTCCGGCCGGGCATCGAGGTGCTGCTCGACGTGCTGGGCTTCGAGGCGGCGCTCGCCGGCGCCGACCTGGTCGTCACCGGCGAGGGGTCCCTCGACACGCAGACGCTGCACGGGAAGGCCCCGGCCGGCGTCGCGGCGGCGGCGCGGGCGGCCGGGAAGCCGGTCGTGGCGGTGTGCGGGCGGCTCGCGATCGACGGGGACGCGCTGCGCGGCACAGGCATCGCGGCAGCGTACCCGCTGACCGCGCTGGAACCGGACCCCGAGCGCTGCATGGCCGAGGCGGGGCCGCTGCTGGAACGCGCCGCGCGGCGCCTCGCCGAGGAACAGCTGTAGGCGCCGCGGGTCATTCGTCGGCCACGGTGCGGCAGGCCGCCCAGTGGACGCGGCCCATGTTGGGCTGGAGCAGTTCGCTGAGACGGGTCGGTTCGGTGACGGTGCGGGCGTCGCCCATGACGAACAGGCCGCGCGGCGGTTCGAGGACGTAGTCGGGCATCATCTGCCCGGCCCGGTAGGTGTCGCTCGGCGTGGCCGAGCCGAGCTCTATGTCGTTGCCGAGTTCGGTGGAGATGCCCTCGCCGTGGTCGCAGTACACGGCGATGTCGGTGCCTTCGGGAACCTCGAACGTCAGGTCGTCGTGACGGCCGATCCCGCCGTGGCCGCTGAACACGGTCTCACCGTCCGAACGCCCAGGGAGCGGGCCGAAGTGATCGGCGGACTGGAAGTCGCCGGAGAAGGCGTCGAAGTACTCCGGGTCGAGACCCAGCGGGTCTGCGGCCGTGTGCGGGTGCGCGACGTACGCGACGGGGCTCGGCGCCGGGGCCAGGCCGAGCGGGTCGGGGCTCGTGTAGCGGCCGGTGGCCGGGTCGTAGTGACGGTGCAGGTTGTAGTGCCAGCCCGTCTCCGGGTCGGCGTACTGGCCGGGAAACCGCAGCGGCGTGTCGGCCGTGGCGCCGGGCGCGGGGCGGGCCGTGCCCCACAGCGTGGGGCGTGACTGCCAGACGACGGCGCCGGACTCGTCCACCAGCTCGGTGGGCGTCCCGACCAGGTCGGTGACGATGGCGAGGAACCGCACGTCGGTGTCGTCGGCGGTGGCGGTGGCCGCGCCGCGGGAGCGGGTCTCCGTCTGGGCCACGGGGGTCCGTCCCGCGCACGCCCAGGTGACCGTCGTGGCACCGCCGTCCGCCGTCGTCGTCTGCTCCAGCAGGACCGTGCCCGACCAGGTGAAGTCCGTGCGTTCCACGACGGTCGCGCCGTCCGGCGCGAGACGTTCCTTCGCGACGCGGCGGCCGAACGGGTCGTGGCGGTAGCGCCAGCGCGCCCCGTCCGGCGTCGTCACGGCGGTCAGCCGGTCGGCGGCGTCCCACTCGTACTCCCACGTGTCCAAGCCGCCGGAGAGACGTTTCACCTGCCGCCGGACGGTCCGCCCGGCCGCGTCGTACGTGTACCGCGTCCGGCCGGCACGGGTGACGCGGGTGCCGGAGTGCGCGCGGTCTCCGTCCGTGTCGGGGTGGGCCGTGCCGTGGGCCGAGGTGAGGTTGCCGTCCGCGTCGTAGGCGTACCGCTCGCTCCACCCGTCGGCGTGGACGTCGGTGACGCGGTGCCGCTCGTCGAGGGCGAAGCCGGTCGTCCCGTCCGCCCCGCCCAGGGCGACCGGGTGGTGCGCGGCGTTGCGCCGCCAGCCGCGCCGCAGCGTGACGCGGCCCCGGGTGGTCAGCGCGAGGCCCGCCGTACGGCCGGTCGCGTCGAGTTCCCTGGCCAGCGCCACATCCTGCCCGAGGAGGCGGCGCACCTCCCGCCCGGCGGCGTCCCGTTCGAAGGTGATGGCGCATCCGCCGCTGGTCAGGGAGGCGCGGCGGCCGGCCGCGTCGTAGGTGTGCGTGATGCGGTGCCCGGTCGGCGTGGTGGTGCTGAGCCGCCTGCCCAGGGCGTCGTACGTGTGGGTGACGGTCCGCCCGTCGCACGTCTCGCTCAGCACGCGGCCCGCGGCGTCGTAGATGAGGGTCACCTCGGCGTCGGCGCCGGTCGCGCGGACGATGCGGCCCCCGGCGTCGCGCGTGAACTCGGTGCGCACGCCGTCCGTCTCGACGGCGGACACGGCGTCGCGCTCGTCGTGGCGGAACGTCGTCGTGCGGCCGAGGGCGTCCGTGCGGCCGACGAGACGGCCGGCGGCGTCGTGCGCGTAGGTCACGGTGCGGCCGTCGAAGTCCGTCTCGGAGAGCAGGCGGCCGTCGGCGTCCCGGACGTACTCCCAGGTGAGGCCGGCGGCGTTCGTCACCCGTGTGAGACGCAGCTCGCCGTCCCGCTCGAACGTGTACCGCGAGCCGTCCGCCCGCGTCTGCGTGGCGGGCAGGCCGAACGGGCCGTAGGTGAACGTCGTCGTCCGCCCGGCCTCGTCGGTGCGGGTGAGCCGATTGCCCTCGGCGTCGTACGTGAAGCGGCGCGCTCCGCCCTGCCCGTCGGTGCGGACGAGCGGCAGACCGTCGGGGGTGCGCTCGACGCCGACCGGGCCGCCGGCCGGTCCGGTCGCGGCGACGGGCCGGCCGTACGCGTCGAACGTCGTGACCGTCGTGCCGCCGAGCGGGTCGGTGACCTCGGCGGGCAGGCCCGCGGCGTCGGTGCGGACGCGGGTCGTGTTGCCGAGCGGGGACGTGGTGGTGAGGAGGTGGCCCCGGTCGTCGTAGGTGTGGCGGGTCGTCGCGCCGGCCGGGTCGGTGACGGCGACGAGGTTCCCCCGCTCGTCGAACTCCCGCAGGACGCGCGACCCGTCGCGGGCGACGGCCTCCGTCCACCGGCCGTGCGTGTCACGCGTGAAGCGGGTCGTGCCGCCGTCGGGGTGCAGTTCGGCGGTCACGTCGCCGTTGTCGTCACGCTCGTACGTCGTGGTGCGGCCGAGGGGGTCGGTGACCGTGAGGAGGCGGTCGTAGCGGTCCCACGTGCGATGCGTGGTGTGGCCGAGCGCGGTGGTCTCGGACAGCAGTTGGCGGGCGTCGTTGAACCGGTAGACGGTGCTGTGGCCGAGCGCGTCCGTGTACGTGGTGGTGCTGCCGTCGTCCGTGTAGGCGATGCGTGACGCCAGTGCGCCGCCCGTGCCGTCGGTGGCGACGCAGCGGCCCCGGCGGTCGAACGTGTAGCGGAACCAGCGGCCTTCGCGGTCGGTCCACCCGGTGACGCGCCGCCGGTCGTCGTACACGTACGTGAGGGGGCGGTCGTCGGCGTCGTGGACAGCGGCGAGGTTGCCGCGCCCGTCGTAGGCGAAGCGCCGGATCAGGGGGTGCTCGGGGTGGCTCAGCAGCCGCAGTTCGGTCACGCGGCCGGCGTCGGTGGTGACACCGATGTGCCGGTCCGCGTCGTCGCGGACGGCGGACGGGGCGCCGGCCTCGTCGTACTCGACGCTCACGCGGTTGCCGTTGCGGTCCGTCATCGCGGTGAGGGGGAGGTCGGCTCCGGGGCGGCCCGGCACGGGGGCGAAGTGGAGCGTGTGCCCGGCGCCGCGCAGGGCGACGGTGATCGTGCCGCCGGGAACCCCGTCCCAGGTCAGCGGCGCGCGCGGCCCTTCGACGGGCAGGACCGGCTCCCCCGCGACGGGGCGGGGGTAGGAGAGGATCATGCCGTCGTCGGTGTGGAGGCGCAGGCCGTCCGGTTCGAGGACGAGGCGCTGGTCGAGCGTCGAGGTCCAGGACGGGCCGAACCACGTACCGCCGCGCAGGCCGCTGCGGTGGTGGCGGGCCAGGACGAGGGGGAGGACGCCCGCGAGTGACACGTCCGTGGCGGAGATGACGACCTCGCCGGTGGCCATGTCGATGGGGTCACCGCGGGTCGCGAGGCTCCGGGTGGAACGTGCCCGGGTCCTGACGGTGCGGCCGAGGCCGAGGGCGCCCTGGCGGAGGCCGCGCATGCCGGTGCGGGCGGCGGCGAGGCCGCCCTTGAGGCCGCGGGCGAGGCCGCCGAGGGTGGTGAGGCCCTTCATGCCGGGGATGCAGTCGAGTGCGGCGAACGCGACGTCGAGGAGACCGGCTTCTCCTCGGGCGTATTTGATCAATGTGTCGGCGAGGACGACGAGGGCTGCGGCGAGCACCACCCAGGCCAACGGCCCGCCGATGATCATGACGACGATGCCGAGGACCGCGACGACGGCTTTGCAGACATCGACGATCGTGTCCCAGTTCTCCGTCACCCAGTGGATCGCGTCTTCCCACCACTTGCGGTTCTGGATACCGGCGTCGGACGCCTCGTCGATGTCACGAGCGGCCTCGCGGGCAGCGTCCTCCCGCATCTCCCGCGCCTGCTCCGCCAACTGCCGGGCGGCATCGAGACGGCCCTGCGCATCGTCCACCCGCCCCTGAGCCGACTCCTGCGCCTGCTGCGCCGCCTGCCGATCACGCGTCGCAGCACGCACCTCCGCATCGTCCGGCGGCTCCGCACCCTCCCCCTCACGCTCCAGACGATCCGCCTCATCCCCCGCACGCGACACCCAATCCTGCGCATCCCCCAAAGCGCTCTGCGCCGCCGTCAGGTCAGCCTGCGCCGCGATCGCACGCTCCAGCGCCCGATCCGCATCCCCCTGCGCCGTCTCCAACTTCGGCCAATACGTCTGCAACGCCTGCGCGCACAAGTCGTACGAGTCCTGCAGCTTCGTCAGATTCTCCGGAACACCGTCGAACTCGTCCCGGAACGCATCAGCCGACAACCCCGACCAGTCCTGCACCGCACGATCCCCGGCAAGCCCCCGGATCTTCCCCAGCGCCTCACCGACACCGTCGGCAAACGTCTGCAAATCATCCGCAAGCGTCCGGACCTCGTCCGGATCCCCCGGAGTCGGATCGGAATCCATACCGACCGGACTCCAGTCCGCAGCACGTCCCACGGTGTCCCCCTCGGCCGATACGCAAGATCGGACCGGAAAGTACCGCACAAACGAACGACCGCGACGCCCGCCCCCTCCGAACTCCGCTCCGTACGACAACGGTCACAGCAGCGAAGCCTCCACTTCGGCGTCGGGGACCCGAGTCAGGACGCACGTCGCCCCCACGCCCGGGGAGGGCACGGGGGCGACGACGTCACGGCGACAAGACGGAACGGACGGGCACGGCGCGCGGCAGGCTCACACCGCGGCGGCCCGCTCGACGGCATCGAAGATGTCCGCGTCCGTCTCCCGCTGCCACTCGGGAAGAGCGTCCCAATCCGCGACGTAACCCGGCTTCGGTGCATCGAAGTGCCGGTGGATCTGGGCGATCCAGCACAGCGCGACGAACCGCCCCCGCTGCTCCCGCGTCAACTTGGCCGCGCTTCCACCGCTCACGGCGACGAAGTCACACACCTGCCCTTCCACGGCCGCGGCAGCCTCCCGCTCCCACTCCGGCGTCTCCTCCCACGGCGCGACATAGCCGGCCTTGGGCTCACCCGGGAAGTGTCTCCGCACCCCCGCGATCCACGCCTCACGGAACACACGCCCGGTACCAAGGGTCATTTCGTCCTCCCGGAGATCATTCGACTGCCGACATATCGGCGATTTCTGCATTCAGCGCGGCAACGCGGCTGTCCGACAGCAACGGGCCGAGAGTCCCGGCGAAAGCGGCGATCTTGCGGGCGAGGTAGCCGGACCGCGTCGCACGAGCCAGTTCCATCGCCTCGCGCACGTGGCCGATGACCTGATCGGCATCGTCACGCTGGACACCGCAGGAAGCGAGATCGATCAACACTCCGCCCTTGCGTCGCGACGACAGGGGCTTCGCCATCGCCGTCGTCAGCGCCTCCTCGGCATGCGCCGGGCGTCCGAGTGCTACGTAACAACTGCCCCGCTCCTCCGCCAGCCTGGAGCCGTCGAAGCCTGTCTCCCGCCGATGCCACCTCCGTCGAAGGACGGCTGATCCCCGTCGCGGTCCGGCCGTCCTCGGTCAGAGGTGGGCCGTCGAGGTCACGTAGACGCGGGGGCGTTCCTCGCTCGTCGTGTCCACCGTGACGGCGACCTCCGGTTCCGCGTCGGACTGCTGCACCGTGGCGCTCGTGTACGTGCGGTCGGGTTCGTCGAAGGACCAGCCCACGATGTCCGCGTCGGCGTCGCTCACGCTCACCCGGCCCTCGCGCAGATCGGAGGGGTCGATGCCGAGTTCGTGCAGGAAGCCGCTCAACTGGCCCGGGGAGCAGCGGAACTCGACGTACAGCTTGCTGACGTCCCACGAGTTCGTCTCGTAGTAGCCGACGTACGCCGAGCCGGCGGGGATCGGGACGTCGTAGATGCGGCGCTGCACCTTGCTCGGCCACTCGTAGATCAGCGCCTGCGCCGACGCCGTGCGGGCCTTGTCCTCGCCGCTGTCGCGGCTCTGGTAGGCGGACAGCGCGAGGTAGCCGGCGGGGATCGCGATCAGGAGCGCGACGACGACGAGGGCCAGCCAGCGGTGGCGCGGGCGGTGCGGGGGGCGCTGGGGCGCAGCCGGTGCCGTGGAGTGCGTGGTCATCGGCCGGCCGTCCTGCTCCTCGACGGCAGCCACAGGTCGAACGTCGCGCGGTGCACGCGGCCGGCGCGGCGGCGGTTCGCGCGGCGGAAGCGGCGGGCGACCAGACGCGCCAGGTCGGCCGCGCCGACCATGCCGGCGTCGGTCCCGAGTTCGGCGCGGACGATGGTGGCCTCCGGCCGGTAGCCGCGGCCGGTGAGCTGGCGGCGGAACGCGTCGCGCGCCGGGCCGATCAGGAGGTCGTCCGCGTCGCTGACGCCGCCGCCGATGACGAACCTGGCCGGGTCGAGGGCGGCGGCGAGGTTCGCGATGCCGACGCCGAGCCAGCGGCCGACGTCCTCGAGCAGCTCGACGCACATGGCGTCGCCTTCGCGGGCCAGTTCGCTGATGAGGGGGCCGGTGATGTCCCCGACACGGCCGCCGACGCGATCCAGGATGTGGTGGGCGACGGGCGACTCGGCCGCCGCGAGCTCCCTGGCCTCGCGGACCAGCGCGTTGCCCGAGCTGTACTGCTCCCAGCAGCCGCGGTTGCCGCAGGGGCAGCGGTGCCCGCCGGGGACGACCTGCATGTGGCCGAACTCGCCGGCCACCCCGTACGCGCCGCGCTTGACCCGGCCGCCCTCCAGTATGGCGCCGCCGATGCCGGTGCCGAGGGTGATCATGACGAGGTGGTCGGCGCCCCGGCCCGCGCCGAAGCGCCACTCGCCCCACACGGCGGTGTTCGCGTCGTTGTCGACCATGATGGGGACGGCGAGGCGGGCGGCGAGCGCGTCACGCAGCGGCTCGTTGCGCCAGGCGAGGTGCGGCGCGAACAGGACGGTGGACCGGTCGGTGTCCACCCAGCCGGCGGCGCCGATGCCGACGGCGTGCACGTCGTGCCGGTCGGAGAGGTCGAGGACGAGTTCGGCGATGGTGTCCTCGACGACCTTGGGGCTCTTGGACTTGTCGGGCGTCTCGGCGCGCACGCGCTCCAGGACGACGCCGTCCGGGTCCACGACGCCGGCCATCACCTTGGTGCCGCCGATGTCGATGCCGACGGTCGGCACGCGGGGCGCCGACAGGTGTGAGCGTCGCTCGCGGGCGGCGGCGGCGCTGCGGACCGTCGCACGGGCCGTCCGGCGGTTCACTCGCTCACGGTAGGTACTCATCGGGTCGATTCTGCCCTACGCGCCCCCGGGCCGGACGGGCGCCCGGCGGCCGGGGCGGGGCGTCATGGCGCCGCGGCACGTTCTGTCCGATCATGCGACGGATCACTCCGCGGGGTCGGGACGGGTCGGGTCCCGGCGCGCCGCGGACCGGAGGCCGGAGGTTCCGCCCGTGAAAAGCACCACGTGTCCCGTTCGCCCCCCGGACGCCGCCGGCTCCCCCCGCGCGTCACGTCCCGCCGTGCACGAGATCGCGCGCCGCGCCGGCGTGACGCGGGCGGTCGTCTCGCTCGTCCTGCACGGGCGGCCGGGCGTGCCGGACGCGGTACGGCGGCGGGTGCTCGCCGTCGCCGACGAGCTGGGGCGGCCGCCGGCCGGGCCTGCCTGGGCGTTCGGCCTGGTGATCGGCCGGCCGGCGCACACGCTGGGCCTCGAACCGTTCTTCATGCGGCTGATGGCCGGCATCCAGGGCGAACTGGCCGCCGACACGACGCCCCTGCTGCTGACGGTCGCGGCGGACGTGGAGGCGGAGATCGCGGTGTACCGCGACTGGTGGGCGCGGCGCGCGGTGGACGGCGTGTTCGTCGTGGACCTCCGGGTGGACGACGCGCGGGTGCCGGTGCTGGAGGACCTCGGGCTGCCGGCGGTCGTCGTCGGCGCGCCGCTGGGGGCCGGGTCGCTGCCCGCGGTGTGGAGCGACGAGGCGGCGGGCGTGGCGTCCGTGGCCGCGCACCTGGCGGAGCTGGGGCACCGGCGGATCGCGCGGGTGACGGGACCGGCGCGGCTGCGGCACACGGAGATGCGGACGGCCGCGTTCCACCGGGCGGCGGCGCGGCTCGGGCTGCGGGTGCGGACGGTGGAGGCGGACTACACGACGGGCGGCGGCACGGCGGCGACGCGCGCGGCGCTCGCGGACGGCGGCGGGGACGGACGTCCGACCGCGGTGGTGTACGACAACGACGTGATGGCCGTGGCGGGGCTCGCGGCGGCGCGCGGGCTCGGGCTGCGGGTGCCGGCCGACGTGTCGCTGGTGGCGTGGGACGACTCGGCGCTGTGCCGGCTCGTGGACCCGGCGCTGACGGCGCTCAGCCGTGACGTGCACGCGTACGGGGCGCTCGCGGCGCGGCGCCTGCGGGAGGCCGTGGCGGACGGGGTGTCGGTGAGCGAGGTGCGGGAGGCGGCGGCGACCCTGACGGTACGGGCGTCGACGGCGGTGGCGCCCGTGCGGTGAGCGCGGCTAGGCGGCTCGCGGCGTCGGATGCGGTGCATCGCAAGGCGCCGGATCGCAGCTCATACCCGTCGTATTCGCGCGATACGGCAACGCAGCGAGGTGCCGTGGCCGGCGTCGCGAGACAGGCAAGATCCGCCGGACAGGCCCTAGGCCGGATGTGCGGCGGGCCGAACGGCATTCGACCGGGTGGGAGGCGGTCGGCGTGTCGCCGCGCCGCCTGGTGTGCCCCCTTGACGGTGGCGGCGTACGGCGGTTTGACTCGGTGCTGCCCCGTCAGCCGGGCTGTCCGCGCCGTGAGTTGGGGCGGCGGACGGGCGTCGGTGACGGGCGGGATGACGTTCAGCCGCGCTGGGGCACCCTCCCGGCCGCGGCGCGGCTGAACCCGGGGCGGGTGTGCCGTGGCGCGGCCCTCGGGGAGGCGGGCCGGTGCGGGACGGGATCTACGGGACGCTCGGCGCGCTGGACATCGCCGCCGGGGTGCGGGGCGGTGATTTCTCGGCCGCCGAGGTCACGGCGGCGGCGCTGCGGGCGGTCGCCGCGCGGGACGGGGAGCTGCGCGCGTTCGCCGAGGTGTGGCCGGAGCGTGCGGCGGCCGTGGCGCGCGCGGTGGACGAGGCGGTGCGGGAGGGCGCCCGGCCGCCGCTCGCGGGGGTGCCGATCGCCGTGAAGGCCGTCGAGGGGTGGACGTCGCCGCAGAGCGCGCGGCTCGTCGCGGCCGGCTGTGTCCCGGTGGGGGCGGGGTCGGTCCCGGATCCGGCCGCCGGCCGGGCGTACCGCACCTGGGGGACGACGCCGCGCGGCCGCACGCTGAACCCGTGGCTCCCCGGCGGCTCGTCGGCCGGCTCCGCGGTGGCCGTCGCCGCCGGCATGGTGCCGCTGGCCACCGGGAACGACGGCGCGGGGTCGGTCCGCATACCGGCTGCGTGGTGCGGCGTCATCGGCCTGAAGCCGACGAACGGACGGCTCCCGGCACGCGACCGGGCGGGGCTCAACGTGGGCGGTCCCCTCGTGCGCGATCCGGCCGACGCCGCCGCGTGGCTGCGCGCCGTCGGCGGTCACGGTCCGCGGGCCGCTCCCCGGTCGGCGGCCGGTGCCCGGGTGACGTGGTCGGCGACGCTCGGGTTCGCCGCGACCGACCGGGCGGTGGCCCGTGTCGCGGCGGGCGCGCTGCGGCGCCTGTGCGGGGCCGCCGGGCTGGTGCGGGTGGACGTGCCGGTGCGGCTGTCGGACCCGGAGGCGGCGTGGTTCGCGCTGCGCTCCCCCGGCGGCGGCGGTGACCGGACGCTGAACGACGGGCGGCTCGCCGCCGTGTTCGGCGCCGCGGATCTCGTCGCCACCCCGACGACGCCGTTCCCGCCGCACGGGCACGAGGGGCCGGGCGAGCGCCTGCACACGGCGCTGACCTGGGCGTTCAATCTGAGCGGGCATCCCGCGATCAGCCTCCCGGCCGGTTTCACCGGGGCCGGGGAGCCGGTGGGCCTCCAGCTCGTGGCGCGGCACGGCGACGAGGCGCTGCTGCTGGCCGCGGCACGGCACCACGCCGCGGGGGCGGACCGGGGACTGCTGCCGGCGGACGCGTGACTCCCCGGGGCGCGGTCTACGGACGCCAGCGCACCGGTACGTGGGACGGGCCGTGGAACAGCAGGCCGGTGCGCCAGCCGCCCGGCGTGCCGTCGAGTGCGAGACCGGGAGCGCGCTCCAGCAGGGAACCGACGGCGATCCGGCCCTCCAGCCGGGCCAGGGGCGCGCCGACGCAGTAGTGGATGCCGTGCCCGAACGCCAGGTGGCCGCCGGTGTCGCGGCGGATGTCGAACCGGTCGGCCGCCGGGAAGCGCGCCGGGTCGCGGTCGCCGTCGGCGATGACGGGCAGGACGACGTCGCCCGCGCCGATGACCGTGCCCGCCAGCTCCATCGGCGCGGTCGCGTAGCGCGGGGTGGCCGTCGGGACGGGGGCGTCGTACCGCAGCATCTCCTCGATCGCGTTCGGCAGCAGCGACCGGTCGGCGCGCAGGGCCGCCGCCTGGTCGGGGTGGCGCAGGAGGGCGAGGACGCCGTTGCTGAGGAGGTGGACGGTCGTGTCGTGGCCGGCGACGAGGAGGAGCCAGGCCATGCCGAGGAGTTCGGGGGGCGAGAGGCGGTCGCCGTCCTCGTCGCGGGTCTGGATGAGGGCGCTGAGGAGGTCGTCGCCGGGCCGGCCGCGCTTGGCGGCGACCAGCTCCGTCATGTAGGCGCCCATCCGCGCCGCCGTCTCACGCTTCTCCTCGGGCGTGGCGAGGCCGAAGAGCGCGACCGTCCAGTCGCGGAACGCCTCGCGCTCCAGGAACGGGACGCCGAGCAGCTCGCAGATGACGGTGATGGGCAGCGGGAACGCGAGCGCGTCCACGAGGTCGGCCCTGCCGTCCGGGGCGGCGAGCATCGCGTCGAGCAGCCCGTCCGTGATCTCCTGCACGCGCGGCTCCATCGCGGCGACGCGGCGCGAGGTGAACTCCCGCTGGGCGAGCCGCCGCAGCCGCGTGTGGTCGGGCGGGTCCGTGATGAGCATGTGGGGGAACGGGGAGGTCTCCTGGATCTGCGCCTCGGGGCCTTCGGGGACGCGTTTGCTGAGGCGCGGGTCGGCGAGGGCGGCGCGGGCCGCCTCGTGGCCGACGACGAGCCAGCAGGGGTAGCCGTGCGGACTGATGACGCGGTGCACCGGCCCGCGCGCCCGCAGCGCCGCGTAGACGGGGTACGGGTCGCGGACGAACCCGTCGCCCAGCGCGCCCAGATCCAGTACGGCTTCGGTCGTCATCGTGCCTCCCCGGGGGCCATGGACCGGGCCATGCTAGGGCGGGCCGCCGTAGGACGGTCAACAGCCGCTTTCCGGCCACATCGGACGCAGGGAGGGGCGCCGGGGCCGTGTGGGCGGCCCCGGCGCCCGGGGGACGGGACGAGTGGTCAGCAGGTGTGGTCCACGAGGTCGAAGGAGTCGTAGTGGTCGGCCGTGTAGTAGTCCTCCTCGGGGGCCTCGCCCGTGACGATCCGGCGCTCGCCCCGGTCGTCGCTGCCTGGCGTGTCCACCGTGTACTCGTGGTAGTAGCCGGTGGGCTGGGTGGGGAGGAGTCCCTCGTGGTTGTGGAAGATCCCGCCGTCCTGGGGGTAGGGGAACGGGCCACCCTCCTCGATGAGGTAGAGGGTGTCGTGCGCCTCGGCCGGGAGGTCGGTGAGGCAGATGTCGCCGTAGGAGGCATACGGGGCGTACGCGGCGGTGGCGGGCGCGGGGGTGGCCGTGGCCTGGCCGCCGAGGAGCAGGGACGCGAGCAGGGCGCCGAAGGCGCCGGACCGTACGGTCCGCAACCGGGAAGTCATGCCCATGCCATCAGGATGACGCGCGTAGCGCCCGGCACGTCAACGGCGTTCGCCGGACATGTCCGATGAGTTCACACATACCGGGGGTGGCGCACCGTATCGCCGCATACGCCACCCGTGCGGTGCGGGGCGGGTGCGGTCGCGTGCCGCCGGGCCCTCGACCGGCGGACGTTCCCGGACCCGTCCCGCCGGGCGCGCCCGCGGCGCGCCCGTTCCGCATCGCGGGACCCTAACATACGCCCTGGTACGGCCGGGCGTTCACGCGTCCTTCGGCTCCGCGTGACGCCGTGTCAGCCGGCGGGACATCCACCGGGACCGGCGGCCGGCGGGGGCGGGTAGGCTGCGGCACGTCCGCTACTACCGAATGAGGGACGCGACGTGCCCCCGTCCGACGTGCGCAAGTCCTCCGCCAGCGGCGGGGTCCAATCACTCGAACGCGCCCTGGTCCTGCTGGAGCACATGGCCGACGCGGGCGGCGAGACGGGCCTCAGCGAACTCGCCGCGAGCAGCGGCCTGCCGCTGCCGACGATCCACCGCCTGATGCGCACCCTCGTCGCCACCGGGTACGTCCGCCAGCACACCAACCGCCGCTACGCCCTCGGCCCGCGCCTGATCCGGCTCGGCGAGAGCGCCGCCCGGCCCCTTTCCACCTGGGCGCGGCCGCACCTGGCCCGCCTCGTCGAGGGCACCGGCGAGACGGCGAACATGGCGCTGCTCGACGGCGACGACGTCGTGTACGTGGCGCAGGTCCCGACGCTGCGGCACTCGATGCGGATGTTCACCGAGGTGGGGCGGCGCGTCCTGCCGCACTCCACGGGGGTGGGCAAGGCGCTGCTCGCCGGGCTGCCCGACGCGGAGGTGCGGGCGCTGCTGGCCCGCACCGGCATGCCGGCGGCGACCGAGCGGACGATAACGTCGCCCGACCTCTTCCTCGCCGCCCTGCGCGAGGTCCGCGAGCGCGGCTACGCGCTGGACGACAGCGAGCAGGAGGTCGGCGTGCGGTGCATCGCCGTGTCCGTGCCGGACTCCCCCACCGCCGCGGCGATCTCGGTGTCGGGGCCGGCCGGGCGGGTGACGGACGCGGCGGCCGAGACGATGGTGCCGCTGCTGCGCGAGGTGGCACGCGATCTCGCCGCGGCCCTGGACGGCCGCCCCGACCGGCGCATCTGACGCCGCGCGCGGCGGCGCCTGCGCCGCGCGGCCCGGTACTAGGGTGACCGCATGACCCCCTCGGGGAACGCCATCGCCGGTCTGCTGCTCGCCGCCGGCGGCGGGCGACGGCTCGGCGGGCGGCCCAAGGCGCTGCTGCGGCACGGGGGGCGTCTCCTCGTGGAACGGGCGGCCGCCGCCCTCGGCGCGGCGGGCTGCGATCCCGTGCACGTCGTCATCGGCGCCGGTGCCGGCGCGGTGCGCGCCCGGGCCGACCTGCGCGGCTGCCGTCTCGTCGAGCATCCCGGATGGGTCGCCGGCATGGGCTCGTCCCTGCGCGCGGGCCTCGCCTCGCTGCCGCCCGTGGCCGGGGCGCTCGTCGCCCTGGTGGACCAGCCCGGGGTGGGCGCGCCCGCGATGGCGCGGGTCCTCGCCGCCCACCGGGGCGAGGGGACACTCGCCGCGGCGGTGTACGGGGGGCGGCGCGGGCACCCGGTGCTCATCGGCGCGGCGCACTTCGCCGGCGTCGCGGCGGCCGCGCGGGGCGATCGCGGGGCGCGCGGGTACCTCGGGGAGCGGGACGCGGCGGTCGTACGCGTGGAGTGCGGTGACATCGGACAGCCGGACGACATCGACCTGCCCGGCGACCTCGACCGGTTCGGGATACCGGCCGACATCATTGAACTTCCATGATGGGGAAACTAACATCCATTCAGCGTCTGCCCGAAGGAGTGACCGACCCATGTCAGCCGTCACCGTCGAAGCATCGAGGAAGCCGCCCCGGCAGGACGACGTGCTCACCGAGGAGGCGCTGTCCTTCCTCGCCGAGCTGCACCGCCGGTTCACGCCCCGCCGTGACGAGCTGCTGGCGACACGGGCGCGGCGCAGGGAGGAGATCGCGCGCACCGGCAGGCTCGACTTCCTCCCGACCGTCCAGCTCAGGGACGCCGAGTGGCGTGTCGCCCCGGCACCGCCGGCGCTCCAGGACCGCCGCGTGGAGATCACCGGGCCGCCCGACCGGAAGATGACGGTCAACGCCCTCAACTCCGGCGCCCGCGTGTGGCTCGCCGACTTCGAGGACGCCTCCTCCCCCACCTGGGCGAACGTCATCGGCGGCCAGGCCAACCTGATCGACGCCCTCACCCGCCGCATCGACTTCACCGACGAGCGCGGCAAGCAGTACGCCCTGAAGCCGGACGAGGAGCTGGCCACCGTCGTCGTGCGGCCGCGCGGCTGGCACCTGGACGAGCGGCACCTCACGGTCGACGGCCGCGAGATCCCCGGCGCGCTCGTCGACTTCGGCCTGTTCGCCTTCCACAACGGCGCCCGCCTCGCCGCCGAGGGCCGCGGCCCGTACTTCTACCTGCCGAAGCTGGAGTCGCACCTGGAGGCCCGCCTGTGGAACGACGTGTTCGTCCACACGCAGGAGGCCCTCGGCATCGCGCACGGCACGATCCGCGCGACCGTGCTGATCGAGACGATCACCGCCGCGTTCGAGATGGACGAGATCCTCTACGAGTTGCGCGAGCACGCCGCCGGGCTGAACGCGGGCCGCTGGGACTACCTGTTCTCCATCATCAAGAACTTCCGCGACGGCGGCGAGCGGTTCGTACTGCCCGACCGCAACTCCGTCACGATGACGGCGCCGTTCATGCGCGCCTACACCGAACTCCTCGTCCGCACCTGCCACCGGCGCGGCGCGCACGCCATCGGCGGCATGGCGGCGTTCATCCCGTCGAAGGACCCCAAGGTGAACGCGGAGGCGTTCGCGAAGGTCAGGGCCGACAAGGACCGCGAGGCGCGCGACGGCTTCGACGGGTCGTGGGTCGCGCACCCGGGGCTCGTGCCGGTGGCGCGCGACGCGTTCGACGCGGTGCTCGGGGACCGGCCGCACCAGAAGGACCGGCTGCGCGAGGACGTGAACGTCACGGCGGCCGACCTGCTCGCCGTCGACTCCATCGACGCCGCCCCGACGTGCGACGGCCTGTGCAACGCCCTGCAGGTCGGCACGCGGTACCTCCAGGCGTGGCTGTCGGGGCGCGGCGCGGTCGGCGTCTTCGACCTCATGGAGGACGTGGCGACGGCCGAGATCTCCCGCTCGCAGATCTGGCAGTGGATCAGGGCGGGCGTCACCCTCGACAACGGGGAGCGCGTCACCCGCGAGTACGTCCGCCAGGTCGCGGCCGACCAGATGGTGCAGATGCGGGACGAGGTCGGCGAGGACGAGTTCGTCGGCGGCGGCTGGGAGCGGGCGTACGACCTGCTGCTGCGCATCGCGCTGGACGACGAGTACGTCGAGTTCCTCACGCTGCCGGCCTACCGCCTCCTCACGGACTGACCGGGACCCCGACGGTACGACGCGTTCGGGGGGCGCGTCCCCGTCAGGTCCGGCGGCGGCCCTTGCGGCGGATCCTCACGGCCCGCAGGTCCGTGACGGCCACCCGCAGCACCCGGTACGGCAGCCCGTGCGCGTCGAGGGCGCCCAGGGTCTGTCCGGCGGGTCTCGCCTGTCTCGCGACGCCGGCTACGGCACCTCGCTGCGTTGCCGCATCGCGCGAATACGACGGGTATGAGCTGCGATCCGGCGCCTTGCGATGCACCGCATCCGACGCCGCGAGCCCGCGCCAAGACCCGCCGGACAGACCCTGGGGCGCGCGCCGTCGCCTCGGGCTCGCCGTCCTCCGGCGCCCCGGCCGGCACCTGGCAGCGGAAGGTGAACGCCGTCGCGCTCGCGTCGCAGGTGAACGTGCCTGCCTCGGTGAACGCCGCGCGGAACGCGCCGTCCGTCGTGCGCAGCGCGGCCCGCCGCTCCTCGTCGAGCGCGTCGAACGCGCCCCTGATCGTCACGCGGAACACGGCGTCCCCTTCTCCCCGGCCGGCGCGGGGGCGTAGTCGAGCAGTGCTCCGCCGAGGGCCTCCTCGGCGCAGTCGAGCAGCCGCAGGACGGCGGCCGCGATCCCGTCCGGCGGCTCGCCCGCCGTGATGCGGCCGCCGATCTCCGCGAAGACCTGGGCGTGGAGGCAGCCGAGCTGCGCGGCGACGACACGGGGCATCGGGTCGTCGGGCGCGGCGCCGGTCTCCGCCGCGAGGGCGGTGGCCAGCTCCTCGGTCATGCGGCGGCCGAGGTGTTCGAGGCGGGCGGTGAGGGTGGGGGCGGCGCGCATCATCGCGAAGACGGGCGGGAAGCCCTCGGTGAGGCCGAGCGCCGGGTCGCGGCGGCGGACCTCCTCGCGCAGCCGGTCGAGGACGGCGCGCGCGGCGGACCGGCCGGGCGGGCGTTCCCGCACCATGTCGGCCAGCCGGCCGGACGCCGCCTCGTCGCGCGGCAGAACGAGGTCCTCCTTGGACTCGACGTAGTTGTACAGCGTGTTCACGGAGACGTCGGCCGCGTCGGCGACCTCCGCGATGGTCACGCGGTCGAAGCCGCGCTCCACGAAGAGGCGCACGGCCACCTCGGAGAGACGCCGGCGCGTCTGCCGCTTCTTGCGTTCGCGGAGTCCTTCCGTCATGCCCGGGA
Source organism: Streptomyces sp. RFCAC02 (assembly GCF_004193175.1). Taxonomy (NCBI): domain Bacteria; kingdom Bacillati; phylum Actinomycetota; class Actinomycetes; order Kitasatosporales; family Streptomycetaceae; genus Streptomyces; species Streptomyces sp. RFCAC02. The sequence continues at coordinate 5,281,486 of NZ_SAUH01000001.1, read as the reverse complement.
GTCTAACCGCATGGCAAACTCTCACTCCAATCGAAAAATGAAGTGCATTGCAGTTTCTCAGTGGACTGTGGTTCCATCCGGGGCATGTCCACTCCACCCGCCCCTCCCCCCGACCCCGTGCTGCGCGCCCGTGGCCTCGCCAGGACGTTCCGGCTGCGCACCGGCACGGTCACCGCCGTCCGCGGCGTCGACCTGACCGTCGCGCGCGGCTCCGTGACGGGCCTCCTCGGACCGAACGGCGCCGGCAAGACCACGACGCTCCGCATGCTCGCCACCCTTCTGCGCCCCACCGGCGGCACCGCCGAGGTCGCAGGCCACGACCTGCTGCGCGACCCGCACGCGGTCCGCGCCCGCATCGGCCACGTCTCCCAGTCCGGCGGCCTCGACCCGTCCTGCACGGGCCGGGAGGAACTCGTCACCCAGGCCCGGCTGCACCGCCTGTCCCGCGCCGAGGCCCGCGACCGCGCCGAGGCCGTGGCCGCCGACCTCGGCCTCACCGGCCTGCTCGACCGCCCGGCCGGCACCCTGTCCGGCGGCCAGCGCCGCAGGCTCGAAGTTGCGCTGGGCCTGGTGAACCGGCCGGAGGTCCTGTTCCTCGACGAGCCCACCACCGGCCTCGACCCGGGCAGCCGGGCGGACCTGTGGGACCTGGTCCGCCGCATCCGCGCCGGACTCGGCACGACCGTGCTGCTGTGCACCCACTACCTGGACGAGGCCGACGCCCTCGCCGACCGCGTCGTGATCATCGACGGCGGGACGGTCGTCGCCGAGGGGTCGCCCACCGACCTCAAGCGCCGCGCCACCGGCGACCCGTCGGCCCCGCTCCAGGACGCCTTCCTCGCCCTCACCGGCCGCGCCCCGGCCGCCGACCCCCTGGCCCTCCCATGACCACCACCGCCCTCCGCGCGTTCCTCACCGACACCGGCACCGTCTACGGCCGCTGCCTGCGCGCCACACTGCGGTCGCGGACGTCCCTGTACTTCGGGATGCTGCAGCCGCTGCTCTTCCTCGCGCTCTTCGGCCCCCTGCTGACCGGCCTCGACCTGGGCACGGACGGCTCGTCGTGGCAGGCGTTCGTCCCGGGCGTCCTCGTACAACTGGCCCTGCTGGGCGGCTCGTACGTCGGCCTCGGTCTCGTCGTGGACCGAACGGCCGGTGTCGTGGACCGGATGCGCGCCACACCCATCGCACCGGCCGCCCTGCTGCTCGGGCGGACGCTCCGGGACGTCACCCAACTCGTCGCCCAGGCCGTACTGCTGCTCCTGCTCGGCATGGCGTTCGGCCTGCGCGCCACTGTGCCGGGCGTCCTGCTCGGTCTGCTGCTCGTGGCCGCCCTGTCGCTGGCCCTGTCCGCGCTCTCCTACGGCCTGGCGATGAACGTCCGCTCCACACCGGAGTTCGCCGCCATCGCGAACACCGCGGCGATGCCGCTGATGCTGCTGTCCGGCCTCCTGCTGCCGATGTCGCTGGCCCCGGGATGGCTGGACGGCGCGTCCCGCGCCATTCCGCTGCGCTACACCGCCGACGCCGTACGCGCGGCCTTCCGCGGCGACTACGCGGCGGGCGCGTTCGTCACCGGCACGGCCGTCACCCTGGCCGCCGCCGGCCTGTGCCTGCTCGCGGGCACCCGCCTCTTCCGCTCCGGCGCCGAGGGACGATGACGAACGCAACCGACCGCGCGCCGTCCGCAATACCGCCGGCACCGCGCCCGGCGGTTACTCAAGAAACCCTCAAATAGTGGTCTAGACACTCTTCGGTCGGCGTAGGCTGCTGATCGCCGACTTTCCACCGGCCCGGGCCGGTGGAATCGGTGTCCCCTGAAATACGGAACGCGCCCTCCCGGCCGATCGATCCGGGTCCGGTTCCCCTGCCGGCGTGCCGCGTTCCGCCCCCCGATCCGCTCCGGACCCGGGAATTCCCGGGTCCGGAGCGGTCCTGGCCGGCGGTGGCGCGACCGCCGGCCACGGGGTGGCGGTCAGGCGGATTCCGCCCAGTCCCGCAACTTGTCACGGCTGGAGAAATCCGCGACATTCTTGTCCAGGGGATCGTTCGTGTACTGGTGAATTCGCCACTTCGCCTCAATGCGCGGCTCGCCCGCGGTGCGGTAGTCCGCGATCCACAGGCCGTCACCCGCCTCCGACGTCGTGTCGCGGTTCAGCCAGAAGTCGCGGTTGCAGTAGAGAAGGACCCGGTGATGGGGGCGCAGCCGCTTCACCGCCGCCAGGAAGTCGTCCTTCTCCTTGTTGCTCGCACTGGTCCCCTCGGGTGTCGTCTCCCAGTCGGCGGCGAGGAGATCGCCGTCCTCGGAGGCGCAGTGCTCGACGAAGTACTCGGCCTGGGCGGAGATGTTGCCCGGCCACAGGAAATGGTAGAAGCCCACCACGCATCCGGCGTCCCGCGCCTTCGCGGCCTGCTTCTTCTGTTCAGGACTCACATAGGACCGCCCCTCAGTGGCCTTGACGATGACGAAGTCGAGGCCGTCCGTACTGAACGAACTGTTGTGGGCTGAGACATCGACGCCATGGAGCATAGGTTTTCCTCCACAAACCGTAGTCGCCTGCACACTTATGGTACGCAAATGGGTGAATTCGCCGCTGCCGTCCAGTCGTTCGAGATCGACTTCCGGCCAGCCCGTGTGCGCTCTTCCCCGTCGCGCGCACGAGCGGTTCGCGCCCTGAGCCGCCAGGAAGGAACGGGTTCGGTCGCGAGCGGTCCGTCCGGGAAACAAGGGGCACGCGAGGTGTCCCCCGGCCCTCCGGACGCACACCCGCCGGTTACCCGGGCACCACGCATTCAGTCCGATTCCGCCCGCCGGCGGCGGCGTTCAAGCCTCCAGCGGCTCGTGGTCGAACCAGTCGAAGCGCACGGTGCCCAGGGCCGCGTACGGGCCGATGACGCGGCCGGTGAAGCCTCCGGCGACCTCCGTGGACAGGTACCGGCCGTCGAGGTCGGCCAGGACGACGAACCGGCCGCCGGGCTCCTCGTACCCGAGGAAGAGAGTGTCGGGTCCGGTGCGCGGGTCGGTCATGTCCGCGGACGCGGACACCTCGATCCGCAGCACCACCGGGCCGGGCGGCACCGGCCGCGACGCCTGCACCGCGCGGAGCGGCCCGACCCGCGTGACCACCCGCACCTCGCCCGCGCCCGACTCCACGCGGCAGTGGTGCCGTTCGTCGAGACGCACGGCCAGGCCGCCGACCCCGTCCGCCGGATCGACCAGGGCGCGCACCCGGCAGGACAGGTGCTGCTGACGCCGGCCGACGAACGTGACGCCGTCCTCCGCCTCGTCGCCGGCCTGCCGGCGGGCGCGCAGGGTCAGCGAGCCGGGCCGCTCCTCCGTGGTGCAGTCCCGGTCGGACCGGGTGCGCGGCGAGATCCAGTACGGCGCGAGCCCGGGGCCGTCGAAGTCGTCGCGCACGGGCGGCACCGCGGCGGGCTCCAGCGGCCACGGGGGCGCGGGCATGTCGAGCGCCGGGGTGCCGACGACCGGCCAGCCGTCCTCCCAGGTCACCGGCGCCAGGAACGTCTCGCGCCCCAGCACGTGCCAGCCGGGGGAGCCGCCGCGCGCCCGCACGCCGAGGAACACCATCCACCACGACCCGTCGGGTCCCCGCACCAGGTCGGCGTGGCCGGTGTTCTGCACGGGGTGGTCGGTGCCCCGGTGCGTCAGGACCGGGTTGGCCGGGCACGGTTCGAACGGCCCCCAGGGCGCCGGGCCGCGGGCGATGGACACCGCGTGGCACCGTTCCGTGCCGCCCTCGGCGATGAGGAGGTACCAGTGGTCGCCGATCCGGTACAGGTGCGGCGCCTCGGGGGCCTTCGCGCCGGGGGCGCCGGACCACAGCCGGCGTGGCGGCCCGGTCACCCGGCCGGTGTACGGGTCGAGCGGAACCTGCATGACGCCCGCGCTGGTGCACCAGCAGTTCCCCTCGTCGTCCCACGCGAGGTCCGGGTCGATGCCCTCGACGTCCGGCAGCGGGAGCGGGTCCGACCAGGGGCCGGCCGGATCGGTGGCGGTGACGATGAAGGTGCCGCCGTCGCTCACGTTCGTGGTGATCAGCCAGAACCGGCCGTCGTGGTGGCGGAGCGTCGGCGCGTAGATCCCCCCGGACGAGGGGGAGCCGGGCGGCAGGCTCAACTGACCCGGCCGGTCCAAAGCGTTGCCGATCTGCGTCCAGTGCACCAGGTCACGGCTGTGGAAGAGGGGCACGCCGGGGAAGTACTCGAAGCTGGAGCAGGCGAGGTAGTAGTCGTCACCGACGCGGCAGACGCTCGGATCGGGGTGGAAGCCGGGGATCACGGGGTTGCGGAAGGTGTCGGCCGTCTCCGGCATGCTCCTGGCCAGTCCTCTCATGGGTGCGGGACACGGGCGCGCACGCCGCGAAAGTTTCGCCCCGGCGGGCCGACAGTTTCCCGGCGAGGCTAACGGGGGTACCAAGGGCGGTCAACGGTCCGCGAGTTCGCTCCCCGGCGGCGCGGTGCTCTCCCGGACGGTCAGGGTCGTGGCGATCTCGAGACCGAGCTGCGGCGCCTTCTCACCGCGCCCGAGCGCGAGCGCCAGCTCGGTCGCCGCCGCTGCCATCTCGGTGAGGGGCTGGTGGACGGTGGTCAGGGGCGGATCGACCCACGCGACGACCGGCAGGTCGTCGAAACCGACCACACTCAGGTCGCCGGGAATCCGCAGGCCCGCCTCGCGCGCCGCCCGGTAGACGCCGAGGGCCTGCAGGTCGTTCGCGGTGCAGATCGCGGTCGGCCGGTCCGGGCGCGCGAGCAGCCGGCGCGCCGCCGCCCAGCCGTCCTCGCGGGTGAGGTCGGCGTGCACGACCAGCTCCGGCCCGTCCGGCAGTCCTGCCTGCCGGAGCGCCGACCGGTGCCCGTCCAGCCGCGCCCGGCAGCACAGTACGTCCTCCGGACCGGCGACCACGCCGATGCGGCGGTGCCCGAGGCCGATGAGGTGACGGGTCGCGGCCCGGCCGCCCGACCAGTTCGTGGCGCCGACGAACGGCACGTCGTCCGGCAGTTCGGCGGTCGGGTCGAAGACGACGAACGGGATGCCCTTCGCGCGCAGTTGTCCGCGTTCGGCCTCGGAGAGCTGGGCCACCGACAGGACACAGTTCGGCCGCCGGGAGACCGTGTCGTCCCAGGTGCGCGGGCCGGCGTCGTGCAGCCCGAACTCCGAGACCAGCACGCCGACCCGGTGCTCGCGGGCGACGCGTTCCACACCCCGGATGATCTCCACGGCCCACAGGTCGCGCAGTTCGCGGAAGACGAGCTCCACCACGTTGCTGCGGCCGGCGCCGGCGGGCCTGCGGTAACCGTGCCGGTCGACCAGCTCCTCGACGCGGGCGCGCGTCCGCGCGGACACCCCCGACTTGCCGTTGATCACCTTCGACACGGTCGGGACCGACACTCCCGCCGACTCGGCGATGTACGCGATCGTGACCGGCCGGGACGCGTCGGGCTTCCCGGGAGGTCCCCCGGATGCGCTGCCGGCCATGGTGCCCTCCCCCGATCCGCCAACGGGTGCCTCCACGGCCGCCATTGTGGCACCGGGAAGGCCGGCCGTCCCCGCTCCGGCGGCTGTTGCGTTCTCCGCGCGGCGGCCGGGAAATTCTCCACCCCGACTCATTGACCTGTCCATGCCCCGTCTCCATTATGGGAGCGCTCCCAGACGCTCGGCGCCGTGCTGCTGAGCCCGGCGGCCGGGCTCCCGTGCCCGCCTGCGAAGGGACCACGCCCATGCTGCTCGCACACCGGCCACCCGGCCGGACCCGTACGGTCCGGGTACTGACCGCCGCGCTGGCCTGCGCCCTGACCACCGCCCTCGCGGTGGCCGACCGGACACCGGCAGCCGCCGACACGGCCGACACGCCGGACGTCGAGGTCTCGGTCAACGCCGCCCTGGGCCTCGGCACGCTCGACGAGGCGGCGTTCGGCGTCAACACCGCCATCTGGGACGCCCACATGAACGACCCCGAGGTCGCCACGCTGATGGGCGACGCCGGCATCGGCGCGATGCGCTACCCCGGCGGCTCGTACGGCGACATCTACCACTGGGAGGACCACACCGCACCCGGCGGCTACGTCGCGCCCGGCACCGGGTTCGACGACTTCATGGGCACGGTGCGGGCCACCGGCGCGCAGCCGATCATCATCGCGAACTACGGCACGGGCACGCCCGAAGAGGCCGCCGAGTGGGTCCGCTACGCCAACATCACACGCGGGTACGGCGCGAAGTACTGGGAGATCGGCAACGAGATCTACGGCAACGGCCATTACGGCGCCGGCTGGGAGGCCGACGACCACCCGGACAAGAGCCCCGCCGAGTACGCGCGCAACGTCCTCGCCTACGCCGAGGCCATGCGGGCCGTCGACCCGTCCATCAGCATCGGCGTCGTCCTCACCACCCCCGGCGACTGGCCGGACGGCATCACCGGCCCCGGCGACAGCGCCGACTGGAACCACACGGTGCTGTCCATGGTCGCCGACACCATCGACTTCGCCGTCGTGCACTCGTACCCGGGCGGCGCCACCGCCGACGAGGCGCTGGACCGCGTCGCCCGGCTCCCCGGGCAACTGCGGGAGGTCCGCCGGCAGATCGACCGGTACGCGGGGGACCGTTCCGCCGAGATCGGCATCGCGCTCACCGAGGTCAACTCGAACGTCCAGCAGAACAGCCGCCCCAACGGCCTGTTCGCCGCCGACGTCTACATGACCGCCCTGGAGAACGGCGTCTTCAACGTCGACTGGTGGAACACGCACAACGGACCGACCGAGGTGAACGAGGTCGACGGCGAGACCGACTTCAACGACGCCGGCCTGCTGTCCAGCGGCGGTTGCATCGGAGACGTGTGCCAACCGCCGCTGCACACCCCGTTCCACCCGTACTACGGCATCAAGTCCCTGACCACGCTCGGCGGGCCGGGCGACACCATGGTGGCCGCCTCGTCCAGCAGCGACGAGGTGTCCGTCCACGCCGTGCACCGGGCGGACGGCGACCTGAGCGTCATGCTCATCAACAAGGACCCCGACACCGCGCACCGGGCGGACATCGACTACGCCTCCTTCACGCCCGGACCGGGAGCCCCGGTCGTCCACCGTTACGCACGGGGCGACACCGACGTCACACGGGTCGCCGCGGCCGGGGACGGCCCGCAGATCCTCCCGCCGTACTCGATCACCACCATCACCGTCTCCCCGCAGTCGGGCGGCGCGGCGGTCGGCGCGCCGGGCGCTCCGCGGCTCACCGGTGCCGACAGCACCACGGCCACCGTGAGCTGGCCGGCCGCCGACGGCGCGCCGGTGGCCTACGAGGTGTACGAACGGACCGGGGGTGCGAACGCCCAGCTCCTCGGCACGACCACCGACACGTCGCTGACCCTGCGCAACCTGCCGCCGGGCACGGAGCACACCGTCAACGTCCTCGCCCGTGACGCGGCGGGGCACCTGTCCCGGCCGTCCGAGCCGCTGACCTTCGCGACCACCTCGCCACGGGACAGCACGTGCCTGGTGACCTACCGCGTGGACACGAGCTGGAGCAGCGGCTTCGTCGCCTCGGTGACCGTCTCGAACCTGGGCGACACGCCGATCAACGGCTGGACACTGGACTTCGTCTGGCCGGCCACGGGCCAGTCGGTGCAGAGCGCGTGGAACGCGCAGGTCAGCGGCTCCGGCACACGGGTCCACGCCACGGACACGGGCGGCAACGCACTCCTGGCACCGGCCGGCGGCTCGACGGCGACGTTCGGCTTCGTCGGCGCGAACGAGGCCGCGAACCCGACACCGACGACGTTCACACTGAACGGCACCGTCTGCCGTACGGCCTGACGACTCCCCCGCGCCCGACCGCCGTTCCGGCCCCTGCGACCGGGACGGCGGTCGCCGCCGCCTCCCCCGCGCGGTGCGGACTCCTGGACGACAGCCCGAAACCGGGACGCCCCGAATCGGCGTCGAGAAGGAGGACGACGCCGGCACGAGATGTCCGGACGACCAGAGGGAGACCGCGGCTTGCCCACCCCCGAGAACCACGCCGAGCCCGGCCCCGCGGCCCGGGTGAACGACTACGACGGCTTCGCCGAGGCGTATTCGGCCCTCAACGAGACCAGCCTCCTGAACGCCTACTACGAGCGGCCCGCGATGCTGTCCCTCGCGGGGGACGTGGCCGGCCGCCGGATTCTCGACGCCGGCTGCGGCTCCGGCCCCCTGTTCGCCGCGCTGCGCGATCGGGGGGCTCTCGTCACCGGCCTCGACTCCAGCGCCGGGATGGTGGAACTGGCACGACGGCGGCTGGGTGCGGACGCGGCCCTGCACGTGGCCGACCTGAGCGACCCGCTGCCGTTCGCCGACGACGCGTTCGACGATGTCGTCGCCTCGCTGGTGCTGCACTACCTGGAGGACTGGGGGCCGACGCTGGCAGAGATGCGGCGAGTACTCAGGCCCGGCGGACGCCTGATCGCTTCGGTGCAGCACCCTTTCGTGGACTACGCGATGCAGAATCCTCGGCCCGACTACCACGCGACCACCAGCTACACGTACGAATGGGACGACTTCGTGGGCCAACCCGCCCCGATGACCTTCTGGCGCAGACCACTGCACGCGATGACCGAAGCTTTCACAGCGGCCGGCTTCCGCCTGACAGTCATCAGCGAACCACGACCCGACCCGGCCGCCCGCGAGCTGTACCCCGACGAGTTCGACGACCTCTCGACGAAGATGTGCTTCATGCTCTTCGCACTGGAGACACCACCGGCCACCAGCACATCCGAGTGACGAACACGAGCGGTCCACATGGGCCGTCCCCGCGCATGCGGGGAGCACAAGTAGGGGCCGGGGAGCAGGTTGGCGGCGGTGGGACCATCCCCGCGCGTGCGGGGAGCACGGCACCATCCAGGACGTCGTCACCCATGTCGCGGGACCATCCCCGCGCGTGCGGGGAGCACCCTCGGTGCCCAATCCCGGGGCCGGCCGTCTTGGGACCATCCCCGCGCGTGCGGGGAGCACTCGCCCGTCATCATGTTGACCTCGAAGTCGGGGGGACCATCCCCGCGCGTGCGGGGAGCACGCCCATCAGTCGGATGCCAGCGCCGCGCTGCGGGGACCATCCCCGCGCGTGCGGGGAGCACTGCGGGACGTGCTGTGTCCCGACGGTGGGGCTGGGACCATCCCCGCGCGTGCGGGGAGCACTCCGCGATGTACGCGAACCGTGTCCTTGGCGAGGGACCATCCCCGCGCGTGCGGGGAGCACCGGGCCGGTGCGGAGGCCCGCACCATCCCCGCGGGACCATCCCCGCGCGTGCGGGGAGCACCCAGCATGATGACGAGGGGGCGTTCCTCATCCGGGACCATCCCCGCGCGTGCGGGGAGCACGTGATCACGGATCGCTACCGCCTGAATGATCAGGGACCATCCCCGCGCGTGCGGGGAGCACGTACTCAGCGGACCGCGTGAACGCCGACCCAAGGGACCATCCCCGCGCGTGCGGGGAGCACTCGCGACGTGCTCCCGCCATGTCACCAGCGCCGGGACCATCCCCGCGCGTGCGGGGAGCACTGACGGTCCTGCTCGGTCCACAGGCCGTGCGGAGGACCATCCCCGCGCGTGCGGGGAGCACTCTCGTTGAGCTGCGGTGTTTCGGCGTCGTGGGGCTGGTTTTACTTAACTTCGGGGAGTCGGGCATTTGGTGTGGAACGGGTGATTGGTGCCTGGTGTCATCGTCTGCCGTAGCGGAGTTGTTTGGCCGCCTTGCTCCAGCCCTTTTTCGGTCCGGTCCCGCTGTTGGGTGGCGGGGTCGATGGGCGGTGGATCAGTGTCAGGCCCTCGTGGTCTGTCGGGTGCCATGCGTGGTCGTGTGTGCGGAAGATGTAGCCCTGCTCGTTGTTCGCCGTGTGTGCCAGGAGTGCGCGGCCCTGGCCGGCGTACTGCCGTACCTCGTCCCACAGCACGTCGCGTACACGCGCGGACGGGCTCCCGATGAACACGCCCGCCGAGATTTCGAGAAGCCAGCGTGTGAGGAAACCCCTCAGCCCCGCCGGGCAGTTCGTCAGGACGATCACCGTCACCAGCCCGGCTCCTCGTCGTAGTTGAGCCCGGAGGCCACCGCCGTGCCCCGGTCGGACTGCAGGAGGACGACGTCCTCGCCCCGGTCGTCCGACGTGACGCCGAGCAGGTTCCTGATGTCGTCCACGCAGCGGTCGAGCAGCCCGAGTTCCGTGATGCGGTCGCGCAGAGCCCGGCGGGTACGCGAGCCGATGTCCTCCGGCCCTTCGGCCGCGGCGTCGAACGCGACGGGGATACCGATCTCCGTCTTGTAGAGGTCGGCGACGTCGAGCGCGAACGACAGTTCATGGCCGGAGTGGATGAAGCCGAGCGCCGGGCTGCAGCCGAGTGACGTGATGACGGCGTGGGCGATCCCGTACATGCACTGCGCGGCGGCCGTGATCGCCTGGTTGACGGTGTCCCCGTCGGCGAAGTCGCCCGGCGTGTAGTGGCGTCCGTGCCAGGGGACACCCGTACGGGCCGACTGGGCGCGGTAGCAGTCCTTGACGCGGCGGCCCTCGCGTCCGAGGAGTTCCTGCCGGGTCAGACCGGCCGGGTCCTCGTCGGGGAACCGCAGCCGGTACATGGCACGCGCCACCGCGAGACGTGTGCGCTGGTTCGCCCATGCCGTGGCCTGCGCCTCGACGAGTGCAGACGAGCGGGTGAGGGCGCGGCCGGACGCGTAGTAACGGACGCCTCGTTCACCGACCCAGACGGCCGCCGCCCCGGTCTCGCCGAGAACGCTCATCGCCTGGTGGGTGACGCGCGTTCCGGGTCCGAGAAGGAGCGTGCCGATGGTGGCCGACGGGATGTGGCGCACCCCGTCGGCGTCCTCAGCCGTGATGGCGTTGGCGTCGCGGTGGACAACGCACCGTTCGAGGTAGACGAACGAGAGACGTTCGGCCGTGCGCGTCAGGTGCCTGGGGGTGAGGGCTGTGCGCTGCGAAACGGTGCTCATGAGATCGGCGCCAGCGTCATGAGGCCGCACCCGTATGCCTTGGCCTTGCCCAGCCCTTGGGTGAGGGTGCGCCGCAGGACGTCAGCGTTGGTCACTTCGAGGCGGCCGTCGAACGTCGCGGTGACGATGGTGGCCCGGTTCCGGTCCGAAGTGGCGGTGGGCTTCCGGAAGACGAGAGGCCGCACGTCGCGGACGGTCAAGTGGTAGCGGTCGCCGGGGTACGGACGACCCTGGTGGGTGGTGCCGTCGGGCAGCAGGCGTTCGCCGTCGGCCTTCTCCGTGATCCGGAAGCCCGCGTGCTCCTGTTGTTCGAGCAGCCAGCCCATTTGGTGGACGGGCGTCCGGTGGGCGGTCCGCTTCCTCGGCTCGCTCTCCTTGCGGCGGACGAAATGCACCGGGTTGGCGGTGATGCGGAAACCCCACGTGCTGCCGGTCGTGATGCGGTCGAGGAACGGCGTGTACGGGTGGGTGCGCCAGCCCGGTTCCCCGTCGGTGACGGCGTGCGGCCACCCCGCCTGCTCCACGAGGTGCGTCAGATCCGGGCGGTACGGGGCGGCGATGAACAGGAACACCTCGGCCGGCGCGTTGGCGTCCAGCCGCCACAGCACCCGTGGACCGCCGGGGGCGCCGTTCCCCTCGGACGGGACGAGCTGCGGGAAGGACGCCATGACGGCGGCGTGCGTGACCTGGGGTGAGGAGATCAGCCGCCGGCCGCCCGAGCGTGCGGTGTTCACACGGAAGCGGGTCAGGAACATCAGGGGGCATCCTCATCCGGGAACGCGGTGAACGGGTCGTGGGCGGGCACCGGTTCCCTGCGCGTGGCGGCGCACGGGTTGGGCACCTCCACCCGGCGGGTGACGACGGTGCGCAGGGCGTGGCGGCGCCTGGCGGGTGAGAACGACAACGGCTGATCGCGCAGGCTGTCGCCCCGGGCGGCGTCGGAGTCCGGCCCGGGTTCGTGGAGCACCGTGAGTGTCACCTCGCGCTGGTGGCGCAGTTGCCGCTGGTACCAGGGCGACGCCTGCCAGCGCTCGCCCTCCAGCACGTCTTCGAGGGACGCGCCGTCGCTGATGTCCAGCTCGACCGGCGGGGACAGCGGGCACGACCGGCGCCCGAGACTGGGCGTGTAGACGGGAGCCCGCATGGCGGTGTGGATGTCTTCCAGAAGGTCGCGGGGTCCTTCGAGCGCGGCGAGGAAGACGGCGTCCGCGAGGTAGAACCGCTCGGTGAGCGGCATCGACTCCTCGGTCACCTGGTGGTGGGCGGTGTGGAAGTCACGGATCCGCGTGCCCGGCTGGTCGACGCGCACCCCGAACCGCAGGGCGGTGAGCCGTGCGAGGCCCGTGTCGTCGGCGCGTTCGACGCCGAGGGCGGCGGCCACCAGCCCGATGACGCCACTCTTCGTGGGGGCGTTCTCGGTGGTGCGGCGTACGAAGCGGGAACCGGCCCCCCAGGACTGCAGGGGGCCGGCGAGCCGCAGCGGCAGGACACTCATGCGGGCTGTCCCAGGGCGTCGGCGACGGCCTGCCCGGCCTCGGCGACCAGCGCGGACAGCTTGGGCACCTCGGTGGCGACGTCGGTCAGCTTCCCCGTGTGGAGGCCGATCCGCAGCACCCAACTGCGCGTGGCGTCGTTCCCGTACGCCCGCTCGATGTCGGGGATGTAGCCGGCGAGCCGCTCGGCGGCCTCGCGGAGGTGGCCGCTGCCGGTGTGGGCGGTGACCGGGTCCTCGAACGCGGCGACGTAGCTGATGGGCCGCGTGGTGCGGAGCGTGACGAGGACGGCGTCCGGGAGGGTGTGGTTGCCGAACGTGTTGATCTTCCCGGTCGGCATGGACGACACGAACGCCTCGATGAACGCCTCGACCGCGCGCCGCACGGGCTCGGTGGCCGGCCGGTCGTCGCGCTGCCCGTCGCCGAGGGTGGCCGCGAGCTGGTGGACGTTGACCGAGGCGTAGCGGTAGAGCGTGGCCGAGTTGAAGTCGGTCGTGCTGATCATGCCGGCGCCGGACTCCTCCTCCATGTTTCGGTCGTCCACGGCCGTGAAGTAGTCGGACTCGTTCTCCACCGGGTGGACGCTCAGGGCGTGGGCGACCTGCACGGCGGCGTCGACGTTGATGTCGGCGGCGTCGGCGACCATCCTGCCGAAGAGGGCGATGTCGACGGAGTGCTCGGTGTCGGCGAGTTCCTTGGCGCGGACCTTGTTCTTCTTGTCCTTCAGGAAGGCGGCCGGGTCGGCGGCGCCCTCGATGGCGAGGTCCGCGAGGTTGTCGAGCTGCCGGGAGCCGAGGAACATCAGGTACTTCGACTCCGGCACGGCGTCCTGCCCCTCCTCGCCGCCCTTGTTCTTGCGGGCCGGGGGCTCCAGCTTCTTCCCGATGATCGCGGCGAACACCTCGGCCGCCAGCGTCAGGGCGGCCGCGCGGTCGATCGACGGTTCCCGGCGGGTGATCCGCTCGGCCAGCAGGTCGACGACCTTCCGGGTCCGCACGCCCAGATCCCGGGGGTCCAGCAGCTTCTGCTCCCCGAAGTACTCACGGGTGGCACGCTTCCACGCCTGGCTGGAGACCCGCGCCCGGCGCGCGCCGCCGTAGACGGCCGACTTCGGCGCCCCGGTGTCGTCCCGGTTCAGATTGCTCGGCGGGACGGTCTGCAGCGCGTGGACGTCGACGTAGATGCTCTTCACTGGGCGTTGTTCTCCTCGGAATCGGCGGCGGTCGGGTCCGTGCCGGTGTCGGTCGTGAGGGGCGGGGTGTGGAACGAGCGGCCCCAGTCGCGGCGTACGGTGTCGCGTCCGCCGGGGGCCTGCCAGCGGTACAACTGCTCGGCGAGCAGGCCGTAGTCGAGCGGGACGTCGTCGCGGCGCAGCAGGTCCACGAGGTTCCGCAGGCGTTCGGTGAGGGCGCCCAGGTCCGTGGCCGTCCCGACGCGGACGAACCGCTTGCGGACCGGCCCGTCGATCTCGTCGGCCGGCAGGAGCCGCCGCACCGCCCGGCCGAGGCCGGTCGGAACGGCCGGCGTGGTGGCGCGGTGCATGGCGGTGGAGCGGGACTGTTGGTGCGACGCCCACAGGGTGAGGGCGATGTGCACGGCGTTCTCCGCCCACTCCGTCTCGGCGTCGGACATCCGCCGTTCGCCCTCGGGTACGGCGTGCAGGGGGCCGGTGTCGACCAGGCCCCACAGGTCGGCGTTCGCCGCCAGGTCGCGGCCCGCGCCGCGCCGCAGCCGTGCCAGCGCGGCCACGGCAGTGGACCTGTCGGCCAGATACCCGCTCTGCAGGGGGGCGATGAGGCCGGCGGTCGTATCACGGACCCGCTGGGGGGCGGTCGGTGGCGGCGCGGTCTGGGGGATCACGGGCGGGAGACCTCCGGTCGGGGAAGGGGAGCCGGGCTCGGCGGTGTATTCCTGGGCCAGGGCGCGGCGCAGTGCGCGCCAGAACATCCGCTCCGCGAGGGGCGCGTGCAGCCACACCTGCCGCTTGCCGATCTCGGTCACCCGGCCCTCCCAGGCGGGGTCACCGGCCTCGGTCAGCAGCCGGACGCCCAGGCGGTGCACGATCCGGTACGCCGTCCGCCGCCACAGGTCGCGCTGGGCGTACGGGTCCTCCGCGCCGCCCAGTTCGCTCAGCCATGTCCGGTAGGAGCCGTCCAGGGCGGCGTAGCCCAGGTCGTGGGCGGCGTCCTTCGCGGCGTCCGGCGCGTCGTTGGACGCGTCCTGGGCCGACGCGAGGTTCCGGGCCAGGTCCCCCAGCACGCGTACGGCCGCGTCGCTGTCCGCGACCGCCCCCTTGGCCTGTGTCCCGAAGCTCGGGTGATGGTGGTCCAGCAGGACGACCCCCATCGCGACACGGTCGTCGACGACCTCGTCGACCACCGACTGCTGCGTCCCGTACGTCATGCCGACCGTCCGCGCCCGGATACGGAAGGCAGGCGGCAGGTACCCCTCGGTCGTCAGCCGGGCCACCCAGTTGATGACCGGCGGGGCGAGGGAAGCGGCGGCCTCCGCGCCCTGCTGTCCACCGGTCGCGTCCGCGATCAGGGAGGCGAGCCCCCGCCACGCCGACCGGGCGGGATCGTGCTGCCGTGGCAGGTAGACGGGGACCTGCTTCAGCTTCTTCTCCTGCGCGGTGCTGCGCCGCCAGGCGGTCATGGGCTCCTGGGCGTGCCGGTTGTGCGGCGTGAGCGGATCGCCGTAGCCGATGACGACGCCGTGGACCCCGTCGTCGTCCCAGTGCAGGCGTACCCGCCGGGTCTGCCAGGTGTAGAGGTCGCGCAGGCCGCTGGGAACGCGCTCACCGCCGTCCGGTCCGGGCGGGCTCACGGGGCGGCGCCACGCGGGAAGGTCCTCGGCCTCGGCCCGGATTCCGGGCTCGTCGGCGGCGATGAGGTTCAGCAGGAGCGTCTCGCGCAACGTCTCGCCCTCGACGAACACGCCGCCGAGGGTGCCCGCCCACCCCACGCCGAGCGGGTAGACCTTGCCGCCCTTGACCCGTGGATCGTCCTCGACGCCGGTCTTGATGCCGGACGTGTCGTACGCGTGCGCGTGGACCAGCCAGCGTGCCGCCTCCGCGAACCCCACCCGTTCCACCGTGGGCATCCGGGCGCTGAGGAACGGCTTGCCCGTCGGCACGTCGGCCACGACCCGGTTGAGCGAGAACACCTCCCCCTTGCCGGTCCGCAGGCCGGGGACCTGGAAGAACGGTGTCCGTGGATGGAGCAGGTCGAACCGCTCCCGGTGCTCGTCGAGGTACCCGTCGACCGGCGCGAACGCCTTCGGGTCGTCCCACAGGTCGCCCCACGCCTCCGGATCCGACGGCCCGTCCACCGCGTCGTGCAGGACAGCCAGCAGCAGGCGGACGATGGCGAACTCCTGCGTCGCCAGGTCACCGGTGATCCGGCGTACGTCCCCGGCGCGGGCGAAGAGGTCCCGCAGGGAGACCTCGGACTCGCTGCCGTCGAGCCACTGCGCCCCGATCCACGGTCGGCTCGTCAAGTCGTAGGAGAGCGGGGAGCGTTCAGTCACGCGTCACCTCGAGTCCGTCCCTTTCGCTGTAGTGGAGCGAGAAGCCTGCCAGACGGGTCCGACAGTCCTCGTCGAGCTGGAGGATCAGTTGCCCGTCCAGCCAGGGACTTTCCTTGCCCTGCCACGGCTTCACCCAGGTCTCCTCCAGTTCGGCGATCGCCCGGTCGGTGACCTCCGGGTCGGAGAACTCGATGGGCAGTCGCAATCCGCACCGGGCGGCGGCGAGCGCGGCCTCCAGTGGAGGGACACGGTCCACGGGGAGTTCCAGCCCGGCTCCCTTGTCGAGCCATGGCAGCGTCGTCAGGGTCCCGTCGTCGCGGCGGCGCACCACCAGGACTTCCACGGCCGGCCGGCCGTCACGGACCTGGGCCTGCCCGGCCGGGGAATCGTCGGCGTCCCCCACGCCGGCCGCGATCCAGCCGATCAGCGAACGCCCGGGACGGCCGACCTCGCCGAGACGGAACACCGACGCTTTCTGCTCCTGCTCCCGGCGCCGCTTCTCGTGCCGCTGCCCGGCCTCGGCCAGGGCACCCGCCCAGCCCGCCGGACCGACGTCCCCGTCGCCGTAGGCCGCCTGGACGAGCGGGCTGATGTCCCCGGGCAGCCGCACCGGACGCCCTCCGTCCAGGTGCGGCAGCAGCACGGCGGCCGACCGCAGCAGCGCGTACGCCCCGTACACCGCCACCGATCCGCGCACCGGCGCGGGGGCGTCCGTACCGTCCCCCCAGTCGGCGCCGGTGACGAGGCAGCGGGCCACCGCCAGCCGCTCGGGGCGCGGACGGCGGTGCCGGTGCAGCCGGCCGATCCGCTGCAACAGCAGGTCCACCGGGCACAGGTCCGTGACCAGCAGGTCGAAGTCCACGTCGAGGGACTGCTCGGCGACCTGGCTCGCCACCACGATGTGCAGGCCCGACGGCCGCTCTCCGCCCGCCTCCCCGGGAGGCCCGAACCGGGCGAGCAGGTCAGCGTCATTGGCCGCCCGATCCACGTCGATGAACCGCGAGTGGGCGACGGTCACAACGTCGTCCCCGAAGCGTTCACGGAGGACCCGCGCGGTGTCGAGGACCCGCCGCACGGTGTTCCGCACGACCAGGACGCAGCCGCCGCCCTCCTTCTCCTCCGCCAGGCGGTCGGCGAGGGTCGCCACGTCGTCGTCCAGGCGCTCCAGGACCACTTCCCCGCCGTGATCCGACGCGGCGGGGGCCTCGACGACGGGGGCCTCGCCGGGCGCCACGGCGGTCAGCAGCGGGTAGTCCGTCGTCTCCTGGAGTGCGGCGAACTCCGGCGCGCCGCCGGGCACACCGGCGTACGCCTCCGCGAGCTGCCTCCTGCGGTCGGCGGGGAGCGTCGCGGACAGGACGACGACCGGGACCCGGTAGGCGCCCAGCCAGCTCAGGACCCGGTCGAGATAGACGCTCATGTAGGTGTCGTAGGCGTGGGCCTCGTCGATGACCACGACCTTGCCGGCGACGCCGAGATGACGCAGGACCAGGTGCCGGCTCTTGAGGCCCGCGAACAGCAGTTGGTCGATGGTCCCGGCGACGAAGGACGCGAGCATGGCCTTCTTCCGCCCGCGCAACCACTGATGGGCGACCAGTTCCGCCGACGCGGCCCGTCCGGGTCCCCGACTCGGGGACCGCTCGCCGTCCATGTCGACCGAGGCGGAGCCGCGGCCCCAGCGGCCACGCCGTACGTCGTCGAAGTCCTTGTTGAGCGCGGCCTTGGAGTGGGCGAGCTGCACGCTCAGCCGCGTGCCCGACGGTGACGGCAGACGGTCGAGCCAGCGCAGGAGCCGGGGGAACATGCCGTTGCTCGTGGCCATGGTGGGCAGCGCGAAGAAGACACCCCCGGCGCCCGAGCGGGCCGCCAGGATCTCGGCGGCCGCGAGGGCCGCCTCCGTCTTCCCCTCCCCCATCGGCGCCTCGATCACCATCAGTCCCGGGCGTTCCATCCGGCGGGCCAGGTAGACCGCCTGCGCCTGGACGGAACGGGGCACCGCGCCGGGCGGCAGCCGGAAACGGGCCGCGAACAGGTCCGCCACCTCGGCCGGGGGCTCCCCGGCCGCCCAGGGCGCCGGCAGATCGACAGCGGCCCAACCGGCCTCGACGCGCTTCTCGTCCGGGACTCCCGCGGCGTCGGGGAAGTAAGGGAAGAAGTCCGGGTTGCTGGCGATCCAGTCCGCCATGATCACGACTGCCGTGAGCAACGCCTGTACGGGCTGGGGTAGTTTCACCGTCTGCCAGGCCGTCAGACGCTCGGCGATCCCGTACTCCTCGGCGCAGGCGTCCAACAGCTCCGTCTGCACCCGCCCCCACAGCGGCTCGGACGGGCCGGGCGTACGCAGCAACTCGGGGTGGTCGTGCACCGCCCTGACCTGGAGCGACTCCGGCGGCACGCCGTGGTGTCCGCCGACGACGACGGTGAACTGGCCCGTGTGCCGGAGGTTCCAGCCATGCTTCTCCACGAGCCATTCCCCGAGCAACACCTGCCCGGCCAGCCCGTGCGGGGCGAGCCGTCGATCGGGGCCGTACTGGGCGTAGGTGCGCATGTCGAGTTGGGCGTCCCGCATGGTGTCGGCGAGGCCGTCGACCTGGCAGGCGAACGCGGGGGTGGCCTTGCCGATGTCGTGCACGGCCGCGAGCCAGCTCACCAGCCGGCGACCGTCGGCCTCACCGTCCGGCAGCGCCTCGGCGATCAGCGCTCGCAGGTTGGCGGGCAGCCAGGTGTCCCACAACAGGCCGGCGACGGCGGCGCTGTCGGCCATGTGCCGCCAGAGCGGCAGCCAACCGTCACTGTCTCGCTCATGCTTGGCCCAGACACGCCGCACCGGACCGACCAGCCGCGCCGCCAGGCCGGGAGGGGCTTCCCCGGATCTCCATGCCATGGCCGCATTAGACACGCTTCGACGCAGCGCATGTGCAGCTTTCCTGAAAGTCACCATGGCCCCGGCCGTACGATCGCATTACACCCGTGGCACGGAGAGGCGAGTTTGACGAACATGACCGTTTGGCGCACTTCACCCGCAATGCCGGAGTCGGCGAAGTTAAGTAAAACGGCCTACCCTCTCGCCTGAACCCGCAGCTCACGGAGTCTGCTCCCCGCACGCGCGGGGATGGTCCCAGCGAGAAACGCCGCTCGTTCAGGCCGTACCCCTGCTCCCCGCACGCGCGGGGATGGTCCCCTCCCCGGCGGTGCCCTGTGACCGCCGAGTTGCTGCTCCCCGCACGCGCGGGGATGGTCCCAACCTGCGGACCGCCGGGGACAACGCCCGCCGCTGCTCCCCGCACGCGCGGGGATGGTCCCGTTCTACGCCGGGGGCCGCCTCGACGGGCCGTCTGCTCCCCGCACGCGCGGGGATGGTCCCTGGCGCTCGTGGCCGCGCCGGCGGTGTCCCGCCTGCTCCCCGCACGCGCGGGGATGGTCCCCAGCGCATCGCCGAGTACTACGAGTACAGCGCCTGCTCCCCGCACGCGCGGGGATGGTCCCGCCTCCCGGGCGGCGTCGTGCATGCCGTCGTGCTGCTCCCCGCACGCGCGGGGATGGTCCCGTCCACTCGGGCTCGACGCCGAGGCGCTGGAGCTGCTCCCCGCACGCGCGGGGATGGTCCCAAGTCCGCGACGGACGTGCACCAGCTTGGCCTCTGCTCCCCGCACGCGCGGGGATGGTCCCTGGTCGGCTGGGAGGCCGGCGACCTTGACCGCGCTGCTCCCCGCACGCGCGGGGATGGTCCCCCGGGGAGACAGAACCCGGCGTACAGGCCGCCCTGCTCCCCGCGATCTCGCCCCGCTGGAGCTGCTCCCCGCACGCGCGGGGTGGTCCCGCGCCGCCGACGGAACGCCCGACCACCCCGGTCTACTCCCCGCAGACGCGGGGATGGTTTCCTTTGGGGTCAGGCTGGTGTGTGGTGGGGTTCTTCGGCTGTCAGGGGGGTTGCGATGTCTTCCAGGCCCTTGCGTTCTGCCTTCACGCCGAGGAACACCTCCACCAGGCCCGCCAGGACCATCAGTGCCGCGCCGATGCAGAAGGCGAGGGTTGTCTCGCTGCGGATGCCGCTCTCGGTCAGGCTCGCGAAGAGCAGGGGGCCGCTGATTCCGCCCGCTGCCGTGCCCACCGCGTAGAAGAACGCGATCGCCATCGCGCGGGTCTCCATCGGGAAGACCTCGCTCACCGTCAGGTAGGCCGACGACGCTCCGGCCGAGGCGAAGAACAGAGCCACGGTCCAGCAGGCCGTCAGGGTGTTCGCCGACAGCACGTCCTGCTGGAACAGGTACGCCGTGCCGAACAGCAGCAGGCCGGACAGGATGTAGGTTCCCGCGATCATCGGTTTGCGGCCCACCGAGTCGAAGAAGCGGCTCAGCAGCAGCGGGCCGAAGAAGTTGCCCAGTGCGATCACGGCGTAGTGCCAGCCCGTGTCGCCGGTCGGCACGTCGTAGAACGTGACGAGGATCGTCGCGAAGCCGAACGTGACCGCGTTGTAGAGGAACGCCTGGCCGACGAAGAGGGAGAGACCGAGAACCGCGCGGCGCGGGTAGCGGCTGAACACCGTGCGCGCGATCGTGATGAAGCCGATCGACTGGCGCTGTTTGATGGTGATCGCCTGATCGGTCTCGGACAGTTCGTGACCGGCGTGCCGCGCTGAGGACTCCGCCTCGTCCACGACCGTCTCGGCCTCCGCGTCATGTCCGTGGATGAACAGCCACCGCGGGCTCTCCGGAACGTGCCGGCGCACCAGCAGGATGACGAGGCCCAGGACGACGCCGAGGCCGAACGCCAGGCGCCAGCCGATGTCCACGGCGAACGTCTCGGTGCGCAGGAAGACCATCGACAGCAGGGCGCCGAAGAACGCGCCGATCCAGAAACTCCCGTTGATGACGATGTCGATCCGGCCCCGGTACTTGCTCGGGATGAGTTCGTCGATGGCCGAGTTGATCGCCGCGTATTCACCGCCGATACCGAAACCGGTCATGAAACGCATCAGGAAGAAGAACCACGGCGTCCAGGAAAATGCCGTGAGCGCGGTGGCGAGCAGGTACACCGCCAGCGTGAGCATGAAGAGTTTCCGGCGCCCGAAACGGTCCGTGAGCCAGCCGAAGAACAGTGCCCCGACGCACGCCCCCGTCACATACATGGCGGCCGCGAAGCCGCTGACCTGCGCCGCCGTGATGGCGATGCCGCTGCCGGGCTCGGCGAGGCGCTCCGCCATGTTGCCGACGAGAGTGACTTCGAGGCCGTCGAGAATCCACACCGTGCCGAGGCCGATGACAATGCGCCAATGCCAGCTCGACCAGGGCAATCGGTCGAGGCGCGCGGGCACGGTGGTGCGCACCGATCCCGTTCCGCCGTCAGCCGCGCGGGGCTTGGCCCGATCGGTCCCGTCCGGTCGCTGAGTTCCCTCGTCCTTGAGCACGATTCATTCTGTGCCCGCCATTCGGCGATCGCATGTCGGTCTTGTTCGGGCGCCGTGCGGAAAGCCGTCAGCGGGCGGCGGCAGCGGCGAGCCGGCGTGCCTCGGCCCCGGCTGCCCGTGCGACGGCGTCCTCGTCGGCCGTGAGCAGGCGGCCGGCCTCCACGACGGGGACGCCGCCGACCGTCGCCAGGGTCACGGGGGCGGGCGGACCGAGGACGAGGGCCGCGACCGGGTCGGTGATCGTGGAATGGCCGAGGCCGTCGAGCCGCCACAGCACGAGGTCGGCGAGCTTGCCCGGCTCCAGGGACCCCAGCTCGGCGTCGCGGCCGATGACGCGGGCGCCGCCGGCCGTGCCGAGGCGCAGGGCCTGGCGGACGGTGAGCGCGCGTTCACGGTGGGGTCCGAGGCGGGCGACGAGCAGGGCGTTGCGCAGCTCGGTGTGCAGCTCGCCCGCCTCGTTGGACGCGGTGCCGTCGACGCCGAGGCCCACCGGCACGCCGGCGGACAGGAGGTCCGGGACACGGGCGATCCCGGCGGCGAGGCGCGCGTTGCTCGACGGGCAGTGCGCCACGCCGGTGCCGGTGCGGGCGAACGCGGTGATGTCGCCGTCCGTCATGTGCACGCAGTGCGCCATCCACACGTCGGGGCCGAGCCAGCCGGCGGACTCCAGGTAGGCCGTGGGTCCCATGCCGAACCGCTCGTGACAGAACTCCGCCTCCTCGGCCGTCTCCGAGCCGTGGGTGTGCAGCCGCACCCCGAGGCGCCGCGCCAGCTCGGCGGACTCGCACAGGAGCTTCGTCGTGACGGAGAACGGCGAGCACGGCGCGACGGCGACCCGCACCATCGCGTCGGGCGCCGGGTCGTGGTGGGCGCGCACCGCGTCCTCGGTGGCGGCGAGGGCGTCGTCGGTGGCCTCGACGGCGAAGTCGGGCGGCAGCCCCCCGTCGGACGCGCCGAGGTCCATCGCGCCGCGCGCGGCGGTGAGGCGTACGCCGATCCCGCCCGCCGCCCGGATCACGGCGCCCAGCAGGTCGCCGGCGCCGCGCGGGAAGAGGTAGTGGTGGTCCACGGCCGTGGTGACGCCGCCGCGCGCCATCATCGCGAGGGAGGCGCGGGCGGCGGCGTGCACCATCGGCTCGTCGATGCAGGCCCAGACCGGGTACGAGGCGCGGAGCCAGTCGAAGAGGTGCGCGTCCTGGGCGAGGCCGCGGGTGAGCCACTGGTAGAAGTGGTGGTGGGTGTTGATCAGGCCGGGGGTGGCGAGGTGGCCGGTGGCGTCGATCCTGCGGGTGACGCCGCCGAGCCCGGCCGGCGCGGGTCCCGGGCCGACGGCCTCGATCCGGCCGCCGGAGAGGACGAGGTGGCCGGTGGCGTGCTCGGTGTCGTGCGCGTCCACGGTGGCGACGGCGCAGTTCTCGATGACGGTCCTGCCGCTCATGGGCTCCTCCGGGGTGGGTCACGGGTCTCGTGCGCGGTTGCCCGGGGAGCCGGGCGGCGATGCCGGCCGGTTCGGCGTCAGGGCGCGGTGAGGTCGGCGGGGATCCGGGCCTCGGCCCCGTCGCGCAGCACGGTGGCCTCGATCAGCCCGTACGGGCGGTCCGCGGCGTAGTAGACGGCGCCGTCGGAGGTTTCGTTCCGCAGGCCGAAGGGTTCGAGATCGACCGGGAAGTGGTGGTTGTTGGGCAGGGAAAGCCGGATCTCGGCGATCTCCGGCCGCTCGTCGATCACCCGCGCGCCCATGTCGTACAGCGTCTGTTGGAGTGACGAGGAGACGGAGCCGGCGAACGCCTCGAGCAGCAGGCCCGTCACGGCGGCGTGGTCCGCATCGAAGTCGCGGCCGGGCTCCGGCGGGCCGTCCGCCGCCTGCCGCCACACGGCCGTCACGTCCGTGGCGAGCACCCGGTCGTCCGTCTCCCGCAGGGTGGTGAAGCGGTCCCGCGCGAAGCCGCAGAACGAGGAGTCCGTCGTGTTCATCACCGTGACCCCCGTGACGCCGCCCAGGACCTCCCACCGCCCCGGCCCGCCGGCGCGGAGGGTGACCTGCGCCGTCCGCACGCCGTGCCCCCCGCGGACGAACGAGTGCGCCCCCGTGCCCGCCTGCGGCAGCCGGTCCCACGCGTACTCCTCGACGCGGACGCGCGCCCGGTCGATCGCCGGCAGCGAGGCGACGAAGTGCCGCGCGAGCAGCGCCGCGAACGCCTCGGGGGACGCGATGCCGTGCTCCCTGGCGAACGCGAAGACGGTGTTCTTCATGGTGTCGGTCGGCAGGACGTCCGCGTTCGAGCCGTCGAGGTGCGCCGCCGCCAGGTCGCCGGAGAGCGCGCAGGAGACGGACAGGTCCCGGACGTGGTGGACGGGGCCGTCGCGCGAGACGCGCAGGACGCGGGTCTCCGCCTTGCCGTACTGGTTCGGGCCGAGTGCGGGCGGCACGGGATCAGCTCCCCCGGTAGACGGAATGGCCGTACGGGCTGAGGAGCAGCGGCACGTGGAAGTGCTCGCCGGGGACGACGCGGAAGGTGACGGCGGCCTCGGGGAAGAACGGCGTGTCCACGGCGAACGTGAGCCGCGCCGCGTCCGCCGCGCCCGGCAGCGCGGGCAGCCCGCCGCAGCGGCCGTCCGCGTCCGTGCCGCCCGTCGCGTGCGGGGTGAACGGCGCGCCGCGGCCGTGGCGCACCGCGAGCGTGACGGGGACGCCGGCGGCCGGGCGGCCGGCGGCGGTGTCGAGGACGTGGGTGGAGACGGTCGCCGTGCCCTCCGCGAGACGGGTGAGGCCCGCCGCGGTGACGGCGGTGAGGCCGGCACGGGTGATGGCGGGCCCGGTGGCCGGGGTGGCGAGCGCGGCCGCGAGGGCGTCGTCACCGAGGGCGGCGACGGCGGCCTCGTTCGCGGCGAGCAGCGCGCCGGTCCCGGGGAACGGGCGGGCGGCGATGAGCCGTGCGGCCCAGGGGTCGGAGGGGCAGACCCGGAGGAGGGCGGCGCGGACGGCGTGTTCGTCGGCGCCGTCGAACCAGGCGAGGCCGGACGCCGCCGGCGGCGTGGGTGACGTCATGACACTCCAGCCAACCGCCCGTCACCTGCCGCGTCAACGAGCCGTCAGCGGTGGCCCGGGGGCCAGGCCACCGGGGGCGACACCGGGGGGCGCTGCCGGAACAGGTAGGGCTCGTCGCGGTCGTACCGCGAGACACCGAACATCTCCAGGGCGTCCCGCAGTTGCGCGACACCGAACGCCAGCGCGCTCACCGAGCCGATCGACGCGACGATCAGCAGCAGGGACTGGCGCAGTTCCGCCGCCACGAAATCACCCGACCGGGTCATGCGGTCGAGGGCGTCCAGTTCGCGGTCGGCGATCTCCCGGTCGGCCAGCGGGGCGGGGTGCCCGCCCAGATCGCGGCGCAATCGGTCGACGGCGGTCCGCAGGCCCGCGATCCGCGGGTCGGCGCAGGCCCCGCCGCGTGCCGCGGCGGTCACTGCCCAACGGGCCGTCTCAGCTTCTCCCGCCACTCAGCCCCTCCCTGCCGTCCTACTCACGATGCTGTGCCCCGTGCGGGCACGCCCGCGCGACGCGGGCGGCCGGTGGGCCGAACAAGGAAAGTAAATATCACTGTCCGCGTACCTCGCCATACGGACCGCGAAGTTCCGGCGGTCACATTCCGGTGAAAACTGCCACGCCATGATGACGCCGCGCAGTCGCCGGGACGTGTGCCGGCGCGGTGTGCCACGGGGCTGCGCGGGAGGGGCCGGATCGGGGACACTGGGTGCCGACCCCGAGAATTGCCTTCCCTGGAGCGTCAGATGGCCAGAAGCGTGCTCGTGCGCTGCCCGGACTGCCACCGGGAGCACACGTACGTCCCGCCCGAGTTCCCGTGCGTCTGCGGGGCGCCGGTGCCGCTGCCCGTCCTCACTTCGGGTGTCGCCCCGGCGATTTCCGTGCGTCACCGATCCTGGTCAGCGGCGTGGACGGAGGTTGACTGCACCCGCTGCGGTCACCAGGGACAGTGGCCGCAGCCGCAGTTCGACTGCTCCTGCGGCGTGACCGTCAGGCTGACGCTGCGGGACGGCGTGCCGGCCGGCGGCGGGGAGGGCCGGGAACCGTTCGGCCCGGTGGCGATCGAGACGGCGTGGGACGGTGTCGCGTGCGCGGCCGAGTTCCTCGGGTGGCTGGGGTTCTGGGGCGTGCGGGGCTCTGTGCCGCGGCCGCCGTCCGGGCTGGACCTGCGCGGTCCCTCCATCGTCGGCGTGGTGGACCAGGGCACCGAGCGCACGGGCGTCCGCCGCGTCGAGACGCTGTGGCTGCACGCGGCGACGGCGAACGCGCTGCCGGTGGCGTTCGCCGTCGCCGGGTTCGAGATGGGAGCGCGGGTGTGCGCGGACGACCTGCGGGTGCCGCTGTTCGTCCTCGAACTGTCCGGTACGCCGCGCGCGGTCAACACGGCGGCTGAACGGCTGGTGGCCGACGGGGCGCCGGACCGCGGCGAGTGATCCCGGGCGGGCGCGTCACTCCCAGCGCACGGTGTGGTCGGCGCCGGGTGCGTGGAACGCCAGGAGCGCCGCGCCCTCGGCCTCGACGGCCGCGCGCTCACCGGGCGTCGGATCGCCGAACGGCGTCAGGGTGAGCACGGCGGCCGTGCCCGCGCGGTCGGTGGTGAGCTGCCAGACGCCCGCGGTGAAGCCGTCGATGAGGAAGGCTGGCAGAGCGCGGTTCTTCCCCGCCCAGATGCGCGCCCGGTCCTCGGGCGTCATGACGCGGGAGCGATCCGCGTGGCCGATCAGCAGGTTGTCGTACTCCGGGAGGAAGCGGGGCGGCGCCGGGGTGTCCGGGTCGGGCCTGGGCGCGTCGGGCAGGTCGAACAGTTCGGTGCCCCGCTCGTCCCTGAAGACGGCCAGTTCATCCTTGAGCCGGGCGAACACCGGCCCGAGACCGGTCAGTCCGGACCAGGTGCCGGCGTCCTTGGCCGACGCGGGACCGAACGCGGCCAGATAGCGGCGCACCAGCGCGTCCGGCTCCGTGTCGGTGCCGAGGGGCGCACCGAGCCAGTGCTCGGCCGTCGTGTGCCGCGCCGCGCCGCCGCGCCGCCACAGGCCGCGCGGGGGCGTCTGCACCATGGGCAGGAAGGCACGGACGGCCTGCCCGAGCGTGTGCGGGTCGACGCCGGGCCACTCGGCGGCCAGCGCCTCGCCGAACTCCCGCAGCGTCCGCGGCTCCTCCTCGGCCAGCGCGCGCGCCGCGACCGCGAGCCGCGCGAGGTCGACGCCGTCGAGCCGGCCGCCGAATCCCGTGCGGATCGGCCCCTCCTTCGCCCGCTGGAGCACCGGGCGCAGGGCGAGGCAGTCGTCCGCCGTGACGGTGTGCAGCGTGGCGCGCTGGAGGCTGAGGCGGACGAACTCCCGTGCCTCGAAGCGCCGTGAGAACGCCTCGGCGTCGAAGCCGTCGAGACGCGACCACAGTGCGGTGTAGTGCGTGCCGGGGACCTGGGTCTGGAGGCCCACCAGGTGCCGTACGGCGTCCGCGGGGTCCATGGACGCCCTCCGCAGCAGCAACTGGCGTTCAAGCAGAGCGCGGTTGAGGGCACGACGGGTCATCACCGGGGGCAAGGTCATGGGCAGACCCTACGGAGGCGGTCCACGGCCCCGGCACGTGCCCCCGGGCGTGGATCGGCCGCCCGGCAGCGGCGTCCGCGTCACCGGTGCCGGTCAGCGGCGCGCCGGTGCCGCCGTGCCGGAGGGCGACGATCTCGGCGGCGATCGACAGGGCGGTCTCCTGGGGGGTGCGCGCGCCGAGGTCGAGGCCGATCGGGGACCGCAGGCGCGCGAGCGCGCCCTCGGTGACCCCGGCGTCCCGCAGCGCCCGCACCCGGGCGGCGTGGGTGCGGCGCGAGCCCATGGCGCCGACGTACGCGAGCGGCAGGGCGAGCGCGCGGGTGAGCAGCGGGACGTCGAACCGGGCGTCGTGGGTGAGGACGCACACGGCCGTGCGCGGGTCGAGGCGCGGGGCCTCGCGGTCCAGGTAGCGGTGCGGCCACTCGGTGACGACCTCGGCGGCGCCGGGGAACCGTTCGGGCGTGGTGAACACGGGCCGCGCGTCGCAGACGGTGACCCGGTGGCCGAGGAACGTCCCGGCCGTCACCAGGGCGGCCGCGAAGTCCACGGCGCCGAAGACCAGCAGACGCGGCGGCGGGAGGCTGGCCTCGACGAACAGCGTGCCGTGCGGGACGCGGACGGTGCCGGTGCGGCCGGCGCGCAGGAGCGCCGCGGCCTCCCGGGCGGCCACGTGGTCGGCGGCGCGCCCGGCGCCGAGCGTGCCGGCCACGGGCTCGCCGGGGCGGACGAGGAGCGCGCCGCCGGCGCCCGTGCCGGTGACGGGGCGGACGAGGGCCGCGGGCCGGCCGGCGGCGGCCGCGTCGAGCGCGGCGGCCACGACGGGGCGTTCCGGGTCGGCGGCGCGCACCGGCGTGACCAGGACCTCGATGCCGCCGCCGCACGTCAGGGCGGGCGCGAACGGGTCGTCGCCGGCCGGCCCGAAAGCCCGCGCGACCCGGCGGCCCCGCTCCAGCGCCGTCCGGCACAGGTCGTGCACGGCCGCCTCGACGCAGCCGCCCGAGACGCTGCCCGCCACCGCGCCGTCCGCCGCGACGGCGAGGGTCGCGCCCGGCAGTCTGGGGGCGCTGCCGCGCACCGCGGTCACGGTGGCGGCGGCCCAGTCCCGTCCCTCCGCCGTCCAGCGGCGCAGGGTCCCCGCGAGTTCGAGCACGGTCAGTCCTCCGGGGCGGTGCCGAGCCGGTCGGCGACGAGGTGGTCGGGGCGCACCGGCACCCGTCGGAGGGCGAGCCCGGTGGCGTCGCGCACGGCGGCGACGACGGCGGGGGTGCTCGACAGGGTGGGTGGCTCGCCGGCGCCGCGCAGGCCGTAGGGGGCGTGCGGGTCGGGGCGTTCCAGGATGTCGACGGGCATCACCGGGGTGTCCAGGACGGTCGGGATCAGGTAGTCGGTGAACGACGGGTTGCGCGCGCGGCCGTCGGGTCCGACGAGGATCTCCTCCATGACGGCGAGGCCGAGGCCCTGGAGCGCGCCGCCGTGGATCTGGCCGGTGACGGCGAGCGGGTTGACGGCCCTGCCCACGTCCTGGGCGGCGGCCAGTTCGACGACCTTCACGAGGCCGAGCGCCGTGTCCACCTCGACGACCGCGCGGTGGGCGCACAGGGCGTACTGCACGTGCCCGTTCCCCTGCCCGGTGACCGGGTCGAACGGCTCGGTCGGCCGGTGCCGGAAGACCGTCTCCCGCTCGACCGGGCCGTCGCGCAGGACGTCGGCGAGCGTCCCGACGGGCGTGCCCGCCGCGTCGAGCACGCGCCCGCCGGACAGCCGCAGCGCGCCGCCCGGCCAGCCGTGCCGCTCCCGGCCGATGCGCAGGACCTCGTCGCGGACGGCGGCGCACGCCTGCCGTACGGCGCCGCCCGTCATGTACGTCTGGCGGGACGCAGAGGACGAGCCGGCCGAGCCGAGCGTCGTGTCGGGCGGCGGCAGCACGACCCTGGTGACGCCGAGTTCGGTGCGGGCGACCTGCGCCTGCACGGTGACGTTGCCCTGCCCGACCTCGGCGGCGGCGCTGCGGACGGTGGCGACGGGCGCGCCGCCGTCCAGTTCCAGGCGGACGCGGGCGGTGGCGTAGTCGTCGAAGCCCTCGGAGTAGGCGGCGTTCTTGATGCCGATGGCGTAGCCGACGCCGCGCACGACGTCCTCGCCGTGGGTGGTGTTGGACAGGCCGCCGGGGAGGGCGCGCAGGTCGGGGGCGGCGCCCGGGGCGGTGGGCTCCCAGGGGCGCTCGGGCGGCAGGGGCCGGTCGCGGACGGTCCGGAGGAGTTCGGCGGCGGGCGCCGGCGCGTCGATGACCTGGCCGGTGGGCATGGTGTCGCCGCGGTCGACGGCGTTGCGGACCCGTACGTCGACCGGGTGGAGGCCGAGCGCGTCGGCGAGCCGGTCCATCTGCGACTCGTACGCGAAGCACGCCTGGACGGCGCCGAAGCCGCGCATAGCGCCGCACGGCGGGTTGTTGGTGTACAGGGCGAGGGCCTCGATGTCGGCGTGCGGCACGCGGTAGGGGCCGATGGCGAGGGACGCGGCGTTGCCGACGACGGCCGGGGAGGACGAGGCGTACGCGCCGCCGTCGAGGACGATGCGGGCCCGCACGTACACGAGGGTTCCGTCGCGCAGGGCGCCGTGCTCGTAGTGGAGGCGCGCGGGGTGGCGGTGGACGTGGCCGAGGAACGACTCCTCACGGTTGTAGACCATCTTGACGGGGCGTCCGGTGCTCAGCGCGAGGAGGCAGGCGTGGGCCTGCACGGACAGGTCCTCGCGGGCACCGAACGCGCCGCCCACGCCGGCCAGGGTGATGCGCACCTTCTCCGGCGGCAGGCCGAGGACGGGGGCGAGCTGCCGCTGGTCGGCGTGGAGCCACTGGGTGGCGACGTACAGGTCGATCCCGCCGTCGTCCGCGGGGACGGCGAGCCCGGACTCGGGTCCCAGCGGCGCCTGGTCCTGCATGCCGATCTCGTAGTCGCCGGTGACGACGACGTCGGCGGTGGGCGCGGCGGCGGCCGTGTCACCGCGTCGGACGGGCTGGCGGTGGAGGACGTTGGGGTGCGGTACGCGGGCGGCGTACGCGTCGGTGCGGTCCGGGTGGAGCACGGGCGCGCCGGGGGCGGTGGCGGTGGCCTCGTCGTGGACGACGGGCAGTTCCTCGTAGGTGACGCGGACGAGAGCGGCGGCGCGGCGCGCGGTCTCCGGGTGGTCGGCGGCGACGAGGGCGACGGGCTCTCCGTGGTGGCGCACGCGGTCGGCGGCCAGGACGGGCTGGTCGGTGATCTCCAGACCGTAGTGGGTGGCGGCGGGCAGGTCGGCGTGGGTGAGGACGGCGGCGACGCCGGGGACGGCGCGCGCGTCGGCGGTGTCGATGGCGAGGACGCGGGCGTGCGCGTGAGGGCTGCGCAGGGTGTGGCCCCACAGCATGTCGTCGTGGCGCAGGTCGGATGAGTACGCGAAGGTGCCGATGACCTTGCGGACGCCGTCGGGGCGGGCGGCGCTGTCGCCGACGCCGCCCGCCCCGGGGCGGGCACGGTCGGGGGCGGTCACCGGGCGTCCGTCTCGGCGCCGGCGGTGGCCTCGCGCGCGGTGCGGGCGGCGGCGAGGCGTACGGCGGCGAGGACGGCCTCGTAGCCGGTGCAGCGGCAGAGGTTGCCCGACAGGGCCTCGCGGATGTCGCCGTCGGACGGGTGCAGGTCCGCTGCGACCAGTGCCTCGGCTGCGACGATCAGGCCGGGCGTGCAGAAGCCGCACTGGACGGCGCCCGTGTCGAGGAACGCCCGCTGCACGGGCGTCAGGTCCCCGCCCGGTCCCGCGAGGCCCTCGACGGTGGTGACCTCGGCGCCCTCCGCCTGCCCGGCGGCCACGAGGCAGGCGCACACCAGGTCGCCGTCCAGCCGCACGGTGCAGGATCCGCACTCGCCCTGCTCGCAGGCGTTCTTCGAGCCCGGCAGGCCGAGCCGCTCCCGCAGGACGAACAGCAGGCTCTCCCCCGGCCACACGCCGTCGGCCGTCCTGGGCCGGCCGTTCACGGTCAGACTCACGCGCACGGGGCGCCTCCTCCGTCGGGTACGGACGCGCGGTGGGCGTCCCAGGTGCGGTGCAGGGTGCGGCGGGCGAGGACGCCGACGGCGTGCCGGCGGTAGGCGGCGGTGCCCCGCACGTCGTCGATGGGCGCGCAGGCGGCCGTCACCAGGTCGCCGAAGCGGCGCACCGCGGACGGCGGGAGCGGGGTGCCGCCGCTCCAGTGCCCGCCCTCCTCCAGCACGCCGGCGAGGAACGCCTCGGCCTCCGGCGCCCGTACGGGGGTGGGCGCGGCCGACCCGATGCCCGTCCGCACGGTCCTGGTGTGCGGGTGCAGGGCGATGGCGAAGGCGCAGACGGCGATCACCATGGCGTTGCGCGTGCCGACCTTCGCGAACTGCTGCGGGCCGCGTGCCGTGTCGATGTGGACGGCCGTGATCAGCTCGTCGGGCGCGAGGGCGTTCCGCTTGGGTCCGGTGTAGAAGGCGTCGACGGGGATGAGGCGGGAGCCGCGCGCCGATACGGCCTCGACGCGGGCGCCGGCGGCGAGCAGCGCGGGGTGGGCGTCGCCCGCCGGGGACGCGGTGCCGAGGTTGCCGCCGACGCCGGCCCGGTTGCGGATCTGCGGCGAGCCGACGGTGCGGGCGGCCAGCGCGAGGGCGGGGAGCGCCGTGGACAGGTGGGCGATGATGTCGCGGTACGGCACGGCGGCGCCGAGCCGTACGGTGTCGGGTCCCGCGTGCCAGGTGCGGAGTTCGGCGATCCGCGACAGGTCGACGACGCGCTCGGGACGGCGGCGGTCGAACGTCAGCTCGACCATGAGGTCCGTGCCGCCGCTCAGCGGGACGGCGTCGGGGTGGGCCGCCTTGACGGCGACGGCTTCCGGCAGGTCGGCCGGACGCAGGAACTCCATCAGCGTGCACTCCCGGGCACTCGCGGGCGGGCCTCCGGCCTCCCAGTACAGCGCGCGGCACGCCCGCCGGGCAGTCACCGATGCCCCGAAGCACCGGGCGGGTCGGCGGCCGGCTCCTGTAGATTCCTACGACGGACGACCGGGGCGGTGGGGCCGCGGCCGGCCGGCACCGCCGGGCGGTGCCCTGGGTGATCCACTCGATCGGGCGGGGGCTGCTCGTGCGTCTTGCGGCGCTGCTGGAGACGGGGGCGCCGGGCCTGCGCCTGCTGGCCGGCGGCGCGGCGGATCTCGAGCGCCGGGTCTCCGGCGTCATGACGACGGACCTGCGCGACCCGAGCCGCTACCTGCGCGGCGGTGAACTGGTCCTGACCGGCCTGGCGTGGTGGCGCGGCCCCGGGGACGCCGGACCGTTCGTCCGCGCCCTGGTCACCGCGGACGTGACCGCGCTGGCGGCCGGCGAGGCGGAGTTCGGCGCCGTCCCCGGGGAGCTGACCGCCGCCTGCGCCGCGTCGGGCCTGCCGCTGTTCGCGGTCCCCGAGGAAGTGCCGTTCGCCGACCTCACCGAGTACGTGATGCGCCGCGTGTCGGGGGAACGGGCGGGTGACCTCGCCGCCCTCGTGGAGCGGCACCGCAGGCTCGTCGACGCGGGCCCCGGGGGCGACGGGCCGCAGGCCGTCCTCGACCTGCTCCGCGGCGACCTGGGCCTGCCCGCGTGGGTGCTGTCGCCGACGGGCCGGCGGGTGGCGGGGCGTGAGCCGCTGTCGGCCGAGGTGGCGCGGGAACTCGTGCGGCAGGGACTCAGGGCCGCCCGCACCGGGCGCCCGGCACCGTACCGGTGCGCGGCGGGCGCGGTGCACGCCCTGTTCCCCATCCGGCCGGACGGCGGCCCGGCGGCGTCAGGACTGCCGGCCGACCGGCTGCTTGCCGTGCGCTCCGATCCCGCCGACTGGCCCGCGGAGCGGCACGCCCTGCTGGCGGGCGTGGCGCGGCTCCTGGCCGCCGAGCGGGACCCCGGCCGGGACGTGCGGGCGGTGCGCCGCCGCCTCGCCCGCGAGGTCGTCGACCTCCTCGCCGCGGGCGCGCCCGCCGCCGAGGTCGGGGCACGGCTGCGCGTCGCGCGGCCGGCGCGGACGCCCGCCGTGCCCGAGCCGCGCTGGCAGGTCGTGACGGCCCGTCTGACGCCGCCGGGCGGTGCCGGCCCCGGGGCGGACGCTGTGCGGACCATCCTGGAGGAACTGCTCCCGGACGCGGCCGTCGCGTCCGGGGACGACGGCGAGGCGGTGGCGCTCGTACCGGTGGCCGGTGAACTGCTCGCCGGGCCGCTGCTCGCCCCGGTGCGGACCGTCGTCGCGGCCGGTCTCGGCCCCGGCGCGCGGCTGACGTTCGGCGTGAGCGGCGCGGTGGCCGAGACGGCGTCGCTCGGCGGCGCGCTGGAGGAGGCGCGGCACGCCCGCCGGGCCGCCGCGGCGCGGCCCGGCCCCGTCGAGGGCGCGGGCCGGGAGGACCTGGCGTCGCACGTGCTGCTGCTCCCGTTCGTGCCCGGGGACGTGCGGCGGGCGTTCACGGGGCGGCTGCTCGATCCGCTGCGCGCGTACGACCGGCGGCACGGCGCGCAGCTCGTGCGGACCCTGGAGGAGTTCCTGGCGGCCGACCGTTCGTGGACGCGCTGCGCGGCGCGGCTGCACGTCCACGTCAACACGCTGCGTTACCGCATCGGGCGCGTCGAACACCTGACGGGCCGTGACCTGTCGCGTCTTGAAGACGCGGTGGACTTCCTGCTGGCGCTGCGGATGCGGTGAGTCAGCACCCCCGCGAGGGGCGCGGACGGCGTCCGGAGGAACTTGTGAACTGTTTCACGCAGCCCTCTTGGCCCCGCGCCCGGGGCCGTGCTGAGATGCAGTCGGATCACGGACGTATCTCGGCTCGACGAAGCGCTGGAGGGCATGTGACGGAGACCGCCGTACCACTTTCCGTGAGACCTGCGGGCGGTGACCCGCTCGACAGCGCGGTATGGCGACTGAGGTCACGGGGCTGCTGGGAGGACGCCGCGAGCCTCCTGGAGCCCCGGGCGGCGAGCGACCCCCGGGCGGCCCTCTCGCGTGCCGCGCTGCTGGTGGAGCGCTGCCTGTTCACCTCGGAGGGCTGGGGCAGGGCGGAGGAGGCGCTGCGGGCCGCCGAGTCCCTGGTGCCGGGGGACGAGGAACGGGGGGCCGCCGCCTGCGAGCGCGGGTTCCTCGCGTTCGCCTCGACCTGGCTCGGGGTCCGCGACCGGGCCGACGAGGCGCGGGCGGCGCTCGGCCGCGCGGCGGCGCTGCTCGCCCCCGACTCGCCGGGGCGCGCGCTCCTCGACTTCCGGCGCGGCCTGATGGCCGAGCACGTCAGCGGCAACCCGCAGGCCGCCGAGGCCGGCTACCGGCGGGCGCACAACGAGGCGGTGCGCCGGGGGGACGCCCTGCTCGGCTCGTACACCTGGCAGCGGCTGGGCGCCCTCGCCGCGCTCGCGGGGGACGCGCAGGAGGCGCGGCACGGGTTCACGCAGTCGCTGCGGCTGCGGGAGGAGGCCGGGTTCCTGGTGGGGATCGCGCCGGCGCTCGTCGCGCTCGCCGAGGTGGAGCCCGAGCCGGAGGCGCAGCGGCTCATGGCGGAGGCGCGCCGGCTCTTCGGGCTGCTGGGGGGCGTCCCGCGCTGGCTGGGGCCGCGCCTCGAACCGCCGCCCGAGGACTGATCAGGACCCGTCGGGGCCGGCGAGGTGGTCGCGGGCGAGCCGTTCCGCGGCCACGAGGTCGCCCGCGGCGAGCGCGTCGAGGAGCGCGCCGTGCTCCAGCGCGTCGGCCAGTAAGGCGGCGGGGTCGGGCAGCGGGGCGTGCGCCGGGGGCGTCTGGGCCTTGCGGTGGAGGTCGTGGGCGACGGCCACCAGGTGACGGTTGCCGGTGAGCCCGAGGAGCGCGCGGTGGAAGCGGCGGTCGGCGTCGGCGTACGCGGCGCGGTCGCCCATCGAGGCGGCGAACACGGTGTCGTCGGCGAGGGGGCGCAGGTCGTCCCAGCGCTCCGGGGGCAGGGTGCGGGCCAGGCGCAGCAGGGCCGGCACCTCCAGGGCGGCGCGGACCTCGGCGAGTTCGGCGGCGTCGCGGCGGCTGCGGGCGGCGACACGGAAACCGCGGTTCGGGACGGTCTCGACCGCGCCCTCGCTCACGAGCTGCTGCATGGCCTCGCGGACTGGGGTCGCCGAGACTCCGTACCGCTCGGCGAGCGCGGGCGCCGAGTACGTCGCGCCGGGGGCCAGCTCGCCGGTGGCGAGGGCGTCGCGCAGCGCGGCGAGCACCTGGGCGCGGACGGAGTGGCGCTGCGGGGGCGCGGGGGCCGGGCCGGCTGCGGCGGGCGGCCGGCCGGGGGCCGGGTGCGGGCCGACGCGCCGGGACCCGCTTCCGTTCGGGTGGGCTCCATGGCGTCCGGTCCGTCCCTTCGTGCCCAAACTCAACGCGGTTCCAGCACCCTAGGGCCTGTCCGGCAATCCTGCCTTCCCCGCGACGGGACCGCCGGACGGACCCCGGGGTCCGCCGGCCCCGGCGCGAACCCCTCGCGATCGTCAGGTAAGGTAAGGCTAACCTGCACAAGATCACGATCCACCGGTGGTTCCATGACCGTCCCCGCCCTCGCGACAGCCACACCGCTCGGCCCCGCGTACCGCCGTGTCACCGAGGCCATGCCGGCCCTGCGGATCACCGAGGAGGCCGGGGCGCTCCCCGAGGGCGAGGGCTGGGTGCGGGGCGACGCGCTCGCGGAGGACCCGGCGGTGCTCGACGCGTTCTGCGCCCGGGACGCCGAGCAGATCCGCGCCGACTACGGGCGGACGGCCCGGCCCGACGTCGTGGCGGCCTTCGCGCTGCACCGGTACGCGTGGCCGGCGGCCGTCCTGTTCACCGTGCCGTACTTCCTGCTGCGACGCGTGCCGCTGCTGGCACCGGGCGACGTGGCGTTCCACCGGGGCGCGTACCGGATGAGCGTGCGGACGGGCGCGTTCGTCTGCCTGCCGGACGACCCGGCCGCCGCCGACCCGCGGGCGCGCGTCGTACCGGACGAGGAGGCGCTGCGGGCCGCGCTGCGGCAGGCGGCGGCCGACCACCTCGGCCCGGTGCTCGCGGCCTTCGGTCCGCGCATGCGGCGCGGACGGCGGGCGCTGTGGGGCGCGGCGACCGACGAGCTGGTCGAGTCCCTCTGGTACTTCGGGCACCTCTTCGACGAGGAGGAGCGCGCGATGGAGGAGGCCGGGCTGCTGCTGCCCGGCGCCACCGCGCCGTACACGCAGGGGGCGTCGTTCCGCGCGCTGACCGGCCCGGCCGGCGAGCGCCTGATGACGCGCGACCGGGCGAGCTGCTGCATGTTCTACACGCTGCGGCCCGAGGCGACCTGCGTGACGTGCCCGCGCACCTGCGACAGCGAGCGCGTGACGCGGCTGGCGGCGGCCGGCTGACGGGCCGGCAGCTCATAACAGATTGCTCACCGGCGCGCCCGGTTTTCGACGGAACGCCACGCGACCGGGGGATTCGCCCCGGAATCGGCTGACGTCGCCTCAGGTAGCATCCACAGTTCTTCCGTACGGCCGGGCCGCCCGGGGCGCGCGACGCCCCCGCCCCCGGTCCGTCTTCGATCCGGCACGGGCAGCGCGCCTCCGCGCGCCTGGCGAGGGGCAGGTTCATGGCACTGACGGACATAGACGTGAGCTGGGGCGTGGCGGGCTGCGTGCTGCTCGCCGGCATGCTGCTCGCCGTCTTCCTCCTGACACGCGGACGCCGGCCGAGCGGCGAGCACGCCGACACCGGCGACTCGTGGGAGCGCATGGAGGCCGCACGCAGGCGCCGGGAGCGGAGCTACGCGATCCTCTCCTACACGCTGCTGTTCTGCTGCGCCGGCGTGGCCGCCGCCCTCTCGTTCCAGGGCCTGGTCGGCTTCGGGCGGGAGAACCTGGACCTGTCCGGCGGCTGGGAGTACCTGGTGCCGTTCGGGCTGGACGGGGCGGCGATGTTCTGCGCCGTGATCGCGGTGCGCGAGGCGAGCCACGGCGACTCGTCGATGGGCTCGCGCCTGCTGGTGTGGCTCTTCGCGGGGGCCGCCGCCTGGTTCAACTGGGTCCACGCCCCCCGCGGCGCGGACCACGAGGGCGCGCCGCAGTTCTTCGCCGCCATGTCGCTGTCCGCGGCGGTGCTGTTCGACCGCGCGCTGAAGCAGACGCGGCGCGCGGCGCTGCGTGAGCAGGGGCTCGTGCCGCGTCCGCTGCCGCAGATCCGCTTCGTGCGCTGGCTCCGCGCCCCGCGCGAGACGTACGCCGCCTGGTCGCTGATGCTGCTGGAGGGCGTCCGGTCGCTGGACGAGGCGGTCGAGGAGGTCCGCGAGGACCGCCGTACCAAGGAGGACGAGCGCCGGCGTCGCCGGGAGCGCCGGCACCTGGAGCGGGCGCGGCTGAAGGCCATCAGCCGTCAGCGGGGCGCACTGGGGCGCGGCGGCCGGGGCGAGGTCCCGGCGGTGACGGCCGGTGAGCCGGCGCAGTCGGCGCCCGCCGCGCTGGAGGC
Organism: Streptomyces sp. RFCAC02; assembly: GCF_004193175.1. Classification (NCBI taxonomy): domain Bacteria; kingdom Bacillati; phylum Actinomycetota; class Actinomycetes; order Kitasatosporales; family Streptomycetaceae; genus Streptomyces; species Streptomyces sp. RFCAC02. The sequence continues at coordinate 5,243,985 of NZ_SAUH01000001.1, read as the reverse complement.
GGGCGGCGCAGGACAGCCGAGAGCGGCGCTCGGCACCTCCGGCTCCGCCCCGGCCGGTGACGACGGCTCGTTCGCGGCCGAGCCGAGGCTGGACTCGCTGGAGGAGAAACTCGCCCGCATCGAGCGGCAGTTCGGCTGACGTGCGGATCGGTCCGCCGCGCGTGGAAACCGTTGGACGGGATGCCGTCCCGGCTTGTAGCGTGCGGTGGACCGTGACGCCGCCCGAGGAGGTGAGACCCATGACGCTGTATCGATGTGGGTGCTCCCCCTCCCCGTCACGGCCTGGCGGCTGACGCAGCCGCCGCCGGGAGCGCCTTTCCGCAGAGGGCACTCCCGAAAGGCTTCACCATGCACTCCTCGCATGTCCCCGACGGCCCGTACGACGTGATCATCGCCGGGTGCGGTCCGACCGGCGCGATGCTGGCCGCCGAACTCCGGCTCCACGGCGTCCGGGTGCTCGTCCTGGAGAAGGACACCGAGCCGGTCTCACCCATCCGCGTCGCCGCCCTGCACATGCGCAGCATGGAACTGATGGCGATGCGCGGGCTCCTGGAGCGCCTCCAGCAGCACGGGAGGAAGCGTCCGGCCGGCGGATACTTCGCCGCGATCGGCACTCCCGCGCCCGAGGGGCTCGATCCCGCGTACGCCCACCTGCTGGGCATTCAGCAGCCGGTCGTCGTCCGCCTGCTCGAAGAGCACGCGATCCACCTGGGCGCGCGGATCACGCACGGGCGTGCCGTGACCGGTCTCGCGCAGGACGACGAGGGCGTGACCGTCGAACTGGCCGACGGCGAGCGGCTGCGCTCGCGCTTCCTCGTCGGCTGTGACGGCGCGCGCAGTACGGTGCGCACGCTGCTCGGTGTCGGTTTCCCCGGCGAGCCCTCGCGGAACGACACGCTGATGGGCGAGATGGAGGCGGGGGCGCCGCAGGAGGAGATCGCCGCCCGGGTGTCCGAGATCGGACAGGCCCTGCCGCGCTTCCAGTTCAGGCCCTTCGGCGGGGGCCGGTACGGCGTCGTCGTCCCCGGCGTGGGAGCCGGTGACCGCGCGGAGCCGCCCACCCTGGAGGACTTCAGGGAGCGGCTGCGCGCCGTCGCGGGGACCGATTTCGGCGTGCACTCCCCGCGCTGGCTGTCCCGTTTCGGGGACGCCACCCGGCTCGCGGAACGCTACCGGGCCGGGCGTGTGCTGCTGGCCGGCGACGCGGCGCACATCCATCCCCCCATCGGCGGTCAGGGGCTCAACCTGGGCGTGCAGGACGCGTTCAACCTCGGCTGGAAACTGGCCGCGCAGGTCCGCGGGTGGGCGCCGGTGACCCTGCTGGACACCTACGAGGCCGAACGCCGTCCGGTCGCCGCGGCCGTCCTGGAGAACACCCGCGCCCAGACGGAGCTGCTGTCCACCGAGCCGGGCCCGCGGGCCGTGCGCGGGCTGCTGACCGAGCTGATGGCCTTCGACGAGGTGAACCGCCACCTGTTCGAGAAGATCGCCGCGACCGGCATCCGCTACGACGTCGGGGAAGGCCCCGACCTGCTCGGCCGCCGGCTGCCCGACATCGCGGTGAAGGACGGCCGCCTCTACGGCCTGCTGCACCGGGGGCGCGGCCTGCTGCTCGACCGCACCGGACGCCTGGGCGCCGCCGGCTGGTCGGACCGGGTGGACCACCTCGCGGACCCCACCGCGGCGCTGGACGTCCCCTGCGTCCTGCTGCGGCCCGACGGTCACGTCGCCTGGATCGGCGACGATCAGCGGGACCTGGACGACCACCTGTCCCGCTGGTTCGGCGAGCCCGCGGGCCACTGACACCCCCACTATTCAGTGGTACCGTGTAGCAGTACCCGGCACCACAGAGTACTGGATTCGGGGAGGGTTCGCGTTGGACGACCTGACAGAGATGCTGAAGGGCACCCTCGAAGGGTGCGTGCTCCAGATCATCGGCAGCGAGGAGACCTACGGGTACGCCATCACCCGCCGGCTGAACGACCTCGGCTTCACCGATGTCGTCGAGGGGACGGTGTACACCATCCTGCTGCGGCTGGAGAGGAACGGACTCGTCCGGGTGACGAAACGGCCGTCCGGAGTCGGACCGCCGCGCAAGTTCTACGCGCTCAATGACGCCGGCCGGGAGAGACTCGCGGCGTTCTGGGCGAAATGGCAGTACGTGTCGTCACGCATCGACAGGCTCAGGGAGGACGGGAGATGAGCTTCTGGGAGACCGTCACCGGCAGTGATCTCACGAGGCAGTGGAAGGCGTTCGAGACCAGGGCCGCGGCCCTTCCGGACGAGCACCGGGCGGCGTGGGAGCAGATCAAGGGCCACCTCTTCCCCTACGGGGACTTCACCGGCCGCAACCTGACGCCGATCGCCGACGCCGCCCTGGCGCTGCTGGAGGAGTCGGCGGCGGACGGGCAGCGCGTCCACGAGGTGCTCGGCGACGACATCGGGGGCTTCTGCGCCGCGCTGGCCGGCGGCGAGGGCGCCCGCACCTACCGCGACCGGTGGCGCGAGCAGTTGAACAGGAACGTCGCGAGGAAGCTGGGCCGGCTGGAGGGGACGAGATGAGCATCCGGGACATCGTCGAGGGCAAGAAGCAGTGGCGGGCGCATGTGGCGCGGGTCAAGGCGCTCCCGCCGGACTACCGGATCGTCTACCAGGAGATGCAGAAGTACCTGTTCAAGGTGGGTCCGGTCGAGCTGGCCGACGGGCATCTGCTCTCCGGGGTCGTCGACTTCTTCGAGGAGGGCGCCGCCGGGGGCAAGGGCGTCCTGGAGCTGATCGGCAGCGATGTCGCCGCGTTCTGCGACGACCTGATCAAGGACTCGCGCACCTACGCGGACCTGTACCAGGAGTCCCTGAGCAAAAACCCCGGCACGGGCGCGCGGTAGCACCCGCCGTCCCGTCCCCCGGGTGTCCCCCCGCGCGCATGGCACCGGCGCGGGGGGACACCCCTGTGTGCCGCCCTGTCAGATGGCGGTGAGCTGCGCGGGGAGGACGCCTTCGAGGCCGAGGAGGAGCTGCTTCCTGTGCAGGCCGCCCGCGTAGCCGGTGAGGGAGCCGTTCGCGCCGAGCACCCGGTGGCAGGGGCAGACGACGGACAGCGGGTTCGCGCCGATGGCGCCGCCCACGGCGCGTACGGAGGCGCGCGGCAGGCCGGCGCGCGCGGTGACCTCGCCGTAGGTGAGGGTGGCGCCGTACGGGATGGTGTGCAGGGTGGACCACACCCGCTGCCGGAACGCGCTGCCCACCGGCTCCAGGTCGAGGGTGAACTCGGTCAGCTCACCGGCGAAGTAGGCGTCGAACTGGCGCGCGGCCCCGGCGAACGCGGCGTCGTCGCGCGTCCAGTCGTCCCCGACGCCCGTGGCGCCCTTCTGTCCCGGCACGGTGACGGAGGCCAGGGTGCCGGGGCGCGGTCCCGCGATCAGCAGGTCGCCGAGGGGGCTGGGGTGCACGGTGTAGAGCATCAGGCGTTCTCCCTGGTGTGGGTGTGCGGCGGGCGGTGCCCGCTGTCGTCCGACGGCGCGGGGGCCGGCGAGGTGGCGTTCCACAGATGATGGACGGCGTACGAGCGCCAGGGCCGCCACGCGTCGGCGGCGGAGGCGTCGGCGCCGACGAGGCGCAGGCCGTGACGGACCCCGGCGTCGCCGGTCAGCAGGACATCGGGGTCGCCGAGCGCCCGCATCCGCAGGTAGCCGGCGGTCCAGGGGCCGATGCCGCGCAGGGCGAGGAGGGCGCGTTCGGTCGCGTCGCGGTCGGCGCCCGGGTCGAGGGACACGGTGCCGTCGGCGAGTGCGGCGCACACCGTGCGGATGGTGGCGCGGCGAGACTCGGGCATGCCCAGCTCGGTGAGGGCCGCGCCGGCGAGGGTGCCTGCGTCGGGGAAGGTGTGGGTGAGCCCGCCGTCCGGCGCGTCCAGCGGCTTGCCGTGGGCGGCGACGAGGGTGCTGCCCAGCGTGCGGGCGCCGGCGACGGTGATCTGCTGCCCGAGGACCGCGCGGACGGCCAGCTCGGCCGGGTCGGCGGCGCCGGGCGAGCGCAGGCCGGGGCGTGCGGCGACGAGGGGGGCGAGGTACGGGTCGGCGCCGAGGCGTTCGGCGACGGCGTACGGGTCGGCGTCGAGGTCGAACAGGCGGCGTACGCGCTGCACGGCGGTCGTCAGGTCGCGGGGGTCGGCGAGGAGCAGGCGGCACGGCAGCCAGTGGCCGCCCGCGCGGCCCGGGTACTCCCCCACCTCGGCGATGCCGGTGCCGTGCGGCAGGACGAGGGTGCGGCGGTAGCGGCGGCGGCCGGGCGTCCCCGTCACCTCCTCGACGCCGGCCAGGGCGCGCAGGGCGAGGAAGTCGAAGACCTGGCGCGCGTCGTAGGGGCCGCGGTGGGCGAGGCGCAGGGAGATGCCGCCGGCGCCCGTGCCGGTGGCGGCGTGGTCGCGGGGTGCGGTGGCGCGCAGTTCGGTGGGGGTGCGGCCGTACACGGCGCGGACGGTGTCGTTGAACTGGCGGACGCTCGCGAAGCCCGCGGCGAACGCGACCTCCGTGATCGGCATGCCGGTGGTCTGGATCAGGACGCGCGCGGTGTGGGCGCGCTGGGCGCGGGCGAGGGCGACGGGACCCGCGCCGAGTTCCTCGGTGAGCTGGCGCTGCACCTGGCGGGCGCTGTAGCCGAGGCGGCTGGCGAGGCCGGCGACGCCCTCGCGGTCCACGACGCCGTCCGCGATGAGCCGCATGGCGCGGCCCACCGCGTCGGCGCGGGCGTTCCACTCGGCGGAGCCGGGCACCGTGTCGGGGCGGCAGCGGCGGCAGGCGCGGAACCCGGCCGCCTGGGCCGACGCGGCGGAGCAGTGGAAGCGGACGTTCTGCCGCTTGGGGGTGGTGGCCGGGCAGCTCGGCCGGCAGTACACCCCGGTGGTGACGACGGCGGTGAAGAACACGCCGTCGAACCGTTCGTCGCGGCTGCGCACCGCCTCGTACCTGCTGTCATCGGTCAACACCCCTCCAGTGTGCGCCGTGCCCGGCGGGTGGACTGGCGGGAATCGGACACGGAGGTTCAGTCGTCCACCGGCTCCCAGACGGGGCCCCGGGCGGTGGTCACGACGCGGCCGAAGGGGACGTCGGCGAAGTGGTTGCCGTATCCGACGACGCCGGGTCCGGCGAGTTCGGCGAGGAGCCGGCGACGGCTGTCGGCGGCGGCGGTGACGTCGGTGTCCGGCGCGGTGCGCCACTCGGGGTGGTCGAACTGGCCGGGCGAGTGGAGGGTGTCGCCGAAGGCGATGAGGCGGCGGCCCCCGCCGGTGATCTCGTACGCGGTGTGGCCGGCCGTGTGACCGGGGAACAGGCGCAGGCGGACGCCGGGGAAGATCTCCTCGCCCTCCGGGACGGTGCGGACCCGCCGGGCGAGGGCCGCGAGGGCGGCCCGGGTGACGCCCTCCGCCTCGGCGTGCGCGCGGTGCTCCCATTCGGGTTCCGAGAACAGGTGGACGGCCCCGGGGAACGGCGACCGCCCGGTCAGGGGGTCGGTGTGGGCGGCCCAGCCGACGTGGTCGGGGTGGAGGTGGGTGACGGCGATGGCCTCGATGCGGGAGGGGGCGACGCCGGCGGCCACGAGTCCGTCGACGAGGGCGCCGCCGCGCAGCGCGCCGATGGGGGCGCCGGGGACGGCGGGCAGGTCGACGGGGCCGACACCGGAGTCGATGAGGAGGGCGCGTCCGTCCCGCTCGACGAGGAGCGCGCCGATGCTGCCGACGAGGTTGCCGGTGGCGTCGAGGTGTGCGGCACGCTCACCGGTCCAGGTCTCCGGCGTGGTGTCGGGGAACCAGCCGTGCGGGACGAGCTGGACGGCACCGTCCGGTACGTGGGTGACGGTGAGGTCGCCAAGGCGGAGGGAGCGGGTGCGGGCGGGGCTGCGGAAGCGCTCGCCGAGGAGCGTGGGCGTCGTCATGGCACGACGATATGCTTCAAGCTCACAAACTTCAAGCTTTAGTTATTCGAGCTGTAAGCACCCTGGCCGGCGCTGCCCGCCCGCGGCTACGATGACCGGCATGACCGCCTCCCCGGACGCGAGCGCCCGCACCGAACGCGAACTGTGCGGCCTGGTGGGCGCGCTGGCCCGGAAACTGGACGACCACGTACGGGAGCGCGCCGCCGCCCTCGACCTCACCGGGCCGCAGGCGACGGCGCTGCGCGAACTGGGCGGGCCGCTCACCATGAAGGAGCTGGCCGCCCGCATGAGCTGCGAGCCGTCCAACGCCACGTTCGTCGTGGACCGGCTGGAGCGCCGCGGCCTCATCGAGCGCCGCCCCCACCCCACCGACCGCCGGGCCAAGGAGATCCACCTCACCGCCGGGGGCGCGGAGCTGCGCGAGCGGCTGATGGACCTCCTCGCGCACCGGTCCCCCGTCGCCGCGCTCAGCGGACACGAGCAGGACGAGCTGCGGCGCCTCCTGCTGCGGGCGACGGATCAGCGCTGAGCCAGCCGGGCGGGGAAACCGCCGGTGGCGACCGGCCCCCAGCGGAGCGGGGTCACCCGGATGAGGGACTTGCCCTGGCGCGCCATCGCCGTGCGGTACTCCGCCCAGTCGGGGTGCTCCCCCGCGATGGTGCGGTAGTACTCGACCAGCGGCTCGATGGCGTCCGGGACGTCGAGGACCTCGGCGGTCCCGTCGATCTGCACCCACGGGCCGTCCCACTCGTCGGACAGCACGACGACGCTCACCTCCGGGTCGCGCCGGGCGTTCACCGCCTTCGCGCGCTCGGGGTAGGTGGCGATGACGATACGGCCGCCGTCGTCGACACCACAGGTCAGCGGCGACGCCTGCGGGCTGCCGTCGGCGCGCCGCGTGATGAGGAGCGCGCGGTGTCTCGGCCGCACGAAGTCGAGCAGCCGCTCCCGGTCCACGGGAGTGTTCGTAGCGATCGAAGGACTCATGCCGCAGCACCCTACGCGCCCCGCCCGGCCGCCCGCGCGGGGGTCCCGGGCACCGCGCACGGCCGCCGGCGGCGGGTCGGACGACCCACCGCCGGCGGCCGGGGGACACGCCGCGGTCAGGCCGCGACCGCCACCGCCGGGGCACCCGCGGGGGCGAGCGCCAGGTCCAGGACCTGGCGGACGTCCGTCACCGGGTGGACGTCGAGCCGCTCCAGCACCTCGGCCGGCACGTCGTCGAGGTCGGGCTCGTTCCGCTTGGGGATGATCACGGTCGTCGTCCCCGCGCGGTGCGCGGCCAGCAGCTTCTGCTTCAGGCCCCCGATCGGCAGGACCCGCCCGGTCAGCGACACCTCGCCCGTCATCGCCACGTCCGGCCGCACCTGACGGCCGCTGAGCAGCGACGCCAGGGCCGTCGTCATGGTGATGCCGGCGCTCGGCCCGTCCTTCGGCACCGCGCCCGCCGGGATGTGCAGGTGGACGCCACGCTCCTTCAGGTCGCCGACCGGCAGCTCCAGCTCGGCGCCGCGCGAGCGCAGGTAGGACAGGGCGATCTGCGCGGACTCCTTCATCACGTCGCCGAGCTGCCCGGTCAGGGTCAGCCCCGCGCCGCCGGTCTCCGGGTCGGCGAGCGACGCCTCGATGTACAGGACGTCGCCGCCCGCGCCGGTGACCGCGAGCCCGGTGGCCACGCCCGGCACCGCCGTGCGGCGCTCGGCCGGCTCCTGGGCCGCCTCCGGCGTGTGGTGCGGACGCCCGATCAGGTCCCGCAGGTGCTCATCGGACACGGCGAACGGCAGCGACGCCTCGCCCAGCTCCGCCCGGGCCGCGACCTTCCGCAGCAGGCGGGCGACCAGGCGCTCCAGGGCACGGACACCGGCCTCGCGCGTGTACTCGCCGGCCAGCTTCCGCAGCACGCCGTCCGTCACCGTCACCTCGTCCTCGGTGAGCCCCGCGCGCTCCAACTGCCTCGGCAGCAGGTGGTCACGGGCGATGACGACCTTCTCGTCCTCCGTGTACCCGTCGAGCCGCACCAGCTCCATCCGGTCGAGCAGCGGCTCGGGGATGGCCTCCAGCACGTTGGCGGTGGCGAGGAAGACCACGTCCGACAGGTCGAGGTCGACCTCCAGGTAGTGGTCGCGGAAGGTGTGGTTCTGCGCGGGGTCGAGCACTTCGAGGAGGGCGGCGGCCGGGTCGCCCCGGTAGTCGCTGCCGACCTTGTCGATCTCGTCGAGCAGGACGACCGGGTTCATCGAACCGGCCTCCTTGACCGCCCGCACGATGCGCCCCGGCAGCGCCCCGACGTACGTGCGCCGGTGGCCGCGGATCTCCGCCTCGTCCCGCACGCCGCCGAGCGCCACCCGCACGAACTCGCGCCCCATCGCCCGCGCCACGGACTGGCCGAGCGACGTCTTGCCGACGCCGGGCGGCCCCACCAGGGCCAGCACAGCGCCGCCGCGCCGCCCGCCGACGACCCCGAGGCCGCGGTCGGCACGCCGCTTGCGCACCGCCAGGTACTCGGTGATGCGGGCCTTCACGTCATCGAGACCGGCGTGGTCGGCGTCCAGCACGGCCCTGGCGCCGGCGATGTCGTACGCGTCCTCGGTGCGGACGTTCCACGGGATGTCGAGCACGGTGTCGAGCCAGGTGCGGATCCAGCCGCCCTCGGGGCTCGCGTCGGAGGCGCGCTCCAGCTTGTCGACCTCCTTCAGCGCCGCATCCCTGACGTGCTCCGGCAGGTCGGCGGCCTCGACGCGGGCGCGGTAGTCGTCGCCCTCGTCACCGGAGTCGCCGCTCAGCTCGGCCAGCTCCTTGCGGACGGCGTCGAGCTGGCGCCGCAGCAGGAACTCGCGCTGCTGCTTGTCCACGCCGTCCTGCACGTCCTTGGCGATGGACTCGGCGACGTCCTCCTCGGCGAGGTGGTCGGCGAGGAGCTTGGTGGCCAGCCGCAGCCGCTCCACCGGATCGGTCGTCGTGAGCAGGGCGAGGCGCTGCTCCACGGTGAGGAACGGGGAGTAGCCCGCGTTGTCGGCGAGCGCGCCCGGGTCGTCGATGCCGGAGATCCGGTCCACGACCTGCCAGGCGCCGCGCTTGCGCAGCCAGGTGGTGGTCAGCGCCTTGTACTCCTTGGCCAGCTCGGTGACGGCACCGGGCAGCGGGTCGGGGGCCGTCTCGGCGACGACCGTGCCCTCCACCCACAGCGCGGCGCCGGGGCCGGTCGTCCCCGCGCCGATCCGGACCCGGCGCAGGCCGCGCACCAGGGCACCCGGATCGCCGCCGGCGAGCCGGCCGACCTGCTCCACCCGGCCGACGACGCCGAGGTCCGCGTACGAGCCGGCGACGCGCGGCACCAGCAGCACGCGCGGCTTCCCGCCGCGCGGCGCGGCGGCCTGGGCGGCTTCCACGGCGGCGCGCACCTCGGCGTCCGACAGTTCGAGCGGCACCACCATCCCCGGCAGGACCACCTCGTCGTCCAGCGGCAGGACGGGCAGGGTGAGTGTGTCGAGCGACGAAGTCATGAACTCTCCCTAAGCAGGCTCATTGAGTTACATCGACTCAATGCCCGGACGCCCCTCCTTTGTTCCCCGCCCTCTTCCGTGTTCGCTGTGAGCGATCGACCACGGGGCGCGCGGGCGCGTCCGTGGCCTGGGGAACGCGCTCCCGCGCCGCCCTGTTCCCCCGCGCGCCGCCGGCCCGCCTGCGGTGGTCAGGAGGGCTGGACCTCGTCGAAGACGGCGAGGGCCCGGGCCGGGTCCGGGCTGACGAGGCGATCGAGGCCGGCCGCCGTGATCTCCGCCCACTTCCCGGCCCGCGCGCACATCCGTTCCTCGAAGGCCCGGACGACCCCGTCCAGCTCGCCGGGACCGGCGGCGGCGATGGACTCGGCGAGCTCGGCGCCCTCGAGCAGCGCCAGATTCGCGCCCACCCCCAGCGGCGGCATCAGGTGGGCGGCGTCACCGAGGAGCGTCACCCCCGGGACGTGTGCCCAGGTGTGGGACACGGGCATGACGTGGAGGGGGCGGTGGGCGAACGCGGCGCCGTGGCGGATGAGGTCGAGGACCGGGGCGGGCCAGCCGTCGAACCGCTCCAGCAGGTGCGACCGCACGGCCTCGGTGTCGGTCAGGTCGAGACCCGCGACCGTGTGCCAGTCGAGCGGCGCGCGGAACTGGGCGTACACCTTGACGTGGCCGCCGCTGTTGCGCTGGGCGCCGACCGAGCAGTTCACGCCGTACACCGCGAGCGCGCCGTCACCGACCAGCCGGGCGAGTTCCGGGTGGCGGGTGTCGATGTCGTCCAGGGAGGTCTCGACCAGCGTGATGCCCGTGTAGTGCGGCCGCGCGGGCGAGACCGCGGGGCGGACGCGGGACCAGGCGCCGTCCGCGCCGACCACCAGGTCGAACGCCTCCTGCCGCCCGTCCGCGAAACGGACCAGCGCGCCGTCCCCGTCCTGCGGCACCACCTCCGTCACGCCCCGCCCCCACTGGACCTCCAGGGGGCCGAGGAGCAGGTCCCGGAGCTGCCCCCGGTCGATCTCGGGATTGGCCCGCTCGCCGGGATCCGGCTTCCAGTCGCGCAGGACGGTCCCGTCCATGCCCAGGATGCGCAGGGCCTGCCCCTCGGGACGGGACAGCTCCCGGAACTCCGCCAGCAGCCCCGCCTTCTCCAGCGCGAGCTGACCCAGCCCCGCGTGCAGGTCCAGCGTGCCGCCAGGGGGCGGGCGTCACGGGACGGGTCCCGTTCGAGGACGGTGGCGGGGTGGCCGTGGCGGTGCAGAACGCGGGCGAGGGCCAGGCCGGCGGGTCCGGCACCGACGACGGCGATACGTTGTCTCATACCGATACACCGTATTGGCTCGCTACACCGTATGGCAACCGGCTACGGTGGTGGCCATGACCACTGTCTGGGACCGGCCCGAGCCGCCGGCACGCCCCGCGCCGCTCGACCGGGAACGGATCGTCGCCGCCGCCGTCGCACTGGCCGACGAGGGCGGCCTCGACGCGGTGTCGTTCCGCAAGGTCGCCGCCCGCCTGGGCGCCGGCCCGATGCGGCTGTACGGGTACATCGCCACCAAGGAGGAGCTGCTCGACCTCATGGTGGACGAGGTCAACGCCGAGATGCTCCCCGACGGGGAGAAGGGTGACTGGCGGGCGGCGCTGCGCGGTCACGCCCACCGCACCCGGCGGGCCGCCCTCCGTCACGAATGGCTGGCCGACCTGCTCGGGGGCCGCCCGGCGCTCGGGCCGAACGCCCTCGCCGTGCGGGAGGCCGCGCTGGCGCCCGTCGCCGCCGTCACCGACCTCGACACCGCCATGCGCGCCGTGGAGACCGTCGGCGCCTACGCCATCGGCGCGATCAGGCGCGAGGTGGCCGACCTGCGGGCCGAGCGCGCCACCGGCCTGTCCGAGCGCGACTGGCAGCGCGCCCACGGCCCGCGCCTGCGGAGAATGCTGGAGACCGGCCGTTTCCCGGCGCTGTCCAGGGCGGTGTACGACGGCACGGACGTGGACGCCGCGACGTCCTTCGCGACCGGCCTCGACTGGGTCCTCGACGCCGTGGCCGCCAGAATCGGCCGGCCGCCGGCGTGACGCGGGGCGTCACACGGGCGGCCGGGCGGCGCGGTACGGATCAGGCGATGCCCGAGACCCAGGAACCGCACTTGTTCGTGTAGATGCCGTACGAGCTGTTGTAGGGGCACACGCGGAAGCTGATCTCCGTGCCCTCCGTCATGTGCATCGTCCAGGTCGAGGCGGCCCCGTACCCGCCCGTGACTGTGTGGCTGTACGGGCCGGTCGCGTCCATGTCGTACCGGAAGTACTGCACGATGACGCCGTACCCGTCCGGGTTGTTGTCCTGCAGCACCAGCTTCTCCGTGCCGTCGCCGACCTCGCTCTCGAAGCCGGACCAGCCGCACCGCTGGTTGCCCAGCGAACTGCTGTACGTGTAACCGCAGTAGGCCCGGGCATCGGACGCGGCGGCGGCCGGGGTGGCGGTGGCAGCCACCATGCCGCCCACTGCGGCGAGGGGCACGGCGAACCGCGCGAGGATCTTCTTCATCGCTCTCTTCCCTGGTCGGTCCTGGTCGCCCGGACCCGGAGTGCCGCGCCCTCCGGTCACGCGCTTCCCGTCAGCGAAGACCCGGCGGATCGGCACCCCGAGCCGGTCGACGTCGGCGCACACGGCAGGGGTGAACGGCCGCCGGGGCCGACAAGGTCGACCGGGACGGCATGATCCGTTCACGTGCCGTCCGGCATTCTGTCGTCCGAACGGTGCCCGGGCAATACTCCGTTCACATTCCGCACACCTTTGCGGTGACGGGAACAGCGGAGCACCCGGCCCCGCCGGCGGGGCGGGACCGGGTGCGGTGGACGGTGCGTCAGGCGGTCGTGCAGGCCGCGCCGTTGAGGGTGAAGCCGGTCGGGGGTGCCGCGTTCCCCGTGTGGGCGGCCTGGTAGCCGATGCTCACGCTGGCGCCCGGCGCGATGGTGCCGTTCCAGGCCGCGTTGGTCGCGGTGACCGTGCCGCCGCCCGAGCTGTAGCCGGCGTTCCACCCGGAGGTGATGCTCTGCCCGGCGGGCAGCGTGAAGCCGAGCGACCAGCCGTTCACGGCGGTGGTGCCGGTGTTCGTGATCGTCAGGGAGGCGGTGAGCCCCGTGTTCCAGGCGTTGACGCTCGCGCCGACCGAGCAGGCGCCGGGCTCCGGGTCGGGACCCGGGTCCGTGCCGGGGTCGGTGGTGTCGAGGGCCGCCGCGAGGGCCGGGTACCAGCGGGCCTCCAGCTTCTGGATGCCGGTGGTCTCGTTCGGGTGCACGCCGTCCGTGGTGTCCGCGGCCGTGTCGAAGCCCGTCCACTGGTCGACCACCGTGATCGGCGACGCCTCGGTGCTGTTCTCCTCCGCCCAGCCCGGTATGGCGGCGTTCAGGTTCACGACGCCCTGGGCGCAGTCGGAGCAGCCGGCCGGGTTCATCGGCGGGATCTGCGCGACGACGAGCCGCACGTCCGGGTTCTGGGCGCGCATCTGCGCCAGCAGGGTGCTGTAGGCGTCCAGGATGGTGGCGGGCGGCAGGTGGCTCCAGACGTCGTTCGTGCCGAGCATCATCAGCACGATGTCCGGGTCGGTGCCGGACAGCCAGCCGGGGAGCTGGTTGTCATTCGCGATGCCGGTGGCGAGGAATCCGCCGTGCCCCTCGTTGTCGCCGTCGAACGCGCCCTGGCAGTACGGGTTCTGCAGGGTGCCGACGAAATCGACGTCGGTGTATCCGGTGGCCTGGAGGTGCTGCCACAGCAGCGCGCGCCAGCAGCCGTTGTTGCCGGTGATGGAGTCCCCGAGCAGCATCACCCTGGTCGGCGTCGCGGCGGCGGCGGGCTGCGCCGCGAGGCCGGCGGAGACCGCCACCAGCAGGGTGACCAGCAGGGCGAGGAGGCGGCCGAGCGGGCTTCGTCGTGTAGTGGGCATGACACTCCTAGCGTTCGGGGACGGCGGCGGGCGGACGCGCGACGCCGGCCCCGAGGCGCGAGGGTGTCCGGCGGCGACGCCCTGGGAGCGCTCCCAAACAGGGACTATCGGGGTGCCGGCGACCTGCGTCAATCCCCGTGACGGACACCCGTCCCCCACCTTGTCGAACACCGTTCCGGCACGCGGAGGTGCCTACTGCTCCCGCATCACCCGTAGCAGGAACTCCTCGGTCGCCCGCGGCGGCTCGGACTGCACGACGAGACGGTTCATCATGTGCCGGTACAGCTCGATCTCGGTCGGCTTGTCCGGGTAGACGCCGCCGGTGAGCTGCTCCAGGTAGACCACGTCGGGCAGTTCGCCGCCCGGCGGGCGCAGCACGGTGATGGGGCCCGCCACCGCCGCGTGGCAGCCGGCCGCGAACGGCATGACCTGGATGGTGATGTGCGGCTGCCGCCCGGCCTCGATGAGGTGTTCGAGCTGCGCGCGCATCAGGTCGGAGCTGCCCATGGGGCGCCGCAGCGCCGCCTCGTCGATGACGACCCACAGGTGGGGCGGCCGGTCCCGGTCCAGGACGCGGCGGCGTTCCATGCGCAGCCGCAGCCGGCGTTCGAGGCGCTCCTCGTCGGTGTCGCCGCCGAGGCGCAGCACCGCCCGCGCGTACCCCTCGGTCTGGAGCAGGCCGGGGATGAACTGGAGCTCGTAGCCGCGGATGACGGTGGCGGCCTGTTCGAGGCCGAGGTACACGTTCAGCCAGCTCGGGACGATGTCGTGGTAGACGTGCCACCAGCCGGGGACGTTGCTGGCCCGGGCGAGGGCCAGGAGGGTGGCGCGCTCGTCGTCGTCCGTGACGCCGTAGAGGGTGAGGAGGTCCTCGACGTCGCGCGGCTTGAAGCCGGTGCGGCCCATCTCCAGACGGCTGATCTTGGAGTGGGACGCGCGGATGCGGCGGCCCGCCTCCAGGCCGGTGATGCCGCTCTCCTCCCGCAGGCGGCGCAGGCGGGCGCCGAGCATCATGCGGGGGACGGTCGGCCCGGTGCGGTCGGTGGGCGGTGGACCGGCGGGGACGGCTCCGGCGCAGGTGTCGGGGCGGGCGTGGAGGCGTGTGTCGATGGCGTCTTCCCGGCGCGTCACGCCCATGGTCTGCTCCTATCGCAGTAGCCGCGAACGCCCAACTGTACTAAAGGAGTCGCTCCGGGAGAGGGCGCGTGGCGACGGCTTCCGCACACCGTGTCGTCCCCCCGCGCGCGGTGGTGGTGACGCACGGGCGCCGGCGGCCTACCGTGGCCGCATGAGTGCGAGCACCCACGCGGTGACCAATCAGCCCCCGCCGCTCACCGGATACGACGTGTTCGGACAGGACGCGGCGCTCACCGAGGGCGTCGCCCGGTACGCCGCCGGTGCGGCGGACGCGATCGCCGGGGAGCTGGGCGTTCTCGGGCGGCTCGCCGGGTCGGCGGAGGCGCGGGAGTGGGGCGGGACGGCCGACGCGTATCCGCCGGTGCTGCGCACGCACGACCGGTACGGCCACCGTGTGGACGAGGTGGAGTTCCACCCGTCGTGGCACCGGCTGATGGAGCACGCGGTGGGTGCGGGGCTGACCGACGCGTGGTCGGGTCCCGCGGGGCAGGTGCGGCGCACGGCGGGCTTCCTCGTGTGGACGCAGGTGGAGGCGGGGCACCTGTGCCCGGTGTCGATGACGCACGCGGCGGTGCCGGCGCTGCGTGCGCAGCCTGATCTGGCGGCGGTGTGGGAGCCGTTGCTGACCTCGCGGGAGTACGCGCCGGGGCTGCGGCCCGCGGTGGAGAAGCCGGGCGCGCTGGCCGGCATGGGCATGACGGAGAAGCAGGGCGGGTCCGACGTGCGGGCCAACACGACGCGGGCCGAGCCGCTCGACGGGGCCGGCCGGTACGCGCTGACCGGCCACAAGTGGTTCTGTTCCGCGCCGATGTGCGACGTGTTCCTCGTCCTCGCGCAGGCGCCGGGCGGGCTGACGTGCTTCCTGCTGCCGCGCGTGCTCCCGGACGGCGGCCGGAACACCTTCCGCATCCAGCGGCTGAAGGACAAGCTCGGCGACCGGTCGAACGCGTCGTCCGAGGTCGAGTTCGACGGGACGACGCAGGCGTGGCGGGTCGGCGACGAGGGACGTGGCGTCGCGACCATCATCGAGATGGTGGCGGCGACCCGGCTCGACTGCGTGACGGGCTCGGCGGGGCTGATGCGGCAGGCGGTGTCGCAGGCGCTGCACCACGCGACGCACCGGTCGGCGTTCGGGCGGACGCTGGCGGAGCAGCCGCTCATGCGGAACGTGCTGGCCGATCTGGCGCTTGAGTCGGAGGCGGCGACGGCGCTCGCGCTGCGGCTCGCGGCGGCGCAGGACGCGGCGGCCGCGGGCAGCGCGGCGGAGCGGCACCTGCTGCGGCTCGCGCTCCCGGCCGCCAAGTACTGGGTGACGAAGCGCTGCGCGCCGCTGGTGGCCGAGGCGCTGGAGTGCCTCGGCGGGAATGGGTACGTCGAGGAGTCGGGGATGCCGCGGCTGCTGCGCCAGTCGCCGCTGAACTCGATCTGGGAGGGGTCGGGCAATGTGCAGGCGCTCGACGTGCTGCGGGCGCTGCGCCGTGAGCCGGGCGCGCTGAACGCGTATCTGTCGGAGGTCGGCCTCGCGGCCGGCGAGGACCACCGGCTGGACGCGGCGATCAAGGACGTGCTGACGCGGCTGTCCGATCTGGAGGGGATCGAGGGGCGGGCGCGGCTGCTGGTGGAGCGGCTGGCGCTGGTGCTCCAGGGCGCGCTGCTGGTACGGCACGCGCCGGCGGCGGTGGCGGACGCGTTCTGCGCGTCGCGGCTCGGCGGGGAGGCCGGGCTGGCGTTCGGCACGCTGCCGGCGGGCGCGGGCACGGCGGCGATCGTGGAGCGGTCGCGGCCGGTCGTCGGGTGACACGCGCGTACGGACGGCGGCCCGTTCGCGACCTTCTGTGACCACATTCTCACTCGTCTCACCATATGAGACATACGCGTCCGCATGATGGGCGCTGGTGGACTCGACGGTCACCGCGTGCCACGCTGCGGTCATGTCTGAAGCTGGTACTGCCCTGGTGAGTCGGCGCCACGTCGATCTCGGTCGAATGTCCAGCGCCATCTGTCCGGCGGTCTGAGCCGCTTTCCGCCGTTCGCCCGACATCCCCCGAGCCGCTTCCCCTCCCGCACCATCCCGACTCTGTCCCGGTGCCCGCGCAGTCGCGGGCCGCTTCGGGCCGGAGCCGCCCTGCTGCCTGCAGAAAGACTCGACGCAACCATGTCCGACACCGCGAAGAAGCCCGCCGCACCGTCCCGTCGCAAGGCCGGCCGCCACCGCGGCGAGGGTCAGTGGGCGGCAGGCCACTTCACCCCGCTCAACGCCAACGAGCAGCTCAAGAAGGACGACGACGGTCTCAATGTGCGGACACGCATTGAGACGGTCTACGCCCGCGGCGGTTTCGACTCCATCGACGGGCAGGACCTGCGCGGCCGGATGCGCTGGTGGGGCCTGTACACGCAGCGCCGCCCCGGGATCGACGGCGGGAAGACCGGCGTCCTGGAGCCCCACGAGCTGGACGACGAGTACTTCATGCTCCGCGTCCGCATCGACGGCGGCCGTCTGACCACCGAGCAGCTCCGTGTCATCGGCGGGATCAGCGAGGAGTTCGCCCGCGGCACCGCCGACATCACCGACCGGCAGAACGTCCAGTACCACTGGATCCGCATCGAGGACATGCCGGAGATCTGGCGCCGACTTGAGGGCGTCGGCCTGTCCACGACCGAGGCGTGCGGCGACGTCCCCCGCGTCATCATCGGCTCGCCCGTCGCGGGCATCGCCGAGGACGAGATCATCGACGGGACCCCGGCGATCGAGGCCATCCACCGCCGCGTCGTCGGCAACAAGGCGTACTCGAACCTGCCGCGCAAATTCAAGACCGCCGTCTCCGGCTCCCCGCTGCTCGACGTCGTGCACGAGATCAACGACGTGGCGTTCGTCGGCGTCGTGCACCCCGAGCACGGCCCGGGCTTCGACGTGTGGGTCGGCGGCGGCCTGTCCACGAACCCGCGCCTCGCCGTCCGGCTCGGCGCCTGGGTGCCGCTGGACGAGGTGGCCGACGTGCACGAGGGCGTCGTCGGCATCTTCCGCGACTACGGCTACCGCCGCCTGCGCAACCGCGCCCGCCTCAAGTACCTGATGGCCGACTGGGGTCCGGAGAAGTTCCGCCGCGTCCTGGAGGACGAGTACCTGCGCCGTCCCCTGATCGACGGCCCGGCGCCCGAGAACCCGCCGCACGCCTGGCGCGACCACATCGGCGTCCACCGCCAGCGCGACGGCCGCTACTACGTCGGCTTCTCGCCGCGCGTGGGCCGGGTGGACGGCGCGACGCTCACCAAGATCGCCGAGATCGCCGAGGCCCACGGCTCCCGGCGCGTGCGCACCACCGTCGAGCAGAAGATGCTGATCCTCGATGTCCCCGGGGACCGCACGCAGTCGCTCACCGAGGCACTCGAAGCCCTCGACCTGACGACCGAGCCGTCCGTCTTCCGGCGCGGCACCATGGCCTGCACGGGCATCGAGTTCTGCAAGCTCGCCATCGTCGAGACGAAGGCGCGCGCCACCTGGCTGATCGAGGAGATGGAGCGTCGGCTCCCGGAGTTCGACGAGCCGCTGCTGATCAACGTCAACGGCTGCCCCAACGCCTGCGCCCGCACCCAGGTCGCCGACATCGGTCTCAAGGGCCAGCTCGTCATGGACGACGACGGCCGGCAGGTCGAGGGCTTCCAGGTGCACCTCGGCGGCTCCCTCGGTCTCGAACCGGGCTTCGGCCGGAAGGTCCGCGGCCTCAAGGTCACCGCCGAGGGCCTCGCCGACTACGTGGAGCGCGTCCTGCGGGCCTACCTCGACCAGCGTGAGCCGGGCGAGCGGTTCGCCGCCTGGGTCGGCCGTGCCCCCGAGGAGAGCCTGGCATGACCGAGCGCGCCGCGCCGTTCTTCTGCCCGTACTGCGGCGAGGAGGATCTGTTCCCGAACGCCGAAGCAGGCCACGGCGGTTGGGAATGCGCCGCCTGCAACCGGGCGTTCCGGCTCTCGTTCGTCGGACTGCTCGCCCGGGGGCTCGACCGCCGGGACGACGGCGGCGCGGTGACCTGACCGGTCCGCCGCGCGGCCGGCGGCCCCGCGCGAGCCGCCGCCGGCCGCATGTCCGACCGTCCGCTTGACCCCACCAGTCGAGGAAGGGGCACCCATGACCACCGCCACCACCACCGCGGGCCGACGGCCCGCCGACGAGCTGCGGCGCATCGCCGAACAGGCCGGCCGGGACCTGGAGGACGCGCCCACCCTGGAGATCCTGCGCTGGGCCGCCGAAACGTTCGGCCCCCGGATGTGCGTCACCGCGTCCATGGCCGACGCCGTCGTCGCGCACCTCGCCGCCCGCGCCCGGCCCGGCATCGACGTCGTGTTCCTCGACACGGGCTACCACTTCCCCGAGACGATCGGCACCCGCGACGCGGTCGCCGCCGTCATGGACGTGAACGTCATCACGCTGACGCCGCGTCAGACCGTCGCCGAGCAGGACGCCGAGCACGGCCCGCGCCTCCACGACCGCGACCCCGACCTGTGCTGCGCGCTGCGGAAGGTTCGGCCGCTGGAGGAGGGCCTGCGCGGCTACGAGGCGTGGGCGACGGGTCTGCGCCGCGACGAGTCCCCCTCCCGGGCTAACACGCCGGTCGTCGGCTGGGACGAACGCCGCGGAAAGGTCAAGATTGCCCCGATAGCGCGGTGGACCGATGACGATGTGGAGGCGTACGTGGCGGAGCACGGCGTCCTCACCAACCCCCTCCTTCAGGACGGTTACGCCTCCATAGGCTGCGCGCCCTGCACGCGCCGGGTCCTCGACGGCGAGGACGCGCGCGCCGGGCGCTGGGCGGGGCTCGCGAAGACCGAGTGCGGGCTCCACGCGTGAGCACCCCGACGACCACACCCACAGCGACGACGACGAGGAAGCGGGAGATGAGCGAGACAGCGGAGCGGGGCGCCACCGTCTGGCTGACGGGCCTGCCCAGCGCGGGCAAGACGACGATCGCCCGCGCGCTCGCCGCGCGGCTGGCCGCAGCCGGGCACCGCACGGAGGTCCTCGACGGCGACGAGATCCGCGAATTCCTCTCCGCGGGGCTCGGGTTCACCCGCGAGGACCGGCACACGAACGTCCAGCGCATCGGCTTCGTCGCCGAACTCCTGTCCTCCCACGGCGTGCTGACGCTGGTGCCCGTCATCGCCCCGTACGCCGACAGCCGCGAGGCCGTCCGCAAGCGGCACGAGGCCAACGGCACCGCGTACATCGAGGTCCATGTCGCGACGCCCGTCGAGGTCTGCTCCGAGCGCGACGTGAAGGGCCTGTACGCGCGGCAGGCCGCCGGGGAGATCTCCGGCCTGACGGGCGTGGACGACCCGTACGAGCCGCCCGCCGGCCCCGACCTGCGCATCGCCGCCCACGAGCAGTCCGTCGACGACTCCGCCGGCGCGCTGCACGCCCTGCTGGACGAGCGGGGGCTGCTGTGACGACGGCGCACCACGACCGAGAGGAGAGCGGCGTGACCGCGTTCACCGGAAGCGACGGCGGCCCCTACGCCCTGCCGCACCTGGACGTGCTGGAGTCCGAGGCGGTGCACATCTTCCGCGAGGTGGCGGGCGAGTTCGAGCGGCCGGTGATCCTCTTCTCCGGCGGCAAGGACTCCATCCTCATGCTGCACCTGGCGCTGAAGGCGTTCGCGCCCGCGCCGCTGCCGTTCGCGCTGCTGCACGTCGACACCGGGCACAACTTCCCCGAGGTCCTGGAGTACCGCGACCGCGTCGTCGCGCAGCACGGGCTGCGGCTGCACGTCGCGCTCGTGCAGGACTTCATCGACAGCGGCCGGCTGCGCGAGCGGCCCGACGGCACGCGCAACCCGCTGCAGACCGTCCCGCTGCTCGACGCGATCGAGCGCAACCGTTTCGACGCCGTCTTCGGCGGCGGCCGGCGCGACGAGGAGAAGGCGCGGGCGAAGGAGCGGGTGTTCTCGCTGCGCGACGAGTTCGGCGGCTGGGACCCCCGCAGGCAGCGGCCGGAGCTGTGGCAGCTCTACAACGGGCGGCACGCGCCGGGCGAGCACGTGCGGGTCTTCCCGCTGTCCAACTGGACCGAGCTCGACGTGTGGCAGTACATCGAGCGGGAGAAGATCGACATCCCGTCGATCTACTACGCCCACGAGCGCGAGGTGTTCCGGCGCTCCGGCATGTGGCTGGCGCCCGGCGGGTGGGGCGGTCCCGCGGACGGCGAGGAGCTGACGCGCCGTCTGGTGCGCTACCGCACCGTCGGCGACATGTCCTGCACGGGGGCCGTCGAGTCGGACGCCGCCACCGTCGAGGCGATCATCGCCGAGATCGCGTCGTCGCGCCTCACCGAGCGGGGCGCGACGCGGGCCGACGACAAGCTGTCGGAGGCCGCCATGGAGGACCGCAAGCGCGAGGGGTACTTCTGACATGTCCGGCGCCACCATCGGCCTGCACGCGACGTCCCTGCTGCGGTTCGCGACCGCGGGATCGGTCGACGACGGCAAGTCCACGCTCGTCGGCCGGCTGCTCCACGACTCCAAGTCGGTCCTCGCCGACCAGTTGGAGGCCGTCGAGGCGGCCTCCCGCAACCGCGGCGCGGACGCCGTGGACCTCGCCCTCCTGACGGACGGCCTGCGCGCCGAGCGCGAGCAGGGCATCACCATCGACGTGGCCTACCGCTACTTCGCCACGCCGCGCCGCCGCTTCATCCTGGCGGACACCCCCGGGCACGTGCAGTACACGCGGAACATGGTCACCGGCGCCTCGACCGCCGAGCTGGCCATCATCCTCGTCGACGCGCGCAACGGCGTCGTCGAGCAGACCCGCCGGCACGCCGCGGTCGCCGCGCTGCTGCGGGTGCCGCACGTCGTGCTCGCCGTCAACAAGATGGACCTCGCCGGCTACGCGGAGCCGGTGTTCGCGCGGATCGCCGAGGAGTTCGGGGCGTACGCGGCCTCCCTCGGCGTGCCGGAGGTGACGGCCATCCCGATCTCGGCCCTCGCCGGCGACAACGTGGTCACGCCCTCGGCCACGATGGACTGGTACGGCGGCCCGACCGTCCTCGAACACCTGGAGACGGTGCCGGTCACCCGGGACCCGTCGGGCGACCCGGCGCGCTTCCCCGTGCAGTACGTGATCCGGCCGCAGACCGCCGAGCACCCCGACTACCGGGGCTACGCCGGGCAGATCGCGTCGGGTGTGCTGCGGGTCGGGGAGCGCGTCGTGGTGCAGCCGTCCGGGCGGACGAGCCGTATCGAGTCGATCGACGCGCTGGGCCAGTCCGTCGACGTGGCGTGGGCCCCGCAGTCCGTGACGATCACCCTGGCGGACGACCTGGACATCTCGCGCGGCGACCTGCTGGCCCCCGCGGACGGCGCGGCGTCGGCGACCCAGGACGTCACGGCGACCGTCTGCCACCTCCACGACCGGCCGCTGGAGCCGGGCGCGCGGGTGCTGCTCAAGCACGCGACGCGCACGGTGAAGGCGATCGTGAAGGAGATCCCGTCCCGCCTGACGCTGGACGACCTGTCCCAGCATCCGGACCCGCAGCGGCTCGTGGCGAACGACATCGGCCGTGTCGTGGTGCGGACGGCGGAGCCGCTGGCACTCGATGCCTACGCGGCCTCCCGTTCGACCGGCTCGTTCCTGCTCATCGATCCCTCGGACGGCGCGACGCTGACGGCCGGCATGGCCGGCGAGGCGTTCACCGGCGCCGCCGCCGCGACGGCCGCGCAGGCGGCCCCCGACGAGGACGGCTGGGACTTCTGAGATGACCACACCGGCGGGGGACGCCTTCTCGACGTTCGCCAAGGAAGGCGGACGCATAGGCAGCGGAGTGCTCGGCAGCGGCCAGGGCGGCATCGGGCGATGTGCGCGCTGAGGTGACCCGCACCTCAGCCGCCGTGCCCTGCCCGTTCCCTGCCGCTCATTCCGTTGCCCCGAGAGGATCCCCCGCCGTGACCGCTGCCCGCGCACGCGCCGTCAGACCCGTCCGCCGCCTGTTCACCGCCGCACTGGCCGTCCCCGCGCTGATCGCCGCGCTCGGCGCGTGCGGCTACGGCTCCGAGGCGGAGGACAGCGACGACACCCCCTCCCCCGCCTCCGCCGACGGCCCGACGCTGTCCGTGGACGAGGTGAACATCGGCTACTTCGCCAACATCACGCACGCCACCGCCGTCATCGGCCTGGAGGACGGCGGCCTGATCCGCGAGGAGCTGGGCGGCACGACGGCCGCCACGCAGGTCTTCAACGCCGGCCCCTCCGCCATCGAGGCCCTGAACGCGGGCGACGTCGACGTCACCTTCATCGGCCCGAACCCGGCCGTCAACGGCTGGGCGCAGTCCGGCGGCCAGAGCCTGCGGATCGTGGCGGGCGCGGCGTCCGGCGGCGCGTCCCTCGTCGTGGACCCCGACACGATCGGCAGCCTGGACGACCTCGCGGGCAAGCGCATCGCGACCCCGCAGCTCGGCAACACGCAGGACGTCGCGCTCCTGTCCTACCTCGCCGACCAGGGCTACGAGGTCGACCCGCAGTCCGGCGAGGGCGACGTGTCGGTCCTGCGCATCGCGAACGCCGAGATCCCCGCCGCGTTCGAGAGCGGCGACATCGACGGCGCCTGGGTGCCCGAGCCGACGGCCGCGAACCTGGTGGCGCGCGGCGGCACGACCCTGCTCGACGAGGGCGAGCTGTGGGAGGACGGCCGCTACGTCGTCACCCACGTCATCGCCTCCCAGGACTTCCTGGACGAGCACGCCGACGTGGTCGAGGCGATCGTGCGCGGCGTCGTGCGGACCAACGCGTGGATCAACGAGAACCCGGACGAGGCGAAGACCGCGTTCAACAGCGGCCTCGCGGCCCTGCCGGGCGGCAGTGAGCTGCCGGCGGACGTGCTGGACCCGGCGTTCGAGCACGTGGAGTTCCTGAACGACCCGCTGGCGGCGACGCTCAGCACCGGCGCCGAGAACGCGGTCACGGCGGGCCTGCTGGAGGAGCCGGACCTCTCGGGCATCTACGACCTCTCGATCCTGAACGGGGTGCTGGCCGAGGAAGGCCTGCCCGAGGTGGACGACGCCGGTCTGGGCGTCGAGGACTGACCCGCGCCCGCCCGCACCCGACTCCCCGACCTCCTGACCCCTGGAGCTGACACCGATGGCAACCGCCCTCGACACGCCGGACCGTGACGGCACGGTCCCGGCCGACGGGTCCGCCGTACGGCTCGACCACGTCTCGAAGTCCTTCGGCCGCCCCGGGCGGCAGCAGCTCGTCCTGGACGACATCGACCTCGATGTCGCGCCGGGCGAGTTCGTCACCCTGATCGGGGCGTCCGGGTGCGGGAAGTCCACCCTGCTCAACCTGGTCGCGGGGCTCGACGGCGCGTCCGCCGGCACCATCACGGTGCCCGGCGGGCGCCCGGCCCTCATGTTCCAGGAGCACGCCCTGTTCCCCTGGCTCACGGCCGGCCGCAACATCGAACTCGCCCTGCGCCTGCGGGGCGTCCCCAAGGCCGAGCGCCGTCCCGAGGCCGAGCGGCTGCTCGATCTCGTGCGGCTCGGCGGGGCGTACGGCAAACGCGTGCACGAGCTGTCGGGCGGCATGCGGCAGCGCGTCGCCCTCGCCCGTGCCCTCGCGCAGGACAGCCGGCTCCTGCTGATGGACGAGCCGTTCGCCGCGCTCGACGCCATCACCCGGGACGTGCTGCACGAGGAGCTGACCCGTATCTGGCACGAGACGGGCATCTCCGTCCTGTTCGTCACGCACAACGTGCGGGAGGCCGTACGGCTGGCGCAGCGGGTCATCCTGCTGTCGTCCCGGCCCGGCCGGGTCGTCCACGAGTGGCGCGTCGACATCGACCAGCCGCGCCGCATCGAGGACCCGGACGTGTCCGCCCTGTCCATCGACATCACCGAACGGCTCCGGGAGGAGATCCGCCGCCATGGCCAGCAGTGACACCGCCGCCGCGCAGTCCGGCACCCCGGGGACCGGCACGGGTACCGACGACACCGCGCCGCCGCCCGCCGCGGCGCCGGCCGGCGACCTCGCCGGTCTCGAAGCGGGCCTCGACGCCCTGGAGACCCCGGCCGGCACCGACCGCGAGCCGGGCCGCGCCGGCCGGCTCGTCCTGACGAAGATCCTGCCGCCGCTGGTGGCGATCGGGCTCGTCCTCGCCGTCTGGCAGCTCGTGTACGTCGCCGAGGTCCAGCCGCACTACCTGCTGCCGGGGCCGGCCGACGTGTACGGCGAGTTCGAGGAGATGTGGCTCGCCGGCACCCTGCTCGACTACGTGTGGACCAGCATCTCGCGCGGCATCCTCGGCTTCCTGATCGCCGTCGCCATCGGCACCGTCCTCGGCCTCGTCGTGGCGCGCGTCAAGCTCGTCCGGGCGGCGATCGGGCCGATCCTGACGGGCCTCCAGTCGCTGCCGTCCGTGGCGTGGGTGCCCGCGGCCATCATCTGGTTCGGCCTGTCGAGCAGCACGATCTACGCGGTGGTGCTGCTGGGCGCCGTCCCGTCCATCGCGAACGGCATCGTCGCCGGCGTGGACCAGATCCCGCCGCTGTTCCTGCGGGCGGGGCGCATGCTGGGCGCGCGCGGGCTGACGAGCGTGCGGCACGTCCTGCTGCCGGCCGCCCTGCCCGGCTACCTGGCCGGCCTCAAGCAGGGCTGGGCGTTCTCGTGGCGGTCCCTCATGGCCGCCGAGCTGATCGTGTCGTCCCCCGACCTCGGCACCGGCCTCGGCCAGCTGATGGACAACTTCCGCACGATGCAGAACATGTCGGGCGTCCTTGCCACGATCATCCTCATCCTCGTGGTCGGGGTCGCGATCGACCTGCTCGTGTTCTCGCCGCTGGAGCGGCGGGTGCTGCGCGGGCGCGGACTGCTGGCGCGGACGTCGTGACGCTCCTGCTCGTCGCGCACGGCAGCCGTGACCCCCGGCACGCCGCGACCGTCGCCGCGCTCACCGCGCGGGTGCGGGCGCTCGCGCCGGGGGTCACGGTGGCGGCCGGGTTCCTCGACTTCTGCGTGCCGGACGTGGACCGGGCCGTGGAACGGCTGCACGCCGAGGGCGAGCGGCACATCGTGGCCGTGCCGCTGCTCCTCAACCACGCCTTCCACGCGAGGACGGACATCCCCGCCGTCCTCGCCGGCTGTGCCGCGCGCTTCCCGGGGCTCACCATCGCGCAGGCCGAGGTGCTGGGTCCCGACCCGCTGCTGCTGACCGCGCTGGAGCGGCGCCTCGCCGGGGCCGGTCTCGACCGGGCGGCGCGCGCGGTGACCGGTGTCGTGCTGGCGTCGGCGGGCTCGACCGACCCGCGGGTGCCGGTCGTGCTCGACGCGCTGGCCGGACGGTGGCGGCGGACGGCGGGCTTCGCGGCGGTCCTGCCGGCGTACGCCACGGCGGCCCGTCCGACGACGGCCGAGGCGGTGCGCAGGCTGCGCGCCGCGGGCGCGCGCCGGGTCGCGGTGGCGCCGTACGTCATCGCGCCGGGCCGCCTGCCGGACCGCATCCTGGCGGGCGCGCGGGAGGCGGGCGCCGACCTCGTGGCGCCGGTGCTCGGCGCGGCGCCGGAACTGGCCCGTGTCGTCCTCGCCCGCTACACGGCGGCGCGGGCGGCCGCCCCGGCGCTGGCGGGCTGACCGCCGCGTTCCCGGCACGCAGGCCCGGAAGGCGCCGTCGTCAGGGGCGGAAGCGCCGGGCGAAGCCCCGGAAGACGCCGTCGTCCTCCGCGCCGTTGACGAAGCTCTCCCAGTCCATGTTGCCGATCGAGATGTTGTTCTCCAGGGACGGCAGTGCTTCGGGTATGACGCGCAGTTCGCCGTGTCCCGGCTTCGGCCCGTCGTCGTCCTCGTCGAACTCCTCCTCGTCGTCCTCGTCGTCCTCGTCGAAGGGGTGGACGGCGAGCAGCGGCATCCCGGGCGTCGTGAGGGTGGTCCTGTCGGCCACGATCAGCATCTCCGTGTCGGGCGACGCGGAGATGAGCTGTTCCGGCGTCGACCCGCTGTAGGCGGGGTCGTCCACTACGTGCAGGTACGCGAGGGAGCCGTCCCGGTTCGGCGTCCCGATCGCCGCGCGGAGGGCCTGCCAGGCCGGCTCGTCGGAGAAGTCGGTGCGGACGAGTCGGGTGTGCTCCGTCTCCGGCAGGTTCTTCACTGGCGTTCCCTCTCCGCGTGGGGTCCGTGGTGCGACGGGCCGGACCGGCCCGTCGTGATCTCCGTGGCAACGCTATCCGCCGGGTCCGACAGCGGAATCGCCGCTCGCACCCCACGTGCCGTCAGCCGTCCAGCGAGATCGCGTTCTTCGCCCGCCCGACGGACTCATCCGACGCCGGTCCGCCGGGGTTCTCGGTGGCCAGGGCCTGGTTCAGGGCGACGAAGGGCCGCATCCGCTCCTCGTAGCGCGTGTACGCGGCGAGGTGGTCGCTGCCGGCGCGGGCAAGGCTGTCGGCCAGCACGTACGCGCCCACGAGCGCCAGGCTCGTCCCCTGCCCCGACAGCGGGGACGGGCAGTACCCGGCGTCCCCCAGCAGGGCCACCCGGCCCCGCGACCACCGGTCCATGTGGATCTGCGCCATGGCGTCGCAGTAGAGGTCGGGCGCCTTCGCGGCGGCCCCGGCGAGGCGGGCGCCCTCCCACCGCATCGCCGCGAGCCTGTCCACGACCAGGCGCCGCAGCATGTCGCTGTCACGGCCGAGGGGTTCGGACTCGAAACCGAAGGTGATCCGCAGCTCCGTGTTGTCGCGCACGGGCATGATGCCGAAGCCCGTGCCGCCGTCCCGCAGCCACGCCTGCCAGTTGTCCAGGCCGAGGAAGTTGTCCGCCCCGAACACCGCGACGTACGTGCCGAGGTGGCGGACGAACCGCTCCTCCGGGCCGAACGCCAGGCGGCGCACGGCCGAGTGGAGGCCGTCGGCCCCGATCACCAGGTCGAAGGTGCGGGCGGGGCCGTGCGCGAACCCGACGCGCACGCCCGAGGCGTCCTCCTCCAGCGCGGTGACGCCGTCGCCGAAGACGTACTCGACGTCGTCGCGCGTGCGCTCGTGCACCATCCGCACCAGGTCGTCGCGCAGCAGCTCGATGTCCTCGTTGTCGAGCCGGCCGCTGCTGTACGTCGCCTCGGTGGAGCGGTGCACCTCGTTGCCGTCGGGGTCCAGGACGGACATGCCGCGCATGTGGGTGCGCACCGCGCTGGCCCGCTCCAGCAGGCCCATCCGCTCCACGACGCCGAGCGCGACGCCGCGGATGTCCACGGCCTGGCCGCCGGCGCGTACGCCCGGGGCGCGTTCGACGACGGTGGGCGCGAAGCCGTGGTGGCGCAGCCAGTGGGCGAGGACGGGGCCGGCGATGCCGCCGCCGTTGATGAGTACGGTCTGCATGAGGGGCTCTCCCAACGCTTCGTGCGGTGCGAACGCTCAGGAACGTACGCCGTACGCGCAGGCCGCTCAACTGCCCGAACTCCCCGCCTGTACTAGGGCAGACACGGTCCGTGGGGCATTGCCGCTGCTACCCTCTGCGCTAGTACAGGGCAGGGAGGCGGCAGGACGTGACGAAGGCCACACACGGGGGCGGCGATCCGCCGTACCTGCGCATCGTCGCCTCGATCCGGCGGCGCATCGCGGACGGTGGACTGGCCCCCGGCGACCGGGTCCCCTCGACCCGGCGGATCGCCGAGGAGTGGGGCGTCGCGCTCGCCACCGCCACCAAGGCCCTGACCACCCTGCGTCTCGAGGGACTCGTCGAGACGCGGCCCCGCATCGGCACGGTCGTCGCCGGTACCGCCCCCGCCCCGGCCGCCCGCAGACGCGCCGTCCCCGACCCGGAACGGGAGCTGAGCCTCGACCGGATCGTGCGCGCCGCCGTCCTGATCGCCGACGCCGAGGGGCTCCCGGCGCTGTCGATGCGCGGCGTCGCCGCCCGGCTCGGCGTCGCGCCGATGTCGATCTACCGCTATGTCCCCAGCAAGGACGAGCTGGTCCTGCTGACGGCCGACGCCGCGTTCGGCGAGGAGACCTACCCGTCGGACGCCCCCGGCGACTGGCGCTCCCGCGTCGAACTCGGCGCCCGGATCCTGTGGCGCGTGTACCGGCGACACCCGTGGCTGGCCCAGCTCGGCTCCCTCACCCGCCCGCTGCTCGTGCCGAACCTGATGGTCCACGCGGAGTGGATCCTGAGCGCCCTCGACGGCCGCGGTCTCGACCCGGTCGCCCAGTTCGACATCCACGTCCTGCTCTACAGCCACGTCCAGGGGCTCGCGGTGCACCTGGAGATGGAGGCGCAGGCCGAGGCGGCGACGGGCCAGTCGGAGGACCAGTGGATGAACAGCCGCGCCCCCGACATGCGGGGCCTCGTGGAGTCCGGCCGCTTCCCGACGTTCGCCCGGCTCGTCGGCTCCTTCGCCGACGGCTACGACCTGCGTCTCGACGTGCTCTTCGAGGCCGGTCTCACGGCGCTCCTCGACGGCCTGACACCCGTGGTCGAGGGCCGCGCAGCCCCCGCCTGACCCGTCCGGCCCACCTGACACGCCGTGCACGCCCCCTCCCCCGCGCCGCCGATTCCCGATAACGTCCCCGGCGGATCTCGAGTCAAGGAGTGTGTGCGGATGAGGAACACGATGCGTGCCCTTGCCATGCTGGCGGCGGCCGGGGTCGCGGTCGCGCTGCCGGTCTCCACGGCCCAGGCGGCCGACGGGTACGACCGGTGCCCCGACGGCCACTACTGCATGTTCTCGGGCCTCGACGGCACCGGCGACATGATCGCCCTGCAGGCCGACACCCCGGACCTCGCGGCGCTCGGCATGGACGACCGCGCCAAGTCGGACTGGAACCGCACCGGTTCGACCATCCACCTCTGGTCGGACGCCGACTACTCCGGCTGCACGGCCGTCACTTCGGCCGGGCCGACCGGCAAGGGCAACTTCTTCTCCGACTACCGCGACTTCTTCAGCTCCGTGCAGTTCGACGGCCCCGGCGGCCCGAGCTGCGGCACCCCGCCCGGCGAGGGCTGATCCGGCGGCCGGTCCCCGTGCCCGCGGCCTGCGGGTACGGGGGGCCGGCCGGTGGTCAGGCGGCGGGCACGTACTTGTAGCCGACGCGCCGCACCGTCACGATGCGCTCGCGATGGGCCGCGCCGAGCTTGCGGCGCAGGCGCGCGATGTGCACGTCCACGGTCCGCTGGTCGCCGACCGGCCCGTAGCCCCAGATCATGGAGACGAGCTGCTCGCGGCTGTAGACCCGGTGCGGGTGCCCCACGAGGTGCGCGAGCAGTTCGAACTCCAGGTAGGTCAACGGGACATGGCGCCCGTCCACGGTGACGGTGCGCTCGTCGCGGTCCACCGTGATGGCGGACGGCCCGGCGTGCCGCGGCACGGCGCGCACGGCCTCCGGCGGCGGCGTGCCCTGCGCGGAGAACAGTTCGCCGAGCCGGTCCGGCGCGGTCCCGGCGGGTGCCAGGACGAGGTAGCCGACGAGCGGCACGGCGCCCTCGCCCGTGGCGGGGACGTGCGCGCTCTGCGGGAGCACCGTGACGGTGAGGTCCGAGAGCGCGGCGAGATCGGGAACGGTCGACAGGTCGGGCAGGGCGGTCAGGTGCCGCATGGTCGGCTCCCCTCCAGTGGTCGGGACCGGGCCGCCGCGGCGTCGTCTTCGACGGGGGCGGCGCACCGGGAGGCGGCGGGGTCCGGGGGTGCCGGGGCTCGCCGCGTGTGCGGGACAGTCGGGATCCCGGCGTCCGGCCGACGGTGGTCCTCCCGTGCGCGGAGCGGCGCGCGCCGACGGGGCGGTGCGGGCGGGGAGGGAGGAGTCAGCGATGCGGGACGCCGGGGAACGGCGGCCGGTCCTGGCCGCGTTCAGCGAACGCCGGCACAGATCGCGCTGGCCTGCCGCCGGAGATCGACGTGCAGCCGCGCCACGAGAAGCTCAGCCTGACTCACGGTACTTGACGATGCCAGCGCACCGGTGTCCCGTCAAGACGGGCGGCCGTGGACAGGGCTTGACCGGCGGCCCGGCCTGGCTGTACACCTTGGCGCCATGCCGACCAGCGAACGCCTCGTCACCCGCCGACACGTGGACCTGCTCCGCGTGGCGGGCGCGCTGTGTCGTGCCGGCCGCAGCCCCCGCCGTCACTGAGCCGGGGCCGACCCCGCCCCGCGGCCACCGCCGGGCACGGCCGTCATCGCCGCCCACCTTTTCTCCGCACCACCCGAACGAGGCACCCATGTCCGCACCCTCCCCTGCCCTGCGCACCCCGCACACCGCTCCCCTCACCCCGGCCCGGCTCGCCGACATCGCCCGGGGGTACGCCGCCCGCTCCGACCTGTGGCGGCCCAAGGTCCGGTTCACGACGCCGGACCGCTGGTACGCGCGCCTCGACCACACCGACACGTTCGAGGTGTGGCTTCTCACATGGCTGCCGGGCCAGGGCACCGAGATCCACGACCACGGCGGCTCGTCCGGCGCCTTCACGGTGGTCGACGGCACCCTGACGGAACGCTCCTTCGGCGACCTGGACGGCGACCACGCCCCCGTCTCCCGCGCCCTCGCGACGGGGGAGCTGCGGTCGTTCGGCCCCCGGTACGTCCACGAGGTGACCAACCGGGGCACGCGCCCGGCCGTCAGCGTCCACGCCTACGGGCCCGCACTCGCCACCCAGTCGTTCTACGCCTGGGAGTCCGCCGGACTGCGGCTCCTGCGCACCGACGCGGTGGAGGACTGATGGCGGGGGACGTCGTACCGGGGATCGACGCGCGGCTCGCGGCCGAGCGCCGCGGTCTCGACCGGCTGACGCCGCGCGAGGCGTACGAGGAGGCCGCGGCGGGCGCCGTGCTCGTGGACACGCGGCCGGCGTTCCAGCGCGCGGCGGACGGCACGGTGCCGGGCGCGCTCGTCATCGAGCGCAACCACCTGGAGTGGCGCTGCGATCCGACGTCGGGCGCCGCCGTGCCGGAGGCGACGGGACCCGACGTGCGGTGGATCGTGCTGTGCGACGAGGGGTACGCCTCGTCGCTGGCCGCCGCGTCACTGCGGTCGGTCGGCCTGCGGCGGGCGACGGACGTGGCGGGCGGCTTCCAGGCATGGCGCCGGGCCGGCCTGCCGGTCACCCCGCCCGGCGGGAGCGCGTCCGGTTAGGCTGGCCCCCGGATCGAACGGGCGAGCGAGGAGCACGGTGTGGTGAACGGCGCGGGCGTACCCGGACCCACCGACAACGGCCTCGTCCTGCGCGCCTGGGCGCCCGGCGACCTGGCGGCGGTGCGCGAGGCGTTCTCCGCGCCCCTGATGGAGCGGCAGTTCGGGAAGCCGTTCCCGCCGGACGGCGTGGTCGACGACACGGCCGCCGCCCACTGGCTCGCCGCGCGCGCCGCCGAGCGGGAGGCCGGCGTCGCGTACTCGTTCGCCGTGACGGACGCCGGCGCCCTCGTCGGCTGCGCGGCGGTCGGCGCCGTCAACCGTACGCACGACTCCGGCTGGGTCTCGTACTGGACGGTGCCCGCCGCGCGCGGACGGGGCGTCGCGGGCGCGGCGGTGCGTTCCCTGGCCGCCTGGTGCTTCGGCGACCTCGGCCTGCACCGCCTTGAGCTGGGCCACCGCGTGGACAACCCCGCGTCCTGCCGGGTCGCCGTGGCCGCCGGCTTCGCCGTCGAGGGCCTGCAGCGCGCGAAACTCCGCTACGGCGACACCCGCCACGACGTCGAACTCCACGCCCGCCTCGCCGACGCCTGACCACCGCCCCCGCCGCCGCACGTCACGACACGGCCCGCGAGTCCTCCCACATCCACTCGAACTCCTCCCGGTACGTCTCGAACAGCGTCGGTTCCCCGTCCACCGCCGGCTCCTCGCGCCGTATCACCGAACGCCCGGCCCGCCGCAGCACCAGCGCGGGCGTCTCCATGCCCCGGCTGCGCCGCAGGTACGACTGCACGACGGCGACACCGCCGGGACCGTCCGCGTCCACGAAGTACGCGCTGAACCGCGGCGTGTCGTCGAACACCCGGATCTCGAACGCCTCCGGGTCCCGCACCCGCGCACGCACCCGCCGCACCTGGAGGATGTTCGTCTCGACGAGCCGTCCCAGCTCCCCGCGCTTCATCCCCAGCTCCCGCTCGCGGCGCCGCATCGCGCCGCCCGCCGGGTTCAGGAACAGCAGCCGCACCCGGCACCCCGACTCCGCCAGCCGCAGCAGCCGCCGCCCCGGATAGTTCTGCACGAGCAGCCCGAGCCCCGTCCCCACCGCTTCGAGCCGCCGCGCCCCGCCGAACAGGTCCTCGGCCGGAAGCTGCCGCTGGAGCCGCACCCGGTCGGGGTGCGCCCCCGCCACATCGGTGAACCGGTCCCCCACCAGCCGCTCCACCGCGTCCGCCGGGAGCCGCGCGTGCTCCGGCGGCGCGCCCTGGTCCAGGAGCCGCAGCAGGCGGGCGCAGCCGCGTTCCGCCTGGTCGAGGACGGCGCGGCTGATGCCCCGGTTGCGCGTGACGGCGCTGCGGGCGGTCTCCAGCTCGTCGAGTGTCAGCTCCAGCTCGCGGCGGTTGTCCAAATACGGCGCGAAGCAGGGCCAGTGCTGCACCATGAGTTCCCGTAGCTGAGGGAGCGTCAGGAAGGCGAGCACCGTGTCATCGGCAGGATCGAGCACATGTCCTCTGCGGCGGCTCACCTCGCGCAGGGCCGCGGCGCGCCGCACCCACTCCTGGCCGGCCGGGCCGGCCGCCGCGATCTCCCAGTCGTCGCCGTGCACCGGCTCGTACACCGGCCGCAGGACGGCGGCGACGACGGACCGCAGGCGCTGTTCGAGGAGGTTGAGCCACACGTACGCGCGGCCGGCGCGCTCCACGCGGGTGCGGACCTCGGACCAGTCGTCCGGCGACCACTCCAGGTCGGTCCCGATCTCCACCGGTCGGGGGACGGTGACCGCGCCGGGCTGCGCCTCGGCGGTCTCCTCCCCGTTCCCCGAGGGCAGTTCCAGCCCCGAAGAGCTCACCGCCTGCACCGCCTTCCGCCCCGCTGATGGATCAAGGAAGCCTACTGCGGCGCGTACGGGGCACGCAGCTCGCTCGTCGCCCCCGGGCGCTTGCGCGGGCGGCGCCCTGGGCAGAGGTCCAGCATGACGACGCGCCGTACGCCCTCGTCCACGTACCGGGTCCAGCTCGGACCCGCGTTCCCGTTCGCGGCGGCCGAGGAGATCGTGCCGTACGCCGCGTCCCTCGGGGTCACGCACCTGCACCTGTCGCCCGTGCTCGAGGCCGTGCCCGGCTCGGAGCACGGGTACGACGTGACCGACCACCGCCGGGTGCGGGAGGAGCTGGGCGGCGAGGCCGGGCTGCGGAGCCTCGCCGGCGCGGCCCGCCGGCACGGCCTGGGCATCGTCCTCGACATCGTGCCCAACCACATGGCGGTCCCGGCCGCGGCCGACCTGAACGCGCCGCTGTGGGACGTCCTCGCGCACGGCCCGGGCGCGGCGCACGCGCACTGGTTCGACATCGACTGGGAGGCCGGCGGCGGGAAGGTGCTGCTGCCGGTCCTCGGCGGCCCCCTGGGCGACGAGCTGGCGTCCCTGACCGTCGAGGACGGCACGCTGCGCTACTGGGACCACCGCTTCCCGCTGCGGCCCGGCACCGAGCACCTGCCCGTCGCGGAGCTGGTCGAGGCGCAGCACTACCGGCTCGCGTGGTGGCGCCTCGGCCGCACCGAGCTGAACTACCGGCGCTTCTTCACCATCTCCGACCTCATCGCCGTGCGGGTCGAGGACCCCGGGGTGTTCGACGCCACCCACGCGACGGTGCTGCGGCTCGTCGCCGACGGGCTGGTGGACGGGCTGCGGATCGACCACCCCGACGGGCTCGCCGACCCTGGCGCGTACCTGCGGCGGCTGCACGAGCGCACCGGCGGCGCGTGGATCGTCGCGGAGAAGATCCTCGGCTCGGGCGAGCAGCTCCCCGCGTCGTGGCCGATCGCCGGCACCACCGGGTACGACGCACTGCGGCACGTCGACGCCGTCCTCACCTCCGGGGCGGGGTGCGAGCGGCTGACGGAGCACTACCGCACGTTCACGGGCGCGCCGCCGGACCTGGGCGGCGTATGGGCGGAGACGGTGCGGCGCGCCGCGTACCGCATGATCACGCGCGAGCTGGCCGCCGAGACGGACCGCCTCGCGCGGGCTGCCGGGGCGGCCTGCCGCGCCCTGCCGGAGCTGCGGCTGCGGGACCACGCGCCGTGGGCGCTGCGCACGGCCCTGGTGGAGCTGCTGGTCGGGCTGCCGGTGTACCGCCCGTACGTGACGGCGGACGGCCCGGCGTCACCGGTGGACACGGCGCTGCTGGCGACGGCGGCCGACGGGGCGCGGGCCGCGTTCCCCGTGCCGGGCGAGGCGGCGGCGGTGGACACCGTGCGGGACCTGGTGCTCGGCGGGTTCGGGCGGGCGGGGGACGAGGTGCGGGTGCGGTTCGCGCAGCTCGCGTCGGCGCTGCGGGCCAAGTCGGTGGAGGACACGGCGGGTTACCGGTACGCGCCGCTGCTGTCGGCGGCCGAGGTGGGCGGCGAGCCGGGCACACCGTCGCTGCCGCCGGCCGCGTTCCACGCGTTCTGCGCGCGCATGCAGCGGGACTGGCCGCTGACGGGCACCGTGCTGTCGACGCACGACACGAAGCGCAGCGGCGACGTGCGGGCGGCCCTGGCGGCGCTCTCGGAGGTGCCGGACGCGTGGGCGGCGCTCGTCACACGCCTGACGGAGGAGACGGCATCGGCCACCGGGGTACGCGCCCCGGATCCGCACCTGGCGTGGACGGTGTGGCAGACGGCGTACGCGCTGGGCGGCGGGGCGGAGGGGGAACGGCTCGGGGACACCGTCGTGAAGACGATGCGCGAGGCGGCCCTGCACACGACGTGGACGGAGCCGGACGAGGCGTACGAGAGCGCGGCACGCCGGTTCCTCGCGGCAGGCCCCGGCGGCGCGGCGGGCGGCGAACTCGCCGCGTTCGTGCGGGACGTCGCGCCCCTCGTCCGGGCGAACGTGCTGGGCGCGGCGCTGCTGCACCTGACGATGCCGGGCGTACCGGACGTGTACCGGGGCAGCGAGACGCTGTACACGGCCCTGGTGGACCCGGACAACCGAAGGGTCCCCGACCTGCCGGTGGCACGCCTCGCCGCCCTGGACGGCGAGGCGGGCACACCGGCCGACCTGGCGGACGAGAAACTGCGGTTGACGGCGACGGCACTACGGCTGCGCCGCGACCACCCGGAGTGGTTCGGCCCCGAAGGGGACTACCACCCGCTGGAGGCGGAGGGCGAGGGAGCAGACCACTGCCTGGCCTTCACGCGCGCGGACCGGGTACTGACGGCCGTGACACGCCTCCCCGGCACCCTGGCGGAAAACGGCGGCTGGACCACCACTCACCTGCAACTCCCACCGGGCACATGGCACGACACCCTGACCAGCCAAAACTGGTCGGGCACGACACCACTGACAGCCCTATTCGCAACAACCCCGGTGGCACTCCTGGTACGCATGCCCTGACCGCACCGGGTGCCCTCCCCGCAGCCCGGACGGAGGGCACCCGATCTCCGTCAATCCCAGTTGCACCAGTGGCCCAGGAAGAGGATCGGGTCGAGTGCGTCCTCCATCCCGATGTCGGCGCGCCACGACTCCAGGTCCCAGCTGTCCTGGGTGTTCCACTCCCCCGGGAAGATCTGGTCGGAGAAGGCAGCGTGGCAGGCGAACTGTTCGTACATGGACCGGTGTTCCGTCTCGCTCACGCCGTTCGGGTAGGGCGCCATGGACCAGATCTGGTTCCAGGCGCCCACGAAGTCGGTGCGACCGTTGATGAATCCGCTTTCCGTGGGGTAGGCGCGGACGACGACGTCGCCCGACCCGACGGGAATCTCGACCCGGGTCTCCGTGAACCAGTCGGTCCCCGCGGTGCCGGAGTAGCCCACGCACTCACCGGTGCATCCCTCGACGCCGTTTCCTGCGCTCCAGAAGAGGGTCGAGTTGTTCGAGGAGAAGGTCTGGTAGATCGACTTGTAGTCCTCGTCCCAGCCTTCGTCGGAGGTGGGGTAGCCGAACGGGCCGCTCTCCCAGCCGTACTCGCCCCACAGCCGGCCGATCTCGCCCCAGACGGGGTGGGCGCCGTTGGAGAGGGTCGGGTGCCAGTAGACGGTGCCGCCCTCGAACTCCTGCCGCTTCCCGAGCCCGTCCGGGTTGGTCAGCTCGTCATCGACGGGGTACCCGAGGTCCCCTTGTTCCCAGCCGAGGGAACCCCACTTGTCGAGGATGGCGCCCCAGACGGGATGCGCGCCGGTCGTGGGGGTCCAGTAGATCGAGCCGTGCTCGAACGTGTTGTAGCGACCCCGCCCGTCCGGGGTGACAAGCTCGCCGGACGTCGGACAGCCCAGTGGGGAGGTCTGGCGCCCCATCTGGTCGTACTTCACCAGGATTTCGCCACCGACCTGCTGCCCGCAGATCTCCTCGGCCGCCGCCGGGACGGCCTGAACGGTCAGCACGGCGAGAACGGCGGCCAGGACGACGGCCGCGCCCCGGAACAGAGCGGCCGGGCGGCGTAACAGTGGCGTGGGGGTCATCGAGCGAGGCTCCTCTTCACTGGTCCCGATCACGCGCTACGGCGCGCACGCACGGCCGAACCCATCCCGGCCGGCGGGGAGACCTACCCCGCCCTCACCCCCAACCCGCCACGACCGGCCAAACAAACGCAAAAACCGCCCACTTCCCGTACACCGACGGCCAGAACAGCAGGAAACACCGACAGAGAACGTGGGTCAGACCCATCCCCGCGCGTGCGGGGAGCACAAGGACGCGCACGAGCGGGAGTACCGCGGCGCGGGACCATCCCCGCGCGTGCGGGGAGCACTCACAGCCGGAACGCGCCGTGCAGATCGCGCAGGGACCATCCCCGCGCGTGCGGGGAGCACATCGGCCGCCTGTTCCTGGGCCAGGAGGAGCAGGGACCATCCCCGCGCGTGCGGGGAGCACTCCAGTGCTTCGTCAGCCGACGGGGCCAGATCGGGACCATCCCCGCGCGTGCGGGGAGCACGTCGGGTGGTCAGACCCGGCGCCGTCGCTGTCGGGACCATCCCCGCGCGTGCGGGGAGCACGGCGGGCGCCCCCACGCACGTCGGCACGTCCGGGGACCATCCCCGCGCGTGCGGGGAGCACACTCGCCGACCTGGGGTTTTAGGCGGCGGAGAGGCCGGAAAACATGAACTTCGCCGAGTCCGGCATTCTTGGCGTATGGGGTGATCAGTTTGTGGCCACACCCCGGTGATCCGCCCAGGCTTCGGCAGCGGCCACCATGGCTCGCAACCAGGATTCGTCTCCACGCCGTTCGGCCATCTCGCGCCACATGCGGACCATGGCACGCGCGAAGGCGTCGACGGCCCTGCGGTCTGCGCTGTCCCATGCTGCGTTCCCAGTCAGCCAGGAATCGGCCTCCTCGGCGGTATGGCCGGCGGAGACGAGCTGCACGGCGAGCATGGACGGGTCGATGAACCCCGCGCCGCGTGTGGGCCACGACCAGTCCACGACCCAGGCTCGGTCGTCCCTGATAAGTACGTTGCGCGGGTGGATATCCGCATGAAGAAGTGCGTCGCCCCGGAACATCCGGGCCTCGTCATCTCCGACGAACCGGTTCCACCTGTTTTCACGCCATTCTTGGGCGACCGGTGGACACGCCAGCGCACTGATGCGGTTCAGCGCATCCGCGACCAGCGGCAGATCGGGTGATCCCGGATCGAAATCAGCGTGCCGGCCGTCAACCAGCTCAAACCCGAGGAGGATCCAGTCTCTGTCTTCCACCGCCCAGCGCAACACGGGCGAGACCGGCTGAACATACCGATTGATCAGCCGTTCTCGAATGATCGAGTCCCTTCTGCCTCCCGGGCGATTCCACATGCCCTTGACGAAGAACTGCCCGGCCTCGCCCTTCACCAACCCGGTGAAATGAGAACGTTCGGCTTCCCGCAGATGCCTTACCTCCGTCACCTCCCCGGTGTGGGCACGCATCAGGGGCCACAGCTCTGGCGCGGGCTCCAACTGCACGCTTCCCTCATCTCTTGGGGGGACATTCATTACTCGGGTACCCCGGGCCGCACTCATCGTTCGGCCGCAGCGCGGATCGCACACCTCATCCGGTGACACGAATCGACCATCCCCGCGCATGCGGGGAGCACGTTCCCGCAGCGCCCTGCACGAGCCGGGTGTCGGGACCATCCCCGCGCGTGCGGGGAGCACCGCATCTCCAGGTGGACCGCGGACTTATGGGTGGGACCATCCCCGCGCGTGCGGGGAGCACCGGGAGAGGGACCCCCCTCCCGTAGGTGCCTGAGGACCATCCCCGCGCGTGCGGGGAGCACGTGCCGCAGTTCAGCGATCTCGCGGCGACGGCGGGACCATCCCCGCGCGTGCGGGGAGCACCCCCGGAGTTGAAGGAGGAAGACGAGCGCCTGGGGACCATCCCCGCGCGTGCGGGGAGCACGAGCAGAGGCTCGACGCCAGTGAGCGTCACCCGGGACCATCCCCGCGCGTGCGGGGAGCACAAGGACTCCGGCATCGGCTACCTCAAGTCCCGGGGACCATCCCCGCGCGTGCGGGGAGCACGACCCGCGTCTGACGAGCGCCGTCGACGAGTTGGGACCATCCCCGCGCGTGCGGGGAGCACCCCTGGAGCGCCGCCGCATCCTGCGGGCTGAGGGGACCATCCCCGCGCGTGCGGGGAGCACACTCGCCGACCTGGGGTTTTAGGCGGCGGAGAGGCCGGAAAACATGAACTTCGCCGAGTCCGGCATTCGTAGCAAAGGGGTCCTGATGTCCCTCCGGGTGCGAGAACGCCCGTGTAGACCCGCACTCATTGGGTCACGTTCAGCCTGCGGCCGGGACGTCGAACGCGCCGCCCTTGGCCGCGCTGATGAACGAACGCCACGCAGCGCATGAGACGTAAGCGGGAGCAGCCCGCCGGTCCTTGGTATCGCGTACCCCGATCACCGGCGCACTCCCACCCATACCGACCTCGACACAGTTGCTGTCGTTCGCCGTGAAAGAACTCGTGCGCCAGGCGATACCCCGCAGATCGGCTGCGTGCATGTCGGTCCGTTCGGGCATTCAGATCATCTCTTTCTCGACTTGCTCGATCCGCTCAAGGCTTTCTTCTTGCGTCAGTGCAGCACTCCGCAGATTACGGTGAAGACGATTCAACCGGCGAACCGTTAGAGCATCGTCGCGGAAACGGTTACCCCCGGCCGTTTCCATGAATGCCACGTCCGAATCCGTTCCGTCCCCCATGCCGAACAGGATGAACGCACCGCAGGCGGCGCCGGTTTCGCCCGCGCTGAAGGGGATGACCCGGAACTCGACGTGCGGCAGAGCACACGCATCCTTCAGTGCACGAAGTTGGCCCCGCATCGTCGCCACTCCTCCGACCTGCATCCGGAGTGCAGCCTCATTGACAAGCACGCCGAGTTCCAAAGGAGTCGCTTCTCGGAGTCTCTCCTGCCGAGTCATTCTGACCTCGACCAAGCTGTCAACCTGGTCAGGCCCCAGCGCCGCGAAGCCAGTAGCCGTGACGGCCCGCGCGTACGACTCGGTTTGCAGCAGGCCGGGGATGAAGAGCGGTTGGTACTCAAGACTCGTTACGGCTTCGGCCTCGTAAGTCATGAACTCGCCGTAGCTCACCGAGACCACGTCTCCGTGGGCGTGCCACCACGGCGCCACGCGCTGGCGTCCCCTGATCATCAGCTCGTGCAGTTCGCTGCGTTGTTCCGGCGCCACGCCGAAAAGGTCCATCAAGGCTTCGAAGTCCCGCTTCGAGCAGGCTCGCTTGCCCAGCTCTATGCGGCTGATCTTGGACAGGTGGCAGTCCAGATGCCCGCCGACCTCCTCGGCCGTCATCGCATGGGCATCGCGCAGCTTCCGCAGCGCGCCACCGAGCTTGCGTCGGGCAGCAAGAGGTCCACTGCTGGACACGACAGCCATTGCCATCCCCTCACGTGACAGTCCGGAGCCTTGAGGCTACCCGAGCGTGGCCACCCGGTCCCTCATCCGGGCGAACAGATGGCAAGTAGCCATTCTTGGGTCTGGCTCGCGCTAGCATCACCTCCAACGTGATCCCGCGACGCTGCGCATCTCTTCGATGACTCGTTGTGCGTTGTCGCGGGTGTGGTCTGCGTGCGTTCGGGAGGGTTCATGGTGGGTCGGGCTCAGGTGGCTGAGCGTGGACAGCGGGTGTTCGCGTGGGAGTTGGTTGCGCGGGTGAGTGGGGTTGAGACGTGGCGGCGGACCGTTTCGCTCGTGCTGCGGGACTGGGACGCGTCGCCGGATGCCGTCGAGGTCGTGCGGCTCGGGGTCTCCGAACTCCTCGGGAACGTCGCGCGGCATGTGCCGGACCCGTGGTGCCGGTTGCGGCTGGTGTGGCGTGGTGGGCAGGTGCGGGTGGCGGTCTGCGACCGGTCGCCGGTCATGCCCCTGATCCGTGAACCGGACTGGCATGCGGAGTCGGGGCGCGGCCTGTGGCTGTTGCGGTCGGTGGCGCGGGAGTTCGGGTGCGAGCCGGGGGTGCGGGGCGGGAAGACCGTCTGGTTCCTGACCGGCGAGGCGGTGGGGGCGTGACCGTCCTCGGGCAGGTGCTGGCGGTGGTGGCGTTCGTCGCGGCCGGGGCGCTGCCGGGAATGTGGGGCCTGCTGCTGTGGATCGTGCGCACGCTGGGGGCGTCGGCGGACGAGGGGCCGTCGTGAGCGGGCCGCAGTTCGTGTGCGGACGGCGGGTACGCCTGCCGCCGTCGTTCCTCCTCCTCCCCCTCGACGCGCCCGCGCGGGTCGTCAGGTGCGAGCTGGCCGAACACCCGCCGGACCACGAGCACATGGCTTTCGCCGCCGAACGCCCCGGCTCCCGCGACGAAGCCGTCTGGGCCGCCTGGGCCGACACCGACTCCGAAGTCCGCTTCCACGTCCTGCCCGACTGCGACACCGGAAACGATGCGTCCGCCGGGCCGGAAGAGGAGTTCTGCACCCTCTACGCCGGCCACATCCCCCGCTGCTCCTGGGCCATCGAGGACCCCGAGAGCGCCGTCGAGATGCTCCTCGCCACCCTCCCACCCCTCTGACTCCCGTATCGACAAGGAGACCCGCGATGGTCAGCGCCCGCACCCGCCTCCGCCAGGCCCTCCGTACCGCCGCCGAGGAAAGCAAGGAGGAGATCATCGCCGCCTACCTCGACGGCGAAAGCCTCAACTCCCTCTGCCGCCGCTGGGGCGTCTCCAGCACATGGCTGACCACCCGCCTCGACACCTGGGGCATCCAACGCCGCACCCAGGCCGAGGCCTTCGCGATCCGCCGGAAGCGCGGGACCTGAGCGGACGGACGGCACCACGAACGCGGGCGCCATGCCCCGCCCAGTGCTCAGCGCCGCGTGCCTGTGGCTCTGGCCGTGTGGAAGAGGCCCGCGCATATCAGGACACCGCCGAGCACCATGAGAACGACTCCCACCTTGGTGAGGCTGACGACCGGTGTGTCCACCCCTCCGGCGAACAATCTCAATGCCAAGCCGACGAGGAGGGTAACGGCTCCTTCAGCCAGGTTCTTGGTCGCAGGGCTCATTGGCGCACGTCTCCCGTCGGTCAGGCCCGGTCGCTCGTGGCACGGTCCCGGGTCCGGTCTCAGCGTAGGAAGGGCCGGTCGGCGTCTCGTCAGCCCGAGGAACCAACCCCACTGCACCGTTCGTTGCAGACCGACTCGGACCTCCCCCCGTTGCCCACCGCATGAACGGGACGCCGCCATGGCCACGATGGCGCCCCGCCTGCTCGGATCGGGCCCATGAGTGGCACGCTCATCGACGACACACTCAGGGACGAACTGGCGGACGCGGCTTGTTCAGCCGGGGAACGGGGAATCATGGACAGGTTCGAGACGGGAAGCCTGGGGCTCATGCCCGGGCAGAAGGTCCGAGCCAGGGTCCTCAGCCATCATCCGTGGGGCGTGCTCGTCGAGATCGACGGTCACGAGAACGCCGGCTTCTCGGCCTCCATCGACATGATCGCGCAGTTCTCCCGTACGACGAGCAGTCACGACGAACTGCTCGCCCTCTTCCCGCCCATCGGCGCGGAAGTCGACGCGGTCATCGAGCGGATCCGCCGCTGGCACCCACCGGTATCGGTACGGCTCAGCATCCGCCCCGCCGACCTGGAATCACTGGTCCGGCCCTGCGGCTTCTGCGGCGACGGGGTCACGCTGAGCCCGGGAGGAGACGGCCTCGTCCTGGACTCACGGAGCAACGACGGTCCGGGGAGTCACACGATCATCTCCCACCGGCACTGCCTGGCCGAGCGTCTTCACCCGCAGAATTCCGGGGAACGCGCGCGGGCGTTGCAGATCGGACGCAAGGACTGATGGTTCGGCACTCGCGACCGTCGGGAACGCGGCCCGGCGCATCGGCCGGTCCTGCTGGCGCATCGCCGCCGGTGGCCCCGCGCTCAATCGTCGTGCCGAGCTGGACAAGGGCGTGCGACGCACCTGGCGGTGCACACCATCGCCCATCCGAGCGAACGCCCAGGTAGCGGTGGCTCCTAGGCTTCCGTCATGCGGTGCAGCGATGTCACGCGGGCGGACGGCACGTGGGTGGGGCTGTCCCTCGACGTACGGGGGCGTCCCCGGCCGGGGTTGTGCGTGTCCAGCGCGGGGCGTCGTCTGCTCCTCTCCCAGGAGTCGCGGCCCGTGCTGCTCGCCGTCGTGGACGAGCACTTGGGCGGCGTCGATTACTGGCGCACAGACGGGTACCGCTCCTTCGTCCCGCCGCTCCGCGCCGACACGGGGCGTGCCCTGGCGGGGAGCCCGGAGCGGTGGGCGCACCGTTTCGCCCGGTACGTCCTCGACTCGCCGGACAGCCCGGTGCACGAGGGCCGCTGGCTGCTCACGTCCGACAGCCCGCTCCCGCGCTGGCGTCACGCCGACACATCGCACGCCGAGTACTGGGGCTCGATGCTCGTCGAGGGGCA
The DNA here is from genome assembly GCF_004193175.1 of Streptomyces sp. RFCAC02. Classification (NCBI taxonomy): domain Bacteria; kingdom Bacillati; phylum Actinomycetota; class Actinomycetes; order Kitasatosporales; family Streptomycetaceae; genus Streptomyces; species Streptomyces sp. RFCAC02. The sequence continues at coordinate 5,200,534 of NZ_SAUH01000001.1, read as the reverse complement.
TCCGGACGGGTACATCGACTGGTTCCTGCACTCGGGTTCGTGGGAGATCCTGCCGCTCCGGCCGATGCCCGACGCCGACGACGGCCGGGTGAAGGCGTACCGGAAGCAGGCCCGTGAAGGGACGCTCCCACCTGTGCTGCTGTGGTGGGTCAGCGGCCTGGACTGCCACCTGATCCTGGACGGTCACGCGCGGCTCGCCGCGGCGATCGCCGAGTCCGTGGAGCCCCCGCTGCTGCAGTTGCACCGCACGATGCCGCGTGACGAGCTGGCCGGGCGTGTCGATGACGCCGTGAGCCTGTACGAGTCCGAACTGGCGCGCTTGGCCCGGCTGCGCGCCGTCCACGGCCCCACCGTCCCGGACGGCGCGGCGATCGCCGGCCCGCAGCTCGCCCGCAGCCTCCACGATCTGGAGACCGCGCAACAGCCCACGTGGGCCTGGCCGCTGCCGGGTGGGGAGGCCGAGTGGCACCGTGTCGCCCGCGAGGTGACGGCCGGCCGGAACTGGCCGGCCGCCTGAGTCGCGGCGGTCTCACATGCGGGATCTCAAGATGTCGACCTCGCAGCCCGGTGCGAACGGGTCGAAGCCGTGCTCGGACCGCCAGCGGATCCGCAGCGACCACCACGGGCGGACCACGTCGAGGTCGACACCGCCGCCGTAGCCACCTGCTCGGGCGTGAGAGGGCCGGAGTGCCCGAGCCACGCGCGGCCCGCACGCCACGGCCCGGCCGACTGTCTCTTCAGTCCAGGTCGGACATGTCGAGCACGAATCGGTAGCGGACGTCCTTTCGCCGGAGACGGTCGAGCGCCGTGCCCACCTGTGACGACGGGAGTATCTCGATGTCGGCGGCGACGCTGCTGTCGGCGCAGAACTGGAGCATCTCGGCTGTCGCCAGGCGTCCTCCGCTCCCCGCGGAACTGAGCTTCTTGCGGCCGATGAGCAGGTCCGTGACCTCGACGGTGACGGGGCCCAAGTACCCGAGGAGGCTGAGAGTGCCGTCCATCGCCACCAGCTTCAGATACGGGGCCAGGTCGTGAGAGGCGGAAATGGTGTCGATGACGACGTCGAAGGTGTCGCGTGCCGTGGCCATCTGCCGGCTGTCAGTGGAGTCGATGAAGTCGTGAGCGCCGAGCCTGCGGGCGTCGTCGCGCTTGTCGCGGGTGCGGCTGATGACGGTCGTGGTGGCGCCGAGTGCCACGGCCATCTTGACCGCGAGGTGGCCCAGGCCGCCGAGCCCGGCCACGGCGACGCGACTGCCGGGGCCCACGCCGAGGGAGCGCAGAGGTTCCCAGACGGTGACGCCGGCGCACATCAGCGAGGCGGCGGCGGCCGGGTCGAGGCCGGAGGGGAGCGGGTAGGCGAAGGTGTCGCGCACGACGTACTCGCGGGAGTAGCCGCCCAGGGTGGTCGACCCGTCCTGCCGGTCGGTGCCGCCGTAGGTCAGGGTCGGGAAGGAGTGGCAGAAATTCTCCTGTCCGGCTTCGCACATGGCGCACGCGCCGCAGGAGTCGACGATATTGCCCACCGCGACGCGGTCACCGACCGAGAAGGTGGTCACCTCGGGGCCGGCCTCGATCACCACACCGGTGAATTCGTGACCGGGCACCAGGGGCGCTTTCGTGTGCCGGCCGTAGGCGTGCAGGGCGTGCAGATCGCTGTGGCACACGCCGCAGTAGTCGACCTGCACCGCGATGTCGTCCGGGCGCAGGTCACGGCGCTCCAGCGACGTGCGCCGCAGCCCCGTCGGGCCGGCCGCCCGCCATCCGGTGGTCGTTCGCACACCCACTCCTCAAACAGACTGTTCGGTCTATCGAAGACTAGACACAGCCGCACCTCAAGGCAAACCGACTGTTCTGTTCGGTAGGCTGCGGGCATGCCGGAACAGCCCCAGACCTCGCGAGGCGCCGCGACCTACCGGCGCATCCTGGACGCGGCCACCGAAGAGTTCGCCCAGCACGGCATCGCCGGGGCGCGCATCGCACGCATCGTGACGGCAGCGCGCACGAACAAGGCACAGCTCTACGGCTACTTCGGCGACAAAGAACGACTCTTCGATGCGATCTTCCTCGGCTCGCTGGAACGCATCACCAACGTCGTGCCCATCGACGCCGACGATCTCGCGGAGTGGGCCGTCCGCCTCTACGACGAGTACCTGCGCCGCCCCGACCTCATCCGGCTGGCGACCTGGGCACGACTGGAGCGCCGGCCCGCCGGGCACCTCGTCGAGACCCACCAGCACTACGACGACCGCAAGCTCGCGGCCATCGCCGAGGCCCAGGCCGCCGGGCGGGTCCGCGCAGGTGACCCGTTCGACATCATGGCCATGGTCATCGCCATGTCCATGGCCTGGTCACCGGTCAGCAACGTGTACGCGGCCAGCAGTCAAGAACCCGATGCCGTACATGACCAGCGCCGCGCCCTCCTCCGCGTCTGCGTCCAGAGCGCCACAGCGACCGGCGGAGGCGGCGCATCACCCTCATGACTGCCATGAACACCCCTGGTGACGCTCACGCGGCTGTTCATGTCCGGACCGGCAGATCGGCGTCTTCGCTCGCGGAGTCTCAGGTCTCGGCGATGAGTTGATCGACGACGTGTCGCGCCGCCGCCGCGTCGCCCCCTCCGGAGCGCAGCGCACCGGCCCACGTGGTCAGGGCTTTCCAGAGCGCCCAGCCGCGTCCCCGCGCCCACAGCGCCGGGTCCGCCGACAGGCCGTCGCGGAGCGCAGTGCGGCTCTCTCCCGACAGCAGGGTCCACGCGATCGTCAGGTCGCAGGCGGGGTCCCCGACGCCGCACGTGCCGAAATCGATGACGGCGGTCAACTCCCCGTCCCGCACCAGGAGGTTGCCCGGCGCCACGTCGCCGTGGAACCAGACCGGCCGGCCGTCCCAGGGCGCCCGCACCGCGCACCGCCAGACCTCGGCGACGGCATCGGCGCGCACCCGCCCGGCCAGTGCCCCGAGCGCCCGCCGCACCTCGCCGTCGTAGGTGAGGAGCGGCCCGCCCCTGAACCAGTTGTGCTGCCCCGGCGCCGGACCGCCGACCGGGTCGACGCGCCGAAGAGCGGCCAGGAACGCGGCGAGTGAGCCGGCGAACCGGACGGGATCGGCGATGTTCTCCCTGCTCGCGGGCTCACCGCTCAGCCACCGGTACACCGACCACGCGTGGGGATAGCCCTCACCGGGCGCGCCCTTGGCCAGGGGAACGGGGATGCGCAACGGCAGGCGTCGGGCGAGGACGGGCAGCCACCGGTGTTCCTTGTCGACGGCCTCCGCGTACGCCGCCGCGCTGGGCAGCCGCACCGACATGTCGCTCCCGAGGCGGAACGTCCGGTTGTCCCAGCCCTCTTCGGCGACGGGCCGCACCGGCAGGCCGGCCCACCGCGGGGACTGGGCGGAGACCAACCGCCGTACCAGCGCGGCGTCCGCGGGGAAACGCTCGGGAACGGGGTCCACGTTCGGCGTCCCGCTCATCTCTTCTGCCACGGCACGCAGTCTGGCAGCCCGTTCTCACGCGGTCACCGGTGCCGCGGGAGCGGGAGGGCTCAGCAGGGCGTTCCGCCCGGGCCGCCGAAGAAGGCGTAGGTGCCCCAGTCGTAGGACGATGAGTTGTTGGTGATCTCGATCGAATAGCAGGAACCGGTGACCGAGCCCGAATCGGCCAGGTTGGCGTAGACGGCTCCGCCGCTCGCCGGGTTGACCGCCACGGCGCGCTGGTAGGCGGCCCTGCCGAAGCCGGCCGAGGCGTGCTGGCCCGAGCCCATGGGCGGCCACAGGGCGAGGCCGGACGCCGCCTCGCCGCCGAACTTGGCCCGGGTGGCTCCGTTGGTCAGGGGGCCACCGTTGAACCAGGAGACGGGGATGCAGCCGATCGGCTGGTCGTCGAAGTAGAACCACCACCGCTGGTCAGTGAGGTAGAAGCCCATCTTGTACTCGATCTGGGTGCCGCCGGACTGGGAGGCCAGCAGCTTGGCACCCGGCTTCACATACGGGTTGGCGACGGGCTGGAAGACGCCGTGGTCCAGGTTGTAGAAGGAGTCGCCGTCCTCGTAGTTGTCCCGGGTCGCGAAGACGAACAGGTGAGGGGCGGTGTCGCCGTAGAGCGTGTGGTCCACGTGCCAGCCGCACTCCACGGTCTGCAGGAGCGTGCCGCCGTGGCCCGCGCTGTACCACTGCTGGCTGAACGTGCCCTGGAAGGTGGGCACGATGAACGGACTCCAGACGTTGACCCTGCTCGATCCGCCCAGGCAATCCAGGTCCTGCTCACCGGTCGCGTACCGTCTCGGCAGGTTGTCCATGCGGGCGGTCGAGGCGAATCCCGGAGGACCGGCGGGCCAGTCCTTCGCCGAGAACGTCGCCAGGTTCGGGAAGCGGCACAGCGTCGACAGGGTGGTGCGGTACAGGGACGTGGTGCCGGCGGGCAGCGGACGTGCCGCTTCCCCGCTCGGCGGCCGGGTGCCGGCGATGCCGCGCGAGCGGGGGTCGGGGGGCGTCGGCCCGTCGGGTTCGGGGACCTGTGGCGGGCCTTCGGCCGGTGCGGCGGCGAGGGATCCCCAGCGCCGGGCCGCCGGGTGGGTCTCCTCCGGTACGCAGTCGGCGACCTGGCCGTCGGCCTCGACGTAGCTGTCCACGGCGTCGACGTCCCGGTAGCGGTCCAGGAGGTACGCCTTCATCTCGTCGAAGGCGTCGGCGCTCTCGACGGCGGCGCCGGGCAGGTGGCGGGCTTCTTCATAGGTGGCCGACGCGACGGACGCGAGAAAGGCGTCGAACGGCTGAGGGGAGATTTCACCCGGCATGAGAGACCTCTTTCGCTCGTGCACGGGGCCGATGCCGGGCCGACCGTGGCTGAACAAGCAGTCCGTGGCGCGGAAGCCGTCAGGCATCGCGGACTGCTCCGGGAGAGGGCCTGCGGCGGCAATATCACCATGTCGCCGCACCTTTCCCGGGCGGGAACCACGCGGTCCGCGCTGCAGGCGGTCAGCGAACGCTCCATTCGAATGCCGCCCCGCGGACCGGCCCGACCTCATTTGTCGGCGGTGCAGAATTGATTCGCCATTGTTCCGCCCATTTCACGGAGTCGCGCGGAGAATCCACGGCGGTGACATTTCTGCGTCCAGAATGGCACAACCGTCTCGCGCCGCAAGTCGAGCCTTTCACGGCGGCCCGGTGGGGAACGGCTCGGTGCCGCTTCCGGAACCTTCGCGCCGCCGGGTGTCGGACCCTCCGGGCATGCTGGCGGTATGGGGATGCTGGGGAGCCGGCCGCTGCGCGATCGGCATGAAGTGGAGGCGGTGCTGCGTGACGGCGCCGAGCGCATCGGGGCCGCCGCTCCGGGACTGCGGTACCGGGTCGTCGGCACGGCGGCGGCGTGTCTGCAGGGCGTCGACGTGCCGGTGGGCGACATCGACGTCCTGGTCCGCAGACGCCAGGACGTGGATGCCGTCGCCGAGGCGCTGGCGGACGTGCCGCGCGTGAGCGCGCCGCGATGGATCGGCGTCTCCCGGCAGTACTTCGCCTGCCACCTCCTGGACGGTGTCCGCTTCGAGGTCAGCACGGCGGAGGTGCCGTGCGACGAGGACGGGTGGGAAGCCCAGGGTCCCGGCCCCTGGCGGCACCGTGTCGCCGTGGACGGCGACGGTCGGTCCGTGGACTGTGTGCGCCTGGAGCTGCGGCTGACCACGGAGTTCGTCCGCGACCGCCCCGACCGTTACCGGCCGCTCCTGGCCCACCTCGGCACGCACGGTGCCGATCTCGGGCTCCTGCGGCGGAGCATGGCCGCGCGCCGGGTGCCGGAGAGGTTCACGCCACTCATACGAGGGCTTCCGGCGATGCGCACGCGGCCGGGGGCGGTCATGCCGCCGGAGCCGCTCCGGCGAAGGCCGTGAGGATCGTGTCGATGTGCGCGTCCGTGTGGACGGCCTGCGGTGTCACCCGGATCAGTGCCGCGCCCTCCGGGACCGCAGGCGGCACCACCGCGTTCGTGAACACCCCCGCGTCGAACAGCCGTTGCCACAGCAGAGCGCACCGCACCGATTCACCGACCCGGACCGGTATCACGGGCGTGCGGGCCGTGCCCGTGTCGTACCCGAGCGCCCGCAGGCCGTCGTGCAGCCGCGCCGTGTGCGCGAGGACGCGGGCGCGCCGCTCCGGCTCGGACCGGACGATTCCCAGCGCCGCCAGGGCCGCGCCCGCCGCGGCCGGTGGCAGCGCGGCGGCGAACAGCAGTGACCGCGCGTGGTACTTGAGGTATTCGACGACGTGCGCCGGGCCGGCCAGCACCCCGCCCGTCGAGCCGAAGCACTTGGAGAACGTCCCCGTGAACAGGTCCACCTCGGCCAGCAGTCCGAAGTGCTCGGCGACGCCGCGCCCGCCCGCGCCGAGCAGCCCGATGTCGTGCGCGCCGTCCACCACGACGCGGGCGCCGTGACGGCGGGCGATGGCGGTGATCTCCGGCAGCCGGCACAGGTCGCCCTCCATCGAGAACAGCCCGTCCGTGACGACGAGCTTCCCCACGGCCGGGCCGGCGGCGGCGAGGAGGCGTTCCAGGTGGGCCATGTCGGCGTGGCGGTAGCGGCGGTGGGCGGCGAGGCCGAGGCGCGCGGCGTCGTGGAGGGAGGCGTGGTTCGCGGCGTCGCCGATCACGACGTCACCCCGGTCGAGGAGGGCGGCGAGCGCCAGGTTCGTCTGGAACCCGGTGGTCGCCACGACGGCCGCCTCCCGGCCGAGGAACGCGGCCATGCCGTGCTCCAACTCCTCGTGCAGGGCCAGCGTGCCGTTGAAGGCGCGCGAGCCGGAGCAGGACGTCCCGTACCGGCGCACCGCGTCCGCCGCCGCGGCCCGGACGCGCGGGTCGGAGGCGAGGCCCAGGTAGTCGTTGCAGCCGGCCATGACGAGGCGGCGGCCGTCCACGACGGTCTCCCCCGCGTGCGCCGACGGCGTCGCCGCGCGGTAGTACGGCCGGACCCCGGCGGCGGCGAGGGGGCCGTACGCGGCGAGGCGGCCGGACCGTTTGGCGAAGATGTCGGCCCCCCGGCCGCTCACGGCCGGCGGTCCGCGAGGGCGAGCGTCATCAGCGGCAGCATCCGCCCCGGGATGGAGCCGGACGGCGTGACGCCGATGCGTGACGCGCCCATCGCCCGGTAGAACGGCACCGCGTGCGGGTCGGCGTCGAAGGTGAGGCTGGTGTGCCCGGCCCGTCCGGCGGCGACCGCCGTGTGCTCGAACAGGCGCCTGCCGACGCCCTGCCCGATGCACTCGGGCTCGACGAACATCATCCTCAGCCGCCCGTCGGGAGGCTCCCCCACGAACGTCGAGAACCCGATGACGCGGCCGTCGCGCTCGGCCACCGCCGTGGTCGCGATCTCCTCGGCCGTGACGGTCAGTTCGTCGCGGCAGGCGGCCATGAACGCCGCGTCGTATCCCCAGTGGGCCTTCGACCGGAGCGCCAGCTCACCGAGACACCCGGCCTCGTCCGCCCTCGCCGCCCTGATGAGCACGTGCGTCCCCTTCGTTCGTCGTGCTGTCGTGGAGGACGGCGTACGCCGCCCCGCCGGTTTCACCCCCGGGGCGCCAGGCCCCCGCCGGCGCCCGGCGTCACGAGCCCCGTCTCGTACGCCACGACGACCGCCTGCGCGCGGCTGCCGAGGCCCAGTTTCGTCATCGTCCGGTTGAGGTGCGTCTTGACGGTCGCCTCGCTGATGCGCAGCCGGTCGGCGATCTCCTGGTTCGCGAGGCCGCGCGCCGTCAGCCGCAGGACCTCGACCTCGCGGGTGGTCAGGGCGGTCAGCCCGTCCGGCGTGTGCGCGGCCGGGCGGACGCGCTGCGCGAACGTCTCGACCAGGCGGCGCGTCACGCTCGGCGCGAACAGCGTGTCGCCGCCCGCGACGGCCGCGACGGCGGCCAGCAGCCGTTCGGGTCCCGCGTCCTTCAGGAGGAATCCGGACGCGCCGGCGCGCAGCGCGCCGTATACGTACTCGTCGAGGTCGAACGTCGTCAGGACCAGGACGCGCGGCGCCGGCTCGTCCGCCTCCGCGAGAATGCGGCGGATCGCGGTGATGCCGGTCATGCCCGGCATGCGGATGTCCATGAGGACGACGTCCGGCCGGGTCGCGCGCGCCCGCTCGACGGCCTCCTCGCCGTCCGCCGCCTCCCCGACGACCTCGACGCCGGGCGCCGCGCGCAGCAGCGCCACCAGGCCGACACGGATGAGGAACTGGTCGTCGACGACGAGGACGCGCGTCGCCGTCACCCGTCGTCCTCCGCCGGGGGCGTGGCGCGGGCGGAGGTGGGCAGGGACAGGCGCACCGCGAATCCTCCTTCGTCCCGCGGGCCGATGCTGATCGTTCCGCCGTAGAGCTTGGCGCGCTCGCGCATTCCGATCAAGCCGTGCCCCCGGGGGCGCCGGGCGGGCGGGGCGTGGCGGGGCCGGCGCCGTCGTCCGTGACGGTGAGGGTGAGGCGGTGGGGCTCGTAGCGCAGTTCGACGGTGGCGCGGGCGTGGCGGGCGTGCTTGATGACGTTGGTCAGGGCCTCCTGGGCGACGCGGTAGGCGCACAGCTCGACGCCGGGCGCGAGCGGCCGCGGCTCGCCCTCGACGCCGAGCCGGACGCGGACGCCCGCGGCCCGTACGCGTTCGACGGTCTCGGCGAGCCGGGCCAGGCCCGGCATGGGCGGGGACGGGTCGCCGCCGGCCGTGCCCGTGTCCCGCGACTCGTCGGTGCGCAGGACGTGGAGCATGCGGCGCAGTTCGTCCAGGGCCTCGCTGCTGGTGGCCTCGATGGTGTCGATCGCGGTGCGCGCGGTGGGGAGGTCGGTGCTCAGGACGAACCGCGCGAGGCCCGCCTGCACGGATACGACGGACAGGTGGTGCGCGACGACGTCGTGCAGTTCGCGGGCGATGCGGTCGCGTTCCTCGGCGACCTCGCGGCGGGCGCGGTCGGCCTGCTCGGCGCGCAGGCGGCGCGCCAGTTCGGCGGAACGGCGCGCGGTGATGCCGAAGCGCCACAGGACGGCGGGGAACACGACGGCCTGGCCGACGACCGACGGCGGCGAGTCCGTACCGCTGACGGCGCCCGCGTACAGCCACGTCACGCCCAGGAGCGCGGCGCAGGCGATCGATACGCGGGTGGTGCGCAGGGCGGCGACGGTGTAGGTGGCGAGCATTGGGCCGAAGGTGCTGACGACCGGCCAGTAGCCGAGGCCGATGTAGACGGCCCAGGCAGCGTGGATGAACAGGCAGACGGAGACGGGGTATCTGCTGCGGAGGATGACGGAGAAGTTGGCCAGGGCGACCAGTGCGTAGGCGGGGGCGTCGAGTTCTGGCTGTCCCTGACTCGGTGACTCGTGGCCGAGCAGGACCGCGACGGCGGTCAGCGCGCCCGCGATCAGCGCATCGACGGCAAACGGGCGGATACGCACCGGCGCAGCGTAACCCCGCCGCGCGGCCGGGTCGTCAAACGGCGGCGGTAGGGGCGTACGTACCGCGGAAGTTGTAGGCAAGGGCGGCTTACCGCGTGGGTGGTGCTGCGAAGTCAGCCCAGCATGGGACGACGGGGGCCGCGCGCGGGCCGTAACGTCGGTGACGGCACCACGGCGAGGTGGGACCCCGTTCCCCGTCGCCGCGCCGCCCGCGGTACGGACTGGGAGCAGCGGTGTTTCCGAGGGGGAACGCACCGCGGGCGGCGCCACAAGCACGGCCCGGCCGCCACGGGGGCCGCCGGGCCGCGCCCCGCCCCGCCCCGATGCCGGCTCAACGGCCGCAGAACCGCTGGGGCATCCGGTCGAACCACTCCTGCGCGACGGGAACGATGAGGCGGCTCAGCTCCTCACTGAAATTCTCGTCGTCCCTGTTCTGCAAGCTGATGAGAAGTTCGACGCCCTCGATATCGATCTCGGACGAGGCACAATCGGTATGGGCGATGACGTCTTGCTGCCACAACCGTACGGGGAAGGGAGCACTTTCCATCTCTCTGGCCTCATTCACATCCAAATTGCCGAAAGCCTCGGGAATGGCAGTGTCTACACCTCGGCCTGTCTCCTGGAGAGGGCGTGCCTGGATCAGCAGGATGGGAAGTTGGTCTACCGCTACATAGCAACTACCGGATGGCAGCGTAACTCCCGGTTCCGCCCCCATCGCCTCGTCAGCAGTACGCACTGTGCCGCCGGGTGGCATGAGAGGGTCATAGAGATCTTGGTCATCAGTCAGGCCGCAGAGGCTCTCCGGGAGCGCGTACTCGCGCTCTTCGTCCTGACCTGATTCCGATGTACAGGACGATGCGAGGACCAAGGGAACCATCAGCGTCGTGATCAAGAATCGCCCTCTCGCAGGCAACAGACCCTCCTTGTCAGTCACTGGGATTTCTCCGATTCTCCTTGATCGCGATGCCGTCGATGAACGAACCGTTGACGCTAAACAGTTCAAGAATTGGCCCTGCGAGCCATGGCGTCATTAATGGACAGGAGACTCTCTGCCCGGTTGGCGGCACTCATGGCGGCATATGCATCCGGGGCGTTACTGACCTGCCACGGGGGCCGCCGGGCCGCGGCCCTCGTGCCAGCTCAACGGCCGCAGAACCGCTCGGGCATCCGGTCGAACCACTCCCGCGCGACGGGAACGATGAGGCGGCTCAGCTCCTCGCTGTAATCCTCGTCGTCGTCCCGGTGCCTGAGGCTGACGAGAAGCTCAACGCTTTCGGTGCCGGACTCGGAAGAAGCGCAGTCGGTGTGCGCCATGGCATCCTGCGACCAAACCCTTGCGGCCAGCGGGCTACCGGCCACTTCTTCGGCATCATCCGGATCGAGCCAGCCGTATCCTTCGGCGAACGCAGCACCGAATTGCTGACCGGAGTCCTCCGTCTCCTCCGCTTGGATCAGTATGACGGTCTCCGCGTCGACAATCACCGAACAGTGCCCGAACGGCAGCCTGCTGCCCTGCTCTTCCCCCTGGGACCTGTCGTCGGTCTTCACTTCTTCCCCAGGTGGGAGTAGCGGCTCATACAGACCCTGGTCGATCTCCAGCCCACAGAGCGTGTCGGGGGAGGGCGTACTCGCGCTGCTGCTCTTCCCGAGGGCTGGACGTGCATGCCACACACATGAGCAAGGGCGCCACGATCGCCGCGACCGAGCACCGGAGAAGCCGCGATGACGGCGATACGTCTGCGGCGCGCTGGCGGGTCACGGCACACATGAGGAGTAGCGGTCGGGCAAGAGATCGAACCACGCCTGCGCGACAGGATTGATGAGCCGAGCGAGTTCCTCGCTGAAGTCCTCATCGGCCTGAAATTCCGCGTTGATCAGCACGTCGATGCCATATACCTCATAATCCCCGTCTCGGGAAGGCGGAGCACAGTCCGTGTGGGCGATAGCCGCGTGGGGCCATACTTTCGAGACGATTGGACTGTCAGTCACCTCTTCCGCAGCTTCAGGATCCAGGTCTTCGGTCAAAAAACCTCCAAGTTCCTGCTCGACCTGCCGAACAGGGGCAACCTGAATGACCAAAATATACTCATGATCCACACTCAACGAGCAACTGCCCTCGATCCAGGTTGTCCCCTCCGCCCCAATAGCGACAGAGCTGTCATCGACCCACACTTCCTCACCCGGGGGAAAGAAGGGCGCGTAGAGGTCTTGGTCATCTATGAGGCCGCAGAGCGTGTCGGGAAGGGCGTACTCCCGCTGCTGTGTGCCGTCAGATACGCAAGCGGCGCACAAGAATGCGGGCGCAGTAAGCATCGCGGCGAGACGTAGCACTTTCACCTGACAAGCCTCCCGTCAATCGCTGGGGTTGATTCGATTGTCCTTGAGGACATTTCCGCTGATGTAAGTGGTGCTCGCGCCGTCCAGAACGCTGTCCTCCAGTAGTCGACGATCCAGGGAACCTTCCGGGATCTGCTGGCCCGCCAGTGCGGCATCGATCACCGCTTCGACGGTATCGAGGAATGCGACACGAGATTCAGCATAATTCCGCTGGGCATCCTGGGTGGCTTCGATTGAATTGTCGATCCGGAACAATTCAAAGGCGGCATCGGTGATGCTCTGCTGCTGCAGAGATGTTATCGCGGCTTCCCCCGGATAGTCTTTCAGTCCACCGAAGATCAGGCCGCTCATTGCAAGCGTGGTCAGTTCCTTCGCCTGGTCTATCAGGGCGTCACGCGTCGTGGGGCTCATGGCATCGTCGTATTGCGCGGTTGCCGTCGCGTCGGTCAGGATTCCGGCTGTGAAAGCATGCCGATTCACCACGGAAGCCGTCGCATCACGCAAATTCTGCTCATCGTCCAAGCGGGAACCGATTACCTCGTTGACGGAGAGGAACATCTCGGCCTGGTTGGCGGCGCTGACCGTGGCGTAGGCATCCGGGTTGTGCCCGATCTGCCACAGAAGGCGTCCGGTGCCCGCTGAGTCGAAGGACACCTCACCCATGTCTGGGCCGATGCCGCGGGAAGCTGTTCCGACTTCTCCGACGTACTCGGCCGCTATATCGCCGAGGATTGGTTGCATGTAGGTGTAGCGGGTGTCCGTCACGAGGTCGGGGTCTGCTGCGAAGTGGTTCCAGAGGTGTTCGGCGATGCGGATGTTGGCGTCGGAGTGGGTCTGGCCGGGGTTGAGTCCTTCGGAGGCTGCGCGGCCGGTGACTGCGGCTTGTACGGCGTCGGCGAAGCCGTCGTGCACCGGGACCGGCGTGGTGTGTGCGCCTGTCGGCACGAGGATTTGTCCGAAGTGGCGTTCATGGACCAGGTAGTCCAGCCGGTCGTTGCCGTCCTGGGGGTCGAGGTAGGAGGCGGCGACTTCCGGTTGGGCGCCCATCAGGCCCAACGCGCCGTCCACCGGATCCCTGGCGAGCCAGGCGGAGTCGAAGGACAGGGCGGAGTTGCCTGTCTCCAGGTCGGCCACGATCGTCTGCCAGATTCCGGCGTCGCCGCCGGTGGCCGGGTTCTCGGCGGCCAGGAGGTCGTCGGTCAGGTCGTGGAGGAAGCGTTCCGAGTAGGTGCCCTCGGCCGCCTGGAGCTGTCCCACCAGGAGCTGGTAGCCCCGGACCGTCTCGTTCGTCACGCCGGGCACCGTGTACTCCGTGAGTCCGGCCTCGTGCAGGTCGGTCATGAAGCCGGTGTAGAAGCGGCCCTCCTCGGTCCGTGACCACTGCGCGTACTCGGCAGAGCCGGGGGTCAGCGTCGGGACGTCCGTCGCCGTGGCCAGGACGGCGGCCAACTGGCCGTGCAGCTGTTCGGCGCGCGCACGGTGCGCCTCACTCAGGTCTCCGCCCAGGGATTGCCCGGTGAGCAGCGCGGACAGGTCGATCAGGCCGGACGCCCCCATGCCGTCCAGCAGGGCGCGGGAGAACTCGGGGTCGTCGGCGTTGTGGTCCAGCAGCCAGGACAGTTCCTGCCATTCGGCAGGGGACAGTTCCTCCCCCTCGCCCAGCCGTCCCAGCAGTTCCTGTGCCCGGCCGCCCAGGACCTCGTCCAGGCCCGAGGACGCGGAGCCGTTGAAGACACTCCCCGCGGGGGCGTCCACCACCTCGACGAGGGCCAGGCGCAGGTTCTCGTCCGCCTCGCCGACGCGGGCGACGGCACGGTTGAGGGCGAGCTGCCACTCTGCGCGCGCGTCCTCGAGCTCCGGGATGCCCGTACGGTCCAGGGCGTCCAGGACCGCGCCCGTGCCGTTGACCGCGAAGCCCGCCTCCTCGGCCTCGGCGACGACGTCCAGCAGCGCTCGGCGGGCCTCGGTCAGGAGGGACACGCCGTCCCGGAGCAGCGCCACCAGCGCGCGTGCCTCCGTCTCGGCAGCGCCCAGTTCCGCCGTGGTCGTGGAGAGGCGCAGATCGGCGGCCTCCGCGCTCAACCCCTGCCACGCGGCATGCGTGCCGGCGAGGGCGCCGACCCGTGCCGCGTAGTTCTCGCCGACCTCGGCGATCTTCCCGGCGGCCGACTCCAGATCGTCCGCCGCTGCGGTCAGGTCGGAGAAGTCGCGTTCGACGATTTCCGCGTAGCTCGGCACGGGGTCACTCCGCGTCGGCTATGGCCGTGTTCAGGGAACGCAAGTGGAGCCCGGTCTCCACGTCGAGCGCCGAGAAGCCGTTGCCCACGCCCCGCAGCATGCCGGCCTGGCCCGACAGCTCCCCCGTCAGTGAGGCGACCTTGCCCGCCCAGGCTTCCCCGGCCCGTTCCAGTCCACGGGCCACGGCCCATCCCGTCCTGCGCGAAGCGGCAGCCGCCACGGCATCGACCACCTCGGTCCCCGCACGGTCCGTGTCCGGCAACAGCTCGTCCTCGATGTACAAGGCGGCGTCCGTCTGATCCCGCGTCCGTACGCCGAGCCCGCCGGCCCCATCCCCCGAACGAGCAGCACCGATACTCCGCAGCTCAGCCCACTCGTCGTCGAAACCCCCCACGTCCCCCCTCACCGAGCGTCATGCCATGGCCGCAAACCGTCCCACCGTAGAACACACGCAAGCGATCACGCCACTCGTCACAGAGCATCAGGAGGGCGGCGACATGGCGGCGCCCCGCACCGGCCCTGCCGGACGCCGCCCGTCGCACGGCCGGAACATGTCAAAAAAGTCCCGCGGTGCCTCTTTACACATTCCTGACGCCGCGTTACGTTCGCCCCAATTGGGAGCGCTCCCACGTAACCATCCCGCACCACTCGCTCATCACGGCGAAAGGGACGCAACGCGATGAGAGACCGGTCAACCCCCCGCACGCGTCTGAAGAGATCGGCTCTTCTGACGCTCCTCGCCGCGCTCCCCGCGCTCTGCCTGGTGATGTTCACCGGCGGCAGCGCGTCGGCGCACGGCGCACCCATGGACCCCGGCAGCCGTACGTACCTGTGCTGGAAGTACAGCGCCAACGCCTCCGGCGCCATGGACCCCCAGAACCCCGCCTGCCGCGCCGCCCTCAACACGAGCGGCGCCAGCGGCTTCTACAACTGGTTCGCCGTGCTGCGCTCGGACGGCGCGGGCCGGACGGAGGGGTTCGTCCCCGACGGTGAGCTGTGCAGCGGCGGCGCCGTGGTGTACGACTTCTCCGGCTTCGACCTCCCGCGCACCGACTGGCCGTACACGCACCTCACCTCAGGCGCGACGCACGAGTTCACCTACAACCCGTGGGCGCACCACCCCGGCACGTTCCACCAGTACGTGACGGTCGACGGCTGGGACCCGACCCAGCCGCTCACCTGGGACGACATCGAGGACGTGCCGTTCCACTCCGAGACGGACCCGCCCTACCGGGGCTCGGTCGGCAACGCGGAGTCGGAGTACTACTGGGACGCGCAGCTCCCGTCCGGCAAGACGGGCCGCCACATCATCTACACGGTGTGGGAGCGCTCCGACAGCCAGGAGACCTTCTACAGCTGCTCCGACGTCGTCTTCGACGGCGGCAACGGCGAGGTCACCGTCCCCACGGGCGACGACAGCGGCGAGAACCCGGACCCCGGCCCCGACCCGGGCCCGGTCGAGGGCGACTGCACGGCGACCCTGGGCACGGTGAGCAGCTGGAACGGCGGCTTCCAGGCCGAGATCAAGGTCACCAACACGAGTGATGGCACGATCTCCAACTGGACGGCCTCCTGGACCCAGCCCACGGGCAACTCGATCCAGAGCGTCTGGAACGGATCGCTGACACCACACGGTGACCACATCACGGTGAGCAACGCGGCGTGGAACGGACAGCTCAACGCCGGTTCCTCCACCACGTTCGGCTATACGTCGAACGGCACCCCGCCGTCCGCCGACACGGTCCTGAGCTGCGGCGTGAGCTGACGCCCGACCGGAAAGCGGACCGATCCCGGTGCCGGGGGCGCGCCGGCACCGGGATCCCCACCGCGGGCGACACCGCCCGCCCCCGACTGCTGCCGGAGCTGATCGGCTGACGCAGCGCCCCGTGCAGCAACGCCCCGGAACCGGCCGCCGCCCCGAATTCCCCAGCCCCCGCCCGGGGCGGCGGCCCGGCTCCGGGGCACCTCCGCGCCGCGAGCGCGCCGCCGTGGCGTGATTGCCCCGGGGACGCCGGACCCGGAGCATGGTGCCCATGCTGTTCGACGTATGGGCACCGCACGCGGAAAGCGTCACGCTGGAGTTGTCCGGACGGTCCGTCCCCCTCTCCCCCGACCCCGACCGGGCGGGGTGGTGGCGGGCGGAGGCGGACGCCGCCCCGGGGGACCGGTACGGCTTCGCCCTCGACGGGGGCGACGTCCTGCCCGATCCCCGGGCGCGCCACCTGCCGGAGGGGCCGGAACGGCCCGGCGCGGTCGTCGATCTCGCCGCCTTCCCGTGGCGGCACCCGTGGTCGGGGCGCGGCCTGCCGGGCGCGGTGCTGTACGAGACGCACGTCGGGACGTTCACGCCGGAGGGGACGTTCGACGCGGCGGCCGGGCGGCTCGCGCGGCTGGCGCGCCTCGGGGTCACCCATGTGGAGCTGATGCCGGTGTGCCCGTTCCCCGGGCGGCACGGCTGGGGGTACGACGGGGTGGCGCCGTGGGCCGTGCACGAGCCGTACGGCGGCCCGGAGGGTCTGCAGCGGTTCGTGGACGCGGCGCACGGGCACGGGCTCGGTGTCGTGCTGGACGTGGTGCACAACCACCTCGGTCCGTCGGGCAACCGGCTGCCCGACTTCGGCCCGTACTTCACCGACCGGCACCACACGCCGTGGGGTTCCGCGGTGAACCTGGACGCCCCCGGGTCGGACGACGTGCGGGCGTACTTCATCGGCAGCGCCGTCGCGTTCCTGCGGGACTTCCGGCTCGACGGGCTGCGGCTCGACGCGGTGCACGAGCTGGCCGACGACCGGGCCGAGCCGATGCTCGCGGAGCTGTCGGCCGCCGTGGACGCGCTGGCGGCCGAGGTGGGGCGGCCGCTGTTCCTGATCGCCGAGTCCGACCGCAACGACCCGCGGACGACCGCGCCGCGCGAGCGCAACGGCTTCGGGCTCCACGGCCAGTGGAACGACGACTTCCACCACGCCCTGCACGCCGCGCTCACCGGCGAGTCCCAGGGCTACTACGCCGACTTCGCGCGCGCCCCGCTGGCCGCGCTCGCCGCGACACTGACCCGCGGTTTCCTCCACGACGGCGGGTGGTCGGCGTTCCGCGGCAGGTCGCACGGCCGCCCGCTGGACCCGGCGACGCCCGCGTACCGGCTGGTCGGCTACGACCAGACGCACGACCAGATCGGCAACCGCGCCCTCGGCGACCGGCTGGCCGCGCTGATCGGCCCGCGCCGGCAGGCCGTGGCGGCGGCGCTGGTGCTGTGCGGGCCGTTCACGCCGATGCTGTTCATGGGCGAGGAGTGGGGCGCGACGACGCCGTGGCAGTACTTCACGGACCACCAGGACCCGGACCTCGCGGAGGCGGTCAGGTCGGGGCGGCGGCGGGAGTTCAGCGCGCACGGGTGGGCGGAGGGGGACATCCCCGACCCGCAGGACCCGGCGACGCGCGACCGTTCCTGCCTGGTGTGGCCGGACGAGGACGACGCGCCGTGGCTGCTGGACTGGCACCGCCGCCTCATCGCCCTGCGCCACCGGTACCTGCCGGCCGGCCTGACCCTGGCCGACGTGACGGCCGCGTACGACGAGGACGCCGGGTGGCTGCTCCTGCGCAACGGGCCGCTGACGGTCGCGGTGAACCTCTCCCCCGACGCGGCGGCCCGCCTCCCCCTCGGCGACGGCACCTTCACGCCGCTGGCGGCGTCGGCCGAGGGCATCACGCACGACGCGGACGGCGCGCTGGCCCTGCCGCCGGAGTCCGCCGCCGTCCTGCTGCGGGAGGGCTGAGGGGTCACGCCTCCAGGGCCAGCCGGACGCCGAGGGCGACCATGACGCCGCCCGAGACCTGTTCGATACGCCGCCGGACGCCGCCGCGCGCGAGGAAGGACGCGAGGCGGCTCACGCCCCACACGTAGCAGGCGTAGTAGCCGGTCTCGAAGACGGCCCAGACGGCGGCGAGCAGCAGCATCGTCGTGAGGTGCGGCGCGCCGTCGGGGACGAACTGCGGCAGGAACGCCATGGCGAAGACGCCCGCCTTGGGGTTGGCCAGGTTCAGCAGGAGGCCGGCGCGGTAGGCCCGGAAGGCGGATGTACGGGCGCCGCCCGCGCTCTGCGCGCCGCCTGCCGGGAAGCCCTCCCCGGCGGTACGGCGGGCGGCCCGGAGCGTCTGGACGCCGAAACCGACGAGGACGGCGCCGCCGGCGATCCGGACGATGTCGTAGGCGACCTCGGACGCGTCGAGGACGGCGGTCAGCCCGAGCGCGGCGAGGACGCCCCACAGGAAGACGCCGCTCTCGTTGCCGAGGACCGTCCACATCCCGGCGCGGCGGCTGTGCAGGGACTGCCTGATGATCAGGACGGTGCTGGGTCCCGGTGACGCGGCGACGAGCAGGCAGGCCCCGAGGAAGGCGGGGAGGTGGCTCCACATGGGCGTCATCCTGGCCGTGCGTCCCCCGGCCGCACCATCTGTTTTCCGGCACAGCGGCACGCGCTCGGCCGCTCCGGCCGCCCTGGTCTACGGAGCGGTCCCGGTGGCGTGCTTCCTGCGGTGCCGCCGTACCTTCGCGATGCTTCCGCAGGACCGCCCGTCCGGGCCGCCCGCGGTCATCAGGCACCAGCGTTTGCCGGCGTTCCTGGTCGAGTCGTAGAACACCCAGCGGCAGTCGGGGCACGCCTTCATCCGCGGCCACCGGCCCAGCGCGACCGCTTCGAGGACGGTGCCGAGCGTCCCCGCCGCCGGGCCGCCCGGGTGCCGGAAGGCGAGGGCGCCGCCGGTGACGGCGACGCCGACGCCGAGCCGTCCGATCCACTCCGTGACGCGCTCCTCGGCCCCCGGTTCGCGCTCCACGGCGGCGCGCAGGTCGTCCCGGAGCGCGCGCAGCGCCGCGCGCTCGTCCGGCGGGATGCCGTGGCGGTCGGCGTAGGCGTCGAAGAGGTCGGTCGGGCGCCGGGTGTCGTTGGGGACGAGCCAGGTGTTGAGCAGTTCCCTGACCCGTTCGAGATCCCCGGGCGCGTCCTGCGAAGGCCCCTCACCGTTGTTAACCACCCAACCAGGTTACCGGTTGCGCGACCGTGCGACCCCGTTGTTAACTATCCACAGTATTCACCGGTTAACGACCACGGAAGGACGGCATGCGCACGGAAGTCGTCTGGACCTCGCTGCGCTGGGCGGGGATCGAGCACATCGTCTGGACCCGGGACCGCGACGGCACGGCCCACGCCGCCAGCGTGGCGGTGCACGCCCTCCCCGAAGGCACCGCGCACGTGCGCTACGACCTGGCCACGGACGAGGCTGGGCACCCGCGACACGTGTCCGTGGGAGTGAGCGGCCCGAGCGGCGACCGCCACCTCTCGCTCACCCACGACGGCCGGGGCACGTGGACCGGGGCAGACGGCCGCCCGCTCCCGGAGCTGGCCGGCTGCACGGACGTCGACATCTCCTGCACTCCGCTGACCAACACGCTGCCCATCAACCGGCTGGCCGCCGCCACCCTGCCGACGGCCGACCTGCGCGTGGCCTACGTGACCGTCCCCACGCTGGAGGTCCGCCCCGTCGGCCAGCGGTACACGCGGCTCACCACCGGCGGAACCCAGGCGGCGTACCGCTACCGGTCGGCCTCGTTCACGGCCGACCTCACCGTGGACGGCCACGGACTGGTCATCGACTACCCCGGCGGCTGGCGACGCGCCGGCGGCCCGCCCGACCCGCCCCGGAGCGCCCCATGAACACCGCACCCGGCCACGCCCTCGCCGACCTGCCCGCCGACGCCCCCCACCCGGACCACACCGGCCTCCTCTCCCTGTTCGGCCAGTTCGTCGGTACCTGGGACATGGACGTGCGTTTCCACGACGAGGACGGCACGCTGCTCTCCCGGCGGCCCGGCACCTGGTCCTTCGGCTGGGTCCTCGACGGGCGCGCCGTGCAGGACGTCCTCACCTATCCGCGCACCGACGGCCCGGGAGCCGGCGCCCCGGGCGTCCGGGGCATCGGGACCAGCCTGCGTTTCCCCGACCCCGCCACCGGCACGTGGCACGTCTACTGGCTCGGCGCGGTCACCGGCGTCACCGTCGTGCTGCACGGCGGCGGGGACGGCCGGGACATCCTCCTGGAGAGCGAGCCCGAGACCGACGGCACCCTCAACCGCTGGCGTTTCACCGACATCTCCGCCGACGCCTTCCGCTGGACCGGCCACGCGTCCACGGACGGGGGCCGCACCTGGTGGCTGAACCAGGAGATGCTCGCCACCCGGTCGAAGGCGGGCTGACCGGTCCCGGGTCCCGGTGTCCGAGGGGACGGTTACGATCGGTCGCGTGACGGACACGGAGCGGGAGCGGCCCGGCGGGGACGACGTGCTGGTGGTGGGCGGCACCGGCGTGGACACGATCGTCCGGGTCCCCGGCCTGGCCGTCCCCGAGGGGGACTCGCTCTTCGTGCCGCCGGTGCGGGACGTCGCCGGCCACACCGGTACGGCCGTCGCGCTCGCGCTGCGCGCCCTGCACCGGCGCGTCCGGCTCGTGGACTTCATCGGCGACGACCCGCAGGGCGCGCTGCTGCGCGACCGGTTCGCGGCGGCCGGCGTCACCGTGGACGCGCTCCCGGCCCCCGCCGGGACCCCGCGCGGCGTGAACCTCGTGGACGCGGCGGGCCGCCGCTTCTCGTTCTTCGACGGCCGCCACCCGCCGGACCTGCTGATGCCGCCCGGCGCCGTCCTGCCCCACGCCGCGCGGGCGCGTCACGTGCACCTGACCCGCAGCCCCATGAACCGCGACCTGCTGCCCGCGCTCGCCGGACGCGGCGTGCCCCTGTCCACGGACCTCCACGACTGGGACGGCGACGACGAGCGGGCGCACCCGTGGGCGTTCCACCCCGACCTGGTGTTCCTCAGCACCGCGGCCCTCGGCGGCCGCACCGGGGACGTGATGCGCGCCGTCCTGCGGCGCGGCAGGGCACGGCAGGTGGTGGCGATGGACGGGGCGCACGGCTGCCACGTCCTCGGCCGGGACGGCGCGGTGCGGAGCGTCCCGGCCGTCGTGCCGCCCGATCCGGTGGTGGACAGCAACGGCGCGGGCGACGCGTTCGTCGCCGCGTGGCTGCACACCCGGCTCGACGGCGGCGGCACGGACGCCTGCGTACGGGCGGGGCTCGTCGCCGGCGCGTACGCCTGCACCCGGCACGGCACGGCCGAGACGCACCTCACCGCCGCGGCGCTCGCCACGGCGGTGAGGGCTCTGCCGGCGGAGCCGGGGGCCGTCAGGCGGCCGGCTCCTGCGGGTCGAGACGGATGGCGATGGAGTTGATGCAGTACCGCAGGTCGGTGGGCGTGTTGTAGCCCTCGCCCTCGAAGACGTGCCCGAGGTGCGAGCCGCAGTTGGCGCACAGCACCTCGGTGCGCGGCCGGCCCGGCAGCGAGTGGTCCGCCCGGGTCACCACGGCGTCGGTGTCCGCCGGGTCGTAGAACGACGGCCACCCGCAGTGCGACTCGAACTTCTCGCCCGAGCGGAACAGCTCGACGCCGCACGCCCGGCAGTTGTAGACCCCGACGGTCTTCGTGTCGGTGTACTCACCGGTGAAGGCCCGCTCCGTGCCCGCCTCGCGCAGCACGTGGTACTCCTCCGGGCTGAGCTCCCGGCGCCATTCGTCGTCGGACTTGTGGACCTTGAACTCCACGGGACTTCTCCTTCACTTACGCGGTGAGCCGGGCGAGAACGCGCGTGCCGAGCTCGGTCACGTCACCCGCGCCCATGGTGACAACAAGGTCACCCGGCTTCGCCATTCCCGCGACCGCGCCGGTCGCCGCGTCCCGGTCGTGCTCGGCGCGCACGTCGGCGCCCAGCGCGCGGGCCGCGTCGATGACCAGGTCGCTGGTGACGCCGGGCAGCGGGTCCTCGCGGGCCGGATAGATGTCCAGCACGAGGGCCGCGTCGGCGAGGGCGAGGGCGCGGCCCATCTCGGCGCCCAGCTCCCTCGTTCGGCTGAACAGGTGAGGCTGGAAGACGATCAGCACCCGCCCGGCGGCCCCGGAGACCGCGCCGCGCAGCGCCTCGATGTCGGCGGTCATCTCGGTCGGGTGGTGGGCGTAGGAGTCGATGACCTGGACGCCCTCGGCCTCGCCGATGAGCTGGAGGCGGCGGCGGACGCCCGTGTAGGAGCCGAGGGCGTCGGCCAGCGCCTCGGCCGGCACGCCGGCGGCGACCCCGGCGGCGAGGGCGGCGACGGCGTTGTGGGCGTAGTGGCGGCCCGGCACGGCGACGCGGAACGTCAGCTCCCTGCCGTCCAGGACGACCGTGACGTCGCTGGTCAGGCCGGCCGGCGCGACGCGGACGATCGTCACGTCGGCGTCGGGCGTCTCGCCGTAGGTGACCAGACGCGGCCCGCCGCCGCGCGCGGTGAGGCGGGCGGTCAGGTCGCGGGCACCGGCCTGGTCCGCGTTGACGACGAGGGTGCCGCCGGGGACGACGCGGTCGGCGAACTGCTCGAACGCCTCGTGGATCTCGTCGATGGACGCGTAGTTCGCGTGGTGGTCCAGCTCGACGTTGAGGACGATGGCGACCTCCGGCGCGTACCGCAGGAAGCTGCGGTCGCTCTCGTCCGCCTCCGCCACGAACAGGTCGCCGTCACCATGCTCGGCGTTCGACCCCGGCGCGTCCAGGTCGCCGCCGATGGCGTACGAGGGGGTGAGCCCGAGGGCGGTGAGCGCGACGGCCAGCATCGAGGTCGTCGTGGTCTTGCCGTGCGTCCCGGCGACGGCGACGGCCCGCCGGCCCTCCATCAGCGCGGCCAGGGCGGCGGAGCGGTGCACGACCGGCAGGCCGCGGCGGGCGGCCTCGGCCAGCTCCGGGTTGTCGGGCCTGATGGCGCTGGAGACGACGACGGAGGTGGCGTCGGGCGGGAGGTGCTCCGCGGCGTGCCCGATACGGACGGTGGCGCCGGCCGAGCGCAGGGCGGTCGCCGTCGCGGACTCCCGGCTGTCACTGCCGGTGACGGTGGCGCCGCGGCGGGCCAGGATCTTCGCGATGCCGGACATCCCGGCGCCGCCGATGCCGACGAAGTGGGGCCGTTCCATCGCGGGCGGGATGGCCGGTGTCATGCGCGTCTCTCCTGATCGGGGGAGGTGCCTGCTCGGGCGTGGTCACTGATTGTCGCACCCCGGCCGTCCCGGACCGCGTCGGCCGACGCCGCCCGTCAGGCGGTGTGTGCGAAGAGCCGCAGCACGGGCACCCCGACCTTGTGGCGGGCGCGGGACGCCCAGTCGCGGTGGAACAGCTCCTCCACGTAGTGCGGCGCGGTCAGGACCACCACCTCGTCGGCGTTCGTCTCCCGCACGACGGCCGTGAGCGCGTCGAGCGGCTTGTCGCCCGCGAGCCGCCCCACCGCCTCGGTGCCGGCCGCGCGCAGGGCGCGCAGCGTCAGGTCGAGGGCGTGCTGCGCGGTGGTGGGCTCCTCGCCGTCCTCCTCGACGGTCGTGCCCTCGGTGAGGTCCGCCTCGTGCACGGCGCCGGCGAGCTGGCCGACCGCCACGTCGTCGAGCGCGCGCAGGAGCTGGTCCTGGTCGCCGCGCGGCTGCATCAGCACCACGAACGACTGCCGCTCGTCCTCGTGGAGGGTGGTGACGAGGTCCACGTCGGCGGGCGCGATGGCCTTCTCGATCATCAGAACTGTAGTGACCATGGGAGCGCCCTTCGTCTCGGCCGTGCCCCCCGTACCCCGGCAGAAACCATCCTTCGCCGGGTGCGCGCGGGGCGTCGCGTTGTTCAGTCTGCCCAGGGGCGGATAAGCGGAACGCCCGGTTCCGGGGGCTTGACGGCACGCCCCCCGCCGGTCGTCCGCCACCGCGGCCCGCTGAGCACCGTGCGTGTACCCGGGATACCCCCCGGCGAGTCAACGGCCGTCCGGGTGATTTCCCCCGCCCGGGTGGAGCCGCGTCAGCCGCGCCGGTACCGCCCGAACAGGAAACCGGAGTCCTCCAGCAGATCGGTGAGCGCGAGGTCCCGCGGCTCGGGGATCTCCGGGCCGCTCATGAGGCGCGGCGCGGTGCCCACGGTGTAGCGCGGCGAGGTCGCGAGGCACAGTTCGTCCACCACGCCAGCGGCGGCGAGCTGGCCCAGCAGCCGGGGGCCGCCCTCGGTGAGCAGCCGGGTGTGGCCCCGCTCGGCCAGCGCGCGCTTGAGCCGTACAGGGTCGGCGCCCGACTCGTCGCCGGCGACGATCACCTCGACCCCGGCGGTACGGGCCGCCGCGAGTCCGTGGGCCGGTGCCTTGGCGCCGGTGACGACGAGCGTCGGCACGGCCGGCTCGGTGAACAGCGGCAGCGAGAAGTCCAGGTGCAGGCTCGCGCTCACGACCGCGATCGCCGGCACCGTCGTCTGCCCGGCGGCGCGCCGCCGCCCGGTGAACTCCGCACGCTGCCGCGCGGGCCGGTACCCCTCCTCGCGGACCGTCTCGGCGCCGACGACCACCACGTCGGCGAGTGCCCGCAGGACACCGAAGATCCGCATGTCGGCGGCGCCGGACAGCGGCTTGGAGCGGCCGCCGTGGTGGGCGGCCCCGTCGAGCGACGACACCATGTTGGCGCGCAGCCAGCCGCCGTCGGCGTGCTCGGCGGGGTACGCGTAGGCGTCGGCGATCTCGGTGAGCTCCCACTCCCGGTCCACCGCGGCGGACGGGTCCTGGGGGGCGGGGAACAGGCGTCGCATGGGCCGCAGTGTGGCACACGGCCCCACCGGCTCCCCGGGGCCGGGCCGATCGGGCGCACGTAGACTGGGAGATTGTGTCAGCCAGCACCACGCCCCCAGCGAACGGACCGGGCTCCGGCGGCCCGTCCGGCGACCCGGCCGCCCTCACCGAGCGGGAGCCCCGGGTGCCGCCCGAGCGCCTGGTGGCCGAGCTGGTGCCGCCGCCGCGGTTCGGCTCGGCCCGTTTCGACACCTACATACCCGACGCCTCGCAGCCGAGCCAGCACGCCGCGGTGAAGACGCTGGGCGAGTTCGCGTCCTCCCTCGGGGGCGACGCCGGGCAGCCGCCCGCCCGCCGCGGTCTGTGGCGCCGCGCGCGCCGCCCCGCCGCGGCCCCGCAGCCGCGCGGTGTCTACCTCGACGGCGGGTACGGCGTCGGCAAGACGCACCTGCTGGCCTCCCTGTGGCACGCGGTCCCGGCGCCGCCGGAGCGGAAGGCGTTCGGCACGTTCGTGGAGCTGACGAACCTCGTCGGCGCGCTCGGCTTCCAGCAGACCGTGGCCACGCTCGCGGGCCACCGGCTGCTGTGCATCGACGAGTTCGAGCTGGACGACCCGGGCGACACCGTGCTCGTGTCGTCGCTGCTGTCGCGGCTGGTGGACGAGGGGGTCGCGCTCGCGGCCACGTCCAACACGCTGCCGGGCAAGCTCGGCGAGGGCCGGTTCGCCGCGGCCGACTTCCTGCGGGAGATCCAGGGCCTGGCCGCTCAGTTCCGCACCCTGCGCATCGACGGCGAGGACTACCGGCACCGCGGGCTGCCGAAGGCCCCCGAGCCGCGGTCCGACGCCGAGGTGACGGCGGTGGCGCGGGCGACGCCGGGCGCCACGCTGGACGACTTCGGCGCCCTCCTCGACCACCTGGCCCGGGTCCACCCGAGCCGCTACGGCGCGATGTGCGACGGGGTGACGGCCGTCTGCCTGACGGACGTCCGGCCCGTTCCCGACCAGAGCACGGCGCTGCGGCTCGTGGTGCTCGCCGACCGGCTCTACGACCGCGAACTGCCGGTCCTGGCGTCCGGCGTGCCGTTCGACCGGCTGTTCTCCCCCGAGATGCTGAACGGCGGCTACCGCAAGAAGTACCTGCGCGCCGTGTCCCGCCTGACCGCGCTCGCGCGGGAGGCGGGCTCCCTGCCGGCCGCCGCCTGAGCGGCGGCGGGACCGTCAGGTCCGGGTGTGCCCCGGTTTCCCGGAGGGGAGCCGGACGAGGCTGACGATCAGGAACAGGCACCCGAGGGCGTACACGTAGGCGCCCGGCCCCAGGTCGTCCTGGAGGGAAGCGCTCCCGACCGAAAGGAGCAGCAACGTGATCAGTCCGCTGCTGAGGGCGGTGGTGAGCTTGTGCAGGAACCGCACCGTCCGGGGGACGCTGTCCGTCGTCCGCAAGCACGCCACGCTGGTGCAGACGCTCAGCGCGGCGGCCACGGCGAACGGCCAGGCGCCCTCGGACAGGTCGGCCATGACGGACCGGCTCTCGACGGCCGGAAGGAACAGAGAGAGCACGAGGGCCGCCATGGCGAAACCGAGCGGCAGCGTGCCGCGACGGCGCGTTGCGGGCGGCGGAGGCGGCGGCGGGGGAACCACCGGGGGCCGGTGGGCGGCTGGCGCGGGCGTCGGCGCCGGCGGATCCGGTTTCGGGGGTGGCGCGGTCGCGGTGACGGTGAGCGCGCGGGCGACCGCCGGCGGGAGCCAGGCGGTGGCCCCGTCGGTGATCTCGGTGGGCGCGTGGCCGGCGCTGTCCGGTACGGCCGGGGCCAGTTCGTCGACCAGGGCGGAGACCGCGGGCCGCCGGGCGGGGTCCTTGGCCAGGCAGCGGGCGACGACTCCGGCGAGCGGTGCCGGCAGCCCGGTGAGGTCCGGTTCCTCGTACGCGATGCGGAAGTTGAGGGCCTGGGCGGACCCGCTGCCGAACGGGCCGGTGCCGGTGGCCGCGTAGGCGAGCACCGCGCCGAGGGCGAACACGTCGGTGGCGGGGGTGACCGGTGCGCCGGTGAGCTGTTCCGGCGCCATGAAGCCGGGCGTGCCCACGACCGTCCCGGTGCGGGTGAGCGCCGTCGCCTCGGCCGCGACGGAGATGCCGAAGTCGACGACCCGCGGGCCGTCCGGGGCGAGCAGGACGTTCGACGGCTTCAGGTCGCGGTGGACCAGCCCGGCCGCGTGGACGGCCTCCAGCGCCTCGGCGAGTCCGGCACCGAGCGCCCGCACCGCGTCCACCGGCCAGGGACCGTGCGCGGCGACGGCCGTGTCGAGGGCCATGCCGGGCACGTAGGCGGTGGCGAGCCACGGGGGCGACCCGTCGGGGTCGGCGTCGACGACGGCGGCGGTGAAGAAGCCGGTGACCTTCCGCGCCGCGGCCACCTCACGGGCGAACCTGCGGCGGAAGCCGGCGTCGTCGGCCAGTTCGGGGCGGACCACCTTGACGGCCACCAGCCGCCCGCTGGGCGAACGCCCGAGGTAGACCCTGCCCATTCCCCCGGCACCGAGGCGCGCGGTGATCCGGTACCTCCCGACGCCGCGCGGGTCGGTCGGCTCCAACTCGTCCACCGGACTCTCCCCCTCGGACTCGGCTCAGCGTGCATTACACATCACCGAGGCCAATGGCGCACGTTTCCGGCCGACTTGCCGCCGTCAGAAGCTCCAGCAGTACAGGCCGCCGCCCGCTTCCACCGCCGAGGCCGCGAGCCGGGCGACTCCCCGCAGGACCGTCGGCAGATCGTCATCGGTCATGCCGTCCCCGTCCTCGGCCCCGAGTCGCGCGGTCCAGCGGCCCGCCAGCTCCTCGAGTGCGGCGGGGCTCGCGCCGGCCAGCGCCCGGGTCAGCCGCTCCGGCAGGGCGAACACCTCGATGCCGTCGTTCAGGGGGTCGGTGACCCACTCCGGCCACGCCCACCCGTGGAGCCGCTCGATCGGCGGCAGTCCGGCCGACGGCTCGGCGAAGTACAGGTCCCACTCGGCGATGGCACTGTCCGCATCGATGAAACGGCAGGTCACGGACTCGAACTCGGCACCGGGACCCCGCAGCCGGGTACCGGCGGCGGCCTCGTCGTCGGGGGCGAGGAAGAACACTGCATCCTGGGCCACCCGAGCATGATGCCAGCCCACCGACGGGCGCGGTCCCGTACAGTCACCGGCATGACGGAGCAGACCTGTTCGTCCGGGGAAACCCCCGCCGTACCGGACGGCCCGGCGGACGCCCTGGAACTCCAGGAGCTGCGGGCACTGGCCGCCCACCGCGCCCGCCGATCCCGGGGCGAGGACATCGGCATCCCGCACGAGGAGGCGTTCCGCCGCGTCTTCGGCGCGCACGGCCCCTGACACACGACACCGCCGGCGCGGCCCACGCCCCTTGCACGGGCCGAGCGGAATCCCCTAGTCGGTTTTCCGAGGGTGCCCGACCTTGGCGAGCTTCAGCCAGCACACCCGCTTCTCCTGGTCGAACAGGTACCAGACCCGGCCACCGCCCGTCACTTCAAGCTGCCACTGCGGCAGTTCACGGCCCTGGTGCACGGCGCTGGCCAGGTCGAACCTCAGCCGGTGGTGCCGTTCCGTCGGAGGGAAGGGGGCCGGGTTGGTCCGCATCTCGTCCCAGGCCCTGCGGGTGTTCCCCGGTGCCTGCCGACACAGGTCCTGCCACCCGGACACGGCGTCCTTCGTCGCGAAACGCACGTCGAACTCGCCGGCCACCGGTGGCGGCGCGACCGGGTCTCCCCTGCCCAGTGACACCGGTCAACAACTCCCCACGCAGTCAGTCGGTGAACTCGACCGGCCCCAGATCGTCTTCCGTCCGCTGACGCAACTGGGCGGCCAGGTCGGGGTCAACATAGACCTCGGCGGTGGACTTCCATGCCGCGATGAAAGAGGCCAGCGGAGCGACGGCCCCCAGATCGGAAGCGGCACGCGCTGTCTCCAGGAACTCGGCGACGAACTCCCGCCGCGCTTCCTGCGGCAGGAAGCGCACCCAGGGGAACGCTTCGGGAACGGCCTGCGTGAGCATGTGCATCGCGTCGGGGCCATTCTTGATCAGCGCGACGAACATCCGTGTCATGGAGTCAACCGTTTGCGCCGCCTCCTCGATCTTGCTCGCCGTCGTGAGGTACAGATCCTCCTCGCCTCGGCGATGCAGCCGAATGCCCTTGCGGACGGCGCCCTGCATCCGGGCGACAGTGTCCTTGGGCTTCTGCAGCAGCTCTGAGAAGTTCGCTTCGGCGTGGATCGCAGCCATACTTCAAAGGTACTTCAAAGGCGCCGATCCCGCACCCGGGGGACGCGGCGGCGCGGCCGGGGAGCGCGGGCGGTCGGGGAGCGTCGTGAGCCTGGCGCGGCCCGGTGGGAGGATGGGGGTATGCCGTTGTTGGTCGAGCCGCTCATTCCCGCCGGGCGTTTCTCCGGTGTGGAGCAGCCGGTGATTCCCGTCGCGGGCGGGCTCGTCGCGCGGCCGTGGCGGGCGGGGGACGCCGCCGCCGTCGTGGCGGCCTTCGCCGATCCGTCGATCCAGCGGTGGCACACGCGGCGCGTGGACGGCGAGGACGAGGCCGCCGGGTGGATCGGGCAGTGGCGGCGCGCCTGGCGCGAGGAGACCGCCGCGCACTGGGCGATCGCCGACGCCCGCACCGGCGCCGTGCTCGGGCGGGTCTCGCTCCAGCGCTTCATCCTCGTCGGCGGGCAGGCCGAGATCGCCTACTGGGTCGTGCCCGGCGCGCGGGGTGCGGGGGTGTGTACGCGGGCCGTTGACGCGGTGGCCGGGTGGGCACTCCGCGACGGCGGGTTCCACCGCGTCGAACTCGGGCACTCGGTCGCGAACCCGGCGTCCTGCCGCGTCGCGGAGAAGACCGGTTTCGCCCTGGAGGGCGTACGCCGCCGCGCCGTGCTGCACACGGACGGGCTGCACGACATGCACCTCCACGCGCGGCTGCGCCCGGCGGCCGGCGGCGAAGCTCAAATCCCGCTCTGAACCGCGCCACCCCCCTTCCCCGCTCCCGGCACGGAACCGACACTCCTTCCACGGCGTCTTCGCAGCCGATCGGGGGACGGAAGGAGGGGCGGCGGCATGGGAAGTCTCGGTACGGGCATCGGTTGGCGGCCCGAAATAGCCGACGGCATCGAGGAGTTGGCCGGACTCGACTGGGTCGAGGTGGTCGCGGAGAACACCTGCGCCGACCATCTCCCCGCGGGTCTTCAGCGGCTCCGCGCCCGCGGCACCACCGTCATCCCGCACGGGGTCTCGCTCGGTCTCGGCGGCGCCGACCGGCCGTCCCCGGCGCGGCTCGCCCGCCTCGCGTGGGTCGCCGAATCGCTCGGGGCGCCGGTGGCGACCGAGCACATCGCGTTCGTCCGGGCCGGGGGCCTGGAGGCCGGCCACCTGCTGCCCGTGCCCCGCACCCGGGACGCGCTCGACGTCCTGTGCGAGAACGTCCGCATCGCCCAGGACGCCCTGCCCGTGCCCCTCGCGCTGGAGAACATCGCCGCCCTCTTCCCCTGGCCCGACGACGAGCTGACAGAGGGCCAGTTCCTCACGGAGCTGGTCGAACGCACCGGGGTCGGCCTCCTCATCGACGTCGCCAACCTCCACACCAACCACGTGAACCGCGGCGAGGACCCCGCAACGGCCCTCGACACCCTGCCGCTGGACGCCCTCGTCTACGTCCACGTCGCGGGCGGTGTCGAACGTGACGGCGTGTGGCACGACAGCCACGCCCACCCCGTCCCGCCGCAGATCCTCGACGTGCTCGGCCTGCTGTGCGACCGGACGCGGCCGCCCGGCGTCCTGCTGGAGCGCGACGAGGCGTTCCCGCCGGTGGACGAGCTGGCCGCCGAACTCGACGCCATCCGCGCCGTCCTGGAGGGTGAGCGCCGTGCCGCCGCGTGACGCCGCGCCGGACGGCACCGACGCCGCGCGGGAACGTCTCGCCGCCGCCCAGCACGCCCTCCTCGCCGCCCTCACCGCGGGCGCGCCCGACCCGGCCGGCTTCGACCCGGACCGGCTGCGCGTCCAGCGGCAGGTGCTCGCGGCCAAACGCGCCGGCGTCATCGCCACCATCGAACCCGGCATCCCCGCGGCCCTCGGCGGCGACTACCGGCGCCTCGCGCTCGCCCACGCCCGCTCCCGGCCCCTCACGGGCGGCTACCGCGACGACGCGGTGGCGTTCGTCCGCGACCTGCTCGCCGGGGACGCGCTCGACGCGGCACCCGGCGCGCGGGAGAGCCTCACCCGGTGGCTCGCCAACCGCACCGGCACCGCTCCCGTGCCGGCCGGCCGCCTCGCGCGGCTGCTGCGCCGGCCGGCACGTCCCCGCCGGTGACCCGCCGTCCCCGGAGGGACGACGACACGAACGGAGATCACCATGCTCGTCTTCGTCCCGGCCGCCTGCCTCGTCCTCGCGGCGGGTCTCGCGGTCCTGATCACGGCGCGCTCCCGCGCGCACCGCGCCCGGCCACCGCGCTGGGACACGGACATCCGCTCGACGTACGAGGCCGCGTTTCTCACCGGCGGGCCGCGCCGCGTCGCCCAGACCGCCGTGTGCGCCCTGATCGACAAGAAGGCGCTGCGCCCCGACGGGACGGACCTGCGCGTCGTGAAGCCCGTCGCGAAGGGTGACCTGGAGCGGGAGGTCATGACCCGGATCGGCGACGACTGGCACGCCCCCGTCTCCACGGTCGTCGCCGATGTCGCCGGGTCGGCCGCCGTGCAGCGGATCGGCTACACCCTCGTCAAGCGCGGCCTGATGTGGGACCCGGAGCTGCACCGCGCGTGGCGGCGCGCCGCGAACCTCGCCGCCGTGCTGGCCGCCACCGTGTCGGTGACGACGCTGGTGGCCATCGTGCTCACCGGCCGCCTCGGGCTGATCACGCTCCTCGTCGCGACCGGGATCGCGCAGGCGGTCGTGGCGATGCTGCGGGTGGGCCGCAGCCGGCTGACGAACCCGGGCCGGTCCGCCGTCATCCGGCTGCGGCGCCACGACCCGTACGCGAAGCAGGGGAACGCCGGCCGGGTGGCCGTCCGCGGTCCCGAAGCGCTCGACGACGCCGCCGTGCGGGTACTGCTCATGGCCACCGCCGCCGGGGCGGCCGGCACGTCGGCGACGGCCGGCACCGGGTCGTCCGGCACGTCCACCGGCGACTCGGCGTGGGGTGCGGCCTGCGGCTCGGGCGGCGACGGCGGCTCCGGGGGTGACGGCGGGTCCGGCGGTGACGGCGGGTCGAGCTGCGGCGGCGGTTCGAGCTGCGGGTCGAGCTGCGGGGGCGGCTGCGGCGGGGGCGGCGGCGACTGAGCGCCGCCGGCCCCGCGCGGGGCGCCCGTCAGGCCAGGCCGGCGACCAGCTCGGCCAGCGGCTTCCGGCGCCCCGTGAAGAACGGGATCTCCTCGCGGACGTACAGCCGCGCCTTGGAACCGCGCAGGTGGCGCATCAGGTCCACGATGCGGTGCAGTTCGTCCGCCTCGAACGCGAGGATCCACTCGTAGTCGCCGAGGGAGAAGGACGCCACCGTGTTGGCGCGCACGTCCGGGTAGCCGCGGGCCATCTTCCCGTGATCGGCCAGCAGCGCCCGGCGCTCCTCGTCCGGCAGCAGGTACCAGTCGTACGAGCGGACGAACGGGTAGACGCTCACGTAGTCGCGCGGCGTCTCGTCCGCGAGGAACGCGGGGATGTGGGACTTGTTGAACTCGGCGGGGCGGTGCAGCGCCATGTTCGACCACACGGGGGCGAGCGCCCGGCCGAGCCGCGTGCGGCGGAACCGGTTGTACGCGTCCTGGAGGGCGTCCGACGAGCCCGCGTGCCACCAGATCATGAGATCGGCGTCGGCGCGCAGACCGGACAGGTCGTAGGTGCCGCGCACCGTCACGTCCTTCTCCCCGAGCTGCTCGAACAGCTCGGCGACCTCGTCCGCGTACCCGGCGCGGTCCTCGGGCAGCACGTCGCGCAGCCGGAAGACGGACCAGAGGGTGTAGCGGATGACGTCGTTGAGCTCCTTGGCGCGCTTGCCGGGCGAAGGGGGCGGTACGGGCGATGCAGCAGTCATGGCACCATTCTCCCGCCTCACTCCGTGCTCTCGTCGCGGGGTACCGGCGGCAGCGCCGCCAGCAGCTCGGTGACGGCCCGCGTGGCGCTCGCGACGCACGCGGGGATGCCGACGCCGTCGTAGGAGGCGCCGCACAGCCGCAGGCTCGGCAGGGCGTTCAGGTAGCCGCGGACCCGGGTGATCCGCGCGGCGTGGCCCACGGTGTACTGCGGCAGGCCGTTGTGCCAGCGGGTGACGAGGGAGTCGACCGGTTTCGCCGAAAGACCGACCGCGTCGCCGAGGTCGTCGAGCGCGGCGCGCACCAGGTCGTCGTCGTCCCGGCCGAGCGCCGCGGCATCGCCGTACCGGCCGACGGAGGCGCGCAGCAGGAAGAGCTCGGGCGCCGCGGCGGCCGCCCAGTCCCACTTGCCGCTGATGAAGGTGGCGGCCTTGATGGACCGCCCGTCCACGGCGGGGACGAGGAAGCCGCTGCCGCGCGGCAGGGTCGCCAGGTCGTCGCGGCGCAGGGCGAGCGTGATGATCGCCATCGACGCGTACTCGACGGCCGCCAGCTCGCCGGCCGCCGCGGGCGCCTCGGCGGCGAGCAGGCGGGCCGCGGCGTCGGCGGGGACGGCGAGGACCACGCCGTCGGCGACGAGCGAGTGCCCGTCGGCGAGGGCCGCCGCCCAGCCGCGCGCCGTGCGGCGCAGGCCGGTGACGGCGACGCCCGTCTCCAGCACGCCGCCCCTGGCCCGGCAGGAGTCGGCGAGCGCCGCGGTCAGCGTGCCGACGCCGCCGTCGAAGCCGGCGAACACCGGCTCGCCCGGCGTGCGGGCGGGCGCGGCCCGCTGGACGGCGCGCACGGCGCCGAGGAGCGTGTCGTGGTCGCGGGCCGCCTCGTAGAGGGCGGGGACGGCCGATCGCAGGGAGATCCGGTAGGCGTCGCCCGCGTAGACGCCGCCGAGGAGCGGTTCGACGAGGCGGTCGACGACCTCGCGGCCCATGCGCTCGGCGACGAGCTGTCCCACGGCCACGTCGTCGCCGATCTCGACGGGCGGCAGCTCGTTGTCCCGGGTGATCTGCGCGAGGCCGGCGTCGGACAGCACACCTGCGAGGGCGGCGGCGGTCGACGGGACGCCCATCACATGGCCCTGCGGCATGGGCCGCAGGGCGCCGCGGGTCCAGATCGTGGAGCCGGCGACGGCGGGGGGCCGCATCGCGTCGCCGAGGCCGACCTCGCGGGCCAGGGCCACGGCCTCCGGCCTGCGGGCCAGGACGGACTCGGCGCCCAGGTCGACCTGGACGCCCGCGACGCTGCCGGAGCGCAGCTTGCCGCCGAACCGGTCGGACGTCTCCAGGAGGGTGACCCGGAGTCCTGCGGCCAGCAGCCGGTGAGCGGCGGTGAGGCCGGTGACCCCGCCGCCGACGACGATCACATGCATGTCTCCACTCTCCCAGACGCCGGGAAGGACTCCCGACCGAGTCCCGGCCGTGACCGGTTCGGGACCGGCGGGCGCGAACCCTTCCGCCGCGCGCCCCGTCCAACCGCCGTAGGGAATCGGTGCGAAGAGGGGACGGGACGATGCGGACGGCAGTGGGCGGTACAGCGGGGAGACCCGGGGGCGGTGCGGTGCGCGGGGCGCGGATGGCGGCTCTCGCGCTGGCGGGGGTGCTCGCGCTCGCCGCGTGCTCGGACGACGGCGGCGGGAGCGCGGGC
The DNA here is from genome assembly GCF_004193175.1 of Streptomyces sp. RFCAC02. Taxonomy (NCBI): domain Bacteria; kingdom Bacillati; phylum Actinomycetota; class Actinomycetes; order Kitasatosporales; family Streptomycetaceae; genus Streptomyces; species Streptomyces sp. RFCAC02. The sequence continues at coordinate 5,166,123 of NZ_SAUH01000001.1, read as the reverse complement.
GGCGACACCGACGAGGCGGCGGTCGCGCCGTACGAGCCGGCGCCGGGCGGTGCGCGGGAGGACGCCGGCGGCTCGTCCGAGAGCGGCGGGGACGCGTCGGACGGGGACGCGGCCGGCGGGGAGACGGGGACCACCGCCCCGGTCGCGGCGGACGGCCGGCAGGTCATCAGGACGGCGTGGCTCACCGTGTCGGCCGACGACGTGCCCGGCGCGTACGCGGACGCCCTGGCCATCGCCTCGGCGGCGGGCGGCTTCGTCAGCTCGGAGAACACCTCGGCCGACGGCGGCGAGCAGGTCTCCAGCATCACCCTGCGCGTGCCGCAGGACCGCTACGACCGCGTCGTCACCGACCTGGCGGAGCTGGGCGAGCTGGTGGACCGCCAGGTGACCACCGAGGACGTGACCGAGGAGCTGGTGGACACCGAGAGCCGGCTCGCCACGCAGCGCGAGAGCGTGGCCCGCGTCCGGGCGCTGATGGACGAGGCCGCCTCGATCCGGGACATCGTCGCCCTGGAGGGCGAACTGGCGGCGCGCCAGGCCGAACTGGAGTCCCTGGAGGCCCGCCTCGAGGAGCTGAACGGGCAGGTCGCCCTGGCCACGATCACGCTGGAGCTGGTCGGACCGGACACGACGGTGGCCGAGGAGGACGACGACCCGTCCGTGACGGGGGCGCTCGGCGACGGCTGGGACGCGTTCACCGGCACGCTGCGGTGGGCCGTCGTGGTCATCGCGGTGCTGCTGCCGTTCCTCGGGGCTGCGGCCCTGGTGCTGCTCGCGCTGTGGCCGGTGGTCCGCCGCAGGCGGCGGACCACCCCCGTGGCCGTGCGCGAGGAGACGCCGGCCCCGGACGACGACGGCGCGGACGTGACACCCGCCGCGCCGTGACCCGGGTCAGCGCGCCGTCTGCTCGTGCACGTAGGCCGTGAGACGGGTCAGCGCGTCCGGGTCGGTGGTCGGCAGGACGCCGTGCCCCAGGTTGAAGATGTGGCCGGGCAGCCCGGCGGCGGCGTCGAGCACCCGCCGGGCGTGCGTCTCGACCGCCTCGCGCGGCGCGAACAGCACGGCCGGGTCGAGGTTGCCCTGCAGCGCCTTGCCGGGGCCGACGCGCCGCGCCGCCTCGTCGAGCGGCACCCGCCAGTCGACGCCGACCACGTCGGCGCCCGCCTCGCCGAGCAGGCCGAGCAGCTCACCGGTCCCGACACCGAAGTGGATACGCGGCACCCCGTGGTGCGCGACGGCGTCGAACACCTTCCGGGACGCGGGCAGCACCGACGCGCGGTAGTCGGCCGGCGCGAGCGCGCCGGCCCACGAGTCGAAGAGCTGGACGGCCGACGCGCCCGCCTCGATCTGCACGGTCAGGAACGCCGAGGTGATCACCGCGAGCCGGTCGAGCAGCTCCGCCCACAGCTCCGGGTCGCCGTACATCAGCGCCTTGGTGTGCTCGTGGTTGCGCGACGGGCCGCCCTCCACCAGATAACTCGCGAGGGTGAACGGCGCGCCCGCGAAGCCGATCAGGGGCGTGTCGCCCAGCTCCGACGTCACCATCCCGACGGCCTCGGTGACGTAGGACACGTCGCCGGGCTCCAGCGGACGGAGCTGCGCCAGGTCGGCGCGGCTGCGGATCGGCCGCGCGACGACCGGGCCGACACCGGGCTTGATGTCCAGGTCGACCCCGATGGCCTTCAGCGGCACCATGATGTCGCTGAAGTACACGGCGGCGTCCACGTTGTGCCGGCGCACCGGCTGGAGGGTGATCTCCGTGACGAGGTCGGGCCGCATGCAGGAGTCGAGCATCGCGACGCCCTCACGCGTCTTGCGGTACTCGGGGAGGGAGCGGCCGGCCTGGCGCATGAACCACACCGGCGTGTGCGGGACCGGCTCACGCCGGCAGGCGCGGAGGAAGGGGGAATCGGCGAGTGTCACGAGGGGAAGTCTCGCACGACCGGCGGATTGACCGGCGCGGGCGGGTGTGGCCCACCGCCGCCCGGGCGGCCCGCCGCCGAGGGCCTGTCCGGCGGGGCGCGCCCGCCCCACGACGCCGGCCACGGCACCTCGCCACGCTGCCGTACCGCACGGATGCGGACGGGTACGAGCTGCGGTCCGGCGCCCCGCGACGCACCGCGTCCGACGCCGCGAGCCTGCGACAAGTCCCGCCGCACAGACCCTAGGGTTACCGGCCATGGCATCGTCCCGACCCCCGCAGGCGGAGGAGACCGCACCCATGAACGACCCCGGTGCGCGGGCGCCGTTCGCCTTCCGGCAGGCGGTCACCTCACTCGCCGCGGTCAGGCCGCGCCCCGAGGTGCGTCTGTCCCCCCTGCCCGCGCCCCGGCGGCTCGCGCCCTACGCCCACGCGGTGGGCGCGGCGGTGCAGGTGGACGGCGAGGAGCTGGCCGACGGCCGCTTCGTCCTGCTGCACGCGCCGGACGGCGACGAGACCTGGCGGGGCGACTTCCGCGTCGTCACCCTGGTGCGCGCCGACCTCGAACCCGAGCTGTCCACCGATCCCCTGCTGCCCGAGGTCGCCTGGACGTGGCTGACGGAGGCGCTGGAGGGGCGGGGGCTCGACGTGCGGGAGCCTGGCGGGACGGTCACCCGCGCGGAGTCCCGCTACTTCGGCGGCCTCGCCGACCGGCCCGCCGGCGCGGAGCTCGAGATGCGGGCCTCCTGGACGCCGGGCGACGGCGCCGACGCCGCGGCGCACCTGCTCGCGTGGTGCGCGCTGCTCGCCCAGTGCGCGGGGCTGCCGCCCGAGACGGCCGGCACGACGGTGACCGCGCTCCCCCGCCGCCGGGGTCCCCGGCCCGCCTGAGCGGACGCGCGGCGACCGTGTGCACGTGCGTACGGCGTCAGTACGGGACGGCTTGTCACCGGTTCGTGATCATTCCCTAAAGGCCGGGGAGCTTCGTGCCGAAGCCAGTAGGGACCCTTCCATCCGGAACGCCCCGGCTCCTCCCGGGGAGTCGGTTTCGGTCCATCCCCACCCCACCCTCCGGGAGGCCCGGTGTCTGTTCTTCTTGAGCACCCCACAAGCCTGGTCGCCTACCGCCCGAACAAGCCGACCGCCATGGTCGTCGTGGCCGACCCCCGTGTCCGTTCCACCGTGACCCGCCACCTGTGGGCTCTCGGCGTGCGGGACGTCATCGAGGCGTCGTCCATCGCGGAGGCCCGCCCCCGAGTCGCCAACCCCCGTGACATCTGTGTCGCGGACGTCCACCTGCCCGACGGTTCCGGGCTCACCCTCCTGTCGGAGACCCGGGCGGCGGGCTGGCCCAACGGGCTCGCGCTGTCGGCCGCCGACGACATCGGGGCCGTGCGCAACGCCCTGGCCGGCGGCGTCAAGGGCTACGTCGTCACCGGCACCCGCAACTCCCTCGGCCCGCCCACCCGGCACGGTGCCTCGCACATCGGCGCGGCTGCGCGCGGCGGCCTGCACCGTCGCCAGCCCGGTGCCCCGGCCCACCAGGGCGGGTACCGGGAGCTGTCGGGCCGGGAGGTCGAGGTCCTGCGGCTCGTGGCCGAGGGCCAGTCCAACAAGGCGATCGGCGTCTCGATGGGGCTGTCCGCCCTGACGGTCAAGAGCCACCTGGCCCGGATCGCGCGCAAGCTCGGCACCGGCGACCGTGCCGGCATGGTGGCCGTGGCGCTGCGGACCGGCATCATCCACTGATCCGCACGCCGTACCCCTCTCCTTCCCTCCTCACTTCTCCCCCTCTCCCCCTGCCCTTTTCCGCCCCCTCCCCTTTCCGCCGCGGGACGCCGCCGTGCCTCCCGCCACCGCTCCGCTCCCCCGCCCGGCGAGCGCGTTCCGTGACCGGTCCCCCGGGGCCGCCGCGTCCGCGCGTACCGGGCCGGGGGTGGCCGGGGAGGCGGAACGGGCAGACGTTGTGCACCGTGCGCACAGAGTTAGTCTTGACTGGTGACCGACGCCCAGCAGACCGCCGACGCGAAGACAGGATCATCCGAGGCTGAGCCGTCGGGACCGGCTCCGGTCCCCCTGCTGGCCCCCCGGGAGGGCGTCCCCCCGGTCACGGCCGACGCCGAGGCGTTCGCCCGCGTCGTGGCCGCGTTCGCCGAGGGCAGCGGTCCGGTCGCCGTCGACGCCGAACGGGCCTCCGGCTACCGCTACGGGCAGCGCGCCTACCTCGTCCAGCTCCGCCGCGAGGGCGCGGGCACCGCGCTGATCGACCCGATCGCCTGCCCCGACTTCACCCCGCTGAACGACGCCCTCGCCGACACCGAGTGGGTCCTGCACGCGGCGACGCAGGACCTGCCCTGCCTGCGGGACATAGGCATGGTCCCGAAGCGCCTGTTCGACACCGAACTCGCGGGCCGGCTCGCCGGGTTCGCGCGGGTCGGGCTCGGCCTCATGGTCGAGCGCGTCCTCGGCTACAGCCTGGAGAAGGGCCACTCGGCGGCCGACTGGTCCACCCGTCCGCTGCCCGAGCCGTGGCTGCGGTACGCCGCCCTCGACGTGGAGCTGCTGGTCGACCTGCGGGACGCCCTGGAGGACGAGCTGCGCGGGCAGGGCAAGCTGGAGTGGGCGCTGGAGGAGTTCGCCGCCATCGCCGCCGCGCCACCGCCCGTGCCGCGCAAGGACCCGTGGCGCCGTACGTCCGGCGTGCACCGGCTGCGCAAGCGGCGGCAGCTCGCGGCCGTCCGTGAGCTGTGGACGACCCGCGACCGGATCGCGCAGCGGCGCGACATGTCGCCGACCAAGGTGCTGCCGGACGCCGCGATCATGGCGGCGGCGCTGGCGATGCCGGCGGACGCGCGGGCGCTCGCCTCGGTGCAGGGTTTCGGCGGGGCGCGGATGAACCGCAAGCAGCTCCAGCGGTGGCAGGAGGCCGTGGACCGGGCGCGCGCGCTGCCCGACGCGGCCCTCCCCCAGCTCGGGCAGGAGCCGTCGTCGGGGCCGCCGCCGCACCGGGCGTGGGGCGACAAGGCCCCGGCCGCCGCCGCGCGGCTCGCCGCGGCGCGGTCCGCCGTCACGGCGCACGCGGAGGAGCTGCGCCTCCCCCAGGAGAACCTGCTGTCCCCCGAGGTCGTGCGGCGGCTGTGCTGGGAGCCGCCGGCGCCCGCGACGCCCGAGGCGGTGTCCCCAGTGCTGCGGTCGCTGGGCGCCAGGGAGTGGCAGATCGAGCAGACGGCCCCGCTGCTGGCGCGGGCCATCGAGTCGGCCGGCTGACGGGCCGCCGTCACGGGGGCGCGCCCCCGCGCGTCCGCCCCGCCGTTTCCCGCTCTGGCGCCCAGTCGTTACCGATGAGTAGCATGGTCGTCGGAAGGAACTTTCCGGCGTGGAGGAGTGCCATCGTGCCGCGTACCGTCAGGGACGTCGTCTTCGTTGACGGCGTCCGTACCCCGTTCGGCAAGGCGGGTCCCAAGGGGATCTACCACGAGACCCGCGCCGATGACCTGGTGATCAAGTGCATCCGCGAGCTGCTGCGCCGCAACCCCCAGCTCCCCCCGGACCGCGTGGACGACGTCGCGGTCGCGGCGACCACGCAGACCGGTGACCAGGGGCTGACCATCGGCAGGACCGCCGCGCTCCTCGCCGGTCTGCCGACGAGTGTCCCCGGCTACGCCATCGACCGCATGTGCGCCGGCGCGCTGACCGCGGTGACGACGAGCGCGGGCGCCATCGCGTTCGGCGCGAGCGACGTCGCGATCGCGGGCGGCGTGGAGCACATGGGGCGCCACCCGATGGGCGAGGGCATCGACCCGAACCCCAGGTTCGTCGCCGAGAAGCTGGTGGACGACTCCGCGCTGTTCATGGGCATGACCGCGGAGAACCTGCACGACCGCTTCCCGCACCTGACCCGGGAGCGGGCCGACGCGTACGCGGTCCGCAGCCAGGAGAAGGCGGCCAAGGCGTACGCGGACGGCCGCGTGCAGCCGGACCTGGTGCCGGTCGCGGTGCGGCGCACCTCCCCCGAGGGCGGCGAGACGGGCTGGGGCCTGGCCACCGCCGACGAGCCGATGCGGCCCGGCACGACGATGGAGGCCCTCGCCGGCCTGAAGACGCCGTTCCGCCCCCACGGCCGTGTGACGGCGGGCAACGCGGCCGGCCTCAACGACGGCGCGACGGCCTCCGTCATCGCGGCCGAGGACGTGGCCCGCGACCTGGGGCTGCCGGTGCGGATGCGGCTCGTGTCCTTCGCGTTCGCCGGGGTGGAGCCCGAGGTGATGGGCTACGGCCCGGTGCCCGCCACCGAGAAGGCCCTCGCGAAGGCCGGTCTCGGCATCGGGGACATCGGCCTGTTCGAGATCAACGAGGCGTTCGCCGTGCAGGTCCTCGCGTTCCTCGACCACTACGGCATCGCGGACGACGACCCGCGCGTGAACCCGTACGGCGGCGCCATCGCGTTCGGTCACCCGCTGGCCTCGTCGGGGGTGCGGCTGATGACGCAGCTCGCCCGGCAGTTCGAGGACCGGCCGGACGTCAGGTACGGGCTGACGACGATGTGCGTCGGCTTCGGCATGGGCGCGACCGTCGTCTGGGAGAACCCGCACTGGGAGGACCGGTGACATACGGGGCAGACGCGGTGATGCACGGGACACGAGGGTTCGAGACGGACGGAGGACGCCCGTGAGCGGTGCGGGTGAGGTACTGCGGGAGGCCGCCGAGCGGTTCCCCGACGAGGTGGTCACGCAGGCGCACGTACGGCATCTGGACCTGCCGCACGGCGCGGGACGGTTCGCGCTGATCACGCTGGACAACGGGTTCGACCACCGGAAGCCGACGACGCTCGGCCCCCGCTCGCTGGCGAACCTGGACGCGGCGCTCGACCGGGTCGAGGCGGAGGCGGCGGCCGGGGAGATCGTGGCGGCCGGCGTCACCGGCAAGCCGTTCGTGTTCGCGGTCGGCGCGGACCTGAAGGGCGTGAGCGTGCTGCGGGAGCGCCCGGAGGCCCTGGCGATCGGCGCCGGCGGGCACGCGGTGCTGCGGCGGTTCGCGTCGCTCGGGGTGCCGAGCTTCGCCTACTGGAACGGCGCGGCCATGGGCGGCGGTGTCGAGGTCGGGCTGCACTGCACCTACCGGACGGTCTCGGCGACCGGCGGCCCGTTCGCGCTGCCCGAGGTGTTCCTCGGCCTGGTGCCCGGCTGGGGCGGCTGCACGCTGCTGCCGAACCTGATCGGCCCGGACGCCGCCGTCACCGTCATCATCGAGAACGCCCTCAGCCAGAACCGCATGCTGACCGGCCCCGCCGTCCACGAGCTGGGCATGGCCGACGCCCTGTTCGAGGGCGCCGACTTCCTGGAGCAGTCGCTCGTGTGGACCTCGGCGGTCCTGCGCGGCGAGCTGGCGGTCGCGCGGCCCGAGGTGGACCGCGGCGCCGCGTGGGACGCGGCGGTGGAGCGCGGCCGTGCCTTCGCCGAGAGCAAGGTGCACGGCGCGGCGCCCGCCGCCGCCCGCGCGCTCGACATCATCGCGCAGGCGCGCGACGGCGGCCTGGACGAGGGCTTCGCCGCCGAGGACGAGGCGCTGGCCGACCTCATCATGGGCGAGGAGCTGCGCAGCGGCCTGTACGCCTTCGACCTCGTGCAGCGGCGGGCGAAGCGGCCCGCCGGCGCGCCCGACAAGGCGCTCGCCCGCCCGGTCACCAAGGTCGGGGTCGTCGGCGCCGGCCTGATGGCGTCGCAGCTCGCGCTGCTGTTCGCCCGCAGGCTCCAGGTGCCGGTGGTGCTGACCGACATCGACCAGGAGCGGATCGACAAGGGCGTGGCGTGGGTCCGCGCCGAGGTCGACAAGCTGCTCGGCAAGGGCCGGATCACGGCCGATGCCGCCAACCGGCTGAAGGCGTCGGTCACCGGCTCGCTGGACCGGGAGGCGGCGTTCGGGGACGCGGACTTCGTGATCGAGGCCGTGTTCGAGGAGATGGGCGTGAAGCAGGAGGTGTTCGCCGACCTCGAGGCGATCGTCCCCGAGCACGCGGTCCTCGCGACCAACACCTCGTCCCTGTCGGTGACGCGGATGGCGTCCCGGCTGAAGCACCCGGAGCGGGTCGTCGGCTTCCACTTCTTCAACCCGGTGGCCGTGCTGCCGCTGCTGGAGATCGTGCGCGCCGCGGAGACGGACGACGCGACGCTCGCGACGGCGTTCGCCGTGGCGCGGAAGCTGAAGAAGTCCGCCGTGCTGGTGAAGGACGCCCCGGCGTTCGTCGTGAACCGGATCCTGACCCGCTTCATGGGCGAGGTGCTCGCCGCGATCGACGAGGGCACGCCGGTCGAGGTCGCCGACCGGGCGCTCGCGCCGCTCGGCCTGCCGATGTCGCCGATCCAGCTCCTCGACCTCGTCGGCCCCGCCGTGGCGCACCACGTCGCGGGCACGCTGCACGAGGCGTTCCCCGAACGGTTCGGCGTCTCGGAGAACCTCGGGCGTGTCGTCGCCGCCGGGCGGCGGTCGCTGTACGTCCAGGACGGCGGCGCGCCGCGCCTCGACCCGGAGGTGGCGGCGCTGTTCGAGACGGGTTCGGCGCCGCTGACGGAGGAGCAGGTGCGGGCGCGCGCGCTCGACGCGATCGCCGAGGAGATCGGGCTCATGCTCCGGGAGGGCGTCGTCGCCGAGGTGCTGGACATCGACCTGTGCCTGCTGCTCGGCGCCGGGTGGCCGTTCCACCTCGGCGGGATCGGCCCGTACCTGGACCGCGAGGGCGTCTCGCAGCGGGTCCTCGGGGAGCGGCTGCTCCCGCAGGGCGTGGCGAGCGTCCCCGCGTGAGCGAGGGCACGCGGCACGCGGCGCCCGGTCCGTCCCCGCGCGGGACGGGCCGGGCGCCGCTCGTCGTGGTGGACGGCGCGAACGTCGTCGGGTCCGTGCCGGACGGCTGGTGGCGTGACCGGCGGGGCGCGGCCGAGCGGCTGCGGGACCGGCTGACGCGCTATCCGGGGCCGGTGGACCTCGTGCTGGTCGTGGAGGGCGCGGCGCGGGGTGTCGCCTCCGTCCCCGGCGTCCGGGTGGTGGCGGCGCCGGGCAGCGGCGACGACCGGATCGTGGAGCTGGTGCGCGAGGAGGGGGGCGGCGGGCGGCCCACGCTGGTGGTGACGGCCGACCGGGAGCTGCGGGGACGTGTCGGCGCGCTGGGGGCGGACGTGACGGGCCCCTCGTCGGTGCGCGACCTGTGAGGGCGGCGCCCGCGCGGGAGCGATGAGTTTTCCGCGCGGCCCGGGTCTGATCGGGTACGGGCCGCGCTCACGGCGGCCCGGACACGACCGACGTCCAGCAAGGAACGGGGCCCGCCATGACCGCCAAGATCTTCGTGAACCTGCCCGTGAAGGACCTGGAGCGCAGCAAGCGGTTCTTCCGCGACCTGGGCTACGCGTTCAGTCCGCAGTTCACCGACGAGAACGCGGCCTGCATCGTGATCAGCGAGGACATCTTCGTGATGCTGCTGACCGAGCCGTTCTTCCGGAACTTCACGCGGCGGGCCGTCGCCGACACCTCGGCCGTCACCGAGGCCATCGTCACCCTGAGCGCCGACAGCCGGGCCGCCGTGGACGAGCTGGTGGAGCGGGCGCTGGCGTCGGGCGGGTCGCCGTCGATGGACCCGATCGACGAGGGACCGATGTACGGGCGCGGCTTCCTCGACCCGGACGGCCACCACTGGGAGGTCATGTACATGGACCCGGCCGCGCTGCAGGGACACTGAGCGCGGCCGGGCCGGCAGGCGTCGTCAGGCGCCGGTGGGGGCGCTCACATCGCCGGTGAGGCGGGCGACGAGGCCGGTGACCTGGCGGGCGATGTCGGGCCCGGTGAGGCCGACCTCGGCGAGGACCTGGTCGCGGGTGCCGTGCGGCAGGAACCGTTCGGGGATGCCGAAGTCGCGCAGCGGCACGTCCACGTCCGCGTCGCGCAGCGCCTGGGCGACGGCCGAGCCGACGCCGCCGGCCCTGCTGTTGTCCTCGACGGTGACGACGACACGGTGCTCGGCCGCCAGGCCGGGCAGCGCCGGGTCCACCGGCTTCACCCAGCGCGGGTCCACGACGGTGCTGCTGATGCCGTGGGCCTGGAGCAGCTCGGCGGCCTCGAGGCAGGCCGGGGCCAGGGCGCCCACCGACACCAGGAGGACGTCGGGCCGCTCGGTGCCGGCCTCCGGCCGCCGCAGGACGTCCATGCCGCCGACGCGGCCCACGGCCGGGACGGGCGGGCCGACCTTGCCGCGCGAGAAGCGCACGACGGTCGGCGCGTCCTCCACCGCGACGGCCTCGCGGAGCTGGGCGCGGAGCTGGTCGGCGTCGCGCGGGGCCGCCAGCCGCAGCCCGGGGACGCACTGGAGGATCGACATGTCCCACATGCCGTGGTGGGACGCGCCGTCCGGCCCGGTGACGCCGGCCCGGTCCAGGACGAACGTCACACCGCACCGGTGCATCGCCACGTCCATGAGGACCTGGTCGAACGCGCGGTTGAGGAAGGTCGCGTAGACGGCGAAGACGGGGTGCAGGCCGCCCGAGGCCAGCCCGGCGGCGGACACCGCGCCGTGCTGCTCGGCGATGCCGACGTCGAACACGCGGTCGGGGAACTCCTCGGCGAACCGGGCCAGACCCACCGGGCGGAGCATGGCGGCCGTGATCGCCACCACGTCGTCGCGCTCGCGGCCCACCCGCACGATCTCGTCGCCGAAGACGGACGTCCAGTCGGCGCCCGAGGCCGCCACGGGCAGCCCGGTGTCGGGGTGGATGACGCCGACCGCGTGGAACTGGTCGGCCTCGTCGTCGCGCGCTGGCTGGTAGCCGCGGCCCTTCTCCGTCAGGCAGTGCACGATGACGGGTCCGCCGAACCGCTTGGCGCGGTGCAGGGCCGCCTCCAGGGCCTGGATGTCGTGGCCGTCGATCGGGCCGACGTACTTGATGCCGAGGTCCTCGAACAGGCCCTGCGGCGCGATGACGTCCTTCAGTCCCTTCTTCGCGCCGTGCAGCGTTCCGTAGAGCGGGCGGCCGACGACGGGCGTCCGCTCCAGCATCTGCTTGCCGCGGGCGAGGAACCGCTCGTACCCGGCGGTCGTGCGCAGCGTCGCGAGGTGGGTGGCGAGGCCGCCGATGGTGGGCGCGTAGGAGCGCTCGTTGTCGTTGACGACGATGACGAGGGGGCGGTCCTTGGCTGCGGCGATGTTGTTCAGCGCCTCCCAGGCCATGCCGCCGGTCAGGGCGCCGTCACCGGTGACGGCGACCACCTGGCGCCGCTCGCCGCGCAGCTCGTACGCCTTGGCGAGGCCGTCGGCCCAGCCGAGGACGGTGGACGCGTGGCTGTTCTCGATGGTGTCGTGCTCGGACTCGGCGCGGGACGGGTAGCCGGAGAGGCCGTCGCGGGAGCGCAGCCCCGAGAAGTCCTGGCGGCCGGTGAGCAGCTTGTGGACGTAGGACTGGTGGCCCGTGTCCCACAGCACACGGTCGGTGGGCGAGTCGAACACGCGGTGGAGCGCGATGGTCAGCTCCACCACGCCGAGGTTGGGACCGAGGTGGCCGCCGGTGCGGGCCACCGCGTCGATCAGGAAGGAGCGGATCTCCCCCGCGAGGTCCACGAGTTGTTCCGGGGTGAGCCGGTCGAGATCGCGCGGTCCCGAGATGCTGTTCAGCAGCGGCACCGTTCCTCCTTGCGTCGGGGTTGAGCGGCCGTCCGTCGAGTTTAGTGTGACCGGCCCCGGCGCGCGGCTCGTGGACGGGGGATACGCCCGGTGGCGGAACGGACCGGGCCACCCGGCGGTGGCACGGGCCGTTCCGTCACCGGACATGATCGTCCCCGGCCGGTTACGTCCGTCCGGAGGTGCGTTGTGTCCGCCGGGAGACGGAGTCGACCACCACGGCGAGGAGGAGGACCGCGCCCGTGATCATGTACTGGATCTCCGAGGACATGTTCATGAGGTTCAGGCCGGTGGTGATGGACTGGATGACGAGGGTCCCGAGCAGTGCCGACCATATCCAGCCGCGCCCGCCGAAGAGGCTCGTGCCGCCGATGACGGCGGCGGCGATGACGTTCATCAGCAGGTTCCCCGAGCCGAGGTCCTTGGACGCGCCGCCGGCCTGCGCCGCGTAGAACAGGCCGCCGACCGCCGCCAGCATGCCGGCCAGGGCGAACACCGTCAGCCGGATGAACTCCACGTTGATGCCGGCGCGGCGCGCCGCCTCGGCGTTGCCGCCGACCGCGAAGATGTGCCGCCCGTACGTGGTGCGGCGGACCATGTAGTCGGCCAGCAGCAGGACCACCAGGAACACGACCACCGCAAGCGGCAGGCCGCGGTGCTGGTTCAGCGTCCAGGCGGTGTAGAACGCGGCGACCGCGACGAGCGCCACCCGCACCCCGATCTCCAGGACCGGGCGGGGCGGGAGCTGGGCGCGGACGCGGCGGCGCTCCCGCAGGACCGAGGAGATGAGGTACCCGGCCGTGACGGCGGTGGCCAGGCCGTACGCGGCGGCGATGTCGCTGAAGTAGAAGCCGGTCAGGTCCTTGACCAGACTGTCGCGGGGGATGTTGAGGGTGCCCTCCGAGCCCATGACCCAGATCTGGACGCCGCTCCAGCCGAGGAAGCCGGCGAGGGTGACGACGAACGCGGGGACGCCGACGTACGCGAAGAAGGCGCCGTGGACGGCGCCCGCGGCCGCCCCGGCGGCGATGGCGAGGACGATGGCGAGAAGGTCGTCCACGCCGTGGGTGATGGACGTCACGGCCCAGATCGCGGCGCACAGGCCGGCGACGGAGCCGATGGACAGGTCGATCTCGCCGAGGAGCAGGACGAGGACGATGCCGACCGCCATGATGCCGGGGCCGGCGACGTACACACTGATGTTGCTCAGGTTGCGCGGGGTGAGGAAGCTGCCGGTCTGCGCCTCGAAGACGACGGCGATCACGACCATGGCGACGACGACCGGCAGGGAGCCGAGCTCGCCGCCGGTGAGGCGGCGCCGGAAGTCCTCCAGATAGCCGCGCGGCCCGCGCTCGCCGAGCGGCAGCCGCATGAGGGTCCTGTCCGGCCCGGTCATTCGGTGCCGTCCTTCCTGCCGCGCCGGCGGGTGACCGCGTTGTCCGTGGCCCCGGTGATGGCGGCGATGATCTCCTCGCCGGTGGTCGTGGACACGTCGAAGACGCCGTTGTTGCGGCCGAGGCGCAGCACGGCGACATCGTCGGCCACGGCCCGTACGTCGGCGATGCTGTGGCTGATGAGGACGACCGCGAGCCCCTGCTCGCGCAGCCGCTCCACGAGGTCGAGGACCTGCGCGGTCTGCTCGACGCCGAGCGCGGCGGTCGGCTCGTCGAGGATGACGACCTCCGGGGCGCCGACGAGGGCGCGGGCGATCGCCACGGTCTGGCGCTGGCCGCCCGAGAGCGCGGCGATCGGGATGCGGACGTCCGGGATGCGGATGGACAGGGTGTCGAGCAGCTCGCGGGCGCGCCGCTCCATCGCCACGTCGTCCAGGACGGTGCGGTGACTGGTCTCGCGGCCGAGGAAGAGGTTGGCGACCACGTCGAGGTTGTCGCACAGGGCGAGGTCCTGGTAGACGGTGGCGATGCCGAGGTCCTGGGCGTCGTGGGGCCGGGACACGCGGACCGGCTCCCCCTTCCACAGGATGGCGCCCGCGTCGATGGTGTGGACGCCGGCGATGGTCTTGATGAGGGTCGACTTGCCCGCGCCGTTGTCGCCGACGAGGGCGGTCACACGGCCGGGGCGTATCTCCAGATCGACGTCGGTGAGCGCCTGGACGGCGCCGAACCGCTTGGAGACGCCCCGCAGTTCGAGCACGGGAGGTGCGGCGGTTGCGGTCATGGAACGGGTCAGCTCCTGCTCCTCGGTACGGCCGTCCCGCGGACGCCCCGGCGCGGCGGCCGGCCGCCCCGGGCGAGGGGGCGGCGGCGCGCCGCGGCCGGGCGGCGGGCGGGACGGCTCAGCTCAGTCCGGCCTCGGCGCAGGCGTCCGCGTACTCGTCGGTGCAGATCTGGTCGACGGTGTAGACGTCGTCGGCGATCACCGTGTCGAGGATGTTGTCGACGGTGACGGCGACCGGCTCGTACAGGCGGGCCGGGATGCCGTCGTCCGTCTCGCTGTCGACGGTGTCAGGGGCGAGGTCGCCGAGCTCGTCGCCGCGTATCAGCGCCACGGCCATCTCGGCGGCCGTGTCGGCCTCCTGCCTGAGCGCCTTGTAGATGGTGAACGCCTGCTGGCCGGCCACGATGCGCTGCAGGCCGGCGAGTTCGGCGTCCTGGCCGCCGACGGGGACGTCCGTGATGCCGGCGGACTGCAGGGCGGTGACGACGGCCGCCGCCATGCCGTCGTTGCCGACGTAGACGGCGTCGAAGCCGTCGTCGCCGAGCGCCTCGATGGCGTCCGTCATCTTCTGGCCGGCGTCGGGGGCCTGCCAGCCGGGGATGTCCTGGTCGAAGACGATCTCTGCGGTGCCGTCCAGGACGGACAGGGCGCCTTCCTTGAACTGGGCGGCGTTGGGGTCGGTGGGCGACCCGTTGATCATGACGACGCGGGACCCCTCGGCCCCGTCGCCGAGCGCCGCGAGCAGGGACTCGCCCTGCAACTGCCCGACGCGCACGTTGTCGTACGACACGTAGCCGCTGATGGGGCCGTGCGCCAGCCGGTCGTAGGCGACGACGGGCACGTCCTCGGCGGCCGCCTCCTCCACCCAGGAGGCCGTGGCGGTGGCGTCGACGGCGTCCAGGATGATCGCGTCGACGCCCTCCGTCAGCATCGCGTCGAACTGCTGCTTCTGCGCGTTGACGTCCTCGCTCGCGTTGGCGTACTGCACCTCGCAGTCGGGGCACAGCTCCTCGATCTTCGCCTCGATGTAGGGGCGGTCGAACGACTCGTAGCGCGTGGTGCGGTCCTCGGGGAGCAGCAGGCCGATCGTGCCGCCGCTCTCGCCGCCGCCGTCCTCGCCGCCGCCGTCGTCGTCACCGCCGCCCGCCTCGCCGCAGGCGGCCATCGTGCAGATCAGGACGACGGACGTGGCTGCTAATACGGCACGTCTCAGGTGTGTTCGCATGGTGCGCTTCGCCTCCCTCTCGGGTCGCGGCTTCGCGGCCGTGGTCGGCGATGAGCTAACTCCCGGGCGCCGCTTGGCGTCAACAGGTGAAGCAGGGATCGGTGTACCGAAACTTTCTCGGCACCGCCGGCGGCACCCGTACCGCCGGTCCGTCAGGCGGCGGGGGCGCCAAGCAGCACCCCGTCGCCCATCTCTCGCAGGACCAGCGCCAGCGCGCCCAGGACCTCGGCGCGGCTGCCGAGGGCGCCGGGGACGAGGGTGAGGCCGCCGCCGGCGCTCGGTATGGCGTACCGGCCCACCGCGTCGCGGATCGGGCCGAGGGCGATCTCCCCCGCCTCGGCCAGGTCGCCGCCGAGGACGACGCGGCTCGGATTCAGCAGGTTGCACAACTGGGCGACGCCGGTGCCGATGTGGCGGCCCACGTCCGTGACGACGCGGCGGCAGCCCGGGTCGCCCTCGCGCGCGAGCTGCACGACGCGGCGCATCGTGAGGTCCGTGCCGTGGCTCGTGCGCAGCAGCGGCAGGACGTGCCGGGCGGCGGTGAAGGTCTCCAGGCAGCCGCGGTTGCCGCAGCGGCAGACGGGACCCGACTCGTCCAGCGTGATGTGGCCGATCTCGCCCGCCGTGCCGCCGGGACCCCGGTAGATCTGCCCGTTGATGACGAGGCCGGCGCCGACGCCGCTCGCGACCTTGATGTACGCGAGGTCGCCGCAGCCGCGGCCCGAGCCCCAGACCAGCTCGCCGAGGGCGCCGAGGTTCGCGTCGTTGTCGACGTGGACGCGGACCCCGGTGCGGGCCTCAAGCTCGCCGCGCGGGCTGACGCCCCGCCAGCCCGGCAGGATCGCCGTCGAGCCGAGCACGCCCGTCGCCACGTCGATCGGCCCCGGCACGCCGAGCCCGATGCCGATGATCTTGACCCGGTCGACGCCCGCGGCGGCCACGAGCCGGTCCACGAGCTTCTCGACCTGGTCGAACCCCTCGCCGGCCGACGCGTCCACGTCGAACGGCACGGCCTCCTCGGCGAGGACCTGGTGCGCCAGGTTGCCCACCGCGACACGCAGGTGCGAGTGGCCGAAGTCCACGCCGACGACGATGCCGGCGTCCGTCGACAGGGACACGCTGCGCGCCCGGCGGCCGCCCGCCGATGTCGTGCGGACGTCCACCGTCCCGCGGTCCTTCAACTCCCGAACGATGTTCGACACGGTCGCGGCCGAGAGACCGGTCGCCCGCGCGATGTCCGCCTGGGTCAGCGAGCCGGCGGCGCGCACGGCGCGGACCACGCGCTCCAGGTTGGCCCGGTGCAGGGAGGACTGCGACCCAGGAGTCTCCACGGCTCACTCCATTTCGGACGGCCTGCCGGACACGGTCGCGGACAGGACTGCTGGCACGCCGGCCGCACCGGACTCCGGTGCCGGGAGACGGCGCGCGCCCACTATATGAACTCGGGCCGCTGTGCGGGAGAACAGCGCGGAAACCCGGAACTCCCGCGCCCGGACCGCTCCCCCGCCCCCGGCTACCGCACGGCGCCCGCCGTCAGCCCCTCGCGCACCTGGCGCTGGAACGCGGTGTACACCGCGAGGACCGGCAGCATCGCCATCGTCACGCCCGCGTACAGCGCGCCCCAGTCGCCCTCGTACCCCTGCTGCACCATCAGGGCGGCGAGGCCCTGCGGCAGCACGGCGTCGTCCGGGTCACCGACGTTCAGCACGCGCGGCAGGACGAACTGGTTCCACTGGCCCAGCACGTTGAAGATGCCCACGCTGACCAGTCCCGGCCTGGCCATCGGCATCATGATCTGCGCGAAGGTCCGCAGGTGGGACGCGCCGTCGATGGCGGCGGCCTCCTGCACGGCCGTGGGCAGGGTCCGGAAGAACGACACCAGGAAGAAGACGGTGAACGGCAGCGAGTACGCGATGTAGACGGCGATCAGGCCGAGCCGGGTGTTGAGGAGGCCGACGTTGTCCAGCACGAAGAACAGCGGGACGAGCGCGAGGAAGACCGGGAACATCATGCCGCCCGCGAACAGCAGGTGGACGATCCGGTTCCCGGGGAAGGTGAACCGGGCCACGGCGTAGGCCGCCATCGCGCCGAGCACCATCGTCCCGGTCAGCGAACCGGCCAGGACGACGGCGGAGTTGAGCGTGTAGCGGCCGATGTCGGCCGTCGTCCACGCGGTGGTGAAGTTGTCCCACGCCACGTCGAGCGGCAGCCCGAACGGGTCGGACACCAGGTCCTGGTGCGGCCGGAACGCGGAGATCGCCACCCAGACCACGGGCCCGGCGGCCAGGACCGCCCACACGGCGAGGAACGAGTGGGCGAAGACGTTCAGCGCGCGGCCGGCGGCCCGGCCCTCCGGGGGGTGCTCCACTGCGGTCCTCCTCAGAACTCGATGCGGTCCCTGCGGCCGAGGCGCATCATCAGCGCCGTGAAGGCGAACGTCAGCACGAACAGGGCGACGCCGATCGCCGTCGCGTAGCCGGCCTGCCCCTCGCGGAACGCCTTGTCGAACAGGTAGCTGGGGATCACCTCCATGCCGTGCTCCGGGACCATCACGTTGACCAGCGCGAACGCGTCGAGCGCCTGGATGCCCATGTAGATCCAGCCCGTCCGCACGGTGCCCGCGATCAGCGGGGGCGTGACGCGGGTGAACATCACCGCCCGCCCCGCGCCGTCCAGCAGCGCCGCCTCGTGGATCTCGGCCGGGATCGACCCCATCGCGGCGGAGAACAGCACGACGTAGAAGCCGGTGAACGACCAGCACAGCACGGCCAGGACGCACCAGCGGGCGAGGTCGCCGCCCAGCCAGTCGTCCTGGCGCCAGGAGTCGAGCCCGACCAGGCCGAGGCTCTCGTTCAGGACGCCGCCGCGCGGGCTGTAGATCCGCGCCCAGATCACCGCGATGACGGCGATCGACAGCACCTGCGGGAAGAAATACACCACCGTGTAGAGCCGCGCGCCCGCGACGCCCGTGACGGCGCGGCCATGGCGCCGCCGGCCGCCCGCCGTGAGCATGAAGGCGAGGAAAAGGCCGAGTCCGAGCGTGATCACGGGGGCGGCGACGAGAAGCAGCAGGCTGTTCCGCACGGCCGCCCAGAATTTCGCGTCGTGCAGCAGGCGGTCGTAATTCTCCAGGCCCGTGAAGTTCGATGTCCCGCTGAATCCCGTCCAGTCGGTCATCGAATAGAAGAACGCCTGCACGAACGGGGAGACGACGAGCACGAGATAGATCAGCAGCGGCGGCAGGAGGAACCACAGGACGAACCGGTACTGCTCGATCCTGCGGTACCGCCGGTCGTTCCGCACCCGCCGGGGCGTGAGGCGCGGCGGTACGAGGAGGGCCGCCGCGAGCAGCAGCGGGTGTGCGGGCGGCGGGCCGTCCGCGGCCGCCGTCCGCCGCCGGTGCGTACGCGGGTCCACGCCGCGCCTCAGCGGGTGAACTTCTGGAGGGAGTCGTCCCGCGCCGCGGCGTCGGCGGCGCGCTGGCAGCGGTCGATCGCCTCGTCCGGGCCGATGTCACCGGCCATCATCGCGGCGACGGCGCCGCCGATCTCCTCGTCGTTGAGCTGCCGGTACCAGTCGCGGATGCGGGGGATCAGCACGTTGTCGCCGGCCGCCGCGAGGACCTCGCGGGCGCTGGTGAGCCCGGGCGGCAGGTCGAGCCCCTCCGACGCGTCACGGACGCAGCTCAGCGATGACACGAGGCCGGTGAAGTTCCGGGCGGACTCGCGGCCCAGCATGATGCGCAGGAACTCCAGGCCGCCCTGGAGGTTCGGCGCGTCCGACGGCACGATGAACGGCTCGGTCGCGGAGGCCCACAGCGTGCCGAACGGCATCGCGTCGGAGTCGTCGAGGCCGGTCGGCGGGCCGACCGCCATGTCGAAGTCGTCCGGGGTGCCGGAGCGGGTCTCGTTCTCCACCCAGGAGCCGTTCGGGATGAACAGGGCGTGGTACTGGTTCCACTCGTCCTGGGCGTCCTCGTGCGTCATCCCGGCGCTGCCCCGCAGCACGTAACCGCGGGCCGTCAGCTCGTGGTACGCCGCGAAGGCGGCGCGGACGGCGTCGTGGCGCCAGGCGTTCGGCTCCAGGTTGTCGATGGCACGCAGGACGTCGGGACCGCCGATCTTCCCGATGAACGGGTAGAGCGTGAAGTTGAAGTAGTACGGATAGACGCCGGGGTATGTCCAGCCGGCCATGCCCTCGGCCTTGGCGGCCTCGCACAGGGCGATCATCTCGTCCCAGGTGCGCGGGTATTCGGCGCCGAGGCGGTCCAGGGCGGTGCGGGAGTACCACTGGCCGTGGACGGTGAAGGCGTAGTTCAGGCAGTACATCTCCTCGCCGCCGAACCGGCCGACCTCCACCGTGCCGGGCATCAGGGTGTCCCTGACCGGCACGGACGGGTCGTCGAGCGAGGGCGCGTCGAGGAGTTCGGTGAGGTCGTGGACCTGGTCGTTCCTGATGAGGGCGGCGATGTCCATCGCCTGGGCGCCGCCGTTGTTGATGACGTCCGGGGGGTCGCCCGAGACCATGCGGGGCTGGAGGCGGGACTGGATCTCCGGGGTCTTGGCGTGGTCCACGCTGCCGTGGGACGCCTCGTAGATCTCCTCCGCGTCCAGCGCGTACTGGTCGCCGAAACCGCCGTCGAAGATGACGACCTCCAGCTCCGCGTCGGTCACGCCGAACGGGTTGGTCTCCGAGGTGGCGCCGCGCTCGACCGTGTCGCCGCCGCTGCCCCCGCCGGCGCAGCCGGCGAGGGCGCCGACGGCCGGCACGGTGAGCAGGCCGGCGGCGGCCGAGCGTCGCAGGAGGGTTCTGCGGTTGAGGTACGGACTGGAATGCATCCTTCACGTCCCCTCGCCTCTGGCGGGCCGGGCGCGGTGGCGTCCGGCCTGAATGCCGACAGGTATAGTCCACTTCTCCCGGGTGCGGAAGAAGGCCTTCGGGGCGGAAGTGATGACGATTCCGGGTCGATACGCGCCGGACACACGGAACGGGCCGCCCGCGGTGATCGCGGGCGGCCCGTCGTGCGCATCAGGGACAACTCCTGACGCCTTTCATCTCTGTGGCGTCATGCGTTTGTTCCGTTTATCGCGCCCATTCCGTCACTTGCGGATCAGGGAACGCAGCACGTACTGCATGATGCCGCCGTTGCGGTAGTAGTCGGCCTCTCCGGGGGTGTCGATGCGGACGACCGCGTCGAACTCCACGCCCGTGTCGGTCGAGACCCGCACCGTCTCCGGCACGCCGCCGTCGTTCAGCGCGGTGATGCCGGAGAACGCGAACGTCTCCTCGCCGGTCAGGCCCAGCGCGTCGGCGCTCTGCCCGGCCGGGAACTGGAGCGGCAGCACGCCCATGCCGATCAGGTTCGAGCGGTGGATGCGCTCGTACGACTCGGCGATCACGGCCCGCACGCCGAGCAGCGCGGTGCCCTTGGCGGCCCAGTCGCGGGACGAGCCGGAGCCGTACTCCTTGCCGGCGAGGACGACCAGCGGGATGCCGGCCTCCTGGTAGTTGCTGGACGCGTCGTAGATGAACGACACCTCGCCGCCGCGGGTGAAGTCGCGGGTGTAGCCGCCCTCGGTGCCCGGCGCGATCTGGTTGCGCAGGCGGATGTTGGCGAACGTGCCGCGGATCATGACCTCGTGGTTGCCGCGGCGCGAGCCGTAGGAGTTGAAGTCGCGGCGTTCCACACCGTGCTCGGTGAGGTACGCGCCGGCCGGGGTGTCGGCCTTGATGGCGCCGGCGGGCGAGATGTGGTCGGTGGTGACCGAGTCGCCGAGCTTGGCGAGGACCCGGGCGCCGTCGATGTCGGTGACCGGCTCGGGGTCGGTGCCCATGCCGTCGAAGTACGGGGGCTTGCGGACGTAGGTGGACTCCGGGTCCCACTCGAAGGTGGAACCCGTCGGGATCGGCAGGGAGTTCCACTGGGCGTCGCCGGCGAACACGTCGGCGTAGCTCTGGCCGAACATCTCCTGGCCGATCGCGGAGGCGACGACCTGCTCGATCTCCTGCTCGGAGGGCCAGATGTCCTTCAGGTACACCGGCTCGCCGTCGGGGTCGGTGCCGAGCGGCTCGGTCGTGATGTCGACCGTCATGGAGCCGGCGATGGCGTAGGCGACGACGAGGGGCGGGGACGCCAGGTAGTTCATCTTGACGTCCGGGTTGATACGGCCCTCGAAGTTGCGGTTGCCGGAGAGCACGGACACGACGGCGAGATCGTTGTCGTTGACCGCCTTGGAGACCTCTTCGGGCAGCGGCCCGGAGTTGCCGATGCAGGTGGTGCAGCCGTACCCGACGAGGTTGAAGCCGAGCTTGTCGAGGTACGGGGTGAGGCCGGCGCGGTCGTAGTAGTCCATGACGACCTTGGAGCCGGGCGCCAGGGTGGTCTTGACCCACGGCTTGCGGGTCAGGCCGCGCTCCACCGCCTTCTTGGCCAGCAGAGCCGCGCCGACCATGACGGAGGGGTTCGAGGTGTTGGTGCAGGAGGTGATCGCGGCGACCGTGACGGCGCCGTGGTCGATCTCGTACGTGCTGCCGTCGGGGCGGTGACGGTGACCGGGTTGCTCGCGACACCGTTGGAGACCGCCGGGGCGTCGGAGGCCGGGAAGGACTCCTTGCCGGCCTCGTCCACGTCCGAGTTGGGCAGGTAGGCGCGCACGTCCTCGCCGAACTTGCGCTTGGCGTCGCTGAGGGCGATCCGGTCCTGCGGGCGCTTCGGCCCCGCGATGGACGGCACGACGGTGGCGAGGTCGAGCTCCAGGTACTCGGAGAACTCCGGCTCGGCCGCCGGGTCGTGCCACAGACCCTGCTCCTTGGTGTACGCCTCGACGAGCGCGAGCTGCTGCTCGTCGCGGCCGGTCAGGCGCAGGTAGCTGATGGTCTCGGCGTCGATCGGGAAGATCGCGGCGGTGGAGCCGAACTCCGGCGACATGTTGCCGATGGTGGCGCGGTTGGCCAGCGGCACGGCCGCGACGCCGTCGCCGTAGAACTCGACGAACTTCCCGACCACCCCGTGCCGGCGCAGCATCTCGGTGATGGTGAGGACGAGGTCGGTGGCGGTGGTGCCGGTGGGCAGCTCGCCGGTGAGCTTGAAGCCGACGACGCGCGGGATCAGCATGGAGACGGGCTGGCCGAGCATGGCCGCCTCCGCCTCGATGCCGCCGACGCCCCAGCCGAGGACGCCGAGGCCGTTGACCATGGTGGTGTGCGAGTCGGTGCCGACCAGGGTGTCGGGGTACGCCTGGCCGCCGCGGACCATGACGGTGCGGGCGAGGTGCTCGATGTTCACCTGGTGGACGATGCCGGTGCCGGGCGGGACGACCTTGAACTCGTCGAACGCGGTCTGGCCCCAGCGCAGGAACTGGTAGCGCTCGCGGTTGCGGCCATACTCCAGCTCGACGTTCTGCTGGAAGGCGTTGGCGGTGCCGAAGCGGTCGGCGATGACGGAGTGGTCGATGACCAGCTCGGCCGGGGCGAGCGGGTTGATGCGGGCCGGGTCGCCGCCGAGTTCGCGGACGGCCTCGCGCATGGTGGCCAGGTCCACGACGCACGGGACGCCGGTGAAGTCCTGCATGATCACGCGGGCGGGCGTGAACTGGATCTCCTGGCTGGGCAGCGCGCTCGCGTCCCAGTTCCCCAGGGCGCGGATGTGGTCCGCGGTGATGTTGGCCCCGTCCTCGGTGCGGAGCAGGTTCTCCAGCAGGACCTTGAGGCTGTAGGGCAAACGGCCGGAGCCGGGCACCTTGTCCAGCCGGAAGATCTCGTACGACTCCTCGCCCACCCTGAGCGTGTCGCGTGCGTCGAAGCTGTTGGCCGACACGACTGTCTCCTTCACCACATGGTTTCGCGCGTTGCACGGCAATCCTGCCGTTCGCACCATGCGGCGGCTCGCTAAGGTGACCCTTACCAAGCCCCGGGCGGGTGCGGTCGGCAGCCGCTTGCCGTCTCCAGGTATCTCGATGTCAAGATAAGCCTAGTACATCCCCACGGCCGCGGCACGCCGCCCACCCGCGCCCGGACGACCAGCCACGTCCCGGATCCGGGATATCCTCTCCGTCATGGGAAGCAGCACGGAGATCGAGACACGGCTCGCGGGACGGCTCGCCGAACTGCGCGGCGAGTTCGGGTGGTCCCTCGACGAGCTGTCCGGCCGCACCGGCGTGAGCCGGTCGACCCTCTCGCGCCTGGAACGCGGCGAGATCAGCCCGACCGCCGCGCTGCTCGGCCGGCTCTGCTCGGCGTACGGGCGGACCATGTCCCGCCTCCTCGCCGAGGTCGAACCGCGCCCGCCGCAGCTCGTACCCGCGGCGCGGCAGCCGGTGTGGCGGGACGACGCGTCCGGCTTCGTACGGCGCGCCGTGTCGGCACCGCATCCGGGACTGCGCGGCGAGGTCGTCGAGGGCACGCTGCGCGCCGGCGCCGACATCTCCTACGAGGCACCGCCCGTCCCGGGGGTGGAGCAGCACATCTGGCTGCTCGACGGATCGCTCGAGGTCACGGTGGACGGCGAGGCGTACGCCCTCTCCGCCGGCGACTGCCTGCGCTTCCGGCTCTGGGGGCATCCCGCTTCAGATGCCCGGGCCCGGACGCCGCGCGGTACGCCGTCGTGGTGGTGCTGCCGTGATCGAGCGGCTGGACGGGGCGGGGTTCGCGGCGGCCGTGGACGGGCTCGCCGGCCTGTTCGCCGAGGTCGTCGCGCAGGGCGCGTCCCTCGGCTTCGTGACGCCGTTCGGCCGGGACGAGGCCGCCGCCTGGTGGCGGTCGCGGGGCGCGGCGGTGGCCGACGGCACGCTCACGGTGTGGGTCGCCCGCGGCGCCGGCGGCGCCGTGGACGGGACGGTGGGCCTGGAACGCAGCCCGAAACCGAACGGCCGGCACCGCGCCGAGATCGTGAAGCTGATGGTGCGGCCGGCGGCACGGGGCCGGGGGCTCGGCCGCGCGCTGCTGGCGGCGGCCGAGGACGCGGCGGTGGCCGAGGGGCGGACCCTGCTCCTGCTGGACACCGAGACGGACAGCCCGGCGGAACGGCTCTACGCCGGCGCGGGCTGGACCCGGCACGGTGTCGTCCCCGCCTACGCGGCCGACCCGTCGGGCGTCCTGCGGGACTGCTCGTTCTTCCACAAGCGGATCGCCTGACGGCGCTCCGTCAGCCCCGGGCCGGGAGGCCGGCGACCCACGGCACCCGGGCCGCGAGGGAACCGGCCAGCTCGCGGAGGTCCGGGGGGAGCGCGGCGGGGTCGCCGACGACCCCGGGACCCCAGTGCGCGATGAGGTCGTCGTCGGGGGCGAGCGCGGCGGCGCGCAGCATGTGGCCGGCGGCGGCGTGGGCCGGCGGGACGGCGGCGCGGTGCAGCGTCATGGCGTCGCGCAGGTGACGATGGGCGCGGTCCACGTCGAGGAGCCGCGCCAGGGTCTGTCCGGCGGGTCTTGGCGCGGGCTCGCGGCGCCGGATGCGGTGCATCGCAAGGCGCCGGATCGCAGCTCATACCCGTCGTATTCGCGCGATACGGCAACGCAGCGAGGTGCCGTAGCCGGCGTCGCGAGACAGGCAAGACCCGCCGGACAGACCCTGGGTCAGCGACGGGTGCGCGGGAGTCGTCCACGCGCAGGTCGACCGGTTCGTCGTCGCCCGTCACCCGCAGCGCGGCGGACTGCCGGCCGCGCCGGCCGCGCCGGTCGCCGCCGGCGGCGTCACCGGCGGTGAGCGCGGCGAGGAGCCGTTCCGGCAGCGGCCGGCCGGCGGCGGCGTCCCAGCCGTCCATGAGGGCGGCGACGACACCGGGACCGGCGAGCGTGTTGCCCTGGACGGAGACGTGCTCGCCCAGTCGGTGCCCCGCGCTGTCGGCGCACGCCGGACCGGTCCAGGCCGCGACGCGCCCCGCCGTGTCGATGACGGCGCACTGCCGGTCCGCCGCGTCCGGCAGGGCGGCGAGCGCGGCGACGGCGGCGTCGGGCGCCGCGCCGCGTTCCAGCAGGTCGAGCGCGGCCGCCGGGTGCCACAGCTCCGAGGCGGCCTGCCCGGCGGCGACGCCCACTCCGGGCCGCACGGCCGGCACGCGTGCCCCGATCGAAAGGACACAGCTCGCCACCGCGACGCCGGTCAGGCCGGTGGCGGGGTCGTGGCCGAGGATCGAGAAGGTCATGCCGGCGAGACTCCGCCCGAACGGCCCACCCCGTAAACGGGTTTTTCACCGTCGCGGGCCGTTTGACGCCCCCGCGGGCGGCGTGCGCGGGACCTCGGCGGCGTCGCCCGAATGGCGGAGTCCGGCGGGCGTTGGGCCGTTCGGGCGTCCAGGGTTGCCACGGGGAACCGCGCATCTCGCGCAGGACGAACGGAGTGAGTGATGACCCGTACCCGAGTGGCCGCGACCGCGCTCGCCACCATCTGCCTCATCGGCGCGCCGGCCGGGCTGGCCCGCGCGGACGGCACGCTGTCCGACCAGGACACGGCCTTCATGACCGCAGCCCACCAGGGGAACCTGGCCGAGATAGCCGCCGGTGAGGACGCCGGGGAGAACGCGACGACCGAGTGCGTCCGCCACCTCGGCGAGCGGCTCGTCACCGACCACACGGACCTCGACGAGAGCCTCACCGGCCTCGCGGAACGCCTCGGTGTCGAGCTGCCCGACGCCCCGACCGAGGAGGCGCAGCAGCAGCTCGCCGAGGTGCAGGCCAAGGCCGGCACCGAGGACTACGACAAGGCGTGGCTGACGACGCAGGAGGCCGCGCACGAGGACACCCTCGCGCTGATCGACCAGGAGCTGGCCGACGGCTCCGACCCGGACGTGAAGGCCGCCGCCGAGGCCGCGCGGCCGATCGTCGCCGAGCACCTCGCGATGGTGGAGGGCGGCACCTGCCACGAGTCGGACGACGGCGCGTCCGGGGCCGGGCACCACGACGGGGCCGACTCCGCGGCGAGCGGCGACCCGGCGCACGTGCCGGCCGGTCACGGCACGGCCGCGGCGGCGGCGGGCGGCGACGGGTGGGCCGGGCCGGCCGCGCTGTCCGGCGGCGTCCTGCTGACGGCGGCGGGCGGCACGGCCTGGCTGCTCCACCGCCGGACCGCGCGGCACTGAGCGGCGGCGCGGCGTGCGGCGCGTACCGGCGGGGGCGCTGACGGCGGCGGGCGTGTGCCTGCTGGTGTTCGGTGCGACGGCGCCGCCGTCCGCCGTGCCGGACACGCCGCGCGACTTGGGGCGGCCGCCGGCGGCCGCCCCCTCCGCCGTGCCGGGGCAGGGCGCGGGTGAGGTGCCCCGGCGGTTCGCGCTGCCGGGGCGTGCGGCGGTGCCCGTCCTGCCGGTCGGGGCCGGGGCCGACGGGGCGCTGCGGCCGCCGGAGGCGGCGGACGGACTCGGCTGGTGGGAGGGCGGCGCCCGGCCGGGCGCGGCGAGGGGCACGGTGCTGGTCGCCGGGCACGTGGACGACCGCGCGGGGAACCCGGGGGCGTTCGCCGCGCTGGCCGGCATGGCGCCGGGCGACGAGGTGCGGGTCACGGCGGCGGACGGCCGTGACCACACGTACCGGATCACGGCGCGGCGCACGTACGCGTGGGACGGCCTGCCGGACGACCTGTTCGACGCGTCGGGGCCGCACCGGCTGGCGCTCATCACCTGCACCGGGACGTACGACCGGGAGGCGGGCCGCTACACGCGGAACCTCGTGCTCTACGGGGAGCTGGTGCGGCGGCCCGGGTGACGGCGGGGCAGTCGGGGCGGAACGGCCCCGCGCCGCCACGCGCCCGCGCGAAGGCCGGCGTGAGGACGCGCCGGCCGACGTTCGGCGGGCCAGCCCCCCGCCACGGCCGGGCGGCGGCGGCCGGGCCGAGGCGGGCGTGACTCCGCCGCTCGGGGCCGGGACCACGGAAGGCGCGTGACGCCCCGGCCGACCGGCGGGTCCAGCAGCAGCCGCTCCCCACGGCCGAGCGGACCGATCCGGGCACCGGGCGTCCCTCCGCCCGGGACGGAGGGCGTACGGCGCATGCCGCGGCCGGCGGTTCCACGGGACCGGCGAACGGGCCGTCCGGGGCAGGGCGCCGGACGGGCCGCCGCGAGCACCGGCCAGTGACGTCTCCGCGCGGCCGGCTCGTCCGTCGAGGGGTACCGGACGACACGACGACGCGCCGCTGTCCCGAAGAGCGCTTCGCACGCACATGGCGGCTGGGAGCCGTGACCCGGCGTCTCGCGACGCACCGCGTCCGACCTGGCCGGACGGACGTCAGGCCGTGCCCTCGCCGGTCGGCCTGCCGCCGCCGAGCGCGGACCTGACGAGCGTCAGGATGTCGTCGTCCGCCATGCCGAGTCGCCTCGCCTCCGCGACGACCGAGCCGAGGGCCGTGAGGAGCCCGGCGCGCGAGCGCGCGGCGCCGTCCGCCGTCACCACCGCGCCCCGGCCGCGGCGCAGCTCGATCAGGCCCTCGTCGCGCAGCTGCCCGTAGCCGCGCAGGACCGTGTGCATGTTGACGCCGAGGGAGGCGGCCAGACCGCGTGCCGGCGGGAGCCGTTCGCCGGGGGCCGCCGTGCCGTCCGCTATGGCGCCGCGCACACAGGCGGCGATCTGGTCGCCCAGGGGCACGGGCGAGTCGTGCTGGATGCGGAAGAGCACGTCAGGCGTCCGTCCCGCCCGTGCCGGGGGTGGCCTTCCGGCGCCGGTCGATGAGGCCGCCGATGAGGGCGGCGGCCGTCGCGGCGTCGTCGACCGTGACGACGAACTCGCGGCCGTTGCGCAGCCGCAGGGACAGGGCGTCGCCCGACCGCAGGACGAGGCCGGAGGCGCCCGGCCGTATGCGGTAGCCCCAGCCGCCGAAGTCGGCGAGCGGCCGGATGTCCCGGCGTGTCGCGGCGGTGATGCGCTCCAGCGGGACGGTCATGCGCGGGCGGGGCACCAGCGCCGATCCGACGGTGAGGCCGCGCCCGTCCACGGTGACGCGCAGGCTCCCGAACGCTCCGCAGACCACGGCCGCCAGGAGCAGCGTCAGGCCGCTCCCCCACGGGCCGAGGGCGAACAGGACCACCGCCACGACGGCGCAGACCCCGGCTGTGACCAGCAGGGAGACGGAACCGACCTGCCGGCTCCACGCCGCGGACTCCCCGGGCATCAGCCGCAGGGCACGCGTCCCGCCCGCGCCGTCCGCCACGCCGTCGGCCGGCGCGTCGGGTCCCGCCGCCCACCAGCCGATGAGGCCGAGCAGGGCGGCGGCCGCTGCCATGACCGCGAGGAACCACAGCGGCAGCCGCACGTCCTCCGGGGTGGCCGCGTCCCGGTTGACCAGCAGGACGGCGATGAGCCCGACCGCCAGGAGGCCGGACGTCGCCGCGCTGCCGGCGGCCAGCCACCGCTGGGCGGGCGAGCGGCGGACCGAGCCGGTCGCGCACATGATGGTGAGCGCGGCACCGAGGCCGACCAGGATGGCGAGCCCCGCTGCGAGGAACGCCCAGCGGTCCTGGTAACCGTCCGCGCCGCCCGCGCCGCCGAAATGCGTGGCGATGCGGTCGGGCAACCGCGGCGAGAACAGTGCGAACGACCCGCCGAAGAGGGCTGCGGCGAGGCCAAAAGGTATGGCGGCGACGGCTGTTCGCCGTGCGTGCGGCGTCATGGATCCCCCGGATGCCGAGTTGTTCGGGTGGTTCTAGAACAAGAGAACTCTACCCCCGTACGGCGTGTCGTCACCCGAACAGTCGAACACCTGATGCGTCATCTCATATGTGAGATAGGCTCGGACACATGATCGACGACTACCTCGCCCGGATCGGACAGCTCATTCGGGACGCACGTCAGCATCGTGGCTGGACCCAGGTCCAGCTCGCCGAAGCGCTCGGCACCAGCCAGAGCGCGGTCAATCGCATCGAGCGGGGGAATCAGAACATCAGCCTTGAGATGATCGCGCGCATCGGCGAGGCCCTCGACAGCGAGATCGTCTCGCTCGGCTACGCCGGCCCGATGCATCTCCGGGTGGTGGGCGGACGGCGCCTGCACGGCAGCATCGACGTCAAGACGAGCAAGAACGCCTGCGTCGCGCTGCTGTGCGCCTGCCTGCTCAACTCCGGCCGCACCGTGCTGCGCAGGGTGGCGAGGATCGAGGAGGTCTTCCGCATCCTGGAGGTCCTCGGCTCGATCGGCGTGCGCAGCCGGTGGATCAACAACGGCGCCGACCTGGAGATCGTGCCGCCGGCCGAACTCGACCTGGACGCCATCGACAAGGAGGCGGCGCTGCGGACCCGGAGCATCATCATGTTCCTCGGCCCGCTGCTCCACCGCATGGACTACTTCAAGATCCCGTACGCGGGCGGCTGCGACCTCGGCACCCGCACCGTCGAGCCGCACATGACGGCGCTGCGGCGGTTCGGGCTCGAAGTCACCGCCACGGAGGGGATGTACCACGCGCAGGTCACGCGGGGCGTCTCCCCCGAGCGTCCGATCGTGCTGACCGAGCGCGGGGACACCGTCACGGAGAACGCGCTCCTCGCCGCCGCGCGCCACGACGGCATCACCGTCATCCGCAACGCCTCGTCCAACTACATGGTCCAGGACTTGTGCTTCTTCCTGGAGCAGCTCGGCGTGCGGATCGAGGGCGTCGGCACCACCACGCTGACCGTCCACGGCGTGCCCGACATCAACCGTGACGTCGACTACTCGCCGTCCGAGGACCCGGTGGAGGCGATGAGCCTGATCGCCGCCGCCGTCGTCACCGAGTCCGAACTGACGGTCCGGCGGGTGCCGGTGGAGTTCCTGGAGATCGAACTCGCCGTCCTGGAGGGCATGGGGCTCGACTACGACCTCGGCCGCGAGTACCGCGCGGACAACGGCCGCACGCGCCTCGCCGACGTGACGGTCCGGCCCTCGAAACTGGAGGCGCCGATCGACAAGATCCACCCCATGCCGTTCCCGGGGCTCAACATCGACAATGCCCCGTTCTTCGCGGCCATCGCGGCATCGGCCCACGGATCGACACTGATCCACGACTGGGTCTACGACAACCGCGCCATCTACCTGACCGACCTGAACCGCCTCGGCGGCCGGCTCCAGCTCCTCGACCCGCACCGGGTCCTCGTGGAAGGGCCGACGCGGTGGCGCGCGGCGGAGATGATGTGCCCGCCGGCCCTGCGGCCCGCCGTCGTGGTGCTGCTGGCGATGATGGCGGCGGAGGGCACGTCCGTCCTGCGCAACGTCTACGTCATCAACCGCGGCTACGAGGACCTGGCCGAACGCCTGAACTCGGTGGGCGCCCAGATCGAGACGTTCCGCAACATCTGACCCAGGAAAGCCGCCGCACCCGCCCTGGCCTCCGCGTATGAGGCGCAGCGGTGGGTGCGGCGGCTTGTGACGGCCTCGCGCACGTGCTCAGAAGACGAACGGTCCCGGCGTCTGCGGTGCAGTGATCGTGCAGTCCACTCGGAACGTCAGGAACTCGAACGTGAAGGACTCGGCCTCCAGCACCTCGCCCGGGGCGACAGTGCCCGTCAGCGGGCCGGAGTCGAAGCCGTCCCCGAGAATCATGGGCGGGTTGGACTTTCCCCTGAAGGTCACCTCATCGCCGTCCGCCGTGGACAGCGTCAGGGTCGTCTCCATGAAGTCGGCCGGCATGTAGTGGGATGCCCACACCACGGGCGTGGAGACGTTGAACGTCACGGAGGTGCCGTCCTGCCGGGCCTCGATCGTCGCTCGGCCGGAAGCCTGGCTGGAGCACGTTGTCGGGGCGTCGGCGGTGGTGGGATCGACGGCCGAGGCCGCCGGGGCCATGACCAGTGCGCCCACGGCGAGGGCCACCGCGCCTGCCGTGCCGGTTCCGGGAATGCGGAGCTTCATGCCGACTGCCTTCCTGTGGGTGGTGCACACGGATGGACGGGATGTCGGAGCAACAGCCTTGATTGACTGTTGAATCATGCCGTGAAAGGGGGCGTCCCACAACGGACAGGGCCCCGGCCGACGACCCGACGGAACCGGGTCAGGGGTGGTCGGGGTCCGGTGGGGCGCTGCGGAACTGCATGTCGCGCAGTGCTTCGTCGGCCGCCCTGACTTCCGCGAAGTAGTCCCTGTGCACCTTGTACGCGCGGTCGAGCACGATCCCGTGGTACATCCCCGACGGTGCGCCGAACCATATGTCGCGCGGGAGGCGCTGGACGCCGCCGCGGCTCACGATGAGGATCGCGCGGTCGGTCGCCACGAAGGTCCACACACGCACGCTGAAACGCGCAGAACTGGACGCGATGAAACCCGTCTGGATCTGCTCGCCGGGCTGCAGGTGCGGCGCGGCGTGCTTGGCGATCAGCGCGACGCGCCGCTCTCGATAGCCCATGCTCTCCCGGATCCGAAACGTCCCCTCATCGTAGGACGCACCACGCACGAAAGGGGCACCCGTGGGCCATCAAGCCAGGGCGCGAAACCGGATCGGTGGTGCTGGCGAACTGGGCGGCCCGCCTTACAGAATCTGCCATCGCGCCCCCAGGTGCCCGGCGCGAAGACCCGCGATTCTGCGTTCGATCTCGGGCAATGTGGCGGGGGCCTGCGGCACCTTGCGGGCATTGGTCGTGATCATCCGCAGTTCACGGATCTCTCGCAGGGTGCGGTACCCCGGCCACTCCCGCACGTCGAATCCGTAGGCGTCAGCGAACGCACGATAGTGGTCCGGCTCGTAACCGAAGCGGCGACAGTGGATCTCGACGGTGACGAGGTCCCATTCGGGTTGCCCCCAGGCAGCGGTGTCCCAGTCACTGAGCACGGCATGCTTCTCGGCGAAGAGGGCATTGTTGTGCTGCGGATCTCCGTGACAGATGCTCGCGGGGAGTGCGTACTCTACCCGTCCGAGACTCAAGGCGAGTTGCTCCAGGCGTGCCGCAAGCCAGTCCAGTGTCTCCCCGGTGAGTGCCTCCGTGGCAGCGATGGAGGCACGGATGGCCGCCACGTTGTCCAGATCGCGCAGCGGAGCCGGTGGCTTCGGGAGCCGGTGCAGAGTGCGGAGTGCCGGTGCCATGGCGACGGCCGGGACACCGCCGGCTCCGGGTTGCGGCAGATACGTCCAGAACGTCACCGCGTGGCCGTCGAACGACAGTGGCTGTTCCACCGGATGAAGCGGCACGGTGGGAAAACCCTGCCCCATGAGCCACCGCACGAGGTCAACGGTCCGCCGCACCCGCTGCCCGTCGGTGCCCCGACGGGCGATCTTGACGACAACCGGATGGTGAGCCAGCCGGATCACGGCGTTTGTCTGTCCGCGCAACAGCACGGCGTCCGTGCTGTCCAATCCGACCGCCACGCAGGCCTGGCGCAGGACATCCAGCATCTCGTGGGGCGCATAACCGCCCGGCAGGGCACGTGCGGGTGGGTTCATGTGCTCAGGCTTGCACGGCCTACCGACGGGGGCGTTACGTCGCCCCGACGGGCAGAGCCAGCACTTCACGCAGAGACCTGATGGCGCGGGTACTCCGCTGGGCCGGCGGGAGGGCGTCGATGATGCTTCGGGCGCGGGAGCCGAGAATCGCTGTGCGGTGCTCCTCCGGAACACCGAGATATGCGCTCCGGACCAAGTGGACGGCTTCTTCGAGCGCACGCTGACGCACCATGCAGATGGCTCGCTCGAAAGCAAGGAGTGCGGGGTCGATGCTTCCCGGATGGCTTTGGTACAGCCCCAGAGCCTCATCCTGCACGGCATACGCCTCACGCGACATGCCGAGGTGGGTGTACGCACCGCTGAGGTAGAGCAGCAATCGCCGTCGGGGAAACCCGAAGGCGTCATCGGTTTCGGGACCGGCCGCCCGGTCGAAGTCGTGCCGGGCGGCGGCGATCGCCGCCCGGGCACCGGCGGCGTCCCCGCACCGGGCCGAGGCGCGGGCCTGGGCAGCGGCGGCGAGCGCGCTGGTCGGCGACGGCCGGGAGGACAGAAGCTGCGCTTCCCTGGCCAGGCGGGCGGCCGCGTCCAGGGGGCCGTAGTAGTAGGGCAGCATCGCCGCTTGCGCTCGCACCCGTGCGCGGACTTCCTGGCTCCCCGAGTCGTCCGCCGCCGCGCGCGCCGTGGCGTACCAGGCGCCGGCTCGCTGAACGCGCCCCAGCTTCATGAAGGCGTCGGCCGTGAGAGTGGCCAGGTACGCGGTCATCTCCGACAGACGTGACTGGGCGAGGGCCGGCTGCCGTTCCGCCGCCAGCTCCCGCACTTCGTGCAGTTCATGAATCAGCAGGTCGAGCATCGTGGCAGGTGCGGTGGAGACGTACCGCTGCCGCAGCCAGATGAGACGCTCCTCCAAGAGGTCGAGCTGTTCCCCGCTCACCGTGCCCTTGGCCAGCGTACGGTCCAGTGACCGCCTCACATCGTCCAGTCGAGTGTCCAGCGAGTCCAGCATGCGGTCGGCCGAGACCGTCGCCGTCATCGGCGTTTCGCCACGGCCGAGACCGAGTTCGTCCATCGATGCGTCATACAGCCGGCACAGCAGCGCGACGGTCTGGGCGCGGGGCGCCTTCAGCAGACCCGTCTCGTACCGGCGGAGAGCTTCCGGGTCCATCCGGACGTCCACATCGAGAGCGGCGCCCAGCTCGCGGAGTTCGTCCGTGGCCCGCGCAATGTTCCAGCCGCGCGCGAGCCGGTGGGAGCGCAGCCTGCTCACCGCACAGCAATCACGGATCTCGGCGGCGATCCGGTCGAGAGACCACTGCTCCGCCCGGCCGCGCGAGCGCCAACCCTCCGCGCAGGTACGTCCGTGCTTCGAGCTCTGCGGCTGCAACTGATCGACCCCTTTCCGTCACCGGTGGTCCAGGGCCATTCAATCCGGTCGGAACGGCGGGTTGCCTGCGAAAGCACAGGATTGCCGGTCCAGCCCTGTGCAGTGGCGGGTGAATCCTGCAGGCCTGCAGGTTGCGGGGGACCCGGCCGACGACGACTCTTGCCTCTCACGCGGCGCCACAATGACGACACCTTCGGTCATCGCGGCGCGCCCCCGCTTCTGGAGATGGTCAGTGTGACGGTCCTGACGGCAGTTTCCCCGTCCTTGTACGTGGGCTTCCCCCGACACCTTCGCTCGGGATGGACAGCCCTCCGGTCCTGGTGGGCCGCCTCGTCCGAACCGCCTTTCGTCACCTCGACGGCGCCCGGCTCCGAAAAGCCGTGCCCCCTGACAGCCGGTCCTTGGTACGTGCTGGTGCTGCCCGGCGTACCCGCCAGTGCCGGGCACCTGCGTCAGGCACTGGCCGAACTCGCCGGGAGTTGGGATCTGCCCGGACAACTGATCTCCGACGCTCAGATCGTCGGCACCGAGCTGTTCGCCAACGCGCTGGAACACGGCGGAGTCGGGGGCGGTCCTGTGCCGGTCGAGATGATGCTGGGGCCGGGACCCGGGTTGCTCATCTCGGTCAGCGACCACATGCCGGACACGCCACCCGCGCCTCAGCGAGCTGACGGCGACGCGGAACAGGGACGCGGCTTGGCGCTCGTCACCGCACTGTCCCGGGACTGGGGCTGGGAGCGCCGCCCGGGGCGGAGGCGGAAGCACGTCTTCGCCCTTCTCGGGGGCTGACCGATCGATGAGGCGGTCGCCGCCTCGTTCACGGCGTGCCGTGCGGCCATCCGAGTCCGGAGGGACGGCGAGCTGCCCGTCGCCGTGGCCGGCGGCACCGCACCCGGTGTCTCCCCCGCCGATGTGTCTCAGGCGAGGTTCTGTTCCAGTTCGGCCAGGGCCGTGCGGACCTCCTCGTCGGGGTATTCCGCCAGGAAGCGTGCCGCGGGCAGGAGTTGGCGCAGTGTGTCGAGTTGGGTGTCGGCCGCTTCCGAGCGGCCCCTGTCCACGCGGGCCATGTCCGCCACCAGCTGCATCAGGCGGCCCGGGATCGGGGTCCAGCTGTTGGCCACCATCTTCAGGAGCAGCGGCGCGGCGGCCATCGCGGCGGTGGCGCCGTAGCCGTGGACCAGCAGGGAGTGCAGTTGCTCCGCTGCGCGGGTCGCGACCGTCTCGTCGTCCCAGCCGGCGCGCAGGATCTCGGACGGTACGTTCTCGGCCGTTCCGCGATTGCACCGCAGCCGGTCCCACGGGAAGCGGTCCGCCGTCTCCTTGATCCAGCGCAGCACCCACAGTTCGTCGGGGTCGAGCCGGAGGGCGGCCCAGCCGGGGGTGCCGCCGCGTACCCACAGCACGCCGTCCGCCGTGAGGTGGAGATCCTCGATGCCGGTGCCGAGCGGCAGGTCGGCCACCACGTCCCGGCAGCCGGTGCCGAGGTCCCACAGCCGTACCAGTCCGTCGGCCCAGGCGGCGGCCAGGGCGGTGCCGGAGCCGGGGAGCACCGTGGCGGCGAGGGCCGTCACCGCCGCGCCGCGCCGGTCGAACGGGCCCGCGGCGGGCGGGCCGTCGGTGCGCCAGATCCGCAGCACACCGGCCGCGTCCCCGCTGACCACCAGTTCGGAGCCCGCCTCCGCGCCCTGCCGGACGCAGGTGACGGCGGTGACCGGTGCCCGGTGCAGCGGCTCGGAGGTGCCCAGCCACTCGTCACCGGCGGCTCCGCCGAGCAGCCGGGCGTGCACCGTACCGGCCGCGTCGCCGGCGACCGCGACCGTGCCGCCCCCGCCGGCGGCGCGGGCCGTGACGTCCGGCAGGCCGTCGAGACCGGCCGCCGCCGGCACCCGCGGTACGCCGCCGGGCGGCGGGGTGCCGACGGACTCCGCCCGCCAGCGTCCCAGGTCGTCCTCGTCACCGGCGGCGAACTCCAGCGGCGGCAGGTCCAGCAGGCGGTCCGGCAGTTCGTCCGGCGGCTCCACGCGGACGCCGTCGAGGTCGGGGCACAGGACGGCCAGCGCGTCCTCGACGGCCTGCCGCGTCCGGCCATGGACGATCAGCGGCCAGTCGACCCAGCCGCCCCGCGCGTGCGTGACCAGGACGTCGGGGCCGCCGTGCAGGACGGCGTCCGCCGCCAGTTCCTGCCACGGGAGGAGGCCCAACTCCGGGAACGACGCGTGCAGCCGCTCCACGACGGCCGGGTCGTCGTGCAGGTCACCGTGGTCCAGGCGGACCGTGAACCCGAAGTGGCCCGGCAGCCGTTCCAGCGCGAGGTGCAGCAGGAACTCGGATATCGACGCAGCCTGCGGCACCCATTCGTCGTCGCCCGTGCTGACCAGGACACGCGGATCGTCCTGCGCCGCCTCGGCGGCGGGGTAGCCCCACTGGTTGCAGTACTGGTACTCGGACATGAAGACGCACACCCGCCGGTCCGTGCCCGGCGCGGGCGGGACGGTCCCGGGCGGCAGCTCGTCCTGCGGGAGCGGGGGCCACTGCGTGTGCACCCAGTACAGGCGCGGGCTGAAGGAGAAGGAGTTGACGGGCGACGCCCACCATTCGGTGAGGGCCGCGGGCACCGGCAGCGACGGGTCGGGGCGGATGTCGACGTTCTCGCCGTCGCCCGCGCGCCAGACCGGCTCGCCGCCGGGGTCGACCCAGCCCCACTCGCGCTGCACCTCGTCGAGCAGCGCCCAGCGCTGCCCGGGGTCGGCGGCGGTACGCTCCCGGGCCTCGCGCAGACGGTCGGCGAACCGTCCGTAGTCGATCACCTGTGGCATTCACGCATTGTAGGGGCGCGCGTCACGCCTTCCGCGCGGCCGACGAGCGGGCGTCGTCGATCATCTCCCGCAGCGCCTCGTCCGTCGGGGTCGGCTCGATCCCGAACGCCGCGGTGGCGGCGGACGAGTCGAGGACGAACGGCCCGCGGAACTGGTACTGCGTCTCCAGCATCTCCCGCGCGGTCGGGTTGAACAGCCCGGCGAGCCGGAGCGCGGCACGCGGCATCACGCCGATGCGCGGGGCGGGCGCGCCGGCCAGGGCGGCGGTGCGCACGGCGAGGTCCCGGACGGACAGCGGTGGCGCGGTGGGCACGTGCCACGCCCTGCCCCACGCGGTCTCGTCGGCGGCGACGGCGACCAGCGTGCGGGCGACGTCGCCCGCGTACGTCCAGCTGTGCGGCGCGTCGAGGTCGGCCGGGACCTGGCCGCGCCGCCCGGCGATCACCTTCGGCAGCACCAGGACACTGAACGGCGAGACGGTACCGGCGCCCAGGTAGTCGGAGCCGCGGACCTCGGCCGTACGGATGCGCCCGGCCTCGTGCGCGGCGAGCGCTTCGGTCCACAGCGCGGCCCTGACGCGGCCCTTCACCGAGTTGGGGCGCAGCGGCAGGTCCTCGGTCATCGGGGCGTCGACGCTGCCGTAGCCGTACAGGTTGCCGGTGGTGACGAGCACCGCGCCGGTCGTCCCGGCGCAGCGGACGAGCGCCGCTCCGAGCGGCGGCCACTCGGTGGTCCAGCGGTGGTAGGGCGGTCCCGCGCAGTTGTAGAGGGCGACGGCATCCCCGGCGTGCCGGGTGAGCGCCTCCGCGTCGGTGGCGTCCGCGGCGACGCGTTCGATCCCCGGCAGCTCCGGGCCGCCGCCGCGGCGCGTGAGCAGGCGGACCCGCTCGCCTCTGCCGGCGAGCAGCCGCGCGGTCGCCGAACCGACCGGACCGGCTCCGACGACGACGTGCACAGCCATACCGTTCTCCTCGGTCGCGCCGGGAACGGCGTCCCCGGCCACGCACACCGTAGCCGTGCGTGGGTGCGCGGGCGGAGACGGGTGGGCCGTACTCGCCCTGGACGGCGCAGGTCTGACGCTCAGTCATCAATGCGACGTGCTGCGACGGGCACCGTTCAATCGCCCGCCGGTGCCGCCGAGAGGTTCCAGTACGCCGCGTAACGGCCGCCGCGGCGCAGCAGTTCGTCGTGGGTGCCCTCCTCCACGATCCGGCCGTCGAGGAAGACGACGCGGTCGGCGTCGCGGACGGTCCGCATCCGGTGCGCCACCGTCACGACCGTCCGGCCCGCCATCAGGCGTTCGACGCCCTCGTGGACGGCCGCCTCGTTCACCGGGTCGAGGGCCGAGGTCACCTCGTCGAGCAGCACGACGGGGGCGTCCTTCAGCAGTGCCCTGGCGATCGCGACCCGCTGGCGTTCGCCGCCCGAGAGCCGTGCGCCGCCCTCGCCGACGCGTGCCGCGAAGCCGCCGGGCAGCCGCTCGATCACCTCGTCGAGACGGGCCGCCGCGACCGCCGCCCGCAGCTGCGCCTCGTCGGCGCCGGGGCGGCCGAGCCGCACGTTGTCCTCGATGGTGCCGTCGAAGAGGTGGACGTCCTGGAAGACGATCGCGATCCGCGCCATCAACGCCTCCGTGCCGATGGCGCGCACGTCGACGCCGCCGACGCGCACCGCGCCCGCGTCCACGTCGTGGAACCGCGCGAGCAGGTGCAGCAGGGTGCTCTTCCCCGTGCCCGACGGCCCGACGACGGCGAGCCGCTGGCCCTGCGGCACGGAGAACGACACCCCGTCGATGACGGTGCGCCCGCCGTGCCGGAACACGACGGAGTCGAACTCCAGATCGTGGCCCGCGGGCTCGACCGGTTCCGGGGCTTCCGGGAGCGGTTCGGCGCTCAGCACCGCTTCGAGTCGCGCGAGGACGTGGCGCGCCCCGCGCAGGCTGCCGGCGATGTGCGTCAGCGACAGCAGCGGATCGGCGCAGCGGGCGGTCAGTACGAGGATCGTCAGGACCTCAGCCGTACCGATGTGCCCGCCGAGCGCGAGGTGGGCGCCGAGGGCCAGCAGGGTGGTGAACGCCACCTGCACGGTGAGGGTCAGGCCCAGCGTGCCGGGCAGCGAGGACAGGACCCGGCGGCGGGAGGCGCGTTCGACGTCCCGCAGCGCGTCGTCGAGCAGGGCGAACCGTTCGGTGGTCCGGCCGCCGGCGCGCAGCACCGGCTGGGCGTCGAGGTACTCGATGACCCGCCCGGTGGCCTCGTGGTCGCGTTCCTGACGCTCCGCGTCGCCCGCGGTCGTGGAGCGTCCCGCCCAGAGGTGGATCGCGGCGACGACGGGTACGGCGGCCAGCGCGGCGAGCCCGAGCCGCCAGTCGAGGGTGAGCAGCACGGCGACGATCGTCAGCGGGGTCGCGATCGCGGAGATGGACGGTGCGAGCAGGTGCACGATCACGCTCATCGCCTGCAGGACGCCGGGGCCGGCCAGGACGGACACCTCACCGACGCGGCTCCCGCCGTACCAGCCGATGGGCAGCCGGGCCAGGTGATCGCCCAGCCGGTGGTACATGCCGCGCAGCAGCGCCGTACCGGCGCGGAACCCGGACATGTCGCTGACGTAGCGCAGCACCGCGTAGACCGCGACCGCGGCCCCGAACGCGGCCAGCCAGGGCCGCGCGTCCTCCGGGGAACTCCCGAACAGCGCCCGCAGGATCGGCGCCAGGAGCGCGTAGGACAGGCCCTCGGCCACCGCGGCCGTCGTCATCAGGGCGACGGTACGGCGCACCGGCCGGGCGTGCTCGTGTCCCAGTACGCGCAGCAGTGTCCTGATCATCGGGTCTCCTCCTCATGTCCGGCGCCTCGGCCGGCCCGCCAGAACGCGGCGAACTCGCCATTCCTCGCGAGCAGTTCGCCGGGGGTGCCGTGTTCGACGATGGTTCCGTCCCGCATCAGCACGGCCGTGTCGGCGTCGGCCACCGTCTCCTGACGGTGGGCGATGAGCAGGATCGTCCGTGCGCCGCCGAGGGTCGTCAGGGTCCGGCGCACCGCCTGTTCGGTCTGCGGGTCGGCGAAGGCGGTCGCCTCGTCGAGCACCAGCACGGGGGTGTCGGCGAGCAGCGCGCGGGCGATCGAGATCCGCTGCGCCTCACCGCCGGACAGGGTGGCGTCCTCGCCGAGGACCGTGTCGTAGCCGCGCGGCAGTTCGAGGACGCGCTCGTGGATGTGGGCCAGCCGGGCGGCGCGCACCACCGCCTCGTGATCGGCGTGCGGTACGGCCAGCGCGATGTTGTCCGTGACCGACGCGCGCAGCAGGCGTACGTCCTGGAGGACGCAGGAGACCGTCCGGTGCAGCTCCCGGCTGCCGATGTCGCGCAGGTCGACACCGCCGAGGACGACCGATCCGTGCGTCGGGTCGAAGAACCGCGGCAGGAGCTGGGCCAGCGTCGACTTGCCGCTTCCCGACGGACCGACGAGGGCGGTGACCGTGCCGGGTTCGAGCACCAGGTCGATCCCGCGCAGCACCTCGCGGTCCGCCTCGTAGCCGAAGCGGACGCCGCGCAGCTCCACCCGGTGCCCGCGCGGCGGCACCGGCTGCCTCGGTTCCGGCAGCGGCTCGACCGCCAGCACCTCGCCGATGCGGCCGACCGCGCGCCGAGCCGCCCGCAGGTCGTCGAATCCGTGGCCGAGGGCCGCGACCGGCGCGGTCAGGCCGAGGCCGAGCAGCAGGAACGGCAGCAGGTCCGCCGGAGGCAGGCCGCCGCCCGTGACCAGGGGCACGCCGCCGGCCAGCACGGCCAGCAGCACGAACGGCGGCGACAGCGCCAGCTGCATGGCCGCGGCGATCCCGGAAAGGCCGCGCACCCAGCGCTTGAAGGTGTCGACGAAGGCGTCCACCGCCACGCGGAAGTCGTGGTGGGCGCGCCCGGACGCGCCGAACGCCTTGACCACGGCGATGCCCCGCACGAACTCGACGACGGTGTCGGAGATGCGTCCCATGGCCCGGTCGAACTCGGCCTCCGTCCGCTGCCTGCCGGGAGTCATCATCAGCGGGACGAACGCGACCGCGAGCACCACCGGTATCAGGGTGATCAGCGTCAGCCGCCAGTCGATCGTGAACAGGTAGACCAGCGACACGAGCGGCACCACGAACGCGGAGACGAGTTCCCCGGGCGTGTGGGCGATGAAGGGGTGCACGGCGCTCACGTCCTCCCCCACCACCTTCGCCAGCTCGCCGGTCCCGCGCCGGGAGAACCAGCCGATCGGTGCCCGCCCCAGCCGCGCGGCCAGGCGGCGGCGGAACGACAGCTGCACCCGCCCGTCGAGGAGGTGCCCGATACCGGACGACGCGGCCGTGCACAGCAGCCGGACGAACAGGCCGGCGGCGCCCGCGACGACGACGGCACGGACATGGCCGTGGTCGGCCGGCCCGGGGGCCAGCAGGGAGCGCCCCAGTTCGGCGACCGCGAGGAGCGGTGCCAGGCCCGCGACGGCGCCGACGGCCTGCAGGATCACGACGGCCGCGAACGTCCGCGCGTGGGGCCGCAGCAGTCCCGCCGCGCCCGGACCGGCCGGATCGGGGGCGCTGGCCGTGGCCGTGGCCGTGGTCACCGCGGTCACCCGGCCAGCGCCCGGCGCACGGCCGCGGCGAGTTCGGCGACCTGCCGCTGCGAGACGTCGGCGGACAGGATCGCCTGCGACCCGTGGAAGGTGCCGGGCCACTGGTGCAGTTCCACGGTCACGCCGGCATGGAGGAGGCGCAGCGCGTAGGAGATGTCCTCGTCGCGGTTCGGGTCGAACTCGGCGGTGGCGATGTAGGCCGGCGGCAGACCGGACAGGTCGGTGGCCCGCGCGGGGGCCGCGTACGGTGTGGCGGGCCGGGAGCCCAGGTAGTGCCGCCACGCCGCGGCGATCCTGTCGCTGTCGAACCAGGGCGTGTCCGTGAAGTTCCGCCGCGACCAGGTCTCCGGCCGGTCGTCGAGGCAGGGCTGGTTGAGGAGCTGGAGGCGGATGGCCGGCCCCCGCTCGTCGCGCGCCCGCAGCGCCGTGGCGGCCGCCATCCCGGCGCCCGCGCTGTGCCCTCCGATCGCGATCCGTTCCGGGTCGATGCCGAGCGAGGCCGCGTGCCGCGCCGTCCAGTGGAGCACGGCCCACGCGTCGTCCAGGGCGGCCGGGAACGGGTGCTCGGGCGCGAGGCGGTAGCCCACCGAGATCACGACGGCGCCGGACGTCTCGGCGAGCCGGGCGGCCCAGGCGTGCTCGGCGTCCAGGCCGCCCATGACCCACCCGCCGCCGTGCAGCCAGATGACGGCCCCCAGCGCCTGCCGCGGGCGGTAGATCCGCACGGCCACGTCCGGGTCGCCGGGCACCGCGCGGTCCTCGATCTCCAGGTCGGTGACGTCCGGCTGCGGCCTGGCACCGGCCAGTTCGGCGAGGACCGCGCGCCCGGCGACCGGGTCGTCCATGTCGATGTCGGGGAACAGGGGGACGAAAGCTTCGAGTTCGGGATCCATGACGGCCATCCTCACGGCCGCCGGCCCGGAGTTCATCCGCCGTCCGTCGCGCGTCCCGCCCCGATCACGCACCGATCGGCGCCGCTCCGCCGTGCCGAAGGCCCTATTCTCCGGCTCATGGAGGCACTTGCGGTACGGCTGTCGCACCTCGACGCACAGGCCGGGGGCGCGATCCGCGTCGTCATGTTCTACGACACGCTGATGCGCCGGCGCGTGGATCTCCCGGCGCTCGCGCGGGCATCGGCGGGCCTGGCCGGCTGCGTGGCCGGGATCCGGCTCCACGGCACGGGGCGGACGGTCCGCTTCTCGCCCGGCGGCGGGGCGGCGACGGCTCCACCGGGCGACGCGTCCGGCACGGCACCCGTCACGCTCGACGACGAGGAGATCGGCACCGCCTGGCTGGAGCGCCCCGGCCGGCCCGATCCGCTCGACGAGGTGCTGCTCGCCCGCTTCGCCATCGCCGTCGCCGCGGTCGTCGAGCGGTACGGTCCGGCCCGCACCACCATGGCGGACCCCGCCCTCGTCGAGCTCGTCATCAGCGCCGACAGCGACGAGGCCGCAAGGGCACGGGCGCTGCGGCTCCTGGGCTTCGCCCCCGACCTGCCGGTGCGCGTCGCCGCCGTGCGGTCGCGGGTGCCCCTGGACCGGATCGCCGGCCTGATCTGCCCGGCGCGCCCGGTGAAAGCGGCGCCGATCGCGGACACCGGCGTCATCCTGGCCACGACCGTGGACGCCGCGCGATTCCCGGCCGGCACGCGCGCGGGCATCAGCCACGCCCACTCCCCCGACCTGGCGTGGCAGCAGGCCCGCACCGCCCTCCGCTTCACCGGCCCCGGTCGCCCCGTCGTGCAGCACGAC
Organism: Streptomyces sp. RFCAC02; assembly: GCF_004193175.1. Lineage (NCBI taxonomy): Bacteria > Bacillati > Actinomycetota > Actinomycetes > Kitasatosporales > Streptomycetaceae > Streptomyces > Streptomyces sp. RFCAC02. The sequence continues at coordinate 5,123,263 of NZ_SAUH01000001.1, read as the reverse complement.
GAGTTGGGCGCACTCGCGCTCCTCGCCGAGATCCCACCGGACGCCTCGCGTGAGAACGCCGATGTCCAGGGCGTGGCGCGCGTCGCCGGCTCGCCCGACGACCTGGAGACCCTGGACGCCTACTGCGCCACCGGTTCCCTGCGCCGCGCAGCCGAGACGCTCCACCTGCACCACAGCAGCGTCGCCCGCCGCGTGGAGCAGATCGGGAGGACGCTCGGCCTCGACCTCGCCTCGCCGACAGGGCTGACGCGGGCCAGGATCGCCCTCACCGCATGGCGGCTCCTCGGCGACTGAGGGCGGTGCCGGGGGACCGATCGGCTCCCCGGCGATGTCCTACCCGGACACGCGGTTCCCCGGAGGCGCGTCCGGGTAGGAACGGTGGGTTGTACGTCGGGCTCCGCCGGGCGCGTGGCCCGGGGGAGCCGGTCCGCGTCCGGGACGGGGAGGTGCGGCGTGCGGATATGGGACGAACTGTGGGCCGGCCGGTGGGAGCGGCGCGCGACGGCCCGTTCGGGGCCTGCCGCGCCACGTGCCGCCGGCCGTCTGTGCCGGGCGTACCGGCGGCGGACGTACCCCTTCGTGGGCGCGCTCGTGCGCGTCATGTGCCGGGCCGTGGACGAGCGGGCCGCGGGACGCGCCCGCGCGGCGCTCGAACAGGCCTGGGACGGCGAGCCGTCGGCGCGCGGCGCCATCTGGTACGCCATCGAACGCATGGGTGATCTGCCGTACCCGGCGGCGCTGTTCCTGACGGCACCGGTCCGGGACAGCCGGTTCGTGCCCGCCGTACGGCTCGTCGGGGCGCTGAGCGGCGGGCGGCACGACGACGGGCTGCTCGGCGCCGACCACATCGTCGAGGCGGCACGCTCCGCGAGCGACCCGCGCACGCGCCGGGCCGTGCAGGACGTGCTGCGTGTCACGGACCATCCGGCGCTGCTCGACGCGATGACACGGCTCTTCACCTGGTCGCTCCGGTCGCGGCAGCAGGGCGGCGACGGGGTGCTGTGGGACCGCGAGGGCCGGCCGACCGTGCTGACGCACCTGCTGCTGGAGAACCCCCACGCGTACCGGCCGCCCCAGCCGTACGAGGCGGACCCGGACGCGGAACCGGCCGTTCTCGCGATCCTCAAGGGCCGGCCGGACGCCGTGGCACACCATGACGCGCGGCGACTGGTGCCGGTGCTGCTGAGCGTGCTCGAACGGCGGCTCCCCGCCGCCGTCTCCGAGCCCTGCCGCCGCGTCCTGCGCGACCTGCCCCCGGGACCCGCTCGGGAGGTGCTCTGCCGGCACGCCATGGACGGGGACGCGACGGCCCGCGCCATCGCCGCCGACGCCGGCCTGCGTCCCGCCGACGGGAAACGGCTCCCGCTGTTCCTGTTCTGCACCGAGCAGTGGGAGGCGTACGACCGGATCGACCCGCGCGGCGCGAAACTGCGCGCGTACCGCCGCTCGTACGGGGACGCCGACTGGGAACGGCTCACGGAGGTCGCCGAACGCACGGGCCGCGCCTGCCCGCCCCGCCCGCGCCCCGCGAGGACTTCCTCCCGGCGAACGGCACCCACGTTCAGACCCGGCGGCACCGGAACGGCGGGCACAGGCGGTTTCTCCGTCCACGGCGTCTAGGACTCCAGCCGTGGACCGTGGTCCCGACGGTGAGGGGCGTCCTTCTCCGGCTGCCCGAGTTCACCGCGACGGAAGGCGTCCCTCATCCCGCTGAGCTCCGCGGTCGTCGCCGGGGTCCGCTCCGGTGCGGGTGCGGCCACCGTTGATCATCGGTGACAGCAGGTCGCAGCGTGGACCCCGACGCGGACAGCGGGACGCTTCACACGGGTCGAATCCCGGCGCCGGCTCTCCAGAACGATGTACGTGCGCCTCAAGATGGACCCACCCGTGGGGCGGTCCCATCGCGGTCCGGGGGTCCGGCGCCGGGACGAGCTGGTCCTCGACCTGTCCGGTGGCGGACGGACGGTCTCGGGCCGCCGTTCCGCCGCCCGGCGGCGGACTGAACGGGCCGCTGGTCAGTCCGGCCTGGCCTCGATCCGGTCGACGGCGCGGCGCATCAGGTCCACGGCCGACACCCCGTACGTCTCCTCGACGGCCCGCGCCGCGAGGTGGCAGGTCAGGAAGCGGTCGACGGGCGTCAGGCCGAGGCGGGTCAGGTGCAGATAGGTGTGGTTCAGCAGCACCCGGTACCGCAGGAAGTCGGGCCGCGTGAACACCTCGCGCTGGTACGCCTCGCTGCCGAAGACCGTGCGGTGCAGGTCGCTGTACGCCAGGTCGCGGGGCAGGCCGCGCACCCGGACACCGGCCGGCACGCCCGGGAGTTCGGGCACGGGCAGGGCGCGGGGCGCGTCGGGGCGGGCCAGTTCACCGCGGGCGATGAGAGGTTCGGCGCGACGTCCGTGGTCGGCCAGGAGGGCGGCCCACTCGCGGACGAACGGCGGTGCGGGGGCCGCCGGATCGTCCAGGGCGCCCGTCACCGCCCGTACCAGCTCGACCAGTTCGCCGCGCCGCCGGGCGAAGGCGGCCTCGAAGCGGGCGCGTACGGCGGCCGGGTCGCCGCAGCCGCTGAGGAAGCCGTCGGCGTGCGACCGGAACGACAGGAAGCTGCGGGTGAGCGGCGGCGCCCCCGCGTGGGCGGTGGCCAGCAGCAGGGTCACGGCGAGGCCCTGCCTCGTCCCGCGCCCCTGCCGGATGTGCTCCAGCATGGCGAACAGCGGGCCGGTCGCGTCGTCGTAGAAGGCGGTGAGGGCGTCCGCCGCCGCGTCGGCGCCCATGACGTGACGGCGGTCGGCGTACGGCTCCTCGTGGAGCGAGTTGTCGGGGTACCAGGGCGTGAGCGGCCCCTTCTCCTGCTCGCGCAGGGCCAGCAGCCGGTGCCGGGGCAGGGCCTCGTCGGGGTCCAGGACCGTGGTGGAGGGGTGCGCGCGCAGGTGGGCGCCGATGGTGGCGGTCAGGTCGGGGCGCACGGATTCGCGCCAGCGGGCGGGCTCGGTGCGGACGTTGATCCGCAGGTGGGGTCCGCGGCGCCAGTGGCGCAGTACGTGGGCGCCGCTGACGCGGTCGGCCACATGGGCCAGCGCCGGGCGGACGGCGTCCAGCAGCAGGGCGTCCTTGTCCGGGGCGTAGTAGGCGACGTGCAGGCTGTGCCAGCGGGCGGGCGTGGTCGGGTTCATGCGGTGCGGCTCCCGTCGGGTACGGGCTGGGGCGCGGCGGGTCCCGCGAGGTCGAGCAGGGTGCGGGCGAGGAGGAACGCGAGCAGGCCCTCGTGGTCGGCGGTCACCCCGAGGCGGTTGCTGAGCAGGTGCGCGCAGCGCAGGAGGACCAGCCCGACGGGCCGTTGGTCCGGGGCGATGGCCATCGCCAGCGCGCCCGGGGGCGATCCGGGGTCGCGGGGGTCGAACGCGCCCTCCGCCCGCCGCCGCAGCAGGCCGTCGCGCAGGACGGCGATGGAGTGGGTCCAGGCCGCGAGGGGCGCGGCGGCCGGGTCCGGCGGGGCGGGGCGGCGGGTGGCGGCGCGTTCCCACAGGGCGCGGGTCTGCGCGGTCAGCCGGTCGGCGTGCCGCGCGTAGTGGTCCTGCGCGCCCGCCGGGCCGCCGGCGCGCGAGGCCCGTCCCGGCGCTGAGCCGGCGAACGCCGCGGCGGCCAGGTCGTGGCGGGGTTCGCACACGGCGAGCACGCACGTGAGGGCGGCGAGGACGAGCCGGGCGCGGGCCTGCCGGCCGGCGCCGGAGCCGATGAGGGCGAGCGCGATGTCGGCGGACTCGGTGAAGTGCTGTTCGACCAGGTCGAGGCAGGACGCGTCGCCGTACGCGTCGTACTCGGGCCGGTACGGCACGTCGGCGACGGAGTCGGGCGGGCGCAGGGCGGTCTCGTACGAGGTGAGGCGTTCCCCGGCGGCCATCCTGGCGGCGAGTTCCGCGTACCGCTCGTCGCCGATGGCGCGCACGGACGGCGTGGTGGCGAAGTGGGCCGCGGCCCGCTCGCCGACCAGCCGCCGCAGTTCCGGCGCCGCCTCCGGGGCAGTGGGCAGGAGGCGCAGCCGTACATGCAGGCCGCCCTCCCAGTAGCGCAGGAAGAAGTGCCGCCGCAGCAGGCCGCGTTCCCGCGCCTCGTGCACGACGGGCGCCACGACGCGCCGCGCGAGGAGGTCGAGGTCGCCGTCGTGGAAGAGGTGCGCGCTGACCCAGCGCGGGTCGCCGTTCACCGGTCGTCCCGCACGGCGGACAACTGCACCAGGTACTCGGTGACGCGCGGCCCGTGGTGCGCGTGGTGCGGCGCGTCGGCCGGATCGGGCAGCGCCTCCTCAAGGACCACGAGCGCGCCGGGCGGCGCCGCGGTGACGGCGCGCACCAGACCGGCGAGCAGCGGCGGGCTGGCCGCGTCCGTCCAGAACGGTTTGCGGGCCTTCCCGACCAGCCCGTCGCGCATGCCGTCGCGCATGCCCTCGTCGAGGGTGACGCTCGGGTCGACGACACGGGCGAAGAAACGGGCGGGCGCGCCGTGATCGCGCAGCCAGCCGGCGAACCGCACCAGGTGCGCCGCCTGCGACTCGCCGCGCGCCGGCACGGGGAAGTCGCCGGCGCGCAGCCGCCAGCAGGCGCGGGCGAGCGTGACGCGTCCGACGTCGAGCCGCGGCCACCGCTCCACGACGCCCGCGTCCGGCACGCGGGCCCCGGCGCGGAACAGCCAGCCTGGCGGCATCACGGTGGACGGGTCGCCGAAGACGCGCACCAGGAAGCGCAGGGCGGGCGGCAGCCAGTGCTCGGCGACGAGGCCCAGGTGCAGGGGGCGTACGGGCCTGCCGTCGGGCGCGCGGAGCGTGAGCAGGCCGGTCGCGGGGTCGGTCGTCACGGTGAGGTCGGCCGGGGACAGCGGGGGCGGCTCGGGCGCGCCGCCGGTGCCCGGTCCCGCGCCGAACGGGTAGGCGAGCGCGGCGTCGGTGGTGGGCGGCCGGAGGTTGAGGGCGCTGGCCAGTTCGCCCCGGTACTCGGCGCGCAGTTCCGGGCCGGGCGGGGCGCGCAGCCCGTCGGGCTCGGGGACCTCTCCCCCGGCGAGCCCCACCAGGTGGTGCAGCCGTCCGAGGCCGCGCCCGTGCCCGGCCGTCATGGCGTTGAGCACGACGCGCAGGCCGTCGGGTCCCGTGACGGGCTGGACGTAGGCGCAGACCGAGTCGAGCGCCCTGATCCACGGGGGCCGGCCGGCCGACAGCCGGGCCGGCAGGTCCGGGTCCACGCGGACGGGGGCCGGCCGCGCGTCGGGTCCCGCGCCCAGCAGCGACCAGACCTCCTTGCGGACGGCGCCCAGCTCCCGCATCCGCGCCACCGGGCTGGTCAGCAGGGTCCTGGGGTGGGGGACGAGGGGGTTGTGCAGCAGGGCGCGGAGGCCGCCTGCCAGCTCCGGCGCGGCGTCCTGCCCGTCCGCGTGCACGGCGCGGTAGAAGGCGAGCGCGGGGACGACGGCGTCCGGCCCGTAGCGTGCTGCGAAGTCGGCGGCGGCGGCCAGTTTGACGGGCAGTTCGAGGTCGAAGACGGACAGCAGGCGGCGCACCGCGTCCAGGTCGTCGAGGACCGGCGTCCAGTCGGGGAGCGCGGCGTGGGCCGCGGTGCCCGGCAGGACGGCCGTCTCCAGGCAGAGGTTCTTCTCCGGCAGGCGGGGCGGCGCGCCGGTCAGCTCGGTGAACGTCGTCTCCAGCGCCGCGCGCGCGGCGGCCGGTGCGGTGTCGGGCGTGCCGCCGGGCGGCAGGGCCGCGCGGATCCGCCGCACGGACGCGAGGAGCGCCGGGCGTTCCGGCTCGTCGGGCGGCAGCGTCCCGGCGAGCCAGGTGTCGAGGGCGGCGAGCGGGTCCGGGCACTGGTCGCCGTGCGGCGGCAGGAGTTCGAGCAGTCCCGCGTCGATGAGTGCTTCGAGTCCCCGCGCGGTGCCGGCGCCCCCGCCGAGCCGCTGCCGCAGACCGGCGAGGGTGAGGCCGGGCGTACCGCGCACCTCGGCCAGGACGTGGCGGACGGAACCGGTGGACGGGACGCCCGCGAGCCGTTCCGCCGTGCCCGCCGCGAGGAACCAGACGCGCATGCCGTCGTCCGAGGCGGTCGGGTTCACGCGCAGCCGCGCGCGGTCCCGTACGGCGGGGCACCGTACCAGCGCGGCCCACAGCCGGGTGGTCTGCGCGCGGTCCAGCTCGACGACGCTGCGCCAGGACAGGTCGTCGGCGGTGCGCACGGCGGGTCCCGCCGCGGTCCACCGGCCGAAGCCGCTGTAGGCGAACGACACGTACGGGCTGGTCTTGGCGGCGGCCCGCGCCACGTACCGGGCGAGGCTGAGCCGCGCCTTGCGGTCGGCGGGGCGGCCTGGACCGGCCAGCCAGTCCGCCAGGTCGGCGGAGAGGGTGGGGCTGCTGAGCGCGAGGGCGCGGCGGAAGTCGGGCGCCGACGCGGCGGCGGCGATCGCCCCGTCCGCCGCGCGGGTCTCCGCCGCGAGGAGCGCGGGCAGCGCCGCGGTCTCCTCGGTGTGCGCGAGGCGCCGCTCGTCCCAGCCGCGGATCCCGCGCGCGAGCCCGTCGGGCAGGGTGGCGAGGACCTCGGGGGCGAGACTGCGGGCGGTGGGCCTGCGGCCGGTGAACAGGCTGCGGCGCAGCGCCACGAGGAGCGGTTTGACCGGCGCGCGGGACGGGTCGGCGATGGCGTCGTGCAGCGTGTCGGCGAGGCGTGCGCCGTCGGCGGCGAGCCGGGCCGCGTCCTGTGCCAGGCGGTCGGCCGCCGCCCAGGCGCGCGGCGCGCGCAGCGACTCCACGGCGGCGACGGGCAGCCCCGCGACGCGGACGCCGAACACCGGCGCGACGACGTACGCGCGGCCCTCCGGCCGGATGCCGGCGGGGGCGTCCGGCGCGGTCAGCACTCCGCCGGCGGGTGACGTGCCGCCGGGCGCGGGGTGCGTGCGGTCCTCGGGGGCGGTGGCCGGCGGCAGGTCGGGCATGTCGGTGCTCCTGGGCGCGGGGACGGCGGATCGGGCCGGACGCGCCGGCCCCCGGGGGGTGCCCGGGCCGTGCGGCCCGGGCACCGGGTGGATCAGATCTCCTCCGGCACGAAGCAGCTCATCGCCGTGCTGTAGCAGGAGCAGTAGCCGGGGGAGCAGGAGGCGCCGGTCTCGATGGCGCCGTGGCCCTCGGTCATGACGGAGTCGGCCGGCAGGACGTCGATGGTGTCGACGTCCAGGCCGTCGAGGTCGAGGGTGAACTCGTGGTCGGACATGGTGGTGTCTCCTTCATTCGGTGGTGGAGGGAGCGCACACCGCGCCGGCGGGTGCCGCGCGGTGCGCACCCCGGGGCCGTCGGGACGGTTCCCCGGGGCGCGTTTCGTGGCCGCGTCCTCAGCGGGGGCGCGGGAGGGGTGGGACGGTCGGGTCGGGCGGGCCGGCGGCGCGCGGGAACGGCGCCAGCCGGCGGGTCAGGGTCGGGCCGCCGAGGCGCGGCCGGCCGACGGCGAGGAACGACAGGCCGCGCGCGTCGGCGCCGGCCACGCCGAGCGCGGTGTCGGTGACGGGATTGGTGCCGTCGGAGTGGATCCGGGCGGTGAGACCGAGGGCGGTCGCGGCGAGCGTTGCGCGGTGCACGGCGTGACCGGCGCGGGCCTGCTGGACGCGGTACCAGCGGTCCCCGTGGGTGGCGACGCCCGACAGCGGATCGCCCACGGGGACGAGCACCAGGGCGGCACCGCGCAGGGCGAGACGTGTATTGGCGGCCAGGGAGGCGGTGGTGAGGGCGGTCACGGTGTCGGGGCCGCCGGTCGCCATCAGCGTGTGCCGGTGCGGGTCGTACCGGTAGGCGCCGACGGGCAGTTCCGAGACGCGCAGGGCGAGCAGGTGGAGGGTGACGGGGTCGGGCTCGTACAGGTCCAGGGGCACGGTGGCGGCGGCCAGCAGGGTGGCGAGAGTGGTCGGTGACACCGGTTCGGGACGGAAACCGGCCGCCGGGGAGACGCGTTCCGCCACACCGGCGGCGAGGCGTACCGGCGCGGGAGCCGGGAGCGGGAGCGCCGGGGCCGCACCGTCCCGGCCCTGCGGGCCGACGGCCCCGGGCGCGGACGACGGGCCGGCAGAGCCCCCCGGCTCGAGGCGGGTGTCCACGCCCTCCCCGGCGGACGGCTGCCCGGGACGCGATGTCTCGCCGACGTCGCCAGTGGACGGCGGGCCGGTGATCGCCGCCTCGTCCAGCGGCACGGGCAGCGGAGCGAGACGCACAGCGGTATGCCGTTCGGACTCGATCCGACCGTCCGGCGGAGCCGTTCCGGAACCGTCCGCGCCTGCGGAGGCCCCCGGCGCGAGGCGGGCGACCACGCCCTCCCCCGCAGACGGTCGCCCCGGACGCGAGGCTGTGTCCGACGGGGCCGTGCCGCCGGGAGCGGACGGCGGAACGGCCTGTCGGGGGAAGCGACGTGACGCGGCGTGCAAGGTCACGGCCGCGAGGTCGGCCGGCAGCGCCGCACCGAGACCGGCAGCCGCGGCGTACCCGCCGTCGGACTCCGGCGGGGCGGCGGCCGTGTCCGGCCCGGACACGACCGGACCGCACAGCGCGGCAGCAGGCCCGGGCGCGGCCGGCGGATCGACATCGGTGCCCGGGCCGTCCGGCGCAACCGTGCTCGAACCGACGGCGGCACCGGACACGGACGGCGCGCCCGCGAACGCCCCATCCCCCGCCTCCACGGACGGCTCCGGCGCGGGACGCGAAGCCGCGCCCGGACCGGAGACGCAGAGACCACCCGGAAGCGTCGCACCGGTCCCGGCCGCGATGGCCGACCGCTCGACAGCAGGCTCGGACGCGGCCGGCGGATCGGCCTCGGTGCCCTCGGCCGGTGAGTCCGCCGGCGCGTGCGGGAGTGGTGTGCCCAGTCGCGGGGCCGCGCCCGACCCGGTCGCCGCCGGAACGGCCGGCGCAGCCGCATCGGGACCGGCGACCGTGGGCTGACCGGCGCGCGAACCGGGACCCGAAGCGGCACGCGCCCCGGGCTCGAACCGCCCCCGCGATGGAGTCGATCCGGCACTGACGGCGGCACCGGCCACGAACGGCGCGCCTGCGAACGCCCCCTCCCCTGCCTCCACGGACGGCTCCGGCGTGGCCGCGCCGGAACCCGTGGCGGCCTCGGTCGCGGCAGCGCGCGACTCCGTCGTGTCCGCATCGGCCGGCAGGTACGCATCGACGGAATGTCCGCCGTCGGACCTCAGCCCTGCGGCGACCGTGCCCCGCGCGGGCCACGGGCCGAGACCGGCACCCGTGGCGCCCTGTGCCCCGGTCACCGACCGGCCGCCCGGCAGTGCCGCGCCGGGCAACGTCCCCTCCCCCGGCGGAACCGCGCCCGGGCCGACAGCGGGTGCCGGACCGGCAACCCCGGTTTCCCCCGGCCGCGAAGCCGGACGCGGCGCGGCGGGCGCCGTACTCCCCGCGGGTGGTGCGTCGCGACGTACGGCGCCCCCGGCCGTGGCGGACGGGAACGACACGGTGAGCAGCGCCATGCCGCTCTCCCGCGCGCCGTCCAGGCCGAGCAGCGCGTCCACGTCCTCGTCGGCGAAGGACAGGTGCGTCGTCACCCACCCGCCCAGCGCCTCGGCGACGGCCGTCGCCTGCGCGGCCAGCACGCCCGTCTCCTGGCAGATGAGGCGGTAGCCGAACTCGCCGTAACCGGCGAGCGTGCGCCGGAACACGGCGGTCAGGACGATGACGGCGTCCGGCGGTCCGGCGGGCGGCCGGTGGAGCGTTCCGGCGAGAGCGGCCGACAGGTCGCCGCCGTGGACCCGCTCCAGGGCGTGGTGGACCGGCGCGTAGTGGTGGAGACCGGGACCCGGGTACGTGTCGCGGCGGCAGGCCACGTACGCCTCCATCGGGTGCAGCGCGCCCCCCGACGGCGCGGGCCGCCCCGCGAGCACGACCGGCGGCATGGCGGCGGGACCGCCCGCCGACGGCACCGGGTGGCACCACGTCGCCCGTACGACACCGACCAGGTTGTGCAGCAGCTCCCCCAGGAAGACGGCTTCCCCGTCCCGCGCGGACGCGGGCGACGGGCCGCCCGGCAGCGGGACACGGGGGGCGCCGGGGTAGTGCTTGGCGCCGGCCGGTTCGTCGCCGGCGGGCAGGGGGCGCGGCGGCGCGTCCCGCACCGTACGCAGGTAGGCGCGCAGCGCGGTGCCGGGGCGCGGCGGTGCTTCGGGCTCGGTCACGGGCGTACCTCCTCGTCGGGCTCGGTCGGTCGGCGTCGGCAGGTGGTGGTGCGGTCGGGCGCGGTCAGGGGAACGGGTGCGGGTGCGGGTTGAGTTCGCCGGGGGTCAGGTCGCGGTCCGCGTGCCCGAGCCTGCGGGGCGCGCTCAGCAGGCGCGGCAGGCCGTGGACGCGGCGGTGGCGGTGTCCGAAGGTCATCGACGCCGTCCCCGGCACGATGACCTTCGCGCTGCGGAAACCGCCGGCCCGGTGCTCGGACGCGGTGGTGTCCACGGCGATGACGTCGAGGCCGGTGCGCAGGTAGCGGCCGACGAGGTCGGCGAGGCCGGCGCCGATGTCGCCGGGGTCGGTGCGGATCGCCCGGCGCGCGGGCGGGTGCGCCGGGCCGTCGAACGGGAGGAAGCCGAGCCGGCGGGCGGCGTCCGGGTGCCCGTACAGGAGGGCGTGGTCGTCCATTCCGTGCACCGCGTCGGCGTCCGCCACCAGGCGTGCGGCCGCCGTGGCGTCGTAGCGGCGGAGCAGGCCGGCGAGAGCGGGGCCGAGTTCGACGAGGGCGCCGAGCAGGGCGCGTTCCGGGTCGGGGTGGGCGCCGGCGGCGCACATCAGGGCGGGCCGTCCGCCGGCGCCGCGCGCCCGGTCGACGGCCACCACCCACAGCGCCGGCACGCCCTGCTCCAGGGTCGTGTCGAAGGCCGTCACCTCGTAGCCGAGACGCTGCCCGATGTGCTCGGCGGTGACGGGGACGCGCCGGTCGGCGGCCGCGTCGAGATCGACGCGGGGCGCGGGCAGCCGGGCGTACCAGGTGGTCAGGAACGCGTCCCGTTCCGCGACCTCCAGCAGGCCGTGGAGGATCGCCTCCGTCAGGCTGCCGCCGAGGGCGCAGCCGTTCGACGTCTCGTAGAGGTGCGCCCGCTCGGCGGCGGGGCGGGGGCCGTAGTACGCGTACGCCTCGGGCACGAGCAGCGGCCGGCCCTGCGCGAAGGACCAGCCCCACACCCAGGGGACGGGCCGGTCGGGGTCGAAGCGGGCGAACGGTGCGCCGGGCCGGTCGTACCAGTCGTCCGGGTACTCGCCGAGCGCGCGGGGGTCGAGCGCCGTGTCGGCGACGTCGGCGAACGCGGCCCGGACGGCGGTGCGACGGCCGCGCGGACGGATGCCGGCGAGCCGTTCCAGGGCCTCGGTCAGGGCGGTGAGGCGCGCGGCGGCGTGATCGGCGGCGCGGCCGTAGCCGTGCTGGCCCGCGCGGGTGGCCAGCGCCGGGCGGAACCGTGCCACGGCCGCGACCGCTCCCCCGTCGGGGCCGTCGGCGAGGGACTGCACGACGCCCGTCTCGGCGTCGACGTAGCGGCCGGTCAGCTCGGCCTCGAGGCCGGTGAGTTCGCGGACGCGGAGGCCGCCTGGGCGCGCGGGGCGTACGGGGCGCGGCTCGGGGCGGCCGGCGCCGGGCCGGTCGTCGGGCAGGCGTCCGCAGTCGGGGCACAGTGGGTCGGGCAGCAGCAGGTGGCGGGAAGTGCGGCCGTCCGTCAGCCGGACGCGCAGGACGGCCCCCTCCGTGCGGGGCGGTGCGGCGTCGTGGCGCAGGCGGTCGATGTCGTCGGTGACGAGCGCGGCGACCGTGGCGGTGATGAGCGGGGTGAGGAGGGTGTTCGGCCGGGCGGTCACCTCGGCGCCGTACCGTTCACGCAGTGCGCGCCGGCCGGCCGCGTCGGGGCGGTTCACGGCGCGGCGGCGTTCGGCGCAGGTCGGGCAGCCCGCGCGGCCGGGGCGGACCAGCGGCCCGGCGCACACCCACCCGGTGTCCACCCGCACCGGCAGCCACGGCACGTCCGGCGCGGCGGGGGCGGCCACCCGCTCGGTGTCGGCGACCACGACGAGCGCGGACGCGCCGTGGGACGCCGTCGCGGGGACCGTCGTGTGGCCGGCGGTGCGCAGGGCCGCGCGGACCGCGGTGTGCAGACGGCCCGTGCCCGCCAGCGCGGTCACCGGCGCGGCGCGTTCACCCGCCGCCGTGGCCCGCACGGCACTCGTCGTACCGGTCATCGGACGTCACCGCCGTCACGGTGCGGGGCAGCGGGAACGTTCGGCGTCTCAGGCATCGGCGCTCACCACCGCCACGGTGAACGGCAGCGCGTGGCCGTCCGCCAGCGGCACGGCCACCGGGACACGGCCCGCCCGCCGCAGGGCCTCGGCCAGCACCGGGACGGCGGCCGCCGGGTCGCCGCCGACCGGCCACGGCACCGGTCCGGCCGTCGCGGCGCCGTCGCCGGTCTGCCAGCGCGCCAGCACCCGTTCGAGACCGTCGGCGACGGCGTCGTCCGGTGTGGCGGCGCACGTCAGCGCGACCGTCCGGCCGGCCTGGAGGAAGGCGAACGCGGGCAGCCCGAGCGGCGGCGTCAGGTCCCGCACCGACGGCTCGGCGCCGGCGGCGGCGAGCAGGCGGCGCAGCTCGGCGGCCCGTCCGGTGAGGCCGTCGTGGAGTGGCGCGGCCGGCGGGAGTCCCGTGGGTCCGGCGGCCGCGACGCGCTCCGCGAGCACGCCCTCGTACGCTCCGCGCAGCGCCGCCGCCAGTGCGTCCGCCCAGGTGGCGCCGCCCGCGACGCCCGTACCCGCCACGGCCCGCAGCGCCTTCGCGGGGACGGCGCGCGGGCGGCCGGTGTCCGGCTCCACGCCGAGGACGGAGCCGCCGTCCACCGAGGCCACCCCGTGGGCGGCGAGGGCCGACATGACCGCGCGGGCGCGTGCCTCCGTACGGTCCGTGCCCCAGCCGAGCAGCGTGGGAGCGGCACGGTCCGCGAGCGCGGCGCGGCACACCGCGAGCGGGATCTGGGGGAGGTCGTCCTCGTCGAGGAGGCGCAGCAGTCCGGTCCTGGCGTCCACGAGCGGGGCGGCGCGGCGCAGCAGTTCCTCCGCCGGCACGGGCGGCAGGGAGGCCAGTTCCGCCACCCGGGCGCGGATCTCCGCATCGCCGGACGGCGACCGCCGGGCGGGGGCCGTGACCGCGACGGCCGAGGGATGGGGCACCACCCGGTGGGGGACGGAGTCGAGGCTGTGGAGGTCCACGTGGACCAGGACGGCGGCCGGGGAACCGTCCGCCGGCCGGGGTCTGTCGAGGCCGGTGACGTGGGAGAACGCGGCGAGCGTCAGCCGGCCTGCCAGCAGCGCCGGGACGGAGCCGGTCAGCAGCTCGGGCGCGGCCTGTCCCCCGGCGGCGGGCGGGGTCAGGCGGAGCCAGCCCGACTCGGCCTGTGTGCGGGCGGGTGGACCGACCTCCGTCAGCCACGCCTCGGTGGGGTGCAGGAGCAGTTGCCCGAGGGCGGCGCCGCCGCGGTGGCAGGCGCGGCAGCCGTCGACGAGGTCGGCCGTCTCCGTGGCCACCTGCAGGACGACCGTGCCGGGAAGGGCGGCGAACGGATCGGTGTCCGCCGGCAGGGCACGGACCGACTGGGCGGGGTCGCGCCGGGCGCGGCGCGCGATGTCCTCGACGCGGAGCGGATCGGCGCCGGCCACGCGCACGTCGCGCCACCCCGCCGTGAGGGCCGCGCCGACCAGGGCGTCCAGCACGGCGCCGGCCGCCGGGGCGTGGGCCACGAGGACGAGGCGGGCGCGCCGCACGCGCTCGAAGCGGTGCTCGGGCGAGTCCACCGCGTGGGCGATGAACGCGATCTCGTCGGCGTACGTCCGTGTCTCGGCGTCGGAGAGGGTGTGCGGGCGGTCGGGGCGCGCGTCCACCACGAAGTCCTGGGCGGCGAGCGCGTCCACGAGCCCGGTGATGACGTCCCGTGTCGGCCCGGGGAGCCCTCGGGTGAGGTCGTCGAGGGTGCGTTCACCGGTCAGCAGCGGGGCCAGCCGGGTCAGGAGCGGGTACGCGCCCCGGCCCCGGAGGGTGCAGCTTCCGTTGTCGCCGTGGACGAGGACGTCCCCGTCCGTGCCCTCGGCGAATCTGACGTCCTGACGTAGTCGCGGTCGCATGCCACCTCCCCGTGGGAGCGCTTCCATGAGCCGTGGGGGACAGTAGGGCGGGCGCTGAAATCACGTCAATACTCGTGCAACAAAGGAGAGTTCGTACACCATGAGCCCCTCGTTAAACATTCTTCGCGCACGTGATTCATCTGCCTTCGGAGACACTTCGAGCGAAGGGCTGGCGCGGCGGCGACCGGTCCGCAGGAGCGGATGTCCCACCTGATGCAGAGCGTGGCGTGCTCGCCGCAACGGCACTCTCCGACCATCCGGGTCACACGTGGGGCGGCCGGAGCAAAGCAGCGCCATCGGGAATCACCGGACCACAAAGGTCAACTTTCAATGAACGCACGTCCCGGTCGAGCGCCATCGACGGCCCCGGCAAGCACCCCTTCGGCTTGGGCGCGCTCCCACCAGACACGGCATCGCGGCCTCCGCCCCGCTGCTCGGCCATCGCACCGGCGGCTTGCAGAGAGGCCCTGCCGCACGGGCCCGACCGACTGCCGGAACGAGCCGCCGAGCGACACCGTCGATGAAATCCGCTCGCCCCGGACGCGTAGCGAAGGGAACCTGGCCGAGTTACGTCGACCGAATCCGCAGCGATCGCCCTGCAGGACCATGCCGCCCTCTGGAGCATGGGGGAGATCACAGCGATCGATGTGGTGAACGCCGCCTGTGATGCGCTTGTCGCCGGACTCGACACCCCTGGCCTCCGGATCCTCGCCGCCTGCACGCGCGCCGAGGCGGTCCACGACGTCCACGACCTGCTTCCCGCCGCACTCGGCGAACTCGGCCTCACCTTCCATCCGGTCGCCAGCAGGGCCGGTCACGAAGCCGCCGCCCGCGCACTCGCCCGCCGCACGCTCTCCGGGGAGTTCACTCCCCGGGAGTTCACCTCCTGGGTCCACCGGCATCACGGACATGAGCTGCCCCTGACCGAGCGCCTCGCCGAACTCGACGACGAGTACGACACCCTCGACTACGGCGACAGGACCGTGGACCAGGTCGCCGCCGAAGCCCGCCGCCTCGCGGCCCTTCCAACGGATTCGCCCGACTGACGGGCCGACCCGCGAGTTCTCCCGCACCCACGGACCTCTCCGGGCGCGAGCGGGTGCGGTGCGGAAGACGCCGCTCGCCGGCGGACGGGATACGGCTGCCGTCCGGTGCCCGGACCCGACTCGGCGTCACACCGGGTCGGGCGCGCTCGCCAGGGCGGGCTCCTCGGTCACCGCCCGGTCCGGGGCGGCGGCACGCAGCGCCGCCTCGACCCGGCGGTTGCTGGTCATGGACGCCGTGACGGCCGTCATGGTGAGAAGGAGACCGGCGGCGGCGTAGAGCGGGGTGCGGATGTCGTAGGCGGTGGCCAGCCAGCCGCCGACGAAGGCTCCGACGGGGGCGGCGCACATGGCCAGCATGCGGGAGGTGGAGGCGACCCGGCCCATCAGGTGGGCGGGGACGATCGCCTGCCGCAGGGAGGGCGCGAGCACCATCGTGGCGCCCATGCCGGCCCCGCAGACGGCGAGCGCCAGCCCGGCGGCGTACGGGTTCGGGGCGCCGGCCAGGCCCAGGACGGCAAGCCCCTCGACCGCGGCCGTGCAGGTCAGCGCCGCGCCCGTGCCGAGCCGCCGGCCGAGGCGGGAGGCGATGCCCGCGCCGAGCAGGCCGCCGGCGGCCTCCGCCGTGAGGAGCAGGCCGAAGCCCTGCGTGCCGATGCCCAGGTGGTCGTGCGCGAAGAGGGCGAGGACGGTCTCCACGGCGAGGAAGGCGACGTTCCCGACCGCCGGGCGGAGCGCGAGGCCGAGCAGCAGACGGTCACGGAAGACGTACGAGGCTCCGACCCGCGCCTGCCGGAGCAGCGACTCGCGGACCTCGGGCACGGGCCGGGGCACGGCGGGCAGCGTACGGACGAGCAGCGCGGAGAACAGGAACGACACCGCGTCGGTGAGCAGTGGAACCGCCCGCCCGAGCGCGAGCAGCGCGCTGCCCGCCGGTGGCCCGGCGAATCCGGACATGGCGGTCTGGGCGCCGCGCAGGCGGGAGTTGGCGCGCTCCAGGAGCGCGGGGTCGCGGCGGAGCAGGTCCGGCAGGTAGGCCGTGGCGGCCGTGTCGAAGAACAGCCCGCCGAGGCCGAGCAGGAA
This sequence comes from Streptomyces sp. RFCAC02, assembly GCF_004193175.1. Taxonomy (NCBI): domain Bacteria; kingdom Bacillati; phylum Actinomycetota; class Actinomycetes; order Kitasatosporales; family Streptomycetaceae; genus Streptomyces; species Streptomyces sp. RFCAC02. Next base: position 5,106,967 of record NZ_SAUH01000001.1, on the reverse strand, counting down.
GGCGACGGCCGCGAGCAGCGGAATGCTCAGCACGTCGAGCGCGGCCGCTGCCGCCGGTATCACGAGCAGCACCGCGCGCGCCGCGTCCGCGACCCACATGGTGCGCCGACGGTCCCAGCGATCCACCAGCGCGCCGCCGAGCACGCCGAAGAGCAGCCACGGCAGCGTTCCGGCGGCGGTGACGACGGCGAGCGCCATCGGATCCCGTGTCAGCGTCAGCGCGATCAGGGGCAGCGCGGCGTGCGACACCCCGTCGCCGAGCGAGGACACCGTCTGGGCGGTCCACAGGCGTCCGAACCCTGTGGGCAGCTTGCTCATGTCCGCGGTCACTCGGCGTCCTCCTCGGCCTGCTCGCGCCGTGCCGGGCGGAATAGCGCGAAGACGAGCGACGTGTCCGGGAGCGACGGGTCGGACCGTTCCCTGTACTCGTCCGCCAGCGCCTGGAGCCGCGCTCCCAGCTCCGCGAACTGCTCGTCGGTGAGCCGCAGATGAGCCATCCGGACGTGCCGTTCGCCGTCCGCGGGCGACGCCTCCAGGTCGGCCACCGCGTGGCGCATCAGCATGTCCGGCCCTCCTTCGCCGGGGTCCGGCAGCTCGATCTCCGGCGCGGCCATCGCGTAGTACCGCTCGGTGACTCCCCGCACCTTCCGTGTCCGCACCACCTTCACGAGGCCGGCCCGCTCCAGCAGCCGCACGTGGTAGCTGGAACTCCCCTTCGCGAGGCCGACCCGTTCGGCGATCTGCGTGATCGTCGCGGGTTCGAAGCGGAGCACCGCCATGATGCGGTGGCGGGTGAGGTTGGAGACGGCGCGGAGCTGCTCGTCGGTGGTGACGTGGAACGTCCCGGGACGGTCGTCGGTGGGCATGCGACCAATGGTCAACGTTTCTTGACCATTGCGCAAGAGGTTCCGGGCACGGACTTCCGGCGGGCCGGGAACGGAACTTCCCGTACCCGGGGCCGCTCGTGCCCGGGGTCCGTGGTGCGCCCTGTCACGTGTCCCGTGAGGTCGTCGCGCGGAAGATGTCGTAGTTGCAGCGCTCGATGTGGTCCGCCGTGCGCAGTCCCTCGGCCAGTGACGCGCGCACCGGGGCCCAGCCCGGACGGTCCCCGTCCGCGAGCCATCGTCCGGCGGTGGCGAAGTAGGCACGGGCGCGGTCCACCTGCGCTCCCACGACCCGGCGCAGCGGGCCGGTGGCGCGCCGGGCGGCGACGGCGCGCACCAGGTCGTCGCGGCCGAGTCCGCACGCGCTCAGGTCGTCGAGCGGGAAGTACACCTTGCCGACGCGGGTGTCCTCCTCGACGTCGAGGACGAAGTCGAGCGTCTGCAGCCCGAATCCCCACGAGACGGCGGCGTGCTGTGCCGCGCGCGACGGCGGACGGCCGTCCGGTTCCAGCAGGACGGCGAGCCAGCGCGACGGCTGCCCGCTCACCCCGTGCATGTACGTCTCCAGCTCACGCAGCGTGGGGTAGGCGGAGCGGTCCATGTCGGCGCGCAGCGCCCGGCTCGCCTCGCGGATGCCCGCCTCGTCCAGCCGCCACGTCCGTGCGAAGTGCGCGAAGGCGAGGGAGACGAGACGGCCCGCGCCGGTGTCGTCGCCGTCGTCCGGCCCGGCGAGCGCCGTGTCGCCGGCCGCCAGGACGCGGAAGAACGAAGCGGCGAACGCGTCGTACCGGCGCCGGCGCGTCGCCGGAGCGACGCCGGGCGCGTCCGCCAGGTCGTCGGCGTGGCCGCAGAAGGCGATCATCGCGTCCCAGTACGGCCGTACGGCGGGGCGCAGGCGGTTCCGCAGCCAGGAGTGCGCCGCGTGGTCGTCCGTGCGAAGAATCGTTTCGCAGCGGGTGAACGCCGCCCGCAGCAGCGGCTCGCGGATGCCGGCGAGGTCGAGTTCGCGGGCGCTCATGAGGCGGGCCGGGTCACGATGAACGCCTGCCGCTCGCTCCGGCTCAGCGCCACCTTCCCCGCGTAGATGTCGTCGATGAACGCCACGTGCCGGTGGTAGATCCCCGCCGAGCTCGGCACGCCCAGCAGGCCCGGCGTGTCCAGGAGGAGAGGCGTCTCCGCCAGCAGGTAGGCGGCGGCCTCGTCCAGTTGATCGGCCGTCGGGCTCGCACCGTCCAGATGGCCCCGGAGGACCGGTGCGACGACGCGCGCGACGCTGTCGCGGGTCGCCGCGTCGTCGCGGTACGCCTCCTGCGCCCGCCGCAGCAGGTCCCGGTAGACGGCCGACGCCTCGATCTCGGCGAGCCGGAAGACCGTCAGGGTGCCCGGGCGCAGCGCGGCGGCCGCCGCGGCGCGTTCGACCCGGTTGCGGATGCGGGACGCCTCGGAGGACGTCTTGCGCCGCGCCCGCCCGGGCGAGTACCCGAGGGCCAGCAGCGTGTGGGTGAACGCGGAGTCCGGGATCATGACGTGCACGGCGCGGCAGCGGGCGGCGGCCCAGGTCAGGAGTCCCGTGATGCGGCTCTCGCTGAAGTAGCTGTTCCCCGGGGACACCCCGATCAGGGCGTGGTCCCCCCTCTTGAGGATGCGGTCGCAGTTGTCCGTCAGCGGCTCGGTCGTGAAGGCCGGGACGAAGGGTGCGGGACTGCTTGCGGTCATGTGACGTCGGTCCCTTCCGGAGGCGCTGTCACGGCGGTCCCCGGAAGCGGGGCCTGGCGCGTGCGCGCGGCCGGCCCCCGCTCCGCCCGGATGACGGCGGAGAGCGCGAGGAGGTAGGCGAGGTCCAGCAGGAGGCAGGCGATCGAGCAGAAGGGCAGCCAGGGTCCCGGGTGGGTGGACGGGTCCAGGTACCAGCCGGCGCAGGCCGCCGCGGTGCCGACGAGCTTGGCGGCGGCAATGCCGAGCGACTGGCCCCGGCTCGAACGCCGTGCGGCGAGCATCGCGAGGAAGAGGCCGGACATGGCGACGTTCATGCCGTAGCTGGTCAGGACGGCCTTGCCGTCGTCGTACTGCCGGGCGGCAATGTCGAGTCCCGCGTAGGCGAGGGCCAGCACGGCGATGAAGGCGGCGATGAACCGGCCGTGCGTGAGGTAGGGGAACTCGCGGGGGCCGAAGCGCAGCACGGTGTACAGGAGTCCGCAGTCGACGACGAACCAGACCGCGCCGATCAGGATCTCGGCCTGGGCGGTGCCGGTCGCGGCGGCCGTGTGCGCGGTGGACCGGACGAAGACGAACTGGAACTCCCAGCAGATGTTCATCGCGAGTGCGACGATCGGGACGGCGTAGGTGCGGTCCCGTACGCCCGTCCGGATCGCCAGCACGTAGGTGAGTGTCCAGAAGAACCCGCACAGCACGGTCAGCAGCATGCGCAGCGTGTCCGTGACCACGGCTTCCCCGGTCGCGGCCGATTCCCCCGCGATGCCCGCGACGATCCCGCCCATGCCGTCACGCCCCTACGTGTCGCCCATCGGCCGATGGGAACTCCCGCTCTAGGGCATTCCCGGGTTCGCATCCTTCGCGACAGCGCACAAGAGCGCCGGGCGGCGCGGGGACGCGGACATGAGCCCCGGACGCGTACCGCCCGCCGGCGCCCGCGCCGGACCCGCCCCGGCGGAACGGCGCGTGTCCGGGGCCGTCGGCGCCGGACGATCCATCAATCTATGAATTCAGGCTTTCGTGTACTAACGTGACCGGGGTGCTGACCATTGCTCCCGACATCGAGGTGCTGGCGCGGTTCGGTCGCGCGCTGGCCGACCCGATCCGCTGCCGGCTGCTGCTCGCGCTGCGCGAGGCGCCCGCCCACCCGTCCGACCTGGCCGACCGGCTGGGGATCTCCCGCACGAGGCTGTCGAACCACCTGGCCTGCCTCCGGGACTGCGGCCTGGTCGTCGCCGTCCCGGTGGGCCGGCGCACCCGCTACGAACTGGCCGACGAACGGCTCGGGCACGCGCTGGACGACCTGCGCGCCGCCGTGGTGGCGGTGGCGGCGGACCGCACGTGCCGGGACGCGGAGGAGAAGGGCTGCTGCTGATGACGGGCATACCCATGCCCCTGACGGTCGGGCCGTCACCCGCGCGGCGGGCAGTCCTGGCGCGGCGGATCAGGTGGCTGGTGGCGGCGACCATCACCTACAACGTCGTCGAGGCGGTCGCCGCCATCACCGCGGGCGCCGTCGCCTCCTCGTCCGCGCTGATCGGCTTCGGCCTCGACTCGGTGGTCGAGGTCTCCTCGGCCGCCGCGGTCGCCTGGCAGTTCTCGGCAACCGACCCCGCGGTGCGCGAGGCACGCGAGGCGCGCGCGTTGCGGGTCATCGCGGTCGCGTTCTTCGCACTGGCCGCCTGCGTGGCGTTCGACGCCGTCCGCACGCTGACCGGCGATCAGGAGACGCACGCCTCCGGCCCCGGCATCGTGCTCGCCGCCGCCTCCCTGGTCGTGATGCCGCTCCTGTCGGCCGCCCAGCGACGCGCCGGCCGGGAACTCGGCTCGGCCTCGGCGGTCGCCGATTCGAGGCAGACGCTGCTGTGCACCTACCTGTCCGCCGTGCTGCTGGCGGGGCTCCTGGCCAACGCCGCCCTGGGCTGGTCCTGGGCTGACCCGGTCGCGGCGCTCGCGATAGCCGCCCTGGCCGTCAAGGAGGGTGTCGACGCCTGGCACGGGGACTCCTGCTGCTCCGTCCCGCCGGGAGCGGCGGAACGGAGCGGAGGAGCCGAACGCACGGCCGGCTGCGCCTGCTGCGCTCCCGACACCACGCGGTGAACGGCCGGGCCACTGGGCATCCGCCCGCGAGAGCACTCCACCGGTGGACGGGACGGGCGGCGTGCGTTCTGACCGCGTCGTCCGGTCGCGGTGGGCACCCGGTTCGTCCGTGAACGGGTCCCGTTCCGTTCCGGAGTGCGCGCCTCCGGTCGATTCCGGTCCCGGGCATGAGGTGACGGTTTCGTGGGGAGGGGATGTGAAAAACGGCGAACGACCGGCGACGCTGAGGAGTCCGACCATGGATCACGCGCTGGACAACCGGATGGACCACCGGATCGACCGCAGGACATCGCGGCGGGCACGTTATCTGTTCGCCGCCGTCTTCCTGGCGGCCGCGCTGCTCTCGCCCTATCTCGTCCTGTGGGAGCTGCTGGCCGGGGCCGCCGGGCTCGTGGCGACGGGGCTGCTCGCGCGGCGGGCGCAGGACGGTGCCGCCACGATGACGGCCACCGTCGTCTTCGCGGGGCTGCTGGCCGGCAGCCTGCCGTATCTGGTGGCCGCGCCCTTCGTGTCCTGAGTTTCGCGCGCCCCCGCCCGGGGGCGCGCGTCTACTGTCGGACGCATGTACGCACGCAGGCGCCGCAGGTACTTCGCCCTGATGACGGTGTGTCTCCTCCTGTTCGTCGGGGCCGGGGCACTGGTGCGCCTGTGGTCGGTGCCGCTGGCCATCGGGATGTGTGTGGTGGCCGCCGCGATCCCGCCGCTCGCCGCCATCACGGCGAACCGGCGCGGACCGGACGACCCCTGGTGGGACGAGCGCGACGACCGACGCGGGGGCGGGCGCGACCGCTGGTGACCCGAGCCGGAGGCCCGCCGACTCGGGTCACCAGGGCAGGTCGCGCACCTGCTGCACGCACAGCACCACGAACAGGACGCCCGCCCCGCCCAGCATCACGTTGCTCAGGACGCCGTTGCGCCACTCCCTCGCGACGCGGTCGGTGTTCAGCATCCACAGGAGCGTCAGCGCGAGGAACGGCATGAAGAACGCGCCGAGCACGCCGTAGGTGATGATGAGGCCGATGGGCTGGTCCAGCCACAGCAGCGCCATCGGCGGGAACGTCAGCCACAGCAGGTAGGCGCGGAAGGGCCAGGACTTCTCCCGGTCGCCCTCCCGGTCCGACGCGGCGCGCGCCGACACGTCGGGGCGCAGCCGGCCGACGAAGTCCGTGAACAGCAGGCTCACGCCGTGCCAGACGCCGATCACCGAACTGAACGAGGCGGCGAAGAAGCCGACCAGGAACAGCTTCGCCGTGGCCCCGCCGAACCGGTCCTCCAGGACGTCGCCGACGTCCAGCAGCCCCCGGTCGCCCTTGGCCAGCGCGACGTCGGCGGAGTGCAGCAGCTCGGCGCCGATGATCAGCATCGCGACGACGAACAGGCCGGTCGTGGCGTAGGCGACGCGGTTGTCCAGCCGCATCATGGGGATCCAGCGGGGGCCGGTCCAGCCCTTGGCGGTGACCCAGTAGCCGTACGCGGCGAGGGTGATGGTGCCGCCGACGCCGCCCATGAGACTGAGCGTGTAGAGCACGGAGCCGTCCGGCAGGGTGGGCCACAGGCCGGCGCCGAGCGCGCCGAGGTCGGGCGCGACGCGGATCGCGATGCCGACGACCACGACGAACATGACGCCGACGAAGACCATCATCAGCTTCTCGACGACCGCGTACCGGTTGAACCAGACGCAGACCAGGCCGAGCAGCCCGGTCAGGATGCCCCAGGTGCGCAGTGACGGCCCGTCGGGGAACAGCGCCGCCAGCGGCAGGCCGCTCGACGACATGGCGGTCGCGCCGTAGACGAAGCCCCAGATGACGCAGTAGACGGCGAAGTACCAGACGGCCCAGCGGCCGAGGGACTGCCAGCCGTCGAACATGGTGCGGCCGGTGGCCAGGTGCCAGCGGCCGGTGGCCTCGGCCAGGGATATCTTGATCAGGCAGCCGAGGACGGCCGCCCAGACGAGTGTGTAGCCGAACCGTTCGCCGGCCACGGCGGTGGCCACCAGGTCGCCGGCGCCCACGCCGGTGGCCGCGACGACCAGGCCGGGGCCGATGAGCCGCCAGCGGGTGGTGGGGGTGATGTCGGGAGCGGTGTTCTCGCGCGCTGCTGCCACGGGGGAATCCTGCCCGGGGATCGTGGGCACGACAATGCATGTGCGAATGCTTTTTCCGCGGATCCCGGCCGGACGCGGTCCCGGTGGTCCAATGGGGGCATGACCTTCCACGTCGACTCGGAGACCGGACGGCTGCGCCGCGTGATCCTGCACCGGCCCGGCCTGGAACTCAAGCGGCTCACGCCGAGCAACAAGGACGACCTGCTCTTCGACGACCTGCTGTGGGTGCGGCGGGCGCAGGAGGAGCACGACGTGTTCGCCGGGGTGCTGCGGGAGCGGGGGGTGGAGGTGCTGCTGTTCGGCGATCTGCTGGCACGGACGCTGGAGGTCCCCGCGGCCCGCGCGCTGGTGCTCGACCGGGTGTTCGACGAGCGGGAGTACGGGCCGCTGGCGACCGGCCGGCTGCGTGCGGCGTTCGACGGGCTCCCGACGCGGGAGCTGGCCGAGGCGCTGATCGGGGGGATGACCAAGCGGGAGTACCTTGAGCGGCACCCGGAGCCGGTCTCGGTGCGGTTCCATGTGATGGCCCCCGACGACTTCCTGGTGCCGCCGCTGCCGAACCACCTGTTCACGCGGGACGCGTCGGCGTGGGTCTACGACGGGGTGGCGATCAACGCGATGCGCTGGCCGGCGCGGCAGCGGGAGAGCGTGCACTTCGAGGCGGTGTACGGCCACCACCCGCTGTTCGCGGGCGAGGGCCGGGGCACGCGGGGGACGGCGGCGGGTTCCGGTACTGGGCGGAGGGGCACGGTGCGCAGCCGTCGACGATCGAGGGCGGTGATGTGCTGGTGATCGGGAACGGCGCGGTCCTCGTCGGGATGAGCGAGCGGACCACGCCGCAGGCGGTGGAGCTGCTGGCGCGGCGGCTGTTCGCCGCCGGCTCGGCGCGGCGGATCGTCGCGCTCGACCTGCCGAAGCGGCGGGCCTTCATGCACCTGGACACGGTGCTGACCATGGTGGACGGGGAGACGTTCACCCAGTACGCGGGGCTCGGAATGCTGCGCTCCTACACCATCGAGCCGGGTGCGGGCGGGAGTGAGCTGGCGGTCACGGACCACGCGCCCGAGCACATGCACCGGGCGATCGCGGCGGCGCTGGGCCTCGACCGCATCCGGGTGCTGACGCCGTGGCAGGACGTGCACGCGGCGGAGCGCGAGCAGTGGGACGACGGCTGCAACGTGCTGGCGGTGGAGCCGGGCGTCGTGATCGCGTACGAGCGGACCGTGACGGCGAACGAGCATCTGCGGGCGCAGGGCTTCGAGGTGCTGGAAATCCCGGGGAGCGAGCTGGGCCGGGGCGGGGCGGTCCGCGGTGCATGAGCTGCCCGGTGGAGCGGGACGCCGTGTGACGCACCCACCACCCTGCATAACCATGTGGCCTGATGTATATACTTCCATTTCTGCCCCAGCCGTCCGACCTACGGAGCCGTCATGGCCTCGAACCTCACTGGCCGCCACCTCCTCAGAGAGCTCGACCTCTCCGCCGAGGAGTTCCTGTCCCTGGTGTCCCTCGCCGGCGAGCTGAAGGCCGCCCGCCGCTCCGGCACGGAGGAGCAGCGGCTGCGCGGGAAGAACATCGCGCTGATCTTCGAGAAGAGCTCCACGAGGACGCGCACGTCCTTCGAGGTCGGCGCGGCGGACCAGGGCGCGTCCACCACCTACCTCGACCCGGCGGGCTCCCACATCGGCTACAAGGAGTCCCCGAAGGACACGGCCCGGGTCCTCGGCAGGCTGTTCGACGCGATCCTGTACCGGGGGAAGGCGCAGGCGACCGTCGAGGAGCTGGCCGCCCACGCCGGCGTGCCGGTCTACAACGGCCTGACGGACGACTGGCACCCGACGCAGATGCTGGCGGACGTGCTGACGATGCTGGAGCACGGCGGGGGCCGCCCGGTGGAGCGGCTCGCCTTCGCCTACCTCGGCGACGCCCGCAACAACATGGGCAACTCCTACCTCGTCACCGGCGCCCTCCTCGGCATGGACGTGCGGATCGTGGCCCCCGCGCGCTGTGGCCGGACGAGGCGGTCCGGGCCGAGGCCCGGCGGCTCGCCGAGCGGACGGGTGCCCGGGTGACCCTGACGGAGGACGTGACCGAGGGCGTGCGGGGCGCCGACTTCGTCACCACGGACGTGTGGGTGTCGCTCGGCGAACCGGCGGAGATGTGGGACGAGCGGATCGCGCTCCTGCGCCCGTACGCCGTGACCGCCGACGTGCTGGACGCCACGGGGAAGGCGGACGCCAAGTTCCTCCACTGCCTGCCCGCCTTCCACGACCTGGGCACCGAGGTGGCGCGGCAGGTGCACACCCGGCACGGGCTCACGCACCTGGAGGTGTCGGACGAGGTGTTCGAGTCGGACCGGTCGGTCGTCTTCGACCAGGCCGAGAACCGGCTGCACACCATCAAGGCCCTCATGGTCGCCACCCTCACCTGACGGATCCCCGCTCCCCGGCCGGGCCGCCGGCGCTCCCCGCGTCGCCGAGCCCGGCCTCGTGCACGAGGATGGCGACCTGGACGCGGTTGTCGCACTCCAGCTTGCCGAGGATGCGGGACACGTACGTCTTCACCGTGGGCACGGACATGAACAGCTCCCGGGCGATGTCCGCGTTCGACCCGCCGCGGCCGACGGCGAGGGCGACGTCCCGCTCGCGGTCGCTGAGCGCGGCGAGCGCCGAGCGTGCCCGGCGGGCGCGCCGGTCCCGCTCCGTGTCCCCGCCGCCCCTGAGCACATGGCCGATCAGGCGGGTGGTGACGGCCGGGGAGAGCATCGACTCGCCCCGGGCCACGGTCCGGACGGCGTTCAGGAAGTCGGTGGGCGGCACGTCCTTCAGCAGGAAGCCGCTCGCCCCCGCCCGCAGCGCCCCCAGGACATGGGCGTCGGTGTTGAACGTGGTCAGGACGACGACGGCCGGCCCCGCGCCGCCCGCCCGCACCGCCTCGGTGGCGGCCAGGCCGTCCATCCGGGGCATCCGGATGTCCATCAGCACGACATCCGGCCGGTGCGCGCGGACCGCCGCGACGGCCGCCTCGCCGTCCCCGGCCTCGGCCACCACCTCGATGCCCGGGTCGGCGCCCAGGATCAGCACCAGGCCGGCCCGCACCAGCGCGTCGTCGTCCGCGACGACCACGCGGATCACTCCGTCCACGGCAACCACGCCTCCAATCGGAAGACGACGCCGCCGCCCGGGTGGCGATGGACGCCGTGCTCGAGGCGGCCGCCCGCGAGCCGCACCCGCTCCCCCAGCCCGACGAGACCCGCCTGCCCGCCGGGCACGGACACCGGCGCCCCGGGATCGGCCAGGGGGTTGGTCACCCGCACGAGCAGCCGGCCGTCCGCCGAGCGGTCGAGCAGCACATCGGCGCGACAGCCCGGCGCGTGCTTGCGGGCGTTGGTCAGGCCCTCCTGGACGACGCGGTAGGCCGTGCGGCCGACGGCGGGCGCAGGGGCCGCGCCGGCCGGCAGCCGGTCCTCCAGGGCGACGGGCGCGCCGGCCGCCACCGCCTCGGCGACCAGCGCCGCGATCTCGCCGACGCCCGGCTGCGGACGCACCGCGGTATCCGGCCCCGCCCGCAGGACGCCGAGGATCTCGCGGAGGTCCTCCAGCGCCTGGTGGGCGCTCGCGCGGATGGTGCCGGCGACGGCGGCGACCTGCTCCCGCGCCATGTCGGGCCGGACCTCCAGCGCGCCCGCGTGCAGGCTGAGCAGCGTGATGCGGTGGGCCAGCACATCGTGCATCTCGCGGGCGATGTGCTCGCGCTCCCGGCCGCGGATCTGCTCCGCCCGCAGCGCCGCCTCCGCCTCGGCGCGCTCGGCCCGGTCGCGGAGCGAGTCCACGACCTCGCGGCGCGCGCGGACGACCATCCCCCAGGCGGCGAACGGGGTGGTGGCCACAGCGGTCACCAGGACGACGGCCACCACCTGCCCGGCCACCCCGAGACCCTCCGCGGTGAGGGCCGGGTCGGGCCGCAGCGCCCCGAAGACGCCGGAGGCGGCGACGGCGCCGCAGAAGACGGCGGCCGCCTGGCGCCACGGCCGGTGCACGGCCACGGTGAACACGGCCACCAGCACGGCGCCGGCCCCCCAGTCGGTCACCGCCGAGGCCACGACGACCGGGACGGCGACGGCGACGGGCCGGCCACGGCGCCACCACAGGACGACACAGCTCCCCATGGTCAGCGCCAGGCACAGCAGCACGTACCAGGGCGGCCCCTGCCGGCCGCTGTCCACCGCCTCCGCGGCGAGAGCCGCGCCCAGGCACAGCGCCAGGACGACGCAGAGGGCGTCGGTGATCCGGTCCTGCCGGTGGGTCCGCCTCATGGGAGCACCAGGGGGCGCCAGAACTGCCGGCCGGATTCCTCCCGGACGGTGAAGCCCAGGGCCTCGACGCCCTCGCGCAGCTCGCGGGCGTCGTCGTGGGCGCGCTTGCCGAGGGCCGCCTCCCGCGCCTTCAGCAGGGCGTGCGCCCCGGTGGGCAGGTCGGGCGTCCCGGGCACCCAGCGCCGGTACAGGTCCGCGTAGGGGTCGGCGTCGAGCCAGGGGTAGCCGTGGGCGGTGAACGCACGGGCCACGTCGGCGGGCCGGGCCTCCGTCACCTCCCGCAGCAGATGGCGGGACGCGCCGTCGAGCACGACCAGCCGCTTCCCGTCGAGGAAGACGGCCTCGACCTCGGCCCTGCCTATGGCGCGCACATCCTCGTCCCGCCGGATGCTCAGCGCGGCGTCCGTCACGGTGACCTTGAGACTGGTCGCCACGGCGACGACGGCCAGGCCGAGGCCGGCGAGCAGCCCCGCGCAGCCGGCCACGACGGCCGACCATCCGCTGCGCCACGAGGCGGCGAACTCCAGCGGCGCCCGCATCGGGACATGGGGCAGGGACACCGCCCAGTCCGCGACCGGGGGCAGGACGGCGCCGACGAGAACGCCGAGGAGCGGGCCGCCGACGACGAGCACCGCCCGGTCCGCGCGCGGCAGCCCGAGCACCGTGCCCCCGATGCCGCTGCCGTCGCCCGGCCCGCCGTCGCTCCACCTCTCGACGCCGCTCATCACGACCCTCCTCCCCTGCTGTGCCCACGGCCCGCCCGAAGCTTTTCCACCGGGCGTCACCGACACCACGACCGTAGGCCGCCGCCCCCCTTGCGCACAGTCATCCAAAGTCGCTTTCCGCCCGCCGATGGTCGGACCGCTCACGCCGCGAGCGCCGCCGCCATCCGGGCGATCGCCGCGGGACCCACCCGGCAGCACCCCCCGATCAGCCGGGCGCCCGCCGCCCGCCACGCCACGGCCGCCTCCCCCGCCGCATCCCCGGCAAGGCCCGCGGGACCGTGCCACCGCCCGCGCTCCACGTCCCACGCCTCACCACTGTTCGGATACGCGACGGCCGACCGGCCCGTCACCTCCGCCGCGAGCCGCACGGCCGGGGCCACCTCGCCGGGCGCGCAGCAGTTCACCCCCACCGCGAGCACCTGCGCGTTCCCCGCCGCCACGGCGAACGCATCGGCGAGCGGCTGCCCGGCCCGCGTACGGCCGCCGGCGACCGTGTACGACAGCCACACCGGCACCCCGCAGCCCTCGGCGGCCCGCAGCAGCGCCTCCGCCTCGTCCACGTCCGGCACGGTCTCCAGCGCCAGGACGTCGGGTCCCGCCGCAGCAAGCGCCTCGATGCGCGGCCGGTGGAAGCGCGTCAGCTCGGCGACGGACAGCCCGTACCGGCCCCGGTACTCCCCGCCGTCCGCGAGGACCGCGCCGTACGGCCCGACCGACGCCGCCACCCACGCCCGCCGCCCCGCCGCCGCCCGCCTGGCGAGCCGGACGCTCTCCCCGAACAGCCGCTCCGCCGCCGCGCGGTCCGCGCCCCACCGCGCGAACCCGCCGAACGACGCCTGGTAGCTGGCCGTCGTCAGCACCTCGGCGCCCGCCGCCAGGTACGCCCGGTGCGCGGCGAGCAGCGCGCCGGGGTCCTCGGCGAGGAGCCGCGCCGTCCACAGGCCGCCCGACAGGTCGTGCCCCCGGGCGGCCAGCTCGTCGGACAGCCCGCCGTCGAGGACCACCGCGCGGTCCCCGAGCGGCAAGGCGGCGGCGTGCGGCGCCCCGGTCACGAAAGCTGCGGCGCGACCTGCGACGCGATCACGTCGAGGTGGTCGAGGTCGGACAGGTCGAGGATCTGGAAGTAGATGCGGGACGAGCCGATCTCGGCGAACCGGCCGATCCGCTCCACGACCTCACCCGGCGTGCCGGCGAGACCGTTGCGCTTCAGCTCCTCCACGTCGCGCCCGATGGCCGCCGCGCGCCGTGCGACCTCCGCGTCGTCCTTGCCCACGCAGGCCACGAGCGCGTTGGAGTACACCAGGTCACCGGGGGCGCGCCCCGCCTTCTCGGCCGCCTCCCGCACCCGCCCGAACTGCGCGGCGCTGTCCTCGACCGACCCGAACGGGATGTTGAACTCGTCCGCGTAACGGGCGGCCAGGCGCGGCGTCGTCTCCTTGCCCATGCCGCCGATCAGCACCGGGACCTTCGCCTGCGCCGGCTTCGGCAGCGCGGGCGAGTCGGTGAGCCGGTAGTGCTCGCCCTCGTGGGAGAACGTCTCCCCCACCGGCGTCGCCCACAGCCCGGTGACGATCGCGAGCTGCTCCTCCAGGCGCGGGAACTTGGCCTTCGGGAACGGGATGCCGTACGCCGTGTGCTCCTCGGCGAACCAGCCGGCGCCCAGGCCCAGTTCGACCCGACCGCCGGACATGGCGTCGACCTGCGCCACCTGGATCGCCAGCACGCCGGGCAGCCGGAACGTGGCGGCCGTCATCAGCGTGCCGAGCCGGATGCGGCTGGTCTCCCGCGCGAGGCCGGCCAGGGTGATCCAGGCGTCGGTCGGGCCCGGGAGGCCGTCGCCGTCGCCCATGTGCAGGTAGTGGTCGGAGCGGAAGAAGGCGTCGAAGCCCAGGTCCTCGGTGGCCTTGGCGACGGTCAGGAGGGTGTCGTACGAGGCGCCCTGCTGGGGTTCGGTGAAGATGCGCAGATCCATGCGCCCCATTCTGCCCGGACGTCCCGCGCGCCCCGCGCGGCCGTACGGGAGCGGCGCGGGGCACGGGATCAGGCCGGGGGGCGGCCCGGGGTGAGCAGCGCCGTCTCGCCCGGCGAGATGTCCGGGCGCAGGACGTCGCACCCGCCGCCGCGGTGGAAGACGACGATCTCGCCCGGCGTCAGCCCGGCCGCCACACGCGCCGCGTCGGTGCCGAGGACCTGCTCCACGGCGTCGGCGAACTGCGCGTCCAGCGCCAGCACGGCCTCCGCCGCCGCCCAGAACGCCGACCGCCGCGGCGCCGTCCGCGTCACGTGGACGACCGTGCGCCACGGCCCGGCCGCGAGCGCCGTGTGGGGGGCGCGCCGCAGGTCGCACACGAGGGCCTGCGGCCCGGAGTCGACGGTCGGCGGCGCGGCGGGCTGCGGCGGCCAGGCGCCGGTGTGTCCGGCGATGACGAGCCGGTCGCCGGCCGCCTGCCGGATGCCGGCCCACTGCGCCGGGGCACGCGTCGCCGCGGTCACGCACGCGCCGACGGCGAGGAGCCGCAGCGCGAACAGCCGGCCGAACAGCGACTCCCCGAGGACGGCGATGCGGATGCCCGCCGGCCCCGGCGCGGGCAGCGCGACGGCGCGGCCCTGCCGGTCGGTCCCGAGGTGGACGCCGGCCTGTGCCGGGTACAGCAGCGGCACGGCCGGGGCGGGGTCCTCCCACGTGGTGGCGGGCAGGGTGGTGAGGTCGGGCGTCGTCATCGGGCACTCCTGCCTGCCGTGGCGGTGGCGCCGGCCGGTGCGGCCGGCCCGCCGCCGAAGAGCCCGGTGGCCTCGACGAGGGACCGGGACGGGTACGCCACCGGCAGCGTCGCGAGCAGCCCCGCCGCCTGGTCGGCGGCAGGCGGGCCGACCAGCCCGGTGGCGATGAGCCGGTCCCGTTCGGCCGCCGCGTGCTGGGCGGCGGTGGACACGACCCGGACGGCGGTGACGACCCGCAGGCCGCCGCCCTCGCGCGTCAGGGTCGCGGCGGTGACGACACGGTCGGCCGTGCAGGACGCGAGGCCGGTCAGCAGCCGGCCCCAGTCGGCCTGGGTGCGGACCTCGGCGGTGACCGTGCAGTGGGTGGCGGCGTTGCCCGCCCAGCTCCCCGGCAGGGCGCGGCCCTCGCCCGAGGCGTCGCCGGTCTGCCGGAGCAGGGCGCGCAGGGCGTCGCCGTTGAGCGGTACCCCGGGGGCGCCCAGGCTCTCCAGACGGGCGCGCAGGCGCGCGGTCGCGGCCGCGAGCGCGGCGCGCGCGCCGGGGGTGCCGCCGCCGCGCCGGTCGGCGGCCTCGGGCGCGTCGAACGGCTCGTACCGCACGACCAGCCACGACCGCACGGCGATCGGCCGGCCGCCGGTCGGCAGCTGCCGGTAGGCGACGGTCGGCTGGTAGCGGTAGTGGAAGTCCCACGGGGGCAGGCCGAACTGCTCGACGACGAGCTGCGCAGCGGCCGGCCGCGCCGGGTCCTCCGCGAGCCAGCGGCCGATCTCCCCCGCCGGCAGCGCGGGCAGCGTGCCGCCGGGGAAGGCGACGACGGCCGCGCAGCCGCGCCCGTCCGCCAGGACGCCGAGGCCCTGCGTGCCGCCGGGGAGTGCCTGGCCGGCGCGCCCGGCGCCCGCCGCGTTGCGGTCGGCGACCTCGGTGACGTCGAGCGAGGGCAGCAGGGTGTGGACGACGCCGAGATCGCCGTCGCCGGCCGGCCGCCCGGCGGCGGGCGGGGGGGCCGCGAGGGCGCGCCGCCGCTGCCCGTCCAGGAGACGCTGGTCGGCCCACTGGCCGCGCAGGCGCGCAAGACCGCCGGCGACGACGAGGGCGCCCGCGCCGGTCAGGGTCCAGCCCCAGGTGCTCTGGAGGGCGACGCCGGTGGCGATCCCGCCGAGCCCGGCCTCGACGGCCACGAGCCGGCCACGCCCGAAGCGCACCGGCTCACGGCGTGCACCCTGCGGGACGGCACCGGCGGTACCGCCCCGACGGTTTCGCGCGGCCTTCATGCGCGTTCTCCTCTCCTGGTCCTCACGGCCCGGCGCGGCGCGGGGGCACCGTGCGGGGCCGCGCCATCACGCACATGGTCGCCGACAGCACTGACAACCACCCGCACGGGCACCGGACGTGCGGCCCGAGCCGACGGGCGGCACCGGCATGTCCGGTCGCGCGCCGGCACGCCGTCGTGCCCCACGCCCCCGTCACCGGCAGCCGCGCGCCCCGGAAGCGTGCCCACTGCCCCGGCGGACGTCCGGTACCGGCGGGGACGCACCGACACCGGCCCGGCACCGGGACGACCGCCCACCGCGGCGGTCGCGCCGTCGCGGCTCACGCGTCGCCTCCCTCGGCCGTCGCGTCCTCCGCGACGGCGCCCGTGTGCTCGATGCCCGCCGCCTCCGGGTCCAGCGTCACGCCCGTCGGCAGCAGCCCCACGTAGCCGCGCGGCAGCGGCAGGGCGTCCTGCGGGTCGTACCCCAGCCGCTCCACGGCGTCCGGCGACGCCAGCGGGAACGCCGTCCCGCTGTCCGTCACCAGCGTGTACGTGCCGCCCTCGCCCGACGACGTGGTCGCCCGTACGAGCACCCCCGTCCCGGTGGGCATCCAGATCTGCGTCAGCTCCCCGATGTCGGCGCCGCCCGTGGCGGTGACCGGTTCGAGGCCCTCCGGCTCGGGCAGCGCGTCCGGGAGGTGCAGCGCGGCCTGCCACGGCGTGTCGCCGGCCCGGCTGCCGGGCGCGGTGCTGACGCACACGGGCTGGTCGCGACCCGGGTCGTCGGCGCGCGGCACGGCGTCTGGCCACTGGTCCTCGCCGAACGCCCGCTCCTCGGAGCGCGGCGCGCGGGCCGCCTCGGCGGTGCTGATGGTGTGCGTCTGCGGCGCGTTCGCGGCCAGCAGGGTGTACTCCAGCTCGGACACGTTGACGAGCCCGTCGGGCCGCACCAGGTAGTACTGCGGGTTGGCGCCGTCGAGCTCGGTGTGCGCCACGTCGTCCACGACCGCGTCGAACGGCAGGTGCGCCGCGGGGGCGTCGCCGGTGCCGCCGCCCGTGGCGGGGACGGTGATCTCGTTCCCCTCGGGCAGGGTCTCGACGAACCAGACCGGCAACTGCTCGGGCACGACGCGCCCGAGGCCGAGCAGGTCCCGGATGCCCGGCTCCAGGGCGTACCTGCGGCCCTCGGTGAGCAGCCACAGCCGGCCGTCCTCCGTCTGCCCGAGGACCGTCGCCGAGGGCGCGTCCTCGGCGGGCGCGATGCCGGGGACCGAGACGTACAGCGCCGTCCGTGTCGGCTCGCCGCCGGTCTCGGACGGGACGGCGCACAGGGTCCACGGGTCGGTCGTGAGGTCGTCGGCGTCCGGTACGGCGTCCGGCGCGCCCGGGATGCCGACCGGCAGGCCGCGCGGCGCGTCGTCGATGACGCTCTCGCGCACCTCGGTCTGCTGGCCGCCCCCGGCGAGGAGCGCGGAGGTGAGGTTGAGCGCGGGGTGGACGACCCCGTCGACGACGACGTACGGCCGCCCGTCGGCGAGGACGGCGCCGCTGTCGGGCAGGTCGGGGCCCTGTCCGCCGCCGAGCCAGCCGGCGATGCCGAAGCCGGCCATGATGAGGATGCCGATGGCGATGCCGCCGCCGACGCCCCGGTTCAGCCGGCGGCGCGGATCGGTGCGCGCCTCGTCGGCGCCCCGGATGAGGCTGGTGGTCCTGCGGCGGTTCTCGTAGGCGTACGCCTCCGCCTGCTCGCGTGTACTGGCCATCTAGTGAGTCCGGTTCCGGGGGTTCGGGCGGGAGGATTCGGAGGGGGAGCGCACGTCGCTGCCGTCGAGCCAGTCGAGGCGCGGCCGGGGCGCGGACGGCGGCCCGGCGGCCGGCGGCCTGGGGCGGTCCTCCGGGTTGCGGGCCGGGTCGGGTCCCGCGCGCCAGCCGCGGCGCGCCGCGCGGCCGATGGCCGGGGCGCCCAGCAGGCCGAGGACGACGGCGAGCAGGAGGCAGCCGCTCCACGCGAGCGCCTTCTCCGCCGTGTCGGACAGCAGGGGCTCCTCGGTCGGCACATCGGCGATCGGGACCTGTCCCGGCCGGCCCGCCGTGCCCTCGTCCGCCGCGCCCGGCAGGTCGGTGAGCGCGCCGTACGGGGAGACGATGCCGGCGCCCGCCCAGTCGTTGCGTTCGCCGCCGACGCGGTTCGCGGAGTCCATGAGGCGCTCGGCGACCTCGGCGGCCGACAGGTCGGGGAAGCGGGAGCGGACCAGCGCGGCGACGCCGGAGACCTGCGCGGCGGCGTAGCTGGTGCCGGAGTCCACGCGGTAGCCGGAGCCGCCGGCGGAGACGAGGGTGATGTTCTCGCCGTAGGCGGCGATGTCCACCCAGTCGCCCTGGTTGGAGGCGTCCATGGGCTGGCCCTCGGCGTCCACGGCGCCGACCGCGACGACCCCCTCGTACGCGGCGGGGTACATCGTGATCTCGCCGGACCGGCCGCCCTCGTTGCCGGCCGCCGCGACGACCACCACGTCGGCGGCCACGGCCCGCGCGACGGCCTCGCGGATCGGCTCGTTGTCGGTCGGGAGGGCGAAGGAGAGGTTGAGGACGCCGACGCCGGCGCCGACCGCGTCGTCGATCGCCGCGGCGATCAGGTTGAACGAGGCGCTGTCGATGCCGTCGGCGATGCGCACCGGGTAGACGGTCGCGTCGTAGGCGACGCCGGCCATCCGGTCCTCGCGGTCCCTGGCTGCGGCGACCAGGCCGGCGATCGCCGTGCCGTGCCCCTCGCAGTCCTGCTCGGGCGGCGGCGTCGAACGGTCGTACTCGCTCTCGTCGTTGGTCTGCGTGAACTCCGAGCCGTCCCGTACGGCGCCGGCCAGGTCCGGGTGGCGCGCGTCCACGCCCGAGTCGACCACGCCGACGGTGACGCCGTCGCCCGTCGACAGGTCCCACGCCTGCTGGAGCCCGAGCTGCGAGATCAGCGGGTACGGCCCCTGGTCGGCGGGGAAGTCCTCGCCGTGGATCTCCTGCCGGCACGGCTCGGACGCGGCGGCGGCCTGCGACGCCGCGCCCGGCACGGCGAGCTGCGCGCCCCACACGGCCGCGACCGCGCACGCCAGGGCCGCGGCGCGCGCGGGGCCGCGGGGCCGGCGGCGGCCCCCGTCCTGTGTTCCTGTCACTCCCGCTCCCCTCATCCCGTCACGCCTTCAGATCGAGCAGGGCGGTGTAGACCTCCCAGACGGCGAGGGCGAGCGGCACGACGGCCAGCAGGAACAGCGTCTCCACCATGTCGAGCGCCCGGGAGACGCGCGGGTTGAGGCGGTACCGGCCGGCGAACAGGCCGACGCAGCCCGCGATCAGCGCCACGACGAGCATCGCGGGGAAGACGACGCCGAGCAGCGACAGCTTCTCCCCCAGCCGCTCGGTGACGACGAACGCGGCGACCCCGACGGCCGTCGCCAGCGCCGTCACGATCGGCACGGCGCTCTGCGCGCGTTCCTTGAACAGCCGCGACCGCAGCAGCATCAGCAGGACGAGGACGCCGCCGAGCAGCCGCGCCCACAGGCCGCCCGCGCCGAACAGGACGAGCGTGCCGCCGCCCGCGACGACGTGGCTGCCGGTCAGCATGCCGGTCAGGAGGCGCCGCGCCCGCACGACGCGGGACCGCAGCCGGTCGTGCTCCAACTGGCTGCGGAGCGCTTCGAGCTCCTCCGTGGTGGCGGCCACCTGCGGCGCCGGGACACGGGCGACGCGCAGCGCCACCGTCGGCCACAGCGTCGTCAGCGCGAGGGCGAGGGGGGCAGCGACGGCCGCGGCCCGTACGGGGGACACGTCCCACACCGCGCACTGCAGTGCGCCGAGCGCCGCCAGGGGACCCGCGACGACGAGGGAGGCGAACGCCCCGTCGCCGCCGCCGATCAGCACGGGTCCCGCGGCCCCCACGACCGCGAGGACCGCGCAGGCCAGCAGCAGGTGGCCCGCCGTGAAGCCCTCGGCGGTGCCGCCCTCGGTGCCCAGCAGCCGGACGGCGCCGAGCATGGCGGCCGGCGCGGCGAGGATCCCGGCCCAGGTGCCGGCCCGTACGTCGGCGAACGCACGGGACATCAGGACGCCCACGGCGAGCGCGAGGGCCGCGGTGGCGAGGCCGAGCCAGCCGGGCAGCCGGCCGGGCGCCGCGGCGAGGGCGGCGCAGGTGCCGAGGGTGGCGATGACGGCGAGGGCGCCTGCGGTGCCGCGGGTGGGTCCCGCGGCCCAGGCATGCCGTACGCCGTGCTCGCCGATGACCTCGACCACGTCGTCGTACAGCGGCGGCGTCGTGTCGTCCGTGCCGTGCCCGAGGAAGAGCAGGTCGCCCTCGGTGACGCCCTGGACGGCGAGGGAGGCCGCCGGGTCGAGGCGGGTGCCGTCCGTGCGGCGCAGGATCCAGCCGCCGTGCCGCACGCCGCCGTCGGGACCCGGGTCCTCGCCGGCGTGGCCGAGCAGCGCGGGCATGAGCCGGGCGATGGGGACGGTCGCGGGCACGGCGAGGTCGGCGCGGCCGGCGGGGCCCGCGAGGCCGACGCGGACGAAGTCGGTGCCCGACGCCGTGCCTGTGCCCGGCTGGGGACCCGGTCCGCCGGGGGTCGCCGGCGGCTGGATGGTGCTGGCGCTCATGAACGGTTCCTGGGGGTGGACGGGGTGGTGGTCGAGGGGGCGTGCGGCCCGTCGGGCGTGTCACCGGCGGCGAGGGGCGAGTCGGTGCGCACGAGCTGGATCGGCACGTTGCCGAGGCGGCGGTGCATCAGCAGGCCGCGGCCCTTCTTGCGCTGGGCCGGCTTGACGCCCCAGATGGGCATCTCGTCCTTCGGGATGCTGAGCAGGATGCTCGGGGTGTTGAGCTCCTTCATGCGGCTGATGATCGGGTCGGCGATGGCGCGCGACGCGCCGCCGGCCTGGCGTGCGAGGTAGATGTGGAAGCCCATGCCGCGGGCCTGCGGGAGGTTGTCGAGGAGGTACCGCAGCGGGTTCCCCGCGGAGGTGGTGACGAGATCGTAGTCGTCGACGATGACGAAGATCTCGGGGCCGGTCCACCAGGAGCGGTCGCGGAGCTGCTCGGGCGTCACGTCGCTGCCGGGGATGCGCTTCTTCAGGCCCTCGGCGAGACCGGCGAGGATCTCCATGGACCGCTCGTGCGTCGTGGAGTAGCCGAGCAGGCTCGGGCCGTCGAACTCCCGCAGCATCGTCATGCCGTGGTCGAGGATGATCAGCTTGCCGCGGTCGGGCGGATAGGCGGCGACGACCTGGTGGGCGATGGACCGCAGCAGGCCCGTCTTGCCGCTCTCGGTGTCGCCGATGACGATGAGGCCCGCCTCCTCGCCCGGCGTGAACACGACGGGTTCCAGGCGGTTGCCCTCCAGGCCGATCGTGATGCCGCCCGGCGTGGGCGCGGCGGGCAGTTCGGTGAGCGCGAGGGTGGTGGGCAGGAGACGCACGCGGGGGGCGCGGGCGCCGGTCCAGGCGCGTTCGACGCGGTCGATGAGGTCGGTGACGCCCTCGGAGACGCCGCTGCCGGACCGTACGCCGTCGACGCGCGGCATGGCGGTGAGGAAGTGCAGCTTCTCGCCGGTGATGCCGCGCCCCGGGCGCCCGGCGGGGATGGTGCGCTGGATCTTGCGGTCGACCTCGGAGTCGAGGGCGTCGCCGAGCTTCAGCTCGACCTTGGTGCCGATGAGGTCGCGCATGCCCATGCGCATGTCGAGCCAGCGGTTGCCGGTGACGACGAGGTGGATGCCGTAGGTGAGCATGCGGCCCGCGGTGCCCATGAGGAGCTGTTCGAGGTCCGGGTAGCTCTGCCGGAGGACGGCCCAGCCGTCCACGACGAGGAAGATGTCGCCGTGCGGGTCGTCGGTGACCCGGCCGGACGCGCGCGCCTCGCGGTAGTCCGCCATGGAGTCGACGCCGAGGTCGCGGAACCGCGTCTCCCGGCTCTCCATGATGGCCAGCACCTCGGCGACGGTGCGGTTGACGACCTCGGCGTCCAGCCGACTCGCGACACCGCCGACGTGCGGCAGGCGGGCGAACGGGAACAGGGTGCCGGAGAAGTCCAGGCAGTAGAACTGCACCTCCTCGGGCGTGTGGCGCAGCGCGAGCGACGCGATGAGGCTGCGGACGGCCGTCGACTTGCCGCTGTGCGGACCGCCGACGATGGCGATGTGGCCGCCGGCGCCCGTGAGGTCGAGCGTGAACGGGTCGCGGCGCTGATGGAACGGCCGGTCCACGATGCCGATGACGGGCTGCAGCGGCGGCGTCGCGGGCGAGGAGCCGAAGCCGCGCCCCGGGCGTTCCCGCAGGTCGGTGAGGAGCGCGTCGAGCGGCTCGGGGACGTCGAGGGGCGGCAGCCACACCTGGTGCGCCTGGGCGCCCTGGCCGGTCATCTGCTCGACCATGACGCCGATGATGGTGGTGCCCAGCTCCTCGTTGTCGGCGAAGTCGTCCGGCTCGGACGGCTCGGGCTCCGGCTCGTCCGGGACGAGCCCGGCCGGGACGGGCACGTAGCGCGCGGGGAACGGGCGGATCGTCACGCCGCCGCCGAGCGCGGCGCTGCCGCTGTCCTCGCCCTGGCGGTACGGACCGGACACGTACGCGGCGCGGAAGCGCCGCAGCGTCGTCGTGTCGGTGCGCAGGTAGCCGTGGCCCGGGGCGCTCGGGAGGTGGTTGGCGTCGGGCACGCCGATGGCGGTGCGGCTCTCCGACTCGGAGAACGTGCGCAGGCCCACGCGGTACGACAGGTGCGCCTCAAGGCCGCGCATCTTGCCCTCGTCCAGGCGCTGCGAGGCGAGCAGCAGGTGCAGGCCGAGGGACCGGCCCAGGCGGCCTATCTGCACGAACAGGTCGGCGAAGTCCGGCTTCTGCGCCAGCAGCTCGGAGAACTCGTCGACGACGATGAAGAGGCTGGGCAGCGGCGGGAGCGCGGCGCCGCGCTGGCGGGCGCGCTCGTAGTCGCGGACGGAGACGAGGTTGCCGGCGTCGCGCAGGACCTCCTGCCGGCGGTTCATCTCGCCGGACAGGGCCTCCTTCATGCGGTCGACCAGCGTGAGGTCGTCCTCCAGGTTGGTGATGACGGCGGCGACGTGCGGGAGTTCGGCCATGCCGGCGAACGTCGCGCCGCCCTTGAAGTCGACCAGCACGAAGTTGAGCTGGTCGCTGGAGTGCGTCACGGCCATGCCGAGGACGAGGGTGCGCAGCAGCTCCGACTTGCCGGAGCCGGTGGCGCCGACGAGGAGGCCGTGCGGCCCCATGCCGTTCTGCGCGGACTCCTTGATGTCGAGTTCGAGGAGCCCGCCCTCGGCGGAGACGCCGATGGGTACCTGGAGGCGGTCGCGCATCGGACGGGGCCGCCACAGGGTCTCCAGGTCGAGGTGGCCCGGGTCGGGGATGCCGAGGAGGGCCGGGAGGGTGTTGACGGCTGTGGTGAGGTCCTCGCCCTCGCCGCTGGTGGCCGTGTCCGCGCGGAACCGGGCGAGCTGGCCCGCCAGCGCGTCGGCCTCGGCGGCGGACAGGGCGTCGGCGGTGCCGAGGATGTCGGTGGTCTCGCCGGCGCGGACGGACAGGGTGCCGTCGGCGTCAATTTCGAGCAGCGCGCCGTGGGCCTCGGTGAGCGCGGCGGAGCGGCCGTCCACGTCGAGGACGGTGACGCCCTGGAGGCCGCCCGGGTCGAGGAGCGCCTCGCTGCCGGTGATGAGCCCGCCGTCGATGACGACGAGGAGGTGCGGCATGTCCGGCTCGGGCTCCGCCGCGCGGTTGAAGCGGGTGCGGCGGGTCAGTTCGGCGCCGAGCCAGTCCTCCAGGACGGCGAGGCTCGGGTGCATCATGCGGACGGGCCCGACGTGGTCCAGCTCATCGGGGTGGTGGGTGTGCGGGAGCCACTTGAGCCAGTTCCAGCGCTCGCCCTCGATGTCCTTCGTGCACACGATCACCCGCAGGTCGCGCGGCGAGTGGAACGTGACGGCCTGCGCGATCACGGCGCGGAACAGCGCGCGCGCCGCCTCCGGGTCGTCGTCCGACCTGACGGACACCGAGGCGAAACGGCGCAGGGCCACCTGCACGGGCAGGTCGGGGACGACGGAGTGGGCGTCGATGAAGCGCTTCAGCGCGACGGCGCACAGCGGGTCGAGGTCCTCGACGGGCGCCGACTCGCCGGGCACCAGGGGCGTGGCGAGGTAGCGGGGTCCTGTGCCGATCCGCACGACGCCGAAGTCGTTGTCGATGGCGCGGCGTTCCCACAGGCGGCGGCTCGCCGCCACGGCCCACAGGGTGCCGGGGGGCGGCGAGCTCCACTGGAGCGCGGTGCGCTGGGCGGACGCGGTGCGGCGGACCTCGGCCCTGGTCCGTTCCAGGTAGCGCAGGTACTCACGGCGGTCGTGCCGTGCCTGGGCCTTGCCCGACCCGCGCTGCCGCATGATCGAGCCGATGACCATGGCCAGGCAGGACACGAGGAACATGCTGCCGACGATGTAGCCGATCGCGCCGCGGCCCATCGTCAGCATGTAGAGGACCGAGCCGAGACCGCTGAGTGCCGGGAGCGCCGTCATCCATATGTTGGCGTCCTCCGGCTGGGGCAGTTCCGGAGGCGCCTTGAGGACGAGGTCGCTCTCCGGCACCGTCGGGCGCGGCGCCCGGGCCGGGCGCCGGAAGACGGTGGTCGGGGTGGGTGCGGTCATACGGTCCTGGCTTCCTGGTGTTCTGCTAGGGAGTGCGGCTGTACACCTCGCCGCGGTACGCCTCACGCATGGCGTCCCGGTAGGCGTCGTACTCGTGCTCCAGCCGTTCGACCTGGCGGAGCATGTCCGACTCGTTGAGGTTCTTGTCGGTGGGGTCGGGCAGTTCGGAGTCTCCCAGGCCACGGTAGTCGGCCTGCAGGGCGGCCTCCGCGATGAGGCGCCGGGGGATGGTATCGCCGTTGCGGTAGGCCTGGGCCTCCTCCCCTGAGGTGTCCGGCGGCGTGGTGGGCGGCAGTTCCAGGCGGACGACCGACGCGATGCCGTAGGTGGTGGCGATGATGGCGGCCTTGCCGGCCGGGGTGAGGGAGAGGGTGTCCTTCACGATGGAGCCGGCGGCGGCGAGCCCGCCGACCAGGTTGGACTGGGTACGGGCGCTGGCCGCCGGCTCGATGTTCAGGTCGAGTTCGGCGCGCTTCATCAGGCCCTCGGCGCGGCCGATGGCGGCGAACGCGTCGTCCTGCCCGTCACCGGTCTGCTGCTCGCGCACGAACGCGTTGTAGGCGGTGGTCTCCTGCCACGCGGCGACGCCCGTGGAGAAGGTGTCCTGGACGTCCTTGTCCATCTGGCCGAGCAGTTGGAACAGGCTGGAGCGGTCGTCCTGGTCGAGGTCGAACGAGTAGCGGTAGTCGTTCCCGAGCAGGTCGGGGTCGGTGAAGTCGCCGATGCCGGCGCCCGCGAAGAACTCGCTGGTCTCCGCGTCCGGCTTGGTGATCATGTTCAGGTAGGCGAGGGTCGTGTCGGCGATCGCGCCCTGCAGGTCCTTGTGGGCCGCGTGGCCGGGGAAGTCCTTGCCGAGGATGGCGTCCGCGTGGTCGCCGGCGTCGCGGACGACGTTGAACGCGGCCTCGACATAGGCGCGGGCCGCCTCGTCGTTCATCTCCACCCCGGCGGGGACGGTGGTGCCGCTGGTGATGAGGTCGCCCACGCCCGCGCTGTCCTGCCAGGTCATGCCGAGGAGCCGCTCGCGGTAGTCCTCGTCGTTCAGGAGCGCGGCGGACACCTCGGTGTTGAGGGAGACGCCGTGCAGCAGGTCGCTGCTGAAGGTGTTGTCCTCGCCGGTGGTCGCGCCGAGCGTGTACTGCACGTTGGTGCGGTCCTGGACCTCCAGGGCGGCCTCGGCCATGTCGCGGCCGAACTCGTCGCCGGGCGCGACGGTCGCCGAGCCCATGAGCGCGCCGAAGGCGTTGAACTCGTCGAGGTCGTCGTAGAAGGAGACCGGGAAGCCCGGGTCGAACAGGTCGCTGTCGCGGTAGTCGTAGATGAACGGCCGCACCGCGTCGGGGATCCTGTCCGGGTCGGTCTCCGGGTTGTAGCCGCCGACACGCCAGTCGAGCAGCATGGTGAGGCCGTTCGCGGCGCGCTCGGCGGCCGTCCGGCCCGCTCCCCCGTCGTCGGCGAGGCGGCCGAGGGCGACCAGATCGTCGGCGTCGAGCCGCCCGTAGAACGCGCTGAGGTAGGCGCGCTCGGCCTCGGTGAGGGGGCGCCCCGGGTCGCCGTCGGCGTTGGCCGGGTTGTCCCAGATGCCGAGCGCGATGGACTCCAGCGTCTCGGTGTACCGGCGCAGGGCCTCCGGGTCCGGGTTCTCCTTGTCGAGTTCGGCGGCGAGCATGTCGGCCGTCCAGACGGCCTGGTCCTCGCTCGTGAAGAGGCCGAGCGGGCCCTCGGAGAGGTCGTAGCCCAGCTCGCCGAGCTCCCCGCCGTACTCGGCGAGACGGGTGCGGTACGCCTCGATCGCGTCGTCGATGTCGGCGTACGTGCGTTCGGCGTCGTCCGCGCAGTCCCGCAGGTGGCGCTGCCTGATCTCGTCGGCGAGGTGGCCGGGCAGGCTGTACACGTTCTGGCCGGCGTTGGGGTGGGTGGGGGTGAGCGTCAGGGTGCGGCCCCGGTAGCTGACGTCCACGCTGTCGATGCGCGGCATGATCGTGGACTCCACCGGTGTGCTGACGGCCGCCTCCAGCGCCGACTGCCAGCCGTCCCACTCGCTGATCGCGGCGGTGATGTGGCGGGAGCGCGCCTCCTCCAGGCCGCCGTCGCCCAGGATGAGGCCGCTGACCTCCTCCTCGGCCGCCAGCGCGCGGTTCATGGCGCCCACGAGGTAGCCGACCACCGTGTCCATGTCGCGGCCGTTGCCGGACAGGCCGCGCGTGGTCGCGTCGATGCGGCCCTCGTCGTCCACGAGCGACTCGCCGTTCAGCGCGCCGCCCTCGAACGCCACCTCGGTCGCGTGCCGGGCGAGGTCGCCGGCGCCGTCGGCCTCACCCGCGGCGCGGGCGTAGACGGTCGCGGTGTCGGCCATGTGCTCGGGGTCGATCTCGTCCGAGAACTCCCGCTGCCGAGTCCACGGCTTGTTCTTCGCCACTTCCTCGACCTCGTCGCTGCTGAATGAGAAGTCCGGCACGCCTGCTCCCCCGTCGTTCGGCCCGCGGGCCTGGGTCACTTACCGTCGTGACCTTGCGGGAAGCAGATGTGGATGTACCGGACTGCAAATGAACCTGAATTGAAGGGAACAGAAAGGCTGCGCGGGCCGCGTCCCGACGGAGGCACCGCTCCGCCGGAACGCGACCCGCAGGTCAGATGGCGTCGGTGATGTTCGTGTCGATCTGGACGGCGCGCACAGCGGCCCCCGCCGCGATGTCGCCCTCCTCACCGTGCCCGGCCGCCCGTACGTCCGTGTCGGCCCAGTGCGAACGGTCGTCACGCGCCCGCCGGGCACCCGTCACATGGTCGTCGCGCTTCGACAGCACCGAACTCACGAACGCGTCGGCACCGCCCCACGAACTCGGACTCATGTGGACGGAACCGAGCGTACGGGCCACCCCGTCCGCTCCCTCCGACGTCTCGTCGTCGAGCCTCCCGGCACTCCGGTAGCCCGACGGCACATACCACAGACCGTCTGATGCCATGGTCTGCCGCTCCTCCCGTTCTACTCGCCCAGCACGCCGTGCGTGGCGGGCCGGGAGCTGGTCCACACCGAGGGGTCCTCGGTCAGCTCCGTCGGCCCGAACTGCCGGGCCTTCTCGTCCTTGTCCCGCTGGTTCCTGGCTCCCGCGCCGACCGGTGGCGCCGTGGTGGAGCGTCCGGCCAGCCGGCTGCCGGCCGATACGTCCTTCACACCGCTGCGCCAGGTGCGCGCGGGTTCCCGCAGGGCCGTGCCACGGCCCGCGACACCCGTACGCCTGCCGCCGTCCCGCGCGTTCGCGCCGTGCGCGGCCGCTCCGGGCGGTGCCATGCCGGCCCGGACACCGCCGGCTCCGACACGTCCCGCTCCCACACCGCCGGCACGCACGCCGCCCGTCCCGCCACGGCCCGCGGCCTGGCCGGAACGGCCGGGGCCGTAGCCCTGGCGCCCCGCCGCCGCCGCTCCGGGCGGCGGCGTGTACGGCCGTCCGCCCTGGGCCGCCTCGCGCCACGCGAACGAGTTCGCGACACGCGCGCGCCGGCCCATGTTGTTGAGCGCCTGCTGCGTCATCTGAGACCGCGCGGGGCCCGACTGGGCGATGCTCGGCGGGACCTGCCCGTTGTACCAGGGGCCGAGGTCGGCGATGCCCGAACCCGAGTACCCCGGCAGCGCGCCGGGCGTGAGTCCCGGTGTGGTGAGGCCGGGACTCGCCACGCCCGGGTAGCCGCCCGGGACCGCCCCCGGCACGGTGCCGGGGCCTGTGCCCAGGCCCTCCCACCGGCCGGACTGGTCGCCGGCCTGGCCGAAGCCGAGGCCGGTGTTGGGGTCGATCCACTGGCCGGTGGACGGGTCGTACTCACGTCCCGTCGCCGGGTCCACCAGATTCCCCGTGCTCGGGCTCTGGACCCAGCCCGCGAAGTCGCCGCCCTCGGGGCCGACGACACGCGAGCCCGGGTAGGTGCCCGAGCCGACGTAGGCACCGTTGGGTGTCTGATAGTCGGCCGTCGAGGAGACGCCGGAACCCACCGCGGACAGGGTGTCGCCGCTCGCGACCGGAGTGATCCCGTCACCGACCGACCCGGTGCCGCCCGATCCGCCCCCGGGGGCGGGTGGCGGCTCGGCGCCGATGACGCGCGAGAAGTCGTCACCGAGGTTGTTCAGGACGTTGAGCGCCTCGGTCTTGAGCGCGTTCTTCCGCTCATTGGCGACCAGGTTGGTCTGCACGACGCCCATGCCGACGTCGAGGGTGTTGATCCGGTCGGTCTCCCACTGCTCGACCTCCCAGTACTGGTCGTCGAGTTCGAGAGCCCGCTCGGCCGCCGCCGCCGCGCTGTCCGAGGCGCTGCGCAGCTGCTCGGCGATCACCTGGGCGGTCTGCCCGGCGCTCTCCGCCCAGCCGCCCGTCGCCTCGATGCGGTCGGCGAGCGCGATCAGCCCGACACCGGGCTCCAGGGCGGTGCTGCCGGCCTGGCTGGTCAGCGCGCTGCTCTCCACACCCGCGGCCTGGGCCAGCGCGGTCCACGCGCCGGCCGCTGCCTGCATGTGGTAGTAGCGGGCGCTGAGAATCTTGTTCACGGCGCTGTCGAACGCCGCGTCGGGACTCGCCATGTCAGCCTCCCGCTCCGTACCACTGGCCGCCCGGCGCGTACTGCGGTCCGGGCGGTGTGTCCCCTGCTGCGTCGTACTCGGCCTCGGTGAGCAGGTTGTCGAGCTGCTTGACGTCCCGCACCTGCGTCCGGTTGAGGACGGCGTGCGCTTCCTCGTCGCCGTTCTCCCCGATGCCCGCCGCGTTCACCACGTCGAGCCTGATCTCACCGAGCGTCTGCCCGGTGGCCTCCAGCTCGCGCAGCATGGCGGCGGCCGCCCGTTCCAGAGCCGCCGACGCGAGATCCGCGTTCGGGACGTCCCCGAACATCTCGCGCGTGGAGGCGATCTCGAAGAACTTCTCCTTCATCGCGGCAAGCTTTTCCCGCTTGTCCACACCGTCACCGGCGTCGTTGAGACCGCCGATGTTCAAGATGGTCATGATCGGCGCCTCCCCGGGCGGATTCAGCCGCGAAGGATGCGGACCATGCTGCCGCCGGTCTCGTTGCCGATCTGCTGGGCATTGCGCATGCCGTTCGCGTGACCGGTGTGGTCCTCGTCGAAGCCGCCCGCGAGGCGCTGGAACTCGGCGTCCCTGGCCTGCAGCGTGGTGCCGAACGCCTTGTCGACGGCGCCGCTCTCCATGAGGAACTGGATCTGGGACTTGACGTGCTGCCAGACGTCCGCGTAGGTGGTCTGGTTGTTGGCGGAGGTGCGGTGAAGGCCGTCGAAGCCCTCGTTGTTGAAGAGGATCACGCCATCCGTGGCCATGGTGACTCCTTGCCTGGTGGAGGGGGGAAAGCTGAAGTGCCGAGGGGGTGGGGGTCAGACACTCGCGATGATGCTGGTGTCCGGGTTGATGTTGCGGACCTCGGTGGCGCGGACGGCGTTGGCGGCGTCCACGGAACCTTGCTCACCGGTCTGGGTGGCGGTGCGCACGTCGTTCGCCAGGTGCTCGAGCACGGTGCCGAGCGCCTGGCCGCCCTTGCTGAGGTCCTCGTAGTTCTGGACGGCGGTCACGGTGCCCTGGCCCCTGTACACCGAGGCCGTCTCGACACTCTGGCTCTCGATGACCTGGGCGACGCTCGCCATCTCCTGCTGACCGGCCGCGATGGCCTGCATGACCTTCATGGCCTCGTCCGGCGTGAGCTTGACTTCGTCGAACATTTTCCCTCGTCTCCCGGCGGCGCACAGCGACCCCGTACGCACTGAAGACATACGCCGCCGTATGTTGCGAGCCATAATCCACCACCGAGGACGCCCCGGGGAGTGGCTTTTGTGTATCAGTTCGGTAATTAACAGCCGAACGCAACCACGGAACCGGTACAACGCGGGTCAACGGTACCCGTGAGGTCGCCGATCACACCGGCGTGTACTTCTCCTCGATGCGAACGCGAAGGTGGCTGTTCTCCCGCGTGTTGAGGTTCTCCAGGATGGCGCGCGCCTGCATCTCCTGCGCACGGGCCGCCCCGTCACGCCCGAGCCCCCGCAGCGCCGCCGCCAGCCAGGTGCGCTGCATCGCGACCACGAACGGGTCGAACGGCTGCTCCGACGCGTGGCTCAGCGACCGGTCGGCCCACCGCGCCGCCTCCTCGAACTCCCCCGTCTCCAGGTGGTACTCCGCCAGGACGCCCGCCGCGAGGGTCAGCTCGTACGGCCGCGTCAGGGACGCGTAGTTCGTGCTCAGCAGCCGGTGCGCCACGGCGTGATGGCCGAGGAAGAGGTGGCAGCGCCCCACGTTGTTCACGATGGAGGCGCGCAGATCCCGCAGCCCCGCCGCGTCCGCCTCGGCGAGCGCCCGCTCCCCCACCTCGACGGCCTCCTCCAGACGGCCCGCCGACCCCAGGCACGGCACGAGGTTCGACATCACGGCCAGCGCCTCGACGTGCTCCCCGCAGGCACGGAACAGGTCGATGCTGCGCCGCAGCAGCTCCACGCCCCGCAGCCCCTCGCCGCGCTGCCCCGCCGCCTTCCCGAGCTGGCCGAGCGCCACCGCCTCGGCCAGGGTGTCGCCGCGCCGGGCGGCGACGGCGAGGACGAGTTCGCACAGCCGCCGCTGCGCCCGCCAGCTCAAGCGGGTGCCGAAGTAGCTCTCCAGCGCCGACACCGCCTCCAGCGCGAAGTCCGACAGCGGCCGGCCGCCCAGCGCGTCACCCTCGTCGTACTCGGGCTCGGCGAGCTGCGCGGCCAGCGACAGCACGTCCTCCAGGACGGCGTCGACCCACGGCAGGGCCTCGTCCACGTCGGTGAAGAGCTTGCCGCTCGGGAACCGCCCGGCGCCGGCCCGGTACCGGGTGCGGTAGCGGTCGGGCAGGGCGAGCGGCGTGTTCACGCGGTACAGGGAACCGAGGTACCAGCGCGCGAGGTTGGCCAGGCCGGCGGCGACCCGCTCGGCGGGGAGACGGGCCGCCTGCCACACGGCGGCCGAACGCACCAGG
This sequence comes from Streptomyces sp. RFCAC02, assembly GCF_004193175.1. Taxonomy (NCBI): domain Bacteria; kingdom Bacillati; phylum Actinomycetota; class Actinomycetes; order Kitasatosporales; family Streptomycetaceae; genus Streptomyces; species Streptomyces sp. RFCAC02. The sequence goes on along the minus strand of NZ_SAUH01000001.1, from coordinate 5,075,488 downwards.
TCATGCAGCCCGTACACGCCGGGCGCGGGGCTGTTGGCGATCCGGGCGTCGGTGAGCCGCTCCAGCGCGGCACGGGCCTCGCGGGCCGTGCGGCCGGTGAGCGCGGCGACCGAGCCGTCGCAGTACGACCTGACGGCGGCGGCGCCCAGCAGCGGGAAGATCGCCGCGGCACCGCGGTCGGCCGGCTCGCGGCCGTGCGCGAGCTGCTCGATGCTCACCATGAGACCGGCGCGCAGGTCCAGGTCGTCGGTGGTCAGCTCGTCGGTGCGGCGGCGCTCGTCCCGCAGCAGGGCGACCCAGTCGCGCACGCGCCAGCCGGGCCGGGTGGCCATGCGGGCGGCGACGATCCGCAGCGCGAGCGGCAGCCGGCCGCAGAGCGAGGCGAGTTCGGCCCACTCCTCTGCGGTGCCGGCCTGCACCGGTATGCCGGCGACGGCGCGGAGGAACGTCACGGCGTCGTCGCCGGCGAGCGTGTCGAGGTGGACGTGGTGGCCCCGGCCGAGCCCGGTGAGCGCCGTCCGGCTCGTGACGAGGGCGGCGCTGCCCGCGTCCAGCGGCAGCAGCGGCGCGACCTGGGCGACGTCCAGGGCGTTGTCGAGGAGGAACAGGACCCGGCGCCCGGCGAAGCGCTCCCGGTGGAACGCCTCGGCGGCGGCCGGGTCCTGGGGTATGTCCTTGCCCGGCACACCGGCGGAGGCCAGGAGCAGACGGCGCGCCTCGGCCGTCTCCAGCGGGGGGTTGCGCGGATCGGCGCCGCGCAGGTCCACGTACAGCAGCCCGTCGGGGAAGCGGCCGGCGACCTCGCGGGCCGCCCGGACGGCGAACGTCGACTTGCCGACACCGCCGGGACCGTCGATCAGGCACAGCGCGGGCGCGGCCGGCGCGTCGCACAGGACGCGGCGGACGCGGGCGAGTTCGGGGCCGCGCGCGACGAACGACGTGATGTCCGGCGGGAGTCCCGCTCCCGCCGAGGCACGGTCCGCGAGGGCGCGGCGCGCGGTGTCGCGCAGGACGAACGCCTCGCGGTGCAGCTCGTCGAAGGCGGCGCGCTCGGCGTCGCCGGCCGCGGGGGTGCCGCGCCACAGGGCGAGGGCCTCGTCCACGAGGTCAGCGGCCTCGGCCGGCTCCCGGGTGACGAGGGCGCGGGCGCGCTCCAGGGCGGTGCGGAAGCGGCCCGCGTCCGTCTCGGCGGGCTCGGCGCGCAGCAGGTAGCCGCCGGGGACGGTGCGCAGTCGGCCCGGCGGCAGGACGCGGCGGAGCCGGGCGACGTGCCCGCGCAGGGCGGCGGGCGCGGTGCGGGGCGGGGCGTCGCCCCAGAGGCGGGCGGCGAGGTCGCCCGCCGGGACCGGGAGCCCGGGGCGCAGTGCGAGCGCCGCGAGGACGGCACGCTGCGCGGGCGCGGTCAGGGCGAGCCGGGAGCCGTCGTCGGCGAAGACCTCCAGCGGGCCGAGCAGCCGTACGTCCAAGACAGACCCCTCGTGGGCGCGGGACGGGACCGGGCGACGTGCCGTGGGGCGGCGGTGAGCGGGACGACCGGCACCGGGCGGACACCGGAACGAGACCGTCCGCCACCGCGTCCGCACATCGTGTGCATCACTGTACTGCGAGACACCGACTCCCGGGCAGCGGGCGTCCGTTGCCGTCTCCCCACGCCCGCGCGGCGGTGGCCGGTCCCCGCGCCTGCTCGTCGAACCGGCGTCCGCCGGGAGGCCGCCAGGCGTCCCGCACCGCTTCGACGGCCCGGACGGCGTCCTCACCCCGGCAGTGCGAGTGCACGAGCCCGGACCGCTGCTCATCACGAACCCGTGTCATCACCGGTGGCGGTGGACGACCGGGGCCGTTGAGCACGGCATGCGGCGCCCGGACCACGGCCACGACCCGTACGCGTCCGCGCAGGAGTCCCGCCCGTACGCCGCGGCTTCGGCCGGAACTCAGCGCTGGTCGCGGAGGCCGGCGACGAGGAGGGCGACGAGCCGGCGTGCGTCGTAGCGGGGGTCGTCGTCCGCGCCGATGCAGAGGTTCCCGATGCCGCGCATGAGCTGGTAGGCGTCGATGCCCGGGCCGATCTCGCCCTCGGCGGCCGCGGCGTCGAGGAGTTCAGTGCACACGGGCAGGAGACGGTCCAGGAAGTAGGTGTGCAGCGTCTCGAAGCCGGCGCTCCCGTTCTGCATCGCGGCGGCGAGTCCGTGCTTGGTGACCAGGAAGTCGACGAAGAGGTCGACCCAGCGCGCGAGCGCGGCATGGGGTGTCGGACCGGCCGCGAGCAGAGCCGGACCGGCTTCGGCGCAGGCGTCGACCTGGTGGCGGTAGACGGCGATGACGAGGTCCGCGCGGGTGGGGAAGTGGCGGTAGATCGTGGCCACCCCGACGCCGGCCTCGGCCGCGATGTCGCGGACCGGCGCCTGCACCCCGGACGCGACGAAGACGGCCGCGGCCGCGTCGAGCAGGGCCTGCTGATTGCGCCGCGCGTCCTTGCGCGGGGAGCGGGCCGAGCTGCCCGCCGTCCGTCCGCCCTCGTGCACCGCGGACTCCTTCCGTCGACCGACCTTGCAAAACGGAACAGCATTCCGTATCTTCAAATGGAACGCAGATCCGTTTCGTCATCATGACAGACGGGACGGCCGGCGGCTGCCCGCCGCCCTCATTCCGCCCTCCCGGGGAGACACGCACCCCGGCCCCACCCCTCCCGAGTGCCGGGACACCGAACGGAAGGCACCCCCATGTCCGCATCGAGCAACGCCGACGACCGCGGAACCGCGGACACGCCGGTGACGGTGGTCACCGCGCGGCCGGTCGTCCTGCCCGCCCCCGGCCGGGGCGCGGATCTCCGGGTCAGCGTCTCCGCCCCGGCGGCCGGCGCCGGCCTGCCCGTGATCGTCCTCTCCCACGGCTACGGCTGGTCCATGGACGGGTACGCCCCGCTGGCGGACCACTGGGCCGCGCAGGGCTTCGTGGTCGTGCGGCCCACCCACCTCGACTCCCGCACGCTCGGCATCCCCGCCGACGACCCCCGCACACCGCGGATCTGGCGCCACCGCGTCGAGGACCTCACGCGTGTGCTCGACGGGCTCGACACCCTCCAGGCCGCCGTGCCGGGGCTCGCCGGGCGCGTCGACGGCGACCGCGTCGCCGTGGCCGGCCACTCCTGGGGCGCCCAGACCGCGAGCACCCTGCTCGGCGCACGCGTCCTCGACGCCGACGGCACACCCGGCGAGGACCTGTCCGATCCGAGGGTCACGGCCGGGGTCCTGCTGGCCCTGACCGGCCTCGGCGACGACCTGACGCCGTTCGCCGCCGAGCACTTCCCCTTCATGAGGCCGTCGTTCGCCACCATGACCGCCCCCGCGCTCGTCATCGCCGGCGACAAGGACCGGTCCCACCTGTCCACGCGCGGCCCGGACTGGTTCACCGACCCCTACGCCCACAGCCCCGGCCCCAAGAGCCTGCTCACCCTGTTCGGCGCCGAACACTCGCTGGGCGGCATCCCCGGGTACGAGGTCGCCGAGACCACCGACGAGAACCCCGCGCGCGTCGCCCTGATCCAGCGCCTCACCACGGCCTTCCTGCGCAGCACCCTCCTCGGCGACGAGAGCGGATGGCGGGCGGCGGCCACCGCGCTGGAGGCCGACGCCGACCCGCTGGGGACCCTGCGGAGCAAGTAGGCGAGCCGACGCCACCGGCTCAGCACCACCGCCCGGGCCGGAACCCCGGCCCGGGCACGCGCACGACACGAAGGGCACAGCAATGATCCTGGTCACCGGAGGTCTCGGCTTCATCGGCTCGCACACCATGCGGGCCCTCCTCGACCTCGGCGAGGACTGCGTCGCCGTCCAGCGCCGCCCCCGCGGACTCCCCGCCTTCCTCGACCCCGCACGCGTCACCGTGGAGCAGGCGGACATCACCGACCGCGACGCGCTCCTCGCCATCGGCCGGCGCCACACCATCACCGGCATCGTCCACCTCGCCGGCTCCTACCCCTGGCGGCCCGCGCCCGCCGAGGCGGTGGACGCGGCCCGGCGCTCGCTCGGCGGACTGCTCAACATCGCGCAGGCGGCGCAGGACTGGGGCGTACGGCGCCTGGGCGTCGCCAGCACCATCGGCGTCTACCTCGGCGCCGGAGCCGGTGCCCCGCTCCGCGAGGACGCCCCGCTGCCGATGACCGCCCCGGCCTCCATCCCCACCTTCAAGAAGATCGGCGAGATGCTGAACGGCTTCCTCGCCGACGCCGCCGGCCTCGACATCGTCGACTACCGCATCTCCGGCACCTGGGGTCCCCTCGGCCACGCCGACCCGTTCTTCGCGGCCCCCGCGCTCGTGCACGCCGCCGCCCGCGCCACCACCCCCGACCTCTCCCACCTCGTCGGCCCGGCCCACGCCGAGGACGGCATCGACCTCAGCTACGTCAAGGACACCGGGCGGGCCATCGCCCTCCTCCAACTCGCGGACAGGCTGGGCCACCGCACGTACAACGTCGGCTCCGGCCGGGCCACCACCAACGCCGAGCTGATCGCGGCGATCAGGAGGACGGTCCCCGACGCCCGGATCGACCTGCCCACCGGGGGCGGGACACCGCACCTCGTGCTGGACATCTCGCGGCTGACGGCGGACACCGGCTACCGGCCCGCGTACGACAGCGGGCGCGCCGCCGCCGACTACATCGCGTGGCTGCGCGCGGGCCACGAGAACTGAGCCGTACCCGCGGCGGCTCCGGCCGCCGCGGCCCCCGTTGTTGACATGTGCGCGTCGCGGTTCGAGCATGGGGCGGGCCTGCCGGAAGCCACTCCCCCCACCACCCCGCCAGGAGGTCGCAGATGACCGAACGCACGGGCGAGCCGCGCGCCGCCACCGGACGCAGGACCCTGCTGGCCGGCGCAGCCGCCGTCGCCGCGGGCACCGCCGTCTCCCTCGCCGGGGCCGGCCGCGCACGGGCCGACACCTGGGAAACCGTCATCGACTCCGGCTCGTTCGCCGACTACGCCTCGTTCGAGGCCGCCTGGAACTACCTCTATCCCTGGGGCTCGGACCACAACGGCAGCGCCCGCATGTACGGCAGCCCCACCGACCACAACCACATCTCCCTCGCCTCCGGCGTCCTCACCCTGCGGGCCGCCCGCATCTCGTGGGACGAGGGCACCAGCACGTCGGACCCGCACCTCCCCATCCGGTACCACTCGGGGGCCGTGCACGCGAAGCACCAGGTGCTGGTGGACGACCGGTTCCCCAACTACGAGGTGAAGGGCGAGTTCCAGGCGCCGAGCGCGCCCGGCACATGGCCCGCGTTCTGGCTGACGGCGGTCAGCGGCTGGCCGCCGGAGAGCGACATCCTGGAGTTCAAGGGCGACAACCGGAACTGGTTCAACACCTTCCGCACCGCGTCGGACGTGTCCAGCACGATCGTGCCCGTCTCCTCGCCCGGCTCCTGGCACACCTACCGCGCCTGGATCACCAAGGTGAACAGCACCGACCTCGACATCCACTACTACCTGGACGGGACCTGGCGCGCCGTGCACCGCGCGACCGGCTTCGTCGGCCGGGCGCTGTGGATCATCTGCAACCTCCAGATGGAAGGCTCGTCCGGCGGCTCGGGGCCTTCCGGGGACACGTACTACCGCGCCCGCAACATCTACGTCGGCCGCTCGCGCGCGAGCTGACGGCCCGCCGGGCGGGGGCGCGGCGGAACGCGCCCCCGCCCGGCCGCCGGTTTCCGCCGGGGATCTTCACGGGGGTCGCGCCGGGCGTTAGCATCGGCCCCGCCCCGGCGTGGGAGCGCTCCCAAAGGCTCGGTTCGCCGGTGACCCCCGCCGGAAGGAAGAGGTATCCCGCCATGCGCGCGTCCCCGTCCCGTCCGCTGTCCCGAGCCCTCCGCGCCGTGCTCGCCGCGGCCGCCGCCGCCACGGCCACGCTGCTGCCGGCCGCCCCCGCTGCCGCCGCCGACCCGGTCACGGTGGCCGCCCACACCTTCGAGGACGGCACGGCCCAGGGCTGGGGCGCGCGCGGCGGCGAGACCGTCGCCGCCGTCACCGGCGAGGCCCACGGCGGCACGGGCGCGCTCGCCGCGACCGGCCGCACCGCGACCTGGCAGGGTCCCGTCCTCGATGTGACGGACCTGTTCGAGACAGGCACCGAGTACACGGTCTCGCTGTGGGCGCGCCTCGCGGAGGGGTCGGCCGGCGACACCGTACGGCTCAGCCTGGAGCGCCGCGTGGACGGCGTCACCTCGTACAGCACGCTGGGCAGCGCCACCGCGACCGCCGACGGCTGGGTCGAACTCACCGGCTCCCACCTGCCCGCCGTCCCCGCCGACCACCTCGGCCTGTACGTCGAGACGGCGACCGTCACGGACGGCCTGCTCATCGACGACGTGTCCGTCACGACCGTCCCCGAGACCCCGATCCAGACGGACATCCCGTCCCTGCACGAGGTCTTCCCCGACTTCGCGACGGGCGTCGCGGTCGGCCCCTCCGACCTCTACGGGGAGCGCGCCCGGCTCCTCGACAAGCACTTCACCTCCCTCACCCCGGGCAACGCCCTCAAGTGGGACGCGACCGAGCCGACCGAGGGCGCGTTCCGCTTCACCGACGCGGACCCCGTCGTGGAGTACGCCGCCGCGCACGGCATGGCGCTGCGCGGCCACACCCTCGTGTGGCACCAGCAGACACCCGCCTGGGTGTTCCTCGACGCGGAGGGCGCGCCGATGACCCCGACCGAGGAGAACAAGGAACTCCTCCTGTCACGCCTGGAGGCGCACATCCGCGCCGTCGCCGGCCGGTACGGCGACGCCATCGGCGTGTGGGACGTCGTCAACGAGGTGATCGACGAGAACCAGGCGGACGGCATGCGCCGCAGCCGCTGGTACGAGATCACCGGCCTCGACTACATCCGCACCGCGTTCCGCGTGGCCCACGAGGTGGCGCCGGACGCCGAGTTGTTCATCAACGACTACAACACCAACGTGCCGGCGAAGCGCGACGCCCTCGCCGCCCTGGTGAGCCGGCTGCGCGCGGAGGGCGTCCCGATCGACGGGGTCGGGCACCAGATGCACATCAACGTCGAGTGGCCCTCCGTCGCGGAGACCGAGGAGATGCTCACGACGTTCGCCGCGCTCGGCGTCGACCAGCAGATCACCGAGATGGACGTGTCGGTCTACACGTCGGCCGGTGAGTCCTTCCCGACGCCGCCCGCCGACCGTCTCCTCGCCCAGGCCCGCCAGTACCGGGCGATGTTCGACCTGTTCACGCGGTACGGGGACGCGATCTCGTCGGTCACGCTGTGGGGTCTCGGTGACGACGGCACATGGCTCGACGGGACACGCGACGACGCTCCTCTCCTGTTCGACGACGATCTCCAGGCCAAGTCCGCCTATTGGGCGGTGGTGGACCCCGCGTGGGACGGGACGGGGACGGGCGCCCCCGCGGCCCGGTGCACCGTCACGCACGAGACGGTCGGCGAGTGGCCGGGCAGTTACCTGGCCCATGTCACGATCGGCAACCCGACCGATGCCCCCGTGGGCGACTGGTCCCTGACCTGGCGCCCCGGCCCGGGCGAGGAGGTCACGCAGGTGTGGAACGGGTCGCTCAGCGCTTCCGGCGGCTCGGTGACGGTCACCGCCGCCGCATGGAACGGGACGATCCCGCCGGGCGGCTCGGTGACGTTCGGCCTGATCACCTCCCGCACGGACGACGGCGTGAACCACCCGACGTACTTCACGCTCAACGGCTCTGCCTGCACGACCGCCTGACGGCACCGCACCCGCCCGTCCGGCGCCGCTCGGCCGCGCCGCCGACCCACCCCCGGCCCGGGGAGGTCCGGCGGCGCGGTCGCGCGGTCCGCAGCGCCGGACGTACGCCCTGCCGCCCGTCTCAGCTCACGCGGCGCTGGATGCGCCACAGGGCGAAGCCCGTCAGGAGGGCACCGGCCCCGAAGTACATCGCCGTCTCCAATCCCTGGAAGGGCCAGTAACGGTCCGCCGGGTGGTAGGAGATGTCGACGTGGAGGCCGAGGTCGCCGAGGCACACGGCGGTGTCGCCGAACCTGCCGTCCGCGCCCGTCTCCGGCGCGTTGTTCAGGCAGTCGTTGAAGGTGGACTCGCTGAGCGACGCGCCGTCCGCGGTCCGCAGGGAGCTGGTGTGACTGATCCAGGCGCCGGGGGCATCGGGCACCTGGAGGCCGCCTATGGTGGCCCCGCCGGTGACACTGCCGAGATTCTTCGCCTCGTTGATGGCCTCCGCGGTCATGGCGAGCGTCGTCGTCTCCGGGGTCATGAGGTGCGGTCGGACATAGTTCGGCACGAGGAACTCGATGACGAGGACGGCGGCGAGCGTGATGCCCATCGCGGGTATCGCCCGGCGCAGCAGGAGACCGAGGACGGTTCCCAGGACGACGGCGAGGACGGCGTGGCCCACGGGCACGAAGCCGCGGGCGAGGAACACGATGGCCCTGAACCGGTCCTGGGCGACCTCGTCGTACGGGCCGGCCGCCCAGGTGAGCAGCGCGCTGACCGCGCCCGTCACCGCGATGGCGGCCAGGCAGACGACCAGCAGCTTTACCAGGAGCCAGCGGCGGCGGGTGACGCTCTGGTTCCACACCAGCCGGTGGGTGCCCGTCTCCAGTTCGCGGGCGATGAGCGGGGCGCCCCAGAACGTGCCGATGACGGCGGGGAGCAGGGCCATCCCGGCGGCGAGATAGAGGAGCGTGTTCTCGTAGGAGCTGCGGAAATGCGACGCGGCCTGGGCGCAGTCGCCCCCCTCCTCCCCGCAATGGGCCTCGTAGACGTCGTGGGCGTCCCGGATGTCCAGGCCGAGGTGCACCAGGTAGGCGGTGGCAAGAGCGAGGGCGAGGGCGGCGACGAGCGCCTGGGCACGGAACTGACGCCAGCTGAGCCAGATCATCGGGCACTCCTTCCCGCAGGCGCCCTGACACCGGCGGCGGTCGCCGCGGCCCGGGTCATGTAGGCGAGCACGAGTTCTTCGAGGGTGACGGGTTCGACGGCGCCCGGCGGGGGCGTCGCCGTGTCGCGGCGGACGAGGGCGCTGACGTACCGGCCGTCGTCGGCGTCGGTGACCCGGACGACCTCGATCCCGGCGGGGAGCCGGTCCAGCGCCTCGCGTGACAGGACGATCCTGTGGTGGGCGGCCAGGAGGTCCGGGATGTCACCGGCGACCTGGACCCGGGAGGCGCACAGCACGATGAGGTGGTCGCAGACCTGCTCGACATCGCCGAGGAGGTGGGAGGACAGGACGGCGCTGGCGCCGAGTTCGGTGACGAACTCCATGAGGTTCTCGAGGAACGCCTGGCGCGCCAGCGGGTCGAGGGCGGCGGCCGGTTCGTCGAAGATCAGCAGTTCGGGGCGGCTCGCGGCGGCGATCGTCAGGGCGAGCTGGGCGCGCTGGCCGCCGGAGAGGCGCCCTGCCCTCTGGTCCGGGGCGAGCCCGACCTGCGCGATGCGCCGCTCGGCGAGGGCCTGGTCCCACGCGGGGTTGAGGCGCGCGCCGAGGCGGAGGTGGTCGGCGACGCTGAGGGACGCGTACACCGGGGTGTCCTGGGCGACGAACCCCACCCTGGCGAGGTGCGCCGCGTCGGCGGCCGGGCGGGCGCCCAGCACGTCGAGCCGGCCGGACGTCGGCTCGGTCAGCCCGCAGGCCAGGTGCAGCAGGGTGGACTTCCCGGCGCCGTTGGGGCCGACGAGACCGATGACACGACCGGCGGGGACGGTGAGGTTCACGTCGTCGAGCGCGGTGCGGCGGCCGTATTTCTTCGTCAGGCCCCGCGCCGCGAACACGGGTGGGGATTGCTCGTTGGACATGTCCCCATCCTCGGAACCTGGCCGTCCCCCGGCACCGGTCCAAAGCACGGTCCCGGCCCCGGGCGACCGTTCTTTCGGCCGGTCTTCCGGTCGTCCCTCCGGAGGGGTGTCAGACGGTGCTGTCCACGACGCGGTTCTCCCAGGCCCAGGCGGCGATCGCGACCCGGTTCCGCACGCCGAGCTTGCCCTGGATGGCCGACAGGTGGCTCTTCACCGTGCTCAGGGAGATGAACAGCTCGCCGGCGATCTCCTGGTTGGTGCGTCCGCGCGCGAGCGAGCGCACGACCTCGAGTTCGCGTTCGGACAGCGGCGGCAGCTCCTTGCCGCCGCCCGGCCCGCGAGGCTCCGCCAACTGCCGCAGCAGCCGCAGGGTGACGGACGGGGACACCAGCGCGTCGCCGACGGCGGCGGCCCTGACGGCCTCGACCAGGAGCGTGGGGCCGGCGTCCTTGAGGATGAAGCCGACCGCGCCTGAACGCAGGGCGCCGTGGACGTACTCGTCGAGGTCGAAGGTGGTGACCACGACCACCCGAAGGGGGTCGCGCACTCCGGGTCCGGCGAGCGCGCGGGTGACCTCGATGCCGTTGAGGCAGGGCATCCTGACGTCCACGAGGCACACGTCGGGGCGCAGCCGCCGGGCCAGGGAGACGGCCTCGGCGCCGTCCGCGGCCTCGGCGACCACCTCGATGTCGGGCTGGTCCTCCAGGATGAGCCGCAGTCCGCTCCGGATCATGGCCTGGTCGTCGGCGAGGAGGACCGTGATGGTCATCGGGGCTCCCGGGTGGGGATGGGCAGGGTGGCCCGTACGGCCCAGCCGGCGTCGCGGCCGGGTCCGGCGGACAGCGTGCCGTTGAGCGCTTCGACGCGCTCGCGCATGCCGATCAGACCGTACCCGCCGCGGTGCCCGGGCCGTGCCGGCACCGGTGGGCCGTCGTCCGCTATCTCGACGGTCACACCGTGGGGTTCGCGGTCGACGGTGACCGCGACGGATGTCGCCTGCGGCGCGTGGCGACGGATGTTCGTCAGGGCCTCGCGGACGATCCGGTACACCGTGCTGGTGACTTCCGGCGGCCACTCGGCCCCGCCGCCGGGGCCGCCGGGCACCCGCAGGCGGACCGGCGGCCCCTGGCGGCTGAAGCGCTCGACCAGCGCGCCGAGCTGCTCCGGCCCCGACGAGGACGACGAGGGCGCGGCGCCGTCGTCGCGCAGGAGGCCGACGACGCGGCGCATCGCGGTGAGGGCGTCACCGGCCGAGGTCTCGATACCGGCCAGGGCCTGTGCCGCCTTGCCCGCGTCCTTGCGGCCGACCACCTGCGCGGCCTGGGCCTGTATCAGCATGCCGGTGAGGTGGTGGGCGACGATGTCGTGCAGCTCCCTGGCCAGTTCGAGGCGCTCCTCGCGGCGCACGGTGTCGACGGCGGCCCGCGCCCGGCTGTCGATGAGCCGCAGCGAGGCGCCGGTGGCGACGGCGGCGAGCCATCCGGCGGCACTCACCACCGTCACGGCCCTGACGCTCGTGTCGCCCGGCCAGGCGGCGAGTTGCCCGCCGGCCGTCACGGCGAGCCCGGCGGCGGCGACGGCCCCGGCGGGCACGCGCGGCAGGGTGCGGACCCCCGAGCCGATCAGCACGGCCAGGCCGAGCATCATGGTCGGGCTGGGCTCCTGCGGCAGGTTGGCGAGGCCGGTGACCGCCACGGCGGCGGCCGCGACGCCGAGCCCCGCGACGGCCGGCCACAACCGCTGTCTGCCGGGCAGCAGCGCCAGCGCGCACACCACCGCCGCGGCGGTGGCGCCCGGGAGGCCGTACGCCATCGCGCCCCAGCTCCGCGCGATGGCGGCGACCTGGATGACGAGGGCCGCGAGGAACACGGCACCGAGTCCGGCGGCGGAGGCGATCCTGACACGGCGGTCCAGCATGGTCACCCGTGCACGCTACCGACGGCCGCCGCGGTCGACGACGCGGAGGCCGAGCCCGGTGGCGATGGCCGATATGCACAGCAGGGCGGCCAGCACCACGACGGCTCCTCCGCCCGAGATCCAGGCGCAGGCCATCACCACGATGCTCGCCAGGGCTATGCCCGCTGCCCGGGCGGGCGGCAGCACACGTATCGCCGAGCCGACGAGGACGGCCAGGGCCAGGGCCGTGGTGGGACCCGGCTCCTGCGGCAGGTCGACCGACGCCGACACCCCGACGGCACAGGCCACGACGGCCAGGCCGGCGATCGCCGTCCACACCGGCTGCCGCGCGCGGAGCAGTGCGAGCGCGGACACGACCGCGCCCACGGCACTGGTCAGCACCCATGAGGCCCCGGCCCAACTGTCCATGAGCATGTAGGCCGTGCCGGCGATTCCCAGGGTGAACACAATGCCGAGCACGACGTCGACCGCTCCTGCGCCCGGCCTTCCCGGCCGGTCTTCCCTCTCGTCCATACCGAGGAGGCTAGGAAGCCGGTCGGCCGGGCGGACCGGCTGAAAGTACGGTCACGACCGCCGCGGGCCATGCTTTGGACCGATTCCCCGGCCGGCCCGCACACGGCGCCCCCATCACGACGAAACCCCGCCGGCCCGCGTGGAGCGGGGATCGGCGGGGTCCGTCCGGTGCGCGGGAGGGTCAGCTCTTCACGGAGCCCGACATCAGGCCGCCGATGAAGTACTTGCCCAGCACGATGTACACCACCAGCGTCGGGAGCGACGCGAAGAGCGCGCCCGCCATCGAGACACCGTAGTTCTGCAGCAGTGCGCCGTTCGCGAGGTTGTTCAGCGCCAGGGTCACCGGACCGTTCTGGCTGGAGGAGAAGAACACCGCGAACAGGAAGTCGTTCCACGCCGAGGTGAACTGCCAGATCAGCACGACCACGAAGCTCGGGACCGAGATCGGCAGGATCACCGACGCGTACGTCCGCAGCATGCCCGCGCCGTCGATGCGCGCGGCCTCGATCAGCTCGTGCGGGACGGTCTGGTAGTAGTTGCGGAAGATCAGCGTCGTGATCGGGATGCCGAACACCACGTGCAGCAGGATCAGCGTCGGGATGCCGCTGGGCAGGTCCAGGTCGAGCACCAGCTCGTTCAGCGGGATGATCACCGCCTGGTACGGGATGAACATCCCGAACAGGATGAGCGTGAACACCAGGTTCGCCCCGCGGAACCGCCAGCGCGCCAGCACGAACCCGTTGACGGAGCCGAGCAGCGCGGCGATGAGCGCGGACGGCACGACCATCTGCACGGTGCGCCAGATCGCCGGCGCGAGCGCGTCCCACGCCGTCTCCCAGTTGTCGAACGTCCAGTTCTGCGGCAGGTCCCAGGCGCGGGCCGGGGCGGCGTCGCCGGGCCCCTTGAAGCTCGTCACGAGCAGGACGTAGACGGGGATCAGGACGATCAGCAGGAACAGGATCAGTACGGCGTAACGCAGCGTCCGCCCGAGGGTGAAGCCCTTGGGGCGCTTGGCGCCCTTCGGCGGGGTCAGGCCGTCCGCGACCGGCTGCGGCGAGACCGGCTGGGTGGAGAGCGTGGCCATCACTTCTCCTTGCGATTCGTGCGGATGAGATAGGGCACGACGACCAGGGCGACGATGACCAGCAGGATCGATCCGACGGCGGCGGCGTTCGCGTAGTCGAAGCTCGACTTGAAGATGTACATGTCGACGGCGGGCACCTTGGTCTGGTAGTTCGCCGGCTTCGAGATGGACATGATCAGGTCGAAGGACTTCAGCGACATGTGCCCGATGATGATGAGCGCGGACAGCGCGATCGGGGAGAGCTGCGGGAACAGCACGTGGCGGTAGAGCTGCCAGGTGGTCGCGCCGTCCACGCGCGCGGCCTCCCGCAGTTCGTAGGGGATGCCGCGGAAGCCGGCGAGGAACAGCGCCATGACGTAGCCGGACAACTGCCAGATCGCGGGGATGGCGATGGCGGTGATGCCGTAGTCGACGTTGTTCCACCAGTTGTTCTGCATGAAGTCCAGGCCGACCATCTGGAAGAGACGGTTGAGGCCGGTGGCGCTCTCGTCCTGGCCGGAGTTCAGCAGCCAGCGCCACACCACGCCCGAGGCGACGAACGACACCGCCATCGGGAAGAGGTAGACCGCGCGGAAGATGCCCTCGCCCTTGATCGGGCTCTCCAGCAGCCACGCCCACACGAAGCCGATGAGCAGCGTGCCGGCGAGGAAGAGGACGGTGTAGAGGAGCAGGTTCTTCAGCGAGTGCTGGAACGCTTCGCTGCCGAGGAGGTCGAGGTAGTTGTCGAACCACACGGTGCCCGACGGTTCCCGACCCGTGGTCTGGGCCGCGGTGTGGATGTCGGTGGCCGACGTCCCGAAGTTCACGGCGATGAGCCCGTAGACGAATATGCCCACGAGGATCAGTGAGGGGGCCAGCAGCAACAGCGGCGCGCCGGCCCGTTTGAGAGCTTTGGTCATCGATGTCTCCTGAGCGCCGTGCCGCGCCGTCGGCGGGGGCCGGCGGCGCGGCACGTGCGGTCCGAATCCGGCATTGGGGGGCGTGCGGCGCGGATCACCGCACGCCCCGCTGGTCCGCTCCGGTCAGTTCGCGGCCGTGGCGGCGGCGAGCTCGGACTGGAACGCATCGAGGTCGGAAGCCCCGGTCGTGAACTTGCTGGTGGCGTCCGTGATGGCGTTCAGGGTGGCGACCGGCGCGGCGGCGCCGTGGGCCAGGGAGGAGACGATCGTGTCCTGGCCGAACGACTCCATCGCCGACTGCTGGTACTCGGAGAAGTCGGCCGGGTCGGCGTCGGTGCGGGCGGGGATGGAGCCCTTCGCCGCGTTGAACGCCGTCTGGCCCTCCAGCGAGCTGATGGTCTCCAGCCAGGCGTGCGCGCCCTCGGGGTGCGGGGCGCCGACGGGCAGCGTGAACGAGTCGGCGAGGAAGTCGAACACGCCGTCGGTGCCGGGGACCGGGACGGCGGCGAAGTCCGTGCCGTACTCCTTGCCCTGCTCCTCGAACGCGGCGATCGCCCAGTCGCCCATCACGTTGAACGCGGCGTTGCCGTCGATGACCATCTGCGTGGCCTCGGGCCAGTCCAGGCCGTCGCGGTCGCTGTTGGTGTAGCTCATGGCCCGCTCGAAGTCCTCGAGGGCGGCGGTGACCTCGGAGCTCTCCCAGTCGGTCGTGCCGTCCCACAGGCCGTTGTAGCCCTCGGCGCCGAGGTCGGAGAGGAGGATCGTCTCCAGCAGGTGGACCTGGGTCCACGCGGTGGCGACGGACAGCGGGGTGACGCCCGCGTCCTGCAGGGCGTCCAGGTCCTCGAACCACTCGTCGAGCGAGTTGTAGGTGCGGTTCGGGTCGATGCCGTTGTCCTGCAGCACGGCGGAGTTGGACCACAGCATGTTCGCGCGGTGGATGTTGGACGGTATGGAGTAGATCTTGCCGTCCTGCGTCAGCCGGTCCACCAGGTCGGCGGGGAACGCCTCGCGCAGGTCGAACTCGTCGTAGAGCGAGGAGAGGTCCTCGATCTGCCCGGCGTTGATGTAGTCCTGCAGCTCGGCACCGGCGTGCGCCTGGAACGTGTCCGGCGGGTCGCTGGCCTGGAGCCGGGACTGGAGCAGGTCCTTCGCGGCCGAGCCCGCGCCGCCGGCGACGGCGCCGTTGACGAACTCGGTCTCCGGGTGCTGCTCGTCGAAGACGCCGACCAGGGCGTCGAGGCCGGCCTTCTCGGAGCCGGCGGCCCACCAGGTGAAGACCTCGACCTCGTCGGAGCCGCCCTCGCCGCCCCCTCCGCCGCCCTCGTTGTTCGAACTGCCGGAACATGCCGAGAGGCTCAGTGCCGCGATGACGGACCCAGCCACCATCGCGCCCAGCCTGCGGTTGACACGCATTCGTGATCCCTACGCCTTCGTTGCCGTACCGGGGAACGGCGCGCGCCTCCCGTGGCGCGCTGCCGATGGACGCCGCGGTGCGCCGCGTTGTCGGCGTACATCAAAATCCAGGCCATCCATGGAGTCAAGAAGTAAATCCAACGAGACGTTCAAGCGATCATTGCGATCGGGTCACGTACTCAAGAGGCCGCCGTGAGCGTCCTCCACCGCCTTCCCCGCGACCGCGAGGGCATGACCGTCCGCCCGGGCAGGCGGTATCCTGCCCGCTGTGCGCGCTGACCGGGTGACCCCGGGCTCGCAGACTTCACTGCGTGAGGCGAACCGAGCCCGGATAGTGAGCGCCGTTCAGCGGCGTGGCTCCATCACGCAAATCGAGCTGGCCGGCGTCACCGGCCTGTCCCCCGCGACCGTGTCCAACATCGTCAAGGAACTGACGGCCGTCGGCGTCCTGCACACCTCCCCCGCCACCCGCAGCGGCCGGCGCGCCCTCCAGGTGACGCTCGCCCGCAGCCTCGGCCTCGTCGCCGGCGTCCACTTCGGCATCCGCTCCCTGCGGGTCGCCCTCGCCGACGCCTCGATGCAGGTCCTCACCGACCTGTCGATGCCGCTCGCCCCCGACCACCGGGCCGACGCAGGACTGCGCCGCGCCACCATGCTGATCATGGAGATGGTCGAGTCCCTCGACGCGCGCCCCGACGAACTCCTCGCCGTCGGCGTCTGCCTGCCCGCCCCCGTCGACCACCGCACGGGCCGCATCACGACCGTCGGCATGCTGCGCGGCTGGGACGGGACGCCCGTGCCCGAGGTGATCGCCGACGACCTCGACGTCCCCGTGTCCGTCGACAACGACGCCAACCTCGGCGCCCTCGCCGAGACCCGCTTCGGTGCCGCCGCCGGCCGCGACTCCGTCGCCTACCTGCGGGTCTCCCACCGCGTCGGCGGCGGCCTCGTCCTCGGCGGCCAGCTCGTCCACGGCCGCGCCGGCGGCGCCGGCGAGATAGGCCACGTCACGGTCGACGCGAACGGACCGATCTGCCGCTGCGGCAACCGCGGCTGCCTGGAGACGTTCGTCGGCGCCCCCGCCCTCCTCGGTATGCTCGCCGCCAGCCATGGCCACCTCACCCTGCGGGACATCATCACCCGCGCCACGGACGGCGACCCCGGCTGCCGCCGCGTCCTGTCCGACGCCGGCCAGCACCTGGGCGTCGCCGCCGCCAACCTGTGCAACCTCGTCGACCCCGAGATCCTCGTCGTCGGCGGCCAGCTCGCCGAGGCCGGCGACATCCTCCTCGGCCCGCTGCGCACCGTCGTCGAGCAGCGCACCATGCCCAGCACCGCGGGTCCCGTCGAGGTGGTCACCGCCCAGCTCGGCGCCACCGCCGAGGTGCGCGGCGCCCTCGCCATCGCCCTCGACACGGCCCGCGTCAACGGCGCCCTGGGGGTGAGCGCGTGACCCTCCACTGGTCCTCGATCCGCGCCCCCCGCCGCACCTGGGCGCGGGCGACCGCCGTCCTGGCCGTCGTCCTCGCCCTGGCCGCCGCGCTGCTCGCGGCCCGCGCCGCCGGCGACGAGCCGTCCGAGGGCGCCATCGCGCTGCTGCTCCCCGAGGCCAAGACGGCACGCTACGAGACCTCCGACCGCCCCGCGTTCCTCGGCGTCGTCGAGCAGCGCTGCCCCGGCTGCGACGTGTACTACGCCAACGCCGACCAGAACGCCGCCACCCAGCAGCAGCAGGCCGAGTCCATGCTCGCCCGCGGCGCCGACGTCCTCGTCCTCGACGCCGTCGACACCGTGGCCGCCGTCAGCATCGTCGCGGAGGCGAAACGTCACGGCGTGCCCGTCATCGCCTACGATCGCTTCATCGCGGACGCCGGAACCGACTACTACGTCTCGTTCGACAGCGAGCTGATCGGCTATCTCCAGGGGACGGCCCTGGTGGCCGCGATCAGGGAGCAGGGACCCCGCCCCGACGGACGCCCGCCCGGCATCCTCCTCGTCCACGGCTCCCCGACCGACCCGAACTCGGCCGCGCTCGCCGCCGGGGTCCACCGCGCGCTGGAGGGAGAGGACATCGACGTGCTGGCGGAGTACGACACCCCCGACTGGAGCCCCGACAAGGCAACCGACTGGGTCGAGAGCAGGCTCACCGAGTTCTCCGGCCGCGTCGACGGCGTCTACGCGGCGAACGACGGCATCGCGGGCGGCGTGATCGCCGCGATGAAGGCCGCCGGCGTCTCCCCCGTGCCGCCCGTCACCGGGCAGGACGGCGAGCTGGCCGCGGCCCAGCGGATCATCGCCGGCGACCAGTACATGACCGTCTTCAAGGCGACGAACGAGCAGGCCCGCACCGCCGCCGAACTGGCCGTGCGCGTCCTGCGCGGCGAGGTGCCCCGCACCACCGCCATGATCGACGGCGTCCCCAGCATGCTGCTCGCCCCCCGCGCGGTGGGCGCGGGCGACGTGGAGCGCGTCCTCGTCGAGGGCGGCGTCCACTCGGTCGAGGACATCTGCACCCGCCACTACACGACGGCCTGCGTCCGCACCGGACTGCTGGAGGAGTCCCCGTGAGCACCCCCTCCGGCCGCACGGCCCCCATCCTGTCGCTGCGCGGCATAGCGAAGAACTTCGGCGGCGTGCGTGCCCTGACCGGCATCGACCTCGACGTGCACCCGCACGAGGTCCTCGCCGTCGTCGGCGACAACGGCGCCGGCAAGTCGACGCTCGCCGGCGTGATCGCCGGCGTCTACCGGCCCGACGCGGGCCGGATCCTCCTCGACGGCACGCCCGTCACTCTCGACTCCCCCGCCGCGGCCCGCGCCCACGGCATCGCCGCCGTCTTCCAGGACCTCGCCCTGTGCGGCAACCTCGACGTCGTCGAGAACCTGTTCCTCGGCCACGAGCCGACCCGGCGCGGCTTCCTCGACGAGGTCGCGATGGAGCGGGAGGCGTGGAAGCTCCTCGGCCAGCTCGCCACGGACGTCCCCTCCGTACGGCTGCCGGTGCGCGCCCTGTCCGGCGGGCAGCGGCAGGTCGTCGCCGTGGCGCGCGCCCTGCTCGGCTCGCCCCGGGTCGTCGTCCTCGACGAGCCGACGGCCGCGCTCGGCGTACGGCAGACCGCCGAGGTCCTGAACCTGGTCGAGCGCCTGCGGGAACGCGGCCACGCCGTCGTCCTCATCAGCCACCAGGCCGCCGACCTGCAGGCCGTCGCCGACCGGTTCGTCGTGCTGCGGCTCGGCCGGATGGGCGGGGAGCTTGACGCCGCGAGCGTCGGGTACGAGGATCTGCTCGCCGCGATGACCGGGGTGAGCCGGCCGAGCGGCAGGAAGCCCCGATGACCAGAACCTCGGCGCCGACGCCGGCGCGCACCCATGTCGCCGCCTTCGACAGCGGCGAGTCCCTGCCGAGCCTGCTGCGCCGCATCCCGGACCGCGAGCTGGGCGTGGCGCCCGTCATCGGCGTGCTGGTCCTGATCTGGGCCGTCTTCGGGATCGTGAACCCGGCGTTCCTCTCCGCCGAGAACCTCGTCAACCTGACCCTCCAGTCCGCCCCGACCGGCGTGATCGCGCTCGGCGTCGTGCTGGTGCTGCTCGTCGGGCAGATCGATCTGTCGGTCGGCGCGGTCAGCGGCCTGTCCGCCGCCGTCGTCGCCGTCACGACCGTGCTGCACGACTGGCCGGTCGGCGCGGGCATCCTGCTGGCCCTCGCGGTGGGCGTGTTCGTCGGCCTCGGCTACGGGTTCCTGACGACGCGCGTCGGGCTGCCCAGCTTCGTCCTCACGCTCGCCGGCCTGCTGGTCCTCACCGGCGTGCAGCTCCGTGTCCTCGGCCCCAGCGGGTCGATCAACCTGGCCTTCGAGTCGCGGCTCGTGCGCTTCGCCCAGCAGGACTTCCTGCCGCCCGCGGCCGCGTGGGGCCTCGTGGTCCTCGCCGTGGCCGTGGTGACCGCCGTGCAGCTCGTGGACCGCGCGCGGCGCGTACGGGCCGACCTGCCGCGGGTGAGCACGACGCGCCTCGTCCTGCGCACCGCCGGGCTCGCCGTGCTGCTCAGCGTGATCGTCGCCTACCTGGGGACGGCCCGCGGCATCGGCTACCCGGTGGTCCTGTTCGTCGGGCTCGTCGTCGTGGCGGACGTCCTGCTGCGCCGTACGCGGTGGGGCCGGTCGGTGCGGGCCGTGGGCGACGACCGCAGATCGGCGCTGCTGGTGGGCGTGCCGGTGCGCCGTACGACCGTGTCCTGCTTCATCGCCTGCTCGACGCTGGCCGCGCTCGGCGGTGTCCTGGCGGCCGGCCGGCTCGCCGCGGCGAACCAGGGTACGGGCGGCGCCGAGACGTACCTGACGGCGATCGCGGCGGCCGTGATCGGCGGGACGAGCCTGTTCGGCTGCCGGGGCAGCGCGTGGTCGGCGCTGGTGGGCGTGCTGGTCGTCACGTCGATCTCCAGCGGCCTCACGCTCCTCGACCTGGACACGGCGTCGCGGTACATCGTGACGGGCCTGGTGCTGGTGCTCGCGCTGACCGCCGACACGGCTCTGCGCAAGCACCGCGCGACCTGACGGGGGCGCCGGTCCGGTTCTACGACGTGCTCGGGCCGTCGGCCAGGTCCTCGAAGCGGCCGAAGCGGTCGGGATCGCTCTTGCCGTACGTCTCCAGCAGACGGTCGATCGTTCCCTGGTCGATCTGGCGGCGGGACACGTCCTCCGGGTCGGACGCGTAGGCGTGCTCGGCGTAGCTCAGGTAGTTGTAGGCCGCGTCGGCGTACGGTTCGGCGGCCTCGGAGCCGACTTCGACGCCCTTCGGCAGCCAGGTGCCGTCGCGGGTGAAGATGTCGACCTCCAGGGCGGGGCCTTCCGGCTCCTCGCCGGAGTAGGTCTCCCTGGTCTTCGGGAACTCGGCGCCGAGCAGGCGGTCGGTGAAGTCCTTGTCGCCCATCAGCTCGGCGGCCAGGCCGTCCCTGCGGTTGGCGACCTCCAGGAAGTTGCGGGTGCCGGTGTTCACCGGGTCGGCGTTGTAGCCCTCGGTGGCGTACTGGGTCCGGGAGTCGATGCCGATGGCCGCGTTCGCCAGGTCCTCGCCGAACCGCTCGCCCGGGGCGAGGTCGGACCGGGACATGAGTTGCCCGAACGCGTCGAAGTCCCGTGGAACGTCGACCCACGCGTCGGGCGTCAGGAGATCCGCGTAGTCGTAGACGTAGGACGCGATGGACTCGGGTATGTCGTCCCGCTGCCGGGCCGGGTCGAGACCGCCGGCCTCCGGGTCGGTCAGCAGCAGCACACCATTGGCCGCGGTGCGCATCGCCGCGTCGAGTGTCTCCCCGCGGACCGCCCCCAGGGAGCCGTAATCGGTCGCATTGCCGAGAGCGGCCAGGTCCTCGCGGCTCAGCGCGCCGTAGAACGCCTGGAGGTAGGCGAGTTCCTCGGCGGTCATCTCCCGGCTCGGACCGGGGGCGTCGAACGCGTCCTCGTAGGGGGTGTCGTAGACACCGTCCAGGATGGCCCGCACGCCTGCCAGCGCCCGCTCGGTCTCGTCCGGGTCCGGTGGGATGCTGTTCAGTGCCTCGCTGAGGTGGTCGGCGGCCCAGGTGGCCATCGCCTCGTTGGTCCAGAGGTCGAGCGGGCCTTCGGAGAGGTCGAAGTGCTGGGCGTTCAGCTCGACGGCGTAGTCCATGAGCTTGGTGCGGTACGCCGTGATCTCCTCGTCGATGTCGTCGGCGGCGACGACGGCGTCGGCAGCGGCGGCCCGCAGGTGGCGCTCGCGTATCTCGGGCGCCCAGTCGTCGATGTTGTAGAGGGCGGCGCCGTCGGCGCCGACGGTCGGGGTGACGGAGCGGGAGGTGCCGTTGTACGTCACGTTGACGGCCGGGGGTGTGTCGTAGGCCCAGGTACGGGTCTTGTAGACGGCCTCACCGAGGGCGTCCTGCCAGCCGTTCCACTCGTTGATCGACGCGGAGAGGTGCCGGCCGTACGCCTCGTCCAGCCCGTGCGGACCCACGATCCGCTGGGACGTCTTCTCGTCGGCGTCCAGGGCGCGGTTCATCGCCCCGACGAGGATGCCGGTGACGTAGTCCATCTTGTCGTCGTTGCCCTGGAGGGGATCGATGCGGCCCTCCCCGTTCACCAGCGAGGCGCTGTCGGCCTCGCCCGACTCCTCGCCGAGGCGGGTGGCGCGCTCGCCGAGATTCGCGACGGTGGCGCCGTCCTCGGCAGCACGGGCGTACGACAGGGCCGTGTCCGCCATCTCCTCCGGGTCGATCTCAGCATGGAAGTCCCGCTGCGTCCGCCACGGCTTGCGCTTCGCCGCTTCCTCCACCTCGTCCTGGCTGAAGGTGACATCGACGGAACCTGCCATGATCTGCCGCTCCTTTGCGGAGGAGAACGCGCCGAAACCGTCCGGGCGAGGCCCGGGACAGCTCAATGTACCGGCAGCCGCCGCCTTTCGAACCCGGGGTTGCCCAACTCTCTTGTCGCCGAGCGGAGTTCACCACCGCGAGCACATCGGACGACACCGGCCGGGACCGGACAACCCGTCCCCGCCGCACTTTTCGTACGCAACGGCCCGGCACAGGGCGACCCGACGGACCCGGACCGGTGCGCCGCGCCGCCCGTGACCTACAGCCGCCCTCGTTCCTCCCTGCCGGGGATGTCCAGGACGTTCACCACGGGTCCGGCGTCGTCGGGCCGTCGGCCAGGTCCTCGAAGCGGCCGAAGCGGTCGGGATCGCTCTTGCCGTACGTCTCCAGCAGGCGGTCGATCGTTCCCTGGTCGATCTGGCGGCGGGACACGTCGTCCGGGTCGGACGTATAGGCGTGCTCGGCGTAGCTCAGGTAGTTGTAGGCCGCGTCG
The DNA here is from genome assembly GCF_004193175.1 of Streptomyces sp. RFCAC02. NCBI lineage: Bacteria > Bacillati > Actinomycetota > Actinomycetes > Kitasatosporales > Streptomycetaceae > Streptomyces > Streptomyces sp. RFCAC02. The sequence continues at coordinate 5,053,019 of NZ_SAUH01000001.1, read as the reverse complement.
GCGTACGGCGCGGCGGCGTCGGAGCCGGGTGCGACGCCCTTCGGCAGCCAGGTGGCGTCGCGGGTGAAGATGTCGACCGCGAGGGCGGGGCCTTCCGGTTCCTCGCCCGAGTAGGTGTCCCTGAACTTCGGGAACTCGGTGCTGAGCAGACGGTCGGTGAAGTCCTTGTCGGCCATCAGCTCGGTGGCCAGGCCGTCCCTGCGGTTGGCGACCTCCAGGAAGTTGCGGGTGCCGGTGTTCATCGGGTCGGCGTTGTAGCCCTCGGTGACGTACTGAGTGCGGGAGTCGATGCCGATGGCCGCGTTCGCCAGGTCTTCGCCGAACTGCTCGCCGGGGGCGAGGTCGGACCGGGACATGAGCTGCCCGAACCCGTCGAAGTCCCGCACCACGTCGGCGTGCACCCCGGGCGTCAGGATGTCCGCGTAGTCGTAGACGAAGGGCGCGATGGACTCGGGTATGTCGTCCCGCTGCCGGGCCGGGTCGAGACCGCCGGCCTCCGGGTCGGTCAGCAGCAGCACGCCATTGGCGGCCGTACGCTGCGCCTCTTCGAGCTGCGTCGCGGCGCCCGGTGCGCCGCCGCCGCTCAGCACGCCGAGCGTGGCCAGGTCCTCGCCGCTCAGCCTGCCGTAGAACGCCTTGAGGTAGGCGAGTTCCTCGGCGGTCATCTCCCGGCTCGGTCCCGGGGCGTCGAACTCGTCCTCGTACGGCGTGTCGTAGACACCGTTCAGGATGCCCTGGATGCCCGCCATCAGCCGGTTGATCTCCTCCGCGTCCGGAGAGCCGGGGTCCAGCTGTGCGGCGAGGCTGTCGGTGTTCAGCAACTCGGCGAGGCGGTCGGCGGCCCAGGTGGCCATCGCTTCCCCGGTCCAGAGGTCCAGCGGGCCTTCCGAGATGTCGTAGCCCTCGCCGTTCAGCTCCGCGGCGTAGTCCATGAGCTTGGTGCGGTACGCCGTGATCTCCTCGTCGATGTCGTCGGCGGCGGTGCTCGCGTCGGTGGCCGCCGCTCGCAGGTGACGCTCGCGGATCTCCGGCGCCCAGTCGTCGATGCTGTACAGGGCCGCTCCGTCGGCGCCGGCGGACGGTGCGACGGAGCGGGAGGTGCCGTTGTAGGTGAGCGTGATGGCCGGGGGCGTGTCGTAGGCCCAGGTGCGGGTCCGGTAGACCGCCTCACCGAGGGCGTCCTGCCAGCCGTTCCACTCGTTGATCGCCGCGGACAGGTGCCGGCCGTACGCCTCGTCCAGCCCGTGCGGACCCACGATCCGCTGGGACGTCTTCTCATCGGCGTCCAGCGCACGGTTCATCGCCCCGATGAGGAGGCCGACGACGCGGTCCACGCTGTCTTTCTGGAGGCGCGCCACGGTGTCGTCGATGCGGCCCTGACCGTCGACCAGCGCGGCGCCGTCTCCCTCTCCCGACTCCTCGGCCACCCGGGCGGCGCGCTCGCCGAGGTCCTCGGTGGCCGCGCCGCCCGCGGCAGCGCGCGCGTACGCCATGGCGGTGTCCGCCATCTCCTCCGGGTCGATCTCGGCGTGGAAGTCCCGCTGCGTCCGCCAGGGCTTGCGCTGCGCGGCTCCCTCGACCTCGTCCTTGCTGAAGGTGACATCGACGGAACCTGCCATGACCTGCTGCCCCTTTGCGGAGGAGAACGCACCGATACCGTCCCGGGCATGCCCGGGACGGCTCAATGTACCGCCAGGCGCCGGCGCTGTACCCGAGGGTCACCCCAAGATCCGCGAAGCAGAAGCGGGTTCACAAAAGGAAGCACTTCGGACGGCTGCGGCCGGTCATCCCCCGCGCGAGCGGATCGTATCTGTCGGCCGGTCAGAGGTTCGGCACCCAGGGCTCGTCCGGGAGGTCCTGGAAACGGCCGAAGCGCTCGGGGTCCAGTTCGCCGTATGTCTTGACGAGGTCGCGAATCGTGTCCTCCGTCAGGTTCTGCAGGGAGCCCTTCGCCTCGGAGTCCGCGTAGGAGAGGTAGGTGTACGCGGCGTCGGCGTACGCGCGGCCCGCCGCGCTGTCGTAGGCGACGTCGTCGGGCAGCGTCGTGGCACGCCGCACGAACTCCTGCACGTTCGGCTCCGAGGAGTCCGTACCCGTGTCGTGGGGGTAGAGGCGGCTCAGCATGGACTCCGTGAAGTCGCTGTCACTCATCATCAGGGCCGCCGCACCGGGCCGCCGGGAGGTCACGTCGAGGAGTTCCCGTATGCCGGTGTCGAGGGGTGCCCCCGCCTCGTCGGTCCTGCCGCGCGTCTCGGGGAGGGTGTCGACGACCGTGCGGGCCAGGTCCTCGCCGAACTGCCGGCCGAGGGGGACTGTCGCGTTCGTCATCAGGCTGCCGAAGCCGCTGAACTTCTCGATGTCCGAGTCGTAGTCCCGGTACTGGTCGGCGAATGTGTAGTGCGCGATGCTGGTGGGCACGGCCCCCGGGTCCGTGGCCGGGTCGATGCCGCCCAGCTCGGGGTTGGTCAGGACGACGGCGCCGTCCGCCAGGACACGCGTGATCCGGTCACCGATCTCCTGCAGCCCTTCGCCGCCCAGCGTCCAGTCGCGTGCGCCCAGCGCGGCCAGGGTGTCGGAGTCCAGGCGGTCGTAGAAGGTCTCCAGGTAGGCCCGTTCGGCCTCGGTGAGACGGCGTCCCGACCCGGCCGCACCGTCCTCGCCGTACTCCTCGTACATGCCGCCGAGGATGCCCTCGACCCCGGCGAGGAGCTGGGCCACGGTCTCCGGGTCCGCCTGGTCGTACTCCGCCACCAGGGAACGCAGCCGGTCCCCGGCCCAGGTGGCCATCTCGGGGTTGATCCACAGGTCGCCCAGCGGGCCTTCGGACAGGTCGTAGTGCTGCTTGTCGAGTTCGCCGGCGACCTCGGTCATGCGGTTGCGGTACGTGTCGATGACGGCGCTGAGTTCCTCCTCGGCCGTGACGGCGTCGTCGGCTGCGTCCCGCAGGTGGCGCTCGCGGATCTCCGGCGCCCAGTTCTCGATGGGGCAGTGGAGCCGGCCGTCGGGGCCGATCACCGGCTGCACCATGCGGGTGCCGTGGCCGGCGAGGCTGACGGGGACGGGGCGGGGGGCCGTCCCGAACTCCGTCGCGGGGATCGCCGCCATGGCCTGGTTCACGGCTTCGACCCAGCCGTTGTACTCGTTGACGGAGGCGGACACGTGACGGGTGTAGCCGACGTCGAGGCCGCCGTCGCCGAGGATGAGGCCGAACGCCTCCTCGTCCGCGTCCAGGGCGAGGTTCATGGCGCGGACCAGGAGGCCGGGGACGCCCCCCAGTTCATCGGGGCGCAGGTCCTGCTGCGTGTCCTTGATGCGGCCCTCGTCGTCGACGAGGCTCGCCGACTCCAGCTCCCCCGCACTCGCGGCGAGCTGAGACGCGCGTTCGGCGAGGCCGGCGGCGTCCGCGCCCTCGGCGGCGGCACGGGCGTACACGGCGGCGTTCTCGGCCATGTCCTCCGCGTCGATCTCCTCGGCGAACGCCTTCTGCGTCTCCCACGGCCAACGCTGGGCCGTGTTCTGCACGTCGTGCCTGGAGAACTCAAGATTGGGCATGCCCGGTGCGCCCCTTTGCGAGAGAGAAATCGGGGGCGAACGTAACCGTGCTCATGGGCACGTCAGTTGATACATGACTGCGAACACCGAACGAACGGGTGAACGCTTGCCGCCCGGCCTCGACGGCGAGGCGCTTCAGCTCTGCGGCGCCCTGGGGGTGCACCCCGGTTCCGGATTGCCCCCCCGGCCTGGTCGAGCGCCTCGCCGGCGCGGCGATACGGAATGCGCCCGGGGCGCGACCGCGCGCCTGCTGGAATCGGGCCTGCTGTCGGTCTCGGACTCCGGCCGCTTCCGGATGGAGCCGGCCGTCCACCGGGCCGCGGGCAGCTCGGACGCCGTCCTGCGCCGCGAGGCGGTGGCCGGGATCGCCGGCTGGTACCAGCGCCGGCTCGCGGCCGTCGACCTGCTGGCGGTCCGGCGCCCGCGCTGGGGACGGATCTTCCGGCTCCCCGACGTCGTCGACCACGGCTTCACCGGCGCCGACGACGCCCTCACCGCCATGGACGCCGACTGGCCGGCCGTTCCGCCGGTGTGCCGGCTGCTCTTCGCCGAGGGCCGGTACGGGTTCGTCCACCAGCTCAGCGAGGCGATGCACGGCTACTGTCTGCGCCGGCAACGGTTCGACGAGTGGATCGCCTGTCCGGGGCTCGCGGTGGCCGCGGCCGGGTCGGACGGCTCGCAGACCGCCGCGGCACGCGCCCGCCTGGAGCCGGCGGACGCGCACCGCGCCCGGTCGCCCCGCCCGTAGGTCCGGACGCTGTCGCGTCCCGAGGGCGCCCACAGCCCGACACGCCACCCGACGGCGTCGTACTCGGAGCGCACCGTGAGCCCGTTGCAGGTCTCCGGGACGAGGAGCGCGAGTGTCGACAGACGGTCGTTTCTCGACACCTGAGTGAGGTCTGGCGAGCGCCAGCCATGCGCGGCCGGTTCCCCTCGGTGTCGGTGCCCGCAGCGCACGCCTTGCCGAATGGTCGACGTAGAGAGTTACAGTGCTAGGCAACTAGATAAATGGAGGAACCGGTGATTGAGTTCCACCTGAACAGCCGGTCCGGCCTCTCCCCATACCAGCAGCTGGTCCAGCAGGTTCGACATGCACTGCGCCTGGGCCTGCTGAACGAGGGGGACCGGCTGCCGACCGTCAAGGACGTGGCGAAGCAGATGGCGGTCAACCCGAACACGGTGCTCAAGGCGTACCGGGAGCTGGAGCACGACGGTCTGGTGGCCGCCCGTCCCGGCGTCGGGACGTTTGTGACCCGGACATTGGCCGACGGCACGCTTGCCGCGCACGGACCGCTGCGCAAGGACCTGCAGCGCTGGCTGACCAAGGCCCGCCTGGCCGGGCTCGACGACGAGAGCATCGAGGCGCTGTTCATGAGCATGTTTCGCAACGCCGCCGGAGAGGACGTAGCGTGAGCGCTGTCTTGCGAGCCCAGGGCCTGGGCAAGAGGTACAAGCAGCGCTGGGCGCTGCAGAACTGCGACCTGGATATCCCCGCCGGCCGGGTGGTGGGCCTGGTCGGCCCCAACGGCGCCGGCAAGTCGACCTTGTTGAACCTGGCCTCCGGCATGCTGACCCCGACGGCCGGCACCATCGAGGTGTGCGGTGGTCGTCCTGCCGCGGGTGTGGAACAGCTGTCCAAGGTCGGCTTCGTCGCACAGGACACCCCGACCTACGCGGCGCTGAGCGTCGCCGACCACCTCGACTTCGGCAAACGCCTCAACCCGAACTGGGACGACGCCGTAGCGCGCGACCGGATCCGTCGCCTCGGTCTGGACCCCAAGCAGCGGGCCGGCAAGCTGTCCGGCGGCCAGCGCGCGCAGCTCGCGCTCACCCTTGGCATCGCCAAGCGCCCGGAACTGCTGATCCTGGACGAGCCGGTCGCGGCTCTGGATCCGCTCGCCCGGCGGGAGTTCATGCAGGACCTGATGGAGGCCGTCGCCGAGCACGAGCTGAGCGTCGTGCTCTCCTCCCACCTGGTCTCCGACGTGGAACGGACCTGCGACTACGTCGTCGTCCTGGTCGGCTCCCGGGTGCAGGTGGCCGGCGACATCGACGACCTGGTCGCCTGCCACCACCGGCTCACCGGACCGCGCCGGGACCCGGCCACCCTCCCGGGCGGCCAGCACGTCATCACCGTCAGCCACACCGAGCGGCAGACCACCCTCCTGGTGCGCACCGACACCGCGGTCCACGACCCGTCCTGGACCGTCAGCCCTCTCGGTCTGGAAGACATCGTCCTGGCCTACATGACCCGGCCCGCCGATGCGGTACGTGACACCAGGCCCGCACTGGAGGTACTCCGATGATCTGGCTGACCTGGCGCCAGTTCCGCACCCCGGCCGCCGTGCTGTTCGCCGCCGTGGCCGTCCTCGCCGCCGCCCTCGCGGCCTCCGGTCCGCAGCTGGCCGACCTCTACCGGACGGCCGGCAGCAGCCTGGTGGACCAGGTCTCCAGTGCGGACCAGACCCTCTACTACACCGGACTGCTGGTCGTGCTCGCCGTGCCGGCGGTCATCGGGATGTTCTGGGGCGCACCGCTGATCTCCCGTGAACTGGAGACCGGTACCCACTACCTCGCCTGGAACCAGGGCGTCACCCGCACCCGCTGGCTGGCGATCAAGCTGGGCCTCGGTGCGGCGGCCTCCATGACCGCTGCCGGGCTGACCAGCCTCGCGGTGAGCTGGTGGAGCAGCCCCATCGACCGGGCCGTCAACGGCGGCGGCGCGACGGACACGTACTTCCCGCGGCTTGACCCCGTGGCCTTCGCCGCACGAGGTGTCGTCCCCATGGCCCATGCCGCCTTCGCCTTCGTCCTTGGCGTCGCCCTCGGCCTGGTCATCCGCCGCACTCTGCCCGCGATGGTCACCACGTTCGCCCTCTACACCGCCGCTCAGATCGCCGTGCCGATGTGGATCCGGCCCCACCTGGCGACCGCGGACCGGACCGTCCTGCCGATCGAGCCCGGCGGCGCCCCCATCAGCATCCAGGACGGCGCCAGGCAGCTCGTCGCGCACCTCGAGGAAATGCCCGGGTCTGGGTCACCTCCCAGCAGACGTTGGACGCCGCCGGTCAGGCGGCCCCCGTGCCGTCGTCCTTCACCGACTGCCTGCGCACCGAGTCGGGCCGGCCCGCCCTGCAGCAGGTCGAGGGCTGCGTCGCCGACCTCGGCGCCCTGGGCTACAAGCAGCAGGTGACGTACCAGCCCGCCGGGAACTTCTGGGCCCTTCAATGGGCCGAGACCGTGCTCTATCTGGGCCTCACCCTGGCCCTGACCGGGTTCTGCGTCTGGTGGATCCGCCGCCGGGTGACCTGACGGACGCCGGTCCCACTACGGGAGCAGCCGCGAGGGGCAGGGTCCTCTCACCGCATCTCGCCGATATCGGCTTTCCTGTTGCCCCCCCAAGGCCGGTGCCTGTACCGGCCTTGGGGGCACGGGGTCCACCTCGGTTCCGCCAGAACCTGGGCGAAGGCGTCCGCCGGGGCGCAGGGACGGGGCACTGAGAGAAGCGGCGCAAGGTCGAGCCGCTTGTCCATCTCCAGGCGGAAGGTGCCGTACGGGTTGATGTTGGAGGGTGTCGTTCACAGACTCGATCAGCTGCCGCACCGACTTGAGAAGAGGCTCGCCCTTGCGCTTCTTCTCCCGCTTGAACGACGGCCGCAGCGGTTCGAGAGCCCTTGTCGGCGATCAGCAGCGGGCCGGGCCGACCGGCGACCAGGTCCTCCTCGACATCAACTCGTCATCGATCTGCCCATACAGTGCGGTCAGCAAGGTGTCCAAGTTCTCATCCGCCACACAATGATCTTGGACACTCTCTTCTCGCTCCTGGACGTCAGCCGAGGTTGGGTTCCCTGACGGGGAAGAAGTCGGCGCTCTGGACGTACTCCATAGCCTTGGTGAACTCCCTCCTCCGCGCCGAAGGCCCTCTTCATGTAGTCGATGAGCTGCACCGTGTCGCGCGAGATGATCCACGGCGTCACGGTGTGGTAGCCCTGGGGAACCGGCTTGACGGACATCTGACTGCCTCCTGGGTGATGAAAGCTAACCCCCATCCAGGTGAGTTCCGGTCCTGGATACCGCTCCGTGCCGCAAGCCGTCCCGCCTGGCCGCCCCCCCGCCGCGGGACCGGGAAGCCATCAGCGAGACGGCGGAAGGTGCCCGTGGGACGAGCCCGCCAGACATAGGACTTGATCGTCTAGAGAACGGCGTCCAGCAGGCCCGGGAAGCGGAAGTCGAGGTCGGCGCGGCGCAGGCTGACGGAGCGGCGGCGGCCGTTCGGGACGTTGCGGATGACGCCCGCCTCGCGCAGCGTCTTCAGGTGGTGGGAGAGGGTCGATTTCGGGATCGGCCCCGAGCTGGGCTGGCACTCGGCCACCTCCAGGGGACCGTCGGCGGCCAGCCGGCGCACCAGTTCGAGCCGCGCGGGGTCACTCAGGGCGAAGAGCACCACCGTCAGCTCGAGCTGCGCGGGTTCGGGATGCGGGAACTCGCGCGTCGATCCGGTCATGGTTCGGAGGGTACGGGATCACGCGAAAGTTCGACTCCTTTGGAACTTTCCATCCGGGTGGCGTACGCTCCGTTTGTTCGAGTTTCCTGGAACTCTCACGTAGGGATCCCCATGCTCACCTCCCTCCGGCTGTCCCGCCCGGCGGGCTTCTGGCTGCTCGGCATCGTGCAGCTCACACTCATGGCGGCCAGCAGCGCCCCGTCCCCCCTCTACTCCGAGTACGCCCGCCGCTGGGACCTGTCGGCCACCTCCCTGACCGTCGTCTACGCCGTCTACGCGCTCGCCCTGCTCATCGCCCTGCTCGTCGTCGGCGGGCTGTCCGACCACCTCGGCCGCCGTCCCGTGCTGGTCGCCGCACTCGCCGGCGAGGCGGTGGCGATGGCCGTCCTGCTGACCGCCGGCGGAGTGGGGGCGCTGGTCGCCGGCCGGGCACTGCAGGGGCTCGCCACCGGAGCGGCCACCGGCGCCATCAGCGCCGGACTCATCGACCTCCAGAGCCCGGGATCACGCCTCGGCCCGCTGCTCACCAGCGCGGGGACGACCATCGGGCTCGCCCTCGGCGCCCTGGCCGGCGGAGCGCTCACCCAGTACGCCCCGTCCCCGCACATCGTCGTCTTCGCCCTGCTCACGGCGGCGTTCCTGGCCATGGCCGCGGCGACCGCGCTCGTGCCCGAGACGTCCCCGCTCCGGCCCGGCGCACTGGCCTCACTGCGCCCCCGGGCCTCCGTCCCGCACGCCGACCGCGGGGCGTTCCTCATCGCCGTCCCGTCCATGGTGGCGAGCTGGGCGATCGGCGGCCTCTACCTCTCCCTCGGGTCCTCGCTGACGGCCGACATCCTGCACAGCGGCAACCATCTCGTCGCCGGTCTCGTCGTCGCACTCCTCCCCGCATCGGCCGCCCTCGCCTGCATCGTGCTGCGCGGCATGTCCCCGCTGCCCATGATGCTGCTCGGCTCCGCGGCCCTGGCGGCCGGATCCGCCCTGACGCTCCCCGCGCTCCTGGCGCCGTCCATGGGTCTGCTGCTCGCCGCGACGGCCGTGGCCGGGGCGGGGTTCGGCACCGCGTTCTTCGGCGCCTTCCGCATGCTGGCGCAGACGGCGCACGAGAAGCGCGCCGAGATGTTCGCTGCGGTGTACGTCGTCTGCTACCTGGCGAACAGCGTCCCGGCCGTGGCGGCCGGCTTCGCGGTCCCCACCGCCGGTCTGCGCACCACCGCGCTCGTCTACGTCGGCGCGGTGACCGCGCTCGCCCTGCTGTCGGTCCTGTTCGCGGGCGTCACGCTGCGGCGGCGCGCGACCGGCGGCCTGGGGAGATCCGTACGCGTCGCGGGGTCCGTCCCGGAGGCCACCGCCCGGCCGCACGGGAAACCGGTGGCCGGAACCGGCGGCGGACGGTAGCTTCCGGCCCCATGACGACGATCTCCGACGACGAACTGATCACCGCCGCCGCGGCCGTGCTGCATCCCCACCGCGTGGGCGACCGGCTCTTCGGCGACGTGGGCAGCGCCCTGGTGACCGAGGCGGGCAGCGTGTTCACGGGCGTCTGCATCGACACGGGCTCCGGTACGGGCTTCTGCGCGGAGCACGCCGCGATCGCCGCCATGGTCACGGCCCGCGAGTACCGCATCGCGCGGATCGTCGCCGTCTGGCGGAACGACAACGGCGCGCTGCACGTACTCCCACCGTGCGGCCGGTGCCGGGAGTTCATCCGCCAGATCGACCCGGCCAACATCCGGACGGGCGTGATCCTCGGCCGCAACCGCACGACCGAACTGGCAGACCTGCTCCCCGCCCACACATGGCCGGACCCGCTCGACTGACGCACCCTGGGCGACAGGTCCGAGCCCCGCTGGGAGGTCCGCACCGAACCGGCCGTGGCACAGATGGCGTCACGGGCCTTCGAAGCTGGGCGCGCGGCGTCCCTCATGAGAAGTTCCTGATCTGACCCTCATTGCACCGAAGAGCCGATCCGCATGTCACCGTCTCCGTCCTCAAGCGTCCAGGCCGCTCGTGCCGTCATCGCCGCCCGGCTCGGGGAGCTGCGCAGAGAGGCGGAGCTGACCGGCCGGGAGCTGGCTCTCCGGTGCGGGTGGAGCGCGGCGAAGTCGTCACGCATCGAACGAGCCAGGACGCCGCCGTCGGATGCGGACATCCGCGCGTGGTGCGACGCGACAGTAGCGAGAGACCAGGCAGCCGACCTCATCGCGGCGAACCGGCAGGCCGATCAGCTGTACGTGCACTGGAAGAAGCTCCACCGGCACGGCATGCGCAGGGCACAGGAAGAAGTCCTCCCCCTGTATGAGCGCACGCATCGCTTCCGCGTGTACTGCTCCAACGTCGTGCCCGGGATTCTGCAGACCGAACCGTACGCGTCGGCCCTGCTCTCCACCATCGCGGCATTCCAGGGGACGCCCGATGACGCTGCCGCCGCTGCCCAGTCGAGGCTCGAACGCACCCGGGTACTGTACGAAAGTGGACGCACATTGGCCTTTCTCCTGGAGGAGGCGGTGCTCCACTACCGCATCGGGAACACCGAGACGAGAGCGGGGCAACTGGGGCACCTCCTGGCGGTCATGTCCCTGCCGAACGTCAGCATGGGCGTCATCCCGCTGTCCGCCCCACGCCGCGTGTGGCCACTTGAAGCCTTCTACCTCTTCGACGGGCGTCAAGTGAGCGTCGAAACACTGACAGCGGCCCTCAACATCACAGCTCCGAGCGAGATCGAGACGTACGCGAAAGCCTTCTCCGAGCTGTCTCGAATCGCCGCCCATGGGGCTGCCGCGCGCAATCTGATCACCAAGGTGATCGACTCACTGGACTGATCCGCGTGCAAGCTGGTGCAAGAACGCGGCGCGCCGTCCGACACGCTCCGTAGTGTGCGCAATACAGGAGCGAGACCTCTGGCAGGAGTCCCGCTCCGCGGGCCTACGGGGGACGGAGCTGCACCAGGGCGACGCTCTCGCCTTCCTCTCGGGCACCACCACCCGCTTCGACTCGGTCCTGTCGGTCTTCGGCGCGGGCTACTTCACCGATCCAGCACTGATGCTCCCCGCCGTCCATGAGGTATTGGTCCCCGGCGGAGTCCTCGCCATGTCCCAGCACCCGCCCATCGAGGGCTGTTACGGCTGCCAGGCGTCCTACATCCCTCGCGGTCCCGACGAGGACCCGGCCGTCGTCAAGCGCTGGGACTACCCGCCCGAGACATGGATCGACCTGCTCAGGACGTACGGTTTCGAGGACACGACGGCGACGGTACTGCCTGCGCCGGAGCACGGCAGGCGTCGCATCGGCACGCTGCTCATCCGTGGCGTGCGTTCCGCGTAGAGCCGGCCGTTCATGAGCAGCGGGCGAACGGCCCGCGGGTCGCCGGTGGGGTGACGCGCGGGCCGTTCGTCGTGTCCGGGGGTGGGATCAGTTGTGGCTTCCGGTCCACTCCGAGTACTCGAGCGGAGCATCGTCCCACGCGTCGACCGAGTAGACGGCGGACGACCCGGACGGGGAGGTCCGCAGATTGTCGCCGTAGGGGTAGGTGAAGACCGAGTTGGAGTAGTACTGCCAGCGCGCGGGGCTGTAGGTGGCGGAGCAGGTCGTGGTCCAGACGGCGTTCCGGTGGGTCTCCATGTCCGTCGTCATGCAGCGGCCGGTCGCGCGGTTCTTCAGCCAGTCGTTGTTCGGGCCTACGAAGTCCCACTGCTGCGAGGTGCCGCCGGTGCAGGTGGCCACCCACACCTTGTTGCTCGACGAGGCGGTCAGACACTTGCCGTTGGCGTGGTTCTTGAACGTCCAGTACGTGGTGGCGGCGGAGGCCGTGGTCATCGTTCCCGTGACACAGAGCAGGAGAGCCGCGAAGGCGGCGGCGAGGGCCAGACGGCCGCGCCGGAGGGTCATCTTCATGACGCGGCACGCTGTCGATCACTCCGCAACACCTGCAAACATCGATCCGTCCCGGGGAAGACGTTCGAGTGAACGGCAAACCAACTGTCCGTTTCCTGGAGTTGTGCGCCACGACGACGCCGAGGCGCACGCGGCACGCGCTCAGGAGCGGCGTCCGACACCCTTCACTGAGGCAACGAACGACACCCACGCAGGCGACCCGAAAACGAGAACCGGCCCCCGCTGACACTTGCTGTCACGCACCGGGACGGCATCGGCGAGGTCATCCGCGACCTCGACGCACGCGCCGCCGTCCTGGTTGCTGTAACTGCTCTTGCGCCAGGTTGCAACGTTCAGATCGAAGGGTCGCACGCCACTTCCTCCAGGATGCGCAGGATGAAACCACGCGACTTGGCCGGGGACAGTGCCAGGTCGCGCACCGAATCGTACGTGAGCTGAAGTCGCTCGACCGGCGCCGTCTCCTCGATGAGTTCGCCCCGATAACCGTTCTCCGTGTACGCCACCGTACGCCCGTCAGGCAACCGCAGATACCACATGTCCGCACTGAGCAAGCCATGAAGACCCACGCTGAACGGGAGCACGTGCACGATCACGTTGTCCCGCTCCGTCATGGCAGCCAGATGCTCCAACTGCGCCCGCCACTCCCCCGCGTCGAGCAGGGGCGTACGCAGCACCGCCTCGGACAATATTGTCCGGAACTGCGGTGCATCCTCTCCTGTGAGTAGTTCGCTTCGTCGCATACGAGCTTCTACTTGCTGCTCCAGCTCCTCTCCTCTGAGCCCACCCGAAGCCAGCAGCTCCCTCGCATAGTGGGGCGTTTGCAGCAGGCCCGGCACAACACTCACCGCGAAGTGCCACAGGCTCGTGGCCTCCGCCTCCAGTGCCATGTAGCGGCGGTATCGCTCCTTGAACTGCGTCTTGTCGCTGATCGCCAGTTCCCACAGCGCGAGCAGCAGACCGGGTGTCTCGTAGTAGTGGTCGAGGGCCTGGACGACCTCGGGGCCGCCGAGCGTCTCGCCCTTCTCCATCTTGCCGAACAACGACCAGTCCCAGCCCAACCGTTCGCCCAACTGCCGGAGACTGTGGCCGCGCTCCACTCGCAGTTGCCGTAGTTCCTCCGCGAACCGTGCGCGCGGCTCCCTGCTGCGGCCGGTGACCGCTCGTCTCGTCGGCATCGAGTCCTCCGTGGAAGGTGTGGAACGTGTGACGGCCGCCGGGGAGCCCCGGCCCGTCCGGGGCGTACCGGACCCACCGTCGACGCATCCTCGTAGTGCCCCGGTCACGCACCGTACGACAGACCGCCCGGTGCCGGGACGGGTTCACATCAGGACACCCGAAGGAGCACGCACCATGACGACGCGACACCCGTCCAACGGCCCGCTCGGCGCCGGGGCCGACCAGCCGTGCGCCACGGCCAAGTTCGGTGAGGCGACGGAGGCGCGGGACGTCCTCGCCGCCGCGCTGCGGCGCGCCGGCATCCAGCTTCCCGCGCTGGACGTCCGGGGCGCCGGGGCCGTCGCGCCCGGCGCCGGGCGGCAGGCCCGGTACGCCCTCGTCCAGCTCGGGGTGTGCTCGGCCCCGGTCGCCCTGGCCCTGGCCGCCGTGATCGTGAAGGGGGCCGCACGGTGACCGGGCGCGAGCCCGAAGCCCGGCCGCCGGGACCGGCTTTCGGGGCGACGGTCCACGACATGGCGCTCGATCGCGTCGGGGTCGTCGTGTGCCGGATCGACGGGCCGAAGGTGCGGCTCAGACGGCTGAGCGGGGGCGGCGAGTGGGACGCCGAACCGGACGACGTACGGACGCTCAGCCCAGAGGAAGTCCTGCGCGCCCGGCTCGCCGAGGTCAACGCCCGCAGCCGCAACCCGACCCGCTGACCCAGGCAGGAGCAACGGACGCCGACGCCCCGATCCCGGCCCGGGGCGTGCACAGCGCCGACGCGGTTCGGCCCGGCATGATTCTCGTCACGGGGCGGCTATGGGAAGACTCACCGTGCTAGCCCGCTCCTAGGGACATCTTCAGCACTCATGCCCGGTTCGCCTCAGGCCCCGCTCCAGCGGGGCCTTTGTGCTGTCGACTCCGACGTTGTACTACTCGCCCTGCTCCCCCTGCTCTGTCGTCCACCGATACCGGTGGACGACACGATCCTCCACGAAAGACCACAGCCGTTCATTGGCCTTTCGCGCCCTCGGATCACCGTCCTGGCCACTGACCAGCCGCCGATGCAGGTAAGCGATGAGGTCAGCCGCCTGCAGCAGTCGACTCGCCTTGGACGGGGCGAAGTGGATCGTGTCGACGAGGCATGCGAGGTCGGCTCCGATGGCCCCACCCGTGTGCCCCCTCCCCACCGCACACCCGCGCCACCGCCCCCTACCGCCTCGCCCCGTACGCCGTCGCGGTGCTGCGGGCCTGACGGGACCGGGCGGCCGGCTCAGCCGGCGGTGGCGATGCGGTCCAGCCACTCGCCCAGCAGGCGCTGCTCCGCGTCGCTGAGAACCGTCTGCGCGGGGAGCGCGGCGCGCAGGGCGCGGGCGGCGCCGGCCGGGCCCGACTCGTCGACGGCCGGCCGCCGCGTGGTGACTGCGGTGACCATGGCCTCGCGCGCGGCGGTCAGCAGGGCCGGGTCGCGCCGGTCCTCGGGCAGGGACAGCCAGGTGAGCACCGCGCCGCGCGTCGAGGCGTGGATGATCTGTGCCGCGAGTTCCTCGCCGACACGGAGCAGTCCGGCGACGGCCAGGCGCCGGATGCGGCCCCGCAGGATCTCCATGCCGGTCGCGAAGGCGGCCGACGCGCTCCTGCCCGGTTCGGTGTACATCAGCGTGAACAGCGCGGGGTTGGCCAGGCCGAACTCGGCCGCGGTGTCCCAGCCGGCCCGCAGGTCCTCGATGAGGTCGGGCGGGTCCGGATCGACCCGCTTGGTGGCCAGGAAGGCATGGAAGCCGTGCTCGGCGACCGCGTCGAGCAGGCCGTCCTTGTCCCCGAACAGCCGGTAGATGGCCGGTGCCTGGAGGCCGGCCGCGTCGGCGACCGCGCGTGTCGTGACGGCGTCGCGCCCACCGCGCGTCAGCAGGTCGATGGCGGCCTCGATGACCCGCTTCCTGGTCTGTTCACGGGCATCGGCCGGGGCGTCGTGGGTGCGTGCGCCGGGGGGACGAGATGGCATGTATCCGACGATACAGCGGTCACGCTACCGCCGTTATTAACGGTGATACGCTACTGCCGATAACACCGATAACAGATGGAGGCGCATCATGATCATCGTGACCGGAGCCACCGGGAAGCTCGGGCGGCGGACAGTCGAGAACCTGCTGACGCGCGTGCCCGCGGAACGGATCGGCGTCAGCGTCCGCGACCCGCGTGGCGCGGAGGACCTGGCCGACCGGGGAGTGCGGGTCCGGCGGGGCAGCTTCACGGAGCCCGCGAGCCTCGCCCACGCCTTCGAGGGCGCGTCCCAGGTGCTCATCGTCTCCGTCGACGCGATGGGCGAGGAATGCGTCGCGCAGCACCGCGCGGCGATCGACGGCGCTGTCGCCGCCGGCGCCCGCCGCATCCTCTACACCAGCCAGATGGGGGCGAGCGCCACATCGCACTTCCAGGCGTGCCGCGACCACGCCGCCACCGAGGACGCGCTGCGGGCCTGCGGCGTGCCGTTCACCTCGCTCCGCAACGGCTTCTACGCCACGAGCGCCGTGCACTTCCTCGGCGACGCCCTGACGAGCGGGCGGATCGCGCTGCCCGCCGCCGGGCCGGTGAGCTGGACCGCGCACGCGGACCTCGCCGGGGCGGCCGCCGCGATCCTCGCGGACGAGGGCCGCTTCGACGGACCCACCCCACCGCTCACCGGGGGTCGCGCGCTCACCTTCGACGACATCGCCGACGTCGCCACCGGCGTCACGGGCCGCGCCGTCACGCGGACCACCGTGCCCGACGACGAGTACCGCGACCGGCTGGTGGCCGACGGCGTCCCCGCCTTGGTGGCGGACCGGCTGCTGGGCATCTTCGCCGCGAGCCGCGCCGGCGAGTTCGCGGCGGTGGACCCGACGCTCGCCACCCTCATCGGCCGCGAACCGCTCACCCTGGAGGCCGTCCTGCGCGCGCCCCGTCCCTGACCCGGGCCGCGCGGGCGTGAGAGGGTGACGGCAGGAGCGTCGTACGCCCGGCTGGAGGCCCAGGTGGAAGATCCCGGCATGACGCGGAGCGCCCGACTCGCCGCCCACGGCGCCGTCTCCACGTCACTCGCCCTGTGCGGGGACCGCCGGCTGCGCGAACTCCTCGACGCCGCCACGCCGGTCGGCTCCGGCATCGGCGGGCAGACGCTGCTGCTCGACATCGACGGCACTCCGGTCTTCGTCAAGCAGATCCGCGTCACCGACCCGGAACGGCGGCCGCAGCACGTCCGCTCCACGGCGAACCTGTTCGGGCTGCCGATGTTCTGCCACTACGGCGTCGGCGACATCGGCGGCCCGGGGGCCGGGGCCTGGCGGGAGCTGGCCGTGCACACCATGACGACGAACTGGGTGATCGCCGGCGACCACGACGGCTTTCCGCTGATGCACCACTGGCGGGTGCTCCCGGACGGCGGCCGGCCGCTGCCCGGTGAACTGGCCGATGTGGAACGCGCCGTCGCCTACTGGGGCGGCGGCGCGGCGGTGCGCCACCGGATCGAGTCGCTCCGGGAGTCGACGGCGAGCCTCGTGCTGTTCCTCGAATACATCCCGCACACCCTGCACGACTGGCTCGACCGCCGGATCACGGCCGGCGACGAGGCGGCCGAACGGGCCTGCGCCATGGTGGAGGAGGAGCTGGCCGCGGGGGTCTCGTTCATGAACGCCCGTGGCCTCCTCCACTTCGACGCCCACTTCCGGAACATCCTGACCGACGGCCGGCGGCTCTTCTTCGCCGACTACGGGCTCGCGCTCTCCTCACGCTTCGACCTCTCCCCCGACGAAGCCGCGTTCTTCGACGAGCACCTCGCGTACGACCGCTGCTACACCGTCACACACCTGGTGAACTGGCTGGCCGTCGCCCTGTACGGTCACGGGCCGGACGAGCGCGCCGCGTTCGTCCGCGCCTGCGCCGATGGGGTGACGCCGCAGGGGATTCCGGCGGGTGTCGCCGCGCTCCTCGTCCGGCACGCGCCGGTCGCCGCGGCGGTGGGCGGCTTCCACCGCCGGTTCCGGCAGGACAGTCGGACGACTCCCTACCCGCTGGCGGAGATCCGGCGACTCGACGGGCATGCCGGCGAAAACCGGGTGCGGGCCGGTCGCCCAATCATGTGAACTCTGCGCCATGACCGCTGTGTTGAGCACCCCGGGTGTCGACGAGCTGGACGACGCCGTGCGCGCGCTGCGCGGGTGGCAGTACGACGGGGCACCCATGCAACTGCACCCGAGTGACCTCGGCTGGTACCAGCGGCTCGGTCCCGCGGCGACGGCCGCCGCCGTCCGGACATGGAGCCGGGACGGGCGGATCCTCGCCGTCGGGCTCCTCGACGGCCCCGGGCTGCTGCGGATGACCCTCGCGCCGGACGCCCGGCGCGACGAGGAACTGTCGCACCGGATCGCCGAGGACGCGACCGACCCGACCCGCGGCGTACTGCCCGGGGGCGAGGCGGCCGTCGAGGCGCCCGCCGACGCGCTGGTCCAGGACCTGCTGGCCCGGGCCGGCTGGGGCACCGGCGAGCCGTGGACACCGCTGCGCCGCGACCTCGCGGACCCCGTGCAGGACCCGGGCGTGCGCATCGAGGTGACCGGGCCGGAGCGGGCGGGCGCCTGGGCCGACGTGCTGCGGGCCTCGTTCGACGGATCGACGTTCGCGGCGGAGCGCTGGCACGCGATGGCCGCCGGTTCCGCGTACGCCGACGCCCGTTCCCTCACCGCGTACGACGACCGGGGGAACGCGGTCGCGGTCGTGACGGTGTGGTCGGCCGGGCCGGGCAGGCCCGGGCTGATCGAGCCGATGGGCGTGCACCCCGATCACCGCGGCCACGGACACGGCAGGGCCGTCACCCTCGCCGCCGCGGCGGCCCTGCGGGAGATGGGCTCGTCGAGCGTGCTCGTCTGCACCCCCAGCTCCAACACCGGCGCCGTCGCCACCTACCGTTCGGCCGGCCTGCGGCCGCTGCCCGAGGTCAGGGACCGCGTGATGGGCGTTAAGGTGCACGGGTGATGACAGGCGACGACGTGGTGTCCATCCTGAACCTGCTGCGGAACGCGGACACCGAGGTCTGGATCGGCGGCGGCTGGGGCATCGACGCCCTGGTCGGCCGGCAGACCAGAGACCACCGCGACCTCGACCTGATGCACCGCGAGGAGCAGGAACCGGCGGTCGTGAAGGCCCTCGCGGACGCCGGGTTCGCGGAGACCCTCGACTGGCGGCCCGCGCGGTTCGTCGTCACCCACCCCGACGGGCGGGAGATCGACCTGCACCCCCTGGTCTTCACCGGGGACGGCTCGGCGACGCAGGCGTCACTCGACCCCCAACACAGGTACGCCTACCCCGCGTCGTGCTTCGTCACCGGCACGATCTCCGGGACCACGGTCCCCTGCCTGTCGGCGGAGCAGCAGGTCGCGTTCCACCAGGGCTACGAACCGGCCGACCGCGACCGGCACGACATGGCGCAGCTCCGGCAGGCGTTCGGCATCACCACCCACTTCTGACCGGGCCGGGCGGGGAGGCGCCGGTCAGGACAGCGTCCGCAGCGCGGGGACCAGGGCGGCGATCCGTTCCATCTGGTCCCGCTGGGACGCCAGGTCCGGGGCGCCGGGGCGGATCACGATGTGCCGCGCGCCGGCGGCGACGTACCGTCCCAGCCGTGCGAGAACCTGGTCGCCGGAGCCGGTGACGGCCGCCTGCGTCCGCTCCAGCGGCATGCCGTAGACGGCCCGCGCGTAGGCGTCCAGTGCCCGGCGGGCGCGCTCGGCGTCCTCGTCGATCCGCACCGAGACGAACAGCGCGGGCGTGACGTCCCCGGCCGCGCGGCCCGCGCCGGCTGCGGCCTCCCGGATGCCGAGGAGGCCGGCCGCGCAGTCGGCGGGGTCGGGCGGGTGGGGCAGCCAGCCGTCGTACATCCGGCCGGTGCGTGCCAGGGCCGCCGGCGTCGCGCCGCCGAGCCAGACGGGCGGGCCGCCGGACAGCAGGTCGATCGACGCGAGGGACTGGGCCGCCTGGACCGGCCTGCGCAGGAACGGCAGGGACGAAGACCGACGTGAGACCCAGGCGTTCGGCCAGGCGGCCGAGGCCGATCAGCTCGCGCGGGTCGTCGTCGGTGCCCCACTGGGCGGTTCCGGTCGGGAGCATTGCGCCGATGTCCATGCCGGTGATGCTCGGGGCCGGTGCGCGCGGCGGCGATTCCCGCCGGGGAATGGTTGGGGGGCGGCGCGCCACCGCTACAACTGGCCCGTGGACTTCCCTCGCGCGCTCCGTGGCCGCCGCACCCGCCGGCATCTCAGCCAGCTCGACCTGGCGATGCGGGCGGGCACGACGCAACGGCACGTCAGTTTCATCGAGTCGGGGAGGTCCACACCGGGGCGGCACATGGTCGTACGGCTGGCGGAGTCGCTGGAGCTGCCGCCGCGGGAGCGCAACGAGCTGCTGCTGGCCGCCGGTTACGCGCCCGTCTACGCCGAGTCCGCGCTCGACGGCCCGGAACTGGCGCCCGTGCGCGCGGCGATCGACCACATCCTGCGCGGGCACCTGCCGTACCCGGCGCTGGTCGTGGACCGCGCCGGCGGCCTCATCGCGGCGAACACCGCCTTCGACCTGCTCACAGACGGCACGTCCCCCGCATCCGGAATCTCGCCGAATGGGCGCGCCATGTCCTCACCCGCGTCGATCACCTGGCGGAACTGCGGGACGAACTGGCCTGATACGTCGCCGACCCGTAGCCGTCCGCCGGGCACCTCGGCTTCGCCGTCCCGCTGCGCCTGGCCTCGCCGCACGGGGAGCTGAGCCTGGTGACGACCGTGACGACGTTCGCCACCGCCGTGGACGTGACGCTGGCCGAGCTGAGACTTGAGGCTTTCCTGCCGGCCGACGCCGCGACGACCGAGGCGTTGCGGGCCGCGGCCGGCCCTGCCTTCTGACTCCGTGGCACGGGCCGGCCGGGGTGCGGGAGGAGGCGTCACGCCTCGTGCACGCGGGTCAGCAGTTCCATCAGCAGGCGCGCCTCCGCCTCGCTGAGCGGCGCCAGGAGTTCCGCGTTGGCCCGGTCCGACAACTCGGCGCACCGCTCCAGGACGCGTGCGCCGGCGGGCGTCACGGTCACCGCGTTCTTGCGGCGGTCGCCCGGGTCCGGTGCGCGCACCGCGAGACCGGCCGCCTCCAGGTCGTTGAGCAGGAGGACGAGGTCTTTCGCGTCGAGGGCGAGCATGCGCGCCACGTCCGCCTGGGCGATCGGGCCGTGCTCGGACACCGCGGCGAGCACGGCGTGGTGCAGCAGTTTCAGCCCTTCCTCGGCGATCGCCTCGGCGACCAGGCCCCGGCCGCGTGCCGCGACCCGGCCGGCGAGCCAGCTCGGCAGGGACTGGATGTGCGCCAGGGCTCCCGGGCGTTCGGTGGACGTCATGGGAGCAGGCTATCCGGAGGTCATTGGACTTTCCAATGAAACCGGGCTACGCTTCGTTTCATTGGAAATCCCAATGGCCTCGGATCCGAGTCCACCGGAGGTGCCCCATGCGTCGTGTCCGCCTTAAGTGCAACGGCGGCCCCGCGGTCCTCTTCGTCGAGGAGGCTCCCGTGCCCCGGCCGGGTCCGGGCGAGCTGCTCGTCCGGAGCGAAGCGGTCGGCGTCACGCTGCCGACCGTGCGGAAGGTGAGCGAGGGCGGCGGGCCGGCTCCGCTCGGCGGCGAGGTCGCGGGCGCCGTGGTCGCCGTCGGCGCGGGCGTCACCGCTTTCGCCGTGGGCGACCGCGTCACCGGCCTCTGCTTCAGCCACGCCTACGCCGAACTGGCCGTCGTGCACCAGTCGATGGCGTCCGTCATCCCCGACGGGGCGTCCGCCGTGGATGCCGTGGCGCTGGTGCGCAGCGGCCTGGTGGCGCGCGGCGCCCATGAGGCGGGCCGCCCCCGCCCCGGCGACGCCGTGCTGGTCACCGCCGCGGCCAGCGCGGTCGGCACTCTGGCCCTGCAGTACGCGAGGGCGGGCGGCGCGTCCCGCGTGGTCGCGGCCGTCAGCAGTGCGGAGAAGGCGGATTTCGTCCGCGGCCTCGGCGCCGACGAGGTCGTGCTCTACGGGGACGAGTCCTGGGGCGATCCGGTCGACGTCGTCCTGGACGGCGTCGGCGGAGAACTCCTCGGCCCGGCGGTGCGCGCCCTGGCGCCCGGCGGGCGTCTGGTCGCCTTCAGTTCGGGCGGCGGCACGGTCGACGCCTACGAGTTGCTCGTCCGCTGTGCCTCGGTCATCGGATTCCGGATCGCCGCCGTCGCCCGGGACGAGCCCGAGGTGTACGGGCGCTGGCGCGACGACCTGTGGAAGCTCCATCGCAACCGCGTGCTGCTTCCCCGCGTGGCCGCCGAGATACCGCTCCCCGAGGCGGAGCGTGCCCACCGGCTCATCGAGTCCCGCGGCAACCTCGGCAAGGTCGTCCTGATCCCGTGACAGGGACCGCCGGCGCTCAGCCCTTGAGCGCCGCCGCGATGGCGTCGGCCAGGGGGGTGGTGGGGCGGCCGATGAGCCGGGCCAGTTCACCGCTGCCGCCCCGGAGCAGCCCGCGGGCGATGGCGGACGTGTCCACGTCGACCAGGATCCCCGCCATCGGCTCCGGCACCCCGGCTCCGACGAGGACGTTCCGGTAGGCATCGGCGGGCAGGTCGGTGAAGGGGACCTCACTGCCCGACTGCCGGGACAGCTCGGCCGCGTACTCGGCGAGGGTCCAGGCGGTGTCGCCGCTCAGTTCGTACGCCTTGTTCTCGTGGCCCTCGCCGACCAGGACCTCCGCGTCCGCGGCGGCGTAGTCGGCGCGCGTCGCGGCGCCGATACGGCCGTCGCCCGCGCTGCCGACGACACCGTGCTCAAGCTGGACGGGGATCTGTCCGGTGTAGTTCTCCGTGTACCAGCCGTGCCGGAGGAACGTGTAGGGGAGACCGGAGTCGAGGATGGCCCGCTCGGTCGCCTTGTGCTCGTCGGCGAGCAGGAAGTCGGCGTCCGGGCCGCCGAGCACACCGGTGTAGGCGAGGCGCGCGACACCGGCCGCCTTCGCCGCGGCTATGACGGCCGTGTGCTGCGGGACGCGCCTGCCGACCTCACTTCCGGAGATCAGCAGGACGACATCGCCCGCGTGGAACACACCGGCGAGCGTCTCCGGCACGTCGTAATCGGCGATCCGGACGCCGACGCCGCGATCGGCGAGTGCCGTCGCCTTCTCCGCGCTGCGCGCGACGCCCACGACCCGGTCGGCGGGGACGCGCCGCAGCAGCTCGTCGATGACGAGGGTGCCGAGGTGCCCGGTGGCTCCGGTGACGACGATGCTCATGGGTGGGGTCTTCCTCTCACTCGGCCGCGCGGACCGGCCGCGCGTTCCTGACCACGCTCACCCTAACGCCGTTACTTACTCATAGTGAGTACGCACTTCTGAGTAAGCTACCTACATGGCAGTAAGCGAAGAGGTCGGAGCGCTCGTGGCGCGGGCGGACGTGAACGACGCGGCGTGCCCCTCGCGCGGCGTGCTGGAGCACATCACGAGCCGGTGGGGCGTACTCGTCCTCGCGGTGCTCCTGGACGGGACCCGCCGCTTCAGCGAACTGCGCCGGGCCATCGGCGGGGTCAGCGAGAAGATGCTCGCGCAGACGCTCCAGACCCTGGAGCGGGACGGCTTCGTGCACCGCGAGGCCCACCCCGTGATCCCGCCCCGGGTCGACTACTCCCTGACCCCGCTGGGCGAGGAGGCCGCCCGCCAGGTCTGGGCGCTGGCCCGCTGGTCGGAGTCCCGCGTCGGCCAGGTCGTGGCGGCCAGGGCGGCGTACGACCGGGCCTGACCGGGCGCCGACGGACTCCCGCGGCCGCGCCGCCGGCCGGTCATCCGCCGCCCCTCCCCCGCCGGGCACCTCGTGGACGGAGGTCGTCCCGCCGAACGGCGACGGCCACGGCCGGGCGGGACGAGCCGGCCGGTCGATCCCCGGCCTCGGCCCGTCCGCCGGGCGGCGCGGTCCGCCGTCACGCGCGCCAGTCCACCGCGAAGGCGCGGGCCGGGTTGGTGACGAACACGGCCCGGACGAACTCCTCCCCGAACTCCTCCGCCAGCCGGGGCCGCAGCCCGGTCAGCAGGTGGGGGACGCCGGGTCCGCCGCCGGTCGAGGCGCGGGCCGCGGCCGTCGTGGTGTCGCCGCCGAGCAGCAACTGCTCGGCGCAACCCGCGTCCGCCAGGCCCGCGAGCAGGTCGAGCAGCCGCCAGTCCGTCGCGTGGTGCGCGCGCGACGGGCCGTCGAAGGCGAGAAAACAGCCGGTACGGGCCACGCGCACGTGGGCGCGCCCGTCGGGGTCGCGCCCGAGGTGCCCGAGGACGACCGAAGTGGGCGGGACGCCGAGCCGCCCGCACAGCAGGTCGAGGACCTGCGGCGCGCCCGTGCCCTGTTCGAGGTGGACGGCGATGGGCGCGCCGGTGGCGTGGTGCGCCTCGGCCGCCGCCGTCATGACGTACCGGGCGCGGTCGTCCAGGCCGTGGAACGCGCCGGCCGTCTTGATCAGCCCCGCGCGCACGGGGGCGGTCGTGAGGTCGGCGACGAACCGTTCCGCCAGGCCGTCGAGGAGATGTGCCCGCACCTCGGGGGCGTAGTGCCGGGCCTGGTGGAGACCGGTCGCCGCGACGACGTGGACACCGGTGCGCCGGGAGCACGCGGCCAGTTCCGCGCGCCGCCGGCCCATGCCGCGCGGCGTCCACTGCACGAGTGTGCCGCCGCCCACCGCGCGGAACGCGCGCAGTTCCGCCTCGGCGGCTACCGGGTCGTCCAACTCCTGACCCGGGAGGGACGGGGAGCTGAGGAAGAGGTGGTCGTGGGAGTCGCAGACGCCCAGGTCGCCGGGCGGGACGTCGCCCAGCACCGTCCGGACGGCCGGCGCGCCGCTCACCGGGCGTCCCGGAGCGCGGCCGACGCGACGCGGAGTCCGGCGAGCGCCTTGGGGACGCCGATGTAGGGGGCGAGGTGGACGAACACCTCGATGATCTCCCGCTCCTCCATGCCGATCCGCAGGCATGTGCGGACGTGGCCGGTGAGCTGCGGGTCCACTCCGCCGAGGGCGGCGAGCGCGGCGAGGTTGGCTATCTGGCGGTCCCTCAGCGTCAGGCCCTCGCGCTGGTACGTCCCGCCGAAGAGGGCGGTGACGACCCAGTCGGCGAACCCGGGCGCCACCTCGTCGAGCCAGGGGAGGGTGGCCTGCTGCGTCGGCGCGTCCTGCAGCAGGTCCAGCGTCTCCCGGCCCGCGGCGCGGTCGAGCCGGGCGGGGGTGAGGTCGTGGGGCACGGTCATGGGTCGGTCCTTCTCGGTCGGCGGTGGCGCGCACGGTCCATGGGCGGCACCGGACGGACATCGGTAACGCCCCAGGCGTTACGAGCGCAGCGTAACGCATGAGCCGTTACACTCGCACCATGAATGACGACGACCGCCTCGCCTTCCGCTTCGACTGCGGAGCGACCTGGCTGAACCTGCTGGCGACCAGCGGACGCACGTTCAGTCCGCGCCCCGTCGAACGCCTCAGTTCCCCCGAGCGGCTCGCGGAGTGGCTCGACCGCAGCGGCGTCGCACCGCTCACCGCACCCGGCCCGGACGACGTACGCACCGCGCGGGACCTCCGCGAGACCCTGCGGCCGGTGGCGCTCGCCGTGGCCACCGGCGAGCCGCCGCCCGCCGACGCGGTCGCCGGACTGCAGCGGTTCCTCGACGCGGAGCCCGACACCGTACGGCTGATCGCGTCGGACCGCCTGCTGCGTTCGGCGCCCGCCACGGCCGCCGCCGCGTTCGTCCGCATCGCGCGGCAGGCCGTCGATCACCTGACGGGTCCGGAGCGGGCGGACCTCGCCGTCTGCGCGGAGGGCGACTGCCGCGCCGTGTTCTCGGATCAGGGCGGGCGGCGGCGCTGGTGCCCCTCGGCGGCGTGTGCGAGCCGGGGCCGCGTACGGGCGCACCGCGAACGCCGCCGCGCCGCGCGGGCCACGGACTGACCCCGTACGCCCGCCGGCGGCGCCCCTCCAGCGGCTACCCCGCGCTGCCCGCGCCGACGGACTCCTGCGGCGGCACCGCCGGCCGGTCGCCCTCCGTCCCGTCCCCGCCTGCGCCGTGCCCGTCGTCCACGAGGGTCGTCTCGTCGAACGGCCGGTCCCCGCTCAGCACCGCACGCATCCGGTCGCGGTCGATCTCCTTCGTCCAGGTGCCGACGACGACGGTGGCGATCGCGTTGCCCGCGAAGTTCGTCAGCGCCCGCGCCTCGCTCATGAAACGGTCGATGCCGATGATGAGCCCGACGCCGTCCAGCAGTTCGGGGCGGTGCGACTGGAGACCGCCCGCGAGCGTCGCGAGGCCCGCGCCGGTGACGCCGGCCGCACCCTTGGACGCGATGACCATGAACGCCAGCAGCGACACCTGCTCCCCCAGCGACAGCGGGTCGCCCAGCGCCTCGGCGATGAACAGCGACGCCATCGTGAGGTAGATCGCCGTCCCGTCGAGGTTGAACGAGTAGCCGGTCGGCACGGTGATGCCGACGACCGGCCGGCTCACGCCCGCGTGCTCCATCTTCGCGATCAGCCGCGGCAGCGCCGACTCGGACGACGACGTGGACAGGATCAGCAGGAACTCGCGGCCGAGGTAGCGCAGCAGCGAGAAGACGTTCACCCCCGCGACGACCCGCAGGACCAGCCCGAGGATGCCGAAGACGAAGATCGCGCAGGTGGCGTAGAAACCGAGCATGATGACGGCGAGCGACCGCAGCGCGTCCGTCCCGGTCTCGCCGACGACGGCCGCCATCGCGCCGAACGCGCCCACCGGCGCCAGCCACATGATCATGGCCAGCATCCGGAAGACCAGCTTCTGGAGGTGCTGCACGCCCCGGAGCAGCGGCTCGCCCGCCCCGCCCATCGCCTGCAGCGCGAACCCGGCGAGCAGCGCGACCAGCAGCGTCTGCAGCACCTCGCCCTCCGTCAGGGCGGAGACGATCGTCGTCGGGATGATGCCGAGCAGGAAGTCCGTGGTCGACTCGCTCGCGCCCTCGGCCTGGGCCGCGCCCGCCTCCGCCGTCGCCTCGGTGAGGTGCAGCCCGGAGCCGGGCTCCAGGACGTTGCCGACGACCAGGCCGACGGCCAGCGCCAGGGTCGACATGACGAGGAAGTAGCCGAGCGCGAGACCGCCCACCGCCCCGACCTTCGCCGCCTTGCGCACCGATCCGATGCCGAGCACGATCGTGCAGAAGATGACCGGCGAGATCATCATCTTGATCAGATTGACGAATCCGGTGCCCAGCGGCTTCAGCTCGACGGCCGCGTCGGGGGCCGCGAGGCCGATCGCGATCCCCGCGACGACCGCGACGATGACGGCCGGGTACAGCCAGTGGGAACGATCGCGCCGCCGTGCGGCGTTCTTGTCGGTGACAGGGGCGGTCATGGTCCGCTCCTCCTCGTCGTCGTGGAGTGGGCTGCCGCGACTATCCACCCGGATGTGACCCCCGTCACCCTTGTGTTCATTACGGTCGTGGCCGGAACCGCACCATTCCCGGCACACTGGCCGCATGTCCCTGACCCGCGCGCCGCGCCCCCGCAGCCTGGCCGGCCAGCTCTTCGCCCTGCAGGCGCTGCTGGTCGCGGTCGTGGTGGCCGGCTGCGTCGTGTTCGCCTACCTGGCGGACCGGTCCCAGGTGCGGGAGGCCGCCGAGGACCAGGTCACCGCCACCGCGCGGGCCATCGCCGACTCCCCCTCGGTGGCCGCCGCCCTCGCCGAGCCGGACCGTTCCGACCGTACGGACGCGCTCCAGCCGTACGCCGAGGAGGTGCGCCGGCACACCGGCGTCACGTTCGTCACGATCATGGACACCGACGGTGTCCGCTACACGCACCCCGAACCCGACCGGATCGGTGGGACGTTCCTCGGCCACACGGAGCGGGCGCTCGCCGGGGAGACGTTCACCGAGACGTACACCGGGACGCTCGGCCGGTCCGTCCGCGTCGTCACGCCCGTCCACGACCCGGACAGTGGCGCGATCACCGCCCTCGTCAGCGTCGGCATCACGGTGGACACGATCGGCGAGCGGCTCGCCGGCCAGGTCACCGCGCTCGTCGCCGTCGCCGCCGGCGCCCTGCTCGTCGGCGGCCTCGGCACGTGGGCGGTCAACGCGCGGCTGCGCCGCCACACGCACGGCATGAACGCCGCCGAGCTGAGCCGCCTGTACGACTACCACCAGGCCACCCTGCACGCCGTCCGCGAAGGGCTCGTCCTCGTCGACGGGGACGGCCGTATCGCGCTGATCAACGACGCGGGCCGCGAACTCCTCGGCCTCGCGGACGCCGGTGAGGACCCGACCGGCCGGCCCGTGACCGCGTTCGGGCTGCCCGCCGCGCTCGGCGCGGCCCTGCTGTCCGGCGGCCCGCGCGTCGACGAGGTCCATGTCACGGACGACCGTGTCCTCGTCGTGAACAGCTCGCCCGTGTCCGGCGGCGACCGGCACGGGACGGTCGTCACCCTGCGCGACCACACGGAGCTGCGGGCGCTCGCGGGCGAGCTGGACTCGGCCCGCGGGTTCGCCGAGGCGCTGCGCGCGCAGGCCCATGAGACGGCCAACCGGCTGCACACCGTCGTCTCCCTGATCGAGCTGGGCCGCGCGGAGGAGGCCGTCTCGTTCGCCACCGCGGAGCTGGAGCTCGCCCAGGCGCTCACCGACCGGGTGGTGGCCGCGGTCGCCGAGCCGGTGCTCGCCGCGCTGCTCCTCGGCAAGGCCGCGGAGGCGGCGGAACGCGGCGTCGAACTGGTCCTCACCGACGACAGCCGCATCGACGACGGCGTCCTGCCCGACCGGCTGCCGGCCCGCGACCTGGTCACCGTCCTCGGCAACCTGATCGACAACGCCCTCGACGCCGCCGCCGGTCCGGTCGGGCCCGCCGGTCCCGCCCGCGTCACCGTCACGGCGGGCACGACCGGCGGCGAGCTGCTGCTGCGGGTCCGCGACACCGGCCCCGGCATGACGCCGGAGGCCGCGGCCGGGGCGTTCCGGCGCGGCTGGTCCACGAAGGGGCCGGGCCGCGGCCTCGGCCTGGCGCTGGTCGGGCAGACGGTCCGCCGGCACGGCGGCACGATCGAGGCGGAGACCGGCCGGGAGGCCGGCGCCTGTTTCACGGTCCGGCTCCCGCTGCGCGCGGAGGTCCCGGCGTGACCGGCGCGGAGGCGGACGCGATCGGCGTGCTCGTCGTGGAGGACGATCCGCTCGCCGCCGAGGCGCACGGCCGGTACGTGGAGCGGGTCCCGGGCTTCGCCGTGCGCGGCACCGCACACAGTGTTGCGGAGGCGCGCCGTTTCCTCGGCCGCACACCGGTCGATCTGCTGCTGCTCGACCTCTACCTGCCGGACGGGCACGGTCTCGCGCTCGTGCGCGCGCTGCGGGCGGCGGGGCACGGCGCCGACGTGATCGCGGTGACGTCGGCCCGCGACCTGGCGGTGGTCCGCGACAGCGTGTCCCTCGGCGTCGTGCAGTACGTGCTGAAGCCATTCGCCTTCCCCACGCTGCGCGACCGGTTGACGCGCTACGCCGAGTACCGCGCGGCGGCCGGGGAGGCGGGCGGCCAGGACGAGGTGGACCGCGCCCTGGCCGCGCTGCGCGCGCCGCAGCCCGTGGCGTTGCCGAAGGGCATGAGCGGGCCGACGCTTGCGGCCGTGACACGCATCATCCGGGCGGCCGGCGAAGAGGGTGTCACGGCGGCCGAGACGGGCGCACGGGCCGGCATGTCACGGATCACGGCGCGCCGTTACCTGGAGCACCTGGTCGCCATCGGGAACGCGGAGCGCGTGCCGCGCTACGGCGCCGTGGGCCGCCCCGAGGTCGGCTACCACTGGCGCCCTGCGACATAATCCGGAACACCACCGAAAACTTTCGGAGTTCATCACTCCCCCAACCCCCATTCACGCTCCCCGACTCCGCCCGCCTCGCGGACCACACGGCCTGACCAGGGCTGACGCACCCCCACTCAATCCCCCAACGGCCAACACTTCCGGAACTTTTGCGGGAACCGTTGACAACCCCAGGGGCCGGTCCAACACTGACGAATCCAGGCCGTGGTCGTACGGCCCGGCGTTCAGCGGTCGTCGGCCCCACGACGGCCGGCCGACCGGCGCAGCGTGGGACGTACGCTGCCGCACGGCCGGAGTCACCCCACCGACAGCCCCACCGGGTCACAGCACGCTGCCTGGCTTCCCCGACCTCCTGTACAGGAAGGGAGCACGCACATGCACGACGCCCCCACCCACCCGAGGCGCCGCGCACGCGGCCGGCCGGGGCGGCTGCCGCTGCTGCGGCTGTTCGGCCGCCTCCGGCTGCTCATCGGCGCCGCGTGCGCCGCACTGCTGATCACCGCGGCGATCCCGCCGACGGCGGCCAACGCCGACACGACGGTGACGACCAATGGGACCGGCACGGACAACGGGTACTTCTACTCGTTCTGGACGGACGCGCCCGGCTCGGTCTCCATGACGATGGGCTCCGGCGGCAACTACCGGACATCGTGGAGCAACACCGGGAACTTCGTCGCCGGCAAGGGCTGGAGCACCGGCGGACGCAGGTCCGTCACCTACTCGGGCAGCTTCAACCCGTCGGGCAACGCCTACCTCGCGCTCTACGGCTGGTCCAGGAACCCGCTCGTGGAGTACTACATCGTCGACAACTGGGGCACCTACCGGCCGACCGGCACGTTCAAGGGCACCGTCACCAGTGACGGCGGGACGTACGACATCTACGAGACGACGCGGTACAACGCGCCGTCCATCGAGGGGACCAGGACCTTCCAGCAGTACTGGAGCGTCCGGCAGACGAAGCGGACCGGGGGGACCATCACCACCGGCAACCACTTCGACGCGTGGGCGCGCCACGGCATGAACCTGGGCTCCCACGACTACATGATCCTCGCGACCGAGGGCTACCAGAGCAGCGGCAGTTCGAACATCACGCTGGGCTCGTCCTCCGGCGGGGGCGGCGACGGCGGAGGCGGAGGGGGCGGCGGCGGCTGCACGGCCACCCTGTCCGCGGGCCAGCAGTGGAGCGACCGGTACAACCTGAACGTCGCGGTGTCCGGTTCGAGCAACTGGACGGTGACGATGAACGTCCCGTCACCGGCCAGCGTCATCGCCACCTGGAACACCACGGCGTCATGGCCGAGCAGTCAGGTGATGACGGCGAGACCGAACGGCAACGGCAACACGTTCGGCGTGACGATCAGACACAACGGCAACTGGAACTGGCCGACGGTCTCCTGCAGTACAGGCTGAGACGGCCACCCCCCACCGGCGCGGCGGCCACCAACCGCCGCGCCACACCGGGCCGCGACGGGGGACGAGGCGTTGGAGAAGTTGGTCCGTGGGATCGGTTGAGCCGCGGCCGGAATGTTCAAGACGGTGCTGCTCCTGGTCGGTACTTTCGCCGTCATGAACGTCTCGTCATCGCACTCGCAGCACATCAGTGTCCACATCGACCGCCCCGTCCAGGACGTGTACGACTTCACCGCGGATCCCGAGAACCTCCCCCGGTGGGCGCGGGGCCTCGGCGATTCCGTCGTCCGCGTCGACGGTCAGTGGGTGGCGGAGTCGTCGCCGATGGGGCGGGTCACCGTCGAGTTCGCGCCCCGCAACCCGTTCGGCGTCCTCGACCACGACGTCGTGCTGCCGTCCGGCGAGACCGTGTACAACCCCCTGCGGGTGATCGCGGACGGTGAGGGCAGCGAGGTCGTCTTCACCCTGCGCCGCCTCGCCGGAATGAGCGACGACGAGTTCCGGCGCGACGCCGGCATGGTGGCCGCCGACCTCGCCGCCCTCAAGGAGCTGCTGGAACGCGCCTGACCCCGGCGCGGCCCGGTCAGCGGGCGAAGAGCGCGTCCAGGTGCGCGCCGAGGACCGCCGCCGCCCGCTCCGCCGTGCGCTGCCCGACCAGGACGCTCGTGCCCAGACCGTGGGTGAGCGCCAGCAGTCGGGCGGCCTCGGTGGCCGGCTCGGCGCCGGCGGTCAGCTCCCCCGCCGCGTGCGCCTCGCTCAGCACCTCCGTGAGCTGCGCCTCCAGCCGGTCGGGACCCGCCACGAACGGCTGCGCCGCCAGCTCGGGGTCCGTCATCGCGAGGACGGCGTACGACGTCCACACGAGCTGGAACGCGCGGCTCGGCCCGTCCCCCGGCAGGGCCTCGGCGCAGAACGCCTCCAGGTAGGCCCGCGCCGTCACCGGCCGCGGCAGCGCACGCAGCCGCGCCGCCCATCGCTCATGGCTCCCGGCCTCCAGGTGGTCCAGCGTGGCGCGCAGCAGCTCCGCCTTCGTGGCGAAGTAGTACTGCACCAGATTGAGCGACATCCCCGCCTCGGCCGCGACGCCGCGCAGCGTGACCGTGTGCAGGCCCTCGCGGGCGGCGAGCCGTACCAGCGCGTCGGCGATGTGCGCCCGGCGCTCGCCGTGGTCGACCCTCTTCGGCATCCGCGGCCCCTCCTTCCCCTCGTCCCCGACGTTTTCATGGTACAGCTGTACTACCAACAGCCCACCACGGGACGGGGAATGATGGGACACCACGACGCCCGCGCGACCGGCGTGCTGCGCCTCGCGTGCGCGGCGCAGTTCATGGTCGTGCTGGACGTGTCCGTCGTGAACGTGGCCCTGCCCTCGCTCCGCACGGACCTCGGTTTCGACGCGGTGGGGCTGCAGTGGGTCGTGAACGGCTATGCCCTCGCGTTCGCCGGTTTCCTGCTGCTCGGCGGACGGCTGGCCGACCTGTACGGGCGCCGGCGCGTCCTGCTCGCCGGCCTCGGCCTGTTCACCGTCGCGAGCCTGGCCGGCGGCCTCGCCACCGCGCCCGGCGTCCTGACCGCGATGCGCGCCGTCCAGGGCCTCGGGGCCGCCGTGCTCGCCCCGGCCACCCTCACCGTGCTGACGACGACGTTCGGCGAAGGCCCGGCACGCACCCGCGCGCTGGCGGTGTGGTCCGCCGTCAGCTCCGCCGGCGGCGCCACCGGCAACCTCCTGGGCGGAATCCTCACCGACGGCCTGTCGTGGCGGTGGACGCTGCTGATCAACGTGCCGGTCGGCGCGATCGCCGCCGTCGCCGCGCTCCGGCTGCTGCCCGCCGACCGGCCTGCGACGGCACGCCGCGCCCTCGACCTGCCCGGCGCGGTCCTGGCGACCGGCGGCGTCACCGCCCTCGTCTGGGGCATGACGCAGGCCCAGCGCGACGGCTGGACCGGCCCGGCGACCCTGACCGGACTCGGGGGCGGCGCCGTCCTGCTGACGGCACTGGTCCTGGTCGAACGCCGCCCGTCGGGCAACCCGCTCGTACCGCCCCGCCTGGTGCGGCTGCGCCCCGTCTGGGCGGGCAACGCGGTCATGCTGGTGGCCGGCGCCTGCTTCATCCCGATGTGGTACTTCCTCTCCCTCTACATGCAGGAGGTCCTGCACTACGGCGCCCTGGCCACCGGACTCGGCTTCCTGCCCCACACGCTGGGCGGCATCGCCGGCGCCCGTCTCGCGTCCGTCCTCATGGGCCGCTTCGGTGCCCGCGCGCTGATCGTGGCGAGTTCCCTGCTGGCCGCAGCGGGGTTCCTGTGGCAGAGCCGTATCGCGCCGGGCGACAGCTATCTGGTGGGCCTGTTCGGCCCCGCGCTCGTCATGTCGGCGGGCATGGGCCTGCTCAGCACGCCGATCACGACGACGGTGACCTCCGGCGCCCACCCGCGCGACGCGGGCGCGGCGTCGGGGCTGATGAACACGACGCGGCAGCTCGGCGGCGCACTCGGCCTCGCGGCCCTCGTCACCGTGGCCGCCGCTCACGGGACCGGCTCGGGGGCGGCCCTGCGGCCCGTCTTCACGGTGGTCGCGGTGCTGTGCGTGGCCACGGCGGCGCTGGCCTGCGTCCTGCCCTCCGGCGGACGCGCCCCCGCCGCCGTGCCCGCGCCGTCCCCCGCGCCGGCGGACGAACCGACGTGACCCGCCCGGCCGCCGGTCAGCGACGCGCCCGCGCCGTTCCGGACACGACACGGCGCACCCCGTACAGAACAGCACCGAACGTCAGTACCGCGGCCCCGGCGAGCACCGAGGAGAGCGGCAGGGCGAACGCCAGCACCAGACAGCCGGCCAGCCCCAGGGCGGGTACGACGCGCGGCGGGCGGCCCTCGTCCGGCGCGAGCGTCCACGCGGAGGCGTTGGCCACCGCGTAGTAGACCAGCACGCCGAAGGACGAGAAGCCGATCGCCCCGCGCAGGTCCACGGTGACGGCGAGCACCGCCACCACCGCGCCGACCGCGAGTTCGGCGCGCACCGGCACCCGGGTCCTCGGGTGCACCGCGGCCAGGACGTGCGGCAGGTGCCGGTCGCGGGCCATCGCGAGCGTGGTGCGGGAGACGCCGAGGAGCAGCGCGAGCAGCGAACCGAGCGCCGCGACGGCCGCCCCGGCGCGGACGACGGGCACGAGCCGGTCCGCCCCGGCCGCCCGGACCGCGTCGGCGAGCGGCGCCGGGGCATCCGCCAGCCTCTCCGGGCCGAGGACCGCGAGGACGGCGAGAGCGACGGCCGCGTAGACCACCAGGGTGATGCCGAGCGCGACGGGAACGGCCCGGGGAATGGTGACCGCCGGGTCCCGTACCTCCTCGGCGAGGGTGGCGATGCGCGCGTACCCGGCGAACGCGAAGAACAGCAGACCGGCCGACCCGAGCACCCCGCCGGCGCTCACCTCGCCGCCGAGGTGCAGCCGGGCCGCGTCCGAGGCGCCGGACGTGAGGGCGGCGGCCACCACGGCGGCGAGCACGGCCAGGACCAGCGCCACGATCACGCGGGTCACCCGGGCCGACTTCTGCACTCCCGCGCAGTTCACGGCGGTGAGCGCCACCACCGCCGCGACCGCGACGGCGCCCTCCCGTCCCGGCCACACGTACGAGCCGGCCGTCATCGCCATCGCCGCGCAGGAGGCCGTCTTGCCGACGACGAAGCCCCATCCGGCCAGGTGGCCCCAGAAGTCGCCGAGCCGCTCGCGCCCGTACACGTAGGCGCCGCCGGAGACCGGATGGACCGCGGCGAGCCGGGCGGTGGAGGTGGCGTTGCAGTGGGCGACGACCGCCGCGAGCGCGAGGCCGATCAGGAGTCCGGAGCCGGCGGCGTGGGCGGCCGGCGCCAGGGCGGCGAAGACGCCCGCGCCGAGCATCGCGCCCAGGCCGATC
Organism: Streptomyces sp. RFCAC02; assembly: GCF_004193175.1. Classification (NCBI taxonomy): domain Bacteria; kingdom Bacillati; phylum Actinomycetota; class Actinomycetes; order Kitasatosporales; family Streptomycetaceae; genus Streptomyces; species Streptomyces sp. RFCAC02. Next base: position 5,018,714 of record NZ_SAUH01000001.1, on the reverse strand, counting down.
ACCACGGCGTCCCGCAGACCCAGCGTCCGAACGGCGGTCGGCGGTCCGCTCATGCCCCACTCCCCCGGCGGCCGGGCCGTTCCCGACGGGATCCGGCGTCGGGCCACGATGGGCGGCTCGCACGTCGGCCGGGAGACGGCCGCCCGACCGTGCCGCGAACATCCGGTGACGGGCGTACCGTGCCGCGCCCCGCGTACCCTCCTCGTGTGCCGGACCACCGACTGCATCGCGTCGCCGTCCTCGTGCTCGACGGCGCCAAGCCGCTCGACGTCGGGATCCCCGCGCAGGTCTTCACGACCCGCGCGAGCATGCCGTACGAGGTACGGGTGTGCGGCGCGGCGCCCGGACCCGTGGCCGGCGGCGACGGCCTCGCCTACCACGTCGCTCACGGCCTCGACGCGCTCGCGTGGGCCGACATCGTGTTCGTCCCCGGCTACCGCGCCCCGGACCGGGACGACCCGCCGCGGGCCGTTGTCGACGCCCTGGTCACCGCCCACGGCCGGGGCGCGCGGCTCGCCGCCATCTCGACGGGCGCCTTCGCGCTCGCCGCCACCGGCCTGCTCGACGGCCGGCGCGCCACGACGCACTGGCACTACACGCGGGCGCTCGCCGCGAGGCATCCGCTCGTCCGGGTCGACGAGAACGTGCTGTTCGTCGACGAGGGCAGCGTGCTCACCTCGGCGGGCGCCGCGTCCGGCATCGACCTGTGCCTGCACATCCTGCGCGGCGACCTCGGGGTGGCCGCGTCCAACCACGCGGCCAGGCGCCTGGTCGCGGCGCCCTACCGCAGCGGCGGCCAGGCCCAGTACGTGCCGCGCAGCGTCCCCGAGCCGCTGGGCGAACGGTTCGCCGCCACCCGTGAGTGGGCGCTGCACCGGCTCGGCGACAACCTCACCCTCGACGCCCTGGCGCGGCAGGCCGAGGTCTCGCCGCGCACGTTCTCCCGGCGCTTCGTCGAGGAGACCGGGTACACGCCGATGCAGTGGGTGATGCGCGCCCGCGTCGACCTGGCCCGTGAACTGCTCGAACGGTCGCAGCGCAGCGTCGAGCAGATCGCCGCCGACGTCGGTCTCGGCACCGGCGCGAACCTGCGGCTGCACTTCCAGCGCATCCTCGGCACCACGCCGAGCGAGTACCGCCGCACCTTCACGCGGGGCGAGTGAGCCGCCCCGCGGGGGCTGGCGGGATCCTCGCGAACCATGGCGATCCCGCCACTGTCGGCGGCACGGGCGGCGGACGAGCCTGGTGGTGAAGGGAAAGGGACACCACTCATGACTCGCATCGCCATCAACGGATTCGGCCGCATCGGACGCAACGTGCTGCGCGCGCTGCTGGAACGCGACAGTGCCCTGGAGGTCGTCGCCGTCAACGACCTGACGGAGCCCGCCGCGCTCGCCCGGCTGCTCGCGTACGACAGCACGGCCGGCCGGCTCGGGCGCCCGGTGACCGTCGACGGGGACGCCCTGGTCGTGGACGGCCGCCGGATCTCCGTGCTGGCCGAACGCGACCCGGCGCGGCTGCCGTGGGCGGCGCTCGGCGTCGACATCGCCCTGGAGGCCACCGGCCGTTTCACGGCCGCGAAGGCCGCCGGTGCCCACCTCGCGGCGGGCGCGGGGAAGGTGCTGGTCAGCGCGCCGTCGGACGGCGCGGACGTCACGCTCGCGTACGGCGTCAACACCGACGCGTACGACCCGGCCGCGCACCGGATCGTCTCGAACGCCTCCTGCACGACGAACGCGCTCGCGCCGCTGGCCGCCGTCCTGGACGAACTGGCCGGCATCGAGCACGGGTTCATGACGACGGTGCACGCCTACACGCAGGAGCAGAACCTGCAGGACGGCCCGCACCGCGACGCCCGCCGTGCCCGGGCCGCGGCCGTCAACATCGTGCCGACGACGACCGGCGCGGCCAAGGCGATCGGTCTGGTGCTGCCGAACCTCGACGGCAAGCTGTCGGGCGACTCGATCCGTGTGCCCGTGCCGGTGGGCTCGATCGTCGAGCTCAACACGACGGTCGCCCGCGACGTGACGCGCGACGACGTGCTGGCGGCGTACCGTGCCGCGGCGGAGGGGCCGCTCGCCGGTGTCCTGGAGTACTCGGAGGACCCGCTCGTGTCGTCCGACATCACGGGCAACCCCGCCTCGTCGATCTTCGACTCGGCGCTCACCCGGGTCGAGGGCCGCCACGTCAAGGTGGTCGCCTGGTACGACAACGAGTGGGGCTTCTCGAACCGGGTGATCGACACCCTCGAACTCCTCGCCACCCGCTGACCGGACATCGCACGGCGCTGTCCACTCGATCGAGCGGTCAGCGCCGCGCGACGCACCGGCCCCGCCCGTCCGGCGGCCTTCGCCCGACCAGCCGTCAAGCAGCCGTCGCCCGGCCGTTCTCCCGGATCGCCCGGTCGCCCCCGGCCCTACCCTGCGCCGCATGGACATCACCCGGACGCCCACCGGCGCCATGGATCCGAGGGACGCCCTCGTGGCCCGCCTCACCCGGAGCGGTCACCTGCTCAGTCCCGCCGTCATCGACGCCTTCCGGGCCACCGAGCGTCACCGGTTCCTCCCCGGCGTCGACCGGGAGGCCGCGTACGCCGAGGAGGCCGTGCCGATCAAGCACGACGGGACCGGGGCGATGATCTCGTGCATCTCCGCACCGTCCATCGTCGCGACCCAGTTGGAGCAGCTCGGCGCGCAGCCGGGCCACCGGGTCCTGGAGGCCGGGGCGGCCACCGGCTACAACGCCGCCCTGCTGGGCCGGCTCGTCGCGCCCGGCGGTCACGTGTGGACCATCGACGTGGATCCCGACCTGGTCCACGGCGCCCGGCAGCGCCTCGCGGGGGCCGGGGCGGCAAATGTGACCGTCGTGCTGGGCGACGGTGCGGCCGGCCTGCGCGAACACGCCCCCTTCGACCGCGTCCAGTTCACCGTCGGCGCGGGCGACGTACCCACCGGGGTGCTCGACCAGCTCGCGCCCGGCGGGCGCTTCGTCCTCCCGATGCGCATCCGCGGCAGCGTCTCCCGCAGCTTCGCGTTCGAACGCGACGGTGACACCTGGCGGACCGTCTCGTCCGAGATGGCCACCTTCGTACCGATGCGCGAAGGCGCCCTGGACGACGTTCGCACCCTCGTGCGCATGGCAGGCGAGGGCGACGTCCATCTGGAGACCTTCGGCGAGCAGGACGTGGACCGCGACGCGATCCGCACGGTCCTCGGCCAGCCACCCGCCGGGGCATGGACCGGCGTGAAGTTCCGCCGGGGCGCCCCGTTCGAATGGCTGTACCTGTACCTGGCGTGCGTGCTGCCCAACGGCCTGTCGCGCATGCCCGGGTCGCGGCCCGGCTTCGTCCCGCACTTCGCGTGGGGCTCGATGGCCGCCCTCGACGAAAGCTCCCTCGCCTACCTGACCATCCGCGAGGGTGAGGACGACGCGGGCCGCTTCTGGGAGATCGGCGTCATCGGCCACGGCCCCCGCGCCGCCCGGCTCGCCGAGCAGGTCGTCACCGAGATCCGCGCCTGGGAGACGGGCTGGGGCAACACCGGGCCCGCGCCCTCCTTCCGGATGGCCGTCGCCGGCGCCCGTGAGCACCTGACCGCCGCCGACCCGCGCTTCGTCGTGGACAAGGTCCACAGCCGTCTCGTCGTCGACTGGCCGCGCACGGCGTGACGTCACGGACCGCCCGTGCTACGCGGGGCTTCCTGCCGGTTGCCGGAGTCCGGCGTCTTCTCGGGCGGCGGGCGGTGGGTGCCGGCGCGAGGAGCGGAGGACGACCGCTCCGCACACGGCGGCGAGAGCGGCCAGTGCGAGCAGCAGCACGGTCGTCGTGAGCGGCGGTGTCACGGCGGCCAGTACGGTCGGCGTCAGGAACCCGGCGTACGCGAGCGCGTAGAACACGCCGGTCAGCCCGGCCAGGTCGCGCGGTCCCGCGATCCTCTGCACCTCCAGCAGCCCGCTCACCAGGCCGAACCCGATGCCGCAGCCGAGGACCACGGCGGTCGCCACGCCCAGCGCCGGCGACTGCCAGCGCTGCGCCGCTGCCATGACGAGCAGGCCGGCGACGGTGAAGCCCAGGCACATCAGCAGACCGCGCCCCGTCGACGGCCGGTCCATCCGCTTCGCCCACGGCTGCACCAGGGCGGCGACCCCGAGCGTGACCACCGTGAGCGCGGTGGCGTAGGCCAGGCCCCAGCGGCCCGTCGCGTCCGACAGCAGCACCGGCAGGTAGCCGTACGCCAGGGCCGCCGACGCGAACAGCCACGGCGCGGCCGGCGTCACGACCCGGGCGAACCGCCGGTGCCCGGCCGCCGGGACGCGCAGCCGCTCCCGCAGCCGTCCGGCCCGGCCGCCGGCGACCGTCTCGGGCGCGCGGGCCACGAGCCACCCGAACGGCAGGGCGACCGCGAGGTGCAGCACGAACGGCAGCACCTCCTTCCACGGCCCCCACTGCGCGAGCGCGCCCGCGACGAGGGCGCCGCACGCGGAGCCGAGGGTGAACGCCAGCGAGGCGCGGCGCGCGCCCGACCCGGCGTCGGCGGCGGTGTCGTACGGCGCCTGCGACAGCTCCTTCAGCCAGCTGTTGCCCACCGCCATGGCGATGCCGACGGTGACGCCGGACAGCAGCCGCCCGGCGAAGAGCGCCCCGGCGCCCAGGGGGCCGAGCGCCAGCGCCGTGGACGCGGCCAGCGACGTGAGGACCCCCGTGAGCAGCAGCGGCCGTCTGCCGTACCGGTCGGACAGTGCGCCGGCCACGAGCAGCGCGGGGGCCATGCCGATGACGTAGACGCCGAGGAAGAGGTTGACCATCACGGTCGAGTAGTGCTGGCGCTGCTCGTACATGAGGAGCAGGGGGCTGAACTGGTTCCCGCACCAGGTGGAGACGAAGATGGCGCCGAACACCGCGCGCCACGCGGTCGGCGCGCTGCCCCGGCCGGCGGTCACCGGCGTCACAGCGCACCCCGGTGCCGGGCGACGTGGGCGGACAGCTCGGCGAGGTAGCCGTCGGCGTCGCCCTCGGTGAGCCGCCGGACCAGCCGCCGGTGGTCGTCGAGAACGGCCGGCAGGTGCGCGGGCCGCACGCCGAGCAACTGGTGGCGCAGGCGCTGCTGGCGGTCCCGGATCAGGGCGAGGAGGTGGCCGGCCGTGATGTTGCCGGACGCGGTGACGACGGTCTCGTGGAACTCCTCGTCGAGGGCGACGAACGCGGCGGTGTCACCGGCTGCGGCGTGGACCTCCTGCTGTTCCAGGTTCGCCGCGAGCGCGGCGGCGACGGCGGGGGCGGGGCCGCCGTCCGCGATCAGCCGGCGGGCGGCCGAGCCCTCGATGGCCTCGCGCATCTCCAGGACGTCGCGGGCCTCCTGCGGGGCCATGGGCGCGACGACGGCGCCACGGCGCGGCGCGAGGCGCAGGAGGCGTTCGGCGCTCAGCCGCAGGAACGCCTCGTGCACGGGGGTCCTGCTGATGCCGAGCGCCTCGCAGATCTGCCCCTCGCTGATCATCTGACCGCCGGCGAGGCGGCCGCTGATGATGGCGTCCTTGGTGTGCGTGTACGCCCGGTCGGCGGCGGGCGGTGGCGGTGTCTCGTCGGGCATGGGCTCCACCGTATGCCATGCATGCAAGGTCGCATGCATAGGGGTGGGCGCCCTGCCCGGGGTGGGCCTGGCACCACCCCCCGTCCGGCTGCGGGAGCCACTGTGCGACGGCCCCGGCGCGGCCAGGCTGGGACGCGTCAAGTCGCCTACCGGCAAGAGGAATTCATGCGCACCCGACACCGCACCGCCGTCTCCGTCGTCGCGGCGGTCCTCGCCCTCGGCGCCGCCGCGCCGCTGCTCACCGCCGCCCCCGCCGCCGCCGTCACGCAGGAGCGGCACGACAGCGACCGGTACCGGGGGACGCTCCTCGACCACGAGCGTCTCTACTCGCTCGGCGACGCGGACGACGCGGCGGCCGAGCTGACCGCAGCCGGCTTCGACGGCGGCGTCGCGCGGTACGGCGTGGACGCGTACCGGCTGGAGTACCGGACCGTGGACGCCTACGGCCGCCCCACCGTCGCGAGCGGGCTGCTCGCCGTCCCGCGCGGGCGGCACGGTGCGCTGACGGCCGTCTCCTTCACGCACGGCACGGGCGTGTCCCGCGAGGACGCGCCCTCCATGCTGCGCGGCGACTTCGTCAGCGCCTCCACGATCTCCTACGCGGCGGCTGGCTTCGCCGGCGTCGCGCCCGACTACCTGGGCATGGGCACGGGACCCGGGTTCCACCCGTGGATGGACGTGCCGTCCGAGACGACGGCCACGATCGACATGCTGCGGGCCGCCCGTGAGTTCCTCCGGCACACCGGACACCCGCTGCGCAGGGACGTGATGGTCACCGGGTTCTCCCAGGGCGCGTCGGCGGCGATCGGGGTCGCGCGGGCACTCCAGGCGGGCGAGGACCGCTGGTTCCGGGCCGCGGCGCTGGCCCCGGTGAGCGGCGCGTACGCGTTCCGCGACGCCGAACTGCCCGCGCTCTTCGACGGCCGGGTGCACCCCAAGTACTCGGTGCTCTACATGGCTTACCTCTTCGTGTCGCTCAACCGGCAGCACGGCGGCATCTACGACGACCCGGCCGAGATCTTCCGGGAGCCGTACGCCGCCACCGTCGAGACGCTGTACGACGGCGACCACAGCGGCGCCGAGGTGATGGCCAGCACGCCGGACTCCCTGGACGAGCTGCTGACCGAGGCCGGCATGGACCTGCTGAGGTCCCCGTCCGGGACGTTCGCCGAGCTGCTCGCCGGGACGGACGCCGTCTGCGCCGACTGGGTGCCGGAGATGCCGATGCGCCTCTACCAGGCCCGGGGCGACGAACAGGCCGTCACCGAGAACACCGCCGCGTGCCGGGCGGACCTGGCGGCGTCCGGCGCCCGCGTCCCGGTGTTCGACCTGGGCGAGGTGGACTACGAGGGCTCACGCCACCTCGGCTCGGCCGCCGCGGCGATACGCCCGACGATCGCGTGGTTCCGCTCCCTGTCCTGAACCCGGCCCCCGGCTCCGGCGCCCGTCCCGCGCGCCGGAGCCGGGGGCGCCACTTCGGCACGGGGGGGTTGACGCGTGCTGTGCCGGAGGGCTACCTTCCCGCTCACTGTTACGTATTAGCAAGGAGGTGGCCCCACCATGGCACCCAGGAGCCGGCGGCCGGGCCAGCGCGACATCGCGCGCGTCGCCGGGGTGTCGCAGGCCACCGTCTCGATCGTGCTGAACGGCAAGGCCGAGCAGTACCACCTCGCCCGGGAGACCCAGGAGCGCGTCCGCGCCGCGATAGCGGAGCTGGGCTACGTCCCCGACGTGGCCGGCCGGTCCCTGCGCGACGGGCGGAACGGGCTCATCGGCGTCCACACCTACGAGTCCGTCTTCCCGGTGGCGCTCGAGGACTACTACCACGAGTTCCTCGTCGGCATCGAGCAGGCGGCGGTCCGCGCCCGCCGCGACCTGGTCCTGTTCGCCTCGACCGAGCGCGACGACGGCGTGCGCCGCATCTACGGCCCCGAGGGCAACCGGCTGCGTCTCGCGGACGGTTCCGTCATGCTCGGGCACGAGCAGAGCAGCGAGGAGCTGGCGAAACTCGCCGGCGAGGGCTACCCGTTCGTGTTCGTCGGGCGCCGCGAGGTGCCGGGCGCCCAGGTGCCGTACGTGACGGCCGACTACGCCGCGGCGACGCGCGCGGTGGTCGACGCCGTCGCCGACGCGGGTCACCCGCGGGTGGCGTACCTCGGCAGGATCGGCCGGTTCACCCCGCAGGAGGAGCGGCACGCGGCGTTCGTCACGCGCTGCCGCGAGCGGGAACTCCCCGTCGCGCCGCTGGACTTCGTCGACGCGTCCGCGGTCGGCACCGCGCTGCTCGGCTCCCTGCTGGAGAGCGGGGTGACGGCCCTGGTCGTCGAGACGCCGGAGCTGGCCGCCGCGCTCGCCGACGCGGTGGAACGGCTCGGCGTGCGGGTGCCGGACGACCTGTCCGTCGCCGTGCTCGACCACACGTCGGGTCCCGCGGCGGCGTGGAGCAGGCTGGACGTCCCGCGGCGCGCGATGGGCGTCCGCGCCGTCGAGCTGCTGCTCGCCCTGCTCGACGGGGAGATCACGCCCGACCACCGCGAGGTGGTCCCGTGCGGTCCGTTCGCACCCTTAACGGTAGCGGCGCCGCCCGCCCGGTAGTCCGTCCACGGCCCGCCGCCGCCCGGCGGGCCACCTCCCCTCCCCCAACCGTCCCTTGCCGAATACTTATACGTATTAGGAAGGTGAAGACTCAATGCCGAGCATCACCCCACGCCGGCGCGCCGGCGCGACGGCCGCCGTCCTCGCGGGCGCGCTGCTGCTCGTGTCCGGGTGCGGCCTCCAGCCGCAGCGAAGCGGCTCGTCCGGCGGCGACGCCTCGTCCCTCACCGTGTGGTGGCCGGGGACGAACCAGGCCGAGATGGACTTCGTCGACGACACGGTCGTCCCCGCCTTCGAGGAGGAGACCGGCGCGCACGTCGAGGTCACCTTCGTCGACTGGGCCGACCTGTCGCCCAAGCTGAACGCCGCCTTCGCCGCCGGCACCGCGCCGGACGTCTTCGGGCACGGCCCGGCGGCCGTCGCAGACTTCGTGGTCAACGACCGCGTCGAGGACCTCGGACCGTACGTCGACCGCATGGACCCGGCACTGCGCGAGGACATCTCCGCCTCCCTGCCGGGCGGGCAGGTCGACGGCACGCAGTACCTGATGCCGCTGTCCGTGCAGGGCACGCTCGTCGCCTACGACGCGGACGCGTTCACCGAGGCCGGCCTCGACCCCGACGATCCGCCCACCACCTGGGAGGGCGTCAGGGACGCGGCCGAGCGCCTGACCGTGCGCGACGGCGGCACCATCACGCGGGCCGGGCTGCTGGTCCCGTCCAACCCGCTGGGCGCGCAGCAGTCGTTCGCCGGTTTCCTGGCCGCCGCCGGCGGCGCGCAGCTCAGTGACGACGGCTCCACCGCCGCGTTCGACTCGCCCGAGGGCGAGCAGGCCCTCGACTTCTTCGCGGGCCTCTACGGCGGCGACTCCCCGGTCGCCGACATGCTCGGCGAGGACTACGTCAACATGCCGCCGAACCAGCAGCCCATCGTGAAGGGCGACGCGGCCATGGCGGTGCTCACGGCGCCCGCGCTCCAGCAGGCGGTGGAGGCCGCGCCCGACAAGGACATCCGCGCCATGCCGCCGCTGCGGTTCGAGGACTCGGACACGCCGGCCATGTGGGGCGGCGCCGGCCCCGGCCTCATGATCAACGCCGACTCGCCGGCGAAGGACCTCGGCTGGGACTTCATCGCCGACCTGCTGGCCCCCGACGTCTCCGGCCAGTACACCGAGCGGATCGGGGCCGTGCCGGTGCACGCGTCGGCCGTCGACTCCGAGTACGTCCGCTCCAGCCCGGTGATCGCCGCGTTCGTCGCCGCGTCCCCGTCCTTCGTGCCGAACCCGAACGTGCCGGGCTGGACCGGCGTGCGGGACGCGCTGGACGCGCGGATCGCCGAGGCCCTGTTCGGTACCGCCGACCCGTCGGACGCCCTGAGCGACGCCGCCGACCAGGTCGACTCCCTTCTCGACGCCGGCTGAGGTGCCCCGCATGACGTCTTCCCCGACCGCCACCGAGGCGGTGCTCGAAAGCGGCAGGACCGGTCGCGCTCCCCGGCGCGCACGGCGGCGCCGCGGCCGTCTCACGGGCCTGTGGTTCGTCCTCCCGGCCGCGGCGATCGTGGTCTGGTTCACGCTGGTCCCGGTGTTCTACGGGCTCGGCCTGTCGTTCACGCAGTACTCGCCGCTCGGCCGCACCGGCCCGCGGATCATCGGCTTCGACAACTACGTCCGGCTGGCCGGGGACGCCGATTTCCGGCAGGCCATCGGCGTGACCGTGCGGTACACGGTGCAGGTGCTGCCGGTCCTGGTCGTGCTGGCGCTGCTGCTCGCCGTCCTGGCGAACAAGCCGTTCCGCGGCGTCGGGCTGTTCCGCTCCGCGCTGTACCTGCCGCACATCGTGTCGCTGACCGCCGTCTCGATGGTGTGGCTGTGGATCTACTCCCGCGACGGCATGGTCAACGAGCTGCTCGACCTGGTCGGTCTCGACCCGCAGCGCTGGCTGCACGAACCCGGCTCGGCGCTGACGGCCGTCTCCGCGATGCGCGTGTGGAAGGCGCTCGGCTCCAACATGGTCCTGCTGCTCGCGGGCCTCCAGGCCATCCCGCGCCACCTGTACGAGGCGGCGCGGATGGACGGCGCCAACGCCTGGCAGCAGTTCCGGTACGTGACGCTCCCGGGGCTGCGGCCGATGCTCGTCTACGTCGTGACGATGGACATCATCTACCTGTCCCAGTCGTTCGCTGAGCTGTTCGTCCTGACGCAGGGCGGCCCGCTCGGGGAGACCACGACCGCCAACTACCTCATCTACAACGAGGCGTTCCAGCACAACGAACTGGGCAGCGCGTCCGCGATGGCCTTCGTGCTGTTCGCGCTCATCATCGGCTTCTCGTTCGTCTCCCTGCGCGCCCTGACCGGGAGGAAGTCATGACCGCCCCCGCCACCTCCCGTCCCGCCGGGGGTCCCGCGCGGCGGCTCCGTCGTCCGCGCACGGTCACCGGGCGCCGTCCCGGCTCGCTGGCCGTGCTGGTCATCACGACGCTGCTGGTGCTGGTGCCGTTCCTGTGGATGCTGTCGCTGGCGTTCACGCCCGAGGAGGCGGCGTTCGGCTCGGCGCGGCTCATCCCGAGCCACCCGACGCTGGACAACTTCGAACGGGCCTGGTCCGACGGCGCGCTGGGCCGCGCGATGGTCAACTCCCTGATCGTGACGCTGATCGCGGTGGTCACCAACTGCGTCCTCGCGGTCGCCGCCGGGTACGCGTTCGCGCTGCTGCCGTTCCGCGGCAGCCGGGTCCTCTTCTACACGCTCGTCTCGACGGTCGCGGTCCCCGTGTCGGTGACGCTGATCCCGCTGTTCCTGATGGCCAAGACGTTCCCGCTGACCGGCGGCAACGACATCACCGGCGTCGGCGGCACGGGCCTGCTGAACACCCTGGGCGGCGTGGTCCTGCCGTACCTGATCATGCCGATGAACATCTTCCTCGCGAAGCAGTTCTTCGACGGCTTCGACGGCGACATGGCCGAGGCCGCGCGGATCGACGGCGCGAGCGAGCTGCGGATCTTCCGGCAGGTCTACCTGCCGCTCGCGAAGCCGCTGGTCGCGGTCGTCGCCATCTTCACGTTCACCGGTGTGTGGGACGACTTCCTGTGGCCGCTGGTCGTGACGACGTCCCATGACACGCAGACGGTGCAGCTCGCCCTGACCCGGTTCCTCGGCAGCGGCAACGTCCAGTACGGCGCGCTGATGGCCGCCGCCGTCCTCGTGACGCTGCCCGTGCTGGCCGTCTTCCTCTTCAACCAGCGGCACTTCATCTCGGGCCTGACCGAGGGCAGCACCAAGGGCTGACCCCCGCGCCCGCCTCCCCCACCGTCCCCCCACCCGTTCCAAGGAGAAACAGCCCATGTCCCATCAGGAATCGCACGCCGACCTCGTCGTGATCGGCGGCGGTCTCGGCGGCGTCGCCGCGGCGCTGACCGCGGCGGAGCTCGGCCTGCGCGTCGTCCTCACCGAGGAGTACGCGCTGCTCGGCGGCCAGCTCACCTCGCAGGGCGTGCCGCCGGACGAGCACCCGTGGATCGAGGGCACCCTGGCGTCCCGGGGCTACCAGCGGCTGCGCGACGGCATACGGGGCTACTACCGGCGCCGCTACCCGCTCACCGACGAGGCGGCCGCCGACCCCGAGCTGAACCCGGGGCTCGGCTTCGTGTCGCGGCTGTGCGCCGAGCCGCGCGTCGGGGGCGCCGTCATCGACGAGATGCTGGCGCCGTACGTCGCGAGCGGACGCGTCACGGTGCTGCGCGGCTGGGTGCCCGAGGGCGCGGAGACGGACGGCGACGCGGTGCGCGCGGTGACCGTACGGTCGCTGCGCGACGGCGAGCTGCGCACCCTCACCGCGCCGATGTTCGTGGACGCCACGGAACTCGGCGACGTGCTGCCGCTGGCCGGCGTCGAGCACGTCGTCGGCGCCGAGAGCGCGGCCGGGACCGGTGAGCTGCACGCGCCGCCGGTGGCCGACCCGGCGGACCAGCAGGCCGTGTCGTGGTGCTTCGCGGTCGAGTACCGGCTCGGCGAGGACCACACGATCGACCGGCCCGCCGGCTACGACCACTGGCGCACCCACGTCGACCCGTTCTGGCCGGGCCCGCAGCTCTCCTGGGAGGACGTGGAGCCCATCACGCTGGAGCGCCGCGTGCGGCCGATCTTCGCAGGCCCGACCGACACGCCGCGCGTCGAGGACATGTGGCACTACCGCAGGATGCTGGCGCGCACGCAGTTCAGGCCCGGCTTCCTGCCGCACGACGTGTCGTTCGTCAACTGGCCGCAGATCGACTACTGGGCGGCGCCGCTGGTCGGTGTCACGCCCGAGGCGAAGGCGGCGGCGCTGGCCGGCGCGCGGGACCTGTCGCTGTCGTTCCTGTACTGGATGCAGACGGAGGCGCCCCGGCACGACGGCGGCACGGGCTACCCGGAGCTGCGTCCGCGCGGCGACCTGCTGGGCAGCGACGACCACTTGGCGCTGGCGCCGTACATCCGCGAATCGCGGCGGGTGCGCGCGCTGTTCACGGTGACGGAGGCGCACATCGGCCGGGAGATGCGCGGCGCGGGCGCGGAGGCCGAGCAGTTCGCCGACAGCGTCGGCACCGGCTACTACCGCATCGACCTGCACCCCAGCACGTCGGGCCGCACCTATGTCGACATCGACTGCCTGCCGTTCCAGATCCCGCTCGGCGCGCTCGTCCCGCAGCGGGTGACGAACCTCCTGCCGGCGAACAAGAACATCGGCACCACCCACATCACCAACGGCGCCTACCGTCTCCACCCGGTGGAGTGGTCGATCGGCGAGGCCGTGGGCGCGCTGGCCGCCGAGTGCGCGCGGACCGGCCGGACGCCGCAGGAGACGGCGGGGAACGGGGAGGCGGTCGCCGACCTGCAGCGGCTGCTCGCCGACCGGCTCGGCGTGACCCTGCAGTGGCCTGAGGAGGTCCGCCGCTGGAGCCCGGTGCAGGACCACGTCCCGACCGAGCGCACCGCCGGCCGCTGAGCGGGGCGCGGGGCGCGCCCGCCGTCAGGTGGGCGCGCCCATGCGCTGCGTGCCGATGACCGACAGCAGCCGCAGGGCCTCGGCGGACGGCGAGCCGGGGGTCGCCGTGTAGATGACGACCCGCTGGTCCCGGTCGGTGATGTCAAGGACGTCGCAGTCGACGTTCACGGGGCCGACGAGGGGGTGGTCGAACGTCTTGCACAGCGTGGGGCGCGCGGCCACCTCGTGGTCGGCCCACAGGCGCGCGAACTCCTCACTCCCGGCGCGGAGTTCGGCGACCAGACCGGTGACCTCCGGGTCACCGGGGTAGCGGGCCGCCACGGCGCGCAGGTCCTGGACGGCGGTGCGGGCGAACTCGTCCGCGTCCGAGACGCCGTACAGCCGCCGCCCGCCGCGCTCGGGCCCGAGGAAGGCGCGCCGCAGGAGGTTGCGGTCGCGGCGCGGCAGGGCGGAGAAGTCCTCCATGAGGGCGGCGGCCAGGTCGTTCCACGCGATGATGTCGTACGTCGCCGACATCACGATCGCCGCCGCATCCGGGAGGCGGCGCAGCAGGTCGACGATGCTCTGCCGCACCTCGGCCGAAGGGCCCGGCGGCGGACCTGGCGGCGTGCCGGCGAGGTGGTGGAGGTGGTCGCGCTCGGCGTCCGACAGGCGCAGGGCGCGGGCGAGCTGCGCCAGCACCTCGCGGGAGGGGCGCGGGGCGCGGGCCTGCTCCAGCCGCGTGTAGTACTCGGTGGAGATGTACGCGAGCTGCGCCACCTCCTCACGGCGCAGTCCCGGGGTACGGCGCCGCCGCCCGGCGGGCAGCCCCGCGTCGGCGGGTGTGACGCGCTCGCGCCTGCTGCGCAGGAAGTCGGCCAGTTCTCGTCGGTCCACCACCCCAGTGTGCGCGAGCGGGGCCGGGCCCAGCCAGGTACCACCGGTGCCTGGATACGCCGCCGGCGCGGGCCGAGGCTCGTCGGCATGGAAACCACACCGAACATCGGGTCCGGCCTGCTGGCCGGCAAGGTCGTCCTCGTCATGGGCGCGAGCCGCGGCATCGGCGCGGCGGCCGCGCGGCTGTTCGCCAGGGAAGGCGCGAGCGTGCTGCTCACGGCACGCACCGAGGCGCAGCTCAAGGCCGTCACGGAGGAGATCCGCGCGGCGGGCGGCACAGCGTCGTACGCGCTGTGCGACCTGGCCGACGGGGCGAGCGTACGGGCCGCCGTGGACCGTGCCGTGGAGCTGTACGGGCGGCTCGACGGCGCCTTCAACAACGGCGCGACGGGCCAGCCGCCCGGCCCGATGGACGAGCTGCCCGAGGCGGCGTTCGACGAGGTCGTCACCGTCGATCTGAAGGGCGTGTGGCTGGCGATGAACGCCGAGATCGCCGCCATCCGCGCCACCGCGCGGCGCGGATCCATCGTCAACACCTCCAGTGTCGGCAGCCTGATGGCCAACCCGGCGCTGCCCGTGTACGGCGCGTCGAAGCGGGCGGTGAACGCCCTCACCGCGTCGGCCGCCACGACGTACGGTCCCGAGGGCATCCGGGTCAACGCCGTCGCTCCCGGCACCACGCTCACCGAGCTGCTGCGCGAGTGGGACGAGCGCTCCCCCGGCGTCATCGACGCGCTGAACGCGCAGACGCCGCTCGGCCGGGCCGCGGCACCGGAGGAGATCGCGGAGGCGGCGGCCTGGCTGCTGAGCGACCGTGCCTCCTACGTCACGGGCACGGTGCTGCGGGCGGACGGCGGCATGTGGGCCTGAACCGCGTGACGGGGCACACCGGCCTCACAGCGGCAGGTCGTCGGGCAGGAGCCGGAACGCCTTGTGCCGGCCGAGCGGTCGCACGACTCGGTAATCGCGACGGTCGAGTGTGAGAACGGCGTCGGTGTCATAGTCGGCGGCCACCGCCACATTCACAGCGTCCGCCAGGTCCAGGTCGAGGTCGCGATACCGGACACGTACGGACTGGGCGGCCGCGAGGTGCTGGCCCGTGATCTCCGGGATGACGACGCGGCCGCGCTGTACCCAGCGTCTGATGTCGTCGACTGCGCCGAACGCCGCGTCCCGGCCGAGTTCACGCCTGGCCACGTGATCGATCTCCGCCAGCAGAAGCGGGGAGAGCACGAGCAGCCCTGCTGCTCGGATGGCCTCGTTCGCCACTCGGTGTTCGTGGTGTTCGGCGTCGAGTGCCGCGATGAGACCGGATGTGTCCGCCACGACGATGATCACTCGGCGTTCCGGTCCTCGTTCTCGTGGCGGACGGCGTCGGCGACGATGTCACGCACTCCCTCTTTGCCGAGTGTGCGGCCGGGACCCCGGTAGGTACGTGAGAAGAAGGGCTCGTCCCATACCCGGTTCGCCATGGCCGCGAGGTGGATGCCCTGGCGGATGATCTCCGCCTCGCTGACCCCCCGCCGGAGGGCCGCCTCCTTGATGATGGCCAGATCCTCCGGATCGGCGTAGACATTGGTCCGCTTCATACCCATGTACCAAAGCTACCACATGTACCAGTCATGGTG
Organism: Streptomyces sp. RFCAC02; assembly: GCF_004193175.1. Lineage (NCBI taxonomy): Bacteria > Bacillati > Actinomycetota > Actinomycetes > Kitasatosporales > Streptomycetaceae > Streptomyces > Streptomyces sp. RFCAC02. The sequence goes on along the minus strand of NZ_SAUH01000001.1, from coordinate 5,003,045 downwards.
TATGGACCTGAGCTGTGGGCAGACAACCGTCACACCGCCCCGGGGAGCAGGCACTCGATGAGGTAGTCGCCCGTGTCCGGGTCGATGACCACGCCGTGGGTCTCGCTGCGGAAGCCGGGGAAACGCCGGTCGAACGTCTCCAGCGCGGTCAGATAGCGCAGCAGCGGCCCGCCCGGCGCGCCGATGCTCTCGCCCGGCATGAGGACCGGGATGCCGGGCGGCGTCACGGTGACCATGGCGGCGGCGACACGACCCGCCGCCTCGGTCAGCCGTACGCGCTCCGTGCCGCCGCGCACCAGGTGCCGGTAGCAGGTCTGCGGCGGCGCGACCGGCTCGGGCAGGTCGCGGAACGCCGTGTCCAGCAGCTCGACGAGGCGGACGGACCGCAGGTACGTGTGCATCTCCTGGCACAGCTCCCGCAGGGTGAGGTCCGCGTAGCGCCGCCCGTGCTCGGCGACGAGGGCGGGCAGGACACCCTCCAGCGGGGCATCGCCGTCGTGGAGCGCCTTGAAGTCCATGAGGGCGTCGAGGAGTGTCCCCCACTTGCCCTTGGTGATGCCCATGGAGAACAGGACGAGCGTCGTGTAACTGTCGGTCTTCTCGACGACGATGTTCCGCGTGTCGAGGTAGGCCGTCAGGATGCGGGCGGGGATGCCGAAGGCGGTCATGATGCCGGTGGCGTCCGTGCCCGGGCAGGTGAGTGTGACCTTGATCGGGTCGAGCATGCACCAGCCGTCCTCAAGACCGGGGAAGCCGTGCCAGTCGGCCCCCGGTTCGAGGTGCCAGCAGGACGGCTCGGTGCGCAGCAGGTCGGCGGGGGCCGTTTCGAACGGCAGGCGCGTGCCGGTCGCCGGATCGGTCACCGTCTCCGGCTGCCACACGCCGAAGAACCACGGCGGCCGGTCCCCCGCGCTCTCGACGCGCCGCCGGACGCGGACCATCTCCTGCCGGAAGCGGACCGCCTCCGTCACGGCCTCGTCCACGAGCCAGCGGCCCTGCGGCCCGTCCATCATGGCGGTGGCGACGTCCAGCGAGGCGATCATCGGGTACAGCGGGGACGTGGTGCCGTGCATCATCAGGGTCTCGTTGAAGCGGTCGTGCTCCACCGGCGCGCGGGGCGCGGGCCGCACATGGACCATGGCGCTCTGCGACAGCGCGGCCAGCAGCTTGTGCGTCGACTGGGTCGCGAAGACGGTGGGGCGCTCGGGGCCGGGGAGGGAGCCGGGGCCGACCGACATGCCGTAGCGCCCGGTGTAGAGGGGGTGGAAGCGGGCGTACGCGAACCACGCCTCGTCGAAGTGGAGCCGCGGCGTGCTCGCGGAGAACGCGCGAGCCGCCGCCACCGCGTCGTAACACAGGCCGTCGTAGGTGGAGTTGGTGAAGACGGCGTACTGCCCCTCCGGGGAGACCGCGCCCGCGGTCAGCGGGTGCGCGGCGATCCTGGCCGCCACCGCGTCCGCCGCGACCCCGCCGGGCGGCAGCGGCCCGGCGAGCCCGTACCCGTTGCGGGTGGGGATCAGGAAGACGGGCCGCGCCCCGGAGACTACGAGGCCGTGCAGGACCGACTTGTGGCAGTTGCGGTCCACGAGGGCGATCTCGTCGCGCAGGACGCTGTAGTGGCCGACCAGGCGGTTGCACGTGGAGTCGCCGTGGAGGACGAAGTAGGTGAGGTCGGCGCCGAAGACCCGGGCGGCGTTGCGCTCCGCTTCGCCGATCGGGCCGGTGTGCTCGAACAGGGAGCCCAGCTCGCCCACCGAGATGGACAGGTCGCTGCGCAGCAGCCGCTCCCCGAACCAGTCGTGGAACGCGCGGCCCGCCGGCGACTTGAGGAACGCGACGCCGCCGGAGTGCGCGGGCGTGTGCCAGGAGTACTCGTGCGCGTCGTGGAAGCGGCGGAGCGCGCGGAAGAACGGCGGCAGGACGGCCTCACGGTAGGCGCGGGCGGCGGTCGTGACGCGTCCGGCGATGAACGACGGCGTGTCCTCCAGCGGCCACACGTACCCGACGACGGACTCCGACACCCACAGCGGCAGATCGCGCGGCTCGTCGTCGGCCATGACCAGGAAGACGGGGAGCCGGTCGAACCGGCGGCCGAGCGCGCGCAGCGCCGATGGACCGCCGGGTCCCGGCTCGGCGCCGCGCCCGGGCGGCAGGTCCCAGGCGACCAGCGCCGCGGCGAGACCGGCCTCGGTGCGCAGCACGGCCTGGGCGTCGGGGGCGCTCGCCGCCCACCGGACCCGGAAACCGGCCGCCGCGACGGCGTCATGGATACGTGCCACCTGCTCGGCCGCTGCGCCCTCGTCCCGCAGATACGGCGGCACGGCGAACAGGATCGTACTGTCGTCGGTCATGGCCCTCCCCCTCACCGGCGGCAGCATCACCGCCCGGGCCAATCCCCACACGGCACACCGCGGCCCGAAGGCCGGAGGGGTCCGAAACCACCCGATCGCCGGAAGCGGGCGACGGCACCTTGCCGCCTCGTCATTCCCGTGTTGACGATGCGGCGGGCGGGACCCGTCCCTCATGGGAAGCGCTTGGGCGCCACCCGGTGGAGCAGGAGGGCTTCGTCCAGCGCGGAGTGGATGTCGTCGTTGCCGGGGTCGAGTTCGAGCGCGCGCCGGAGGTCCTCGACCGCCCGGCCATAACGCCCCAGTGAGCGGTACAGCTTTCCGCGGGAAGCGAGCGCGAACCCGTAGTCCGGGTCACGGGTGAGGGCGCGGTCCAGGTCGGCCAGCGCCTCGTCGTCCCGGTCCGCCGTGCGGTACAGCTCGCCGCGGCTGGCGAGGGCGAGGGTGTCGTCCGGGTCGAGCTCCAGGGCGCGGTTCAGATTGACCAGTGCCTCGGCGGGGCGGCCCACGAGCCGGTACAGGTCGCCGCGGACGGCGCGGACGAAAATGTCGTCGGGGAGGAGTCCGGCGGCGCGGTCGAGGTCGGCGAACGCCTCGTCGTGGCGGCCCATGACGCGGAGCACGTCCCCTCGGCACGCGAGCGAGAACCCGTCGTCCGGGGCGAGCCCGAGCGCCCGGCCGAAGTCGGCGAGCGCCTGCCCGTGACGTCCCGCGAGGCGGTGCGCGTTGCCGCGGGCGGCGAGTACGAAGGGGTCGTCGGCGTCCAGTTCGACGGCACGGTCGAGATCTGTCAGGGCCTCCTCGTGACGGCCCGCGAGCGCACGCAGGTAGCCGCGGCGGCCGAGCGCGAATCCGTCGTCCCTCTCGCGTTCGAGCACCCGGTCGAAATCGGCGAGCGCCGCTTCGTTTCGTCCGGCGCAGCGGTGGAGTTCGCCGCGGCTGGCGAGGGCGAGGACATCGCCGGGGTCGAGCGCGACGGCACGGTCGAGGTCGGCCAGCGCCTCCTCGTCGCGGCCCAGCCCGCGGAACACGTCACCGCGCTGCGCGAGGGCCGCCGCGTCGTCCGGCACCCGTTCGATCACCCGGTCGAGATCGGCCAGCGCCCGGTCGAAGCGTTCCGCCTCCGCGTGCAGCGTTCCCCGGAATCCCAGGGCGACGAGATCGTCGGGGTCGAGCCCGAGTGCCCGGTCGAGGTCGGCCTCGGCCTCGTCACGGCGGCCGGCGAGATAGTGGAAGAGGGCACGGCCGGCGAGCGCCACCCGCTGGTCCGGATTGATCCGCAGCGCACGTTCGAGGTCCGCCAGCGCCAGGTCTTCGCGGCCTGCGAGCAGGTGCACGCTCCCCCGGTCGGCGAGCGCCGCGTCGTTGTCGGGATTGATGGCGATGGCACGGTCGAGGTCCCGGAGCGCCAGGTCCTCGTGATCGGTGCGCAGATGGGCCTCACCACGGGCTGCGAGCGCGAGATCGTTGTCCGGGTCGAGTTCGATGGCCCGGTCGAGGTCGGCGAGTGCCTCGTCGTCACGGCCGGCTTCGCCGTGTTCCACACCGCGTTCGGCGAGGCGCCGGGCGTACCGCTCGATGTGGGAGCGTGCGGCCAGGGCGACGAGCTGGACCTCGTGGCTGACGGCGTGGTCGAGGTGCCGCCGGGCGATACGGGCGCGGTCGGGGTCGTCACCGGTGAGCCACTCCCCCAGCGCGTGGACGGCGCCCGCGCGGATGGCGGGCAGCGGACTGGCGAGGGCCGAGCGGATGTCGTCGGTCAGGCCGTCCGGGGCCTGGGGGCGGTGGGGATTGCGGGCGAGCCAGAGGGTGCCCTCGGCACGGGAGAGCCAGCGTTGGGGTGTCTGCCGGCCGCTGTGGGACTGGACGTAGGCGTAGGCGTGCTCGTAGGCGTCGTCCACGGAGATCAGGCCGTCGTGGTCGGTGTCGGCGGCTCCGGTGCGCAGCCCGTCGATGAGGCCGGCGGTGAAGACGGACGGGGCCGCCTCGTCCGTGCCGGGGCGCGGCTCGCCCTCGAAGGAGTACTCCGTGGCGCGGGACGCGGTCAGGACGACCCGGCCGCGTCCCGGGGAGGCGAGACGCCGCTGCAGGTCGAGGCCGCCGTCGCCCTTGGCGCCGCCGGCGAACGCGCCGCTGAAGCAGCAGTCCAGCATCAGCACCTGGCTCCTGGCGCGGCAGTCGTCGAGCTGTTCGAGGACCCAGCCGGACTCGACTCCGGTGGCCGGGAGACGCGTCCTGCGGGTGTCGGTGGCGGCGAAGTACAGGCGGTTGCGGGCGTCCAGCAGGCCGTGGCAGGACAGGTGGATCACGACCAGCTCGGACGGCTTGCGGCCGTCGAGGAAGTCCAGCAGGCCCATCCGCATCTCGTGGGCCGTCGGGTCGGACAGCACGGTCACGCCGAACCCGCCGATGGCCGGATCGCCCAGCACACCGGCCAGTTCCTCCGCGTCCCGCGCCGGCGACCGCAGCCCGTCCAGCGTGCCGTCCTCGTACCGCGACACCGCCACGACCAGCGCCGACCGCGCCCCCGACCACGCCGCCCCCACGGCTCCCCCACTACCCACGTGCTGTCGCCTCTCCCCCCGTGTCCCGCGCCCCCGCCACCATCCCCCATCATCGGACACCCGCAGCACAGAATCAGGCAACCACTGACGCCACTTCGGTGCCCTGCCACGACATGGCCGGACGCCGGGACGGTGCACCGCGTCAGGGGACGAGGCGTTGGAGCAGGCCCCAGGTGAACTCCGCGACGACGTGCCGCCGTCCGCCCGACACGGTCGGTGCCTCGAACGCCAGGCGCCACCGGGTGGGCGCCGACCCCTCCATCGGCCGCGCCGGCGCGAAGGCACGCGCCACCTCGTCCGTCGTGCACGACCAGGGGTGCAGGTCGTCCACCGTGCGCAGCGGCGGCGCCGGCCGGCCGGGGGCGCGGACGAGCTGTTCGAGCCATACGCCGCCGCCCGGCGCCGTGAGGACCTCGAACCGCAGGTCCGGCCACAGCGGCAGCGGCCAGCGGTACGCCTCGCTCCGCAGGTCGCCCACCTGTCGGACCACCGTGGACTCGGGGGCGCCGAGCGCCGAACGGTAGCGCGCCAGGGCGCCGGGCGCGCGCCGTGCGCGGGCCATCGCCTGCCAGCGGCGGTTGGCCTCGCGCATGCCGCCGCGCCCGACGCCGAGCGCGCGCAGGGCGTCCTCCACCCGGCCGGGCTGGAAGTCGGCCATGCGGCGCAGCAGGACGAGCTGGAGGTCGAGGGGCGTCACGCGGCGGATTGTGCCAGGTCCCGAGCGTCCCGAGCGTCGGGACAGGACGGGCCGGGCGACGGGGAGGCCGCGTCGCGACCGGGCGCGGCCGGCTCTCCCCTCGGGACGTTCATTCAGGAACCGACCTTTCCGCTACCTCACCTACGTTCGGTCCCGCAAGCCGGAACACCAGCGAGAGGCAGCATGCGATGATCGGACGGACCAGCACCGCCCCCGACGGCTACACCTCCGTCGCCCCCTGGGTCGCCACCGACGACACCGGCGCCTTCCTCGACTTCGTCACCCGGGCGTTCGGCGGCCGGGAACTGGCGCGGGTCGCCACCGAGGACGGCGCGATCGGGCACGGCGAGATCCGCGTCGGCGACACCGTCGTCCTGGCCTTCGACCGGCACGCGGACTGGCCCGTGATGCCGAGCCTGCTGCGGGTGTTCGTCCCCGACGCGGACGAGGCGTTCGCCCGCGCGCTCGAGTCCGGCGCACACGTCGTCACACCGCTCGGGGACAACGCGTTCGGGCAGCGCGGCGGGCGCGTCAGGGACCCGTTCGGGAACATCTGGTGGGTGACCTGCCACGTCGAGGACGTCGCCCCGGAGGAGATGTGGCGACGCCTCCAGCAGCCGGCGTACGCGGAGAACATGCGCGTGGCGCAGGCGACACTCGACGCAGAACTGTCCGGCCGCACGACAGGCCACAGCAGCACCCCCGTCGAGCCGGCCGGCTGAGCGGTCCCGCAGGTACGTGGCCATCCGCTGCCCTGGTGGCTACGGTCGCGGCGCGGCGTGACCGCCGTTCCCGCGCGGGTGCCCGTCCGGTGTGCGGGTGCCCGCGCCATCCGCATGATGGACGTTCCGTGCCGCTCGTCCGGGGTGTCGCCTACGCTCGCCGACGCAGCTGGTTCGCCCCGTCAGCCAGGCGGGAGGCGTCGCAAGAGGGAACCCGGTGGGAATCCGGGACTGCCCCGCAGCGGTGAGCGGGAACGACCGCCGTCATACGCACTGGGTCCACGGCCCGGGAAGCGACGGCCAGTAGGTGTCCTCCTGACACGAGGACGTGCCCGCGAGTCCGAAGACCTGCCACCTGCCCGTGCGCGACCACTCGCGCGCGGACATCCCGGTGACCTCGAGGGCGGGTCGGCGTACACACCGTGCGGGCACGTGCCGCCCGGTCCGCCACCCCTTCGCGTCCTCGTCCCGTCGCCGGGATCCCAGGGATTCATCTCGCGAAGGAGATCTCCGTGACCAGCAAGCCCGCAGCCGCGGCAGCACGGGCCACCGTGCACGGCTACCCCCGCCAGGGTCAGCACCGGGAACTCAAGAAGGCCGTCGAGGGCTACTGGAAGGGCCGGGTCAGCGCCGACGCCCTCCACGCGACGGCCGCCGGCCTGCGCCGTGCCGCCCGGGGGCAGCTCGCCGACGCCGGCGTCGATGAGATCCCCACCGGCGACTTCTCGTACTACGACCACGTCCTGGACACCACCGTCATGGTGGGCGCGATCCCGGACCGGCACCGGGACGCCGTCGCCGCCGACCCGCTCGACGGCTACTTCGCGATGGCCCGCGGCACGCAGGACGTGGCGCCGCTGGAGATGACCAAGTGGTTCGACACCAACTACCACTACCTTGTCCCCGAACTGGGTCCCGACACCGTCTTCACGGCCGACTCCGCCAAGCAGGTCGCCGAGCTGACGGAGGCCGTCGCCCAGGGCCTCACCGCACGGCCCGTGCTGGTCGGCCCGGTCACCTACCTGCTGCTCGCCAAGCCGGCGCCCGGCGTGGCCGCGGACTTCGAGCCCCTGACCCTCCTCGACCGCCTGCTGCCCGTGTACGCCGAGGTCCTCGCCGACCTCCGCGCGGCGGGCGCCACGTGGGCGCAGGTGGACGAGCCCGCCCTCGTCCAGGACCGCACCCCCGCCGAACTGGCCGCCGCCGAACGCGCCTACCGCGTCCTCGGCGGCCTGACCGACCGCCCGAAGCTGCTGGTCGCCTCCTACTTCGACCGCCTGGGCGACGCCCTGCCCGTCCTCGCCAAGGCCCCCGTCGAGGGACTGGCCCTGGACTTCACCGGGGCAGCCGCCGCGAACCTGGACGACCTGGCCGCCGTCGGCGGACTGCCCGGGAAACGCCTGGTCGCCGGTGTGGTCGACGGCCGCAACGTCTGGATCAACGACCTGCGGCGGTCGCTGTCCACGCTCGGCACCCTCCTCGGCCTCGCCGACCGGGTAGACGTGTCGTCGTCCTGCTCGCTGCTGCACGTTCCCCTCGACGCGGCGGCGGAGAAGGACATCGAGCCGGGCATCCTCCGCTGGCTCGCCTTCGCCCGCCAGAAGACCACCGAGATCGTCACCCTCGCCAGGGGCCTCGCCCACGGCACCGACACGATCGCCGCCGCCCTCGCCGCGAACCGGGCCGACCTCACCGCCCGCGCCGCCTCCCCCATCACCCGCGACCCGGCCGTGCGCGCCCGCGCCGGATCGGTCACGGTCGCCGACACGCGCCGCCCGCAGCCGTACGCCGAACGGGCCGCAGCCCAGCGCGCCCACCTCGCGCTGCCCCCGCTGCCGACGACAACGATCGGCTCGTTCCCGCAGACCGGCGAACTGCGCACCGCCCGCGCCGACCTGCGCGCCGGCCGCATCGACACCGCGCGCTACGAGGAGCGGATCAGGGCGGAGATCCGCGAGGTCGTCGCCTTCCAGGAGCGGGCCGGTCTCGACGTCCTCGTGCACGGTGAAGCCGAACGCAACGACATGGTCCAATACTTCGCCGAACAGCTGACCGGCTACCTCGCGACGCGGCACGGCTGGGTCCAGTCGTACGGCACCCGTTACGTGCGCCCCCCGATCCTCGCGGGCGACATCTCCCGCCCCGAACCGATGACGGTGCGCTGGACGACGTACGCGCAGTCCCTCACCGAGCGCCCGGTCAAGGGCATGCTCACCGGGCCGGTCACCATGCTGGCCTGGTCGTTCGTACGCGACGACCAGCCGCTCGCCGACACCGCCCGCCAGGTCGCCCTCGCCCTGCGCGACGAGGTGAACGACCTGGAGGCGGCCGGCACTTCCGTCATCCAGGTGGACGAGCCCGCGCTGCGGGAGACGCTTCCGCTGCGCGCCGCCGACCGTCCCGCGTACCTGGCCTGGGCGACCGAGGCGTTCCGCCTGACCACCGCCGGGGTCCGTGCGGCGACGCAGATCCACACGCACATGTGCTACGCGGAGTTCGGCGACATCGTGCGGGCCATCGACGACCTGGACGCGGACGTGATCAGCCTGGAGGCGGCCCGCTCGCACATGCAGGTCGCCCGCGAACTGGCCGCCCACGGCTACCCGCGCGAGGCAGGTCCCGGCGTCTACGACATCCACTCCCCCCGCGTACCGAGCGCGGAGGAGGCCGCCGCCCTGCTGCGCACCGGCCTCGACGCGATCCCGGCCGACCGGCTGTGGGTCAACCCCGACTGCGGCCTGAAGACACGCGGTTGGCCGGAGACACGGGAATCACTGCACAACCTGGTGAAGGCCGCCCACACGGTCCGCGCGGAACTTCCGGATCACTGACCACCCCCACCACCAGGCCGCCGCCCGCCCCGCCGGACCAGTTGAGCCCGGCGGGGCGGGCGGCGGTCGCTGCGGGTGGGACCAGTCCGGGGCGCGTTGTGTGCGGATGAGTGAGAGTCGTGTCAGGCCGTCAGTGGCTGGGCTTGCCGTGACCAGGTCGGTTCCGGTTCGACGGACCGGCAGGCGCCGGCCCGGAGCCGCAGCGCCTCGCACAGCGCGGTCTCGAACGCCGCGTACTGCGCCGGACGCAGGCCGAACAGGTCGCCGCCGGGACGGACCCGGCGACGGCCCGCAGCCGGGCCGGGCTCGGCGTCGCCACCGGCGACCGCGCCGGCGTCGACGCGGCGATGGAGGAGTTCCTCCGGCTGTACTACGGCCCTGGACGGTGAGAACCGGCCACCGATGCCCGCCGGTGCCGCCAACGTGCGGTGTTCACTCGGAGCGCGGTCGTGGCGCGTTCCGTGCCGAGGGTTCCGTGAACGGAAGGACCAGGCGGGACGGGTGTGCCGCGTCGCGGTAGATCTTGTGGGTCACGGGGCGGCCCACCGGCAGGTGGAACGCGTCCGGCGGCAGCAGCGCGTTGTGCGCGTCGGCCAGGGGCTCGTCGTTCGACAGTTCCGCCACCAGGCGGTGTCCCGGCAGCAGGGTCGCCGCGAACGGATAGAGCCGCAGCACGTACTCCTCGATCGCCCCCGGCTCCACCGGCACCGCCCGCGTGTGCGGGTGGTACGGGTCGCCCTCGGTGGTGCGCTCCGTGTCGAGTTCGCGGTGGGACGCCTTGAGGTAGCCGCTGGTGATGAGCTGCCGGCCGCCGCCCGGTGCCTCGTCCCACAGGCGCAGGATGAAGTTGGTGTCGTCCTGGTCGATCTCGGCGAACAGGTGCGCCGCGCCGCTGCCGATCAGTTCGGTGGGGGCGTCGAACGGCTCGGTGCGCCAGGAGAGCACCTGGACCGTGTCGGTGACGGTGAGCGGCGCCTGGTAGAAGCCGTCGGGCGCGGCGTGCTCGGCGCCCATGTGCTCCGGCTCGAAGGACAGCCTGTGGCGCGGCCGCAGGTGCAGGGACCGGTACGCGATCTCCTTCGGGGGCCACTGCGCCGCCGTGACGACCTCGCGCGAGCCCTCCACGAAGACGCTGACGGCAGGCTCGTCCATGATCCCGTTGTCGACGCCCTTGAGCCAGTACTCGTACCAGCGGAACATCTTGTCGTGCTCCTCGATCCAGGGGCGCGACTGCATCGGCGGGTAGGAGCCGATGTCCAGCTTCTTCGGCCCCTTGAGCACGTCGAACAGCTCGATGTGGCCGTCGACCGTCCAGCCGCGGCCCTGGTCGATCTGCAGATAGACCGGTATGTCGATGTTCCGGGCGAGGTTGACCGGGTTGCGCTCCTCGTACCAGTCGCCGTCGAGGGGGTTCAGCACGATGTCGAACCAGAACTCGCGGTTCTTCGGGTATTTCAGCACATGGACGAGGTTCGGCCACGCCGCCACGTCCGGGTCGGCCAGCCGCTCGTCGACGCGTCTCCGCAGCTCCTCGGGGCTGTGCACCGCCTGCATGCGGGACCTGACGTCGGTGTGCGCGATGCCGGAGTCGCCGCCGCGTCCCTCGCGCGCGGCACGCGGCATGAACCACATGATCCCGCCGTGGTACGTCGTCTCGTAGAAGTCGAAGTGCCCCCCGCTGACGAAGACGGCCTTCAGGTGCGGCGGGCGCTCGGCCGCGGCGAGCACCTGCATGGAGCCGAAGTACGAGATGCCGATCATGCCGACGTTGCCGTCGCACCACGGCTGGGCGGCGACCCACTCGACCACGTCGTACAGGTCCCGGCCCTGGGGCACGCCGCCCGCGTTGTAGTTGCCGATCATGACGCCGCCCGAGTCGCCCGTGCCGCGCATGTCGCCGATGACGTGGACGTAGCCCTCCCGCACGACGCGGGCGATGTCGCCGGCCTCGATGCAGCCGTCCCACATCGGGCTCGGCCTGCGCTGCGGCGGTGTGGTGAGGGCGAGGGCCTGCAGTTCCTTGCCGTAGGCGCTCATCGCGATCAGGGCGGGGCGCGGCGTGTCGTCCAGGCCGTGGTAGGCGTCCAGGGCGAGTTCGACGCCGTCGCGCATCGGCGCCCGCAGGTCCTTGCGGACGGCGATGGTCCGCTCGCCCGCCCGTATCGTCCGGAGGTCGGTCATGATCGGTGACTCCTGTGCTGCGCGGTCCTGTTGTGCTGCATGCGGTAGCCGTGCAGCGAGGTGAAGAACGGTGACGGTTCGAGCGTCGGGTCGCCCGTGTAGCCGAGCGCGGCCGCGACGGGCGCGAAGGGGGAGTACGGCGAGTCCGTCTCCCGCGGCCCGGCCTCCAGGCAGGCGCGGGCGGCGGCGGCGATGCGGCGTTCGGCGTCGAGGCTGTGGGTGAGGGCTTCCCGGGCCTGCGCCTCGTCGAGTTCGACGCCGTACGGGGTGCCGTCCGCGCGGCGGTAGGGGTGCCCGAGGTAGAGGTTCAGCGGGCGGATCTCGTCGCGGAGGTGTTCGAGGCCGGCGCGGTAGGCCGCCGGGTCGGTGTAGCCGGGGAAGCCGTTGGCGGCTCCGTGGACCTGTACGGCGTCGCCGGTGAACGCGGCGCGCCGGCCGTCGATGACGTAGGCGACCGAGCCGGGGGTGTGGCCCGGGAGGGCGTGCACGGAGACGGTGATGCCGCCGCCGAGGGAGAGGGTCTCGCCGCCCCTGACGAGCAGGGTGGGTTCCATCTCGCCGGAGATGACGGCGTCCGCCGCCGCCGCGACCCGGGCCTCTCCCCCGGGATCGCGCAGGTACCGGCCGCGTCCCGCGCGGTACTCCGCCACGTGGGCCTGCCGTGAGCGGAGCATCGGCGCGTCGGCCTCGTGGATGACGACCCGCGCGCGCCGGCCGGTGAGTTCCCACAGGGCGTGCGCCCCGCCGATGTGGTCGATGTGCCCGTGCGTGAGCAGGATCCACCGCACGTCCTCGACGCGGCGCCCGATCGCCGCGAGGGCCGGGACGATGCCCTCGGCGGGCGACGACGCGATCCCGGTGTCGACGATCGCCGGCTCGGGCGCGTCGATGAAGAAGCTGTACAGACCGAAGCGGCCCCACGGCGAGACCACGGGGTGGACGGTGCCTTCCGGCGTCATGGCCCTCTCTCCTGACTCGTGCCCGGTCCTCGTCAGTGCCCGGCGAGGAAGTCGCGGGTGGCGGCGAAGACCTCGCGGAACTCGGGGATGTGCGGGAAGTTCTGGACGAATCCGTGGTTCGCCCCGGCGACGCGGCGCACGACCGCCGGCACGCCGGCCTCCCGCAGCCGGCGGGCGTACAGCTCGCCCTCGTCGCGCAGCGGGTCGAACTCGGCGGTGACGACGAGCGCGGGCGGCAGCCCGGCGAGGTCGGCCCGCTTGACCGGGGAGACGAGCGGGTCGGCGGGGTCGGCGCCGCTGTCGAGGTAGAAGGCGTTGAACGGCGCGAGGCCGGCCGTCTCCAGCCCGTAGCCGACGGCGTTCTCGCGCAGCGACGGGTAGCGGTCGGTGTCGAAGTCCAGGTCGAGGGACGGGTAGTAGAGGATCTGGTGGGTGATCCCGCCGAAGCCCTCGTCGTACGCCCCGGCCGCGACGGCGGCGGCGAAGTTCCCGCCGGAGCTGTCCCCGGCGACGGCCAGGGTGGCGCCGTCCCAGCCGAGGAGCCGGCCGCCCTCGGCGGCGGCCCAGCGCACGACGGCGTGGCAGTCGTCGAGCCCGGCGGGGAAGGGGGCCTCGGGCGCGCGGCGGTAGCCCACGGAGACGACCTTGAGCCCGGTCTCCGCCGCCAGTGAGCGTGCCACGTGGTCGTGGGTCTCCAGGCTGCCGAGGAAGAAGGCGCCGCCGTGGAAGTACACGAGCAGGCCGTGGCGGTCGGCGGCGGTCGGCGTGTAGATCCGTACCGGCACGTCGCCGGATGCGGTCCGCGCGGTCGTGTCCGCCACGGCGTGCAGCGGGCGGCGTTCCCCCTCGGGGGTGACGTGCGCCTCCTCGGCGGCGCGCAGGGCGGCCGGGTCGAGCGGGCCGCCGGGCGGGGCGGGCAGGGCGGCGATGAACGCGGCGATCTCGGGGTGCAGCGGCATGACGACGTCACTCCTTCACGGCGGCGGCCGCGGGCCGCTGGCCGGGGAAGACCTCGTCGATCTCGTCCTCGGTCCAGCCCTGGCGGGAGACGGCCTGCAGCGTGTCGGTCACGGGTTTGCGGGTGGCCTGGTACCGGGCGAGGGCTTCGGTCACGGACGCGGCGTCGCGCAGGGCGTCGGCGAGCGCGCCCGCGTCCTCGATGGCCGAGTTCGCGCCCTGGCCCTGGTGGTGGAGCATCGAGTGGGCGGCGTCGCCGACAAGGACGACGGAGTCCGAGTGCCAGGTGTCGATGGGGTCGATGTCGTACACGGCGCGGATGTTGACGGTGTCCATGTCGAGGCCGCGCGTGATGCGCACGAGGCGTTCGTCGAAGCCGCGGACCGTCCGCAGCAGGTCGTCCTTGGTGACGCTGGGCGTCCAGGTGCCGTCCGGGCACAGGGCGGTGATGTCGAACGACACCTGGTTGCGGTGCCGGAGCGGCAGCAGGTAGACCTTCGTCCCCCTGCCGATGTACATGCGGAGGTTGTCGTCGGCGACCATGCCGTGGGCGTCGTCCAGGGAGATGACGGCGCGGTAGGCGTGCTCGCCGGAGAACACCGGCCCCTTGTCGCTGAACAGCCGCTGCCGCACGACCGACTTGATGCCGTCGGCGCCCACGACGAGGTCCGCGTCGACGGTCCTGCCGTCCGCGAAGACGAGGGTGGCGCCGTCGCCCCTGTCCTCGACGGCCCGGAGCCTGTGGCCGAGGTGGAGGACGCCCTCGGGCAGCACGCCCAGGAGGGCGTCGATGAAGTCGCCGCGGTGGATCAGGTGGGTGCGGGTCTGATCCCCGTCCGCGGGCCAGGTCTCCTTCGTGATCGGCTCACCGGTCGCGGTGAGGATCTCGAAGTACTCGCTGGGCGAGCTGACGCGGTCGATCGCGTCGAAGATGCCCCACTGGCGGAACCGGTTGATGGTGGCGGGACGCAGGCCGATGCCGGCGCCGACCTCGCGGATCCGGTTCGCCTGCTCGTAGACGTCGACGCGCGCACCCAGCAGGCCCAGGGCCTTGGCCGCCGCGGCGCCGCCGTATCCGGCGCCGACGATCGCGACCTTCAGGTTTTTCAGGTCCGAGGAGTGCATGGTTCGGTCTCTCTCACTTCTGGATGGTCAGGAAGCCGGCGGGGTTGTCGACGAAGACGGTCCGGATGGCGGCCTCGTCCAGACCGGCCGCGCGCAGGTCGGGGATGAGCTCGTCGAAGAGGTAGTTGACGGTGTGGCCCTCGACGCCCGGCCAGCCGAGCGGGCTGCAGTTGGCGTCGGCGGAGGCGAGGACCTGCCCCAGGCGGCGGCCCCCGTCGATGAACCGCAGGAAGTGGTCGAGGCGTTCCTTGCGCGGCCGTGCCCAGAACGGCGGGTCGGGCAGCTCGGTCTCGTAGCCGAACGTGTCGAAGCCGATGCGGCCGCCCTGCTCGGCGATCCAGACGTCGCGCGTGCGCTCGGCGTTCACGCCGTCGTCCACGTGCCCGAACAGCACGCGGTCCAGCGGCAGGCCCTCCTCCTCGAAGATCGCGACGGCGTTCTCGGCGTCGATCGCGAGGTGGGTGAGGATCGGTACGCCCGTGGTGAGCGAGGCGCGGGCCGCTGCGCGGTAGATGCGCTTGTCGAGCTCCGTCATGCGGCCGCCGCGGCTCACGCCGACCTTGATGACGCCGGCGAGGCTGCCGGTGCCGCCGATACCGACGGTGATCTCGTGGACGAACTGCCGCGTGAGGTAGTCGACCTCGGCGCGCGCGAAGTGCGGCAGCGCGGTGTCGCCGCCGACGAAGCCGGTGCAGGCGACGATGTGGACGCCCGTCTTCGCGGACAGGGACCGGTAGTGGTCGACGTCACGGCCGTTGCAGATGCCGGTCACGTCGACGAGGGTGCCGCCGCCGAGTTCGTGGAACCTGCGCAGCTTGGGGACAGTCTCCTCGTAGCGCTGCTCGGGGGTCTTCCACCACGTGGTGTCCAGCTCGGAGCCGGGCATGCCGTACCCGATGTGCTCGTGGACGGCCACGAAACCCAGTTCCTCGGCGGGGACCGGCCCCAGCACGGTGTTCACTCTCGACACAACACTCACCTTCGGGAAGAGGACTTGACGGTCGTCGGGACCGGTGCGCTCAGCGCGTCGCGAGCAGGTCGCGCGGGTTGGCGACGAGGATCCGCCGCACATCGTCGCCGTCGAGGCCGCGCGCGGTCAGCAGCGGCACGAAGGCGGTCAGGACGTGGCTGTACGGCGTGCCGGTGGCCGGGTGGCCCTTCGCCACCCCGGTCGCGCTGCTCGACAGCAGGATCCGGTCGCCGAAGCCGGCCCGCACGAGACCGGTGACCAGGTCGGCGCGTTCGGCGTCGGTGAGGTGCCCGGCGTCCTCGGTGCCGACGTGGTCGAGCACGACGCGGGCGCCGAGGCCGGCGATCCGCTCGGGCGCGCCGGCGGCCACGGCGTCCTGGCGGTCGAGGCCGCCGACGGCGACGCGGTCGGCGGGCAGCCCTTCGTCCAGGACGACGCCGAGGTCGCCGGCGGCGTCGGCGCCGTGGCGGACGGACAGCGCGACGCCGGTGGCGAGGGCGGCCCGGGCCGCGCCGCGCAGCAGGCTCTCGTCGGTCGCCGTCCGGCCGGTACGGGTCGCGGCCGTGGCCACGAGGCCGGCGGGGCCGCGGCGCTCGACGCGCGGGACCACCATGCCCTCGGTGATCTCCCGGGCGAAGAGGTCGGCGAACCTGTCGGCCGGCCACGGTGTCGGCGGGTTGGTCTGCGGGGTGAGGAAGTACCCGCCGAGCAGTTCCTCGGGTCCCTGGCCGGTCGAGGCGACGATGTGGACGCCGGTCGCGCGGGACAGGGCCTCGTACAGCGGGACGTCCCGCCCGTGGAACATGCCGGTGCTGTCGACGATCGTGCCGCCGCCGTGTGCGCGGAAGTCCCGCAGCCGGGCGGCCAGCGTCTCGAAGATCTCGGCCCGGTCGAGGGTGATGTCGTACGCGTGCTCGGCACCGGGGAGCACCGACAGCAGCGCCTCATGGACCGAGACGACGCCCAGTTCGTCGGCCGGCACCGCGCCCAGGACGGTGTTCACGGTGGTGCTGTTCGCGCTCATGAGAGGCCCTCACGTGTCCGGTGGGGGTGCGTCGGCGCACCCGGTGGCTGTCACATTAGCCATTCACTTTACATAGCGTCAATGAAACGGACACCAAGAAAAAATAACGTACGAGGGGTTGCGAAATGGGGGGAATGCAGAGCAACGGGCATGGCATCGGCGCATGGCGGTGCCGGAAGACGGGCGCCGTGTCACGGCACCACGGGAACCGGACCGGCGCACGGCGGCCGGTCCGGTCGGAACAGGTCAGGTCGAGGTCAGGTCAGCAGCCGCGTCCAGCTCGCGGCCAGCTCGTCGAGCATCTGCCCGCGCGTGAGCTTCCAGTCGGCGCCGTCCCAGTGCTGGGCGACGTAGTCCAGCTCGGCCATCGCCAGCACCCCGCGGAACCGCCGCTGGTGGGGCGCGAAACGTCCGGCGGCCGTCAGCCCGTCCTCGATGTCGCCGATGGCCTCGGCCATCCACCGCTCCACGAGGTCGGCCAGCTCCGGATCGACCGCGGCGGCGTCCCGGCCCACGCGGATGATCGGCCGGACCGTCGGCCACGCCTCGGCGGTGCGCCGCAGCCAGTCCGCGATGGCCTCGGCCGTCCCGGCGGCGACGGTGTCCACGAGGCCCTGGGCCGTGGAGCCGTGCTCGGGCGAACGGACGCGCTGCAGCGCCTCGTTGAGCTGCTCGTCGATGAGCGCCCGCATCAGCTCGCTGCGCGACGGGAAGTAGGCGTAGAACGTCACCCGGGTGGTGCCCGCGGCCGTCGCGATGTCGTCGACGGTGGTGGCGGCGTACCCCTTCGCCGTGAACAGCTCGAGCCCGGACTCGAGCAGCAGGCGGCGCGTCATCCGCTTCTGCGCCTGTCGGAGGTTCGCCATGCCGGGATCCTAACGCCCGCCCGCGAGCGGCCCCCGGTCAGCCGATGAGGTCGACGGGGAGCCGCTCGCGCAGCCCGGCCACCGTGATGCCGTACGTCTCCTTCACCCGCACCCCGTCGGGACCCGGCTCGAAGACACCGTGGTCGGTGTAGACGAGGCTCACGCAGCCGGCACCGGTCAGCGGACAGGTGCATTCGGACACCAGCTTGGGGGCGCCGTCGCGGGTGAACAGCCGCATCATCACCAGCACCCGCCGCGCGCCGACCGCCAGGTCCATCGCCCCTCCCACGGCCGGGACGGCGTCCGGGTCGCCGGTGTGCCAGTTGGCGAGGTCGCCGTGGTGCGAGACCTGGAACGCGCCGAGGACGCACACGTCGAGGTGGCCGCCCCGCATCATGGCGAACGAGTCGGCGTGGTGGAAGTACGCCGCGCCCGGCAGCTCCGTGACGGGCACCTTCCCGGCGTTGGTGAGGTCGGGGTCCACCTCGTCGCCGGTGGCCGCCGGCCCCATGCCGAGCATGCCGTTCTCGGTGTGCAGGACGATTCCCGCGTCCGCCGGCAGGTGCTCGGCGATCCGGGTCGGCTGTCCGATGCCGAGGTTGACGTAGGCGCCGGGCGGGATGTCGCGCGCGATCCGGGCCGCGAGTTCGTCGGTGGTGAGCGGCCCGCGGTCGGCGTGCTCGCGCGGGGCCGCGGCGTGGGTCGTCGTCATCAGCGGGCTCCTCGCACGGTCAGGCGGCGGGCCTCGGCCCGCACCAGGCGGTCGACGTAGATGCCGGGGGTGACGACGGTCTCCGGGTCGATCTCCCCCGCGGGCACGATGTCGGTGACCTGGACGATCACGGTGCCGGCCGCCGTCGCCATCACCGGCCCGAAGTTCCTGGCCGTCCTGCGGTAGACGAGGTTGCCCGCGGTGTCGGCGCGGTGCGCCGAGATGAGGGCCACGTCACCCTTGATCGGGTGTTCCAGGACGTGGGTGCGCCCGTCGATCCGCCGGGTCTCCTTGCCCTCGGCGAGCGGCGTGCCGACGCCGACGGGGCTGTAGAACGCGCCGATGCCGGCCCCGGCGGCCCGTATCCGTTCCGCCAGGGTGCCCTGCGGGACCACTTCGAGATCCACGCGGCCCGCCCGGTACAGGCCGTCGAAGACGTACGAGTCGCTCTGCCGCGGGAAGGAGCAGATCACCTTGCGGACGCGGCCCGCCGCCAGCAGCGCGGCCAGGCCCACGTCACCGTTGCCGGCGTTGTTGGACACCACGGTCAGGTCCCCGGCGCCCTGCCGGATCAGCGCGTCGATCAGGTCGAACGGCATGCCGGCGAGACCGAACCCGCCCACCAGGACCGTCGATCCGTCCGCCACGCCCGCCACGGCCTCGTCGGCCGTGGCGGCGATGGTCGTCGCGCTCATCGGCCGCTCACCTCCCCGGTGACGTTCTCCAGCACGACGGCGAGGGCCTGGCCCACGCCGATGCAGATGGCGGCGACGCCCCACCGCTCCCGCCGCTCGCGCAGCACCTTCGCCAGGGTGCCGAGCAGCCGGCCGCCGGAGGCGCCCAGCGGGTGCCCGATCGCGATGGCGCCGCCCCTGACGTTGACGATCTCCGGATCGACGCCCCACGCGTCCAGGCACGCGAGCGACTGCACGGCGAACGCCTCGTTCAGCTCGACGGCACCCACGTCGCCCCAGCCGATGCCGGCGCGTCGCAGCGCCTTCCCGGCGGCCTCGACCGGCGCGTACCCGAACAGGGGCGGCTCGACGGCGTGCACGCCGCGCCCGGCGACGCGGGCGACGGGGTCGAGGCCGATCCGGTCCGCGGCGGTCCCGGTGCCGAGCAGCAGCGCGGACGCCCCGTCGCTGAGCGGCGACGCGTTGCCGGCGGTGATCGTGCCGTCCGGGCGGAACGACGGCTTCAGGGCGGCCAGCTTCCCGGGGTCGGTGTCGGGCCTGATGCCCTCGTCGCGCGGGAGTCCGTCGACCGGCAGGACCAGGTCGTCGTAGAAGCCCTCGTCCCAAGCGCGCGCCGCGAGCCGGTGGGAGCGCAGCGCGAACGCGTCCTGCCGCTCGCGGGTGACCGGGTACCGCTCGCGGAGCAGTTCGTTGGACTCGCCCAGCGACACCGTCCACTCGGCGGGCATGGCCGGGTTGACCAGCCGCCAGCCCAGGGTGGTGGAGACGGCGGTGGTGTGGCCGGCGGGGAAGGCGCGGTCCGGTTTGGGCAGCACCCAGGGCGCCCGGGTCATGGACTCGACGCCGCCGGCGACGGCGATGTCCGCGTCACCGGACTCCAGGGCGCGCGACGCGGTGATCGCCGCGTCCAGGCCGGAGCCGCACAGCCGGTTGACGGTCGTGGCGGGCACGCTCACGGGGAGCCCGGCCAGCAGGACGGCCATCCGGCCCACGTTGCGGTTGTCCTCGCCGGCGCCGTTGGCGTTGCCCCACACGACGTCGTCGATCGCGGCGCGGTCGAGGCCCGGTGCCCGGTCGAGCAGGCCGGCCAGCGCGGTCGCGGCGAGGTCGTCGGGGCGTGTTGCCGCGAGGGCGCCGCCCAGACGGCCGAACGGTGTGCGGACGGCGGCGTACAGGTAGGCGTCGTTCATGCCGCGCTCCCCTCGGCGACCGCGGCGTCCAGCGGGACCGGCGTGAACATGGGCGGCTCCTGGTCCGGCGTGAGCGCGGTCGGGCCGTACAGCCAGTCGACGAAGGAGTAGTCGTACGTGTCGCGGGCGCGCAGCAGCGCGTTGCGCTGCTCGCGCGGGACGCCGTCGAGGTGCCACAGCTCGCCCCACGCGCGGGAGGTGGTGAGCACGCGGCGGCAGTGCTCGGGGCGGACCGCCTCGTAGGCGGCGAGGGCGGCGTCCCAGTCGACCGTGCCGTCGGCGGCGCGGTGGCGGGCGACGTGCTCGCCCAGCACCCAGCCGTCCTCGATCGCCATGACGGCGCCCTGCGCGATGTACTGCAGCGGCGGGTGCGCCGAGTCGCCGAGCAGCGCGATCCGACCGTGGACCCACGTCATGACCGGGTCGCGGTCGAACATGCGCCACCACTTGTCCCGCCACATGAACGGCAGGCCGTCCCTGACGAAGTCGCAGGTCGCGGCGAAGGCGGCGTCGAGTTCGTCGGGCGTGCCCCAGTCGTCCCGCCCCGCCAGGGCCTTCGGCGACTCGAAGACGGCGACCTGGTTGAGCAGTTCGCCGCCGCGCAGGCCGTAGTGCACGAAGTGGCAGCGGGGGCCGACGTACACGGCGACCTCGCCGAGGTCGACGGCCGCCACCCGCGGCAGTTCGGCGGGGACGGTGCCGCGGTAGGCGACGTACGCCGAGGAGACGGGCTCGTCGTCCACGAGCAGCGCGCGGGCGACGGAGTGCAGTCCGTCGGCCGCGATCACGACGCCGGCCTCGTGGGTCTCCCCGTCGGCGAGGGTGACGCGGGCGCCGTCGGCGGTGTTCCCGTACGAGATCACCCGCGCGTCCGTGATCAGGTCGACGCCGGCGCGCCGGCACGCCCGCAGGAGCAGGCCGTGCAGGTCGCTGCGGTGGATGACGAGGTAGGGGTGGCCGTAGCGCTTCTCCAGGTCGCGCAGGTCGAGGCGGGTCAGCTCGGTGCCGTCGACGGCGTCGCGCATGACCATGGAGTCGGGGACGACGCCGAGGCTCCTGGCCTCCGCGAGCAGGCCGTAGTCGTCGAGGATGCGGGTGCAGTTGGGCGCGAGCTGGATGCCGGCGCCGACCTCGCCGAACTCCGCCGCGCGTTCCAGCAGGCGGACGCGCAGGCCGCGGCGGGTCAGTGCGTACGCGGCGCCGAGGCCGCCGATGCCGCCGCCGACGACGATCACATCGGGGTGGGTCATGGTCCGGCTCCTCACAGCCACGGGCCGAGTTCGGGGGCGCCGGCGAGCGCGTGGGGGCGGCCGGTCAGCCAGGCCGCGACGTCCGGCAGCGGCCCGTCGGGCAGTCCGGTCAGGCCGCGCTTCTCGCGGACCTCGTCGACCAGCGCGGTCAGGAAACCGTCCGGCAGGTCGGCGAAGGCCGTGCCGGCGCCGAGGTCGACGGCGTGGACACACACCTCGCGGGCGCGCATCCACGGCAGTTCGGTGGCGGGGACGGTGCGGCCCTGGGCGGTGACGACCTCGTGGCGCCACTGCTCGTCGGTGAGCCCGTCGAGTCCCGCGGCGAGCCGGTGCGCCGAGTCGGTCAGCCAGGCACGCAGCTCGGCGGCCGACAGCGCCGGCCCCCTGTCGATGCCGGCGGCGCGTTCCCCGGGGGAGGCGTACATCGGTGTCCGCACGCCGGTGGCGGCCCAGCGCACGAGGTTGCCCAGGGCGTCGGCGTTCGCGGCGATGTGGGCGGCGAGGTGCGCCCGGGTCCAGCCGGGGAGCACGGTGCCGGCCGAGAGTCCTGCCTCGTCGAGGCCGGCGACGGCGGCGAGGACCCGTTCCGTGCCCGCGCGGACCCAGGCGCGCGCGAGGGCGGGGGTGCGTGCCGTGTCCGTCATGCTTCCACCACCCTGTTCACGCAGGCGCCGAGACCCGTGATCTCGGTGACCACCGTGCTGCCCGGGCGGAGGAAGACCTTCGGGTCGCGGGCGTTGCCCACGCCGGCCGGGGTGCCGGTGGCGATGATGTCGCCGGGGCGCAGGGTGATCACCGTGGAGATGTACCGCACCAGGAACACCGGGTCGAACAGCAGCGTCCCGGTGTCGTCCTGCTGCATCACCTGCCCGTCGACGAGCGTCGTGACACCGAGCGAGGGGCGTACGCCGCCGACCTCGTCGGGGGTGACGACGTAGGGGCCGACGGGGGTGGACGCCTCCCAGATCTTGCCCTGCGTCCACTCGATCGTGCGGAACTGCCAGTCGCGCGCGGAGATGTCGTTCATGACGGTGAAGCCGGCGATGGCGTCGGCGGCCTGCCGCTCGTCGGCGCGGCGCACCGCGCTGCCGATCACGAGGGCCAGTTCGACCTCCCAGTCGAGCGCGTCCGTCTCGGCGGGCTTGACGATGTCGTCGCGCGCGCCCAGCAGGGTGTCGGCGAACTTGGGGAAGAGGGTCGGGTGGTCGGGCAGTTCCCGGCCCATCTCCTTGATGTGGTCGGTGTAGTTGTGCCCGACGCAGATGATCTTGGAGGGGTTGGGCACGACCGGCGCGAGGTCGGCGCCGTCGGCGGGGTGGGTGGCGCCGGTGGCCGCGGCGGCCGTGGCGCGCCAGTCGTCATCGGCGAACAGCTCCCCCAGGTCGGCGTACCCGAGGTCGACCAGGACGTCGCCGTCGAGGCGGACCGCCCTGGTGCCGCCGGCGGTGCGGAGGGTGGCGAGCTTCATGGTCAGGCGTCCTTCTGGGTGCGGTCGAGCCGGAGCGCCTCGAAGACGGGCGCGTCGGAGAAGCGGAAGAGGTCGAGGGCGCCCTCGTCGGAGTCGGTCGCGCCGGCCTCGGACCTGGCGGAGAACGGCTCCCAGGACGGGACGACGAACAGGTCGCCGCGGGTCACCGTCCACGCCCTGTCGCCGACGGTCACCACGCCGGAGCCGTCGAAGACCTGGTACACCGACGATCCGGTCTCCCGGACCGGTGCGGTCTCGGCGCCGCGGACGACGCGGTGGAACTCGGCGCGGATCGTCGGCAGGACGTCACAGCCGTCGTGCGGGTTGGTGTACCGCACCGCGGCGTGGCCCGGCTCGACGGTGCCGCCGAAGCCCTCGCGCTCCAGGAGGCACTGGTCGCGGAGCGCGGCGTTGGTGTGCTCCCACTTGTACGACAGCAGCGGGCTGCCCGGTGTGGCCGGGGCGGCCGCGAGGGGGCGCAGGCCGGGGTGGCCCCACAGGCGTTCGGAGCGAGACCGCTCGGGGGTGATGCGCTCGGTGTCGTCGATCCCGTCGCGGCCGAACTCGAAGAACTGTGCCTCGGTGGCGTACTGGAGGGGGATGTCCAGGCCGTCGATCCACGCCATCGGCTCGGACGTGGCGTTGTGGTGGGCGTGCCAGTTCCAGCCGGCCTGCGGGAGGAAGTCGCCGCGGTTCATGGGCACCGGGTCGCCGCCGACGACCGTCCACACGCCCGAGCCCTCGACGACGAAGCGGAAGGCGTGCTGGGTGTGCCGGTGCTCGGGGGCGTCCTCGCCGGGCATGAGGTACTGGATGGCCGCCCACAGCGTCGGCGTGGCGAACGGCCTGCCGCCGAGGGACGGGTTGGCCAGCGCGATGGCGCGGCGCTCGCCGCCGCGGCCGACGGGGACCAGGTCGCCGGCCCGGGCGGCGAGCCGCCGCAGCCGGTCCCAGCGCCACAGGTGCGGCACGGCGCGCGAGCGGGGGTGGGCCGGCATCAGGTCGCCGATCTCGGTCCACAGCGGGACCAGCAGTTCCTGTTCGAAGCCGTGGTACAGCTCTTCGAGCGCCGGGGTGACCTCGGGCTGCCCCTCGGCGGCGACAGCCTGGAGCCGGACCGGGGAACCCGTGGCGGTGTCATGGGCTATGGAGGTCTCAGTCACGGCATCAGCGTGCGCCGCGCCCGGCAGGGAGAACCGGTAGATTCTGGAGAGCAGAATCAATAGGACGGACCCATGGACAAGCCGCTCAAGACGCCGCCGCCGTATCCGATCGCCAGCGTGGACCACGCGCTGCGGGCGGCGGCCATCCTGCAGATGGAGGGCGGCGCGACCGTCTCCCAGATCTCCGAACGGCTGGGCGTCGCCCGCTCGACCGCCCACCGGATCCTTTCGATGCTCGTCTACCGCGACTTCGCCGTCCAGGACGAGGACCGCGTCTACCGCGCCGGTCCGGTGCTCGAGATCGCCGCGCACTCCCAGTCGCTCGTCTCCCGGCTGCGCGCGGCGGCCCTGCCCCACCTGCGCCGGATCGTCGACCTGCTGGACGAGACGGCGAACCTCGTCGTGCGCACCGGGGACACGGCGCGGTTCATCGCCAGCGCCGAGTGCCGGCAGTCGCTCCGGGTGGGGTCGCGCGAGGGCATGGTGTTCCCCGCGCACCGCACCACGGCCGGGCTGCTCCTGCTCGCCGACCTGCCCGAGGGGGAACTCGACGGGGTGTACGCGGCCGAGCGCTACCGCGACCGTCCGGCCGACCGCCCCGACCTCGCCCGCCTGCGCGCGGAACTGGCCCGGCTGCGGCGTACCGGGTTCGCCGTCAACCGGGAGCGGTCCGAGCGGGGGCTGACCGCCGTCGGCGTCCCCGTGCGCGACCGGGACGGCCGTGCGCTGGCCGGCCTGTCGGTGTCGATGCCGAGCGTGCGGTACGACCCGCACCGTCTCCAGTCCCTGGTCACGACCCTGACCGCCGCGGCGCACGCCCTGGAGGACGACCTGGCCGAGCGGCACTGACCACCGAGGCATCCATGCACCACCTGAGACGCCAATGTCTCACATGGCGTACCGTTGTCTCATGAGCTTCGATCGTGACCATGTCCTGCGCGCCGCGGCCGATCTGCTGGCGCGGAGGTCCACGGCGACCCTGGAGGAGGTCGCCCGCGCGGCCGGCATCAGCAGGGCGACGCTGAACCGTCACTTCGCCGGCCGCGACGCCCTCGTGCGCGCCCTGGAGGACCTCGGCATCGCCGAGTGCGAGACGGCCCTGGACGCGGCACACCCCGAGGAGGGGCCGGCCGCGGACGCGGTACGCCACCTCGTCCGCGCGATCGAGCCCAGCGCGGGCCTGCTCGCCTTCCTCTACTCCGAGAACCAGCTCTTCGAGGGCGAACAGCAGAACCCGGGCTGGTCCCGCATCGACGAACGGCTCACCCGGCTGTTCCGCCGGGGCCAGGAGCGCGGCGAGTTCCGCTTCGACCTGAGCGCGGCGTGGCTCACCGAGGCCCTCTACGGCCTGCTGGCCGCCGGGAGCTGGGCCGTCGCCGAGGGCCGGATGGCCCGCAACGACTTCGGCCACATGGTCGTCGAGCTGCTGCTCGGCGGCGCGACACGGCGGAGCGGATCGTGACCGCCGCACCGCGCCCGGCCGAACGGGCGGCCGGCGTACGGCAGCAGCCGGGCCGCTGGCTGGCCCTGGGCGTCCTGGTGCTCGCCGTCCTGCTCGTGGCCGTGGACGCCACCGTGCTCGGCCTCGCCACGCCCTACCTCAGCGAGGATCTGCAGCCGTCCGGCACCCAGTTGCTGTGGATCGGCGACGCCTACTCGTTCGTGATCGCCGGCCTGCTGATCTCCATGGGCAGCCTGGGCGACCGTATCGGCCGCAAGCGCCTGCTGCTGCTCGGCGCCACCGCGTTCGGGCTGCTCTCGGTGCTCAACGCCTACGCGCACACGCCCGGGACGATGATCGTCACCCGCGCGCTGCTCGGTGTCGCCGGCGCCACGCTCATGCCGTCCACGCTGGCGCTGATCCGCAACCTCTTCCACGATCCGCGGGAGCGCAGCCTCGCCATCGGCATCTGGAGCGCCGCCGCCTCGGCGGGCATGGCGATCGGCCCGATCGTCGGCGGCTTCCTGCTCGAACACTTCTGGTGGGGCTCGGTCTTCCTCATCAACCTGCCGGTGATGGCCCTGCTGGTCGCCGTCGGGATCAAGCTGCTTCCGGAGTCGCGCAACCCCTCCCCCGGCCCCTGGGACCTGCCGAGCGTGCTCCTGTCGCTGATCGGCATGGTCGGCGTCGTCTACGCCGTCAAGGACACCGCCGCCGACGGGGTCACCTGGCCCGCCGCCGGCGCGGGGCTGCTGGGCGCGGCGGCTCTGTGGGCGTTCGTCCGGCGCCAGCGCAGCCTGCCCGTCCCGCTGGTCGATGTCCGGCTGTTCCGCAACCGGGGCTTCAGCGGCGCCGTCCTGGCGGATCTGCTGACGATCCTCGGGCTGTCCGGGCTGCTGTTCTTCCTCTCCCAGTACCTGCAACTGGTCCAGGACCGGCAGCCCGTCGAAGCCGGCGTCGCCGAACTCCCGGCCGCGGTCGGCGCCGTCGTCGCCGGCCTCGTCGCCGGCACCGCGGCCCGGCGCTTCTCCGTACGCGCGGTCGTCTCCGGCGGCCTCGCGGTGATCGGCCTGGCGCTGGCCGCGCTGACCACGATCAACGTCTCCACGGGCTATCCCCTGCTCGGCACCGCCCTGCTGGTGGTCGGCTTCGGCGCGGGACTGTCGTTCACGGTCACCGCGGACGTCATCCTCACCGCCGTCCCCGAGGACCAGGCCGGCGCCGCCTCGGCGGTGTCGGAGACGGCGTACGAACTGGGCACGGCCCTCGGCATCGCACTGCTGGGCTCCGTGGTGACCTCGATCTACCAGGACTTCACCGGCCCGGCCGGCACACCGGAGGCGGCACACGAATCACTGGCCGGAGCCGTGGTGGCCGCATCGCACATGCCCCCCGAAACAGCCGCCACACTGCTCACCGCGGCACGCGAGTCCTTCACCACCGGAATGACGACCGCAACAGCCGTGGGCGCGACATCACTCCTCCTCGCCTCGGCTATCGCATGGTTCCTGCTACGCGACCAAGAACTGACCAACGAGCCGACTCACCACTGATGCACCGCCGCAAGCGACCTCGAAGGTCGGGTATCGGCCGCCACATGCTCCGCGTTCACCGACGACTGGATAAGCGATCAAGGACACTCAGAAGCACGTTGGCGCATCGAGGATGCGAACGCCCGTCAGCGGGCTGCTCCCCCCGACGATCCAGCTCTCGTTCGGTGGGATGCACACGACCGTGCCGGTGCTGTGGCGGATATGCACAACATTGTCGTCGCGGGTGTTGGCGACAAGAAGATTCGGGCCTGCGGGCCGTGACGGCAGATTCCGATGGAAGCTCGTCACATCCTGGAACTGCCCGATGGTCGTGCCGTTCACCCACATACTCCCGTCCGTCGCGAAACGAGTGCACGAAGGTGCGCGCGAACCCTGGCTCGCGGGAGGGCCGGTTCCCGGTCCGGGTCAGTCGGTTCGCAGCATGTCACGCAGTTCGGTGGTGTCGATGACGTGTGTCCGTGACGGGAGTACTCGACGGAGCAGAACGGCATGGGCTTCGGTGTCCGGGTCCGCGATGCAGTCGGAGAGAACGTAGAGCCGGTAGTCGCGGTCGGCCGCGTCGATGACGGTGGACAGGACGACGCCGCTCGTACTGACGCCGCAGACGACCAGCGTGGTGACGCCGCGTTCGCGCAGCCGCCGGTCGAGGTCGGTGGTGGACATGCCGCCGAAGCGGGTCTTGCGTACGACGATGTCGCCGTCCCTGGGAGTGAGACGCTCGTGGAAGGCGGACATGGGGTCCTCGTGATGCATGCCGCGATGCCGGGCCAGCGGGGCGAACGACTTGTTGCCGGCGGGGATCGCGTCCCAGTCGGCCTCGGTGAAGCCGGAGCGCACATGGGCGACGATGCCGCCCCTGCCGCGGACTTCGGCGACGGCCCTCTCCGCGCGGCCGATCAGGGCCTCGCGGTCCCCGCCTTCGGGCAGCGCGGCGAGGACCGCCGGCTGGTAGTCCATGACGAGGAGCCCGGTCTGCGCGGGGTCGAGTGCGGGGGCAGTGGTCACGCGGATGCGCTCCTTGCTGTCGTCGTGCCTGATCGCGGCGCCTGTCGCCGTCAGTGGTGCGCGACAGCCAATCGGGCAGCACAACAGCAGGTCAAACAACCGCTCTGCCGCCTGCGCACAACCACAGGTTGTACGCCGACGCCCGGAGCCACCCCCGGCCCGACGATGTGCGTGCCCGTCGTGCCGTCGGCTGTCAGACGAGGGGGAACCAGGCCGCAAGGCGCTCGATGACGGCCGGTACGTCGACGGTGTCCTGCGCGACTTCCTCGACGAACGGGCCGGCGACGGAGACGTGCGGCGGCGGGACTCCGGCACTCAGGCCGTTGAACCGCAGGAAGACACGCATCGCGAGCCACGCCGTGCGCTTGTTCCCGTCGATCAGCGCGTGATTCCGTGCCACGGAGTGCAGCAGAGCCGCCGCCTGCTCATGCGGTGTCGGGTACAGCTCGGTCCCGAACACGTTGGTCCTGGGCCGTTCGATCGCCGAGACCAGCAACCCCATGTCACGCACGCAGTGCTCGGTGCCGTTCACCGTGCGGGCGATGGTCAGGACCTCGTCGATCCGGAGATGGCGCACCGCGGTCACTTCAGGTAGTCCAGGATCTCCGCGTCACTGGCCGACAGCTCGGCCAGGACGTCCTCGACCCGCGGCTCGGCCCGGTCCAGCGCTTCCCGGACGGCCTCGACGGCGAGATCGTGCTTGCTGCGGCCCTCGCGGCGCGCCCGCTCGGTGAGCCTCGCGTCGAGATCGTCGGGGAGTCGGAGCGTCATCGCCATGCGGCGACGATATCGGTCCGGTACCCGGGGGCGGATCGTGGAGCGTCCACGACGGTTCCGCCGCCATCGCGCTTGCGAGACGGACCGGACCGTGTCGTATGATCTCCGTCCCGGCGCCGCGTGTAACGCCGCCGGCTCCGGAGGTTCACGGCGAGACGTCCGGACGCGTCGTGGCGCGTCCCAGGAAGAGGCACACCCCGTGAAGAGCGCAGGAACCGGACCGCGTCCGGCCGTCGAGTCGGACGTCGTCATCGTGGGGGGCGGCCCGACCGGCCTGATGCTCGCGGCCGAACTCTCCCTCGCCGGCGTACGCCCGCTCGTGCTGGAACGGCAGCCGAAACCCCGCGACACCCCGAAGGCCGGCGGGCTGGGCGGGCAGATCCTGGACCTGCTGAGCTACCGAGGGCTGCGGGAGCGCTGCGAAGCGGCGTGCGTCGGCCCCGTCCCGGCTCCCCGCTTCCCGTTCGCCGGTCTGCACCTCGACTTCACCGAGCTGCCCGATCCGCCCATGCACGCCCTGGCGCTCCCCCAGCAGCAGTTGGAGCAGGTGCTCGGCGCGCGCGCCGCCGCAACTCGGCGTCGCCGTCCGCCGTGGCCATGAGGCGACCGGCATGCGGCAGGACGACGACCGGGTGGTCGTGGACGTGCGCGGCCCCGAAGGTCCCTACCGGGTGACCGGCCGCTACCTGGTGGGGTGCGACGGCGCCCGCAGCCGGGTCCGCGACTGGGCGGGCATCCCGTTCCCCGGCACCACCTACCCGGAGGTCAACCGGCTCGCCCGCATCGCCCTGCCCGACACCGTGACCGTGCACGGTGACGGCGACCTCGACATCCCCGGCACGGGCCGGATCCGCGCGGGCTTCACCCGGACCGAGACACCGCCGCCTTCACTCCGCTGGATTTTCGTGCACATGATCGAGGGAACAGCCCGGCACACCGGCCACGCGGACATCCTCCGGGAACAGCTCGACGGCTCCGTCGGCCGGTGACGCCGCATCGGACCGCGTGCGCAGGTCAGGAGCCCTTCGTGGCCGGTTCCAGGATGGCGACGCACTCCATGTGGTGGGTCATCGGGAACAAGTCGAACGCCCGCAGGAAGCGGGGTTTGTAGCCCGCCGTCCTGAAGTCCGCCAGGTCGCGTGCCAGGGCCGCCGGGTCGCAGGCCACGTAGGCGATCCTGCGTGCGCCCAGCGCCGCCAGGTGGCGTACGACCGTGCGGCCCGCGCCGGAGCGCGGCGGGTCGAGGACGATGAGGTCCGCCTGTGTCACGCCGGTCCGCGGCAGGACGCGTTCGACCGTGCCCTGTTCGACACGGACGCGCGGGAAGTCGGCCAGGTTGTGGCGCGCGTCGGCCACGGCGCGGGGCGATGCCTCGATGCCGAGGACCGCGCCCCGCTCGCCCACGCGGTCGGCGAGCGCGCCCGCGAAGAGGCCCACGCCGCAGTACAGGTCGAGCGCCGTCTCACCCTTGCGCGGGGTGAGGCCGCGCATCACCGCGTCCACCAGCAGGGCGGCCGCCCGCTCGTGCACCTGCCAGAAGCCGCCGCCGCTCACCCGCCACGTGCGGTCGTCGGCGCGTTCCCGGACGAACGGGCGGCCGTGCACCCGGTGCAGCGCGGGTTCGCCGCGGCCGCGCTGCTCCTCCGCCCGCAGGACGGAGACTGGGCGGTCGAGTTGCACGAGCGGCAGCCGGCCCCCGGGGCGGGGCGTGAGCACGACCAGGCGGTCGTTCGACCCGGTCGCGCCGACCGCCTCGACGGAGGCCGTCGCGGGCCACTCGCGGGCCTCGACGCCCAGCTCCTCGACGCTCTCGGCCGCGATCAGGCACCGGTCGATCGGCTGGACCTCGTGCGAACGGTGCTTGCGCAGCCCGGCCCGGCCCTCGTCGTCCACCGCGAACTGGACCCGCGTGCGCCACGCCGGCACCTCACCGGGCGCGACCTTGTCGCCCGGCGCCGGCTCGACCGTGCCGTCCCAGCCGGCCTCCTCGGGCGTCAGGCCCGCGAGCCGCTGGAGCTGCTCGGTGAGGACCTCGCCCTTCAGCCGCCGCTGGGCACCGGGCTTCGCGTGCTGCCAGTCGCAGCCGCCGCAGGCGCCCGGCCCGGCGAAGGGGCAGGGGGCCTCGACACGGTCCTTGGACGCGTCCAGCACCCGCACGGCGTCGGCGCGCAGGAAACGGGAGTCCTCGTGCCCCTCCGTCACGCGGACGACGGCCCGCTCGCCCGGCAGCGCGTGCCGTACGAACAGGACGCGGCCCTCCTGCGTGCGGGCGACACAGTGGCCGCCGTGGGCCACCGGGCCGATCTCGACCTCGTACTCCTGGCCGACGAGGGACGCGGCCGTGGACGACGAGGGATCAGCGGTGGCCATGGGCGGGGAACTCCTGAGAACGGGGGTGCGGGGCGCAGCAGCGGTCCAGTCTACGGCCGCCGCCGCGACGGCCCCGCCCCCCGCCGCACGGCCCCCGGCGCGCGGAGCTGGGAGCGCCGTCTGGCACGCCGTTTCGCGCGCGCCCTGGCCGCCTCGGCGGAGTTCAGCTGCCAGGGGACGGACGTCACGGTGACGCCGGGCGCCAGCAGGAGGCGGCCCTTCAGGCGCAGGGCGCTCTGGTTGTGGAGGATGTTCTCCCACCAGTGCCCGACGACGTACTCGGGGATGATGACGCTCACCACGTCGTTGGGGTGGGCGCGGCGCAGGCGCTTCACGTAGGCGATGACGGGGTGCGTGATCTCGCGGTACGGGGCGTCGAGGACTTTGAGCGGGATGTCGATGTGCCGGCTCCGCCACTCCGCCTTCAGCTGTCTCGCGGCGTCCGCGTCCACGGCGATCGTGATGGCGACGAGGCTGTCGGCCCGTACGAGCTTCGCGTAGGACAGGGCGCGCAGTGTCGGCTTGTGGATCTGGGACACGAGGACGACGGCGTGCACCTGGGAGGGCCGTACGGTGAGCACCGTCTCGGGCACGTCCACGGCCAGCTCGTCGGCGACCTGGTCGTAGTGGCGGCGGATCAGCGTCATGAGCGCGTAGAACACGGCCATGCCGACCAGTGACACCCACGCGCCCTGCGCGAACTTCGTGATCACGACGATGACCAGCACGAGGAGGCACAGCCCGGCGCCGAAGCCGTTGAGTGCCCGGGCGCGCAGCATGCGGCGGCGGACGGCGGGGTCGGTCTCGTGGGGCAGCAGCCGGTTCCAGTGCCGGACCATGCCGCTCTGGCTGAAGGTGAACGACACGAAGACGCCGACGATGTAGAGCTGGATGAGCTGGTTGACGTTGGCCTCGAACGCGGCGACGAGCAGCCCGGCCAGCACGGTCAGGAAGACGATGCCGTTGCTGAAGACGAGCCGGTCGCCGCGCGTGTGGAGCTGGCGGGGGAGGTAGCGGTCCTGGGCGAGGATCGAACCGAGGACGGGGAAGCCGTTGTAGGCGGTGTTCGCGGCGAGGAAGAGGACGAGCGCGGTGGCGGCGGCCAGGATCACGAAGGGGATCGAGCCGTCGCCGAAGACGGTGGCGCCGACCTGCGCGATGACGGGGTCCTGGTGGTAGCCGGGGCCGACCGGTTCGCCGTCGGCGAGCAGATCGCGCGCCGGGTGCTCGGCGACCCGGACGTCACCGGCGAGGGCGAGGGCCATGATGCCGAGGAACATGGTGGTCGCGAGGACGCCCATGACGGTGAGGGTGGCGGCGGCGTTGCGCTCCTTCGGCTCGCGGAACGCCGGCACGCCGTTGCTGATCGCCTCGACGCCGGTCAGCGCCGCGCAGCCGGAGGAGAAGGCCCGCAGCAGCAGGAACGCCATCGCCGGCGCCGCGAGGTCCGTCTGCTCGGCCACGATGTCGAGGTGGGCCGTCGGCGCGCGCATCGTGTCGCCGAGGACGAGCCCGCGGACGGCGCCCCAGGCGACCGTCCCGAGGACGCACACCACGAACAGGTACGTCGGGACGGCGAACAGCGTCCCCGACTCCCGGACACCGCGCATGTTCATCAGCATCAGCAGCAGGACGACGACCAGCGCGCACAGCACCTCGTTGCGCTCGACGAACCCGACGGCGGAGCCGAGATTGTCCACGCCCGAGGAGACGGACACGGCCACGGTCAGCACGTAGTCGACGAGGAGGGCACTGCCCACCGTCATGCCGGCGTGCTGCCCGAAGTTCGCGGAGACGACGGCGTACGCGCCGCCGCCGTTCGGGTAGGCGTGCACGGTCTGCCGGTACGAGGCGACGACGGTGACCATCAGGACGACGACGGCCAGGGTGATCCAGACGCTGTTGTGGTACGCCGCCAGCCCGGCGATGGAGAGGATGAGCAGGACCTCGCCCGGCGCGTAGGCCACCGACGACAGGGGGTCGGACGCGAAGACGGGGAGGGCGAGACGCTTCGGGAGGAGGGTCTCGTTCAGGTCGTCGCTGCGGAGCGCGCGGCCGAGGAGCAGGCGTTTGGTAACGGCCATGATCGGGACATTACCGCCGGTGACCGGCCCGGGGAGGGACGCACGGTCGTGACCCGGGTAGCGTGGTGCGCACGAAGGAGACGTATGCACATCGTGATCATGGGCTGCGGCCGGGTGGGCGCGACCTTGGCGCTGAATCTGGAGGAACGGGGGCATTCCGTCGCCGTGATCGACCAGGACCCCACCGCGTTCCGGCGCCTCGGCTCGCGTTTCGCGGGCCGGCGGGTGACGGGCCTCGGTTTCGACCGGGACACGCTCACCGAGGCCGGGCTGCAGGACGCGGGCGCGTTCGCCGCCGTCAGCAGCGGGGACAACTCGAACATCATCGCCGCCCGCGTCGCCCGCGAGGTGTTCGGCGTGGAGAACGTGACGGCGCGGATCTACGACTCGCGGCGCGCCGAGGTGTTCGAACGCTTCGGCATCCCGACCGTCGCGACCGTCCGGTGGACGGCGGACCAGATGCTGCGGCGTCTGCTGCCGGCCGGGGCCGAGCCGCTGTGGCGGGACCCGAGCGGCGGTGTCCAGCTCTCGGAGGTGCACGTGGCGCCGGCGTGGGTGGGCCACCGGGTGAGCCGCTTCCAGGACCGCACCGGGGTACGGGTCGCGTTCCTGACGCGGCTCGGCGAGGCCATGCTGCCGACCGCGCGGACCGTGCTCCAGGAGGGTGATCTGGTGCACGTGATGATGTACAGCGATCAGGTCGCCGAGGTCGAGGCGGCGTGCCTGCTGGGTCCCGAGGAGGGTTCCTGATGCGGGTGGCGATCGCCGGAGCGGGCGCGGTGGGCCGTTCCATCGCGGGTGAGCTGCTGGAGAACGGGCACCAGGTGCTGCTGATCGACAAGTCGCCCGAGGCGGTGTCGGTGGCGCGGGTCCCGGAGGCGGAGTGGCTGCTGGCCGACGCGTGCGAGATCAGCACGCTGGACGAGGCGGCCCTGGAGCGCTGCCAGGTCGTCATCGCGGCCAGCGGCGACGACAAGGTCAACCTGGTGGTGTCCCTGCTCGCCAAGACGG
The DNA here is from genome assembly GCF_004193175.1 of Streptomyces sp. RFCAC02. Taxonomy (NCBI): domain Bacteria; kingdom Bacillati; phylum Actinomycetota; class Actinomycetes; order Kitasatosporales; family Streptomycetaceae; genus Streptomyces; species Streptomyces sp. RFCAC02. The sequence goes on along the minus strand of NZ_SAUH01000001.1, from coordinate 4,969,082 downwards.
AGTACGCGGTGCCGCGGGTCGTGGCGCGGGTGAACAATCCGAAGAACGAGTGGCTGTTCACCGACGCGTGGGGCGTCGATGTGGCGGTCTCGACGCCGCGCCTCATGTCGGCGCTGGTCGAGGAGGCCGTGTCGGTCGGCGACCTGGTGCGGCTGCTGCGGTTCAGCCAGGGCGAGGCGAACCTCGTCGAGGTGACCCTCCCGGAGGGCGCGCCGCTGGTCGGGACGCGGGTCGGCGAGGTGGCGTGGCCGCACGACACGGCGCTCGTGACGATCATCCGGGGGGCGCGTGTGCTCATCCCCGACCCGGACGACGCGCTGGCGGCCGGGGACGAGCTGCTGTTCGTGGCGGCGCAGGACCGGGAGGGCGAGCTGCAGACCCTGCTGAGCCCGGGCGGCACTCCCCCGCCGTCGGACGGGCCGCTCGACATGCCCGGCGCGCCACGGCAGTGACGCGCCGGGCCGCCGGACAGGCTCTAGGCGCCGCTGCCCTCGCCGGCCTGCACGGCCCCCTCCTGCTCCGCCGGCCCGTCGGCGGAGCGGGCGGCGGCCTCCCTTTCGGCCTTCTCGGCCTTCTCGGCCTCCTCGCGGGCCTCCCACTCGGCGATCACGTCGATCGGCGCCGGCGCCTTCACCAGGATGATCCAGGTGAAGTACACGGCCACGAGGAACGGCGGGATGCCGAGGGCCACCCGCAGCCAGCCGAGCTGGGTCGCGTCGCCCCAGAAGTAGATGGGGAAGGTGATCGCCGACTTGGCCAGCAGGATGCCGCCCCATACGTAGCTGGCGCGGGTGTAGGCGACCTTGCGGCCCGGGTTGCGGGTGCGCCAGGAGAGGTTCTCGCGGAAGACGGGGCCGAGCATCAGGCCGAGCAGCGGGACCCCGGCGAGCGAGGTGACGATGTACGCCACGGCGAGGCCGAGGGTGTACAGCATGCCGGGCAGGTAGAAGTTCTTCGCGTCGCCGGAGATCATGGCGAACACGGCGCCGAACGCCACGCCGAAGACGCCGCTGAACGCGTGCTTCACCGTGTCGCGGCGGGCGAGCCTGGCGATGGCCAGGACCGCCGAGATGCTGAGCGCGGCGACGGCCGAGACGTTGATGGAACGGTTGATCGTGTAGCTGAGCACGAAGACGAGGCCCGGCACCGTCGTCTCGATCATGCCCCGGACGCCGCCGAACGCCTCGAAGAAGGCCGCTCGCGTGGCCGCCTCGTCCGGTGTCTGCGGGGCGACGGTGCGGCTGTCGGGTGAGCTCACTGGCTACTCCTGTCCGAGGGGTTGGAGCTGATAGCGGGGGTTGAACAGCACGGGACGCCCGTGCATCTCGGCGATCCGGCCGGAGGCGACCAGCTCCCGGCCGGGCTCCACGCCCGCTATCGTCCGCCGCCCGAGCCACACCACGTCCAGGCGGGCGGTGCCGTCGTCCAGCTCGGCGTGCAGCGCCGGCATGCCGGCGACCGTGCGCTCGCCGACGGCGCGCAGGGTGCCGCTCACCCGCAGGACGGGGCGGCCGCGCGGCCCCTCGCAGCAGTCGCGGATGCGGGTGCAGCCCGCATCGGGTGGCTCCGTCGCGGCGGCGAGGTCGTCGCCCGCCCCGGTGCCGCTCTCCCGGCCGCGTCCCAGCAGCCGCCGCAGCATTCCGGATCGGCCCTCCGTACTCATGCCATCAGCGTAACGTGGCGCGCCGCCCTCAGCGCTCGAAGCGGTATCCCATCCCCGGTTCGGTGATCAGGTGGCGCGGCGCCGAGGGGTCGGCCTCCAGCTTGCGGCGGAGCTGCGCCATGTAGACGCGCAGGTAGTTCGTCTCGGTGCGGTAGGACGGCCCCCAGACCTCCTGGAGGAGCTGGCGCTGGCTGACGAGGCGGCCCGCGTTGCGGATCAGGACCTCCAGCAGGTGCCACTCGGTGGGGGTGAGCCGTACGTCGCGGCCCTCGCGGTGGACCTTCTTGGCGGCCAGGTCGATGGTGAAGCCCTGGGCCTCGACGACGGCGGTGCCGTCGGCGGCGCCGGGTTCGGCGCGGCGCACGGCGGCGCGCAGGCGGGCGAGCAGTTCGTCCATGCCGAACGGTTTCGTCACGTAGTCGTCGGCACCGGCGTCGAGGGCCTCGACCTTCTCGTCGGAGGTCTGGCGTGCGGACAGCACGATGATCGGGACGCGGGTCCAGCCGCGGATGCCGCTGATCACCTCGACGCCGTCCATGTCGGGCAGGCCGAGGTCGAGGATGATCACGTCGGGGTGCCGGTCGGCGGCCAGGCGCAGCGCGGTCGCGCCGTCCGGGGCGGTGTCCACCTCGTACCTGCGCGCCTTGAGGTTGATGACGAGCGCGCGCAGGATCTGCGGCTCGTCATCGACTACGAGCACCCGGTGCATGGGCGGCCTTCCGTTCCTCGTCCGCGTCCCCGGGGGCAGGGGCGGGGGTGGTGTCGCTGGTGGGGAGGGTGAGGACCATGGTGAGTCCCCCGCCCGGCGTGTCCTCGGCGTCGAGCGTGCCGCGCATGGCCTCGGCGAAGCCGCGGGCGACCGCGAGGCCGAGGCCGACGCCGTTGCCGCGCGGTGTGTCGCCGTGGCGCTGGAACGGCTCGAAGATCCGTTCCTTCTCGCTGTCGGGGACGCCGGGGCCGCGGTCCACGACGCGCAGCTCGACGCGGCGGCCCAGCGCGCTGGCGCGGACCCGCACGGGGGTGCCGGGCGGGCTGTACTTGACGGCGTTCTCGACGATGTTGGCGACGCTGCGCTCCAGCAGGCCGGGGTCGGCGGCGACGTACGGCAGCGTGGCGGGGATGTCGAGGTCGACGCCGTCCTCCGGGAGGCCGCCGAGGGCGCGGGGCACGACCTCGTCGAGGTCGATCAGGCGGATCAGGGGCTCGACGGTGCCGGTCTGGAGGCGGGACATGTCCAGGAGGTTGCCGACGAGCTGGTCGAGGCGGTCGGCGCCCTGCTCGATGCTCTCCAGGAGGTCGGCCTCGTCCTCGGGGGACCAGGCCACGTCGTCGGAGCGCAGGCTGGAGACGCTGGCCTTGATGGCGGCCAGCGGGGTGCGCAGGTCGTGGGAGACGGCGGCGAGCAGGGCCGTGCGGATGCGGTTGCCCTCGGCGAGCTTGTGGGCGCGCATGGCCTCGGTCTTCAGGCGCTGCCGTTCCAGTATCCCGGCGGCCTGCGCGGCGAACGCGCTCAGGACGCGCCGGTCCTCGGCGGGCAGGACGCGGCCGGAGAGGGCGAGCATGGCGCGGTCGCCGATCGGCACGTCCACGTCGGCGTCCTCGGGGCCGTTGAGGGGCCGTGCCTGCCCGTCGGCGGGCACGCTGCGCACGCACGTCCAGCGGCGGCGGTCGGGGTCGCGTTCCAGGAGGGCGGCGGTGTCCATGCCGAAGGTCTCGCGGGCACGCTCCAGCAGGGCACCGAGGGTGTCGTCGCCGCGCAGGACGCTGCCGGCGAGGAGGGTGAGCGTCTCGGACTCGGCGCGCAGGCGCGCGGCCTGCTGGGTGCGGCGGGCGGAGCGGTCCACGACGGTCGCGACGGCCACGGCGATGGCGAAGAAGACGACGATGGCGACGACGTTGTGCCCCTCCTCGATGGTCCAGCCGCCGGTGGGGTGGGCGAAGGAGTAGTTGAGCAGCAGGGAGCCGACCGCGGCCGATGCGAGCGCGGGCAGCAGGCCGCCGGCGAGGGCGGCCATCACCGTGAGCGACAGGAACAGCAGGACGTCGCTCGCGAACTCCGCGCCGCCCGACGGTTCCGCGAGCAGCAGGGTCAGGAGCGTGGGGCCGAGGACGCCGACGAGCCAGCCGGCGATCAGGCGTGAGCGGCCGAGGCGCGCGCCCCGGGCGGCGGGCAGGCCGCGGCCCTTGGCGACCTCGGCGTGCGTGACGATGTGCACGTCGATGTCGGAGCCGGACTCGCGGGCCACGGTGGCGCCGACGCCCGGGCCGAAGGCGTACTGCCAGGTCTTGCGGCGGCTCGACCCGAGGACGATCTGGTTGGCGTTCGCGCCGCGCGCGAAGTCGAGCAGGGCGGCGGCCACGTCGTCACCGATCACATGGTGAAACGTTCCGCCGAGCTGTTCGACGAGGGTCCGCTGGTCGGCCAGCTCGCGCGGCGAGGCCGAGGTGAGGCCGTCGGAGCGGGAGATGTAGACGGCCATGATCTCGGCGCCGCTGCTCTTGGCGGCCATCCGGGCGGCCCGGCGGATCAGGGTGGCGCCCTCGGGGCCGCCGGTGAGGCCGACGACGATGCGCTCGCGGGCGTGCCAGGTGGAGTGGATGTTGTGCTCGGCGCGGTACTGCCGCAGGTACGCGTCGACGCGGTCCGCCGTCCACAGGAGGGCGAGCTCGCGCAGGGCGGTGAGGTTGCCGGGCCGGAAGTAGTGGGAGAGCGCGGCGTCGACCTTGTCGGGCGCGTACACGTTGCCGTGGGCGAGGCGGCGGCGCAGCGCCTCGGGCGCCATGTCCACCAGTTCGATCTGGTCGGCGCGGCGGACGACCTCGTCGGGCACGGTCTCGCGCTGCCGGACACCGGTGATCGACTCGACGACGTCCCCGAGGGATTCGAGGTGCTGGATGTTGACGGTCGAGATGACGTCGATGCCGGCGTCGAGGAGTTCCTCGATGTCCTGCCAGCGCTTCTCGTTGCGCGAGCCGGGGACGTTCGTGTGCGCGAGTTCGTCGACGAGGGCGACGCGGGGCGCGCGCCGCAGGACGGCGTCGGTGTCCATCTCGGTGAAGACGCCGTCGCGGTGGCGCAGCTCGCGGCGGGGCGTCTGCTCGAGACCGCGCAGGAGGAGCCGGGTGCGGGGCCGGTCGTGGTGCTCCACGAGGGCGACGACCAGGTCCGCGCCGCGCTCGGCGCGGCGGTGGGCCTCGGAGAGCATGGCGTAGGTCTTGCCGACGCCGGGGGCCGCCCCGAGGTAGATCCGGAGTTTGCCGCGTCGTGCCATGGGTCCATTCTCGCCGTTCGCGGCGCGGACCACGGGTCCGCACGGGTGCCGCGGGCGTCAGGATCGCGTATGGATCACCGTGCGTCCGGGGGAACGGGCGGCCCGGCGGGTTGACGGCCGGCCTGCGGATATCCCCGAAACCGACGCGGGGGGCGTAGCAAGGACGCTACGGTGACGGTCCGGTTCGGAGGTGTCGCCCTCCGCGACCGGATCCGCCGGCGCGCGCCCGCGCGCGTGCTCCTGTCCCCCCACGCCCCTGACGCCACCGAGGTGAGTCCGATCCCCACGCCGAAGTCGTCCGGCCCAGCCAAGGCCCACCTGCTGTCCTGGCTGCGCGGGCTGTCCGCGTCCCAGCTCGCCGAGCTGCTCACCGCCAGGGCCGACATCCTGCGCCCCTCGCCCCCCACCAGTCCCGGCGCGCTCAGGGACCGGCTGCTGCAGGACGCGTCCGTGGCCCAGGCCGTCGCCCAGCTCACCCGGCCCGCCCAGCAGGCGGCCGAGGCCGCGGCCGCCCTCGGGGCGCGGGCCACCGAGGAGCGGCTGACCGCGCTGCTCGACCTGTCGGCCGCCGGCAGCCGGCAGGCCGCGGAGGGGGCGGTGGCCCAGCTCCGGCGGCTGGCGCTGATGTGGCCCGACGAGGACGGCAGGCTGTGGCTCGTGCCCCAGCTGGAGCGCGCCTGGCCGGCGCCGCTCGGGCTCGGTCCGGCCGTGGCCGACCTCCTCGCCGAGCGCACCCACACCGAGCTGCTGGAGATGACGGCCGCGGTCGGGCTGCCGCCGCAGTCGGGGCGGACGCGGCGGCAGGAGGTGCTGGGCGCGTTCCTCACCGATCCGGCGGCGGTCCGCCCGCTGGCCGCGGGCGCGCCCCCGGAGGCGGCACGGCTGCTGGCCGACCGGCTGCGGGCCGGGGCGACGCCGGGCACGGCGGAGACGGACGGCCGGGACGACCGGGTCCCCCACGACGCGCCCGGTCTGCGGTGGCTGCTGGAGCACGGCCTGCTCATGCGGACGCGGCACCTGCCCGGGCCGCAGCTCCCGGCCGAGGTGGCGGCGATCCTGCGCGGCGACGAGTGGCGCGCGCCGTTCACGCCCGCGCCGCCCGCGCCCGACCTCGTACCGGTGGGCGAGCAGGAGGTGACGCGGGAGGCCGTGGCGGCGCTGACGGCGTTCGCCGGCCATGCGGCGGCCGTGCTGCTCGAGTGCGCCGCCAGGCCGCCGGAGCGCCTGCGGTCCGGGTCGGCCGGGGTGGGGGCGCGCGAGCTGCAGCGTGTGGCGCGGGCCGCGCGGTGCGGGGAGGCGGAGACCGGCCTGATCCTCGAGCTGGCGCAGGAGGCCGGCCTGCTGGCCAGGGAGGACAACCGTTTCCCCGTCACGGGGGCGTACGACGCGTGGGCCGCGGGCGAGCCGGCGCAGCGGGTCGCCGTACTGCTGCGGGCCTGGTGGCGGATGCCGGCGCGGCCGAGCCGCGTCCTGGACCGGGACGGCAGACCCGTCCCGCCGCTCGCCTTCCGCCGGCCGCGCCGCGACTACCTGGTGGCCCGGCGCACCCTTGCCACGGCCGCGAGCCGGCTGCCGGCCGGCCGGGGGCTGCGCGACGACGCCGGCTACGCGGAGATGATCGCCTGGTACCGGCCGTGGGTGGCGCAGCGGGACGAGGACCGGGTGCCGTTCGCCTCCCTGCTGGCCGAGGCCCGGCTGCTCGGTGTCATCGCGCGGGGCGCGCTGACACCGGTGGGGGCGGCGCTGCGCTCCGCCGACGAGGGGGAGCTGCCCCGCCGCCTGCGGGAGCTGCTGCCCGCGGCCCGTGACACGGCGCGCCTCGGCAGCGACCTGACGGCCGTCGTGACCGGGGCGCCTTCGGCCCGCCTCGAACGGCTGCTGGACACCGCGGCCGACCGGGAGTCGCGCGGTACGGCGTCGGTGTGGCGGTTCGGTCCGGCGAGCGTCCGGCGGGCGCTGGACGCCGGTGAGACGGCCGAGAACCTCACGCGGGCGCTGACGGAGATCGGGGGCGGGCCGCTGCCGCAGCCGCTCGCGTATCTGATCGACGACACCGCGCGGCAGCACGGCCGGGTCCGCGTCGTGGGCGCCGCGTGCGTCCTGCACGCCGAGGACGCGGCACTGCTGCGGGAGCTGCTCTACCACCGGGGGCTCGCGGCGCTCGGGCTGCGGATGCTGGCGCCCACCGTGCTGGTGAGCCGCGCGCCGGCCGCCGACGCGCTGGCGGCGCTGCGGGCGGCCGGGTACGCGCCGGTGGAGGAGGCGCCGGACGGCACGGTGCGCATCGAGCGGCCGGAGCGCACCCGGGCCGAGCCGGTGCGGGAGGGGCCTGCGGCCGTGCCGCGGCAGCGGCGCGAGGCGCGGCGGCCGGTGCGGGACCGGGAGCAGGAGCTGTTCCGGGCGGTCGCGCGGCTGCTGGAGTCGGACGATCGGGACGACGACCTGATCGCGTACTGCGCGCCCCAGCTCTCCGAGGAGGCCGTCGGCTGCCTGCGGGACGCGCTGCGGCGCCGGCGGCCGGTGGAGATCGAGTACGAGACGGAGACGGGCGAGCGGGACGTGCGGCCGGGCGTCGACCTGCTGATGGAGGCGCCGTTCCTCCTGTACTCCTACCCGAGCCGGATCGGGCGCGGCGACACGATGAGGCTGGCCGCGCTGCGGGACGTACGGCCGGTGTGAGGCGCGCGGGCGGGCGCACGGCGGTCCGTGCGCCCGCCCGCGCGGGGTGCCGGTCAGCCGGCGATCAGGTCCCGCAGGTCCAGGTTGAGCAGCAGGACGTTGACGCGCTCCTCGCCGAGGAAGCCGAGGTCGCGGCCCTCGGTGCGGTCGTCCACGAGGCTGCGCACCTGCTCGGGCGGCAGGCCGTTCGCCTCGGCCACGCGGTCCACCTGGATGCGGGCGTAGGCGGGCGAGATGTGCGGGTCGACACCGGAGGCGGACGCGGTGACCGCGTCCGGCGGCACGTCGTCGACGGGCACGCCGTTGAAGGCCGCGACCTCGTCGCGCGCGGCGCGGACGCTGGCGGCCAGTCCGGCGTCGCCGGCGGCGAGCTGTCCCGAGCCGGTGGCGAGCGGATCGTAGGCGCTCGCGGAGGGGCGGGGCTGGAACCAGTGCGGGTCCGGCTCGCCGTCGGCGTCGTTCCAGGTCTGGCCGATCAGCTCGGAGCCGATGACGCGGCCGTCCTCCCGTACGAGGGAGCCGTCGGCCCGGCCCGGCATGAGCGTCTGCGCGACGCCGGTGACGAGCAGCGGGTACAGGACGCCGGTGACGAGGGTGAGCACGAGCAGGGCGCGCAGCCCGGCCAGGAGCACGCGGGGGTTGGGGAACATGACGCGGATCACCCGATGCCTGGGATGAGGGAGACGAGGAGGTCGATGAGTTTGATGCCGATGAACGGCGCGATCAGCCCGCCGAGGCCGAAGACGCCGAGGTTGCGGCGCAGCAGGCGGTCGGCGCCCATCGGCCGGTAGGCGACGCCGCGCAGGGCGAGGGGGACCAGGGCGATGATGATCAGCGCGTTGAACACGACGGCCGACAGGATCGCGGACTCGGGCGACGTGAGCCCCATGATGTCGATGCGGTCGAGGCCCGGGTAGGCCGTGGCGAACATGGCGGGGATGATCGCGAAGTACTTGGCGATGTCGTTGGCGATGGAGAAGGTCGTCAGGGCACCACGAGTGATCAGGAGCTGTTTCCCGATCCGCACGACGTCGATCAGTTTCGTCGGGTCGGAGTCGAGGTCCACCATGTTCCCGGCCTCCTTCGCGGCGGAGGTGCCGGTGTTCATGGCGACCCCGACGTCGGCCTGCGCGAGGGCGGGCGCGTCGTTGGTGCCGTCGCCGGTCATCGCGACGAGCCGGCCGCCGGCCTGCTCGCGCCGGATGAGGGCGAGCTTGTCCTCGGGGTGGCCTCGGCGAGCACGTCGTCCACGCCGGCCTCCGCCGCGATGGCGCGGGCGGTGGTGGCGTTGTCGCCGGTGATCATGACCGTCCTGATGCCCATGGCCCGCAGCTCGGCGAACCGTTCGGCGACGCCGTCCTTGACCACGTCCTTCAGGTGGACGGTCCCGAGGACGCGCGGCCCGTCGGCGACGAGCAGCGGTGTCCCGCCGGCGGCCGCGACGGACTCCACCGTCTCGCGGACCTCGCCGGGGACAGTGCCGCCCCGCTCCTCGGCGAAGGCGCCGACGGCAACAGCCGCCCCCTTGCGGATGCGCCGTTCCCCGGTGTCGACGCCCGACATGCGGGTGCGGGCGCTGAACGGCACCCACACGGCGCCGGGGAGCCCGTCGCTGTCCTGAGCGGGCCTGCCGTACTCCCCGGTGGCGAGTTCCACGATGGAGCGTCCCTCGGGCGTCCCGTCGGCGAGGGAGGAGAGCTGCGCCGCTTCGGCGAGCTCCGCCGCGTCGACGCCGGGCGCGGGCAGGAAGGCGGCGGCGCGCCGGTTGCCGTGGGTGATGGTGCCCGTCTTGTCCAGCAGCAGCGTGGAGACGTCGCCCGCCGCCTCGACGGCGCGCCCGGACGTGGCGAGGACGTTGTGCTGCACGAGCCGGTCCATGCCCGCGATGCCGATGGCGGACAGCAGCGCCCCGATGGTCGTCGGGATGAGGCACACCAGCAGGGCGGTCAGGACGATCATCGACTGCTCGGCGCCCGCGTAGGCGGCGAACGGCTGGAGCGTGACGACGGCCAGCAGGAAGACGATGGTGAGGCTCGACAGCAGGATGGTGAGCGCGATCTCGTTGGGTGTGCGCTGCCTGGCCGCGCCCTCGACCAGCGCGATCATGCGGTCGATGAACGTCTCGCCGGGCCGCGCCGTCACGCGGACCACGATGCGGTCGGACAGCACCCGGGTGCCGCCCGTGACGGCGCAGCGGTCGCCGCCCGACTCACGGATCACGGGCGCTGACTCGCCGGTGATGGCCGACTCGTCGACGCTGGCGACGCCCTCCACCACGTCACCGTCGCCGGGGATGACGTCGCCGGCCTCGCAGACCACGAGGTCGCCGACGCGCAGGTCGGTGCCGGGGACGCGTTCCTCGGCGCCGCCGGTGCCGGTGATCCGGCGGGCGACGATGTCGGTACGGGTCCGGCGCAGGGCGGCCGCCTGGGCGCGGCCGCGGCCCTCGGCGACGGCCTCGGCGACGTTGGCGAACAGGACGGTCGCCCACAGCCAGGCGGCGATCGTCCAGCCGAACCAGTCGCCCGGGTGCGTGACGGCGAGGACCGTGGTGAGCACGGAGCCGACCTCGACGACGAACATGACGGGCGAGCGCACCATGCGGCGCGGGTCGAGTTTGCGCAGCGCCTCGGGCAGGGACGCCGCCATGAGGCGGGGATCGAACCGGCCGCGCGGGGTGCGCCCGGCCGGCCGCGGTCCGTCCGGGGCGGGCGGCGCGGCCCGCCCGGCATCGGCCGGGCGCGGCGACGGTGTGGTGGTGGTCATGCGGCGAGTCCTTCCGCGAGCGGGCCGAGCGAGAGCGCCGGGAAGAACGTCAGCCCCGCGACGATGACGGTGCTCGCCACCAGCAGGCCCGTGAACAGCGGTTTGTGGGTGTGGAGCGTCCCGGCCGTGACGGGCACGCGGCGCTGCTCCGCCAGCGAACCGGCCAGCGCGAGCACGAACACCATGGGCAGGAAGCGGCCCAGCAGCATGGCGATGCCGAGGGTGGTGTTGAAGAACCCGGTGTTCGCCGCGAGGCCGGCGAAGGCGCTGCCGTTGTTGTTGGCGGCGGAGGTGTAGGCGTAGAGGACTTCGGAGAAGCCGTGCGGCCCGGTGTTGGCCATGGCCTCCTCACCGTCGGGCAGGGCCATGGCGAGCGCGGTGCCGGTGAGGACGAGGGCCGGGGTGATGAGGATGGCGGTCGCGGCGAGCTTGATCTCGCGGGTGCCGATCTTCTTGCCGAGGTACTCGGGGGTGCGGCCCACCATGAGGCCGGCGACGAACACGGCGATCACGGCCATGATCAGCATGCCGTACAGGCCCGAGCCGACGCCGCCGGGGGCGAGTTCGCCCAGCGCCATGCCGAGGATCAGCACGCCGCCCGACAGGCCCTGGAACGAGTCGTGCGCGGCGTCGACCGCGCCGGTGGACGTCATGGTGGTGGAGACGGCGAAGAGCGCGGATCCGCCGACGCCGACGCGCTGCTCCTTGCCCTCCATGCCGCCGCCGGCGAGTTGCGACGCGGCGCCGGGCGCCTGGCGTTCGACGACCGTGACGGCGATGACGCCGGCGAGCCAGATGACGGCCATGGCGCCGACGATCGCGTAGCCCTGCCGGACGCTGCCGACCATGCGGCCGAACGTCCGGGGCAGCGCGGAGGGGATCAGCAGGAGGAGGAAGATCTCCAGCAGGTTGCTGAGGCCGTTCGGGTTCTCGAACGGGTGTGCGGAGTTGGCGTTGTAGAAGCCGCCGCCGTTGGTGCCGAGTTCCTTGATGGCCTCCTGGGAGGCGACCGGGCCGCCGGTGAGCTGCTGGGCGGCGCCGGTGAGGGTGTCGGCGGTGGCGCCGTCGCCGAAGTTCTGCACGGCGCCGAGGGCGACGAGGACCAGCGCGAAGAGGACGGACAGCGGCAGCAGGATGCGGACCGTGCCGCGGACGAGGTCGGCCCAGAAGTTGCCGAGTTCGCCGGTGCGGAACCGGGCGAAGCCGCGCACCAGGGCAATGGCGACGGCCAGGCCGACGGCGGCCGACACGAAGTTCTGCACGGCGAGGCCGCCGGCCTGCACGAGGTGGCCCATGGTGGACTCGCCCGCGTAGCTCTGCCAGTTCGTGTTGGTGACGAACGAGACGGCCGTGTTGAACGCCTGGTCCGCCGGTACGGGGGCGAAGCCGAGCGAGAGGGGCAGCACGTCCTGCAGCCGCTGGAGGCCGTACAGGAACAGCACCCCGGCGACCGAGAACGCGAGGACGCCCCGCAGGTACGCGGGCCAGCGCATCCCGGCGTCCGGGTCGGCGCCGATCGCGCGGTAGATCCAGCGTTCCGCGCGGAGGTGGCGGGGGGAGGTGAAGACGGTGGCCATGTAGTCACCGAGGGGACGGTGCACCAGGACGAGCGCGACGACGAGCGCGCTGATCTGGAGGACGTCCGCGAGCGTGGTGTTCATCGGCGCGCTCAGAACCTCTCGGGAAACAGCAGCGCGGCGACGAGGTAGCCGAGCAGACCCACGGCGAGGCAGAGCCCGACGATGTTCTCGGCGGTCCCGGCGCTCACAGCTTCGTCACCCCCCGGGCGACGAGGGTCACCAGCGCGAAGCACACCACGGTGACCAGGACGAAGACCGCGTCGGCCATCGGAATCTCCTGAATGAGTCGGTACGAGCACCTGACTCACCCAGAGAACCCCTGTTCGGGAGGGGTGACGCCGTCCTTGACGGCTCCCTGACGGGCGCGCTCACCGCGTTGACGACGTCCTGACGGCCGCCGCCCGGTGGCTCACATCCCGCGACCGCGCCGGTGCAGGGCGCGTCGTCGCGCGCGGAGCCGCGACACGACGAGGAGGTCGATGACGGCGACGATCGTCAGCAGCGCGCAGACCAGCGTCAGCCAGCCGAGCTGCGTCGGGTTCGGCGTGTTGTCGTCGTCGGCCGCGCCCCACCAGACGGCGAAGAGGACCGTCGCCGCGAGGAACAGGGGCACGAAGATCCAGGACAGGATGAGCCGCAGCCCCAGGTCGCTCTGGGCGGTGACCGGCTCGGTACCGGTCCGCCGTCCGCGGTCGCGCATCGTCCTCGCCTCCCTGCACGTGTCCGTCCGCCGGAAGGCCGCCCGAGTACCCGGGCCGCCGGCGGTGACACCTGCCCGCCCGTACGCCGAGGGCCGCCCCGCGCGTCGTGCGCGGGGCGGCCCTCGGTGGTACGGCCGGAACGGCGGCGTCAGCGCACCTCGGAGGTCTCCGGTCCGCGGCGGAGCTTGTCGAGGCCGCCGGCGAACCGCGACACCGGGGCGTCGGTGCTGCCGGTCTTGTCCTGCTTGACGCCGTCGGGCACCATCTGGGCGTCCTGCGGGAGCTTCAGCACGATCGGGTCGCGGGGCGCCATCGGGGAGGCCCCGCGGACGACCACGGTGTCCCGGAAGATCTGCTCCAGCAGCCCGGCGGCCTGCGGCTGCACCGCGCCGTGGCCCGAGATCACCCCGCGCAGGAACCAGCGAGGGCCGTCCACACCGACGAACCTGACGACCTGGAGGCCGCGCTTGCCGTCGGGCAGCGGCACCGGGACCTGGGCGCGCAGCTCCCAGCCGAGCGGCCCCTCGGTCTCCTCGATCGAGCCGCCCTGCTTGGTGATGCCGGCGGCGATCTCCTCGCGCACCTCGCCCCAGATGCCCTCGCGCCTGGGCGCGGCGAACGCCTGGAGCTGGATGGCGCTGTCCTTGAGGACGACGGTGGCGGCGACGATGGCGTCCCCGGCGACCTCGACCCGCAGCTCCATGCCGGGCACGCCCGGCACGAACAGGCCGCCGAGGTCGACCCGGCCCTCACCCGGCGCGCCGACCTCGTCCAGGTCCCAGGGGCCGTCGGGCCGGGGCGCGGGTTCGAGCCTGACCCGGCGCGCCTCCGCCTCGTCCGCGGCCTCCTCCCCCGCCTCGTCCGAAGCCTCGGACGCGGTCGTCTCCTCGACCGCGTCCTTCGGCTCCTCGTTCCGCTTGCGACGACGTCCGAACACGTCACTGTCCTTTCCGGTCGGCGCTCCCGCCGGGACCGACCGCAGCATAGGGCTTCCGCACGCCGGCATGGCCGCCCGTCGATCCGAGACCCCCGGTCCCCCGGGCCGAGCCGGGCAGCTCGGCCACCTCGTGGAAGCGCACCGTCTCCACCTGCTGGACGACGAGCTGGGCGATCCGGTCGAACGGCTCGAACCGCACTGTCTCGCGCGGGTCCAGATTGACCACGATGACCTTGATCTCCCCACGGTACCCGGCGTCCACGGTCCCCGGCGCGTTCACCATGGCCACGCCGCACCGGGCCGCGAGGCCGGAGCGCGGGTGCACGAACGCCGCGTAGCCGTCCGGCAGGGCGATGGCCACGCCGGTGGGCAGTACGGCCCGCTCGCCGGGCGCCAGCTCGGCGGCGGCGGTGGTCACCAGGTCGACGCCGGCGTCACCGGGATGCGCGCGGGAGGGAAGGGGAACCGCCGGATCGATCCGCCGGATCAGCACGTCCACCGGGGGACGGCTCACAGGGTCGGCACTCACGATGCAGACCCTACCGCCGCGCGCGGGCGCGGGGGGCGTGCCTGCCATGCTTGGGCACCATGAAGCCTTACGACGAGCGCCTGACCGTTCCCCGCTCCTGGTGGCTGATGGGCATCGGCTGCGCCGCCCTGCTGGCGGTGGCCCTCCTCCCGCTGGGCGCCGTCGCCCTGCTGTGCGGGCTGGCCGCCGGCGGAGCCGTGATCGGGGCGGCCCTCAGCTCCTACGGATCGGCGCGCATCCGCGTCACGGGCGGCTCATTGATCGCGGGGCGGGCCAGGATTCCCCTGACGGCGCTGGGCGAGGCCCGGACGCTCGACGCCGAGGAGGCGCGCGCCTGGCGGACCCATCGGGCGGATGTCCGGGCCCATATGCTGCTGCGCGCCTACATCCCCACGGCGGTGCGGGTCGAGGTGACGGACCCGGAGGACCCGACGCCCTACCTGTATCTCTCGACCCGGCAGCCCGACCGTCTGCGTGCGGCGCTCACCGCGGCCCGCCCGGACGTGGCCTGACGCCGGTCCGGGCGGACACCTCAGGCCGCGCAGTCGCGGCAGATCGGCTGGCCGTCCTTCTCCTGGGCGAGCTGGGACCTGTGGTGGACCAGGAAGCAGCTCATGCAGGTGAACTCGTCGGCCTGCCTCGGCAGCACCCGGACGGACAGCTCCTCGTTGGAGAGGTCCGCACCGGGCAGCTCCAGGCCCTCCGCCTGCTCGAACTCGTCGACGTCGACCGTGGACGCGGACTTGTCGTTGCGGCGTGCCTTCAGCTCCTCGATGCTGTCCTCGTTGACGTCATCGTCGGTCTTGCGTGGAGTGTCGTAGTCGGTTGCCATTTCGTACTCCCCCTCCGGGTGTCTGTGGTGTCTCCAGCGCACGTAACGCGCGGGGGTCGGACTTTGTGCCCGACCCGAGGCCGAGATTTTGCCTCACTTCAAGTGCTGTTACTCAATCGACACCCAACCGAACGCCTGAAGAGGTGATCATCCCGGGTGCCGATCGGGGCGGAGACCGCCCGAAATGCCGGTCGGGGCCGCCGCGGACCCTCGCACACGAGTCCGCACTATGCGATTGATCACATGCTCTTTCCTTCCCGTCCGGACAGGGTCTCAGACCGGGATGGCGACCCGCATCACGAGACCACCGCTCTCGCGCGGCTCGGCCACCACGTACCCGCCGTGCGCGCGGGCGACGGACCGGACGATGGACAGGCCGAGACCGACACCTTTGTCGCTCCGTGTGCGCTGTGTGCGCAACCGCCGGAAGGGCTCGAACATGTTGTCGATCTCGTAGGCGGGCACCACCGGCCCCGTATTCTCCACCACGAGCAGCGCGTGCCCGGGACCGGCCCGGGTCTCCACCCGGACCCAGCCGTCGCGCCCGGTGTTGTACCGCACGGCGTTCTGCACGAGGTTGAGCGCGATCCGCTCCAGGAGCACGCCGTTCCCCTGGACCCGGGCAGGCTCCCGGGTGCCGTGCAGGGCGACGCCGCGCTCCGCCGCCTCGCCCCGGACCTGCTCGACGGCCTGGGCGGCCACCTCCGCGAGATCCACGGGCTTGCGGTCCACCAGCTCGTTCTCGCTGCGGGCGAGCAGCAGGAGGCCCTCCACGAGCTGCTCGCTGCGCTCGTTGGTGGCGAGCAGGGTGTTCCCGAGCTGCACGAGCTCCGGCGAGGCCGCCGGGTCGGAGAGCTGGACCTCCAGCAGCGTCCGGTTGATCGCGAGCGGGGTGCGCAGCTCGTGCGACGCGTTGGCGACGAACCGCTGCTGCGACGTGAACGCGCGCTCAAGCCGGTCCAGCATCTCGTCGAAGGTGTCCGCCAGCTCCTTCAGCTCGTCGTCCGGCCCGTCGAGCTCGATCCTGCGGTGCAGGTCCGAGCCGGCGACCTGGCGCGCCGTGCGCGTGATGCGGCCGAGCGGGGCGAGCACGCGCCCGGCTATGACGTAGCCGAAGGCGAACGCCGCCACCGCGAGCCCGAGCAGCGTCAGCAGGGAGCTGCGCAGGAGCTGGTCGAGCGCGATGTCGCGCTGGATGCCCTGGCACTCCTGCGCCCACTTCATGAACACGTCGCCGCTGACGACTCCCGAGATCTCGGCGCAGGTGTCGGAGGTGATCCGCACCTGGGCGCCGTCGGAGATGTCGTAGGGCATGTCGTTGCCCCGGTTCAAGGCCTGCGCGGCGAGCAGGTAGATGATCGACAGCAGCAGGATGCCGGCGATCAGGAACATGCCGCCGTACAGCAGCGTCAGGCGGATGCGGATCGTCGGCCTGAGCCAGCCGGCGCGGCGCTCGGCCTCCTGCGGCGGTCTCGACGGCCGCGGGGGCGCGGGGCGGTGGCCCGGGAGCGGTGGTACGGGGGGCGGTGCGGCTGCCATGGCGTCAGATCCGGTAGCCGGCGCCGGGAACGGTCGTGATGACGGGCGGATCGCCCAGCTTGCGCCGCAACGTCATGACGGTGACGCGGACCACGTTGGTGAACGGGTCGGTGTGCTCGTCCCACGCCTTTTCCAGGAGCTGCTCGGCCGAGACGACGTTGCCGTCGCCGCGCATCAGGACCTCAAGCACGGCGAACTCCTTCGGGGCGAGCTGGACCGGCCTGCCGTCCCGGAGGACCTCCCGGCGGTTCGGGTCGAGGCGGATGCCGGAGCGCTCCAGGACGGGCGGCAGCGGCGCCGTGGCGCGCCGGGCGAGCGCGCGGACGCGGGCGGTCAGCTCGCTGAACGCGAAGGGCTTCGGCAGGTAGTCGTCCGCGCCGATCTCCAGGCCCTCCACGCGGTCGGACACGTCACCGGCCGCGGTGAGCATCAGCACGCGCGTCGGCTTGCCGGCCGCGACGATGTGGCGGCAGACGTCGTCGCCGTGCAGGAGCGGCAGGTCGCGGTCGAGGACCACGACGTCGTAGTCGTTGAGATCGACGCGCTCGGCGGCGGCGGCGCCGTCGTACACGACGTCCACGGCCATGCTCTCGCGGCGCAGGCCGGTGGCCACGGCGTCCGCGAGGAGCTGTTCGTCCTCCACCACCAGTACGCGCACGTCACACCCTTCTCTCGTCGTCGTCCCGCCCGGCGCCCTCCATCCTGCCCCGGCCCCCCGTAAACAGCGGGTAAGCGACCGGGCGCGCACCGGCGCGCGGTCCCGTGTGTTTTTCTGCGCCGACCATGTTTCCGGAGCGGTACGGGCGGGGAGGACAGCTTCACACCCCGCGACCACCCCCCGATGCGGCGGCAAGCCCCGCGCTGCCGACCACCTCAGGGGCCCGCCGTGGCCGCACCCACCCCCGGCACTCCCCCGTGCCGCCGATCGAAGACGAGGGGGCGCACCTTGGACGCGTTCACCGCTGGAATCCTGCAGCGCATCGAGAACACCGAGTCCGGTCTCCACCGCGCTCGCGAAGCCGGAGATCTCTTCACCATGGACGTCCAGCAGTCCGAGCTGGACGACCTGCGCCGACTGGCCGAGGAGCACGGCGTCGAAGTCGGCTCCCGGGCCGCCTGAGCCCTGTCCGAACGGTGAGCGCCCCCGGGACGTCCCGGGGGCGCTCCGGCGCGTTCAGGGGGCGTCCAGGGGCCTTCCCGCGCCGGCCGGTCAGTCGTGCCAGGCGCCCAGCTCGTCCAGGAGGGGCTGGAGCCGCTCGAAGACCCCAGGGGACGCGGCGACGGTGAGATCGCCGTCCGGCCGGCCGCCCGGGCGCCCGCCGGTGAACCCGCCGGCCTCCCGCACGACGAGGTCGCCCGCCGCGAGGTCCCAGGGGGCGAGCCCCCGCTCGTAGTAGCCGTCGAGACACCCCTGGGCCACGTCGCACAGGTCGATGGCGGCGGAGCCGGACCGCCGGATGTCGCGCACCCGGGGGATCAGCCGCTGCGCGACGGCCGCCTGGGCCGTCTTCACGGCGGTCACGTAGTTGAAGCCCGTGCCGATGAGCGCCTGGTCCAGCGGCGGCGAGGGGCGCGGCCGCATCGGCTCGCGTGCACCGCCGTCCGTCAGCCGGTGGGCACCGCCCCGCGCAGGGCGGTGTACGTCTCGCCGCGCATGGGGGCCGCGACGACACCGGCGACGGTCTCGCCGTCCAGTTCGGCGGCGATCGACACCGCCCAGTTCGGCAGCCCGTACAGGTAGTTGACGGTGCCGTCCAGCGGGTCGACGATCCAGCGCACGCCGCTGCCGCCGCTCCGCGCGCCGCCCTCCTCGCCGAGCACGGCGTCGTCGGGCCTGCGTTCGGTGAGGAAACCGGTGATCAGGCGCTCGGCGGCCAGGTCCATCTCGGTGACGACGTCGATCGGGCTCGACTTGGTGGCCGCGACGCCGAGGTCGGCGGGACGGCCCTCGCGCAGCAGCCGGCCGGCGCGGCCGGCCGCCTCCTGGGCCAGCGCGAGCAGGTCGGCGGCGAGTTCGGCTCGGGACACGGTGGGACGACTCCTCGGCGGTGCGGGGGCGGCGGTGCTGGCGGGGGCGTGCGGGGGACGGCGCGGTGTCAGGCGTACGGGCTGTCGGCGCCCGCGGCGGCCGGCTTGGCGACCCGCCCCGGACAGCACCCGACCGGGCACACGTCGTGGCTCGGCCCGAGGTCACCGAGAGCGCAGCGGGCCGGGGACTCGCCGCGCTCGGTGGCCGCGCGCTCCAGCACGAGGTCGCGGACGGCGGCGACGAACCGCGGGTCGGAGCCGACCGTCGCCGACCTGACGGCCGGCAGCCCCAGCTCGCGGGCGGCCGTCATCGCCTCGGTGTCGAGGTCGTACAGGACCTCCATGTGGTCCGAGACGAAGCCGATCGGGATCATGACGACGGCCGGGGCGCCCTGCCCGTGCAGCTCGCGCAGCCGGTCCACGATGTCCGGCTCCAGCCACGGGATCTGCGGGGAGCCGCTGCGTGACTGGTAGACCAGCTCGAACGGACGGTCGACGCCGGTGGCCTCGTGGACGGCGCGGGCGACGGTCCGCGCGGCGTCCAGGTGCTGGGCGACGTACGCGCCGCCGGCCCGGTGGCTCGCGGGCGGACCCGACGTGTCGGCGGCGCTGTCGGGGATCGAGTGCGTGGTGAACACGAGGTGCGCGCCGTCGCGGACCTCGCCGGGCAGCTCGGCGAGCGCCGTGAGGACGCCGTCGGTCATGGTGTCGAGGAAGCCCGGGTGGTTGAAGTAGTGCCGGAGCTTGTCGATCCGGGGCAGTTCGATGCCCTCGGCCGTCAGCGCGGCGAGCGCGCCCGCGAGGTCCTCGCGGTACTGGCGGCAGCCCGAGTACGAGGCGTACGCGCTGGTGGCGAGCGTGAGCACGCGGCGGTGTCCGGCGGCGGCGATCTCGCGGAGGGTGTCGGTGATGTAGGGCGCCCAGTTGCGGTTGCCCCAGTAGACGGGCAGGTCGACGCCGTGCTCGGCGAAGTCGGCGCGGAGGGCGGCGAGCAGCGTGCGGTTCTGCTCGTTGATCGGGCTGACGCCGCCGAAGAGGTGGTAGTGGGCACCGACCTCGGCCAGACGCTCGCGCGGGATGCCGCGGCCGCGCGTCACGTTCTCCAGGAACGGCAGCACGTCGTCGGGACCCTCGGGGCCGCCGAAGGACAGGAGGAGCAGGGCGTCGTAGGGGTGGGCATCGGTCGCACGGTCCATGGCTCTAGATCCTGCCATCAGCCGGCCCCGCTCCCGGCGGCACCGTCCCCGGTCGCGTCGGGCGCGCCGGTGGTGTCGCTTCCGGGGCTGGTCGGGTCGGTCGTCGGGGCGGGGGTGGTGCCGGTGTCGTCCTGGTCCGTGCCGTCCTCGTCGCCGCCGCCCTGGTCGGCGCCGTCCTGATCGGTGCCGCCCTGGTCCGTGCCGTCCTCGTCGGTGCCGCCGCTCGTGCCGGGAGACGGTGTGACGCCGTCGTCCGTGCCGCCGGACTCGTCCGGCGCGGGCGTGCCGCTGTCCGAGGGCGAGGAGCCGCCCTCGTCCCCCGCGCCGCCGTCGGTGCCGTCGTCGCCGCTGTCGGCACCGTCGCCACCGGTGCCGCCGTCGTCGGTGTCGATGTCGGTGTCGTCGGTGTCGGTGGTGCCGTCGTCCTGCGTGCCGCCGCCGTCGAATATGCGGCCGACCGACGTACCGCCGTCGTCACGGCCCCACCAGCCCGACAGCGACGACCCGCCGGCCAGCTCGATGCCGGTGACCGCCGCCATGGCGATCAGGA
The DNA here is from genome assembly GCF_004193175.1 of Streptomyces sp. RFCAC02. Taxonomy (NCBI): domain Bacteria; kingdom Bacillati; phylum Actinomycetota; class Actinomycetes; order Kitasatosporales; family Streptomycetaceae; genus Streptomyces; species Streptomyces sp. RFCAC02. The sequence continues at coordinate 4,948,810 of NZ_SAUH01000001.1, read as the reverse complement.
AGACACCGAAAGACGCGACGACCAGCCGCCGCTTCCGCGGCCGGCGGCCGTCGCGCCGGCTCTCCCGTGCCCGGCGCCGGCCGGGCGCGGCACGCGTCCCCGCCTCACCGGCGGCGCGGTCGCGGCCCGCGCGCCGCGCCGAGTCGAAGACGTGCTGGAACACGGCACCGCCCGCCGTCGCGACGACGCTGATCACCGCCGCGCCGATCACCGTGCCGTACACGCCGAGGCCCGACGCCAGCATCGCGCCCGTGACGGCCGCCGCCGCGCTGGCCGCGACCTGTGTGGCCGTGAGTTCGATACGCCGTCGGCCCGGCGCGGCCGTCGCCGGCCCGCCGTCACCCGGCTCCGCATTCTTTGCCCGAGGTTCCACCATTTGCCGCTACCCGCACACTCCTCGCACTCTGTCCACGTAAGAGACATACGAGGCGGGCCGAAAGTTCCATATTTGCGGATCCTGTGAGACTTACCACCCGAAAGTGTCGAGAACCGCCCGTCCAACTCCCTTGCCCGGTGTGAACTTCCGGTGCATGGCACCCCACCCGGCCGGTCCGGATGGAGTAGTCTGACGGCACCTGGTCCTGGTCCTCGTCCGGCCCGCGCGGGGGTCCGGCCCGCAGCGGTCACCGCACGTGGCAAAGTGGTGACTGTGCCATAGCGACGACGAAAGACCATGGCCCGACACGCCGGGCAAGTCGGCAAGGTTGTGGCAGGCTGCACCCGGGCAGGTCACACTCGTCAGCGGGAGAGCAGCGACGTACGTGACGTCGGCAGGCACCACCCGGGAGGTCCTCGTGCCCGAACTGCGTGTCGTGGCCGTGAGCAATGACGGCACACGTCTGGTGCTCAAGGCTGCCGACAACACGGAATACACCCTTCCGATCGACGAGCGGCTGCGCGCCGCCGTGCGCAACGACCGCGCGCGTCTCGGTCAGATCGAGATCGAGGTGGAGAACCACCTCCGCCCCCGCGACATCCAGGCGCGGATAAGAGCCGGCGCGACGGCCGAGGAGGTCGCCCAGTTCGCCGGCATCCCCGTGGACCGGGTGCGGCGCTTCGAGGGGCCGGTGCTGGCCGAGCGCGCGTTCATGGCGGAGCGCGCCCGCAAGACCCCCGTGCGGCGGCCGGGCGAGACGGCCGGGCCGCAGCTCGGCGAGGCCGTCGCGGACCGCCTCATGCTGCGCGGCGCCGACAAGGACGCCGTGCGCTGGGACTCCTGGCGCCGCGACGACGGCACCTGGGAAGTGCTGCTCGTCTACCGTGTCGCCGGCGAGACCCACTCCGCGAGCTGGATGTACGACCCGCCGCGCCGCCTCGTGCAGGCCGTGGACGACGAGGCGCGTTCCCTCCTCGGCGAGACGGACGACACACCGGAGCCGAGCACGCCGTTCGTGCCGCGCATCGCCCGGCTGCCGCGGGAGTCGGACCGGTCGCCGTCCCGCGGGGCGGATCCGGTCGAGCGCGGCGGGCGGGGCGACTCCGAGCCGGACTCCCTCACCAGCCTGCTGGAGGCCGTCCCGAGCTTCCGGGGCGACCTGATGGTGCCCGAGCCGGCCTCCGCGCTCGCCGCGGCGGCGGCCTCCGAGCCCGAACCGGACGACGACGACCTGCCCGAGGGACCGCCGGTCCCCCGCGGTCCCTCGGCCCCGGCCGCCAGCGCCGGCTCGACGTACGCGGACGTCCTGATGCCCCGGTCGGTCGGCGGCCACCGGGAGCGTCTGACGGGCTCGACCGACCGCCAGGCCGAGGCGGACGGCGTACGGCCCGGGCGGCGCGCGGCCGTGCCAAGCTGGGACGAGATCGTCTTCGGCACCCGGCGCAAGAAGAAGGAGTAGTCCGGCTCGCCGGGTGCGGCGCGGGGCCGCCGCGCCGCACCCGCGGGCCGGTCAGCCCGCGTCGGGCCCGGTGGCCACCGGCCGCTCCGGCCGCGCCGTCCACTCGCTCCACGACCCCGGGTACAGCGCCGCCTCGATGCCGGCCGACGCGAGGGCGAGCACCTCGTGCGCCGCGGAGACCCCGGAGCCGCAGTAGACGCCGACGGCGGTGCCCGGCCGCACGCCGAGCGCCGCGTACCGGGCGGCCAGCTCCTCCGGCGCGCGCAGCAGCCCGTCCGGGCCGACGTTCTCCGTCGTCGGGGCGGACAGCGCGCCGGGGATGTGGCCGGCCACCGGGTCGATCGGCTCCACCTCACCGCGGTACCGCTCCCCCGCGCGCGCGTCCAGCAGCACGCCGCCCGGGTCGCGGGCCAGGGCCGCCGCGGCGTCGGCGTCCAGGACGGGCACGGCGCCGGGGCGCGGCACGAAGTCGCCCTCCGGCGGGTCGGGCACCTCCCGCGTCAGCTCACCCGGCCAGGCGGCCAGCCCGCCGTCCAACACCATCACCCGATCGTGTCCTGCCCAGCGCAGGAGCCACCACGCTCGGGCGGCGGCCCAGTTCTGCCCGCCGTCGTACACGACGACCGGCCGGCCGTGGCACACACCGGCCCGCCGCATCGCCGCGCCGAAGATCTCCGGGTCCGGCAGCGGGTGCCGCCCGCCCGGTCCCGGTGGCGCCGCGAGGTCCGTGTCGAGGTCGATGAAGACGGCTCCCGGGATGTGCCCGGCGTCGTACGCGGGCCGGCCGGGCGGGCCGCCCTGCTGCCAGCGCGCGTCCAGCAGGACGGGCCGGTCGGCGGGCGGAGCCCCGGGGGCGAGTGCGGCGGCGAGTGCGGCAGCGGGGATCATGGGGGTCATGGCCCCATTCTTCCCACCCACCGGGAGGACCCGCCACGAGCGGGCCGGGGGCGATGGACAGGAGAGGCGACGATGGCCGAGACAGCGAGCCCGCCCGTACCCGGGACGCACCGGTGGGTCAGCCTGATGGTGCACGACCTGGCGGCGAGCCGGCGCTTCTACGGGGCGTTGTTCGGCTGGGAGTTCGACGAGCACGCGCCGCAGCTCGGGCCGTACGTGCGGGCGCTGCGGGACGGGCATCCCGTCGCGGGGCTCGGCGAGATCGCCGCGGGCGCGCGCCGGGTCGTCGCGTGGCTGCCGTACATTGCGACCAACGACGCGGACGACACGGCCGCCCGCATCCGCGACTGCGGCGGCACGGTCGCCGTCGGCCCGCTCGACGTGGAGCACGTCGGGCGGCTCGCGATCGCGGCGGACGTGGGCGGCGCGGCGTTCGGCGTGTGGCAGGGCGGGCCGCGGCGCAGCGGCCCGTTCACCGGACCGCACGGCGCCCCCGTGTGGAACGAGCTGATCACCCCGGGTTCGACGGGTGTCGGCCTCTTCTACACGAACGTCTTCGGCTACGAGCGGGTGCCCGAGGCGGCGGACGCGGCGCCCGGGGACCGGATCGTGCTGCGTCTGGACGGCCGGGCCGTCGCAGGCGTCAGGAGCGTGGCGCGGGGGGCGCTGCCGCACAACCACGGGCCGCACTGGCTCACGTACTTCTCGGTGCCGGACGTGGACGAGGCCGTGGCCCGCGCCGCCGAGCTGGGCGCGCGGACGGTGGGCGGGCCGCTGGACTCGCCGTTCGGCCGCCGTGCCGTGCTGACGGATCCGGAGGGCGCGCCGTTCGCCGTGATCCAGTCGGCGGAGCGCTGAGGACGCGGCGGTACGGGCGCCGCGCGGCGGCCGTGCCGCCCGTTCAGTCGGCGCGCGGGGCGGTGGCGGCGTCCACCGGCAGGACGTCGGGCGACAGGGCGGCCGCGCCCGCCGTGGCGGCGGTCAGCCGGCGCCGGTGGTGGCGGCGGCACAGCACCTCGTAGCCGACCTCCTGGTGCGCGCCCACGTCGCCGACGACGACCTGGGCGCCCTCCACGACCATCCGGCCGCCGACGGTGCGGGCGTTGTGGGTGGCGCGGGCACCGCACCAGCACAGCGCCTCGACCTGCAGGACCTCGACCCGGTCGGCCAGTTCGATGAGGCGCTGGGAGCCGGGGAAGAGCCGCGTCCTGAAGTCCGTGGTGATGCCGAACGCGTACACGTCGACCCCGAGGTCGTCGACGACGCGGGCGAGCTGGTCGACCTGCTCGGGCGCCAGGAACTGCGCCTCGTCGGCGATGACGTAGTCGGCGCGGCCGCCGGCCGTCAGGTGCCGGACCAGGTGGGCGTGGAAGTCGAAACCGGCGCCGGCCTCGATCGCCTCGGTGATCAGGCCGAGCCGCGAGGACAGCCGGCCCTCACCGGCCCGGTCGTCGCGGGTGAAGATCATGCCGGCGAGACCGCGGGCGGAGCGGTTGTGCTGGATCTGGAGGGCAAGCGTGCTCTTGCCGCAGTCCATCGTGCCGGAGAAGAAGGCGAGTTCGGCCACGGGACGGGTGCTTTCTGCGGTTCAGGTGCGGACTTCGAGCAGCGGGACGAGCAGCTCGGCGGACGTGAGGGAGCCGTGCATGCCGACGAGCGCCGACTCCTTGGGCTCGGTGACGGTGGCCACGACGGCGGCGACGCCCGTCATCGCGACGACCACGTCGCCGATGCGGTCGCGCACCCGGGGGCCGAAGTCGGCGCCGGGCGGGCCGAACCAGCCCAGCTCGACGGCCTCGTCGCGCGTCACCACCCAGGCGTCCTCGGCCAGCACCTCGCGCCACACGGCGTGGACGTCGGCCGCTGCGCCGGGGACCGCGTACAGGTGGCGGGCACGGCCCTCGCCGCCGAGGCGGGCGACGCCGGCGCGCAGCTCCCAGTCGTCGTCGAAGTCGTGGCGGGCGGCCTCGCCGGGGGGGACGTCGACCATGCCGTGGTCGGCGGTGACGTAGAGGGCGGACCGGGGCGGCAGCCGCTCGGCGAGGCGGCGGGCGAGCCGGTCCACCTCGCGCAGTTCGCGCCGCCAGGCGTCCGAGTCGACGCCGAAGCGGTGGCCGGCGCCGTCGAGTTCGGCGTAGTACGTGTAGACGAGCGCCCGGTCGGCGGCGGCGAGGCGCTCGGCGGCGAGGTCGACGCGCTCGTTCACGTCGAGGCGGCCGAGGAACGTGCCGCCGGACAGCGCGATCCGGGTGAGCGGGGTGCGTTCGAACCGCGGGGTGTTCACCTGGGCCGTCGCGATCCCGGCGGAGTGCGCCAGGTGGAAGACGGTGGGGTGCGGCTGCCAGAGCACCGGGTCGGTCCACGGCTCCCAGCGCAACTGGTGCATCAGGTCACCGGTGGCCGGGTCGCGCACCTGATAGCCCACGAGGCCGTGGGCTGCCGGCGGGAGGCCCGTGCCGACGGAGGTGAGGGACGTGGCGGTCGTGGAGGGGAACCCGCAGGTGATGGGCTCGCCGGCGCCGCCGCGCGAGGACGGCAGCAGCGAGGCGAGGAACGGGGCCTCCGACGCGTGGGCCACGAGGGACTCCCAGCCGAGGCCGTCCACGAGGAAGACACACACGCGGTCGGCGGGCTCCACCCCCAGGTCCGCGGAGAAGCCGGGGACTTCGAGCCCGGCGGCCACCGCGGGCAGGAGGTCGGCGAGGGAGCCGCCGCCGTAGCGGGGCACGGGGGCTTCGCGCGGGTCGAGTGGCACGGGGTCGGGGGCCGGGGCGTGCGTCACCTGCCCGCCGCCGCCGTCGCCTCGGACAGCGCCTGGGCGAAGTCGAGGGCCTGACGGACCGTCTCGGGACCGTCGCCCGCCTCGCTGACGCGCAGCGACAGGTCGTCGGCGGTGCTGGAGCCGGTGTAGCCGTGGTCGGCGTCGCAGTTGGGGTCGCCGCAGGCGGCGGGCTCCATGTCGATGCGGTTGACGGCACCCCAGCCGATCGTGAGGACGACCTCGCGCGGCAGGGTGCCCGGGACGTAGGACTGCGGCTCGGAGACGACGCGGCTCAGCACCACGGAGGAGATCCGGGACAGCTTGACCGACTCGGTCGAGGTGGTGGCGTACGGGGCGGGCGCGGAGGAGTCGGCGGCCTGCTCGTCGGTGTGGCTGACGATGAACCGGGTGCCGGTGAGGACGAGGACGGTGGCGTGCCGGCGCACCTCGTTGCTGTCGAAGGTCGTCTCCTGGTGAACGAGGAAGGAGACGACGGCCTCGCGTCCCACGGCCGCCTCCACCGCCTCGGCGACCAGCGCCGGGTAGTAACCGCTGCGCTCGATCGCCTCCCGCAGCCCCTGGGACGTTGTACCGGTCTTCGCCATGTGCACCATCCTACGGGGCGGGTACGACAGCGGTGCCGCGTCGGTCGGCCCCGGCCGCGCGCGCGGTCGTTCAGGTCCGCAGCCGCCGCGGGCCGAGGTCGGGCCGGGGCGGCGGCGGTGCGACGCGGACGGTCGCGGCCAGCGGCACGGCGCCGCGGCGGGCGACGACGACCGGTTCGAGCGCGACGGACGCGATCTCGGGGTGGTCGTCGACGAGGCGGCCGAGGCGCAGGAGGAGGCGTTCGAGGGCGTCGGTGTCGACGGGGCCCGCGCCGCGCCAGCCGAAGAGCATGGGGGCGGCGCGGAGGGAGCGGACGAGTTCGGCGGCGTCCCGGTCGGTGACGGGCAGCGGCCGGTGCCCCATGTCGCCGAGGAGTTCGGACGCGGGGCCGGCCAGGCCGAAGGAGAGCACGGCGCCGACGGCCGGGTCCACGGCGGCGCGGAGCACCGTGTCCACGCCGCGCTCGGCCATCCGCTGGACGACGGGCCACAGGTCGGCGGCGTCCCCGAGGCGGCGCGTCAGATCGGCGTGGGCACGGCGGAGTTCGCCCTCGGTGGCGAGGCCGAGCCGGTTGCCGCCGAGGTCGGCACGGTGGCGGAGGTGGGGCGCGGTGGTCTTGAGGGCGACCGGATAGCCGAGCGTACGGGCCGCCGCGGCGGCCGCGTCGGGCGTCGGGGCGGGCAGGGCCTCGGGGACGTGGATGCCGTAGGCGGCCAGCAGGGCGCGGGCGTCGCCGTCGTCCAGGGTGACGGCGGTCTGGCCGCCGGCCGGGGCCGTGGCGGCGAGCAGGCGGGCGGCGGCCGCCTCGTCGATGTCGTCGAAGACGGGGGCGCGTCCGGGCTCGGCGGCGCGGGCGCGCCACCGGGCGTGCCGGACGGCCTGGGCCAGGGCGTGGACGGCGCGCTCGGCGGAGGGGTAGGCGGGGATGCCATGCCGCGCGAGGCCGGCGGCCAGGGCGTCGTCGCCGAGCACGGCGGCGGCCACGGTCGCCCGGTGCCCGGCGGCGGCCCCGGCGATGGTGTCGGCGAGCCCGCCGGTGCCGTCCGCCGTCCCGTCGGCACCCGGGGGCGCGGGCACGACCGTGACGACGACGGCGTCGGTGTCCGGGTCGGCGAGCGCGGCGGCCAGGGCGGCACGGTACGCCCCGGGGCGGGCCGCCGATCCCAGGGCGCGCGGCGGCAGCGGGTCGAGGCCCTGGGCGCGGCAGGCGTCGAACGCGACCAGCGCGAGGGACTCGGCGTTCCCGACGACGGCGGTGCGCGGCCCGGCGGGCAGCGGCTGCCCGGCGAGCAGCAGGCCGAAGTCCACGAGGTCGGTCGCGGTGTCGGCCTCGATGACGCCGGCCTGCCGCAGCAGGTCGGACACGGTGGCCTCCGGGGTGCCGCCCGGGACGACGTCGTGGCCCGGCGGCGGGGTGCCGCCGGTGTGCCGGCCGCCGCGCACCACGACCACGGGCGTGCCGGCGGCGGCGGTGCGCCGGGCGAGGCGGGTGAACTTGCGCGGATTGCCGATGGACTCCAGGTACATGAGGGCGACTCCGGTGGCCGGGTCCTCGTCCCAGTACTGGAGGAGGTCGTTGCCCGAGACGTCGGCGCGGTTGCCCGCGGAGACGAACGTCGACAGGCCCGGGCTCCCCGGCCCGCCGGCGCCGCGCCGCTCCAGGTCCGCGAGGACGGCCATCCCGATGGCGGCGGACTGCGTGAAGAGGCCGATCCGCCCCGCGCGGGGCAGCCGGGGTGCCGCGCTCGCGTTCAGCCGTACGGCCGGGTCCGTGTTGATCAGGCCGAACGCATCGGGTCCGACGATCCGCATGCCGTGCCGGCGCGCGCGGTGGACGAGCGCGCGCTGCTCGTCGCGGGTCAGCCCGGCGGCCAGGACCAGCAGGCCCTGCACCCCGGCCTCGCCGCAGTCCGTCACGACATCGGCGACACGCCCGGCGGGCACGGCCACGACCGCGAGGTCCACGGGCTCGCCGACGGCACCGACGCTCGGGTGGGCGGGCACGCCGTCGATCTCGCGCACGCCGGCGGGCAGGCGCTCGTTCACCGCGTGGAGGCGCCCCGTGAAACCGCCGGCGCGCAGGGCGGCGAGGACCGTGCGCCCCGCGCCGCCCGGCCGCCGTCCCGCGCCCACGACCGCGACGGACCGCGGCGCGATGAGCCGCTGGACGGAGCGGGCCTCGGCGCGCTGCTCGCGTGCGCGCATGACGGCGAGCGACTCGGCGGTGGGCGCGAGGTCGAGGGTGAGACGGACGGCCCCGTCCTCGAAGCTGCGCCGCTGCGAGTAGCCGGCGTCCGTGAAGACCTTGATCATCTTGCCGTTGGCGGGCAGGACCTCCGCCTCGAAGCGGCGGATGCCGCGCTCGCGGGCGACGGCGGTGATGTGCTCCAGCAGGATCGAGCCGAGACCGCGGCCCTGCTGGGCGTCCGCCACGAGGAAGGCGACCTCGGCGCGGTCGCCGCCGGTGCCGCCAGCGGGACCGACGCGGTCGTAGCGGACGGTGGCGAGGAAGGCGTCGCGAACGGTGGCGGCGAGGCCGACGCGGTCGATGTAGTCGTGGTGGGTGAAGCGGTGCACGTCGCGGTCGGAGAGCCGGGGGTAGGGCGCGAAGAAGCGGTAGTACTTCGACTCGTCGGAGACGCGTTCGTAGAAGCTGACCAGCCGGTCGGCGTCCGCCGGGGTGATGGGCCTGATGTGGGCCGTGCCGCCGTCGCGCAGCACCACGTCGGCCTCCCAGTGGGCCGGGTAGGGATGCTCGGCGGGTGCGGCCATGGCCTCAGCGTACGGTGGGCCGTGACCGGGCGGGAGGCTCGCGAGGGCTCCGGCGCGGCAGCGGACGACCACCCCGACCTCACCGGAGGGCAACAGCATGATCGAACGCCGTGTCACCGTCGGCTGGGCCGATGGGCTGCATGCCCGGCCCGCCTCGATCTTCGTGCGCGCCGCGACCGCCGCCGGTGTGCCGGTGACGATCGCCAGGAAGGGCGGTGAACCGGTGAACGCCGCCTCGCTGCTCGCCGTGCTGACGCTCGGTGCCGAGCGCGGCGAGGAGGTGGTGCTCGGGTCGCCGGCCGAGGACGAGGACGCCGCCCGGGCGGCGGTGGAACGGCTCGCGCGGCTCGTTTCCGAAGGTTTGGAGGAGCTTCCGGAAACCGTCTGAGAATGACGGATCAAGCCCCCCGTAATTCCGGGCAGGACTATTTGCGGCGGCTCATCCGGCAATGGAATTGACCGTCCGGTGATCCAGGTCTATACGGCGCCTGTTAAATCTGTCCGCGCGCCGTGTTTACAGCAGGTTTCGGGCTTCTCACGGCCACCGCGCGGAACTGGCGGCGGACGGGGGCGGCCCGGTCCAGCTGGGCGGCGGCGAGGGCGCGGGCGCGCTCGGCGTCGCCGCGTGCGACCGCGTCCACGAGCGCGCCGCGCTCCTGCCACAGGACCACGGCGCGCGACGCCGGCTCCGTCGCGTAGAGCCAGGTCACCTTCCGCCGCAACTGCACCATCAGCGCCGTGAGACCGGGGCTGCACGTCGCCTGCGCCAGGGTCTCGTGGAACCAGTCGGCCAGCGAGCGCAGGTCGCCCTCGTGCCCCTGGCCCGCGCGCTGGCGCCCGAGGCGCACGAGCCCGCGCAGGACCTTGAGGTGCGCCTCCGTGCGCCGCTGGGCCGCGCGGGCGGCGCCGAGGGGCTCGACCAGCGCGCGCATGTCGAGCAGGTCGGCCGCCTCGCGGTCGCCCGGCTGCGCGACGCAGGCGCCCGCGTGGCGCCGGGAGACGACGAAGCCCTCCGACTCGAGCGTCCGCAGCGCCTCGCGCACGGGCACGCGGGAGACCCCGTACCGCTGGGCGAGCTGTTCCTCGGCCAGCCGGGCACCCGGCGGCAGGACCCCGCCGACGATGTCATCACGGATTGCCGTGCATACCGTGTGCGCGGAGATACGCATGACAAACCCCCACTGCCATCACCGGCGCCAGCCCTTGCCGCATTTGCTGCCGGCTCTTTACCCGAACTGTATGGCAAGAATCCGCGCTTGCCGATGGCGCCCCTGGTGAAGGAATGTTTTCCGGCCCTTTTCACGCGCCGCACGACGCGGGACGGCCCCGCGCCCGGGAGGACGCGGGGCCGTGCGGGCGGCGGCGGGTCAGCCGCCGATGACGGTGACCTCGCCGATGCCGAGGGCGCGTACCGGCTCGGCGATCTGCGCCGCGTCACCGACCAGCACCGTCACGAGCCGGTCGAGCGGGAAGGCGCGGACCACGGCCGCGGTGGTCTCCACGGTGCCGGTCTCCGCCATCCGCGCGTACAGGCGGGCCTGGAAGTCGTCCGGCAGCCCCTCCTCCACGAGGTCGGCGAGGGTCCCGGCGACGGCGGCCGACGTCTCGAAGCTGAGCGGCGCCACGCCCACCAGGAACTGGACGGCGGCGTCCCGCTCGTCGTCGGTCAGCCCCTCGGCGGCCAGCGTCCGCAGCACCTGCCACAGGTCGGCGAGCGCCGGGCCGGTCACGTCCGTCGCGACCGAGCCGCGGATGCCGAGCAGCGCGAGCCCGGTGCCGTCCGCGGGGGAGTGCAGCACCTGGGCGAACGCGCGGATGCCGTACGTGTAGCCCTTCTCCTCGCGCAGCACCCGGTCGAGGCGCGAGGTGATCGTGCCGCCGAGGCAGTAGATGCCGAGCCGCTGCGCGGCCCACACCGGGTCGTGGCGGTCGGGTCCCGTCCGCGCGATCAGCAGCTGCGTCTGCACCGCGCCGGGCCGGTCCACGATGACGACGCGCCCGGTGTCGTCCGCGGTGACCGGCTCCCACACGGGCTCGGCGGCCGGCTGCCCGGACCACGCGCCGAGGGTGTCGGCCAGCACGGCGTCGAGGTCGATGCCGGTCAGGTCGCCGACCACGACGGCCGTCGCGCCGGCCGGGCGGACATGGGCCTCGTAGAACGCCCGCACCGCCTTGGCGTCGACGCGTTCGACGCTCTCCGCCGTGCCCTGGCGCGGCCGGGAGAGGCGCGACTCGGCCGGGAACAGCGTGTCGTACAGCGCCATCGCGGCACGGCGGGCCGGGTTGGCCAGTTCGTGGGGGATCTCGTCGAGGCGGTTGCGGACGAGGCGTTCGATCTCGTGCTCGGGGAACGCGGGGGCGCGCAGGGCGTCCGCGACGAGGCGCAGCGCGTTCGTCAGGCGCGAGGCGGGCACCTCCAGGGAGACCCGCACGCCGGGGTGGTCGGCGTGGGCGTCGAAGGTGGCGCCGCAGCGCTCCAGCTCGGCGGCGAACTCCTCGGCCGTGTGCCGGTCGGTGCCCTCGGCGAACGCGCGGGCCATGATCGTGGCCACGCCCTCCTGCCCGGCGGGCTCGGCCGCCAGCGGCGCGGGCAGGTTGATCTCGACGGCGATGATCTGCTGGCCGGGGCGGTGGACGCGCAGGACGGCCATCCCGTTGGGGAGGGTGCCGCGGTCCGGCGCCGGGAACGCCCAGGGCGTCGGCTCGCCCGCGGTGGGGCGGGGGTGCAGGTCCATGCTCGGTGTCGGAGTGGCGTGCTCGGTCACTGGTCCGCCCCTTCCTCGGGCTGCGCGGTCTCGGTCCCGGTGGCCGCGTCGTCCGCGGCGCCGGGGTCCGGTTCGTAGACGAGGACGGCGCGGTTGTCCGGGCGCAGGCGGGCCCGGGCGAGCGAGCGCACCTCCTCCGGCGTGACCTCGAGGATGCGGCCGACCGCGGTCAGGGCGAGCTGGGCGTCGCCGAACAGCACGGCGTAGCGGCACAGTTCGTCGGCGCGGCTGCCGACGGTCGCGAGGCGGTCGAGCCACTCCCGCTCCAACTGGGCCTGCGCGCGCTCCATCTCGGCGGGCGTCGGCCCCTCCTCGGCGAAGCGGGCCAGCTCCTCGTCCACGGCGCGCTCGATGTCGGCGACCTCCGCGCCGCTCGACGCCTTGACGTCCAGCCAGCCCATCGACGGCGCGCCGGCGAGCCGCAGCATGCCGAACCCGGCCGAGACGGCGGTGCGGTCGTGGCGGACGAGCCGGTTGTGCAGCCGGGAGGACTCGCCGCCGCCCAGGACGGTCAGCGCGAGGTCCGCGGCGTCGGCCTCGCGGGTGCCGTCGTGCGGCAGCCGGTAGGCGGACATCAGGGCGCGCGACGGGACGTCCTCGCGCAGGAGCCGGCGCACCTCCTCCCCCATCACGTCCGGCAGGGTGCCGTCGCGCGGCGGGCGCTTCCCGTCGTGCGCGGGGATGGTGCCGAAGTACTTCTCGATCCAGGCGAGCGTCCGCTCCGGGTCGATGTCGCCGACGACGGCGAGCACCGCGTTGTTCGGCGCGTAGTAGGTGCGGAAGAACTCCCGCGCGTCCTCGAGGGAGGCCGCGTCCAGGTCGGCCATCGACCCGATGGGCGTGTGGTGGTACGGGTGGCCGTCGGGGAACACCATGGAGGTGAGCCGCTCGAACGCGGTGCCGTAGGGCACGTTGTCGTACCGCTGGCGGCGCTCGTTCTTCACGACGTCGCGCTGGTTCTCCATCGACTCGTCGTCCAGCGCGGTCAGGAGGGTGCCCATGCGGTCGGCCTCCAGCCACAGGGCGAGTTCGAGCTGGTGGGCCGGCATGGTCTCGAAGTAGTTGGTGCGCTCGAAGCTGGTGGTGCCGTTCAGTGAACCGCCGGCGCCCTGCACCAGTTCGAAGTGGCCGTTGCCCTCGACCTGCTGCGAGCCCTGGAACATCAGGTGTTCGAAGAGGTGCGCGAGGCCGGTGCGGCCCGCGACCTCGTGGCGCGAGCCGACGTCGTACCACAGGCACACGGCGGCGACCGGGGTGAGATGGTCCTCGGAGAGCACCACGCGCAGCCCGTTGGCCAGCCTGTGCTCGGTAGCGGTGAGCCCGCCGACGGTATCCTGCGGGGTGGCCGTGTGGCCCATGGGCATGAGGTCCCTTCTCTCGGACGGCTCGGATCTGCTGTCACCTTATGCAAGGTGAGCCGGGCTGTGTGAAGTTCCCGGTTGTCGGAGGGGCGGTCCACAATGGTCCGCGTCCGCACCCGTCCATCCGTACGAAGGAGCCCGCGCCGCGATGGCCCGCCGTAGTTCGAAAACCCCGCCGCCGGAGGAGTTCGAGGAGCGCATCCTCGACATCGACGTGGTCGAGGAGATGCGGGGCTCCTTCCTGGAGTACGCCTACTCGGTGATCTACTCGCGCGCCCTGCCCGACGCGCGCGACGGCCTCAAGCCGGCCCACCGGCGCATCCTCTACCAGATGCACGACATGGGCCTGCGTCCCGACCGCGGCTACGTGAAGTGCGCCCGGGTCGTCGGCGAGGTCATGGGCAAGCTCCACCCGCACGGCGACAGCGCCATCTACGACGCCCTGGTGCGGATGGCGCAGCCGTTCTCCATGCGCCTGCCGCTGGTCGACGGCCACGGCAACTTCGGCTCCCTCGGCAACGACGACCCGCCCGCCGCCATGCGGTACACGGAGTGCCGTTCCGCGCCGGCGGCCGGGCTGATGGTGGAGTCGATCGACGAGGACACCGTCGACTTCGTCCCCAACTACGACGGCAGCGAGCAGGAGCCGCTGGCCCTGCCGGCGGCCTACCCCAACCTCCTGGTGAACGGGTCGAGCGGCATCGCCGTCGGCATGGCCACCAACATGCCGCCGCACAACCTGGTCGAGGTCATCGCGGCGGCGCGGCACCTCATCCGCCACCCGAACGCCGACCTCGCCACGCTGATGCGGTTCGTCCCCGGACCCGACCTGCCGACGGGCGGGCAGATCGTGGGGCTCGACGGCATCCGCGACGCGTACGCCTCCGGGCGCGGCGTGTTCCGCATGCGGGCGAGCGTGGCCGTGGAGAAGGTGACGGCCCGCCGCCAGGGTCTCGTGGTGACGGAGCTGCCGTTCACCGTCGGCCCGGAGAAGGTCATCGGCAAGATCAAGGACCTGGTCAACGCCAAGCGGCTGCAGGGCATCGCCGACGTCAAGGACCTCACCGACCGCGAGCACGGGCTGCGGCTCGTCATCGAGATCAAGAACGGCTTCAACCCCGAGGCGGTCCTCGCGCAGCTCTACAAGCTGACGCCCATGGAGGAGACCTTCGGCATCAACAACGTCGCGCTCGTCGACGGGCAGCCGCTGACGCTCGGTCTGAGGGAGCTGCTCGAGGTCTACGTGGACCACCGGCTGCAGGTCGTCCGCAGGCGCAGCGAGTTCCGGCGGGGGAAGCGGCGCGACCGGCTGCACCTGGTCGAGGGCCTGCTCGTGGCGCTCCTCGACATCGACGAGGTCATCCGCCTGATCCGCTCCAGCGACAACGCGGCGGCGGCCAAGGAGGCCCTGATCGGCCGGTTCGGCCTGTCGGAGATCCAGACCCAGTACATCCTCGACACGCCGCTGCGCCGTCTCACGCGGTTCGACCGGATCGAGCTGGAGGCCGAGCGGGACCGGCTCACCGCCGAGATCGACGAGCTGACCCGCATCCTCGAGTCGGACAGCGAGCTGCGCAAGCTCGTCTCCGCCGAGCTGGCGCAGGTCGCCAAGAAGTACGGGACGCCGCGCCGCACCGTCCTGGTCGAGTCGGACGGGGCGACGGCGGAGGCCGTACCGCTGGAGGTCTCCGACGACCCGTGCCGCGTGCTGCTGTCCTCCACCGGTCTCCTCGCGCGCACGGTGGACGACACGGCGGGCGGCGAGCCGCGCGCCAAGCGGACGAAGCACGACGTCATCGTGTCGGCCGTCGCCACCACGACCAGGGCCGAGATCGGCGCGGTCACCTCGACGGGCCGGCTGCTGCGCCTGTCGGTCATCGACCTCCCGCAGCTCCCGCAGACCCCCGCCATGCCGAACCTGGCGGGCGGCGCCCAGTTGTCGGAGTTCCTGTCGCTGCGGCCCGACGAAACGGTCCTCTGCCTGACGACGCTGTCCGAGTCCTCCCCCGGGCTCGCCCTCGGCACCGAGCAGGGCGTCGTGAAGCGCGTCGTGCCCGACTACCCGGCGAACAAGGAGGAGCTGGAGGTCATCGCCCTGCGGGAGGGCGACCGCCTGGTGGGCGCGGTCGAGCTGCGCACGGGTGAGGAGGACCTCGTCTTCATCACGGACGAGGCGCAGTTGCTGCGGTTCCAGGCGGCGCAGGTGCGGCCGCAGGGCCGGCAGGCGGGCGGCATGGCGGGCGTCAAGCTGGGCGAGGGGGCGAAGGTCCTGTCGTTCACCGCGGTCGATCCCGCGGGGGAGGCCGTCGTGTTCACGGTGGCCGGCGGCAGCGGGACCCTGGACGACTCGCTGGGGTCGGCGAAGCTGACGCCGTTCGACCAGTACCCGCGCAAGGGGCGCGCGACGGGCGGCGTGCGCTGCCAGCGGTTCCTGAAGGGCGAGGAGCGGCTGACGTTCGCCTGGGCCGGCGCGGCGCCTGCGCGGGCCGCGACGGCGGGCGGCTCACCCCTGGAGCTGCCGGAGCCCGACCCGCGCCGGGACGGCTCGGGCGCGCCGCTCGGCAAGGTCGTGGCGGTGGTCGCGGGTCCGGTGTGAGCGCGGCGCGGCGGCCCGGTCAGCGGGCCGCCGCGGGGTCGCCGCCGGTGTCGTCGGGGGTGTCCGTGAAGCGGAGGACCGCCATGATCCCCTCGCTCTGCGGCCCGTCGGCGTCCTCCCCGGTCGCGGTGCAGGCGTCGAGGCGCGCGAGGAGGCCGTCGCCGTCGATGCCGGCGCCGATCAGGACGAGCGCGGTCGGGTCGTCGCCGCCCGCGGCGGGGACGGACGGGTAGAAGCGCACGAAGCGGCCGACTGCGTGCACGAGGTAGCGTCCGCCGCCGCCGTCCGCCCCGGGCGGCCCGAACGACACGTGCCCCTTGATCCGGTACAGGCCCTCGGGCCGGGTGTCGAGGAAGCGCATCAGGGCCGCGGGGACGAGCGGCCGCTCCGTGCGGAACGACACCGCGGTGTACGCCTCGTGCGGGTGGCCTGCGTGGTCCGTGCCGTGTCCGTGCGCATGGTCGTCGGGGTCGCCGGCGACGAGGTCGGCGAACGAGAGCTGCCGCGCGCCGCGCTCGGGCGCGGGCGCCGCCTCCGGGTCGAGGAGCAGCCGGGGGTCGATCCGCCCGTGCTCGACGGCCACGACGGGCGTGCCGCCCGCGGCCTCCCGGAGGGCGGTGACGAGCGCGTCGCGCCGCCCGGCGCCCACACGGTCGGTCTTGTTGAGGACGATCAGGTCGGCGAAGCCCGGGTGCCCGGCGCGGTCCGGCTCGCCCGCGTCGACCACGTGGACGAGGCCGCCGTAGACGGTGCGGGGCGCGTCGCCGGCGAGGATCATCCGGACGAGGGCGGCCGGCTCGGCCAGGCCGCTCGCCTCCACGACGATCAGATCGATGCCGGCCTCGGGAGCGCTGAGGCGCTCCAGCGCCAGGTCGAGGTCCTCGGTGTCCACCGCGCAGCACAGGCAGCCGTTCCCGAAGGTCGCCATGGCGTCCGCCTGGCCCGCGACCAGCAGCGCGTCGACCGGGATGTCGCCGAAGTCGTTGACGACCGCGCCGATGCGGACGCCGGCCCGGTTGCGCAGCAGGTGGTTGAGGAGCGTCGTCTTCCCGCTGCCGAGGAATCCGGTGAGGACGACGACGGGGATGCGGCCGGTGCTCGGAACGGCTGCGCCGGCGCCGCTGTCGGTGGTCGGGACGGACATGGCCCCAGCTTAGGCAGGGACGGGACGTGCCCCGCGCCTTGTGCGGCGGCAGGGGGCGCGGGGCACGCGTGGCGGACGGGTCAGCTCCGCAGCCAGACCGCCGTGTCCGGCGGCAGCAGACCCGTTCCGTCCAGGGGAGCGCTGCTGAGCAGGACAGCCGCGTGAGCGGGCAGCGCCACCGGCTCGGCGGCGAGGTTGACCACGCAGACCAGGCCGTCCGGGCACGCGAACGCCAGCGCGCCGTCGGGGACGTCGAGCCAGGTGAGCGCGGGATCGTCCCGGCCGGTCCTGCCGTTCCGCAGCCGGATGGCGGTGCGGTAGAGGTTGAGCATGGAGTCGGGGTCGGCGTCCTGCCGTTCGGCGGTGTACGGCGCCCAGTCGCCGGGCTGGGGCAGCCAGGTCGCCGCGCCGCCGAAGCCGTAGGGCGGGGCGCTGCCCTCCCAGGGCAGGGGGACGCGGCAGCCGTCGCGCCCCGGGTCGACGCCGCCGGACCGCCGGTGCATCGGGTCGACGATGCGGTCGAGGGGGATCTCCGCCTCGGGCAGGCCGCGTTCCTCGCCCTGGTAGAGGTAGACGGCTCCGGGGAGCGCGAGGGTGAGCAACGCGGCGGCGCGGGCGCGGCGGGTGCCGAGGGCCAGGTCGGTGGGGGTGCCGAACCGTTTGGCGGCGAAGGAGAACCCCGTGTCGTCCGCCCGGCCGTAGCGGGTGACGGTCCGGGTGATGTCGTGGTTGCACAGCACCCAGGTGGCCGGGGCTCCGACGTCCGCGTGGGAGGCGAGGGTCGTCGTGATGGACTCCCGCAGGGCCTCGGCGTCCCATGGGCAGGACATGAGGCTGAAGTTGAAGGCGGTGTGGAGTTCGTCCGGCCGCAGGTAGCGGGCGAAGCGTTCGGCGTCCGGGAGCCAGATCTCGCCGATGAGGACGCCGTCGTGGGCGTCGGCGATGGCGCGCCAGGAGCGGTAGATGTCGTGGAGTTCGTCCCGGTCCACGTACGGGTGGGGGTCCCGGTCGGGGTCGAAGTCGGGCAGGGCCGGGTCCTTGGCGAGGAGGGCCGCGGAGTCGATGCGGACGCCGGCCGCCCCGCGTTCGAACCAGAAGCGCAGGATGTCCTCGTGCTCCCTGCGGACGCGCGGATGCGCCCAGTTGAGGTCGGGCTGTCCCGGGGCGAACAGGTGCAGGTACCAGTCGCCCGGTGTCCCGTCGGGATCGGTGGTGCGGGTCCAGGGGACGCCGCCGAACTCGGAGGTCCAGTCGTTGGGCGGCAGCTCGCCGTCCGCGCCCCGGCCGGGCCTGAAGTGGAAGAGGTCGCGCTCGGGGCTGCCGGGCGGGGCGGCGAGGGCGGCCCGGAACCAGGGGTGTTCGGCCGAGACGTGGTTCGGGACGATGTCCACGATGGTGCGCAGGCCGAGTCTGCGGGCCTCGTCGATGAGTTTCTCCGCCTCGGCGAGAGTGCCGAAGGCGGGGTCGATGGCGCGGTAGTCCGCCACGTCGTACCCCCCGTCGACCAGCGGGGAGACGTACCAGGGCGTGAACCACAGCGCCTCGACGCCGAGCCCGGCGAGGTACGGCAGGCGTTCCCTGACACCGGCGAGGTCGCCGGTGCCGTCACCGTCCCCGTCGGCGAAGCTGCGGACGTACACCTGGTAGATGGCGGCGGACCGCCACCATGCGGTGGGGTTGTGCGGCACGGATGGTTCCTTTCCGGGGCTCAGCCCTTGAGGCTGCCCGCGGTGAGGCCGGCGAGGATGTGGCGCTGGAAGAGCAGGAAGACGATGACCAGGGGCAGGCTGGCGAGGACCAGGCCGGCGGTCAGCAGGTTGAGCGACGTGGTGTCGGCGATCCGCTGGAGGTAGACGGTGATGGGCTGTTCGGCCGGGTCGGGCAGGACGACCAGCGGCCACAGGAAGTCGCGCCACAGGGCGGTGATGGAGAGGATCGACACCACGGCGATGATCGGGCGGGAGAGGGGCAGGACGATGCGCCACATGGTGGTGAGCGGCCCGGCGCCGTCCATGCGGGCCGCGTCGAGCAGGTCGTCGGGTATGCGGTCGAAGAAGTTCTTCAGTACGTAGATGTTGAACGCGTTGGCCGCCGCCGGGAGCCAGACCGCGGCCGGGTTGTTGATGAGGTCCAGGTCCGAGACCGTCAGATACGTCGGCACGAGCAGGGCCGTGGCCGGGACCATGAGCGTCAGGAGCATCAGTCCGAGCACCACCTGGCCGAACCGGGGGCGGAGCTTGGACAGGGCGTAGGCGGCGGGAAGCTGCACGGCCAGGCCGAGCAGCCAGGCACCGCCGATCAGGACCAGGGTGTTGCCGAAGTAGCGGGCGAGGTCGAGTTCGTCCCAGGCGTCGGTGTAGTTGCCCGGGTGCCACTCCTCGGGGATGTACGTCGGGGGTGTCCTGGCCAGCTCGGGGGAACTCTTCATGCCGCCCGTGACCATCCAGTAGAGCGGTATGAGGAAGGCCAGGACGAACAGCGCGAGCGTCAGGGTGAGGAGGGTCCAGTAGATCAGCCGGCCACGGGGCGTCCGGAGCACGGCGGGCCGTACGAGGGTGCGCATGGCGGGCCTCAGTTCTGCCTGCCGCGGGTGACCCGCAGGTAGGCGGCGGAGAAGACGGCGAGCACCAGGAGCAGCATCAGGCTCATCGCGCTGGCGGCGCCGAAGTCGTTGTAGCGGAACGCGTAGCGGTAGATGAGGAGCATCACCGTGACGGTCGAGTCCTGGGGGCCGCCGCCGGTCATCACGAAGGGTTCGGTGAAGACCTGCATCGTGGCGATCACTTGGAGCAACAGGAGCATCAGGATGACGAAGCGGGTCTGCGGGATGGTGACGTGCCACAGGCGCTTCAGGACGCCGGCGCCGTCCAGCTCCGCCGACTCGTACAGCTCGCCGGGGATCGTCTGGAGTGCCGCGAGGTAGATGAGGGTCGCGGTGCCCATGTTCGCCCAGGTCGAGACGATGACCAGGGAGATCAGCGCGGTGTCCGACGCGTTGGTCCAGTCGGGGGTGGGCAGTCCCGCGGTGCCGAGCACCTCGTTGATCAGACCGCCCTCCGGCTGGTAGAACCACCGCCACATCAGGGACACGACGACCGGGGGCAGCATCACCGGCAGGTAGACGAGGACCCGGAAGAACGCCCTCGCGTGCCGGAACTCGTTGATGAGGACGGCCGTCACGAAGGGCACGCCGAAGCCGAGGACCAGGGCGTAGAGCGAGAAGACGGCGGTGTTGCGCCAGGCCGTGGCGAACAGCGGGTCGTCCAGGACGCGGGTGAAGTTGTCCAGGCCGACCCAGCTCGTGCCGCGGACGAAGTTCACCTCCTGGAAGCTCAGCAGCACGTTGCGGAGGACCGGGTACCAGGCGAAGAGGGAGAAGACGACGAGCGCGGCGCACAGGAAGCCGTAGGCGGTGACGTGCTCCGCCAGCCGGCGGCGCGTTGCGGGGGTGGCCATGTCAGAGGGCGTCGTAGACGCTGTTGACCTGCTGCTCGGCGTCGTCCAGGAGTCCCTGGATGTCCGCGTCGCGGTCGGTCAGCACGCCCTGCACGACCCCGTCGAGGATGGCGTAGACCTCCTGGGCGGACGGCGGTTCGATCCGGCCCGGGATGGAGGGGGCGGCGTCCATGAACGGGGCCACGTTGCCGACCGGCACGTTGGCGTGCTCCTCCTTGAGTGCCTCGACCGCGTCGCGGGTCTCGCCGTCCACCCAGATGTCGGGGGTGGGGGGCATGGGCAGGCCGACCGGCTGGTCGTCGTCCAGCCGCTGCTGGATGCGGCGCTCGGTCTCGTCGGGGTTGACGAACCGCCACTGGAGCCAGGTGAGGGCGGCCTCGATCACCTCGGGCGACGCGTTCGCGTTGATCATGTAGCCCTCGCCGCCGATGAGGGTGCCCTGTCCGTCCGGGATGGGGGCGAGCCCCAGGTTCTCGTACGTGCCCTCGTACTGGCGCACGATGGTGGGGATGTTGTCGGGAGCGGCCACGTACATGCCGAGCTGGCCGGCGCCCATGGCGATCATCAGGTCCTCGCAGGACCGCATCTGGTCGCTGCCCATGGAGTCGTCCTCCCAGCGCATGGCGTGGAGCGTCTCCAGCATCTCGCGGGCGGGGGCGTCGTTGAACGCGGCCCGCCAGCGGTCGCCGTCCTGGGTCGCGACCTCGCCGCCGCGTGAGTAGATCTCGCTGGTCAGGTGCCAGCCGCCGGTGTTGTCGATGGCGCATTCGCCGTAGCCGGTCACGCCGCCGCCGATGTCGGCGATCGCGTCGGACGCCTCGCGGACCTCGTCCCAGGTGGTGGGGGGTGCGTCGGGGTCGAGCCCGGCCTGCTCGAAGAGGTCTCGGTTGTAGAGGAGGCCCATCGAGTAGTTGGCGGTGGGTATGCCGTACTGGCGGCCCTCCGCGTCCTGGAAGACCTGGTTCAGCTCCGGCTTCACCTCGTCGAGGTGGGGCACGTCGGCCAGGTGGTCGGTGATGTCGGCCGCGTATCCCTGCTCGATCAGGCGGGCGGGGTCGGTGAAGTAGACGTAGAACACGTCCTCCAGGTCACCGCTGGCGATGCGGGTGTTGAAGGTCTCGGGCTCCATGAAGCCCTCGTGCGGAACGATGTCGATCTCGGGGTGGGCCTCCTCGAAGGCGGCGATCTCCGCCTCGAAGATGCGCAGCTCGCGGGCGTCGGTGCCGGGCGGCTGGCCGTTGATGTCCAGCCGGATCCTGCCGTCCGCCCCCTCGCCGCCGTCCCCGTCGGAGGAACAGGCGGCGAGCGCGAGCGCGAGGACGGTCGTGGTCGCCAGCGCCGTACGGCGGCGGCGCGCGCTGTGCGTCATGGATGACTCCTTCGTCAGGCATGGCTGAAGAGTGGCGCACACTCAACCACCGCCGTCAGCAGCGCGCAAGATATCGCGCACGCCTTGAAAGAATCAGACGCCGGATCGACATCCACCGAGCATCGGACCGGTCGATTCCCGCACCACGAGTTCAGGTGCGAACAGCAGCTCATCGTGGGGGACGTCCCGGCCCCCGAACTGGGCCGCCAGCACGTCCACCGCGGCCCGGCCCATGGCCTCGATCGGCTGCCGCACCGTGCTCAGCGGCGGGGAGGTGCTGGTCATGAGGGCCGAGTCGTCGAACCCGACCACCGACAGGTCGCCCGGCACCGAAAGGCCGCGCCTGCGCGCCGCCCGCACCGCACCGAGGGCGATGATGTCGCTGGCGCAGATCACACCGGTCACCCCCCGCTCCAGCAGGGTCACGGTCGCCGCCTGCCCGCCCTCCAGGGTGTACATGGCACGGGCGACCCGCTCCTCGGGCAGTTCGCCGCCCCCCGCCTCCGCCGCGGCGACGGCCGCCGCGAGCTTGCGCTGCGACGGCATGTGGTCGGGCGGCCCGAGCACGAGACCGATCCGCTCGTGCCCGAGCGAGGTCAGATGCCGCCACGCCTGCTCCACCGCGACCGCGTCGTCGCAGGACACGCGGGGGAAGGGCAGGCCGGGCACGGAGGCGTTGATCAGTACGACGGGCAGCCGCCGTTCGGCGAGCAGCCGGTAGTGGTCGTGCGACGCGTCGCCCTGGGCGTACAGACCGCCGGCGAAGATCACACCGGACACCTGCTGCTGGAGGAGCAGATCGACGTAGTCGGTCTCCTTGATGCCGCCGGGCGTCTGGGTGCACAGCACGGGCACCAGGCCCCGCTGCGCCAGGACGCCGCCGAGCACCTCGGCGAAGGCGGGGAAGATCGGGTTCTGGAGCTCGGGCAGGACGAGACCCACCAGCCGGCCGCGCTCACCGCGCAGTTGGGTGGGCCGCTCGTACCCGAGGACGTCCAGCGCGGTCAGCACGGCCTGCCGGGTCGCCTCCGAGACCCCGGGCTTGCCGTTGAGGACCCGGCTGACCGTCGCCTCGCTGACCCCCACCTTCTGCGCTACCTGAGCAAGTCGTCGTGTCATGCGCGCAAGGCTAACGCAATTGACGCAAGAAAATTGCAACGGTCGAACAGGCGGACCCCGGACCGGAGAGCCGGCCCGGGGTCCGTACGGGGTCCGCGTCAGGTGTCGATGCGGGAGCGGTCCAGCGTCGCGGCCGAACTCGCGATGAACTCGCGGCGCGGCGCCACCTCATTGCCCATCAGCAGGCTGAACGCCTCCTCGGCCGCGTCGAGATCGCTGATGTTGATCCGCCGCAGGGTGCGCTTGCGCGGGTCCATGGTGGTCTCCGCGAGCTGGTCGGCGTCCATCTCGCCGAGGCCCTTGTACCGCTGGATGGACTCCTTGTACCGGACGCCGCGGCGCTCCAGGTCCAGCAGCGTCTCGCGCAGTTCGTTGTCCGAGTAGGTGTAGAGGTACTTCTCCTGCCCCTTCCTCGGGTTGCTCAGCTCGATGCGGTGCAGCGGCGGAACGGCCGAGAAGACGCGCCCCTGCTCCACCATGGGCCGCATGTAGCGCTGGAAGAGGGTCAGCAGCAGGCAGCGGATGTGCGCGCCGTCCACGTCCGCGTCGGCGAGGAAGATGACACGGCCGTACCGCGCCTGGTCGATGTCGAACGTCCGCCCCGACCCAGCTCCTATCACCTGGATGATCGCGCCGCACTCGGCGTTCTTCAGCATGTCGGAGACGGACGACTTCTGGACGTTGAGGATCTTGCCGCGGATGGGCAGCAGCGCCTGGAACTCCGAGTTCCGCGCGAGCTTGGCCGTGCCGAGCGCGCTGTCGCCCTCGACGATGAACAGCTCGCTGCGGTCCACGTCGTCGCTGCGGCAGTCGGCCAGCTTCGCCGGCAGCGCCGAGGACTCGAGGGCCGTCTTGCGGCGCTGCGCCTCCTTGTGCTGCCGGGCGGCGATCCGCGTGCGGGCCGCCGCGACGGCCTTCTCCAGGACCGCGCGGGCCTGCTGCTTCGCGTCGCGCTTGGTCGAGGTGAGGAACGCCTTCAGCTCCTTGCCCACGACCTGCGCCACGATCCTGGACGCCGCCGACGTGCCGAGGACCTCCTTCGTCTGCCCCTCGAACTGCGGCTCGGCCAGCCGGACCGTCACCACGGCCGTGAGCCCCTCCAGGGCATCGTCCTTGACGATGTCGTCCTCCGCGACCCGCAGCAGCTTCGCGGAGCGCAGCGCGTCGTTCACACCGCGCATGACGGCGCGCTCGAAGCCCGCGACGTGCGTCCCGCCCTTGGGGGTGGCGATGATGTTGACGAACGACTTGAGCGTCGTCTCGTAGCCGGTGCCCCAGCGCAGGGCAACATCGACGTCGAGGTCGCGCTTGACCTCCGTGGGGATCATGTGGCCCCGGTCGTCGAGGACGGGGACCGTCTCCTTGAACGTGCCCTGCCCGGTCAGCCGCAGCACGTCGCACACGGGCTTGTCCGGCGCCAGGTACTCGCAGAACTCGCTGATGCCCCCGTCGTAGCGGAAGACCTCCTCGGTCGGCTCCGCACCGTCGACACCGCGCTCGTCACGGACGGTGATGGTGAGGCCCGGGACGAGGAACGCCGTCTGCCGCGCGCGGGCGTGGAGCGTGTCCAGGGAGAGGCGGGCGTCCTTCAGGAAGATCTGGCGATCGGCCCAGTAGCGGACCCGGGTGCCCCTCCTGGCCTTCGGGACCTTCCTGACCTTCCGCAGGCCGCCGGCCGCCTCGAACGGGGCGTCGGGACCCTTTCCGCTGAACGCGCCCGGCGTGCCGCGGCGGAAGCTGATGGCGTGCGTGTGGCCGCCCAGGTCCACCTCGACGTCCAGACGGGCGGACAGGGCGTTCACGACGGAGGCTCCGACGCCGTGCAGGCCGCCGGAGGCCGCATAGGCGCCGCCGCCGAACTTGCCGCCGGCGTGGAGCTTGGTCATCACGACCTCGACGCCCGACAGGCCGGTCTTGGGCTCGATGTCCACGGGGATGCCGCGCCCGTTGTCCCGGACCTCCAGGGAGCCGTCCTCGTGGAGGAGGACGTCGATCCGGTCGCAGTGGCCGCCCAGGGCCTCGTCGACCGAGTTGTCGATGATCTCCCAGAGGCAGTGCATGAGCCCGCGGCTGTCGGTGGACCCGATGTACATGCCGGGGCGCTTGCGCACCGCCTCGAGGCCCTCCAGAACGAGCAGGTGACGCGCGGTGTAGGTGCCACCGTCGTCGGGCCCGTTCAGCAGTGCGGCGGTTGGCACGGACGTGTCGGCGGTCACGCAGTTCGCTCCTCGCTGAATCCAAATCGGGTGGCAGTCGCCGCTCAGAGGGTACCGAGGCTCTGTGGAGCGGTTGCGCGGCTCCCCGGGAAGATCCAGGGTAACCGAGCGTCGCTCACGTGTTCGATAACTCGTCTGGGTGACGTGTACATCACGTTCCCTTCGAGGCATGAACCCTTTAGGCTCCGGGCACGTCCTTCTGAACGGAAGGGAAGCCCCGGGACCCCGGGGCAGCAGGCAGGAACAACCACCACTCGACATGCGTTAACGAAGCGACAACACCGCAATACGGCTCATTCGCCGCCACCGGGCAGCGTCCGGCCATCCCGGAAGAAACCTTTGGAAGAAAGCCGCGAGCGGGAACGTTCTCGGCCTGGTTGGATGTTGTCCCTGGTACGACAGCTCGTCGAGCTAGAGAAGAGGCGACGTGACTACTGTTCTGACCCCCGCGACCCCGCTGACGGCCGGGGACCGCTGCGATCGCTGTGGTGCCCAGGCGTATCTCCGCGTGGTCCTCACCAGCGGCGGAGAGCTGCTCTTCTGCGCCCACCACGGCCGCAAGTTCGAGCCCGAGCTCAAGAAGATCGCCGCGGAAATACAGGACGAGACGGAGAAGCTGACCGCGACTCCCGCGACCGCTCACGAAGACGAGCGGTGATTCCCTGACGTTCCGCACTCTCCCGACGACGGGCTGTGCCCGGCCGCGCCGGGCCGGGGCGGTCGTCCACCGGTCCCACCGGGGATGACCGCCCTTCGCTCCACCCGCTCGCTCCGTCACGGGCGTATTCCGCGTGCCACCACACACGGCGGAAGGCCCCGAGCGGGCTCCGGGAGCGCCCCTCGGGCCGCTGCACGGCCCCGAGGCAGCCCTCTGCGCATCCCACCCGCGCCCATGCCCCTGACAGACGTACGGCCGCCCCTCCCCCGGTGTGGGGGGAGGGGCGGCCGTACGTGTGCCCTCGTCCGGTCCCGGATCAGTCCAGGTAGTCCCGCAGGACCTGGGAGCGCGACGGGTGCCGCAGCTTCGACATGGTCTTGGACTCGATCTGCCGGATGCGCTCGCGCGTCACGCCGTAGACCTTGCCGATCTCGTCCAGCGTCTTCGGCTGCCCGTCGGTGAGACCGAAGCGCATCGAGACGACACCCGCCTCACGCTCACTGAGCGTGTCGAGGACGGAGTGCAGCTGCTCCTGGAGCAGCGTGAAGCTCACCGCGTCCGCCGGCACCACGGCCTCGGAGTCCTCGATCAGGTCACCGAACTCGCTGTCGCCGTCCTCGCCCAGCGGGGTGTGCAGCGAGATCGGCTCACGGCCGTACTTCTGGACCTCGACGACCTTCTCGGGCGTCATGTCCAGCTCCTTGGCCAGCTCCTCCGGCGTGGGCTCACGGCCGAGGTCCTGGAGCATCTGGCGCTGGACGCGGGCGAGCTTGTTGATCACCTCGACCATGTGCACCGGGATGCGGATGGTGCGCGCCTGGTCGGCCATCGCCCGGGTGATCGCCTGCCGGATCCACCAGGTGGCGTAGGTGGAGAACTTGTAGCCCTTGGTGTAGTCGAACTTCTCGACGGCACGGATCAGGCCGAGGTTGCCCTCCTGGATGAGGTCGAGGAAGAGCATGCCGCGGCCCGTGTAGCGCTTGGCCAGGGAGACGACGAGGCGGAGGTTGGCCTCCAGCAGGTGGTTCTTCGCCCGGCGGCCGTCCTCGGAGATGATCTCCAGTTCGCGCCGCAGCTTGGGGGCGATCTTGTCGGCGCCGGCGAGTTTGTCCTCGGCGAACAGGCCCGCCTCGATGCGCTTGGCAAGCTCGACCTCCTGCTCGGCGTTGAGCAGGGGGACCTTGCCGATCTGCTTGAGGTAGTCCTTGACGGGGTCGGCGGTGGCGCCGGCCGCGGCGACCTGCTGGGCCGGGGCGTCGTCCTCGTCGTCGTCCGACAGGACGAAGCCCTCGTTCTCCTGCTTGCCCTCGGGGGCGTCGGCGGCACCGGCACGCACGGCGCGCTCGGTCGGCTCCTCCAGCGTCTCCTCGTCGCCGTCGAGGAACTCGTCGACGATCTCCTTCTTCGCCGGCTCGTCCTTGCCCCCGGCGGTCTTCTTCGCCGCGGTCTTCCTCGTCACCGTCTTCTTGGCCGCGGTCTTCTTCGCGGGCGCCTTCTTGGCCGCGGCCTTCTTCGCGGCGGCCGGCCGCTGCGGCGCGGCGGGGCCGTCCGCCGCGGCGCCGTCACCGTCCACGGACGGATCCTGCGGGCGTACCACGGCCGTGGCCTTCTTCGCCGGAACGGTCTTGGCCGCCACGGTCTTGGTCACGGTGCGCTTGGCCGTCGTCTTCGCGACGCCACTCTTCCGGGTGCGCTTGGGCGCCTCGGCGGCACTCACCATCAGCGTCACGCCTTCCTCGTCGAGGATCTGGTTGAGGCTGCGCAGAACGTTCTTCCACTGGGTTGACGGGATCTGGTCGGCCTCGAAGGCCCGGCGCACATCGTCGCCGGCGATCTGCCCCTCAGCCTTTCCCCGTTCGATGAGCGCCATCACAGAATTGGACTCGGCGATCTCCGCGGGGAGAGTACGGGAAGTGCTGGCCGACACGAACAACCTCTCGGAAACTCTGGGAACGGCTTGGAGCCCGCTCAAGGGAAGCGGAACCCTGACCGCCGGCACACGGCGCCGACGGTTGCGGTGGGCCTGGGACCGGACGTTCGTCCGGCCGCCGCGGCCACCTCTTGGGACATCGCGCTGCTTCCCGAAGCGTTACGCGGCTTCGGCGTGGCGCGAGTCACACCCGCGCTGCCGAGGGTGACGGGCGGTGCGCATGCGCCGCCGGAGCCCGGCGATGGCCGGCCCCGACGACGCTCCGTGACGCCGAGCGCGGGGTGCCGGAAGGGCGGTCAGTGCTCGCGCGGGGCGGGAACGACATGGTCGGCGCCGGCGCCCGCGGCGGCCGGCTGGCCGGCCGCCGGAGTCTCGGCCGGAGCGGCCAGCAGGTGCCGCATGGCGGCCTCGGCGGCACCCGGCTCGCCGGCGGTGATGGCCTCCAGGATGCGCTGGTGGAGCCCGACGGACGCCTCGGTCGGGTGCTCGCAGCCGGACGCGACCCCGCCGGACACCTGGAGGGCCGCGCCGACGATCCCCGAGAGGTGCTCCAGCATGCGGTTGCCCGCGGCCTGGAGCAGGAGGGCGTGGAACTCGGCGTCGGCGCGCGAGAAGGTGAGGGCGTCGCCCTGGCCGAGGGCGTGGTTCATGATCTCGACCATGTCGCCCAGGCGCTGGCGGACCTCCTCGCGGGTGTCGCCCGCGGCCAGGCGCGCCGCGAGGGGCTCGATGGTGAGCCGGAGTTCGCTCAGCTCCCGGCGCTGGTCCTCGCGCTGCGGGCCGAACGCCCGCCACTCGATGATGTCGGGGTCGAGCAGGTTCCAGTCGCCGACGGGGCGGACGCGGGTGCCGACGTTGGGGCGGGCGCTGACGAGGCCCTTGGCCTCCAGGACCCGCAGGGACTCGCGGACCACGGTGCGCGAGACCTCGAACCGCTGCCCGATCTCCTCGGGGACCAGCGGGCGGTCCGCGCCCAGGTCGCCGGAGACGATCATCTGGCCGAGCTGCTGGACGAGTTGCCCGTGCAGGCCGCGGCCGCGGCTGCCCGCGGTACGGCGGCCGACGCGGGCCATGTCGGAGTCGCCGGTGTCCCAGGCGAGGGCGTTGGTGGTGCGTGCGGCGCCGGTGGACTCGGCGTACGAGTACCGGTCGAGGCCGCCGGTGGGCGCCGGCCCGGCCTCGGCCGAGCGGGAGGTGGTCATCATCGAGTGCGCAAGGGTAGTCACGCCTCCTTTGTCGGCGACGCCCGTTGGCACCTTGAGGTCTTTGGTGAAAAGCACACGAAAGGGTGATCGGCGACTCCTGCATAATTGACGTCTAACCGGAAGGAAATGGACTCCCCACGCACATTGCGGGCCTGGACTGGGAAGTTGGAAGGCGCACCGGCGCGGGTGCCGGGTGCGCCCGGACGGGCACGGGTGGTTCAGCGCAGTCCGTTGCGCAGGCTGATCAGCGCGTATCCGCCGAGGAGCACGGTCAGTGAGAGGGCCAGTGCCCAGCCGACCGGCTGGGGTGCGAGGT
This sequence comes from Streptomyces sp. RFCAC02, assembly GCF_004193175.1. Lineage (NCBI taxonomy): Bacteria > Bacillati > Actinomycetota > Actinomycetes > Kitasatosporales > Streptomycetaceae > Streptomyces > Streptomyces sp. RFCAC02. Next base: position 4,919,804 of record NZ_SAUH01000001.1, on the reverse strand, counting down.
GCGCGGAAGCGGACAGCCAGCGATCGACTCCGAACGGGAACGGAAGGGTGGTGAGCGCCTGGAAGCGCCCCGGGAGTCCGTCGAGCGACGCGCCCGCCGGGCTGTCGAGGAAGGCGCGGAGCGCGGGCGCCGCCCCCAGCGGCACGGCCGCCACGGCGGCGAGCCCGACGAGCGTGGAGCGGAAGATCCCGGCGGCGAGAACACCGGCCCACGCGCAGCCCACGGTGAGCACGGCGATTCCCTGGAACGCGGTGTCCCAGGCGTCGACACCGGGCGTCCGCTGCGGGAGGAAGAGGTGGAGCGCCGCGGAGTTGAGGACGATGGTGCCGCAGCACAGGGCGAGCGCGGCCGCACTGGAGACGATCAGTTTTCCGGTGAGGAGCGAGAGCCTGCGGGCCACCGGGACGCGCGCGGGCGCGAGCGCCGGGTAGCGGAACTCCTGTCCGAACGCGAGCGCCCCGAGCAGGCCGGCCGCCATGGCGACGGGGGGCAGCGGCAGCGGTTCCGCCCAGCCGGTGAGGGCGCGTTCCAGCGGGCGCACGCCGGCCGATTGGAGCCACAGGGCCGTGCCGAGTCCTGCGACGAGGGCGGTGACCATGAGGACCCAGCCGGTGCGGACACCGGTCCACCGCCGCAGTTCGTAGCGCAGCGGCCAAGTCGGTCCGGCGGTGGGGAGGGTGGACAGGCGTGGCGGCAGCGCCGGAGGGGGCCGGAGTGCCCGCGGATCCTCCCCTTCATGGTCGGAGTGGTCACCGGGACCGGACTGCGACAGGGCATCGGCTCCGACCAGGGAACCGGAGTCGGTACCGGGAGCCGGGCGTGCGACCGGTACGTGGGTGGCGGTGGGAGCGGCCCGGCCGTCCGCGCGGTGCAGCGGCCCGGCGGCGCTGCGGTCCCCCGAGTCACCGATCTCGTCGGCGAGTTGGTGGACGACGATGTGGTGCCGGTACGCGATCTCGCCCACGACGGCGCAGGTGCTGCCGTACACGGAGATGCGGGTCCCGGACTCGCGGACGGCTTCGGCCGGCCCCCCGGCGCCCGCCTCCCGGTGCCGGAACTCCTGCGCCAGGGCGGCGGCGAGCCGTTCCGCGTGCGGGGTGTGGACGGCCACGCGGGGACGCAGGCGGGTGCGGGCGAAATCGTGCGCGAGCTGGTCGGCGACGAGCCGCCCGTGCGCGAGGCTCACCACGCGGTCGGCGAGCGCGGCGGTCCGCTCCGCGTCGCGCGCGGTGACGAGCACGGTGCCGCCCTGGTCGGCGTAGCCGCGCAGCAGGCCGTGCAACCAGGCGGTTTCACGGGGGGACAAGCCGTCGGCCGGTTCGTCCAGGACGAGGGTGTGCGGGTCGCCGAGGAGGGCGATCGCCAGCCCGAGCCTGCGGTCCATGCCCCGCGAGAACAGGCCGAGCCGCTGGCCGGCGAGCCCGCTGAGCCCCACGACGTCGAGAACCTCCTCGGCGCGGGAGGCGGGGACCCCGGCCGCGGCGGCGAGCATCCGCAGGTGTCCGAGCGCGGTGCGGCGCGGATGCCCGGGCACGTCGCCGAGGAGGGTGCCGATCTCGCGCGACGGGTGAGGCACCAGGGACAGGGGCCTGCCCCGGAACAGCGCGACGCCCCGCCCCGGGGTGAGTTGGAGCATGAGCCGGAGCGCGGTGGACTTGCCGGCTCCCGATGGCCCGAGCAGCGCCGTCACATGGCCGGGGCGCGCCTCGAAGGTGAGGTCGTCAACTGCCGGCGGCCGGCCGCGCCGGGCGACGCCGGTGAGTCCGATGGCCTGGATCATCGATTCTCCCGTCGAGCGTGCACTGCAGGCACCCTAACGGGACAAAACGGATTTTCCGGGCAACGCGCGGATGTTGCGGAGCCCGGGACCGGACGCCTCCGCCCGGCCTCGGGGTCAGACCTCGGGACGGAGCATCGGCGGATTGAGCACGGTGGCGCCGCCCGCCCGGAAGAGCTGGGCGGGACGGCCGCCCTGCCGGGTCGTGGTGCCGCCCACCGGCACGAGGAACCCCGGCGTACCGGTCACCTTGCGGTGGAAGTTCCGGGGATCGAGGGAGACACCCCACACCGCCTCGTACACCCGGCGCAGTTCCCCCACCGTGAACTCGGGCGGGCAGAAGGCGGCGGCGAGCGACGAGTACTCGATCTTGGAGCGCGCGCGCTCCACTCCGTCCGCGAGGATCCGCGCGTGGTCGAAGGCGAGCCGCTCCTCCGCCGCGCCGCCCATCAGCCGGCCGACCGGTGTCCACTCAGCGCCGCCCGCGTCGCCACCGGGGGTGGGTGCCGGGAGGTCGGGCGCCAGCACCAGATGCGCGACGCTGACCACCCGCATCCGGGGGTCGCGGCCCGGATCGCCGTAGGTGGCGAGCTGTTCGAGGTGGGCCGCGGCGTGGCTGCCGGAATCCTGGGTGCGCAGCCCCGTCTCCTCGGCCAGTTCGCGCGCGGCGGCCGACGCCAGGTCCTCGTCGGTCCGGACGAATCCGCCGGGGAGCGCCCACTCCCCGCGATGGGGCTCCTCCCCCCGGCGGACGGTGAGCGCGCACAGCGCGTGCCGGCGGACGGTGAGCACGACCAGATCGACGGTGACGGCGAACGGCGGGAAGTCCGACGGGTCGTAGGGCATGCCGTGATCATAGGGCGCCGGAACCCCCCGCCCGGCGCGTGCGATCCGCCCGCTCCCGCCGCATGGTCTGCCGCAGCGGCTCAGGATCGATCCCCTCGCGGCACGCCTGCTCCAGCAGCCTGGCGAAGGTGTACTCGGGGTCGGCGCACAGCGCGTGCCCGAGCGCGATCCGCGCCCCGGCGGGATCCCCGGTCGACCACAGGACCCACCCGGCCAGCGTGAGGGGGGCGGCCGCGTACCCCGCGTACTCGGCGACGCAGCGGCGCGCGAGCGCCGACCACAGCCGCAGGGCGTGGGGCGCGTCGGTGCCCTCCATCCACTCGGCGGCACGGTCGCGGGCGGTTCTGTCGTCGAGTCCGACGACGAGGCGGGCGGCCTCCGCGGAGGTGATGAGGGCGTCGTCCCTGGCGTCGGCGGCCGACGGTCCGCGCTCCTCGCAGCCCCCGGCGCGCCGCAGACGCCGCACCAGCCGCTCGGCCAGTTCCTGGGTCTCGGCGCGCACGGCGGCGACCCCCACCGCGTCGCCGATCATGCGGGGCAGCAGTGCGCCGATGACCTCGTCGAAGGCACGGACCTGGGGCGCGACGAGGATGCCGGCCCCCGGGGTGAGCCGCCGCTCGATCTCCGCGAGCGAGCCGGGCGGCCGGGTGCCGGAGGCCGCCGCGGCGAGCGGCGACGCCCAGCCCCGCGGAAGGGGGCTGCCCTCCTCCGCGAAGCCGTCGGTCCCGGGGCTGCAGTACGACCAGAAACGGTCGTGCGCGACGTACAGCGCCTCGACGACGGGGATGTCGAGGGCACCGCAGGCCGTCCGCAGCCGCTGGGCGAGCGGCGTCAGGCGTTCGGCGGCCGCGGCCGCCGGGGCTCCCGGCGGTGGCTCCTGGCACAGGCAGACGATCGCCGCGTCCGGCCCGCCGCCCGGTTTCCCGCCGGTTCGCGCGAGACAGGCCGCCAGGTGGTCGGCCGTCTCGTTCCAGCGGGCGGGGTCGCGCGGGATGCCGGTGCGGATGCGGCCGCCCAGCGATCCGCGCGGTCCGTGCAGTCCGATGAGGACGATGGAGTCGTCGGGCCGGTAGCCGAGGAGATGGGGCAGGGCGGCGGCCAGTTCGGCCGGGCCGCGGAGGATCGGGCCGCGGTCGGCGGACGGCGGGAGGAACGGGAACGAAGCGCTGTGTCGTGTCATGCCGAGGAGCATGCGCCGGACGCGGCGGTCGGCGTCGGCCGTTGTCCACAGGCACGGGCGATCATCGGATGATCGGCGCGATGGGGAGTTGTCCACAGGGCGGAGTGGCGGACGGCCCGCCCGGTCCGGTTGCATGAGGGCATGCGGAACTCACCCGCGGGATCACCCGCCCACCCCGGCCAGGCGGACGCAGCGCTGCGCGCCGAGGCCGACGCCGTACTGGCCCGCCTGGTCGGTGACGGCGACGCGCGGCTGCGCACCGACCAGTGGCGCGCCGTCGAGGCGCTGGTCGCCGAGCGGCGGCGCGCCCTCGTCGTCCAGCGCACCGGGTGGGGCAAGTCCGCCGTGTACTTCGTGGCGACCGCGCTGCTGCGGGCGCGCGGCAGCGGACCGACCGTGATCATCTCGCCGCTGCTCGCCCTCATGCGCAACCAGATCGAGGCCGCCGAGCGGGCCGGGGTCCGCGCCCGCACCATCAACTCCTCGAACGCCGAGGACTGGGAGACGGTGCGCGCCGAGATCGCCGACGGCGGTGTGGACGTACTGCTGGTCTCCCCGGAACGCCTGAACAACCCCGACTTCCGCGACACCGTGCTCCCCGGTCTCGCCGCCACCACGGGGCTCCTCGTCGTCGACGAGGCCCACTGCATCTCCGACTGGGGGCACGACTTCCGCCCCGACTACCGGCGGCTGCGCACCATGCTCGCCGAACTCCGCCCCGGCGTCCCCGTGCTCGCGACGACGGCCACGGCCAACGCGCGTGTGACCGCCGACATCGCCGAGCAGCTCGGGACGGGCGCCGACTCCGCGGAGGCCCTGGTGCTGCGCGGTCCGCTCGACCGCGAGAGCCTCCGGCTCGCGGTGCTGCCGCTGCCGGACGCCGCACACCGTCTGGCCTGGCTGGACGCCCACCTCGACGACCTGCCGGGCTCGGGCATCATCTACACCCTCACCGTCGCCATGGCCCAGGACGTCGCCGCCCACCTCGCCGCGCGGGGCCATCGCGTCGCCCCGTACACCGGCCGCACGGAGAACGCCGACCGTGCGGCGGCCGAGGCCGATCTGCTGGCCAACCGGGTCAAGGCCCTCGTGGCGACCTCGGCCCTCGGCATGGGCTTCGACAAGCCGGATCTCGGCTTCGTCGTCCACCTCGGCTCACCCGCCTCCCCCATCGCCTACTACCAGCAGGTGGGCCGTGCGGGCCGCGGTGTGGAACACGCGGAGGTGCTGCTGCTGCCCGGAGCTGAGGACGAGGCGATCTGGCGGTACTTCGCCTCGCTCGCCTTCCCGCCCGAGGAACAGGTCCGGCGCACGCTCGACGTCCTCGCCTCGGCCGGCGGCCCCCTGTCGGTCCCGACGCTCGAGCCGCGCGTCGAACTCCGCAGATCCCGCCTGGAGATCATGCTCAAGGTCCTCGACGTGGACGGCGCCGTCCGCAGGGAGAAGGGCGGCTGGAGCGCCACCGGCCGCCCCTGGTCCTACGACGCCGAGCGCTACGCGCGCGTGAGCCGCCAGCGCGAGAGCGAGCGGGAGGCGATGCGCGCCTACGCGTCGCTCACCGGCTGCCGCATGGAGTTCCTGCGCCGGCAGCTCGACGACGAGAAGGCGGCGCCGTGCGGCCGGTGCGACACCTGCGCCGGCCCCGTGCACGACCCCGGCGTCCCGGCCGATGCGCTGGCGGCCGCGCGCGGTGAGCTGCGGCGGGCCGGATCCGCGGTCGAACCGCGCCGCATGTGGCCCAGCGGTCTGGCCGCCGCCGGGGTGGCCCTGAAGGGCCGCATCCCGGCGGGCGAACAGGCCGCCACCGGTCGCGCCCTCGGCCGGCTGTCGGACATCGGCTGGGGCAACCGGCTGCGCCCGCTCCTGTCACCCGGCGCCGGGGACGGCCCGCTGCCCGGCGATGTCCTGGACGCCGTCGTCGCCATGCTCGCCGACTGGGCACGCGGCCCCGGCGGATGGCACTCGGGCGAGGCCGGTGCGCCGAACCGCCCGACCGGTGTGGTCACGATCGCCTCCGACGCCCGCCCCCGGCTCGTCGCGTCGCTCGGCGAGCGGATCTCGTCGGTCGGCCGGATGCCGCTGCTCGGCACGGTGACCCGCTCCGGTCCCGCGCCGCACCGCAGCAACGGGGCGCGCCGCGTCGCCGAGCTGTCCTCGGCACTCGCCGTACCGCCGGACACCGCCGCCGCGATCGCCACCGCCGGCGGACCGGTCCTGCTCGTGGACGACTTCACCGACACCGGATGGACGCTGGCTCTCGCGGCGAGGGCACTGCGGCGGGCCGGGGCCGACGCGGTCCTGCCCCTCGTGCTCGCGGTGCAGGGATAGGGGTCTGTCCGGCGGATCCCGCCTGTCCCGCGACGGGACACGCCGGACAGACCTTGAAGCGGTGGCCGGGCCGGGGAGGCGTCAGAAGATGCCGAGCTGGCCCGCGTCCTCCAGGGTCTCGGTGACCGACGCGTCGCGGTGGGAGGGGAGCTTCAGATGGCGCCAGCGGGGCAGGGCGTCCAGAAAGGCCCAGGAACGGCGGTGGTGCGGCGTCGGACCCCACTCCTCCAGGGCCGCACGGTGCGTGGGCGAGGGATAGCCCGCGTTGCTGTCGAAGCCGAAGTCGGGATGCTGCGGCGCGAGTTCCGCGAGCATCGCGTCCCGCCTGACCTTGGCGATGACCGATGCCGCCGCCACCGCGACACAGGACTGGTCGCCCTTGATGACCGTCCTGACGCGCCAGGGGGCTCCCAGGTAGTCGTGCTTGCCGTCCAGGATGACGGCGTCGGGGCGCTCGGGCAGGGCCTCGAGGGCGCGTCCGGCGGCGAGGCGGAGAGCGGCGGTCATGCCGAGCGTGTCGATCTCCTGCGGCGACGCGTGCCCGAGCCCGAAGGCGGTCACCCAGCCGGTGAGCACCTCGGCGAGCGCGGTCCTGCGCAGCGGGGTGAGCAGCTTGGAGTCGGTCAGCCCCTCGGGCGGGCGGCGCAGCCCGGTGACGGCGGCGCAGACCGTGACCGGCCCGGCCCACGCTCCCCGGCCGACCTCGTCCACACCGGCGACGACACGCGCGCCGGTCGTGGCGCGGATCGAGCGTTCCACACGGTGGGTGGGAGGTTCGTACGGCATGGCCCGCTCAGCCTACGCGCACCAGCCCTGGAAGGGGCGCTCGGGTGTGTACCAGTGCTCGAAGGGGCGGTCGAGGTGGTAGCGCCCGTCACGCCCGAGCAGCAGTTCGCGGGTCTCGCCGTTCCCGGGGTTCGACAGCGACTCGAACTCGGCGACCGTCCAGTGCAGCCAGCGCATGCAGAACAGCCGCATGGTCAGCCCGTGCGTGACGAGCAGGACGTTCGGCGGGTGGTCCCGCTCCTCGAAGCTGCGCCACAGGCTCTCCAGGAAGGCGCCCACCCGGTCGTAGACGTCGGCGCCCGACTCGCCCTGCGCGAAGCGGTAGAAGAAGTGGCCGTAGGCGTCGCGGGACCGCTTCTGGCGCCGCACGTCCTCGCGGTCCTGCCAATTGCCCCAGTCCTGTTCGCGCAGGCGGGGCTCCTCCCGCGCCCGCACACGGGTGGGGTTCAGGCCGAGGAGCTGGAAGGTCTGGTGCGTGCGCCGGTAGGGGGAGACGTAGGCGGACACGCGCTCGTCGCCGAAGACCTCCCGCAGCCGCTCCCCCGCCGTCCGCGCCTGCGCGCGCCCCTTGGGCGTCAGTTCCAGGGCGTGGTCGGGGACATGCGCGTAGACGGAGTCGTCGTGGTTCCCCTGGGACTCGCCATGCCGCAGGAGGACGATGCGCCGGGGCTGTGCCATGCGCCCCAGCCTATGCGACCCCCCACATGCCGCCACATCAGCGCCTCAGACGGTCCACAGCGGTTCCATGTCGATGACATCGCCCTGTATCGCGGCGACATCCGCGCCGATCTGCGCCCGCAGCGCGAGACGTTCCACGCGTTCGGTGCGGTACTTGGCGCGCTCGGCCGCCGAGTCCCACATCGACAGGACAAGGAACTCGCTCTCCTTCTCCGCCTCGGCGAAGACGCCGCGCAGCATGCCGGGGGAACCGGCCATCGCCGGATTCCACACCTTCTCCTGCATGAGCGAGAAGTGCTCGGCACGTTCCCGGTGCACCTGGCAGTGCGCCACCCGCAGAAGGTCCGCCTCTGTGAAGCGGGGTTCGAAGCCGGTCTTCACGTCGAACCGGTACTCGAAGAGCCGCACCTGCATGTCCTGGTACGTGCCGGACTGCGCTGCGGCGAGCCGGTCGTGCGAGCGGGCCATGAAGGAGTCGTAGAACGCCCGGCTCTCCCAGAAGCCGAAGAGGTGGACGACGTCCGGCCGCCCCCGGCTCCAGCCGCCGCCCTGGGCGCGGAAACCCGGTTCGCCCAGCAGGCCCGCCCACTTCCGCTGCCCCCGCTCGAAACCGGCTCGGTCGACCACGGTACAGCGCATCCACTTCACCAGCACCGCGCCATCGTACGGCCAACGCGCCCAAATCCCCCACGGGTCGGCCGGGCTCCACCGCCCCGCCGGCGGTCAGCGGGCGGCGAGGAAGTCGTCGAACGTCACCCGCCCCACCGCGGCGTCCGGCGCCAGCAGCGCGCCCGCCCGCAGCGCCCGGAACAGCTTGCCGGGCAGCCGCAGCGGCACGACCGGCCGGTGGTTCCCGTCCGCCGCCAGGGCGGTGCGGGTCATCTCGTCCAGGGTCCGCACCTGGGGGCCGCCCATGTCGGGGACGCGTCCCGCCGGGGCGCCCCGCACCAGTTCGGCCAGCCGCCCGGCCACCTCCTTCGCGTCCACGGGCTGCAGCGGCACACCGCCGAGCGTCAGGGCGAGGGGCAGCCTGCGCTGCGCCAGCGCGAACCGGGCCACGAGCGTGTGGAACTGCGTCGCCCGCAGCACGGTCCACGGCAGGCCGCTGCGCACGACGATCCGCTCGCAGGTGAGTTTCGCCCGGTAGTAGGGGAAGGCCGAAGCGCGTTCGATTCCGACGATGGAGATGTAGACGAGGTGCCGGACGCCGGCACGGTGCGCCGCGGCCGTGAGCCGGCGCGTCGCGGCGACGTCGGCGCGTCCCGCCGTCGTGGCGCAGTGGACGACGGTGCCGGCGCCGGCCAGCGCGGCGTCGAGGCCGTCGCCGGTGCCGAGGTCACCGACGTGCCAGTCCACCGCGCATCCGGCACCACCGGGACGGTCCCGCCGGCTGAGGACGCGCAGCTCCCGGCCGCACTCGGCCAGGAGGCGCACGACCTCATGTCCGAGTTCCCCCGTGCCCCCTGTGACGAGAATCGCGCCGCTCATGCCCCCATGCTCACCCGGTTCCCGGACCACGGCCGCACGAGCACGCCACACAGGTGACCGGTGGCCGACGCCGGGGGCGCGCTCACGCCCCCGCGGCCGGCGGATCCTCGTGGAGATGCCGCAGACCGAGCCCGGGCATCACCGTGTCGGCCGGCCAGGTCCATGCCCCGTTGTCTTCGGTAAGACAGGCCCGCATGGCGGCACGCCAGTCCGGACGCGGCACCTCGGGACGCCACGCGCCACCGCGCAGCTCTTCATCGGGATACGACTCGCCCTCGTCGGGCAGTGGGCCGCCGGGCGTCAGCCGGTGCAGCCGCAGGGCGTGTTCGAACAGGGGGGTCCTGGATCCGGGCATGCCACAGCGGCGATCGCCGTACCAGGCCCGGTGGCGGGACTCCGCGCACGCCGGAGGCGGGGGTGCCGGATCGGCACCCCCGCCTCCGGTCGGGGGATCAGCTGCAGCCGCTGGTCGAGCCGCAGCCCTCGCAGAGGTAGCAGCTCCCCGCCCTGCGCATCTTCGTGCCGCAGGACAGGCACAGCGGCGCGTCGGCGTTCAGGCCGAGCTGCATCTCCAGCAGTTCCGTCGAACTGTGGGCCTCACGCGGAGCCGGGCGCTCCGTCGCCGCCTCGGGTGCCGCGGGCTCGGGCACGGAGACGGCGGCGGGAGCCGGCGGCCGGGTGTCCGCCTGCAGCGGCGCGGACTGGGACAGGCCCTCCACGTCCACGTCCTCGTCGGACGCCTCGTACGACCCGGTCTCCAGGTGCCGCTTCCGCTCGGCGGCCGTGTGGATGCCGAGCGCGGACCGGGTCTCGAACGGCAGGAAGTCGAGCGCCAGCCGCCGGAAGATGTAGTCCACGATCGACTGCGCCATCCGGACGTCCGGGTCGTCCGTCATGCCGGCCGGCTCGAACCGCATGTTGGTGAACTTCGAGACGTACGTCTCCAGCGGCACCCCGTACTGGAGGCCCACCGACACGGCGATCGAGAAGGCGTCCATCATGCCCGCCAGGGTCGAACCCTGCTTGGACATCTTCAGGAAGACCTCGCCGAGCCCGTCGTCCGGGTAGGAGTTGGCCGTCATGTAGCCCTCGGCCCCGCCCACCGTGAACGAGGTGGTGATCCCCGGCCGGCCCTTCGGCAGCCGCTTGCGGACCGGACGGTACTCGACGACCTTCTCCGGCTCGGGAGCGGCGGCCTTCTCCGTCTCCTTCGTCTTCGCCGACAGCGGCTGGCCGACCTTGCTGTTCTCGACGTAGACGGCGAGCGCCTTGACGCCGAGCTTCCAGCCCTCCATGTAGATCTGGGCGACGTCGTCCGCCGTGCTGGTGCTCGGCATGTTGACGGTCTTGGAGATCGCGCCGCTGAGGAACGGCTGGGCGGCCGCCATCATCCGCACGTGGCCCATGGGGGCGATGGAGCGCTCCCCCATCGCGCAGTCGAACACCTCGTAGTGCTCCTGCTTGAGCCCCGGGGCGTCCACGACGTTGCCGTGCTCGGCGATGTGGGCGACGATCGCCTCGACCTGCTCGGGCTGGTAGCCGAGGCGCTTGAGCGCCTTCGGGACGGTGTTGTTCACGATCTGCATGGACCCGCCGCCCACGAGCTTCTTGAACTTCACCAGCGCGAGGTCCGGCTCCACGCCCGTCGTGTCGCAGTCCATCATCAGACCGATCGTGCCGGTCGGGGCGAGCACGGACGCCTGGGCGTTACGGAAACCGTTCTTCTTGCCGAGCCGCACCACGTCCTGCCACGCCTCGGTCGCCGCCGCCCAGACCGGGGTGTCGAGGTCGTCCATGCGGACGGCCGCCCCGTTCGCGTCGGCGTGCTGGCGCATGACGCGGTTGTGCGCGTCGGCGTTGCGCGCGTAGCCGTCGTACGGGCCGACGATCGCGGCCAGTTCGGCGGACCTGCGGTAGGAGGTGCCCGTCATCAGCGAGGTGATCGCGCCGGCGAGGGCGCGGCCGCCGTCCGAGTCGTACGCGTGACCGGTCGCCATGAGGAGGGCGCCGAGGTTGGCGTACCCGATGCCGAGCTGGCGGAACGCGCGGGTCGTCTCGCCGATCTTCTGCGTCGGGAAGTCGGCGAAGCAGATGGAGATGTCCATCGCCGTGATGACGAGCTCGACGACCTTGGCGAAGCGCACGGCGTCGAAGGACTGGTTGCCCTCGTCGTCGTCATCGAGGAACTTCATCAGATTGAGGGAGGCGAGGTTGCACGAGGAGTTGTCCAGGTGCATGTACTCGCTGCACGGGTTCGACGCGCTGATCCGGCCGCTCTCCGGGGAGGTGTGCCAGTGGTTGATCACGTCGTCGTACTGGATGCCCGGGTCGGCGCACGCGTGGGCCGCCTCCGCCATCCGCCGGAACAGCGCCCGGGCGTCCACGTGCTCGATGATCTCGCCGGAGGTCCGCGCCCGCAGCCCGAACTTCTCGCCCGCCTCCACGGCCCGCATGAACTCGTCGTTCACACGCACGGAGTTGTTGGCGTTCTGGTACTGGACGGACGTGATGTCGTCACCGCCCAGGTCCATGTCGAAGCCCGCGTCCCGCAGGGCGCGGATCTTCTCCTCCTCCTTGACCTTGGTGTCGATGAACGCCTCGATGTCCGGGTGGTCCACGTCGAGCACGACCATCTTGGCCGCACGGCGCGTGGCGCCGCCCGACTTGATCGTCCCGGCCGACGCGTCGGCGCCGCGCATGAACGACACGGGACCCGAGGCGTTGCCGCCCGAGGTGAGGAGTTCCTTGGAGGAGCGGATGCGGGAGAGGTTCAGGCCGGCCCCCGAGCCGCCCTTGAAGATCATCCCCTCCTCCTTGTACCAGTCGAGGATCGACTCCATGGAGTCGTCGACGGAGAGGATGAAACAGGCGCTGACCTGCTGCGGCTGCGCGGTGCCGACGTTGAACCAGACGGGCGAGTTGAAGCTGAAGATCTGGTGCAGGAGCGCGTAGGTCAGCTCGTGCTCGAAGATCTCCGCGTCGGAGGGCTCGGCGAAGTAGCCGTGCTCCTCGCCCGCCGCCCGGTAGGTCCGCACCACGCGGTCGATGAGCTGCTTGAGGCTCGCCTCCCGCTGCGGCGTCCCCACCGCGCCGCGGAAGTACTTGCTCGTGACGATGTTGACCGCGTTCACCGACCAGGAGTCGGGGAACTCGACGCCACGCTGCTCGAAGTTGATCGAGCCGTCGCGCCAGTTGGTCATGACGACATCCCGGCGCTCCCAGACCACCTCGTCGTACGGATGCACTCCGGGGGTGGTGTGGATGCGCTCGATCCGCAGGCCCCTGGTCCCCTTGCCGCCCTTGGCGCGGGACCCGCGTGCCGGGCCGCTCGTCGTCTCAGTCATTCCGCCTCCCTGTACGGGCATGACGCCCTGGTGCGACCGGCTCGGTCCGGTCGCAGGTTCGGTTCCGGTGACCGGGACGCACGGGTGCGCCCCGGACAAACTCTTGTGTGTCGCGGCACCGCGCCGGACCGCCGGTGCGGGCGGCGGAGCGGGGGTGCCGGGGCCGGTGTCAGCCGGTCGTGGCCGGCCGGCCGGCGGGCGCGTCCGCCGCGCCCGCGGCGGCGGGTGGTCGTTCCCGCTCGCGGAGTTCGGCGATGGCCGCCTCGAAGTCCTCGAGCGAGTCGAACGCACGGTAGACCGACGCGAACCGCAGGTAGGCCACCAGGTCCAGCTCGCGGAGCGGACCGAGTATGGCGAGTCCGACGTCGTGCGTGGACAGCTCGGCGCTGCCGGTGGCGCGCACGGCCTCCTCCACGCGCTGGCCGAGCTGGGCGAGGGCGTCCTCGGTGACGGGACGGCCCTGGCACGCCTTGCGCACGCCGGCGATGACCTTGTCCCTGCGGAACGGCTCGGTGACGCCGCTGCGCTTGATCACCATCAGCGACGCCGTCTCGACGGTCGTGAAGCGGCGCGTGCAGTTCGGACACTGGCGGCGGCGGCGGATCATCGTGCCGTCGTCCGCGGTCCTGCTGTCCACGACGCGGCTGTCGGAGTGGCGGCAGAAGGGGCAGTGCATGGGTCTCGTCCCTTCTCCCGGCTGACGCGCATCGGTCACACAGCGTGCCGAAGCCCCGCAGGGCATACGGCTCCGCCTTCCCCGAACCGGGCGTTCGCACGCCCTCTCGGGGTACCCCCAGCATAGGCGATCGATGGCACTCACGCGCGACCGGACCACTATTTGTGGGGAGTCGCCAGACATCAAACCACTACATGTAGGGTCTGAGGGCGATCGGCCGCCGCGCGTGTCGGACGGTTCCGACGAAGCGTCCCGCATCGCCCCGGGAACGGCGCCGGCGACGGACGCCAGGGAGGCTATCGCACGGGCGGTGACGCTTCGCACGCAACCCCGCACTGCGCCCGGCCCGCTTTACACCCCGCCCCCCCGGCCGGGTGGGCTGATCAGCGATTTTTCACTCGAACGTGTGTTTGGCGCAACCTTTCGATAGCAACTACCGTTGTGTGACCAGGGAGTACCAGCCTGAGAAGGGGCCGACATGACCACCGCAGCAGACGACGCCATCACCGCGGCCGAGCGCCGCCAGGACCGGACCGCCGCCCCGGTGACCACGCCCGCCCCGGACGATTCCGCCCCACGCCCCCTCCCCGGCCGCCCGCCAGGCATCCGCGCCGACGGCTCCGGCCTCACCGACCGGCAGCGGCGCGTGATCGAGGTCATCCGCGACTCCGTCCAGCGCCGCGGCTACCCGCCGTCCATGCGGGAGATCGGCCAGGCCGTCGGCCTCTCCAGCACCTCGTCCGTCGCCCACCAGCTCATGGCCCTGGAGCGCAAGGGCTTCCTCCGCCGCGACCCGCACCGGCCCCGCGCGTACGAGGTCAGGGGCGCGGAGACGCCGGTCCCCCAGGCCGCCGACACCGCGGGCAAGCCGGCCGCCTCCTACGTCCCGCTCGTCGGCCGCATCGCCGCCGGCGGGCCGATCCTCGCCGAGGAATCCGTCGAGGACGTCTTCCCCCTGCCGCGCCAGCTCGTCGGCGACGGTGAGCTGTTCGTCCTGAAGGTCGTCGGCGACTCCATGATCGAGGCGGCCATCTGCGACGGGGACTGGGTCACCGTCCGCCGCCAGCCCGTCGCGGAGAACGGCGACATCGTCGCCGCCATGCTCGACGGCGAGGCGACCGTCAAGCGGTTCAAGCGCGAGGACGGACAGGTCTGGCTCCTCCCGCACAACGCGGCCTACCAGCCCATCGCGGGTGACGAGGCCACCATCCTGGGCAAGGTCGTCGCCGTCATGCGGCGCGTCTGACGCCGCCGGCACCCTCCTCACGACGCGGCGGCGTCCCGCGCTGCCGCGTCGATCGCGGCCAGTGAGCGCCGCACCTGATTGCGGTCGGTCGTGTACCAGAAGTCCGGCATCGACGACCGGAGGAAGCCGCCGTACCGCGCCTTGGCCAGCCGCGGATCCAGGACCGCCACGACGCCCCGGTCCCCCGTGGCCCGGACCAGCCGCCCCGCTCCCTGCGCCATCAGCAGAGCGGCGTGCGTCGCCGCCACCGCCATGAAACCGTTCCCCCCGGCCTCTTCCACGGCCTTCTGCCGGGCACTGACCAGCGGGTCGTCCGGCCGGGGGAACGGGATGCGGTCCATCACCACGAGCTGGCAGCTCGGTCCCGGCACATCCACCCCCTGCCACAGCGACAGCGTGCCGAACAGGCAGGTCGCCTCGTCCTCGGCGAACGTCTTGATCAGCTCGCCGAGCGTCTCCTCGCCCTGCAGGAGGATCGGCATGTCGAGGCGCCCGCGCAGCTCCTCGGCCGCCGCCTGCGCTCCCCGCATCGAGGAGAACAGGCCGAGGGTCCGGCCGCCCGCCGCCTCGATCAGCTCCGCCAGCTCGTCCAGCATGTCGCTCCGGCTGCCCTCCCGGCCGGGCGGCGACAGATGCTGCGCGACGTACAGGATGCCCTGCTTGCGGTAGTCGAACGGCGAGCCGACGTCGAGCCCCCGCCACTCCGGGAACTCCTCGCCGTGCCGCCCCTCGGGAGCGAGCCCCAGCGAGGCGCCGACACCGTCGAAGTCGCCCCCGAGCTTCAGCGTGGCCGAGGTGAGGACGACGGACCGCTCGGCGAACAGCTTCTCCCGCAGCAGCCCCGACACCGACAGCGGCGCGACGCGCAGCGAGGCGCCGTAGCGGTCGTGCCGCTCGAACCACACCACGTCGTACTCGGAGCCCTGCACGATGCGCTCGGCCACGTCCTGCACCGTCTCGATCGAGGCCAGCGCCTGCTTGCGCACCGCGTCCTCGTCGGCGACGGAGGCGTCGCGCGTGTTCCCCAGGGCGGTGATGACGGCCCGCGCGGCGTCCCGGAGGGCGGCGAGCGCGTACCCGAGGTCGTCGGGGAGCTTCTCCAGCCGGCCGGGCAGCGCCAGCTCCATCAGCCGCTCGAACGTCTCCGACGCGGTCTGGAGCTGGTCGGCGACCTTCTCGTCCACCAGCTTCGCGGCCCGGCGCACCGCGCGGGCGACCGAGCCGGGCGTCAGCTCGCCCGTCGCCACCCCGGTGACCCGGGACACCAGCTCGTGCGCCTCGTCCACGATCAGCACGTCGTGCCCGGGGAGGACCGGCGCCCCCTCGATCGCGTCGATGGCGAGCAGCGCGTGGTTCGTGACGATGACCTCGGCCAGCTTCGCCTGCTCGCGCGCGGCCTCCGCGAAGCACTCCGCGCCGTAGGCGCAGCGGGTGGCGCCCAGGCACTCGCGGGACGACACCGACACCTGCGCCCACGCACGGTCGGAGACGCCGGGCGTCAGCGCGTCCCGGTCGCCGGTCTCCGTCTCGTCCGCCCAGTCGCGCAGCCGCAGCAGGTCCTTGCCGAGGCGGCTGCTCGGCGGCCCGGCCGCCTGCACCGCCTCGAACTGGTCGAAGAGGCCCTCCTCGTCGTCCTGCGGCACGCCCTCGTGGAGGCGGTGGAGACACAGGTAGTTCGACCGGCCCTTGAGCGTCGCGAACTCGGGGCGCCGCCGCAGCAGCGGGTGCAGTGCCTCGACCGTGCGCGGGAGGTCGCGCTCGATGAGCTGCCGCTGCAGCGCGAGCGTCGCCGTGGCGACGATCACACGGTCCCCCCGGGCGATGGCGGGCACCAGGTAGCCGAGGGACTTGCCGGTCCCGGTGCCCGCCTGCACGAGGAGGTGCGTGTCGTTCTCGATGGCCTCGGCGACGGCCTCGGCCATGGCGACCTGACCGGGCCGCTCGGTCCCGCCGACCGCGGACACGGCGGCGTGCAGCAGTTCTCGGAGACCGGGCTTCCCGGAGGTGTCAGTCATAGGGCAGTCACCTTAACCGCCACCTCGGACAACCGCCGACGGCCGCTCGTTTCCGGCCGTCCCGCCCCGCCGCCGGTCAGGTGCCGTGCAGCGGGTTCGCCACGGCACCGTGCACGGTGGCGTGCGGCCGTTCGGCGCGGTCCCGGTAGCCGTCGTGGTGGAGCCGGTTGCGGTTGAGACAGAGCCGGTCGATGCGGGGCGCGAGCAGGTCGAACGTCCGGAATCGATTCTGCAGCTCGGGGAAGTCCCGGTGGTAGGCCAGGATTTCCGCCCGGACGAGTGACCAGAAATCCGCTTCGGGCACGCCGAGCTGGTCCTCGCACAGCGGCGCCAGGTACCGGAAGACGCCGATGAACAGCCCGCCGTGGATGAACTGCGGCAGGAAGCCGGGCGGCTCCGTCAGCAGGACGTCCCGCACCTGCCGCGGCAGCGCGTCCAGCTCGGGCAGCGGGCGGGCGCTGAGGTTCACGTCGTCCACGAAGTCCTTCACCGCGAGCCGTGCCGGGACCTCCTCCTCGTCGAAGACGACGAGCGTGTTCTCGCCGTGCGGGGAGAACACCGTGCCGTAGCGGTACAGGAAGTGGAGCAGCGGCGGGAGCAGGGCGTGGAAGAGACGCTGGAGCCAGGCGCGCGGCGCGAGCCCCGAGCGGGCGACCAGCTCCGCCGTCAGCGAGCGTCCCGACTGGTCCGTGTACAGGAGGGCGGCGAGGGTGCGCGGACGCTCACCGGGCGCGAGGTAGGGGCCGATCGGTTCGCGCCAGATGCAGCCGAGCAGCTCCCTGTACTGGTAGGGAACGGTCGGCAGGCGGTCGTACAGCGGGTGTTCGACGGTGACGGAGGCCGTCTCGCCGAGGAGGATCGGCCGGGCCTCCTCCGCCAGGAAGACATCGCTGTCGCGCAGGCCGTGCATCCACGCGGTGACGGCCGGCGCGGCGAGGGTGCGGCGGGTGGGCAGGCCCCGGTAGACGAGGGTGTTGAGGACGGAGAGGGGGAGCTTGACCGTGCGGGCGTCGGGGCGGGTGGTGTTGAGGAAGGTGCGGACCGACTGCTGCGGCAGCCGCAGATCCCCGTCGCTGGGGAGCGGGATCAGTGACCCGGCGGCGATCTGCGGGGCGAAGAGCGGGGCGATGGTGTGGTCCCACTGCCAGGGGTGCACCGGGAGCCAGAGGTAGTGCGCGGGGTTGCGGCCGCGCTCGGCGACCGTTTCCGCGAACGCGGCCCGGGTCGCCGCGTGCAGCTCCTGCGAGTAGAGCCGCTCCGGGGTGTCCAGGTCCGGGACGCCCCGGTAGCGCGCCAGGTCGCGGTGGACGGCGAGCCAGGGCAGGGCCACCGGCTCCCGCGCCTCGGGCGCCCAGCGGGCGGCGTCGGCGGCGGAGAAGCCGATGCGTCCCTTGTTGGCGACGAGCCAGGGGTGGCCGGTCTGGTGTCCCTCCAGCCGGGCGTGGTCGAGGTCGGCGAGTTCGGCGGCCGAGGGGGCCGTGGCGGCGAGCCGAACGTCGGCGGCGAGCGTGGCCGTGAGTTCGCGGATCAGGTGGCCGGTCGTGTCACCGGTGAGGCCGAGCAGGCCGTCGTGCGCGGAGGCGACGAACTCCAGCGGGTCCGCGTCGGGTCCGAGGGAGTCCGGATCGACATCCCAGTGGCCGTATGCGCCGCGCCGGGCGCGGAAACGATACGTCATCCCCGAGGCGATGGGCAGCCGATACGTTTCTCCGGGCGGGCCGTCCGGCACCGGCGAGATGATCCCCTCGTAGGCGAACTCGGAGAGCATTTTCGCCATCAGGCGGCGCTTCGCCGCACGCCACAGCTCCGCCTCGCAGTGACGCTGCGGACGCTGCTGGGACGGCAGCGGGACGGACTGCGGAATCGGGTGGGATGCCATGCGGTGGCTCCTTGTCTGTACGGGGGCGGCGTCTGTGCGGTGCGGCGGGCCGGTCAGCGGGTCCTGATCATGAGCGCGGCCCGCTTGCCGGGCAGGTCGAGGTCGGCGGCCCGGCGGAAGCCGGCGGCGCGGAAGGCGGCGAGGGACGGGGCGTTGCGGACGTCGGGCTCGGCGACGACCCGCCCGCACCGGGACCGCCGCGCGAGGACGAGGTCGGCGACACCGCGCAGCAGCGCCGTGCCGACGCCCCGCCCGCGGTCCTCCGCGCCGCCGATCAGCAGGTGGACCCCGGTGTCGTGGGGACGGGCCGCGTAGTGGCGGGCGAGGGGGTCGAGGTCGGCGCGGTAGACCTCCCAATAGCTCATCGGCCGCCCGTCGAGCAGGCCGAGGCACGGGACGCTGTGGCCGTCGGCGCGCTGCGCGGCGAGGTGCGCCGCCGTGCGCGCGGCGGGGCCCGCCAGCTCCCAGAAGGCCGCGACGGCCGGGTCGTTCATCCACCCCGAGAGCAGCGGCAGATCGCGCTCCTCGCACACGGGCCGCAGCAGGAGGCTGCCCGCCGCCGTGCGGACGGGCGGCCAGCGGCGGATCTCGTCGGACGGCCGGCCGGCGGGGGCGTGCCGGTCGCGGGCGGCGTGCATGGCGTACGGCTCCCTCGGTGGCCGGGACCGGCCCGCCGGGTCAGCGGGCGGCCAGCGGATTGGCCACCGCCACGTAGCGGGACTGCCCGTCCACCGGCCCGACGAGCTCGTCGAGGCCGTGCAGCCGGGTGAGGAGATTGGCCTTGCAGCGCAGCGTCCGGCTCTCCAGCAGGTGCCCGACGAGCGGGGACGAGGGGCCGTCGCCGTCGGAGGCCGCCGCGCGCAGGAAGCCGCGGAAGGCGGCGAACAGCAGCTCCTCGTCGGCCAGCCGCTCCGCGCCCATGGCCCCGATGAGGCCGAAGACGTTGTTGATGCCGACGTAGTAGGCGAACCGCTCGTCGGCGACCGCGTCCGCGACGAAGGTGTCCGACCGCTCGCCGAGGCCGGGCAGCCGCCGCCGCAGCTCGGCGCGGCGCGATGCGCGGAAGTAGTAGCCCTGGTTGTCGCGGTAGCGGCCGCCGGCCGGCCAGCCCTGCGCGTCGAGGATGACCAGGGTGTTCTGCTGGTGCGCCTCCAGGGCGACCCCGGCGTGCGCGTCCAGCCAGAGCAGAGGGCGCACGACAGCGTGCAGGTAGCGCAGGAGCCATTCGACGGCGACGGCCCGCCGGCCGCGCCCCGTGCGCTCCGCGAGGGCGTCGACGATGCGCGCCAGCCGGGACCGGAGATGGGTCTCGGGGGCGCCGGGCCAGGGCCGGAGCGCGGTGAGCGCGGCCAGGCAGGAGACGTCGTCCCCGGGGGCGAAGGGATTGTGCCGCACCACGGTGTCGAGGCCGGTGAGCGGACGGCCGTCCGTGTCGTCCACGGCGAGCCACGCCGGGTCGCGCACGATGTCGAACCCCGGCCCGCCGGGGAAGGCCGCACGCCACTGGGCGCCGAGCCCGGAGCGCAGCAGCCGGTGCACCTCGACGCCGCGCAGCAGCTCCTTGCGGAGGTTCTCGCGGCGGGAGTTCGTGATGCGCAGGGCGAGCGACAGCTTGAGCATCGCCGGGGCGCCCGGCCGGTGGACCGTGCGGACGGAGGAGGTCGGGTACCAGTGGGGGCCGCTCTCGCCGAGGTCGTGGAGCAGCCCGGCCGACAGCAGCGCGGCGACGGCGGGCCGGTGCACGATCTCCCTGGCCTGCCAGGGGTGCAGTGGCAGGGGGACGGTGCCGGCCGGCAGGTCGTCGGCCGGTCCGTGGTCCGCGAGGCGCAGGGCGAGCGTCTCCGCCGCGACGGGCGCGCCCCGTTCCGTCCAGGCGGAGTCCGACGCGAGGACGGAACGGTGGACGGCGAACCAGTGCAGCCGGAAGGAGCCGCGCAGCTCGGGCGAGCAGCGCCGGGCGTCGTCGCCGGCCAGGCCCTCGCGGCTCTTCGGGGTGGGGTGCAGGGGGTGACCGAGCAGCACGGACTGCTCGGCCTCCAGGAACGCGTCCCCGTGCGCGGCGGGGCCGGGGGCGGCCCGCCGGTCGGTGAGGAACACGGCGGTGCGGCGGACCGAGTCGGCGACGCGGCCGACCAGGTCGGTCGCCTCGGTGACCGGCGCGTCCGTACCGCCCGCGGGGGCGGACCCGTCCGGTGCGCCGCCGGGTCCGTGCGCCGCCTCGCGGGCGAGGAGGGCGGCGAGCGTCACGGCGTCGAGAGGTGCGGCTCCGGGAGCCGCGCCCTCCGGAACGGCCGGGCCGAACCGGTGCAGCCCGGCGGCGGACCAGTGGCGCACGGGAACGCGCAGCACCGTCCCCGAGGCGCGCAGGGGCAGACGCAGCACGTCGCCCGCGGGGCGGGGGACGGCCGTCTCGCGCACCCAGCAGCGGAGCAGGCTGTCGACGGTGGCGGCGTCGGCGGCGAGCGCGGGATCCGGGTGTTCGAGCGGATCGGCGCCCAGCGGCCAGGACCGGACGGGGCCGGTGCCGGCGCCGGAGGGGGCGGCGTGCCCGCCCTGCCGGGGGACGACCGGCTCGCCGGCCCGGGCGGGTCCGGCGGGCGCCACCGGTCCGCGCGCTCGGCCCGGGGCATGGTCGGGGCGGGAGCGTGCGTTCATCCGTGTCACCTGTCTGCTGGTCCGCTCGTCTGCTGGCCGGCCGGACCGGTCCGCGCGCTCCGTGATGACGGTCGTACCGGCGGCGGTCCTCCATCCGTAGTAACGACGCTCCGTCCCGTTGATCACGGTCCGCGCGGAGATCGTTGCCCGGGCGTCGCACGCGCGCCGCCCGCGCGCCGTGGAACCGGGGACCCGGCTGCGGCCGTCCTCCACGGCACCGGCATAGTTGGGGCGATCCCCGCGACGACCGCCACGACTCCGGGCGCAGTCCGAGCGTTATGTGAACCAGTGATCCAGGGGGAAAGCACCCATGTCATCGATACGCAGGCGATCGCGCCGCCGTGCCGCTGTGGCGGCCGCTGCGGTGGCCGCGTGCCTCGCGCTCACCGCCACCGCCTGCAACGGCGACGACGCGGAGAACGAGGCCGACGGACCGACCGAGCAGACCGAGACCGACGATTCGGGTTCCGGCGGCTCCGCGGGCTCGGACGAGAGCCTCCAGGACCTGATCGACAGCCTGCCGTTCGACTTCGACATCGACGCCTGGCGCGACGGCGGCTGGGCCGACTGGGACCCCGACACCTGGATGCGGGACATCGGCGACTTCGTGAACCCGATCATCGAGGGTCTGTGGGACACGGACCGCATGGGTGACGCGGAGGACCCGAGCCAGTCCATCGACGACGGGCAGATCGAGGAGGACCAGACCCCGTCGACGCCCGACGAGGGCGACCCGCGCGGCGACCGGGGCATCACCGACCCCGAGCCGGCGCCGGTCCAGGCCGAGGCGGTGGCGACCCCCTACACCGAGAACGGCGCGCCCATCGGCAAGGTCTTCTTCGACAGCCCCGAGGGTCCGATGGTGTGCTCCGGCACGGTCGTCCAGGACCCGGCGCACCCCGGCAAGTCGAACCTCGTGGCGACGGCCGGCCACTGCGTGCACGCGGGCGTCGGCGGCGGCTGGTACCGCAACATCAGCTTCGTCCCGGCGTACAACAACAACGGTTACGCCGCGGCCGACGTGGACTCGGGCGCCGTGCCGTTCGAGGAGGTCGCCCCGTACGGCGTCTTCTGGGCCGACTACGTGTCGACGACGCAGTACTGGATCGACCACGGCACGGCCACCGGCGGCGACGGCTCGCACGGTGACTTCGCCGTCCTGTCCGTCGCGCCCGAGGGCGGCAGCGGCCTGTCGCTGGAGGAGACGGTGGGCGCCGCGGTCCCGGTGAACTTCGACGCGCCCGCCGTCGCCGGCCTCGGCACGGTGACGCTCTACGGCTTCCCGGCCGCCGCCCCGTACGACGGCGCGCTGATGTACCGCTGCGTCGGGGACCCGGGCCGGCTGTCGATCGACGCGTCGATGCCCGTCATGTACTGGGTCGGCTGCACGATGACCGGCGGCTCCTCCGGCGGCCCGTGGCTGCGGACCGGCGAGAACGGCGAGGCCGAGCTGGTGTCCGTCAACTCCATCGGCCCGCTGGAGAGCACCTGGCTGGCCGGCCCGCGCCTCGACACGGAGGCGCAGGGCGTCCTGGAGCACGTGAGCGCGCAGGACGGCTGATCCCGGAAACCGCGTGAAGGCCCGGCACCCCGCTCGTGGGAGGGGTGCCGGGCCTTCGGCGTCGGCGGGGTGCCGGCCGGTCAGCTCCGGGGTACGGCGAACGGGCCGCGCACGGTGTCCCCGCCCGGGACCGGTTCGGACGGGTCGTCGCCGAGCCGCACGACGCGGTTGGCCCCGTCGACGTGGACGACGGTCGGGACGAGGCTGCGCGCCTCGGCGTCGTCGACCTGGGCGTAGCTGATGAGGATCACGAGGTGACCCGGCTGGACGAGGTGGGCCGCGGCACCGTTGATCCCGATGACGCCCGAGCCGCGGGCGCCCTCGATGACGTAGGTCTCCAGGCGGTTGCCGTTGTCTATGTCCACGATGTGGACCAGCTCGCCGGGCAGCAGATCGGCCGCGTCCATGAGGTCGGCGTCCACGGTCACCGACCCGACGTAATGCAGGTCGGACTCGGTGACCGTCGCGCGGTGGATCTTCGACTTGAACATCGTTCGCATCATGGAGGTACTCCGGGATCGAGGCTCCCTGCCCGCGATCACGCAGGTCAAGGGCGATATCCATACCCTACAACGGGTGGTGGGCCGGCCGGGGTGCCCGCTCCCCCGCTCCCGGGTGGCCCGGGGGCGGGGGGACGGGCTTCCGTCCGGGACGTCGATCCCAGCGTACGCAACGGCCCGTGGCGGGGGCAGGCCGTCAGGAGGCGGCGCCGCGGCGGCGGGCCGCCGTGCGGTGCAGGGCCGTGCCGGCGATGACCAGGGCCGCCGCCGCGCCGACCGCACCGGCGGTGCCGATGCCCGCGCCGGTCTCGGCCAGGACGCCGCCGGTCGCGCCGCCGCGCGGGGTGGTCGTGCCGCCGGCGGGGAGCAGGTCGTCGGTGCCCTGGCCGGTGCCGGCACCGTCGCCGAGGTCGGCGCCCTCGTCGAGGGCGATCGCGACGGTGACCGGGTCGAGTGCGGTGCCGGCCGGGTACATGGGGGTGCCGTTGTACTCGAAGACGTCGGCTCCCTCGTCGGTCAGCGTCGCGGGCAGCGCGTCCAGGGTGAGGACGTCACCGCCCGCCGTCAGCGCGTCCGCCGGCACGTCGAGTTCGGCGACGGCGAGGTCGTCGTACTCGGTCAGCTCGCCGGTCGCCGAGTCCCTGGCGGTGACGTCGGCGATCAGTTCGCCCCCGGTGCCGTCGATGCTGACGGCCAGGTCGGCGAAGGTCAGGTCGAGCACCCCGTCGTGGCCGGTGAAGCGGACGCTGCCGTCGAAGGCGGCGTCGAGGGACGGTGCGCCGGAGTCGAGGCTCCCGGTGCCGCCGGGGAAGCGGTAGCCGGCCGAGGTGCTGGTGGCGCCGCCGGCGAGTTCGACGTCGCCGCTCGCGATCGGGCCGGTGATGTAGGTGCGGAACGACTCCTTCACGCCCCAGTCGAGCGTGCCGTCGTGGACGGTGCCGGACGGCCCGGGGGCGGCGGGGTCCGCCGGGTCGGCGGGATCGGCGGGATCGGTCGGTTCCGACGGGTCCGTGGGCTCGCCCGGGTCCGTCGGCTCAGCGGGAGCGGTCGGCTCGCCCGGGTCCTCCGGGTCCTCCGGGTCCTCGGTCGCCCCCGGGGTGACGGTCAGCGTCGCCGGGTCGAGGGCCGTGCCCTCCGGGTACATCGCGTGCCCGTTGTACTCGAACGCCTCCGCGCCGCCGGCCGTCAGCGTCGCCGGGATGTCCGCGAACACCATGGCCCCGTCCGCGCCCTGCCCGGGCGAGACGGCCGACAGGTCGAGCGCGGCGAACTCAACGTCCTGCGTGGTGGTGCCGGCGACCGTCACATCGGCCGTGATCACCCCGCTGGTGCCCTCGGTGACGACGTGCAGGTCGGCCAGGGCGAGGTCGAGGGCGCCCTCGTGCCCCTCGAAGCGGACGCCGCCGGCGAAGGCGGTGGACACGCCGTGGGTCGACAGGTCGTACGAGCCGGTGCCGCCGGTGAACCGGAAGGCGCCGCTGTCCGTCGTCCCGGCCCCGCCGCTCAGGGTGATCGAGCCGCCCGCGATCGGGCCGGTGATGTAGGTGCGGAACGACTGCTTGACGCCCCAGTCGAGCGTGCCGGCGGTCAGCGGGATGGTCCCGGAGGGCGCGCCCCCGTCGTCGGCCACGGCGGGGCCGGCCAGAGCGGTGACGCCCAGGACTGTCGCCGTGGCTGTGGCGAGCAGCAGCGATCTCTTCGTGGTCATGACGGATCCGTCTCCTCGGGTGTGTGGGTGTGCGCGCCGGCCGCGCGGCGTGCGCGGCGTACGCGGTGGGCCACGACCGCGGCGGCGGCGAGAACGGCCGCCGTGCCGGTCGCGGCGATGAGGGCGATGGTCGGTGTGCCCGCGTCCCCGTCACCGCCGGTCGCGGCGGCGGTGGCTGACGGTTCGGGCGTGGTGCCGGCGGGTTCCGGTGTCTGGGCGTCGGCCGGTTCACTGCCCAGGTCGGGGAGCGCGGGCAGCGCGGCGTCCTCGTCGAGCGGAATGGCCAGGGTGACGGGATCCATCTCCGTGCCGGGGGCGTACAGACCGCCGAAGGCGTCCGCGCCTTCCTCGGTGAGACCGGCCGGCACTTCGGACAGGAGGATCAGTCCGTCGTCGGGGGCCAGGTCGGCGCTGTCGGCGGGGAAGGTCACCAGCGGGACGCCGGACAGTTCCTCCGCACCGGTCGTCACGTCGGCGGACAGCGTTCCGGTGCCGTCCGCGATCGCGACGGTCACGGAGCTGATCGTGAGGTCGAGGTCCGTGCCGGTGAAGCGGACGGCGCCGGTGAAGGCGGCCCGGACCGTCCCGCCGCCGGGGTCGGCCGTGCCCTCGCCCGCCGTGAAGCGGAAGAGCGCGCCGCCGTCCAGCGCGCCGTCACCGACCGTCCAGGAGCCCTGGGCGATGTCGCCGCCGACGTACTCGCGGAAGGTGCGGCGTACGCCCCAGTCGACGGCGGCGCCGGAGAAGTCACCGGCCCCGCCGGTGTCCCGGTCCTCGTCCGGCTCCGCGTCGCCGCTCCCGTCCGGGGCCTCGGTAGCCGTCGGCCGCTCCTCCTCGGCGGCCGTCGAGTCCGCGCTGAGCGTCACCGGGTCGAGCGGATCGCCCGCCGCGTAGTAGCCGGCGAACGCGGCCGCGCCCTCGTCCGTGAGCGTCGCCGGTATGCCGGCGACGGCGAGGCCGGTGCCGCCGCGCAGTTCGACCCCGGTCAGGTCGAGGGCGGCGAGGGGCACCTGGCTGCGTTCACTGACCGTCCCGGTCTCGCGGTCCTTGCTGCGCATGTCGGCGGAGAGCGTCCCTGAGGAACCGGACACCGACACGGAGGGGTTGGCGATCGTGAGGTCGAGGGCGAAGTCGCCGTTCCCGTCCTGATGGCCGGTGAACCGCACGCTCCCGCGGTACGCGGCCGTGAAGGAGCCGCTGTCGGGGTCGTAGGAACCCTGCGCCGAGTGGAAGCGGAACTGGCTCTCGCCCACGGTCGCCGCACCGTCGCCCAGGCTCCAACCGCCGTTCGCGACGGGGCCGGTGACATAGGTCTGGAACGAGGCCCGGATGCCCCAGTCGAGCCGCCCGCCGGTGATGTCGCGCTCGGCCGCCCGTGCCGTGCCCGCGAACAGGACGGTCAGCAGCGGCAGGCACAGCAGGACGAGGCACAGGGCGGGGTGCGTCCGGGTACGTCTGAGGAGCATCGGGGGTCCCTCCCGGTCAGCAAAGTAAGGTTAGGCTAACCTAAGATTTGCATAAGTCGAACCGGGGACCGGCCGACCGGGACGGATGAGAGGTGCGGGACATATGAGGCGCCACACACGGGCAACCCTGTGCGGACTACTGCTCCTCGGGCTGCTGTCGCTCGCCGGCTGCGGCGGCGGAGACACCACCGGAAGTACGACTGACGCCGAATCGACGGCAGTTGAGGGCGCCGACCGCGTCGAACCCCTCGACGGCCCC
Source organism: Streptomyces sp. RFCAC02 (assembly GCF_004193175.1). Classification (NCBI taxonomy): domain Bacteria; kingdom Bacillati; phylum Actinomycetota; class Actinomycetes; order Kitasatosporales; family Streptomycetaceae; genus Streptomyces; species Streptomyces sp. RFCAC02. The sequence goes on along the minus strand of NZ_SAUH01000001.1, from coordinate 4,893,412 downwards.
CCGCCGGCACCCGAGTTGCCGGTCACCGTGCCCTCCGCCGACGGGGACGGCACCGAGGTCACCGTCGAGGCGGCCGACCGCATCGTCCCGCTCTCCGGCTCCCTGTCCGAGATCGTGTTCACGCTCGGCCTCGGCGACCGCGTCGTGGCCAGGGACGTCACCGCCACCTTCGAACAGGCCGCCGACCTCCCCGTGGTCACCCGGGGCCATGACGTCTCCGCCGAGGGCGTGCTGTCCCTCCACCCCGACGTGGTGCTCGCCGAGAGCACCACGGGTCCCGACGAGGCCATCGACCGGATCAGGGACGCCGGTGTACCCCTCATCGTGTTCGACGCGGCGCTCGGCCTGGAGGACGTCACCCCGCGCATCACCGCCGTCGCGGCGGCGCTCGGCGTACCCGGCGCCGGAGCCGAGCTGACCGGGCGGACCACCGAACGGATCGACGCCGTCCGCGCCGGCCTCCCGGACGAGGGGGACCGGCCGCGCGTCGCCTTCCTCTACCTCCGCGGCACCGCGTCCGTCTACCTGCTCGGCGGGGCGGAATCGGGCGCCGTCTCGCTGATCGAGGCCGCAGGCGGGGTGGACGCCGGCAGCGAGTCCGGGCTGGAGAAGGACTTCACCCCGCTCACCAGCGAGGCACTGGCCGCCGCGGCCCCCGACGTCATCCTCGTGATGACCAAGGGCCTCGACTCCGTCGGCGGGGTCGACGGGCTCCTCCGGATCCCCGGCGTCGCCCAGACCCCGGCCGGCATGGACCGCCGCATCGCCTCCATCGAGGACGGCATGCTCCTCAACTACGGCCCCCGCACCGACGAGGTGCTCGCCTCGCTCGCCGAGCAGATCCACGCCGGGAGCCAGGACGGATGAGCGCCCTCCCCGTCCAGCGGCGGACCGGCGGGGCCGCCCGCAGACCCGTGCTCCTCGCCTCGCTCATCGCCGCCGTGGCGGCACTCGCGCTCCTGTCCGTGTCCATCGGCGCCTACGACATCCCGGTGCCCGACGTCCTCGCCTCGGTCGGGCACCGGCTGGGGATCGGCGGCCGGCCACTGGACCGCGTGGGCGAGAGCGTGCTGTGGGACGTCCGCATGCCGCGCGTCGTCCTGGCACTGCTGGTCGGCGCGTCCCTCGGCTGCGCCGGCGCCCTGACGCAGGGGGTGTTCGGCAATCCGCTGGCCGAACCGGCCGTCATCGGCGTCTCACCGGGCGCGGCCGTGGGCGCCGTCGTCGCCATCGCGTTCGACGTGCACGTCTTCGGCACCTGGACGGTCACCGTCCTCGCCTTCCTCACCGGGCTCGCCACCGTCGCCCTGGTCTACGCCCTGGCCCGCTCCGGCGGCCGGACCGAGGTCGTCACGCTGATCCTCACCGGCATCGCCGTCAACGCCTTCGCCATGGCGCTGATCGGCCTGGCGATCTTCTTCGCCGACAACGCGCAGATCACCCAGATCACCTTCTGGCAGCTCGGCTCGCTCTCCCAGGCGACCTGGCCGAAGGTGCTCGCCGTCCTGCCGTGCGCCGCCGCCGGGCTGATGGTCGCGCCCCTGTACGCCCGCCGGCTCGACCTGCTCGCCCTCGGTGAGCGGCCCGCGCGCCACCTGGGGGTGGACGTGGAGCGGCTGCGGCTCGTCCTCGTGCTCGTCATCGCGCTGCTCACCGCCGCGGCGGTCGCCGTGGCCGGCGTCATCGGCTTCGTCGGTCTCGTCGTACCGCACCTGCTGCGGATGGCGGCCGGCCCGGGACACCGTTTCCTGCTGCCCGCGTCGGCGGCGGGCGGCGCGGCGCTGCTGCTGGCGGCCGACCTGTTCGCCCGCACCGCGGCGCAGCCCGCCGAACTGCCCCTCGGCGTCCTGACCGCGCTGATCGGCAGCCCGTTCTTCTTCTGGCTGCTGCGCAGGACCCGCGACCGGCAGGGAGGCTGGGCATGAACCGCAGGTGGTTCGGCGGCCGGCGCGTCACCGTCCCGGGGCCGCCGGCCCCGGGCGAGGCGCTGGCCGAGGTGCGGGACGTCGTGCTCGGGCTCGGCGGGCGGCCCGTGCTGAACGGCGTCGCGCTCACCGTGCGCGCGGGCGAGGTCCTCGCGCTCGTCGGCCCCAACGGCGCGGGGAAGTCCACGCTGCTGTCCGTGCTGGCCGCCGACCTGGCGGCCGCGAGCGGCTCGGTACGGGTCGCGGGCCGCCCGGCGGACGACTGGTCCGCAGGCGACCTGGCGCTGCGGCGCGCCGTCCTGCCGCAGTCCGCCGCCCTGTCCTTCCCGTTCACCGCCGCCGAGGTCGTCCGGATGGGCCGGGCACCCTGGGCCGGCACGGCCGCCGCCGCCGAGGACGACGACGCCGTCGCCCGGGCCATGGCGGACACCGGCACGGCCGAGTTCGCCGACCGGCCCTACCCGGCCCTGTCCGGCGGCGAACGCGCCCGGGTCGCGCTGGCGCGCGTCCTCGCGCAGCGCGCGCCCCTCGTACTCCTCGACGAGCCGACCGCCGCGCTCGACCTGCGGCACCAGGAACTGGTCCTGCGGGTGTGCCGGTCCGAGGCGCTGGCGGGCCGCGGCGTCGCCGTCGTGCTGCACGACCTGGCGCTCGCCGCCGCCCACGCGGACCGGGTCGCCGTCCTGGACGGTGGCCGGATCGCGGCCGACGGGCCGCCCGCCGAAATCTTCACCGGGGAGCTGCTGAGCCGGGTCTACCGGCACCCCGTGGACGTGCTGCCGCACCCGGTCACGGGCGCGCCACTCGTCCTGCCGCGCCGCCCCGGGCCGGGGGCCACGGAGACGGACGGCCCTCCCCACGGGTGAACCCGCGCATACGACGGCGCCCCCGCACCGGAGTGGTGCGGGGGCGCGGACGCCGGGTCTCAGCCGTGCGCAGCCGGCACGTACGGCGCGAGGGAGGCGGCCAGGTCCTCGTGGACACGGGCCGTCAGCAGCGTGCCGCGGTCGGTGTGCTCCTCGGAGAGCACCTCGCCCTCGGCGTGCACCCGCGAGACGAGGGTGCCCTCCGTGTACGGCACGAGCGCGGTCACCTCGACGCCGGGGCGCGGCAGCTCCGCGTCGATGCGCTCCAGCAGCTCGGCGATGCCCTCGCCGGTGTGCGCCGAGACGGCGACGGCGCGCTTCTCCGCGCGCAGCAGACGCTGGAGCGTCAGCTCGTCGGCGACATCGGCCTTGTTGACGACGATGATCTCCGGCACCTCGCGTGCGCCCACCTCACGGATGACCTCGCGCACGGCCGCGATCTGCTCCTCCGGCACCGGGTGCGACCCGTCCACGACGTGCAGGACGAGATCGGCGTCACCGACCTCCTCCATCGTGGAGCGGAACGCCTCCACCAGGTCGTGCGGCAGGTGCCGGACGAAACCGACGGTGTCGGTCAGGGTGTACGCCCGGCCGCTCGGCGTCTCGGCCCTGCGGACGGTCGGGTCGAGCGTGGCGAACAGCGCGTTCTCCACGAGGACGCCCGCGCCGGTGAGCTGGTTCAGCAGGGAGGACTTGCCCGCGTTGGTGTAGCCGGCGATCGCGACGGACGGCACCCTGTTGCGCTTGCGCTCCTGCCGCTTCACCTCGCGGCCGGTCCGCATCTCCGCGATCTCACGGCGCATCTTCGCCATCTTCTCGCGGATGCGCCGCCGGTCCGTCTCGATCTTGGTCTCACCGGGACCACGGGTCGCCATGCCGCCGCCACCGCTGGAACCGCCGCCGCCCATCTGCCGGGACAGCGACTGACCCCAGCCGCGCAGCCTCGGCAGCATGTACTGCATCTGCGCGAGGGACACCTGCGCCTTGCCCTCGCGGGACTTGGCGTGCTGGGCGAAGATGTCGAGGATCAGGGCGGTGCGGTCGACCACCTTGACCTTGACGACATCCTCCAGGTGGATGAGCTGGCCCGGGCTCAGCTCACCGTCGCACACGACGGTGTCGGCGCCCGTCTCCACGACGAGGTCCCGCAGCTCCTGGGCCTTGCCGGAGCCGATGTACGTGGCCGGGTCGGGGCGGTCGCGGCGCTGGATCACGCCGTCGAGCACCAGCGCGCCCGCCGTCTCGGCGAGCGCGGCCAGCTCGGCCAGGGAGTTGTCCGCGTCACGGGCGGTGCCCGACGTCCACACGCCGACGAGCACGACACGCTCGAGGCGGAGCTGCCGGTACTCGACCTCGGTGACGTCCTGGAGCTCGGTGGACAGCCCGGCCACGCGGCGCAGCGCCGCGCGCTCCTCGCGGTCGAACTGCTCGCCGTCCCGCGCCTCGTTGTCGGTCCAGGCGGCGTCCTCATCCATCAGGGCGTCGGCCCGGCGGTCCGCGGTGCGGCGCTGGTGGTCCTGAGGAAGGGAAGAGAAGGTCAATGCGATCCTTTGCGTCGGAGTCGGCCGGCGGGTTCCTCCACCGGCGGTGCGGCTGCCTTGACAACGCCCGGGCGCCGCGGAAGATTCCGCGGGCCGCGCTCGCCGTCCCGTGCCGGGTCCCCGCCGTCGGTATCGCGGAAACCGTCCACCATGCTCGCACGGCCCCACCGCGCCGTCACCCCGTTAACGGACGCGCCGCTCCCCGTGCCCCGCGGAAGGCGCGTCAGCGGGCGTGCGCGGCGCGCGACACGTCGTACACGCCGGGGACGCTCCGCATCGCCCGCATGAGGCGGGGCAGCCCCGAGGCGTCGGGGAGCCGCAGGGTGTAGGTGTGCCGGACGCGCTGCTGGCGCGGCGGCTCGACCTCCGCCTGCAGGACGGCCGCGCCGTGGGACGCCATGGTCTCGGTGAGGTCCGCGAGCAGCTCGGGGCGGCCCAGGGCCTCGGCACGGAGGGTGACGCGGCAGCCGACCGATCCGGACCGCCAGGTGACGACCAGGGCGGCCCGGCCGGCACCGGTCATGCGGCCGGCCTCGGGACAGCCGTCCCGGTGGACGGCGACGGCGCCGCCGCGCACCCGGAAGCCGACCGCGCGGTCGGGCGGGACCGGCGTGCAGCAGCGGGCGAGGCGCACGGGGACACCGGGGGCGCCTGAGACCTCGGCGGCCGGCTCCCCGGACCGTCCCTCCGCCGGCTCGCCGACCTGCGGGGCGGGCGGCGGCTCCGGCCCGTCCACGGGCTCGGGGAGGTCGCCGGGCGGGACGGGCCGGTCCGTCAGCCACCGCTGGATCGCGATGCGGGCGGCCGGGGTGGTCGCGTGGCCGAGCCACTCGGGCGAGGGACCCGAGCTCCCGCCCGGCGCGAGCAGGAGCCGTACGGCGTCACCGTCGGTGAGGACCGTGCCGAGGCCGGTGAGCCTGCCGTTCACCCGGGCGCCGACGCAGCCGTGCGCGGCGTCCCCGTGCCGGGCGTAGGCGGCGTCGAGACAGGTGGCGCCGGCCGGGAGCTGGAGCGGCCCCAGATCGGCGGACTCGGCGAAGACGGTGATCTCGCGGTCGCGGGCCAGCTCCTCGCGCAGCGCCGTCCAGAAGGTGTCGGGGTCGGTGGCCTGGCGCTGCCACTCCAGGAGCCGCGACAGCCAGCCGGGGCGGGTCGGGTCGGCGCGCTCGCCGTCCTCCGGGGCCGGCACGCCCGCCGGGGCGGCGTCCTGCTCGGCGGGCCGGTGGGGATCGCCCAGGGCGACGACCCCGGCCTCGGCGACCCGGTGCATGCGGTGGGTGCGGACGAGGACCTCGGCGGCATGGCCCGAGGCGTCGGCGACGGCGGTGTGGAGCGACTGGTACAGGTTGAACTTGGGGGCGGCGACGAAGTCCTTGAACTCGGCGACGAGCGGGGTGAAACAGGTGTGCAGCTCCCCCAGGACCGCGTAGCAGTCGGCGTCCTCCGCGACGAGGATCAGCAGCCGGCCGAAGTCGTACGGCCCGGGCTCACCGCGTTTCAGCCGCACACGGTGCACGGAGAACAGATGCCTCGGCCTGATCACGACCTCGGCGGCGATCCCCGCGTCGCGCAGCACCTGCCGTACGGACTCGGCGACGCCGGCCAGCGGCTCGGGGCGGGTCGCGTGATCGCGCACGAGCCGCTCGGCGCGCGCGTGGTCCTCGGGGTGGAGGACGGCGAAGACGAGGTCCTCCAGCTCGGTCTTCACCGTCTGGACGCCGAGCCGCTCCGCGAGCGGGATGAGCACGTCGCGGGTGACCCGGGCGATCCGCGCCTGCTTCTCGGGCCGCATGACGCCGAGCGTGCGCATGTTGTGCAGCCGGTCGGCGAGCTTGATCGACATGACCCGGACGTCGCTGCCGGTGGCGACGAGCATCTTGCGGAACGTCTCGGGCTCGGCCGCGGCGCCGTGGTCGACCTTCTCCAGCTTCGTGACGCCGTCCACGAGGTGGGCGACCTCCTCGCCGAAGGCGGCGCGGACCTGCGGCAGCGTGACCTCGGTGTCCTCCACGGTGTCGTGCAGGAGGGAGGCGGTCAGGGTGATCGTCTCGGCGCCCAGCTCGGCGAGGATGAGGGTGACGGCGAGCGGGTGCGTGATGTACGGCTCGCCGCTCTTGCGGTACTGGCCGCGGTGGGCCGACTCGGCGAGCAGGTAGGCGCGCGACAGGAGCGCCAGGTCGGCGCCGGGATGGTGGCGCCGGTGGGCCTGGGCGACGTGCTCCAGGGCGTCGGGGAGGCGGTGCTGCCGGTCGGCGGTGCCGAAGACGGCGGCGCGGCCGAGGCGGCGCAGCCGCAGGACGTCCCTCAGTGTCTCCCTGCGGCTCCCCCGGGCGGCGCGGGCGGCGCCGCTGGACATCCCGCCGGTCGTGGTGGCCTCTGCGCTCATGGGATGGGCACCTCCGCGGTCGAGTGACCGGACCGCGGCTCGTCCTCCGTGATCCCCGTGACCCGTGATCCCGCTGCGGCGCCGGTGCTTGATGCTACCGAGCCGCGCGGCCGGCCCGGACACCGGCCGTCCCGGATCACCCGCCCGAGTGACGAATGTCCGGGAAACATGACCGAAAGACGCGTGTCACGCGGCGTCGTCCCGGACGGTCAGGCGGACGGGGGCGCGAGCAGCGCGGGGTCGATGACGCCCTCGGCCACGATCACGGCCGGGCCGGCGAGCAGGACCGTGCCGTCCTCGGTCTCGGTGACGCGCAGGGTGCCGCCCGGGACGTCCACGGTGTACGTGACGGGCCGGCCGTCGCGCACCGGGTCCAGGCCGTCCCGGCGGGCCGCGGCGACCATGACGGCGCAGGCGCCCGTGCCGCAGGAGCGGGTCTCCCCCGAGCCGCGCTCGTGCACCCGCAGCGCGACGTGCCGGGGGCCGCGGTCGACGACGAACTCGACGTTCGTCCCGCGCGGGTACGCGGTGGCGGGACCGACCGCCGGGGCGTCCAGGAGACGGCCGGCGTCGGCCAGCCGCTCGACGAACGCGACGGCGTGCGGGTTTCCCATGTCGACGTGGCGCGCGGGCCACTCGCGGCCGTCGACCGTCACCGTGACGGAGGGGTCGGGGCCGGCCGGCAGCACGGCCGTGCCCATGTCCACCTCGACGGTGCCGCCGTCCTCCGGGCCGGTGAACCGCACCCGCTTCACGCCGGCGCGGGTCGCGACGGCCGTCCCGTCGCCCTTCACCAGGCCGGCGCGGCGCAGGTGGCGGGCGAAGACGCGCACGCCGTTGCCGCACATCTCGGCGATGCTGCCGTCCGCGTTGCGGTAGTCCATGAACCACTCGGCGCGGTCGGCCATGCCGCGCGCCTCCGGGTCGGCCGCCGAGCGCACCACGCGCAGCAGGCCGTCGCCGCCGATGCCGGCGCGCCGGTCGCACAACCGCGCGACCGTGGCGGCGTCGAGCGCGAGCCGGCCCTCGGGATCGGGGATGATCACGAAGTCGTTCTCGGTGCCGTGGCCCTTGAGGAAGGTGACGGGCTGCGCTGGTGCGGTGCTCACGCGTCGATCGTAACGGGGTGGCGCGGGCGGTGGCGGACGCGGTCAGCGCAGCCCGGCGACCCGCAGCACGGCGAGGACGGCGAACACGCCGAGGCCCGCGCCGTACAGGGCGAGCAGCCGCCAGTCCGCCCGGCGCCCCGATCCGCGCGCGGGCAGGCCGGGCCAGGTGAACCCGGCCCTGCGGGCGGCCATCATGCCCCAGCCCGCCGCGCTGCAGCCGATCAGGAGACCGAGCATGGCGACGACGGCGCCCGCGTCGTCGAAGGCGAACGCCAGGGGGAACGCGAACATGAGCGAGCCGAGCAGGCTCAGCAGCACGATGGGGGCGAACAGGACGAGCCGCAGCCTGCGGGGCGGCCGCAGGTCGGCGTAGGAGACGTCGGTGCCGTCCGGGCCGGCTCCGCCCTCGGCGCCGGCCACGTCGTCCGCGGGGGCGGGCGGCGGGGGCGGGTCGTCGAACGGCTCGGCGAGGTCGGCCTCCGGGTCGTCGGGCAGGGGGGGCGGCATCGCCGGGAGCACCGGCCGCGGCGGCATGCCGCCGACCGGTGCCGGCGCTGCCGCGTCCGTCGTGTCGCGAGGGCCGGCCTCCATCGCCACGCGCCCTCCTACTCAACGGTCACGCTGTCAGAACCTTGGTCGATGATGGCACGGTGACCCCGCCCGACCGGGCTGCTGGAGCGTCCCGATGCCATCACGTGATCAGGATGTGACCGCCCGTTCGACCAGCGTCCAGGCCCGTTCCACAAGCCCCTCGCGCCCTTCACGCGCCCCGCTCAGCCAGCGCACGCGCGGGTCGCGCCGGAACCAGCTCTCCTGCCGGCGCGCGAAGCGCCGGGTGGCGCGGACGGTCTCCTCGCGCGCCTCCTCCTCGGTGCATTCCCCCGCGAGAGCGGCGAGCACCTGCTGGTAACCGAGGGCACGGGAGGCCGTACGGCCCTCGCGCAGTCCGGTGCGCTCCAGGGCGCGCACCTCGTCGACCAGCCCGGCGTCCCACATGCGGTCGACGCGCGCGGCGATCCTGGCGTCGAGTTCGGGCCGCTCGACGGTGAGCCCGATCTGCAGGGCGCGGTAGACGCCCCGCTCCTCGTCGGGACCCGGGAGCTGGGCGGTGAACGGGCGCCCGGTGATCTCGATGACCTCCAGGGCGCGGACGACGCGGCGCCCGTTGCTCGGCAGGATCGCCTGCGCCGCCGCCGGGTCGGCCTCCGCGAGCCGGGCGTGCAGGGCGCCGCTGCCGCGCTGCTCCAGCTCCTCCTCCAGGCGGGCGCGGACGGCGGGGTCGGTGCCGGGGAAGTGGAAGGCGTCCAGCGCGCCGCGCACGTACAGACCGGAGCCGCCGACGAGCACCGGGGTGCGGCCGGCGGCGACGAGCCGGTCGATGCACGCGCGCGCGAGCCGCTGGTAGGCGGCGACGCTCGCGGGGACGGTGACGTCCCAGACGTCGAGCAGGTGGTGGGGGACGCCGTCGCGCTCGTCCGGGCCGAGCTTGGCGGTGCCGATGTCCATGCCCCGGTAGAGCTGCATCGAGTCGGCGTTGACCACCTCACCGCCGAGCCGCCGGGCGAGCGCCACCCCGAGGTCGGACTTGCCGGCGGCGGTGGGGCCGACGACGGCGATGACCTGCGGCGCGCCGTCTCGCGGTGGGGGTGCTGCGGTGTTCACCCGGGAAGTGTCGCAGACCGGCCGCCGGGCGGGGTGTCAGGACCAGGAGGCGACGAGATATCCGACGCCGTAGGGCGCCTCGTCGTACAGCAGGCGGCCGGCGAGGCCGGCTCCGGCGGCGGCGCCCGCGAGGACCTGCCAGGGCGCACGGCCGGCGGCCCGTACGGCGCCGGCCAGCCCGGCGTCCACGGCGGCGAGCGCGACGGTGTCGGCCGCGCCGAGGGCACGTGCCGCGTCGGCGTCGAACGCGGCGGCGCGCTCGTCGAACGCGCCGGGCGCCTTGTCCGTGCGGCAGGCGCTGCCGTCGCCGAGGACCAGGAGGGCGACGCGCTCGCCGGCGGCGGCGAGGCGGCGGCCCGCGTCGGCGCAGCGGTCCTGCGGCAGGGCCGTGTCGACGCCGAGGCCGGTCACGGGGCGGTCCGCCAGGCCCGCCCGGTCGAGCAGCCAGGCGCCGACGGTGAGGGAGGGCGGCAGCTCGCGGCCGGGAGCGGAGCCGTCGGGGGCGCCGAGGGTCACCGCGACGTCCACGCCGAAGCCGCGCAGCGAGCCCGGGCTGCCCGCGGGGTACGGTCCGTGGCCGGCTCCGTCGGTGGGGCCGACGACCGCCAGTCGGTCGGGCCCGGCCGCGGCGACGACGGCGAGCGCGTCCGAGCAGGCCGCCCGTGCGGCGTCCAGCTCGTGGGCCGCGCCGGCCGCGACCTCGGGCACGAGCAGCGGCGGACAGGGGCAGACGGCGGCGGCGACAAGCATGCGGGAAGCCTACTCCGCGTGATCACCGCCGCACCGCGGCGCCCTGCGGCCGGGTCAGTGGACGCCGCACCCGTCGGCCGCGCCGGGCTGCGGCGCGGGGACGCCGATGGTCGGCAGGCCGAGCATGACGCCCTTGCCGGCGGCGGCGGGGGCGGCCGTCCTGGCCTCCCAGGCGTCGCCCGCGCGGGTGCGCCGGACGGCCAGGACCGGTCCCTCGGCGAGGAGGTGGTGCGGGGCGGCGTACGAGATCGCGACGGTCACCATGTCGCCGGGGCGCACCGGCTCGGCCGGCCGGTCGAAGTGGACGAGCCGGTTGTCGGGGGCGCGGCCGGAGAGGCGGCGGGTGGCGTCGTCCTTGCGGCCCTCGCCCTCGGCCACGAGGACCTCGACGGTGCGGCCGAGCTGCTTGCGGTTCTCCGCCCAGGAGATCTCCTCCTGCAGCGCGACGAGGCGCTCGTACCGCTCCTGGACGACCTCCTTCGGCACCTGTCCCTCCATGTCGGCTGCGGGCGTCCCGGGGCGCTTGGAGTACTGGAAGGTGAAGGCCTGCGCGAACCTGGCCTCCCGGACGACGTGCAGCGTCTCCTGGAAGTCCTCCTCGGTCTCGCCGGGGAAGCCGACGATGATGTCGGTGCTGATGGCCGCGTCGGGGATGGCGGCGCGGACGCTGTCGATGATGCCGAGGTAGCGCTCCTGCCGGTACGAGCGGCGCATGGCCCGCAGCACCCGGGACGAGCCGGACTGCAGCGGCATGTGGAGCTGCGGCATCACGTTCGGCGTCTCCGCCATGGCCTCGATGACGTCGTCGGTGAAGTCGCGCGGGTGGGGGGAGGTGAAGCGCACGCGCTCCAGGCCGTCGACGCCGCCGCAGGCGCGCAGCAGCTTGGAGAACGCCTTGCGGTCGCCGATGTCGGAGCCGTAGGCGTTGACGTTCTGGCCGAGGAGGGTGATCTCGCTGACGCCCTCGGCGACCAGGGTCTCGATCTCGGCCAGGATGTCCCCGGGGCGGCGGTCCTTCTCCTTGCCGCGCAGGGCGGGGACGATGCAGAAGGTGCAGGTGTTGTTGCAGCCGACGGAGATCGCGACCCAGGCGGCGTACGCGCTCTCGCGGCGCGTGGGCAGGGTGGAGGGGAACGCCTCCAGCGACTCGGCGATCTCGACCTGCGCCTCGCGCTGGACGCGGGCGCGTTCCAGGAGGACGGGGAGGCTGCCGACGTTGTGCGTGCCGAAGACGACGTCGACCCAGGGGGCGCGGCGGACGATGGTGTCGCGGTCCTTCTGGGCGAGGCAGCCGCCGACCGCGATCTGCATGCCGGGGCGCGCGGCCTTCCTGGGGGCGAGCTGGCCGAGGTTGCCGTACAGGCGGTTGTCGGCGTTCTCGCGGACGGCGCAGGTGTTGAACACGACGATGTCGGCGTCGTCCGCGCCGGGGGCCGCCGGGACGTAGCCGGCCTCCTCCAGCAGCCCCGCCATCCGCTCGGAGTCGTGGACGTTCATCTGGCAGCCGAACGTCCTGACCTCATACGTGCGCGTGGCTTCCGGCATGCGAGAACTCGATCCCTGTGGGTGCGGGGCGGAAAAGTGGCAGTCCCCAAGTCTACGTTCCGCTGGTAGCGTGCTCGGGTGGCTCCCAGCTCCCTCGAACACGGCCTGCGGCTCCCCCCGTTCCTCCGCCGGCGACGGGCGCCCGCGCTGATCGGGGTCCTGGTGGTGCTGGCGCTCGCGGCGTGGCTGGTGGGGCGCCCGCTGCTCGGCGGGGACGGCGGCCCGCCCGAGCGGGTGCGGCTGAGCACCGGCGTCCCGAGCGGCGTGTACGCGCGGTACGGGCAGTTGCTGAAGGAGCAGCTCGACCGGGACGCGGCCGGCATGGACCTCACGGTGCGGCAGAGCGCCGGGTCGGTGGAGAACATCAAACGCCTCGTCGAGGGCGAGACGGACTTCGCCATCGCCACCGCCGACGCGATCGCGGCGTACATCGCGGCGGGCGGCGAGGGTGCTGAGCGGCTGCGGGCCTGCGCGCGCCTGTACGACGACTACATCCAGCTCGTCGTGCCCGCCGCCTCCGGCGTGCAGACGATCACCGATCTGCGCGGGCTGCGGGTCGGCGTCGGGCAGGACGAGTCGGGTGTGCAGCCCGCGGCGCGTGAGCTGCTCGCGGCCGCCGGTCTCGACATGGAGACGGACATCGAGCCGGTCCGCGAGGGCATCGACGCCATGCCGAGGCTGCTGGAGGCGGGGCGGATCGACGCGTTCTTCTGGTCCGGCGGCCTGCCCACGTCGGCGATCCAGCGGCTGGCCGACTACTACGACATACGGCTGGTGCCGCTGGGCGACCTGATGCAGGCGCTGGCCGAGCGCAGCCCGCAGAACTCGTTCTACCGCGCCGCGGTGCTGCCGCCCGACGCCTACCCGGAGATCGCGGGCGGCGAGGTCGTGGACACGATCGCCGTGGCGAACCTGCTCGTGACCACGGAGGCACTGGACGACGCCCTGGTCGAGCAGATGACCCGCTCGGTGATCAACGGGCGCGACCGCATAGGGCTCGAGGTCCACGCCGCGCAGCGTGTCGATCTCCGGACCGCGATCTACACCCAGCCGCTGGAGCTGCACGACGGCGCCCGCGAGTACTACCGCTCGGCCAAGTCCTGACGGCCGCGGGCGCGGCCCGTGCGCCGACCGTCCGTTCCCCGACGACGAGGGAGTCCCGTCGTGCACGATGACCGCCGTCTTGTCGAGATGCGCCTGCGCCGTGTCCTGGAGGAGCGGCTGCGGCCCGTGGTCCACACCGATCCGGTGCCGCTCACCGTGGAGCGGTGGGACGCGCCGGGCGAGCCGGTGCCGGTCGCGGAGGGCCTCGCCGCCGCGTACCGTCCGTCGGCGGCCGGCGAGCGGTGGGGTCCCGCGTGGGGGACGACGTGGTTCCGTCTCACGGGCAGGGTGCCTGCGGCATGGGCCGGGGAGACGGTGGAGGCGGTGCTCGACCTGGGGTTCGGCCGGGAGCAGGCCGGGTTCCAGTGCGAGGGGCTGGTGTACCGGGCGGACGGGCGCGCGGTGAAGGGCCTCCACCCGTACAACGACTGGGTCCGTGTCGCGGACAGGGCGGCGGGCGGTGAGGACGTGCTGCTGTACGTCGAGGCCGCCGCGAACCCGGTGCTGAACGACGGCGTCCCCACGCTGCTCGGCGACCGGACGACCGCGGGCGACGAGCCGCTGTACCGGACGGCGCGCCTGGATCTGACCGTCTTCCGCGCCGAGGTGTGGGAGCTGGTGCGTGACCTGGAGGTCGCGGGCGGGCTGATGGCCGAGCTGTCCGTGGACGACGCGCGGCGCTGGACGCTGCTGCGTGCCGTGGACCGTGCGCTCGACGCGGTGGACCTGGACGACGTGGTGGGGAGCGCGCCGGCGGCGCGCGCCGAGGTGCGCGAGGTGCTGTCCGCGCCGGCGCACGCGTCCGCGCACCGGCTCAGCGCGGTCGGGCACGCGCACATCGACTCGGCGTGGCTGTGGCCGCAGCGGGAGACCGTGCGGAAGGTGGCCCGCACGGCGGCGAACGTCGTCGCGCTCCTGGACGAGGACCCGGATCTGGTCTTCGCCATGTCGCAGGCGCAGCAGCTCGCGTGGCTGCGGGAGCACCGGCCGGAGATCTTCGAGCGGGTCGCGGAGAAGGTGGCGGCCGGCACGTTCGTCCCGGTCGGCGGCATGTGGGTCGAGTCGGACACGAACATGGTCGGCGGCGAGGCCATGGCGCGGCAGTTCGTGCACGGGAAGCGGTTCTACCTGGACGCGTTCGGGATCGAGACGCGGGAGGTGTGGCTGCCCGACTCCTTCGGGTACACGGCGGCCCTGCCCCAGTTGGTGCGGCTGTCGGGGTCCGAGTGGTTCCTGACGCAGAAGATCTCGTGGAGCGCGACGAACGCCTTCCCGCACCACACGTTCTGGTGGGAGGGCATCGACGGCACGCGGATCTTCACGCACTTCCCGCCCGTCGACACCTACAACGCGAACCTCACGCCCGACGAGCTGGCGCACGCTGCGCGGAACTACCGGGAGAAGGGCGTGGGGACGCGGTCGCTCGTGCCGTTCGGCTGGGGCGACGGCGGGGGCGGCCCCACGCGGGAGATGCTCGGCCGGGCGCGGCGGCAGCGGGATCTGGAGGGGGCGCCGCGGGTGGCCGTCGAGCGTCCCGAGGAGTTCTTCCGCGCCGCCCGCGCGGAGTACGGGGAGGCCGCGCCGGTCTGGGTGGGCGAGCTGTACCTGGAGCTGCACCGCGGCACGTACACGTCGCAGGCCCGCACGAAGCAGGGGAACCGCGGCAGCGAGTCGCTGCTGCGGGAGGCCGAGCTGTGGGCCGCCACGGCGATGGTCCGCGTGCCGGGCTACGTCTGCCCGTACGACGATCTCGACCGGATCTGGAAGACGGTGCTGCTGCACCAGTTCCACGACATCCTGCCGGGGTCGTCCATCGCGTGGGTGCACCGTGAGGCGCGCGAGACGTACGAGCGGGTGGGCGCCGAGCTGCGGGCGCTGATCGGTGCCGCGCAGCGCGCGCTGGCGGGCGAGGGCGCGCGCACCGTCGTGTTCAACGCCGCCCCGCACACCAGGGACGGTGTGCCGGCGGGCGGCGCGACCGTGCGCGGCGCGGCCGGGGAGGCGTCCGGCGGCCCGGCGGTGGCGCTCGTGGAACGGTCGGGCGGCGGTTTCACCCTGGACAACGGGCTGCTGAGGGTCGGGATCGACGGCCGCGGGCTCGTCGTGTCGGCGGTGGACCTGGCGGCCGGCCGGGAGGCGATCGCGCCCGGGGCGGCGGGCAACCTGCTGCGGCTCCACCCCGACCTGCCGAACAACTGGGACGCCTGGGACGTGGACGCGTTCTACCGCAACCGGGGCGAGGACCTGGTCGGTGTGGACGATCTGGCGGTCGAGGAGCGGTCGGACGCGGCGGCGTGCGTCCGCGTCGCGCGCTCCTTCGGCGCCTCCCGGGTGGTGCAGCGGCTCACGCTGCGCGCCGGGGCGCGCGTCCTCGACATCGACACCGAGATCGACTGGCACGAGCGCGAGAAGATCCTCAAGGCCGCGTTCCCGCTGGATGTGAAGGCGGACGTGTCGGCCGCCGAGACGCAGTTCGGCCACGTCGAGCGTCCGACGCACACGAACACGACCTGGGACGCCGCGAAGTTCGAGATCTGCGCGCACCGCTGGCTGCGCGTGGGCGAGCCCGGCTGGGGCGCGGCCGTCGTCAACGACTCCACGTACGGCCACGACGTGACGCGCGAGGTGCGGCCGGACGGCGGGCAGACGACGACCGTACGGCTCTCGCTGCTGCGCGCGCCACGCTATCCGGACCCGGAGACCGACCAGGGCGTCCACCGGCTGCGGTACGCGCTCGCGCCCGGCGCGACGGTGGCCGACGCCGTGCGCGAGGGGCACTGGATCAACCTGCCGGAGCGTGTCGTGACCGGTGGCGGCGGCGTCGAGCCGCTGGTCACGGTCGAGGCGGAGGGCGGGGGCCACATCGTCGTGTCGGCGGTGAAGCCGGCCGACGACCGCGGCGGCGATGTCGTGGTGCGGCTCTACGAGGCGTCCGGCGGCAGGTCGTCCGGCACGCTGAGCGCCGGGTTCCCGCTCGGCGCGGTGACGGCGACCGATCTGCTGGAGCGGCCGCTCGCGGACGCGCCGGCGTTCGAGGTGGCGTCGGGAGGGCGCGTGGCGCTGTCCCTGCGCCCCTTCCAGATCCTCACCGTGCGTCTGACACCGGCCGGGGGCCGATGACGGCCGCGCCGCCGGCGGGTTCGGGGGCGTGCCGCGGCACCTCCACGGTGACGCGCAGGCCGTGCGGCTCGGCGTGGCCGTAGGAGATGCGGGCGCCCCCGGCGGTGAGGAGGGCGCCGACGATCGACAGGCCGAGCCCGGAACCGCCCACGTTCTGGTGGCGGCCGCTGCGCCAGAAGCGGCGGCCGATGCGCTCGAGTTCTCCGTCGGCGAGCCCGGGACCGGTGTCGGACGTCTCTATCCGTATGTGGTCGGGGGTCGCGGCGACGGTGACCGTGACGTCGCCGCCCGAGGGGGTGAACTTCAGCGCGTTGTCCACGACGGCGTCCAGCGCGCTGGACAGCCCGACCGGGTCGGCCCAGCCGGTCGCGGCGGGCGGGCCGACCAGCAGGAGGCTCACGTCCTTCTGGTCGGCGACCGGGCTCCAGGACGCCACGCGCTCGGCGACCAGCTCCGCGACGTCGGTGAGCCGCAGATCGGCGGAGCTGTGCTCGGCGAGCGCCAGGTCGAGCAGCCCGTCGAGGACCTTGGCGAGCCGTTTGCCCTCCGCCTTGACGGAGGCGATCTCCTCATGGCCCTCGGGGAGCTCAAGACCGAGGAGGTCGATGCGCAGCAGCAGGGCGGCGAGGGGGTTGCGCAGCTGGTGGGACGCGTCGGCGACGAAGGCGCGCTGCTGTTCGAGGACCTCCTCGACGTTGTCGGCCATCTCGTTGAACGAGTCCGCGAGCCGCCGCAGCTCGGGCGGGCCGCCGGCGGCGGCGACCCGTGCGGTGAGCCGGCCCGTGGCGATCTCGTGCGTGGCCCGGTCGAGGACGCGCACGGGGCGCAGCACCCAGCCCGCGAGCCAGTAGGCGGCGGCCACGGCGAGCAGCATGGCCGCCACCTCGCCGAGCGCGATGGGCACCCAGCCGCCGAGGATGCGGGAGCGCAGCGGCCCGGTGGGCGATTCGGTGACGACGACGGCGATGACGTCCCCGTCCCTTATCACCGGTGAGGCGACGACCAGCGTGCGGTGGGTGTCCCAGGGCCACACCTGGGCCGGTCCCTCACTGCGGCGGCCGGCCAGGGCCTCGGAGAACTCGACACCGTCCGCGCCGCCCTCGGGCTCCCAGCCGTTCGGCGCGGCGGCCATGGGTTCGCCGTCGCGCTGGAAGACGCCGGCGTTGATGCCGTAGACCTCGTAGTAGCGGTCCAGCTCGTCCTGCAGGGCGTCGGTCTGGGGGCGCGTGCCCGGCTCCACGTCGGTGGCGGACAGGGCGAGGGAGGCGAAGCGGGTGGTGTCGTCGATCCGGTCGACGACGACGCCCTGCTGTTCGTCCCTGGCCTGGCTGGCCGCGAGCGGGATGCCGAGGGCGAGGAGGACACCGGCCAGCAGGACGATGAGGAGGGGGAGCAGGCGTGAGCGCATGGGGAGAGGGTTCGGTTCAGGCGGCGGGGACGGCCAGGCGGTAGCCGACGCCGCGGACGGTCTCGACGAGCTCGGGGCGGCGCAGCTTGGAGCGGAGGGAGGCGATGTGCACTTCGAGGGTACGGCCGGTGCCCTTCCAGTTGGTCTGCCAGACGTCGCTGATGATCTGCTCCCGGCGGAAGACGACGCCGGGACGCTGGGCGAGCAGGGCGAGGAGGTCGAACTCCTTGCGGGTGAGCGCGACGGGCCGGCCGTCCACCGAGACCTGGCGGGTGGCCAGCTCGACGGTGATGGGGCCGAGGGAGAGGACGCCGTCCCTGGGCTCGGGCACCGCGGTGTCCTCCTCCGGGCCGGTGCGGCGGGCCACGGCGTGGATGCGGGCGAGCAGTTCGCCGGTGTCGTACGGCTTCACGACGTAGTCGTCGGCGCCGAGGTTGAGACCGTGGATGCGGGAGCGGATGTCGGCGCGCGCGGTGACCATGATGATGGGGACGCTCGCGATGCGCCGGATGCGCCCGCAGACCTCGAAGCCGTCGACGTCCGGCAGGCCGAGGTCGAGCAGCACGACGCCGAAGGGCCGGCTGCGCAGGTGCGTGATCGCCTCCTCGCCGCCGCGGGCGCGCACCACCTCGAAGCCGTGCCGGGTCAGGACGGCGACGAGGGCGGCGGCGACGTGCTCGTCGTCCTCGACCAGCAGCAGTCTCATCTCGTCCCGTGCCCTCCTCTCCTGATCACTCGGTGTGCACGGGTCCCTGGCGCGCGATCTTCCGGTAAGACGCATCCACGCGGATGTTGGTGGTCCCCGTCAAGGGGGGTAGGAGGAGGGGAACGCTACCGTTATGCGGCAGCCACCCGTAGCACCTCCGGCGACACGCTGAGCTACGAGACCGCGATCACATCGTGATGCTCAAGTTCAGCTCAGATCTGCTGACGCTGCGTTCACACCCTGGCTATCGTCCCGTCAACCGACGAGGACGGAGCAACGCACGATGAGCGACGCGGCGCTGATCAAGAAACCGCAGGATGTCGCGCCCCTGGCGGAGGACCTGGTCATCCTGAAGGACGTGAACAAGCACTACGGTGCTCTTCACGTACTCCAGGACGTGAACCTGACGATCAAGCGCGGCGAGGTCGTCGTCGTGATCGGTCCCTCCGGGTCCGGCAAGTCCACCCTGTGCAGGACCATCAACCGTCTGGAGACGATCGACTCCGGCACCATCACCATCGACAACGAGCCGCTGCCGGCGGAGGGCCGTGAGCTCGCCCGGCTGCGCGCCGAGGTGGGCATGGTGTTCCAGTCGTTCAACCTCTTCGCGCACAAGACGGTGCTCGAGAACGTGATGCTGGGCCCGATCAAGGTCCGGCGCGAGAACAAGACCGAGGTCGAGGCGCGGGCACGTGATCTGCTCAACCGCGTCGGCGTCGGCAACCAGTGCGACAAGTACCCCGCACAGCTCTCCGGTGGCCAGCAGCAGCGTGTGGCGATCGCCCGCGCGCTGGCGATGAAGCCGAAGGTGATGCTCTTCGACGAGCCCACCTCCGCGCTGGACCCGGAGATGATCAACGAGGTCCTCGAAGTCATGCGCCAGCTGGCGGAAGAGGGCATGACCATGGTTGTCGTCACCCATGAGATGGGCTTCGCGCGCTCCGCGGCCAACCGCGTGGTGTTCATGGCTGACGGCCGGATCGTCGAAGAGGCCGACCCCCACCAGTTCTTCGACAACCCGCAGAGCGACCGCGCCCGGGACTTCCTCTCGAAGATCCTCGCGCACTGAGGCACGGTCCGCTCCTCCTGACGCACGTCCTTTCAGACACAAGGGAAAAATCGATCATGAACGTTCGCAAGACGACTGCCCTCGCCGCCTCGGTGCTCGCCCTCTCCCTGTCCGCCACCGCGTGCGGCTCGGACGACGGCGGTGACAGTGGGGACGGCGGCGACGGCATCACCATCGGCATCAAGTTCGACCAGCCGGGTCTCGGCCTGAAGACGCCGGACGGCGACTACACCGGCTTCGACGTGGACGTGGCCCGCTATGTCGCCGAGCAGCTCGGCTACGAGGAGGACCAGATCTCGTTCGAGGAGGCCCCGAGCGCCGAGCGCGAGAACCTCCTCAAGCGCGGTGACGTGGACTTCATCGTCGCCAGCTACTCGATCACCGACGAGCGCAAGGAGAGCGTCTCCTTCGCCGGGCCGTACCTGCTGGCCCACCAGGACCTGCTGATGCGCGCCGGTGAGACCATCTCCTCCACGGACGAGATCAACGACCTCACCCTGTGTTCCGTGACCGGCTCCACCTCCGCGCAGAACGTGAAGAACGACTTCGCGCCCGACGCCGCGCTGAACGAGTTCGGCACCTACTCCGAGTGCCTGACCGGTCTGGAGAACGGCCAGGTCGACGCGCTCACCACGGACGACTCCATCCTCGCCGGCTACGCCGCGCAGGAGGCCAACCAGGGCAAGTTCGAGCTGGCCGGCCTGGAGCTGAGCGACGAGAACTACGGCATCGGCATCGCGAAGGACGACACCGAGCTGCAGGGCCAGATCAACGACGCCCTGACCGAGATGGTCGAGTCCGGTGCCTGGGACCAGGCCATCGAGGACAACTTCGGCCCGGCCGGCTACGAGGCCGAGCCCGCCCCCGAGATCACCGAAGGCGCCTGACCTCCAGGTCTCCCGGTGGTGCGCCGCCGCATGCGGCGGCGCACCACGCTCCCCACCCACCCAGTCGAGACTGAGAGTTTCCGTGTTCGACTTTTTGGATCTTGAGCAGTACGACCTGTTCGGGGCGTTCTGGACCACGGTGCAGCTCACGTTCTACTCGGCGGTCGGCTCGCTCATCTGGGGTACCGTGCTCGCGGCCATGCGCGTGAGCCCGGTCCCCGTGATGAGGGCGTTCGGCACCGCGTACGTGAACATCTTCCGGAACACCCCTCTGACCCTGATCATCGTCTTCTGTTCCCTGGGGCTGAACCAGACCCTCGGCATGAAGATGTTCACCGACGGCAGCGATCCCTCACAGACCGGCTTCCGGCTCGCGGTCCTCGGCTTCATCGTCTACACCTCGACGTTCGTCTGTGAGTCCCTGCGCTCCGGCATCAACACGGTGCCCGTCGGCCAGGCGGAGGCGGCCCGCGCCCTGGGCCTGCCCTTCACGCAGGTCATCGGCCTGATCGTGCTTCCCCAGGCGTTCCGCGCAGTGGTGGCACCGCTCGCCAACGTACTCATCGCGCTCACGAAGAACACCACGGTGGCTTCTGTCATCGGTGTCGCCGAGGCGTCGCTCCTGATGAAGGAGATGATCGAGAACGAGGCGCAGCTGATCCCGATCGCGCTCCTGTTCGCCCTCGGCTTCATCATCCTCACCCTCCCGACAGGCCTGATCCTCGGCTGGGTGGCCAATCGCGTGGCGGTGAAACGATGACCAACCTGTCCGTTCTCTATGACGCGCCCGGTCCTCGTGCCAAGCGCAGGAACTTCGCGCTGACCGTGCTGTTCGTCGTCGTCCTGGGCGGCGTCCTCTGGCTGGTCCTCGACGCGCTGGGCGACAAGGGTCAGTTGGCGGGCGAAAAGTGGGACGTCTTCGTCACCGACTCGCGCATCTGGTCCACCTACCTCTGGCCGGGCCTCCAGAAGACCCTTCAGGCGGCCTTCCTGTCACTCCTGATCGCGCTCCCCCTCGGCGCGATCCTCGGCATCGGCCGTCTCTCGGACCACTGGTGGATCAAGCGTCCGTGCGAAGTCATCGTCGAGTTCTTCCGGGCCATCCCGGTGCTCCTGATGATGATCTTCGCCAACGAGGCGTATGCGATGTGGTCGGACGTGGACCGCGACGTCCGCCCGCTGTACGCGGTCGTCACCGGCCTGGTGCTGTACAACGCCTCGGTCCTCGCCGAGGTCTTCCGGGCGGGCGTGCTTTCCCTTCCGAGGGGTCAGCACGACGCGGCCCGCGCCATCGGTATGCGCAAGGGCCAGACGATGGTGAGCATCCTGCTGCCGCAGGCCGTCACCGTGATGCTGCCGGCGATCGTGAGCCAGCTCGTCGTCATCGTGAAGGACACGACGCTCGGCGGCGGCGCGCTCGGCTACAGCGAGCTGATGCGGAACTCGGGTCTCGTCTCGACGAACTACTCGAACACCATCGCCGCCTATGTCGTCGCCGCGATCCTCTTCATCGCCCTGAACTTCCTCCTCACCAGCCTGGCTGCCTGGCTGGAGAAGTGGATCAGGAACCGGAAGCGCGGCACGGGCGCGGTCCTCCACGCGGACCCGACCGATCCGGAGCCGACGGGCGAGGCCGTGCTCGCCAAGGTGCCGCTCGCCGCCAAGGACGGGACATCGGTGTAGCACAGCGAGAGTCAGCTGACCAACGCATCGTGTCTCCCGAACGACTTGACGCGTGATCGCCGACTGGGTTGCACTACGTGCTGTGCTGCCCGTGATCATCGCCGGCGCGGGCCCCACCGGGCTCGCGCTGGCGCATGCCCTGGCCGGGTACGGCGTCCCCTCCGTCGTGCTGGACGGAGCGGAGGCGCCGCCGGCGAGGCGACCGGCCCGCACCGTCGTCCTCACCGACGACACCCTCGCCTGGGCCGCACTGCCCGAAGTGGCCCGGGAGTCCGCGGAATGGACCGCGTGGCGCGCCACACAGCGCGGCCGGACCGTCATCGAACGGGACTTCTCCCCCGCGACGGCACCGCGCCACCTCCCCCAGCACGTCCTTGAGGAATCCCTGCGCGCCGCCCTGGCCGAACACGACCTCGTCACGATCGTTCCCGGCCACCGCGTGACCGACTGCGAGCAGCGGCCGGCCGAGGTCACCGTCCACACGGTGCGCCGCGCCCCCGAAGGGCTGCGCGGCCAGGCGAGGACGTTCCGCGGGAGCTTTCTCGTCGGCTGTGACGGAGCCCGCTCGACCGTCCGCAAGCTGCTCCGTGTCCCTTTCCCCGGCAGGACCGCGGTCGAGCGCTACGCGGTGGCCGCCCTGCGCGCGGAGCTGCCCGGAGCGGGCGAGGCCGCGCTGCACCGGGGACCGGGCACCGGCGAGGTGACGGTGCGGCCGCTCACCGGCGGGCGGTGGCGCATGGACTGGCCCCTCCCCCCGGACGGCGAACTCGTCACACCGGACGCCCTGCTCGACCGCGTGCACAGCACACTGACCGCCCTGCACGACGGCGACGTCCCGCCGTACGACCTGCTCGACACCGGCGTCCACATCTGCCACCAGCGCCTCGCACGGCGCTGGCGCGACGGCCGCGTCTTCCTGGCCGGTGACGCCGCCCACCTCTCCGGCGCCCTCGGCACCCAGCAGGTCGCCGAGAACCTCCGGGACGTCGCGAACCTCGCGTGGAAGCTCGCCGTCGCCTGCCACGAAGGCCACGCCGACCTCCTGCTGGACAGCTACGAGGCCGAGCGCCGCACCGCCGTGGCCGCCGGGCTGCGCGCCGTCGACCAGGCCCTGCCGGTGGTACGCGGCGGTGGGCTGTCCGCGCGCCTCTCCGGGCGCGGCAGAAGCCGGATCGCCCTCCTTTCCGACGCGCATCTCGGGGTAGGCGCCCTGGGCGGCCCCGCCGCCCACCCGTCGTCCCCGCTCACCCCCGCCCCGCCCCGGGCGATGCCGACGGACACACCGCCGGGCTCCCAGGTGGCGGACGTGCCGGTGATAGGTCTTGACGGCACCCGCGCCCGGCTGCGGGACCGGCTGGGCGGCCCCCTGCTGCTCGTCCTCACGGCCCCCGGCGCGGGCGTGTGGGACGCCAAGCACTGGCTGACGGCCGGCCTGATGCCCGAGCTGGCCGCGGTCGCCAAGGCCCTCCCCCTGCCGACCGAGCTGCTGGTCGCCGACAGCTATCCCGGCGCGGGACCCCACACCCTGCTGCTGGTGCGGCCGGACGGCCACCTGGCCGCCGCCGTCCCCGGCGGGGACCACGCGGCGCTGGAGAGCTGCGCGCGCGTCGTGCGCGGGGACACCGACGCCGATCCGTCCCCCTCCGCCGCCCACGGCACGCACCCGAAGCACACCTGACCGCCGCGCCGCCGCCCCTCCACGCCGGCCGGCACGTCCGGAGCACCCGGGTACCGCGCATCCCCGTCACTCGCCCCCGCATCCGCCCGAGCACGCGCGCCCTCACACGTCCTCGGACAAGTAGCCGTCCATCACCTCCGGGTCCTCCCCCTCCTCCTCCAGAGCCTGGCGCACCACCCGCAGACACAGCCCCTGCGGATACCCCTTGCGGGCGAGCATCCCCACGAGCCGGCGGAGCCGCTTCTCGCGGTCGAGCCCCCGGGTGGCCCGCAGCTTCCGGTCGACCAGGCTCCGGGCCGTCTTCTCCTCCCGCTCGCTGTCCAGACGCCCTACAGCCTCCGCCACGACGCCGGGCGCCACCCCCCTGGTCCGCAGCTCCCGGGCGAGCGCGCCCCGGGCGAGGCCCCTCCCGTGGTGCCTCGACTCCACCCACGCCTCGGCGAACGCGGCGTCGTCGATGAGCCCCACCTCCTCGAAGCGGTCCAGCACGGCGGCCACCGCCTCCTCGGGGACGTCCCGGGCGCGCAGTGCCTCCGCGAGCTGCTGCCGTGTCCGGGGCGCCCCGGTGAGCAGCCGCAGGCAGAGGGCGCGCGCCCGCTCCACCGGATCGCGGGGGGTGCGCGACGGCCGCTCCCCCGCCGCCCCGGCGGGCACACCGTCCGGGGCGGCACGGGAGGCCGCGGCCGCGCCGTCGCCCCGCGCGCCGGGCTCGGGCCATTCGCTGCGCCGGGTCATCCGTCAGCTCTTGGCGGCCGCCGCCGGCTTGGCGGCCCGGGACACCTTGGCCGCGGCGGGCGCGGGCGCCGGGACCTCGGCCGCCGCACCGGCCGCGTCCTTGCCGGCCGCCTCCTTGGCGGCCTCGGCCTTGCCCGCCTCGCCCTCGGGTGCCTCGGTCCGCGGGCCGATGCCCAGCTTCTCCTTGATCTTCTTCTCGATCTCGTTGGCGAGGTCGGGGTTGTCCCGCAGGAAGTTGCGGGCGTTCTCCTTGCCCTGGCCGAGCTGGTCGCCCTCGTAGGTGTACCAGGCGCCGGACTTCCGGATGAAGCCGTGCTCCACACCCATGTCGATGAGCCCGCCCTCGCGGCTGATGCCGATGCCGTAGAGGATGTCGAACTCGGCCTGCTTGAAGGGCGGCGCCACCTTGTTCTTCACGACCTTGACCCGGGTGCGGTTGCCCACGGCCTCGGTGCCGTCCTTCAGGGTCTCGATGCGGCGGATGTCCAGGCGCACCGACGCGTAGAACTTCAGCGCCCGGCCGCCCGTCGTCGTCTCCGGGGAGCCGAACATGACGCCGACCTTCTCGCGGAGCTGGTTGATGAAGACGGCCGTCGTCTTCGACTGGTTCAGCGCGCCGGTGATCTTCCGCAGCGCCTGGCTCATGAGCCGGGCCTGGAGACCCACGTGGGAGTCGCCCATCTCGCCCTCGATCTCCGCGCGCGGCACCAGGGCCGCGACCGAGTCGATGACGATCAGGTCCAGCGCGCCGGAGCGGATGAGCATGTCGGTGATCTCCAGAGCCTGCTCACCGTTGTCCGGCTGGGAGAGGATCAGCTGATCCACGTCCACGCCGAGCTTCTTGGCGTACTCCGGGTCGAGGGCGTGCTCCGCGTCGACGAAGGCGACCGTGCCGCCGGCGCGCTGCGCGTTGGCGACGGCGTGGAGGGTGAGGGTCGTCTTGCCGGAGGACTCGGGGCCGAACACCTCGACGACACGCCCCCTGGGCAGTCCGCCGACGCCCAGCGCCACGTCCAGCGCCGTGGACCCGGTCGGGATGACCTCCACCGGGTCGTCCGGCCGCTCGCCGAGGCGCATCACCGCGCCCTTGCCGAACTGCCGTTCAATCTGTGCGAGAGCGGCGTCGAGCGCCTTCTCGCGGTCCGTACCTGCCATGGGTGCCACCCGGTCCGTCTGATTCGTTCGCTTCACAACCACGGACGCTAGCGCCTGCCACTGACACTCGGCGTTCTCACACCGTCCGGCGCCTGCCCGCCCTCCCATGAGAATGGTTGTTCGATTTTTGTGTCAAGCGACGGGCCAACCCTGTGGATAACCCGGAAAGACGCAGGTCAGGCGCCTGCGTTGGCCTAGCGGAGGCGCTGGGGGACCTCCATCACGCCGCAGACGACCCGCCACACGTCCTTGGCGTCCCAGCCGGCGTCGAGGGCCTCGCTGACCGTCCGGCCGCCCAGTTCCGCCATGACATGGTCCCGGGCGAACGAGTCCGCGTAGCCCGGGCCGAAGTGATCCGCCATCCGCTGCCAGAAGTCCGTCAACCGCATACCGCCAGTATCCCCCGGCGCCGCGGTGACCCCGGAGGGCGCCGATGCCGTTGTCAGTGCCCGGGTGCACGATGGCCCCATGCACGAACACCCGGCACCCGGCCCCGCGCCCACCTCGGCGCTGCACGGCTTCTCGGCCCCCACGCGTGCCTGGTTCACCCGTGCCTTCCCCGCCCCCACGCCCGCCCAGGAGGGCGCCTGGCGGGCGATCGCCGAGGAGTCCGACGCCCTGGTCGTCGCCCCGACCGGGTCGGGCAAGACCCTCGCCGCTTTCCTGTCCGCCCTGGACCGCCTGGCCTCCGTCCCGCCGCCGGCCGAGCCCCACCGGCGCTGCCGCGTGCTGTACGTCTCGCCGCTCAAGGCCCTCGCCGTCGACGTCGAGCGCAACCTCCGCGGCCCGCTCGCCGGCATCCGCCAGGAAGCGGTCCGCCTCGGCCTGCCCGAGCCCGACATCCGCGTCGGGATCAGGAGCGGCGACACCCCGGCGGCCGACCGCCGTGCGCTCGTCCGCCGTCCCCCCGACATCCTGATCACGACCCCCGAGTCGCTGTTCCTCATGCTGACCTCGGCCGCCAGGGAGGCCATCGCCGGCGTCGAGACGGTCATCCTCGACGAGGTCCACGCCGTCGCCGGCACCAAGCGCGGCGCCCACCTCGCCCTCTCCCTGGAGCGCCTCGACCTGCTGCTGCCCCGCCCGGCGCGCCGCGTCGGCCTGTCGGCGACCGTCCGCCCGGTGGACGAGGTGGCGCGCTTCCTCTCCCCGCGCCGCCGGGTCACGACCGTGCAGCCCCCGTCGGGGAAGGTCTTCGACCTCTCCGTCGAGGTGCCGGTGCCGGACATGGGCGAACTGGGCGGCTCCCCCGTCCCCGACGCGCCGGGCAGCGGCGCGCAGCCGTCGATCTGGCCCTCGGTGGAGGAGCGGATCGTGGACCTGGTGCAGGCGCACCGCTCGACCATCGTCTTCGCGAACTCGCGCCGCCTCGCCGAGCGCCTGTGCAACCGCCTCAACGAGATCGCGCTCGAGCGCGCGACCGGCGAGCCGCTGCCCGAGCACCACGCGCCCGCCGACCTGATGGGCGGCTCGGGCGCGGCGCGCGGCGCCCCCGACGTGATCGCGCGCGCCCACCACGGCTCCGTCTCCAAGGAGCAGCGCGCCCGGATCGAGGAGGACCTCAAGGCCGGGCGGCTGCCGGCCGTGGTGGCGACCTCCAGCCTGGAGCTGGGGATCGACATGGGCGCCGTCGACCTGGTCGTGCAGGTGGAGTCACCGCCGTCGGTCGCCTCCGGGCTCCAGCGCGTGGGGCGCGCGGGCCACCAGGTGGGGGCCGTGTCCTCGGGGGTGGTCCTCCCGAAGTACCGCGGCGACCTCGTGCAGGCGGCCGTCGTCACCGAGCGCATGCGCGCCGGGCTGATCGAGGCGCTGCGCGTCCCGGCCAATCCCCTGGACGTCCTGGCGCAGCAGATCGTCGCCATGACGGCCATGGACACCTGGGACGTGGACGAGCTGCTGACGGTCGTGCGGGGCGCGGCCCCGTTCGCCGCGCTCCCCGAGTCCGCCTACCACGCGGTGCTCGACATGCTGGCCGGCCGCTACCCGTCCGACGCCTTCGCCGAGCTGCGGCCCCGGCTCGTGTGGGACCGGGTGGCGCACACGGTCACCGGCCGGCCCGGCGCCCAGCGGCTCGCCGTCACCTCCGGCGGCACGATCCCGGACCGCGGCCTGTTCGGCGTGTTCCTGGCCGGTGCCGACCCGCGCAAGGGCGGCGGCCGGGTCGGCGAGCTGGACGAGGAGATGGTGTACGAGTCGCGCGTCGGCGACGTCTTCACGCTCGGCACGACGTCCTGGCGCATCGAGGACATCACCCGCGACCGGGTCCTCGTCTCGCCCGCGCCCGGGGTGCCGGCGCGGCTGCCGTTCTGGAAGGGCGACCAGCTCGGCCGCCCGCTGGAGCTGGGCCGGGCGCTCGGCGCCTTCCTGCGCGAGGTCGGCGCGCTGCCCGCGGCAGCCGCCCGCGAGCGGCTCGCCGGCGCCGGGCTCGACACCTGGGCCGTGGACAACGTCCTCGCCCACCTGGACGAGCAGCGCCGCGCCTGCGGCCACCTGCCGGACGACCGCACGATCGTCGTCGAACGGTTCCGCGACGAGCTGGGCGACTGGCGTGTCGTCGTCCACTCGCCGTTCGGGGCACAGGTGCACGCCCCCTGGGCGCTGGCGCTCGGCGCGCGCCTGACCGAGCGGTACGGCCTGGACGCCCAGGTCCTCCACGCGGACGACGGGATCGTGCTGCGGCTGCCCGACACCGACCCGCTCGCCGACGACCCGGGGGCCGGCACGGGCCCGGCGGACGCGGTGCTCGACGACGGCCGTCCCCCGGTGGGCGCGGCCGACGTCGTCTTCGACCGGGGGGACGTCGAGCAGCTCGTCACCGACCAGGTGGGCGGCTCGGCACTGTTCGCGTCCCGCTTCCGCGAGTGCGCCGCCCGCGCGCTGCTCCTCCCCCGCCGCACCCCGGGCCGCCGCACCCCGCTGTGGCAGCAGCGGCAGCGGGCCGCGCAACTGCTGTCGGTGGCGAGTGAGTTCGGCTCCTTCCCCATTGTCCTGGAGGCGGTGCGCGAGTGCCTCCAGGACGTGTTCGACGTGCCCGGTCTCGCCCGGCTCATGGGGGACATCGAGGCCCGCCGTGTCCGCCTCGTGGAGGTGACCACCCCGGAGCCGTCCCCGTTCGCCCGGTCCCTGCTGTTCGGCTATGTCGCGCAGTACCTGTACGAGGGCGACTCGCCCCTCGCCGAGCGCAGGGCAGCCGCCCTCTCCCTCGACGCGCGCCTGCTCTCCGAGCTGCTGGGCCAGGCCGAACTGCGCGAACTGCTCGACCCGGAGGTGCTGGCCGATCTGGAGCGCGAGCTGGGCCGGCTCACCGACGACCATCGTGTGAAGGACATCGAGGGCGTGGCCGACCTGCTGCGTCTCCTCGGCCCGCTGACCGACGACGAGCTGGCCGAGCGCGGCGCCGACACCGTCTGGGCCGCCGAACTGGCCGCCGCCCGCCGCGCGCTGCGCGTGCGCGTCGCCGGCGTCGACCACTGGGCCGCCATCGAGGACGCGGGCAGGCTCAGGGACGCCCTCGGCACCGCGCTGCCCGTCGGCGTGCCCGAGGCGTTCACCGAGCCCGTGCGGGACCCGCTGGGCGATCTGCTCGCGCGCTACGCCCGCACCCACGGGCCGTTCACCTCGGCTCAGGCGGCCGGCAGGTTCGGCCTCGGCACGGCGGTCGCGGACGGCGCGCTCCAGCGGCTCGCGGCCGACGGCCGGCTGGTGCGCGGGGAGTTCAGGCCCGGCGGCGTCGGCCACGAGTGGTGCGACCCGGCGGTCCTGCGCCGGCTGCGGCGCAGGTCCCTGGCGGCGCTGCGGCAGGAGCTCGAACCGGTCCCGCCCGCGGCGATGGCGGCGTTCCTCCCCAGGTGGCAGCACGTGGGCGCGCCGGGAAGTCCCCGCGGCGAGCTGCGCGGCATCGACGGACTGGTGCGCGCCGTCGAGCAGTTGCAGGGCGCGCCCGTCCCGGCGTCGGCCCTGGAGCGGCTGGTGCTGCCCTCCCGTGTCGCGGGGTACGCGCCGCCGCTGCTCGACGAGTTGACGGCTTCGGGCGAGGTCGTGTGGGCGGGGGCGGGCGCGCTGCCGGGCAAGGACGGCTGGATCTCCCTGTACCCGGCCGACTCGGCACCGCTGCTGCTGCCGCCGCCCCACCCCCTGGAACTCACCCCCGTGCACCGGGCGGTCCTCGACGCCCTCTCCGGTGGCTACGGGCTGTTCTTCCGGCAGATCGCGGAGGAGGCCGGGCGCCTCGGTTCCGCCGTGTCCGACGCGGAACTCGCCGAGGCCGTCTGGGACCTCGCGTGGTCCGGCCGCCTCACCAACGACACCCTCGGCCCGCTGCGTGCCCTCCTCGGCTCGGGCCGCACGGCCGGCGCCACCGCGCACCGGGCGCGCCGCGCGACGCCGCGCAGCCGGTACGGAGGGCTCGCCGTGGGCACGGGCCGGGCGGCACGCCCCGCCGCGGGACGCACGGGGCCACCCACCGTCGGCGGGCGCTGGTCGCTGCTGCCCGCGCGTGAGCCGGAGGCCACCGTGCGCGCGCACGCCATGGCGCAGACGCTCCTTGACCGGCATGGCGTCGTCACGCGCGGCGCGGTCGCCGCGGAGGGCGTGGAGGGCGGTTTCTCGGCCGTCTACCGGGTGCTCGCGGCCTTCGAGGAGAGTGGCCGGACCCGCCGCGGCTATGTCGTCGAGGGGCTCGGTGCCGCGCAGTTCGCCATGGACGGGGCCGTGGACCGGCTGCGGGCCGTCCACACGGCGGCCGAGCGCGACCGGCCCGGCACGGCGGCGGCCGTACTCCTCGCGGCAGCCGACCCGGCGAACGCCTACGGCGCCGCACTGCCCTGGCCGGAACCGCCGGACGCGGCGGGCCACAAGCCGGGCCGCAAGGCGGGCGCACTGGTGGTCCTGGTGGGGGGTGAGCTGGTGCTGTATGTGGAGCGGGGCGGCAAGACACTGCTGGCCTGGCCGCGCGGTGACGACCCCGAGGCACGGGAGGAGATCCTGCGGACGGCCGCCGGTGCACTGGCCCACGCGGCGGGGGCCGGGGCGCTCGGCACGCTGACCGTGGAGCGGGTCAACGGCTCACCGGTGCTGGGGGACCCCCTGTGGGTGCGGCTGCTGGAGAGCGCCGGCTTCCACGCCACTCCCCGGGGGCTGCGCCTGCGGTCATGAGGCCGGCGGTGGCGGGAGGGCAGGGGGCAGGGCGACGGCACCGCTGTACGGTCCGTCGCGGGGGTGCGCCGATCAGGCGGCGACCACGTCCACGGCCTCGGCGGACGCCTTGATCGTGACGTGCTCGTCGGGGTGACCCACCGGGGTCACCCGGGGGACGCGCACGGAATTCAGCATCGGGCGGTCACCGAGACCCCGGCCGGCCGGGGCACCCAGCGACGACACGGTGTCGCTCGCGGCGGACTGGGCCAGCTCGGCGAGCGCCAGCTCGTCGCTGACCTCCCGCATCAGCTCCGACATCCGCATGTCCAGCGCGTCGCAGATGGCGGCGAGCAGCTCCGAGGAGGCTTCCTTCTGCCCCCGCTCGACCTCCGAGAGGTACCCGAGGGAGACCCTCGCCGAGGAGGAGACTTCACGCAGCGTGCGGCCCTGACGTTGGCGCTGCCGACGCAGCACGTCACCCAGCAGGCGACGGAGCAGGATCATCGGTTGCTCCCTCCTCGGACCGTTGGCCTCGCTTGCTTCATGCCCCACCGTACCGCCTCGGACTCCCCCCGCGCGGGGAGCGATGTGTTGTTCACTCAGGGCTGCAAACATCCTTCTCCTCCGTCCTGTTCCGTATCCTGCCCCTCCCCCGCACCGCGCTCCGCCGGGTCCCGGGGAAGGATCAGCTCGTTGCGCAGCAGAGTGAGAACGGCCCGTACGCTGCCCTCCCGGACAGCGGTGCGGTCCCCGTGGAGGCTGAGCCGCTGAGCCACGACTTTCCCCGTTCCGGGACCCGAAACCGCGATGTAGACCGTTCCGGCGGGCTTGCCCTCCTGCGGCCCGGGACCCGCGACGCCCGTGGTCGCCAGCCCCCAGTCGGCGCGCAGCAGCTCCCGCACGCCCCTCGCGAGCTGCCGTGCGACCTCCGCGTCCACCGCGCCCCGGTCGGCGAGCAGCGCGCCGTCCACGCCGAGCACGTGCTGCTTGACGGCCGGCGCGTAGGCCGTCACCGAGCCGAGGAACGCCCGTGAGGCGCCGGGGACCCCCGTCAGGGCCGCGGCGACCATCCCGCCGGTCAGCGACTCGGCCACGGCCACCGTGTGCCCACGGTCCGTGAGCAGGCCGAGGACCTGTCGCGCCGTGAGCGCACCGGCACACTCCGTGCTACCCCGCACCGCCCCTCGCTTCCGCACGCTCCGCGGCCAGCCCCGCGCGCCGCAGCACGACGGCCTGCCGCACGTAGTCGAGCCCGGTCACGACCGTCAGCACGACCGCGACCGCCATCACCCACCAGCGCAGGGACGCCAGCGGCCCGGTCAGTGCCAGGATGTACATCCCGACGGCGACGCCCTGGGTCAGGGTCTTCAGCTTGCCGCCCTTGCTGGCCGCCATGACACCGTGCCGGATCACCCAGAAACGCAGTGCGGTGATCCCCAATTCCCGCACGAGGATGACGACCGTCACCCACCACGGGACGTCCCCGAGCAGTGACAGACAGATCAGGGCGCCGCCCATGATCGCCTTGTCGGCGATCGGGTCGGCGATCTTGCCGAAGTCGGTGACGATGTTGCGCCGCCGCGCCAGCTCGCCGTCGAACAGGTCGGTGATCATGGCCACGGTGAACGCCGCCCACGCGAGGGAGCGCCACGCCGGGTCGTGCCCGCCGTCCGCGAACATGAGGAGGACGAACCCCGGGACGAGGAGCAGCCGCACCATTGTGAGGATGTTGGCGATGTTCCACAGGCCGGGGGACGCGGCGGCGCCCGGCCGCGCGTCCGCCGCGCGTCCCTGCCCGGCGGCCGAGGCGGACATACCTGTCACCGGGCCGCCCCGGCGCCGGGGCCGGGACGCAGCACGGCGACCAGATCGGCGCCCAGCGCGGCGATGATCTCGGTGTCCACGAACTGCCCCACGGCCGGCTTCTCCGCGCCCGCCGGGGCGACGACGACGGTCTGCCCGTCCGTCTCGGGACCCTGGTGCGCGCCCCGCCCGACCGCCACGGCCGCCAGGCCGTCCAGCTCGCCGGGGTCCAGGTCCTCCAGCGCGTCCAGGTCCTCCGGGTCGAGGGATTCGACCATGACCCGGGAGGGCTCGCCGACACGGTCCTCGGCACGCTGCGCGATCAGCTCGTCGGCCAGCCGGGAGAGGCGCGCCAGCCGTTCGGCGACGACCTCGGGATCGTGCTTGCCGTCGTAGCCCGCGGCCTCGGTGCCCTCCTCGTCCGAGTAGCCGAAGATCCCGATGGCGTCCAGCCGCGCGGCGGTCAGGAACCGTTCCAGCTCCTCGACGTCCTCCTCGGTCTCGCCGGGGAAGCCGACGATGAAGTTGGAGCGCACACCGGCCAGCGGCGCCTTCGACCTGATGGTCTCCAGGAGGCCGAGGAACCGCTCCGTGTCGCCGAACCGCCGCATGGCCCGCAGCACGCCCGGCGCGGAGTGCTGGAAGGACAGGTCGAAGTAGGGGGCGACCTTGTCCGTCCCGGTGAGGACGTCGATGAGCCCCGGGCGCATCTCGGCGGGCTGGAGGTAGCTCACGCGGACGCGTTCCAGGCCGTCGATCGCGGCGAGTTCGGGCAGCAGCGTCTCCAGGAGGCGGATGTCGCCGAGGTCCTTGCCGTAGGAGGTGTTGTTCTCCGAGACGAGCATGACCTCGCGCACGCCCTGCCCGGCGAGCCAGCGGGCCTCGTTCAGCACGTCGGAGGGGCGCCGGGAGATGAACGAGCCGCGGAACGAGGGGATCGCGCAGAAACTGCACCGGCGGTCGCAGCCGGACGCCAGCTTGACGGAGGCGACGGGGCTGTCGTCGAGCCGCCGGCGCAGCGGCGCGCGCGGTCCTGAGGCGGGCGCGACGCCGGGCGGCAGGTCCGTTATGGCGCCGGTGTCCACCGCCGGGGCCGCGCCGTGGCCGGGCAGCGCGACGTCCGTGCCCTGGCGGTCGGCGGGGCTGATGGGCAGCAGCCTGCGCCGGTCGCGCGGGACGTGCGGAGCGTGGACGCCGCCGCCGAGGATGGTCCGCAGGCGCTCGGAGATGTCGGCGTAGTCGTCGAAGCCGAGGACGGCGTCCGCCTCGGGCAGGGCGTCGGCGAGCTCCTTGCCGTACCGCTCCGCCATGCATCCGACGGCGACCACCGCGCGGGTGCGGCCGGGGCCTTCGGGACCCGACTTCAGCGCGCCGGCCTCCAGGAGGGCGTCGACGGAGTCCTTCTTCGCGGCGTCGACGAAGCCGCAGGTGTTGACGACGGCGACCTCGGCGTCGGCCGCGTCGTCCACGAGGTCCCAGCCGTCCGCGGCCAACCGCCCGGCCAGTTCTTCGGAATCCACCTCATTACGGGCACAACCAAGAGTGACCAGGGCGACGGTACGGCGTTCGGACATGGGCTCAGCCTACTTCGTCCCCGGCCGGACGCCTCCCCCCGCCCGCGGGGCTCATCCCTCCTCCGGGTCCCCGGGGGTGTAGGTGAGGCGCTGGACCTGCCCGTCGGTGAAGTCGCTCTCGATCTCCTTGCCGTTGACGTGCAGCCGGACGGCGCCCGCGTTGCCGAGGACCAGGTCGATGCGGTCGTCGTCGGTGAAGGTCTGGGAGTCACCCTCCTGCAGGACGCCCTCGAAGATGAGTCCGCCATTGCCGTCCTTGGCGGAGATCCAGCTGGAGCCGCCCTCGACGGCCACCCGGACGGTGACCTTGTCGGCGGGCGCGGCGGCGACGGCGCTCTCGGTGGCCTCGGGCTCCTCCGACTCGTCGGACCGGGTCGGCGGGGGCGCGGACGGCGCCTGCGCCTCCTCGTTGCCCCCGGCGACGCCGCCGGGACGCCCGGGGACGGGGGAGCCGTCGGCCGAGGCGCCGCCGTCCCCGCCGCCGCCGAAGAACGTGAAGCCGACGAACGCCACGACGGCCACGATGGCCGCCACCATGGCGGCCGTCCAGTTCGGGCGCCGGGGCTCGGGCCGGATGCGCTCCGCCTCGAACAGAGGTCCGGAGGAGAGGGTCCGCGGCTCCGGTTCGTGCTGCTCGTCGAACAGCTCGATCAGCTCGGCGGGGTCGAGCCCCACCGCGCGCGCGAGGCTGCGGATATGCCCGCGCGCGTAGACATCCCCACCACAGCGACTGAAATCGTCCGCTTCAATGGCATGGACGATCGGAATACGCACCCGAGTGGACGAACTGACGTCGTCCACGGTCAGCCGTGCGTCGATACGCGCCTGCTGAAGCAGCCGACCGACCGAACGCCGGTCCTCCGCTGCGGAGTTGCCTTGGGACACGGGGGCGCCTTTCGAGCGTGAAGCCGCGTGCTGTGCATATAAGTCTAGGGGCGCAGGGAAAGAATCAGGCAACCGGACCGGTCGTATCTGTCCGCCAACAGGATGGTCCGACCGCCCTCGGACGCGGCCGCCGGCCCCGACTCGCGGCCTGCCCGCCTAGGGTCTGTCCGGCGGATCTTGGCGCGGCTCGCGGCGTCGGATGCGGTGCATCGCAAGGCGCCGGATCGCAGCTCATACCCGACCGTATTCGCGCGATACGGCAACGCAGCGAGGTGCCGTAGCCGGCGTCGCGAGACAGGCAAGATTCGCCGGACAGGCCCTAGGCGTCCGCCTGCCCCCGGATCAGCGCGAGCACACCATCGAGTTCGTCCGGCTTCACCAGTACGTCCCGCGCCTTCGATCCCTCGCTCGGCCCGACCACGCCCCGCGACTCCATCAGGTCCATCAGCCGCCCGGCCTTCGCGAACCCGACACGGAGCTTCCGCTGGAGCATCGACGTGGACCCGAACTGCGTCGACACCACCAGCTCCGCGGCCTGGCACAGCAGGTCGAGGTCGTCGCCGATCTCCTCGTCGATCTCCTTCTTCCTGCCCGAGCCGACCGTCACGTCGTCCCGGAACACCGGCGCCATCTGCTCCTTGCAGTGCGCCACGACGGCGGCGATCTCCTCCTCCGTGACGAACGCGCCCTGCATGCGCACCGGCTTGTTCGCCCCCATCGGGAGGAACAGCCCGTCACCCTTCCCGATGAGCTTCTCCGCCCCCGGCTGGTCGAGGATCACACGGCTGTCGGCCAGCGACGAGGTCGCGAACGCCAGCCGGGACGGCACGTTCGCCTTGATCAGCCCGGTCACGACGTCGACGCTCGGCCGCTGCGTCGCCAGTACGAGGTGGATGCCGGCCGCGCGCGCGAGCTGTGTGATCCGCACGATGGCGTCCTCCACGTCGCGCGGCGCCACCATCATCAGGTCCGCCAGCTCGTCCACGATGACCAGCAGATACGGGTACGGCGCCAGCTCGCGCTCGCTGCCGGGCGGCGGGGTGGCCTTCCCCGCGCGCACCGCCGCGTTGAAGTCGTCGATGTGCCGGAAGCCGTACGCCGCCAGGTCGTCGTACCGCAGGTCCATCTCGCGCACCACCCACTGCAGCGCCTCGGCGGCCCGCTTGGGGTTGGTGATGATCGGGGTGATCAGGTGCGGGATGCCCTCGTACGCGGTCAGCTCGACGCGCTTGGGGTCGATCAGGACGAGCCGCACGTCCTCCGGCGTGGAACGCATCATCACCGAGCTGATCAGGCAGTTGACGCACGACGACTTGCCGGAGCCGGTGGCGCCGGCGACGAGCATGTGCGGCATCGTCGCCAGGTTGGCCATGACGTAGCCGCCCTCGACGTCCTTACCGAGCCCGACGACCAGCGGGTGCTCGTCGCCGACCGCGTCGGCCGTACGCAGGACGTCCCCCAGGTTGACCATCTCGCGGTCGCTGTTCGGGATCTCGATGCCCACGGCGGACTTGCCCGGGATGGGGCTGATGATCCGCACGTCGGGGCTCGCGACGGCGTAGGCGATGTTCTTGGTGAGCGCGGTGATCTTCTCGACCTTCACCGCCGGCCCCAGCTCGACCTCGTAGCGGGTGACGGTCGGACCGCGGGTGAAGCCCGTGACCCGCGCGTCCACCTTGAACTCGCCGAACACCGTCGTCAGCGCCTCGACGACGGCGTCGTTCGCCGCGCTGCGGGTCCGTCCCGGACCACCGCGCGTCAGCAGATCGAGGGACGGCAGCGCGTAGGTGATGTCCCCCGCGAGCTGGAGCTGCTCGGCCCGGGCGGGCAGCCGGTCGGCGGCGGGCTCGGGCGCGCGCTTGGTCAGGTCGGGCACGGCACCGGCCGGTGCTGCGGCGGGCTCGCCGCGCCCCGCCGTGGCCTCGTCCGCCCCCTCCCCGCCGGTCGCGACGCGTTTGCTGATCTCCGCGACCAGCGGCGACGGCTGCACCCCGTGCAGGACGGCGCCGTCCAGGGCGGCGGCCGCCGCGGCGGCGACGTCCACCGGGTCGGCCGCCGCCCGCGCGGGGCGCCGGCCCCGCCGCCGTGTCCCCGCCGCCGGCACGTCCTCCTCGTGGTGACCGCCGTCGCCGGCCGGGTCACCGCCGCCGTCGGGCCGCGTCCCGCGCCCGGACCGACGCCGCACCGGGCGCGGCTCCTCGTACCGGTACGTGTCACCGGGCACCGCCTCGGCCCAGTGGCCGGCGTCATCGTCGTCCGCCGGCTCCTCGAGCAGCCCGAGGCGCACCGCGCCCTCACGCAGCCGCCGCGGGATGGCGTTCACCGGCGTCGCCGTCACGACCAGCAGCCCGAAGACCGTGAGCAGCACCAGCAGCGCCGTCGCGAGGGGCTCTCCCACGGCCAGGATGAGCGGACGGGACGCGGCCCACCCGATGTGCCCGCCGGTGTCCCGCAGGGCCTGTGCGCCCTCGGAACGGCCCGGCGCGCCCGTCGCGATGTGGACAAGCCCCAGCACGCCGATCAGCAGCGCGGACAGGCCGATGACGATCCGCCCGTTCGCCTCCTGCTGCTCCGGGTGCCGGATCAGCCGCACCGCGAGGAAGCCGAGAACAAGGGGCAGCACGAGGTCGAGCCGGCCGAGCGCGCCGGTGACCAGCATGGTGACCAGCTCGCCGACCGGACCCTGCAGGTTGGACCAGGTGCCGGCCGCGACGACCAGTGCGAGGGCGATGAGGAGGAGCGCCAGCCCGTCCTTCCGGTGGGCCGGGTCGAGGCCCTTGGCACCGCGTCCGACGCCGCGCAGCAGAGCGCCGAGGGGGTGCGCGATACCGAGCCACACGCCGCGGACGACGCGGACGGCGAGATTGCGCCGCGGCGGCGCGGGCGCCGGTTTGGCCGCCGCCTTCTTCGCGGGGGCCTTCCCGGCCGGCGCGCCCTTCGGCGCCGCCTTCTTGGCCGCGGCCTTCTTCGCGGGGGCCGGCCTGCCGCCCGCTCCCGCACCGCCGCGCCCCTGTCGGGAACCCTTGCCGGACGTACGTGAGGCCATGGGGGTGAGCGTACCGGGGTCTCACTCCGCAGGCACGGAGCACACCCCCTGACCGACCGTCACGACGGGCGCCCCGCGGGCGGGGCGCCTCGCCTCAGCGGGAGTCGACCGAGGTCGCTTCGCCGGCGCCCGGCTGCAGCGCGTCCAGCGCGCGGCGCAGCCCGGCGAGCTTGCGCTCCAGGTGCGCCGCGGTGGACACGGCGGCGCTGCCGCCGGACTCGGCGACCTCCTTGGAGAGCACCTCCGCCTGCTCCTCGACGGCCGCGAGCCGGGCGGAGAGCTCGGGCAGGAGCCCGCCCGCACGGCGCTCGGCGTCCGTGGACTGGATGCCGCTGCTCTCCAGCTCGCGCCGCAACAGTTGTGCCTGTTCCCGCAGTTGCACGTTCTTCATGTGCAGGTCGACGAACACGGACACCTTCGCCCGCAGCACCCACGGGTCGAAGGGCTTCGAGATGTAGTCCACCGCACCGGCCGCGTAGCCGCGGAAGGTGTGGTGGGGACCGTGATTGATCGCGGTCAGGAAGATGATGGGGATGTCGCGGGTGCGCTCGCGCCGCTTGATGTGCGCGGCCGTCTCGAAGCCGTCCATGCCCGGCATCTGGACGTCGAGCAGGATCACCGCGAAGTCCTCTGTGAGCAGCGCCTTGAGCGCTTCCTCCCCTGACGATGCCCGGACCAGCGTCTGATCGAGCGCCGAGAGGATCGCCTCCAGCGCCAGCAGATTCTCGGGCCGGTCATCGACCAGGAGGATCTTGGCCTTCTGCACCATGGCCCCGTCCTCCTCGCCCCTGCGGCGCGGGAGCGCCGCCGTAGTGGACGGCTTGCTCAGCCGTCCGGTCCTGTGCCGGACATGTTGACATCCTCACCGGCACCCGTGCCAGCGAGCCCGGCCAGCCATGCGTCGGTCACGCGGCACCGTCCGGCGGTCCCCCGCGTCCTCGTGGGACGCCGGGTCTCCTCCGGTCCGGCCCCCGACATCACCGTCGCCCGCCCTGCCCGCTCGTCGAGCGGCGCAGCGCACAAGGCACCCGGTGATCAGCGCATTGCGCTGCGTCACGATATCACGCGCACCGGCACCCGGCGAACCACGCCGTTCACCAGCGGAACGGCCGGGGCCCGCGGATGGTTCCGCCCCGGCCGCCCCGTGGCGGACGTCACTCGTCGGCGCCCATCCACTGACTCATGACGGTCAACAGCTGTTCGTTGTCGACCGGTTTGGTCACATAGTCGGACGCGCCGGACTCGATGGTCTTCTCCCGGTCGCCCTTCATCGCCTTCGCCGTGAGCGCGATGATCGGCAGCCCGGCGAACTGCGGCATCCGCCGGATCGCTGCGGTCGTCGCGTATCCGTCCATCTCGGGCATCATGATGTCCATCAGCACCAGGACGACGTCCTCGTTCGACTCCAGGACCTCGATGCCCTCCCGGCCGTTCTCCGCGTACAGGACCCGCAGCCCGTGCTGTTCGAGGACGCTCGTGAGCGCGAAGACATTGCGCACGTCGTCGTCGACGATCAGCACCTTGCGGCCCTTGAACTGCCGGTACAGCCGCCTCAGCCGCGCCTCGTCGGCCGGCGCGGAATCCGCCGCGCGGCCACCGGCACTCTCCGCGCGTTCCCTGACACCGGCGGCCCCGTGCTCCTGGAACCGCTCACGGTGCCGCCGGGTCAGCGACTCGGCCGCCTGCTCCGCCGCGGCGGAGGCGCGCCGGCTGCCGGAATCCGCCTCGGCGGCCGGAGCGTCCGCCCGCTCACCGGCCTCCCCGCCACCGGCGGACGGCCCCGCCTCCAGCGCGCGGCCGGGACGCCGCCCCTCGATCGCCGGCGTCCCCCCGCCGAGCTGCCCGTACCCGGGCGGCGGCAACTCCGTGGGCTGCAGCGGCAGGTAGAGCGTGAAGGTGGACCCGCGCCCCGGCTCGCTCGCCGCGTGGATCTCCCCGCCGAGCAGCCGCGCGATCTCCCGGCTGATCGACAGCCCGAGGCCCGTACCGCCGTACTTGCGGCTCGTCGTCCCGTCGGCCTGCTTGAACGCCTCGAAGATCACCCGCATCTTGCTCGCCGCGATCCCGATACCGGTGTCCGACACGGCGAACGCGACCATCGGCGCGTCCGCCGCGAGCCCCGCGCCGTTCTCCAGGAGCTGGTCCCTGAGCTCCTGCGGCACCTCGGTGGTCACCGGCCGGATCACCAGCTCCACCGAACCCGCGTCGGTGAACTTGACCGCGTTCGACAGGAGGTTGCGCAGGACCTGCAGCAGCCGCTGCTCGTCCGTGTGGAGCGTCGCCGGCAGCTCCGGCGAGACCCGCACCGAGAACTCCAGGCTCTTCTCCGCCGTCAGCGGCCGGAACGACGCCTCGATGTAGTCCACGAGCTGCACCAGCGCGATCCGCGTCGGGCTGATGTCCATCTTGCCCGCCTCGACCTTCGACAGGTCGAGGATGTCGTTGATCAGCTGCAGCAGGTCGGAGCCCGCGCCGTGGATCGTCTCGGCGAACTCCACCTGCTTCGGCGACAGATTCCCCTCGGCGTTGTCGGCGAGCAGCTTCGCCAGGATCAGCAGCGAGTTCAGCGGGGTGCGCAGCTCGTGCGACATGTTCGCCAGGAACTCGGACTTGTACCGCATCGACACGGCCAGTTGCTCGGCCCGCTCCTGCAGACCACGCCGCGCCTCCTCGATCTCCGAGTTCTTCACCTCGATGCGGCGGTTGGTCTGCGCCAGGAGGTCAGCCTTCTCCCGCAGCTCCGAGTTGGACTCCTGCAGGGCCTTGCGCTGCTCCTCCAGCTCATCCGTCTGGAGCTTGAGCTTGTCCGCGAGCTTCCGCGATCCCTGGAGCAGCAACTCCGTACGGGTGTTGACCGCGATCGTGTTGACGCTCGTCGCGATCATCTCGGCCATCTGTCCGAGGAAGTCGCGCTCGATCTGCGTGAACGGCTTGAACGAGGCCAGCTCCAGCACACCGAGCACGCGCCCCTCGAACA
This sequence comes from Streptomyces sp. RFCAC02, assembly GCF_004193175.1. Lineage (NCBI taxonomy): Bacteria > Bacillati > Actinomycetota > Actinomycetes > Kitasatosporales > Streptomycetaceae > Streptomyces > Streptomyces sp. RFCAC02. Next base: position 4,852,662 of record NZ_SAUH01000001.1, on the reverse strand, counting down.
GCACCGGCAGCGCCACGACGAACACCGGCGGCGCCTCGCCGAGCCCGGAGGAGATCTTGAGATACCCCTCAGGCGTCGGCCCGAACGCGATCATCTTCCGCTCGTCGGCCGCCGTGCCCACCAGCGACTCGCGCGGGCGGAACGACATCGTCTGGAAGCCCGACGGGTACCCGTAGCTGCCGATCATCCGCAGCTCGTACGCGTCCGGGTCGATCTCCTCCTCCTCGGACGTGCCGACGACGTCGCCGTCCGTCTGCACCGCAAGGAAGAACGCGCCGTGCTGCGCCGTCACCGCGGGCACCAGCTCGCTCATGACGAGGCTCGCCACGTCCTTGAGGTCGCGCCGCCCCTGGAGCAGCGCCGAGATCCGCGCGAGATTGCTCTTGAGCCAGTCCGTCTCCTTGTTGGCGAGCGTCGTCTCCCGCAGGTTGATGATCATCTTGTTGACGCTCTCCTGGACGGTCAGGATCTCGCCCGCCGCGTCCATGTCGATGCGCACGTTGTGGTCACCGCGGTCGACGAACTCGGCGACCCGCGCGATGCCCCGCATCTGACGCGTCAGGTTGGCCGCCATCTCGTTCATGGAGTCCGTGAGGTCGTTCCAGGTGCCGGCCACCCCCGGCACCCGCGCCTGACCGCCGAGCCGCCCCTCCGTACCCACCTCGCGGGCGACCCTCGTCACCTGCTCGGCGAACAGCGAGAGCTGGTCCACCATCGTGTTGAGCGTCTGCTTCAGCTCGAAGATCTCACCGCGCGCGTCGATGTCCATCTTCTTGGTCAGGTCACCCTGCGCGATGGCCGTCGTGACCATCCGGATGTTGCGGACCTGCCCGGTCAGGTTGGACGCCATGCGGTTCACGGACTCGGTCAGGTCACGCCACGTCCCGGAGACGCCGGGCACCTTCGCCTGCCCGCCGAGTCGGCCCTCCGTGCCCACCTCGCGGGCCACGCGGGTCACCTCGGCGGCGAACGACGACAGCGTCGTCACCATCCGGTTCACCGTGTCGGCGAGCTGCGCGACCTCGCCGCTGGCCTCGACCGTCACCTTCTTGGACAGGTCACCGTTGGCCACCGCCGTGGCGACCTCCGAGATGTTCCGCACCTGGGTGGTGAGGTTGCGGGCCATGAGGTTCACATTGTCGGTGAGCGCCTTCCAGGTGCCCGAGACCCCGCGCACCTGCGCCTGGCCCCCGAGCTTGCCCTCCGTACCCACCTCACGGGCCACCCGCGTCACCTGGTCCGCGAACGACGAGAGCTGGTCCACCATCGTGTTCACCGTGGTGACGAGGACCAGGATCTCGCCGCGCGCGTCGACCGTGATCTTCTTCGTCAGGTCGCCCTGCGCCACGGCGGTCGTGACCTGGGCGATGTTCCGCACCTGGTCGGTCAGGTTGTTCGCCATGCTGTTGACGGACTCCGTGAGGTCACGCCACGTGCCGGCGACGCCCTCGACCTGCGCCTGACCGCCCAGGCGCCCCTCCGTACCCACCTCGACGGCGACCCGGGTCACCTGCTCGGCGAACGAGGAGAGCTGGTCCACCATCGTGTTCAGCGTCTCCTTGAGGCCGAGGATCTCGCCCCGCGCGTCCACGGTGATCCGCTGCGTCAGGTCACCCCGAGCGACCGCCGTGGCGACCTGGGCGATGTTCCGCACCTGATCGGTCAGGTTGTTCGCCATCCCGTTCACGGAGTCCGTCAGGTCACGCCACGTCCCGGCCACACCGGACACCTGTGCCTGACCGCCCAGGCGGCCCTCCGTCCCCACCTCGCGGGCCACCCGCGTCACCTGGTCGGCGAACGAGGAGAGCTGGTCCACCATCGTGTTGACGGTGGTCTTCAGCTCCAGGATCTCGCCGCGCGCGTCGACGGCGATCTTCTGCGTCAGGTCGCCCCGCGCGACCGCCGTCGTGACCTGCGCGATGTTGCGGACCTGGTCGGTCAGGTTCGACGCCATGCGGTTCACCGAGTCGGTGAGCGCCTTCCAGGTGCCGCTGACACCGACGACCTGCGCCTGGCCGCCGAGCCGCCCCTCGATGCCCACCTCGGTGGCGACCCGCGTCACCTGGTCCGCGAACGACGAGAGCTGGTCCACCATCGTGTTGACCGTGCTCTTGAGCTCCAGCATCTCGCCGGAAACGTCCACGGTGACCTTCTGCGACAGATCACCGTTCGCCACCGCCGTCGTCACCTGGGCGATGTTGCGGACCTGGCCCGTGAGGTTGCGGAACGCCGTGTTCACGGAGTCGGTGAGGTCCTTCCACGCGCCCGCGACCCCGAGGACGGACGCCTGACCGCCGAGCACACCCTCGTCGCCGATCTCCCGCGCGACCCGCGTGACCTCCGACTGGAAGGACGAGAGCTGGTCGACCATCCGGTTCACCGTGCTCTTGAGCTCCAGCATCTCGCCGGAAACATCCACCGTGACCTTCTGCGACAGATCACCGTTCGCCACCGCCGTCGTCACCTGGGCGATGTCGCGGACCTGCGCCGTCAAATTGCGGAAGGCGGTGTTGACGGAGTCCGTCAGCTCCTTCCACACCCCGGCCACGCCCTGCACACGGGCCTGCCCGCCGAGCGTCCCGTCCGTACCGATCTCGGTGGCCGTGCGCGTCACCTCGTCGGCGAACGACTGGAGGGTGAGCGTCATGTTGTTGATCGTGTCGGCGAGCTGCGCGACCTCGCCGCGCGCCCTGACCGTGATCTTCTGGGACAGGTCGCCGTTGGCCACGGCCGTGGTGACCTGCGCGATCTCACGGACCTGCTTCGTCAGGTTCCCGGCCATGGTGTTGACCGAGTCGGTGAGGTCCTTCCAGACACCCGCGACGTTCTTGACCTGCGCCTGCCCGCCGAGCACACCGTCCGTACCGACCTCACGGGCCACCCGCGTGACCTCGGACTGGAACGAGGAGAGCTGGTCCACCATGGTGTTCACGGTGTCCTTGAGCTCCAGCATCTCGCCCGCCACATGGACGGTGACCTTCCGCGAGAGGTCGCCCTCGTTGACGGCCTTGGTGACGGTCGAGATGTCCCGGACCTGGGCCGTGAGACGGGCCGCCATCGTGTTGACGGAGTCGGTGAGGCCCTTCCACGAGCCGGACATGCCCCGCACCCTGGCCTGGCCGCCGAGCTTCCCCTCGGTGCCGACCTCACGGGCCACCCGCGTGACCTCGTCGGTGAACTGCGAGAGGTGGTCGACGAGCCCGTTGACGGTACGCCCGACCCGCAGGAACTCACCGCGCAGCGGCCGGCCCGTCCCGTCCCTCGCCTCGACCCGCAGTTCCATGCGCTGTTCGAGATCGCCCTCGGCGACCGCCGTGAGGACCCGCCCGACCTCCGACATGGGCCGCACGAGGTCGTCCACGAGGTCGTTCGCGTCGTCGACGGCCCTGCCCCACGCGCCCTCGAGGACGCCCGTCTCCATGCGCTCGGTGAGCTTGCCCTCCCGGCCGACGAGCCGCCGTACGGACGAGAGCTGTCCGGTCAGGTGCAGGCCGCGGTCGGCGACCTGGTTGTAGACGGCCGCGATCTCCGCCATCGGCCCCTCACCGACGACGGTGAGGCGTTTGCGCATGTTGCCGTCCCGCATGGCCTCGAGCGCGGAGAGCAGCCGGTCGAGGGCGGCGGCGTCGACTTCGACGGTGCCGCCGGCCCGGGACCTCTTCGCCCGCGCACGGGTACCACCGTGCGCCACCGCTCCCTCAGCCACCACTGTGTCCCTCCCGCGGGATCGACCTCGGCCCCGCGATTCCCACGCCGGGCTCCTCCAGTGTTTCACTCCCGACCGACGGGGCGATAACAGTTCGGCAGCATCACACACCTCTGGTTCCCGTTCCGGGCGAAATCAGCGGATGCGCCGCCCGGTGGTGCCCCGGACGTCAGTAACCTGGCACCTGACCGCCGAAGCGGGCGGCAGCCTCTTACCGAGCACCTCTGGGGGAGCACGTGATCACCGCGCGAGCTGCGGCCACCTTCGAGCCGGTCGGCCGCTCGGTCGCCACCGCGCGCGGCTTCGTCCGGGACACCCTCCAGGGCTGGGGCCTCACCGAGCTGAGCGAGGACGCCGTCGTCCTCACGAGCGAACTCGTCACCAACGCCGTCGTCCACGCCGGCACGACCGCCGAGGTCCGCTGCCTGCGCGAGCGGGACGGCGTCCGCATCGAGGTCGTGGACCGGCATCCGGAGCGCGAGCTGCCCATCGGCGAGGTCGGCCGCGGCCGCCCTGATCTCAGCAGCGAGGGCGGCCGCGGCCTGCTGCTGTGCGCGGCGCTCGCCTCCCGTTGGGGGGTGGACTACACAGCCGTCGACAAGTGCGTGTGGTTCCGCCTGGACCAGCAGGCCGTCCCGGTGGGCACCCGCTCCGCCGGGCCGGTGCTGCCCGTGGAGTCGCTGCCCGTGGCCGACAGCCGGGTCCGCGTCGCCGTCGTCCAGGTCGACAGCGACGACGCCGTCACCTCCTGGAACGAGGACGCCAGGCAGCTCTTCGGTTACGCGCCGGAGCAGGTCGTCGGCCGGCCGCTCGGCGATGTCGTCGCCTGGCCCCAGACCCCCGGCACCGGCACCGGTATCGCCGAGGCCCTCGCCCTGTCCCGCTGGGAGGGCACCTACGGCCTGCGCGACGCCCACGGCCGCACCGTCCCGGTGTATGCCTGCCACCTCCGCGTGCGCGACAGCGACGGCGAGCCGTCCACCGTGTGCCTCATCGTCCGGGACGAGGAGCGCGCCGTGCTCCTGAGCCCGGTGCGCCTGCCCCTGCACAGCGGCGCGGCCGAGGCGCTGGAGCGGTCCGGCGACCCGCTGGACGGCCTCATCGGCGGCCCTCCGCCGGACGACCTCGACGGCCTCCTGCAGCGCACGGTCGAGCGTGCCCGCGACATGCTCGGCGGGGACGCCGCGTTCCTGCTGCTTGCGACCGACGACGAGACGGAGCTCGAGGTCCGCGCGACGACCGGCCTCCCGTCGGCCCGCCAGCGCTTCGCCCGGGTACCGGTCGAGACGAGCAACGGCCGTTACGGTTCGGCGCGCATGCCCGCCGTCCACGAGGACCTGGCGACCGTGCCGGGAGCCGTGCCGCTGCTGTCGGGCACGGGGATGCACGCGGTCGTGATCGTGCCGCTGAAGGTGGAGGGCCGGCTGACGGGTTCGCTCGGTGTGGCCTCCGAGACGCCCGGCCGCTACAGCAACGAGGAGGCCCTCCGCCTCCAGTTCGCGGCGGACCGGATCGCGCTCGCGGTGGAGTCGGCGCGGCTGACCGAGCTGGAGCGGCTGCGCCGCGGCTCCCTCGCGTTCCTGGTGGAGGCGTCCGAGCTGCTCGCCGGCACCCTCGACCGCAACCAGACGCTGGCCCTCATGGCACAGATGACGGTCCCGACCCTCGCGACCTGGTGCGCGGTCTACACGATCTCCGAATTCGGCGAACCGGTGCTGTCGTACGTCCTGCACGAGGACGAGGACCGCATCGACGGCATCAAGGCACTGCTCAAGCGCGTCGAGCCGCCGGATCCCGACGTGACGCTCGGGGTCCGCCGCTGGTCGGCACCGGCGGACGCGGCGCACAACACGGCGTTGCGCAGTTCCCTGCGCAGTCTTGCGCTGGGCGGGCTGCCGTCCGCTCCCGAACCTCCGGGCGCGAGCCTGTCCACGGCGCAGGCCGTGGGCGGTGAGACGGTGGTCCTGCCGCTGATCGCGAGGAACCGCGTCATCGGGCTGCTGGCGCTCGGCAAGCCGACGGAGGAGCGGTTCCGCCAGGACATCATGGAGCTGGCCGAGGACCTGTCGCGCCGGGCCGCCCTCGCCCTGGACAACGCCAGGCTCTACAGCGAGCGCACGGCGATCAGCCAGTCGTTGCAGCGCAGCCTCCTGCCGCCGGCGATGCCCTCGATCGCGGGCGTCGAGGTGGAGGTCATCTACCGCGCCGCCGGCGAGGGCAACGAGGTCGGCGGTGACTTCTACGACGTCTTCCCGATCCGGGAGGGCGCGTACGGGTTCGCCATCGGCGACGTGTGCGGTACCGGGCCGCAGGCCGCCGCGGTGACGGGTCTCGCGCGGCATGCGCTGCGGCTGCTCGCGCGGGAGGGGCTCGGTGGCCCGGCGGTCCTGGAGCGACTGAACGCCGCCATCCTCGAAGAGGGCGACCGCGCGCGGTTCCTGACGCTGCTCTACGGCGAGTTGTGGCCGCAGGAGGAGGGCGGCGCACTGCTCAGGATGGTGTGCGCCGGGCATCCGCTGCCGCTGCGTCTGACGCCGGACGGAACGGTGAGCCCGGCAGCCGGACCGCAGCCGCTGCTGGGCGTGATGGACGACCTGGAGCTGTACGAGCAGACGTCGAAGCTCGATCCCGGGGACGTTCTCCTGTGTGTGACCGACGGGGTGACGGAGCGTCGGGAGGGCACGCGGATGCTGGGGGACGACGGCCTCGCGGACGTGCTGAGTTCGTGCACCGGGATGACGGCCGGGGCGGTCGCGGCCCGGGTACTGCGGGCGGTGGAGCGTTTCGCGTCCGATCCGCCGTCGGACGACATGGCGATCCTGACGCTGCGCATGCCCGAACTCTGAGGGCAACGGCCGGACTTCGGCCTCCGCGTGTCGTTCTCCCGCCGGCCGGGGAGTGTTCCCGGCCGGTACGACCGTGCGGCCACGAGCATGCATGAGGGCATGAAAAAAGCTCCCACCCGGAGGTGAGAGCTTTCTGCTGAGCCCCAAAACGGAATCGAACCGTTGACCTTCTCCTTACCATGGAGACGCTCTGCCGACTGAGCTATTGGGGCAATATGTCCGGCGGTGACCTACTCTCCCACACGGTCCCCCATGCAGTACCATCGGCGCTGGAGAGCTTAGCTTCCGGGTTCGGAATGTAACCGGGCGTTTCCTCTCCGCCATGACCACCGGAACACCCATGGGTGCACCAGCCAGGCCGGCTTCGAACTTCACAGTGGACGCGAGCATCTATGGACAAGCCCTCGGCCTATTAGTACCGGTCAACTCCACCCCTCACAGGGCTTCCATCTCCGGCCTATCAACCCGCTCGTCAAACGGGGGCCTTACCCCATCAAAGTGGGTGGGAGTCCTCATCTCGAAGCAGGCTTCCCGCTTAGATGCTTTCAGCGGTTATCCCTCCCGAACGTAGCCAACCAGCCATGCCCTTGGCAGGACAACTGGCACACCAGAGGTTCGTCCGTCCCGGTCCTCTCGTACTAGGGACAGCCCTTCTCAAGACTCCAACGCGCACAGCGGATAGGGACCGAACTGTCTCACGACGTTCTAAACCCAGCTCGCGTACCGCTTTAATGGGCGAACAGCCCAACCCTTGGGACCAACTCCAGCCCCAGGATGCGACGAGCCGACATCGAGGTGCCAAACCATCCCGTCGATACGGACTCTTGGGGAAGATCAGCCTGTTATCCCCGGGGTACCTTTTATCCGATGAGCGACGGCGCTCCCACAAGCCACCGCCGGATCACTAGTCCCTGCTTTCGCACCTGCTCGACCCGCCAGTCTCACAGTCAAGCTCCCTTGTGCACTTACACTCACCACCTGATAACCAACCAGGCTGAGGGAACCTTTGGGCGCCTCCGTTACTCTTTAGGAGGCAACCGCCCCAGTTAAACTACCCACCAGACACTGTCCCCGATCCGGATCACGGACCCAGGTTAGACATCCAGCACGACCAGAGTGGTATTTCAACAACGACTCCACCCAAGCTGGCGCTCAAGCTTCACAGTCTCCCACCTATCCTACACAAGCCGAACCGAACACCAATATCAAGCTATAGTAAAGGTCCCGGGGTCTTTCCGTCCTGCTGCGCGAAACGAGCATCTTTACTCGTAATGCAATTTCACCGGGCCTATGGTTGAGACAGTCGAGAAGTCGTTACGCCATTCGTGCAGGTCGGAACTTACCCGACAAGGAATTTCGCTACCTTAGGATGGTTATAGTTACCACCGCCGTTTACTGGCGCTTAAGTTCCCAGCCTCGCCCCCGAAAGAGCTAACCGGTCCCCTTAACGTTCCAGCACCGGGCAGGCGTCAGTCCGTATACATCGCCTTACAGCTTCGCACGGACCTGTGTTTTTAGTAAACAGTCGCTTCTCGCTGGTCTCTGCGGCCACCCCCAGCTCCAACCGAAAAGGTCTTCACCAGAAGCGGCCCCCCTTCTCCCGAAGTTACGGGGGCAATTTGCCGAGTTCCTTAACCATAGTTCACCCGAACGCCTCGGTATACTCTACCTGACCACCTGAGTCGGTTTCGGGTACGGGCCACCATGAAACATCGCTAGAGGCTTTTCTCGACAGCATAGGATCATCCACTTCACCACAATCGGCTCCGCATCAGGCCTCACCCACATGTCGCACGGATTTACCTGCACGACGGGCCACACCCTTACCCCGGGACAACCACCGCCCGGGATGGACTACCTTCCTGCGTCACCCCATCACTCACCTACTACCCCCTCGGACCACCGGCTCCACCACCACACCACCCGAAGGCAACATGGGGCTTCACGGGCTTAGCATCAGGAGATTCAGCGCTGGCGCTTCACAGCGGGTACCGGAATATCAACCGGTTATCCATCGACTACGCCTGTCGGCCTCGCCTTAGGCCCCGACTTACCCTGGGCAGATCAACTTGACCCAGGAACCCTTAGTCAATCGGCGCACACGTTTCTCACGTGCGTATCGCTACTCATGCCTGCATTCTCACTCGCGTACCGTCCACGACACCCTTACAAGGCCGCTTCACCCAGCACACGACGCTCCCCTACCCATCGCTTACGCGATGACACGACTTCGGCGGTGTACTTGAGCCCCGCTACATTATCGGCGCAGAATCACTCGACCAGTGAGCTATTACGCACTCTTTCAAGGGTGGCTGCTTCTAAGCCAACCTCCTGGCTGTCTCTGCGACTCCACATCCTTTCCCACTTAGCACACGCTTAGGGGCCTTAGTCGATGCTCTGGGCTGTTTCCCTCTCGACCATGGAGCTTATCCCCCACAGTCTCACTGCCGTCCTTCACTTGCCGGCATTCGGAGTTTGGCTAAGGTCAGTAACCCGGTAAGGCCCATCACCTATCCAGTGCTCTACCTCCGACAAGAAACAAACGACGCTGCACCTAAATGCATTTCGGGGAGAACCAGCTATCACGGAGTCTGATTGGCCTTTCACCCCTAACCACAGGTCATCCCCCAGATTTTCAACTCTGGTGGGTTCGGGCCTCCACGCAGTCTTACCCACGCTTCACCCTGCCCATGGCTAGATCACCCCGCTTCGGGTCTAGGGCATGCTACTCAAACGCCCTCTTCGGACTCGCTTTCGCTACGGCTCCCCACCACAGGTTAACCTCGCAACACACCGCAAACTCGCAGGCTCATTCTTCAAAAGGCACGCAGTCACGACAGTGCATGCAAGCACACACTGCGACGCTCCCACGGCTTGTAGGCACACGGTTTCAGGTACTATTTCACTCCGCTCCCGCGGTACTTTTCACCATTCCCTCACGGTACTATCCACTATCGGTCACCAGGGAATATTTAGGCTTAACGGGTGGTCCCGCCAGATTCACACAGGATTTCTCGGGCCCCGTGCTACTTGGGAAACACACAAGGAAGCCATCATGATTTCGCCTACGGGGGTCTTACCCTCTACGCCGGGCCTTTCGCATGCCCTTCGACTACCACAATGGTTTCTCACTCCCCCAGCTGCCGGCAGACAACTGAAGTGCGCTCCCACAACCCCGCCTGCGCAACCCCTGCCGGGTATCACACACAAACGGTTTAGCCTCCTCCGGTTTCGCTCACCACTACTCCCGGAATCACGGTTGTTTTCTCTTCCTGCGGGTACTGAGATGTTTCACTTCCCCGCGTTCCCTCCACACCGCCTATACATTCAGCGGCAGGTGACAGCCCATGACGACTGCCGGGTTTCCCCATTCGGAAACCCCCGGATCACAGCTTGGTTGACAACTCCCCGGGGACTATCGTGGCCTCCCACGTCCTTCATCGGTTCCTGGTACCAAGGCATCCACCGTGCGCCCTTAACAACTTGGCCACAGATGCTCGCGTCCACTGTGCAATTCTCAACCACCAACCAGTCCGCCCCCCTCACCCTCACAGGCAAAGGAGGCCCTGGCACACCCGAAGACAACAACCGCCCAGCGGCCGTGCCCTCAGACACCCAACAGCGTGCCCAGCCGGCCAGCACCACCCACCGCGCTTTCCCCACCCACCCGAAGGAGGGCCGTACTCACACAATCAGCAGCAACCAGCCAACCGAATAGTCAATGTTCCACCCATGAGCAACCGCTCGGGACATCCGCCCGAGACCGGCTTGTGCTCCTTAGAAAGGAGGTGATCCAGCCGCACCTTCCGGTACGGCTACCTTGTTACGACTTCGTCCCAATCGCCAGTCCCACCTTCGACAGCTCCCTCCCACAAGGGGTTAGGCCACCGGCTTCGGGTGTTACCGACTTTCGTGACGTGACGGGCGGTGTGTACAAGGCCCGGGAACGTATTCACCGCAGCAATGCTGATCTGCGATTACTAGCGACTCCGACTTCATGGGGTCGAGTTGCAGACCCCAATCCGAACTGAGACCGGCTTTTTGAGATTCGCTCCACCTCACGGCATCGCAGCTCATTGTACCGGCCATTGTAGCACGTGTGCAGCCCAAGACATAAGGGGCATGATGACTTGACGTCGTCCCCACCTTCCTCCGAGTTGACCCCGGCAGTCTCCCGTGAGTCCCCAACCACCCCGAAGGATGTTGCTGGCAACACAGGACAAGGGTTGCGCTCGTTGCGGGACTTAACCCAACATCTCACGACACGAGCTGACGACAGCCATGCACCACCTGTACACCGACTCAAAGAGGGCGCCCATCTCTGGACGTTTCCGGCGTATGTCAAGCCTTGGTAAGGTTCTTCGCGTTGCGTCGAATTAAGCCACATGCTCCGCCGCTTGTGCGGGCCCCCGTCAATTCCTTTGAGTTTTAGCCTTGCGGCCGTACTCCCCAGGCGGGGCACTTAATGCGTTAGCTACGGCACGGACGACGTGGAATGCCGCCCACACCTAGTGCCCACCGTTTACAGCGTGGACTACCAGGGTATCTAATCCTGTTCGCTCCCCACGCTTTCGCTCCTCAGCGTCAGTATCGGCCCAGAGACCCGCCTTCGCCACCGGTGTTCCTCCTGATATCTGCGCATTCCACCGCTACACCAGGAATTCCAGTCTCCCCTGCCGAACTCTAGCCTGCCCGTATCGACTGCAGACCCGGGGTTAAGCCCCGGGCTTTCACAACCGACGCGACAAGCCGCCTACGAGCTCTTTACGCCCAATAATTCCGGACAACGCTTGCACCCTACGTATTACCGCGGCTGCTGGCACGTAGTTAGCCGGTGCTTCTTCTGCAGGTACCGTCACTTGCGCTTCTTCCCTGCTGAAAGAGGTTTACAACCCGAAGGCCGTCATCCCTCACGCGGCGTCGCTGCATCAGGCTTTCGCCCATTGTGCAATATTCCCCACTGCTGCCTCCCGTAGGAGTCTGGGCCGTGTCTCAGTCCCAGTGTGGCCGGTCACCCTCTCAGGCCGGCTACCCGTCGTCGCCTTGGTAGGCCACTACCCCACCAACAAGCTGATAGGCCGCGGGCCCATCCCACACCGCAAAAGCTTTCCACTCGAGGCCATGCGACCACGAGTCCTATCCGGTATTAGACCCAGTTTCCCAGGCTTATCCCAGAGTGCAGGGCAGATTACCCACGTGTTACTCACCCGTTCGCCACTAATCCCCGGCCGAAACCGGTTCATCGTTCGACTTGCATGTGTTAAGCACGCCGCCAGCGTTCGTCCTGAGCCAGGATCAAACTCTCCGTGAATGTATGAATCATCCACACGAGTCTGCCTCGCGTTAGAAATAAAACATTGGCATTGACTTTTGGCACACTGTTGAGTTCTCAAGGAACGGACGCTTCCTTCGAAACCCTCTCGGGCCTCTCCGGGCTCTTCCCTTCGGTACTGCCTCGCCTCTGGTGGCGGCCCGGCCAGTTGGCCTCGGCCGGTTCCCCGTGCGGCGATGACGTAAACGTACTGGAGCGGGGCGCCAGGATGCAAATCCTGGCGCCCCGCTCGCCGATGGGGAGGTGACCGGGCCTCAGACGTCCACGACGACAGGCATGATCATGGGCCGCCTGCGGTACGTGTCGGAGACCCACTTGCCCACCGTGCGCCGCACCAACTGCTGGAGCTGGTGCGGGTCGGAGACGCCGTCCTGGGCCGAACGGGCCAGCGTCTCCTCGATCTTGGGGACGACCGCCGCGAAGTCCGAGTCCTCGATGCCCGAGCCGCGCGAGTGGATGCTCGGTCCGCTCACGACCTTCCCGGTGCTGCTGTCCACCACGACGATCACCGAGATGAAGCCCTCGTCGCCGAGGATGCGCCGGTCCTTCAGGCTCGACTCGGTGATGTCGCCCACGGACAGCCCGTCCACGTAGACGTAGCCGGCCTGGACCTTGCCGGAGATCTTCGCCTTGCCGTCCTTCAGGTCGACGACGATGCCGTCCTCGGCGATGACGATCCGCTCGGCCGGGATGCCGGTCATGGCGCCCAGTTCGGCGTTGGCCCGCAGGTGCCGCCATTCGCCGTGCACGGGCATCAGGTTCCTGGGCCGACAGATGTTGTAGAAGTACAGCAGCTCGCCCGCCGACGCGTGGCCCGAGACATGGACCTTCGCGTTCCCCTTGTGCACCACGTTGGCGCCCCAGCGGGTCAGGCCGTTGATCACGCGGTAGACGGCGTTCTCGTTGCCCGGGATGAGGGACGAGGCCAGGATGACCGTGTCACCCTCCACGATGCGGATCTGATGGTCGCGGTTGGCCATCCTGGACAGGGCCGCCATCGGCTCGCCCTGCGACCCGGTGCAGACGAGCACCACCTCGTGGTCCGCCAGGTCGTCCAGTGCCTTCACGTCCACGACCAGGCCCGCGGGGACCCGCAGGTAGCCGAGGTCACGGGCGATGCCCATGTTGCGCACCATGGAACGGCCGACGAACGCGATACGGCGACCGTGCTCGTGCGCCGCGTCCACGATCTGCTGGATGCGGTGCACGTGGCTCGCGAAGCTGGCGACGATGATCCGCTTCTCCGCCCGCGCGAAGACCTGGCGCAGCACGCCGGAGATCTCGCGCTCCGGCGCGACGAAGCCGGGGACCTCCGCGTTCGTCGAGTCGACGAGGAGCAGGTCGATGCCCTCCTCGCCGAGCCGCGCGAATGCCCGCAGGTCCGTGAGGCGGCCGTCGAGCGGCAGCTGGTCCATCTTGAAGTCGCCGGTGTGGACCGCCATGCCGGCGGGAGTGCGGATCGCCACGGCGAGCGCGTCGGGGATCGAGTGGTTGACGGCGACGAACTCGCAGTCGAACGGTCCGATCCGCTCGCGGTGCCCCTCCTTCACCTCCAGGGTGTAGGGGCGGATGCGGTGCTCCTGGAGCTTGGCCTCGAGGAGGGCGAGGGTCAGCTTGGAACCGATGAGCGGGATGTCCGGCTTCTGGCGGAGCAGGAACGGTACGCCCCCGATGTGGTCCTCGTGCCCGTGGGTGAGGACGATGCCGTCGATGTCGTCGAGGCGATCGCTGATGGAGCTGAAGTCCGGCAGGATCAGGTCGATGCCCGGCTGCTCCTCCTCGGGGAACAGCACGCCGCAGTCGACGATGAGCAGCCGTCCGCCGTACTCGAAGACGGTCATGTTGCGGCCGATTTCACCGAGCCCACCGAGCGGGGTGACCCGGAGGCCGCCCTCGGGGATCCTCGGCGGGCGGCCGAGTTCTGGGTGCGGATGACTCAAGAGACTCTCCTGACCACGCGCGCCACCTGCTCCTGAGCGGGCATGGGGCGCGCGTGACTGTATGCACTGGTCGGTATTCAGTTATCGCCCCGGGCGGCGGAGCCGCCGTGGTCGGGGCAACGCTTCGCTTCCGTTGCGGAACCGCTCCTGTCCGGGTGTGTCCGCGGCGGTTCCGGTTCTGTCAGATCTGTACCCCGCCGGCGGTGAGATCCCGCTTGAGCTGCTCCGTCTCCTCGGCGGTGAGGCCGACCAGGGGCAGGCGCAGCGGGCCGCCCGGCAGTCCCTGCAGGTCGAGTGCCGCCTTGGTGGTGATCACGCCCTGGGTGCGGAACATGCCGGTGAAGACGGGGAGGAGCTTCTGGTGGATCTCCGTGGCCTTGGCGACGTCGCCGCTCGTGTGGGCGTCGACCAGGGCGCGCAGCTCCGGCGTGACCACGTGGCTCACGACCGAGACGAAGCCGACCGCGCCCACGGACAGGAGCGGAAGGTTCAGCATGTCGTCGCCGGAGTACCAGGCGAGCCCGGTCGTGGCGATGGCCCAGCTCGCGCGGCCGAGGTCGCCCTTGGCGTCCTTGTTGGCGACGATCCTGGGGTGGGCCGCCAGCCTGACCATGGTCTCCGTCGCGATCGGGACGCCGCTGCGGCCCGGGATGTCGTACAGCATGACGGGGAGGCCGGTGGCGTCGGCGATGGCGGTGAAGTGCTGGTAGAGCCCCTCCTGGGGGGCTTGTTGTAGTACGGGGTGACCGTGAGGAGGCCGTGGGCTCCGGCCCGCTCCGCCGCTCGGGCGAGCTCCAGGCTGTGCCGGGTGTCGTTGGTGCCGACTCCGGCGACGACGTGGGCGCGCTCGCCGACCGCTTCGACCACGGCGCGCACGAGGAGGCTTTTCTCCTCGTCGCTGGTGGTGGGTGACTCGCCGGTGGTGCCGTTGAGGATGAGGCCGTCGTTGCCGGCGTCCACCAGGTGGGCGGCGAGGCGCTGGGCGCCGTCGAGATCGAGGGAGCCGTCCGCCGTGAATGGCGTGACCATGGCGGTCAGGACCCGCCCGAAGGGGGTCTGCGGTGTGGAGGTCGGAGCCATAGGTTCCACGCTACTCGCAGCTCAGCGTGTCGGGGGCCATCGGGGCGTGCATCGTAGCGAACCCGGCACCGCCTGCTCGGGGGTTCAGGCAGCGCCGGGTCCGTTCATTCACCCTAGATGAACTTCACGAAATGTCGCAATACGTGACACTTCAATCGGGTTTTCCGAGGGGCACACCGGAGTCTCAGGGGGCCATTCGGCCGTTCGCGTTGAAGGCGGCGTGGGTCAGGGGCATCAGCTCGGCCCAGGCGCGCTCCATGCCCTCGGCGACCATCTCGATCTCGCGCTGCGGGAAGGAGGGGACGGTCGCGCGCTCGTCGCGCGTGCGCAGGCCGATGAAGTGCATGAGCGAGCGGGCGTTGCACGTGGCGTACATGGACGAGTACAGGCCGACGGGGAGGGCCGCCCTCGCGACCTCCCGGGCGATGCCGGCGGCGAGCATCTCCTGGTAGGCGGCGTACGCCTGCCGGTAGGTGTCCTCCAGGACCTTGCCCGCGACGGCGTGCTGCTCGGGGGTGCCGGGGACGAAGGCGTACTTGCCGGGCCGCCCCTCCTGGACGAGGTGCCGGTCGCCGGCGGGGACGTAGAAGACGGGGTCGAGCTGCCGGTAGCGGCCGCTCTCCTCGTTGTACGACCAGCCGACGCGGTGGCGGTGGAACTCGCGGAAGACGAAAATCGGCGCGCTGATCAGGAAGGTCATCGAGTTGTGCTCGAACGGGCTGCCGTGCCGGTCGCGCATGAGGTAGTTGATCAGGCCCTTGGAGCGCTCGGGGTCCTTGCCGATCTCCTCGAGGGACTGCTCCCCGGCCGTGGAGACACGCGCGGCCCACAGCACGTCGGTGTCGGAGGCGCTGTGCTTGACCAATTCGACGGTCATGTCACTGCGGAAGCGGGGGGTGTCGGTCACCTGCGGGTCCTTCCCGGGAAGTCGGCTGCCGGAGCGGTACCCACCCTAGAGGCCGGGTCCGACAGGGCGGCCCCCCGGCCGTGCGACGCAAATCGGACTCTCCCCATCGAGTCGGATTCATCACTTGATAGGTTTGTATTGACCTCATAGTGCAGGGGGAGCGGGATCATGACACGGCGCGACGACACGGCATCCGACCGGTACGACGACTTCACCGACGACGTCCTGCCGCCGCGCCGCCCGCGCCCGGGTCCGGGGCGGATACTCGGCGGCGTCCTGCTCGGCCTCGTCATCACCGCGGCTCTCGCCGGAGCCCTGCTGCTCGGCCGGCCCGCCCTCCAGAACGACCAGCAGCAGTCGCCCGGGGCACCGGAGGCGGCCCAGAACGGCTGACGCGGTAGCCTCACCGATCACAGCACCGCCATCCGGTGATCCGACGGTGATATGAACGAGGACCCGCCTTGCCCCTGCATTTCCTCACTGCCGAACGAGCCCCCGACGCCGGCACGCCGGACGTACCGCTCGTGAACTCCGGGCAGGACCACTGGCGCCGCCCGTACCGCCTCGGCCCCTGGCGAGTCGCCATCGCGGCCATGACGCTCCTGATAGCCGCCTACATGCTGATATCCGCGCTGATCATCGGCCTGGCCGGCTCCCCCGACGGCGCCCTCACGACCGTCGCGTGCGCGGTCGTCGTCATCGCGTTCGCGCTGCGCCTCCTCCGCGTCGGCATCTGGGTGAGCCCGCGGGGGCTGCGCCGCGTCGGCCTGGTCTCCACCCGCACCCTGCGGTGGCGGGAGATCGACGGCGTCCGCACCGTGCAGCAGCCCGTGCAGTGGCTCGGGCTGCCCCGCAGCGTGCAGGGTCAGGCCCTGGAGATCTCCGTACGCAAGCGCGAGCCGCTGCGGACCCTGCTCACCGACCACAGCGCGGACTTCCTCGGCCGCCGCGGGTCCTTCGACCGCGCCGCCGACGTCATCGAGGCGTGGGCCGCCGAGCACCACTGAGACGGCGGTCCCCCGGCGGCGTCGACGCGTCCGCGCGGCCGGCGCGCAGGGCGATCGCGTGCTGCATCGCCCTGCGCGCCCGCGGCGTGTCGCGCGCGTCACGGTAGGCGATCGCGAGCCGGAACCAGCAGCGCCAGTCCCCCGGCGCCGCCTCCGTCTCGGCCCGCCGCCGCTCGAAGACCGCGTCGGCCGCGGCACGGTCGGGACGGCCGCTCGGCGTGCGCGGCAGCTCGTCCTCCGGCAGCCCGCCCTCCGCCTCCAGCTCCCTGGCGAGACGCCCCGCCGCCAGCACGAACCGCGTGGTGCGCCACAGGAACCACGCACCGATCAGCGGCAGCGCCAGAACCGCGAGGCCCAGCGGCACGGTCACCCAGGTGCCCTCCGCGAGCAGCAGCACACCGCGCTGCCCGGCCAGCAGGAAGTAGCCGACCAGCGCGGCGGACAGCACGACATGGAGGATGCGCTCCCGCACGGTCAGCCGTCCAGCCCCATGAAGTGCTCCAGGCCCACGGTGAGGCCGGGAGCACCGCCGATGCGGCGGATGCCCAGCAGTACCCCCGGCATGAACGAGCCGCGGTGCATCGAGTCGTGGCGCAGGGTGAACGTCTCCCCCTCGTCGCCGAACAGCACCTCCTGGTGGGCCACCAGGCCGCGGAGCCGCACCGCGTGCACCGGGACTCCGCCCACGTCGGCACCCCGCGCGCCGTCCAGCGCGGACGTGGTGGCGTCGGGCTGCGCGGGCAGGCCCGCGGCCGCGCGGGCCTCGGCGATCAGCTCGGCCGTGCGGACGGCCGTGCCGCTCGGGGCGTCCGCCTTCTGCGGGTGGTGCAGCTCGACGATCTCGACCGACTCGAAGAACCGGGCGGCCTGCTGCGCGAACCGCATCGTGAGGACCGCGCCGATGCCGAAGTTCGGCGCGATGAGGACGCCCGTCCCCGGCGACTCCGCGAGGCGGGCGCGCAGGGCCGTCAGACGGTCCTCGGTCCAGCCGGTGGTGCCGACCACGGCGTGGATGCCGTGCCCGACGCAGAAGTCGACGTTCGCCGGGGCGGCGTCCGGACGGGTCAGCTCCACGGCGATCTCGGCACCGGCGTCCACCAGCGTCTGGAGCGGGTCGCCCCGGCGGAGCGCGGCGACCAGCTCCATGTCGTCGGCGGACTCGACCGCGCGCACGGCCTCCGAGCCCATCCGTCCCGCCGCGCCGATCACGGCCACGCGCAGCTTGCTCATCGTGTCACTCGTTCTTTCCTCGAAGGTCAGGCGACGGCGTCCGCGAGGCGGGCGGCCTGGCGGTCCTTCACCGGGCCGATCACCGACAGGGACGGCCGCTGTCCCAGGACATCACGGGCCACCTCGCGCACGTCGTCCGGGGTGACGGCGGCGAACCGCGCCAGCATGTCGTCGACCGGGAGCTGGTTGCCCCAGCACAGCTCGCTCTTGCCGAGACGGTGCATGATCGAGCCGGTGTCCTCCAGGCCGAGCACCGTGGACCCGGCGAGCTGGCCGATGGCACGGCGGGTCTCGTCGTCCCCGAGCCCCTTCTCGGCGACCTCGGTGAGCTGCTCGCGGCAGACCGCGAGGACGTCGCCGAGACGGTCGGGGCGGCAGCCGGCGTAGACACCGAACAGGCCGCAGTCGGCGTAGCCCGAGGTGTGGGCGTACACGTTGTACGCGAGCCCGCGCTTCTCCCTGACCTCCTGGAAGAGGCGCGAACTCATGCCGCCGCCGAGCGCCGTCGACAGGACGGCGAGCGCCCAGCGCCGGTCGTCGTGGCGGGAGACACCGGGCATGCCGAGGATGAAGTGGGCCTGCTCGGTGCGGCGGTTGTCCACGTCGACACGGCCCGCCGCACGGACCGTACGGCTGCCCGAACGGGGTCCCGCGGGCTGTGCGGACGGGTCGGCGCCCGGGAGCGCGCCGGCCGCCTCGAACGCGGCGGCCACCTGCGCGGTCAGGGCGTCGTGATCGACATGGCCGGCGGCCGTGACGACGAGGCGGGTCGGGTCGTAGTGGCGCCGGTAGAAGCGGGCGATCCGGTCGCGGGTCAGCGCGTTGACCGTGTCGACGGTGCCGAGGACGGGACGGCCGAGCGGCGTGTCGCCGAAGAGGGTGCGCGCGAACAGATCGTGGACGCCGTCGCCCGGGTCGTCCTCGGTCATCGCGATCTCCTCGAGGATCACGTCGCGCTCCGCGTCCACCTCCTCGGGCGCGATCACCGAGCCGGTCAGCATGTCGCAGACGATGTCGACGGCCAGCGGCAGGTCCGTGTCGAGGACCCGCGCGTAGTAGCAGGTGAACTCCTTCGTGGTGAAGGCGTTCATCTCGCCGCCGACGGCGTCGATCGCGGCGGAGATGTCGAGGGCGCTGCGCCGGCGCGTGCCCTTGAAGAGGAGGTGTTCGAGGTAATGGGTGGCACCGCCGAGGGCCGGGGTCTCGTCCCGCGACCCGACGCGCGCCCAGATGCCGAACGTGGCGGACCGTACGCCGGGCACGGCCTCGGTGACGACGCGCAGCCCGCCGGGCAGCACGGTCCTGCGGACGGTGGTGGTGTCCGCGGGGCGCGGACGGGGCACGGCCCGCCCCGCCGTGGCGGCGGGGCGGGCCGTGGCCTTCGCTGACGAACGCGTCACTGGTCGGCGCCGTCCTCACCGGCCGGGGCGTCGGCGGCGGGCGCCTCCTCCTCGATGACCGGGATGAGGGACAGCTTGCCGCGCTGGTCGATCTCGGCGATCTCGACCTGGACCTTCTGGCCCACGGACACGACGTCGTCGACGTTCTCCACGCGCTTGCCGCCGGCGAGCTTGCGGATCTGCGAGATGTGCAGCAGACCGTCCTTGCCGGGGAGGAGGGAGACGAACGCGCCGAACGTCGTCGTCTTCACGACCGTGCCGAGGTAGCGCTCGCCGACCTCGGGCATCGTCGGGTTCGCGATGCCGTTGATCGTGGTGCGGGCGGCCTCCGCGGAGTGGCCGTCGGCGGCACCGATGTAGATGGTGCCGTCGTCCTCGATGGTGATGTCGGCGCCGGTGTCCTCCTGGATCTGGTTGATCATCTTGCCCTTCGGGCCGATGACCTCGCCGATCTTGTCCACCGGGATCTTGACGGTGATGATGCGCGGCGCGTTCGGCGACATCTCGTCCGGGACGTCGATGGCCTCGCTCATCACGTCGAGGATGTGCAGCCGGGCGTCGCGCGCCTGCTTCAGCGCGGCGGCGAGGACCGAGGCGGGGATGCCGTCGAGCTTCGTGTCGAGCTGGAGGGCGGTCACGAACTGGCGGGTGCCGGCGACCTTGAAGTCCATGTCGCCGTACGCGTCCTCCGCGCCGAGGATGTCGGTGAGGGTGACGTAGTGCGTCTCGCCGTCGATCTCCTGGGAGATCAGGCCCATCGCGATGCCGGCGACCGGCGCCTTCAGCGGCACGCCCGCGTTCAGCAGGGACATGGTGGACGCGCACACGGAGCCCATGGACGTCGAGCCGTTGGAGCCGAGCGCCTCGGACACCTGGCGGATCGCGTACGGGAACTCCTCGCGCGTCGGCAGCACGGGGACCAGCGCCCGCTCGGCGAGCGCGCCGTGGCCGATCTCGCGGCGCTTCGGGGAACCGACGCGGCCCGTCTCACCGGTGGAGTAGGGCGGGAAGTTGTAGTTGTGCATGTAGCGCTTGCGCGTCACCGGCGAGAGGGTGTCGAGCTGCTGCTCCATGCGCAGCATGTTGAGCGTGGTGACACCGAGGATCTGGGTCTCGCCGCGCTCGAACAGGGCGGAGCCGTGCACCCGCGGGATCGCCTCGACCTCGGCGGCGAGCGTACGGATGTCGGTGACGCCGCGGCCGTCGATGCGGACCTTGTCGCGGATGACGCGCTCGCGCACGAGCTGCTTGGTGAGGGACCGGTACGCGGCGGAGATCTCCTTCTCCCGGCCCTCGAACTGCGGGAGCAGCTTCTCGGCGGCGACCGTCTTGACGCGGTCGAGCTCGGCCTCGCGCTCCTGCTTGCCGGCGACGGACAGGGCCTGCGCCAGCTCGTCGCGGACGGCGGCGGACAGGGCCTCCAGGACGTCGTCCTGGTAGTCGAGGAAGATCGGGAACTCGCCGGTCGGCTTCGCGGCCTTGGCCGCGAGGTCGGCCTGCGCCCGGCACAGGACCTTGATGAACGGCTTCGCGGCCTCCAGGCCGGCCGCCACGACCTCCTCGGTCGGCGCGGTCGCGCCGCCCTTGACCAGCTCGATGGTCCGCTCGGTCGCCTCCGCCTCGACCATCATGATCGCGACGTCGCCGTCCGGCAGGACACGGCCGGCGACGACCATGTCGAAGACGGCCTCCTCCAGCTCCGTGTGCGTCGGGAAGGCCACCCACTGGCCGCGGATCAGGGCCACGCGGGTGCCGCCGATCGGGCCGGAGAACGGCAGGCCGGCGAGCTGCGTGGAGCAGGAAGCGGCGTTGATGGCGACCACGTCGTAGAGGTGGTCGGGGTTGAGCGCCATGACCGTCTCGACGATCTGGATCTCGTTGCGCAGGCCCTTGCGGAAGGACGGGCGCAGCGGGCGGTCGATCAGGCGGCAGGTGAGGATGGCGTCCTCGGACGGGCGGCCCTCACGGCGGAAGAAGGAGCCGGGGATCTTGCCGGCCGCGTACATCCGCTCCTCGACGTCGACCGTGAGGGGGAAGAAGTCGAGCTGGTCCTTGGGGTGCTTCGACGCGGTCGTGGCCGACAGCACCATGGTGTCGTCGTCCAGGTAGGCGACCGCGGAGCCCGCGGCCTGCTTGGCCAGGCGGCCGGTCTCGAAGCGGATGGTGCGGGTGCCGAAGGCGCCGTTGTCGATGACGGCCTCGGCGTAGTGGGTCTCGTTCTCCACCTTGTGTTGTCTCCTCTTCTGCGCCCCTCCGGGGGCGGGGACGGTGGAGCACCTCCGTACGGGCCGGCCTTCGATCGAAGCTCCCGGGCGCCGCCCGGGGGCCACTACCGAGGACCGGCGGCAGTTCGGCAGGCGCTCCGCCTCCTGCGTCGTCTCGCTGGGTCTTCTGGAACAGTGCGTCGGGTCAAGCGTACAAAGACGCCGGGCGTACGGCCCGGTGTCGGTCCGCCGATGGTGCGGGGGCGGCGCCCGGCCGTGCGTACGCGCCGTTGTACGGCGAAGGGAGCGGCCCCGTCAGTGGTGGCCGCTCCCTCGTGGGCGTACTACCTCGCGCCCGCCGCGCCGCGGCGGATGCCGAGGCGCTCGACCAGGGCGCGGAAGCGCTGGATGTCCTTGCGGGCCAGGTACTGCAGCAGGCGGCGGCGCTGGCCGACGAGGAGCAGCAGGCCCCGGCGCGAGTGGTGGTCGTGCTTGTGGGTCTTCAGGTGCTCGGTGAGGTCCGTGATGCGGCGGGTCAGCAGAGCGACCTGGACCTCGGGGGAGCCGGTGTCGCCCTCCTGGGTGGCGAACTCGGCGATGATCTGCTTCTTCGTGGCGGCGTCGAGCGACGACACACGTACTCCTCGGGTTGTCCGATCGGGCCACCGAGTGCCCTCGCCTGATGCGCGGGGGAGCTTCCTGAACTCGGGAGGCGGGGTCCGCTGAGCGCTTCCTCCAGGCGATGCCGGGGGCGCGTACGCAAACGGCCAGTGAGCACGGTACAACAGATCGCCGCCCGGGGCACATCCGGGCAGGCCGGAGGGCCGCTTCAGGCACTGGTCAGGCCCCGGGCCCCGGCGTAGACGTCGAGCACGGCCAGGCACAGGGGGATCAGCGACAGGAGGACGGCGCCCTCGGTGATGTCGAGGATCCGGCCCCAGAACGGTGTGAGGCCCACGCGCGGGACGATCAGCGCGACGGCGACGATCATACCGACGGCGGCGGTGAGCGCCACGGCGAGCCACAGGGTGCGCAGCGCGGGGTCGCCCGTGGCGGCGGGGTCGGTCGCGTAGCCGACGACGAGGAGCGCGAGGGTGACGAGCCCGCCGCACAGGAGGACGGTGACCTGCACCGCGTAGCGGAAGAGTCGGGCGCGGGTGAGGAGGGCGAGCCCGGCGGCGAGGGCGAGGAGCCGGCCCCAGCCGTCTCCCGAGAAGCCGAGGACGGCGGAGGCGCCGGTGGCCAGCAGGGCGCAGCCGCCGGTGAGGCCGAGGAGGAGCTGATGGCCGCGGCGGGCCTGGGCGGCGATGCGGGCGGTGTCGAGCGGGTCGGCGCGCTGCGGGGACGCGGCGTGGTCGTCGGGCTCGTAGCCGGGGCGGGGCGCGGTGTAGCCGATGGGGAGGCGGACGATGCTGGCGGTGAGGGCCGGCAGGAACGCGACGGCGCCGAGCGCGACGGGGACGCAGACGGCCGCGGCTGTCTCGGGGCGCGCGTCGGCGACGGTGACGGCGAACGTGGCCAGCGCCGCGGCTCCGGCGCCCGCCGCGGTGGCGGTGAACCAGGCGGACGCCGCCGGCACCACGGCGGCGAGGACGAGGGAGAGGAGGAAGACGGCGAGGAGGCCGAGGAGGAGTTCGAGGCGTCCGACGCCGTGTCCCGGGTCGAGGGGGAGGGCACCGGTGCCTGCGACGAGGGCGTGCGGGAGGGCGGCGAGGCCGAGGGCGACGGCCGCGGCGGTGTCGTCGTAGACCCGGGCGCGGACGGCGGCGAAGGCCGTGAACAGGACGGCCAGGACGGCGGCGGTGAGGCCGGGGAGGCCGTGCATGGCGTGGCGCTCGGGTTCGCCGGTCCACAGGACGGCGGCGGTGAGGGCGCCGAGGATCCCGGCGGCGGCGAGGCCGGCGGCGCGCAGGAGTTGTTCGTTCCAGAGGCGGCGGTCGCGGGTGACGGCCTCGGCGATGGCGTCGGTCACGTCGTCGTGCACGGGGGGCGGCAGCGAGTCGGCGAACGGCCGCATGACGAGGACGTCCCCGTCCAGGACGCGCTGGCCGCCGAGGGTGCGGGCGCTGTCGAGGACGGTGCCGTCGCGGCGGACCAGGTGGTAGCCGACGGGGGCGCCGGGCTCCGGCGCCTCCCCGGTGAGCCGGAGGACCTCGGGGTACAGGTCGGCCAGCGGCACGTCCTCGGGCAGGGCGACGTCGATACGGCTGGTGGGGGCCGCGATGGTGACGCGGCAGAATCCGGCGGCTGCGGTCGTGCTCACGACAGTGTCTCCCCTCCCCGGGCACGGACTGCGGCCGCCACCCTACCCGCTGTGGTGTCAGTGGGTCCCTCTAGGATCGGGCACGCGTCGATCAGCAGGTGGATCGGCCCGGCCGGTGGCGGGCGGGCCGTTGGGCCTCGGGGGGTTCACGTGGGTCAGATCGTGGTGAAGCGCCCGCCGCGGGCGTTGCCGGAGAAGGTGGCGGAGGGGACCGTCACGCTGCTGCCGCCGCCCGAGCTGCCGAAGGGGCAGCAGGAGAGCGTGCTGATGCAGCTCATGCCGATGCTGGGCATGGGCTCGTCGGTCGTCTTCTTCTTCATGCCGAACGCGGCGCCGTTCATGCGGATCATGGGCATGCTGATGATGGTCTCGACGGCGGCCATGCTCGTGGCGACGCTGGTGCGGTTCCGGCGCGGGACGCAGGGACAGATGGCGCAGCTCCGCCGGGACTACCTGCGGTATCTCGCGCGCACCCGGCAGGCGGTGCGGGAGACGGCGGCCGAGCAGCGGGACGCCCAGTTCTTCCTCCACCCGGCGCCGGAGCAGTTGTGGGCGCTGGTGGCCGAGGGCAGTCGTGTGTGGGAGCGGCGGCCCGCCGACGTGGACTTCGGCCAGGTCCGGATCGGGCTCGGCGAGCACCAGCTCGCCACGCCGCTGGTGGCCGCGGAGTCGGCGCCGGCGGACGAGCTGGAGCCGCTGACGGCGGGGGCCGCCCGGCGGTTCGTCGCCACCCACGCGACGGTGCAGGGGCTGCCGATGGCGGTGTCGCTGCGGGCGTTCCACCGGATCGCGCTCGGGGGTGACGAGGAGACCGTCCACGGCACGGCGCGTGCGCTCGTGGCGTCGCTGGTGGCGCTGCACTCCCCGGAGGACGTGACGGTCGCCGTGGTGGCGGCCGGTGACAGGGCCGCGCGCCAGTGGGAGTGGACGAAGTGGCTCCCGCACACGCAGACCGGGGATCAGGACGGTGCCGGTTCGCGGCGGCTGTTCGGGCGCAGCGTGCTGGACGTCGAGGCGGACATGGCGCCGTTGCTGGAGGGGCGGGGGCGGTTCGCGGCCGGCGGGCGGCCGCTGCTGGACCAGCCGCACGTGCTGCTGGTGCTCGAGGGGGCGCGGATCCCTCCGCACTCGGTGTTCGCCGCACCGGAGGGGACGCAGGGCGTCACCATCCTGGAGGTGCTGCCGGGGGCGGAGGCCACGGCGGCGCGTGGCGGGCTCGCGGCGCGGTGCACCCCCGGGCTGCTGCGGCTGGAGTCGCCCGACGGGTCGGTGTTCGAGGGCGAGCCGGACGTACTGCCCGCCGCGTCCGCCGAGGGGTTGGCGCGGCAGCTCGCGCCGTTGCGGCTGAGTGCCGCGGCCGACGAGGAGGAGCCGCTGCTGGCCGATCTGGACTTCGGCGAGCTGCTCGGCCTCGGCGACCCGGCGGCCGTCGACGTCGCGCGGACGTGGCGGCCTCGGTCCGCGGGCGAGCGGCTGCGGGTGCCCATCGGGGTGGACGAGGAGGGCCGGCCGGTGATGCTGGACCTCAAGGAGGCCGCGCAGGAGGGGATGGGGCCGCACGGCCTGTGTGTCGGGGCCACCGGTTCCGGGAAGTCCGAGCTGCTGCGCACGCTCGTCCTCGGGCTGGCGGTGACGCACACCTCCGAGACGCTGAACTTCGTGCTGGCGGACTTCAAGGGCGGCGCGACGTTCACGGGCATGGCGACGCTGCCCCACGTGTCCGCCGTCATCACGAACCTGGCGGACGACCTGACGCTCGTGGACCGCATGGGCGACTCGATCAGGGGGGAGTTGCAGCGGCGCCAGGAGTTGCTGCGCGCCGCGGGGAACTACGCCAATCTCCACGACTACGAGAAGGCGAGGGCGGCCGGCGCCCCGCTGGAGCCGCTGCCGTCCCTGGTGCTCGTGATCGACGAGTTCAGCGAACTGCTGACGGCCAAGCCCGATTTCATCGACATGTTCATCCAGATCGGGCGGATCGGCCGGTCGCTCGGGGTGCATCTGCTGCTGGCGTCGCAGCGGCTGGAGGAGGGGCGGCTGCGCGGGCTCGACACCTACCTGTCGTACCGGATCGGTCTGCGGACGTTCTCGGCGGCGGAGTCGCGCACGGCGATCGGGACGCCCGACGCGTACCACCTGCCGCAGATACCGGGTTCGGGGCTGCTGAAGTTCGGCACCGAGGAGATGCGCCGGTTCAAGGCGGCGTACGTTTCCGGGCCGTACCGGGAGCCGGCCGCCGTGCCGTCCCCGGGCGGGCCGCGGCCCGTGACGCGGCGGCCCGCGCTGTTCACGGCCGCTCCGGTGGCCGTCGCCGCCCCGGCGCGGCCGGACGCCGGCGGACCGCAGGGTGCGGCCGGCGTTCCGGCGGACGACGCGCTGGCGGACACGGTCCTGGACGTGGTGGTCAGGCGTCTGGAGGGGCGCGGCCCGTCGGCGCACCAGGTGTGGCTCCCGCCGCTGGACTCGGCGCCGACGATGGACGAGCTGCTGCCCGGGCTGCGGGCGCTGGACGGCCGGGGGCTGCAGGCGCCCGGGCGCTCGGGCACGCTGTCGGTGCCCCTGGGGCTCGTGGACAAGCCGTTCGAGCAGCGGCGCGACATCCTGTTCCGTGACTTCTCCGGCGCGGGCGGCCACATGCTGATCGTCGGCGGACCGCAGTCCGGCAAGTCGACGCTGCTGCGGACGCTGATCGCGTCGTTCGCGCTGACGCACACGCCGGTGGAGACGCAGTTCTACGGTCTCGACTTCGGTGGCGGCGGGCTGTCGGCGGTGGCGGGGCTGCCGCACGTCGGCGGGATCGCGTCCCGGCTGGACCCGGACCGGGTGCGGCGCACGGTCGCGGAGGTCGCCGGGGTGCTGGCGCGGCGCGAGGAGCTGTTCCGTACCCGGGGCATCGACGGGATGGCGACGTTCCGCCGCATGCGGAACACGGGCGCCCTCCCCGACGAGGCGTGGGGTGATGTCTTCCTCGTGATCGACGGCTGGGCGGCGTTCAAGCAGGAGTACGACATGACGCTGGAGCCGCTCGTGGCCGACATCGCGGCCCGCGGCCTTGGGTACGGCGTCCATCTCGTCCTCACGGCGGCCCGCTACATGGAGCTTCGGTCCGCCCTGAAGGACCAGCTCACGAACCGGCTGGAGCTGCGGCTCGGCGACCGGCTCGACTCGGAGTTCGACCGGAAGGTGGCGGCCGCCGTCCCGGCGGACGTCCCGGGGCGCGGCCAGACGCCGGACAAGCTCCACTGGATCTCGGCCCTGCCACGGCTGGACGGGGTGTCGCGCCCGGCCGACCTCGCGGACGGCACGGCCGCCCTGGTGCGGACCGTCCGGGACTCCTGGCTGGGCGACGGGGCGCCGCTGGTGCGGATGCTGCCGCGCCGGCTGCCCGCGGCGGAACTGCCGAAGGGTTCCGAGCGGCCGGACGAGGGCATCGCGATCGGCATCGGCGAGGCGGATCTGGAGCCGGTGTTCATCGACTTCGACCGGGACCCGTTCCTGTTCGTCCTCGGCGAGAGCGAGTCGGGCAGGACGGCGGCGCTGCGGCTGATCATGCGGAAGCTGGCGGAGCGGTACGGGCCGACGGAGGCGCGGTTCGCGATCACGGACTTCCGGCGTTCGCTCATGGCGGCGGCGCCCGAGGCGTATGTCGCGGGCTACGCCACCTCGGAGGCGAAGCTGACGACGGACATGGTGTCGGTGCGCGCGCTGTTCGAGAAGCGCGCGCCGAAGGACAGCATCACCCTGCAGGAGCTGCGGGCGCGGGACTGGTGGAGCGGGCCGAGGATGTTCGTCATCGTGGACGACCACGATCTGACGCCGGGCGGCGGCAAGAGCCCGTTCGGGCTGCTGGCCGAGCATCTTCCATACGCCAGGGACACCGGCATCTGTTTCGTGGTGGCGCGGAGTTCGGCGGGCGCGTCGCGGGCGTTGTTCGACCCGTTCCTCCAGCGGATGCGGGATCTCGGCGCGCAGGGGCTGCTGCTGTCCGGCGACCCGAAGGAGGGTGACGTCCTGCACGGGAAGCGGTTCCGCGCGCTGCCGCAGGGGCGCGCGCAGTTCGTCTCACGGAAGCAGAGCGGTCTCGTGCAGCTCGGCTGGCTGCCGGAGGACTGACGCGGGGTGGTGCGGGCCCGTCGAGCCCGCACCACCCCGGGGACGCTGCCCTGTCCGTACCGGACGGCCGGGTCGGGTCAGGTCAGGTCAGGTCGTGCAGCATGTTCGCCATGCGGGAGTCGAGGTTCTGGAACCGCTCGCCCGCGAGGGCGACCTGGTTGCCGGTCCGCCCGAGCAGTCCGGCGAGGGCCATGGTGTTCTCGCGGAATGCCTGGATGTTGATGTCGAAGGCGTTCTTCGCGGCACCGTCCCAGCCCGCGGCGACGGCCCGCAGCGCGGCGTCGAGGTCCGCCAGCCGCTCCAGGAGGCGGGTCTCCTCCGCCGAGAGGCCCTCGGAGCCGGCCGCGAGGGCCTGGAAGTTCATCCGGATGTAGTCGGTCATGCGCGTTCCCTCCAGTCACGGCCACGGGCGTCGTGGCCGGCAGTGACGAGTCAGCCGGTGATGCCGGTGTTGAGTTCCTGGTAGGCCGCGGTCACCGTGCGGAGCTGGGAGGCTTCCTCGTCCTCCTGGGCGGTGAAGCCGTCCTTGCTCATCTTCACGAGTCCGTGCAGGTTCACCAGGGAGTTGATCAGGCGGTTGAACACCTCGTCCGCCTGTGCGGCGTTCTCACCGAACTGCACGGCCGAGTCGCCCTGCCACATCGCCCGGGTCTCGCCGCTGCTCGTCGTGACGCCGTGCCGGCTGGCGTCGAGCTGCTCCATGACCTCTTCCATCATGCTCATCAGCGTGTCGATCTCGCCCGCGCTGACGACCAGCCCCTGGCCGGGGGCCACTCCGTCGTCCGCCATGTCGTTCCTCCTCCTGGATGGTGTGATGTGCCGCCGCCCGCGCCGCCCGTGGGGCGCCTCGCGGAGGCGGTGCTGCTGTGGGAGGAACGTGCTTCCGGCCGGGCCGGCGGGCGACCGCGACCGTCCGTGGAGCGCCTGCCGGCGCTGTCCCCCCTCCGTACTGCCCCCTCCCCCGGTGGCTTCGCCTACGCCTTCATGTCGCGCCCGCCACCGCCGCCGCCACCGCCGTTGTCGGCCGGGGCCGTGAGAGGCGGATGGGTGGCGTAGTACTCCTCCCAGCCGGCCATGATGTCCCGGATGCGCGCGGATTCGTCGGCGTCGAGCGTCGCGAAGGCGTCCCCGGAGAGCCGGGTGGCGATGCTCAGGATCTCGATCGCCTCCTGCTGCATGCGGATGTGATCCCCGAGCCGGACGCGCATGGCCTCGTACCGCTGGATGAAGTCGCGCTGCGACTGGAGCGAACCGTGCCCGCTCGTGCCCGTGCTGAGGCCCTCCACCTCGTCACTGGTGACGCGCGCGTCCCGCAGCGCCGTGAGCTGTTCGGTCACCCAGCCACTGAAGTCGTTCAGGGAATCGGTACCGACCTCGAAAGGCATTCCCGACTCTCTTGTCATCCCACCCCTCCTCCACAGCTCGTGCCCCTCCCGTCACCGTGGGCCACTCATGCTACGCCGTGGTGTTCCCACCCGGGCAGGAGGGTCACCCCCTTCACGACCGGGGACAACGATAGGCAGCGTGGTGTCCGCCCACATCCTTCAACGTGACCAACTGCACTACGCATACGCGCCGGACACCGAACGCTTATGCTGCTGCCGTGACTTCGACACAGCAGGGACTCACCCCCCGCCAGGCACGACGGTTGCGGATGGGTATCGCGGCGGTGGCGATGGTCGCCATGGCCGTCGTGCTCGTCATCCAGCTCGGCGACGGGTCGTCCCTGCAGTCCATAGGCCTGTACGGGGCGGCGTTCGTGCTCTCCGGGGCCGTGATCGAGATGAGCCGCCGCGGCCGGACGCGCCTGGGGATGGCCGTGCTGGTGGCCGGGTTCGTGGTCCTGCTGGGCACCGACTGGTGGCTCCGGGGCTTCTGAGGGCTCACCGGTACCGTCCGCCGCCGAACGCGCCGGAGGCCCGTCCACGGCGCCTCATGACCACTGCGGCGACGATTCCGGCGGCGAGCACGGCCGCGGCCAGCCCGAAGAACAGCGCTCCCCCACCACCCTCGTCCCCGTCGTCGGCCTGCTCCGCGAGCAGTTCGTCCTCACCGGCGGCAGCCTCGTCCCCGTTCTCCTCCTGGGCGGGCTCGGGGGCCGTCGGTTCAGGGGTGACGGGCGGGTCGAGACGGCGCTCGAAAGTGGAGAACAACGGACTCGTGTCCGGATCCCCCGGATCACCCTCACCATCCAGAATCACCCGATCAGGACGCACCACACCGAACCCGATCTCCTGATCCCGCATCGCACCCTCAGGACCATCAGCCGTCTCCATCAACACCCGCAACACCTGATTCTTCGTCCACTCAGGATGCGCAGACCACACCAACGCAGCAGCACCCGACGCCAACGCCGTAGCACTACTCGTCCCGCCCTCCGAATCCAGACACAGAGGGGAATGGATATCGGGACAACGTGACGGAACATCGTTGCCGGGAGCCGCAAGGGCGACCTGCGGACCAAAAGTGGAATAGTCCGCACGCACACCGTCACGGTCCACCGCCGCCACACCCACCACACCATCACGGTCCGCCGGAAAGCTGGATTCATTCCCTTCCAGTGCATCATTACCAGTGCCCGCAAAGATCAAGACGTCGTTACGAGCTGCCTCGGCGATAGCATTCGTCACCTGCCCCGCGTCTGCACCAATCTCACTCCACCCCATGGAGATATTGATAATGCGTGCGCCCTTCGAGACGGCATACTCGATCGCTTCAGCCATCCTGGCCTCATCGTCGAAATGCCATTCCCCATGAGCCGTCATCATGCGGATCGGCAGGATCTCCGCTCCGGGCGCCAGTCCTCGAACCCCACCCCCGGCGCCTGTGCCTGCGATCAGCGAGGCCATGTCCGTGCCATGGCCCATCACATCGACATGCGCGCCATCCGATGTGATGAGGTCGATGCCTTCGAGGACTTGGCCTTCCAACTCCGGGACGGAGTCATCGACACCGCTGTCGATGACCGCCACCGTGACACCCTCGCCCTGCGCCTGTTCCCATACTTCATCGAGCCGATAGAGGTCCGCGTACCACGGATCAGTGGGGCTTTCCGCACGTGCCTCCGGAAGCACGGTCCCCTGCAACAACATCGCACCGGCGGCCAACAGCACCACGCGCGCGCCAAGACGTGACTTCACTTGGACGTGTCCCTCTCCGACTCCGACGACTCCCCCTCGGCCACCCGCCGGCGCTTACGCCGCGTCTCCCGAGGCCGCCCCGTCACACCAGGCGGATCAACAGACTCATCACCACCCCGGGCAACCGGCCCACGAGACACGAACGAGGCCCCCGGAGGATCCTTCTTCGCAGAACGCCGCACCAGACCACCACCCGGCCCCCGCACCGCACCCGTCACCGGATCACGCACCGCAGACCCCACACCCCGACCAACCACACCACCAGGCACAGCCCGCCTGGCCCCACCATCGGGCTGACGCGGAACAGCACCCACAACACCACGCGGCGGAACACCACCCAAACCACCAGGAGGAACCACCTGCCGCCCAACACCCGGGCCAGACACACCCGGCACACCACCCACCACCGACCGCCCAGACCCACCACCAAGTGAAGCAATGGAAGCATCCGACCGTGCTGGGAGCGTCCCCCGCCGAGTGGAGGCAGTGGGGGAGGGAATCGTTTTCACGATGCTTGGCGGCGTCGGCGTCAGGTCGTGGGGACGGGATTCAGTGCCTGCCGGAGACGGATGGGCGGCTTGTCGGCCCCCGCCGAATGCCTCACGTGCCGTGTCAGGAGGCACAGTCTCTGAAGGTGTCGCGACTGAGTCCAGGGATGTACTGGTTTCCTCTTCGGCTGGGACAGGTGTGTCCGGGACGGGGAATCTCGAATCGGGCCGCCCGGTTTCGCCGATGACCTGATCTCCAAGCGGCGAGATGGCTCTCCCACTGCCGCCCGGAGCTACCCCCTCGGCAGGGTACGTGTCGAGCGTCTGCCGATCGCCCTGGTCATGCACATCTCCGAGCCCGTCCAACCTCTCAGCAGAGTCGGGCGGATCGTTATCCACAGCGTCCAACCGCGGAGCCTTGAAGCGCGGTTCCTCGGCGGAGGTGAGTCGTTCGGTGGCGACCTCGTAGGAGGATGAGAGGCGTCGGAGGACGGCGAGAGCTTCGTCGCGGGGTGTCTGTTCGATGCCGAACTGGCCCGCTTCGATGTCTTCCAGGAAGGCGGGCGGTTCCTCGGGCATCGAGCTGCGTGCCTCGCTCAACGCCTCACCTGTGTGCTGCAGGGCCGCCGCCATCGTCAGCGCATAGTTCTTCAGGGCCGTGGACTCTCTGCGGAAGTGGTTGGCCCACTTCCGGAACTCCGTGGCCGAGTCCCCTTCCCACTCCAACTGCGCCATGCGGTCATGGATGTCCTCGGCAACGCTGCTCAGTTGGGGAGCGATCTCCATGAGACGCCGGCCGTGCTCCGTCATGGTGCCCGGCGACCCGCCGTTGACGACCGCGATCATCTCAGCGTGCGTGAGGTATTCGAAACCGCTCATGCTCCTGTCCCCCTCCTCAGTGCGACCGACGCGCTCTGCCGTGGCGCCGCACGGCTACCACCGTGACGGCACCAGCCGCCAGGACGACGGCGGCCACCCCGAAGAACAGCCCACCGCCATCGCCCCCGTCATCGGACCGCCCCAGAACCATCCCGTCACGGACAACGCCCTCATCGGACGCCGTGCCGTCGCCCGGCTCCACATCATCCTCGTCCTGGGCGGGCTCGGGGGCCGTCGGCTCGGGCGTGGCCGGCGGGTCGAGGTGTCGCTCGAAGCTGGAGAACAACGGACTCGTGTCCGGATCCCCCGGATCACCCTCACCATCCAGAATCACCCGATCAGGACGCACCACACCGAACCCGACCTCCTGATCCCGCATCGCACCCTCAGGACCATCAGCCGTCTCCATCAACACCCGCAACACCTGATTCTTCGTCCACTCAGGATGCGCAGACCACACCAACGCAGCAGCACCCGACGCCAACGCCGCAGCACTACTCGTCCCGCCCTCGGCAACCGGACACAGCTCGGTATCGGTATCCGGGCACCGCCACGGGATGTCGTTGCCCGGAGCAGCCAGAGCGACCTGCGGTCCGTACGTCGAGTAATCCGCGTGCTCGCCATGACGATCCACTGCCGCCACACCCACAACGCCGTCGCGATCGGACGGGGATATTGATCCGTTCCCCAGCTCTGCTTCATTTCCGCTGGAGGCGAAGATCAGTACACCGGCCCGTGCGGCAGCGGCGATGGCATCGGTCAAGTCCGGGCTGGTCCTGATCTCCTCGAACCCAGCGGATACATTGATGATCCGGGCACCCTCAGAAACCGCGTACTGGATCGCTTCGGCCATTCTTCCTTCGTTGTCGAAGACCCAGTCACCGTCATTCTTCATGACACGGACCGGGAGGATGTCGACACCCGGCGCCATTCCCTGGACACCCCCGCCAGCGCCCGTGCCGGCTATCAGCGAGGCAATCCCCGTCCCATGGCCTGTGAGGTCCGTATGTGCACCATCCGATGAGATGAGATCTGTCCCCTGAAGGACCTGCCCATCCAACTCCGGGACGGAGTCATCGACACCGCTGTCGATGACCGCCACCGTGACGCCTTCACCCTGCGTCTGCTCCCACACCTCATCGAGACGGTACAGATCTGCGTACCACGGATCAGTGGGACTTTCCGCAGCCGCAGACGGCACCAGTGCGCCGAAGGCGAACAGCGTGGCCGCCAGCAAACCCACACCAGACTTCACCTGGACGTGTCCCTCTCCGACTCCGACGACTCCCCCTCGACCACCCGCCGGCGCTTACGCCGCGTCTCCCGAGGCCGCCCCGTCACACCAGGCGGATCAACAGACTCATCACCACCCCGGGCAACCGGCCCACCAGACACGAACGAGGCCCCCGGAGGATCCTTCTTCGCAGAACGCCGCACCAGACCACCACCCGGCCCCCGCACCGCACCCGTCACCGGATCACGCACCGCAGACCCCACACCCCGACCAACCACACCACCAGGCACAGCCCGCCTGGCCCCACCATCGGGCTGACGCGGAACACCACCCACAACACCACGCGGCGGAACACCACCCAAACCACCAGGAGGAACCACCTGCCGCCCAACACCCGGGCCAGACACACCCGGCACACCACCCACCACCGACCGCCCAGACCCACCACCAGGACGCGCCGAAGGCGTATCCGCAACTGGCCGCCGGCTTTCGCCAACCGGCACGATGGGCACACGGTCGACGGGACCGACCGACCCTCGTCCCGTAGGCCCGGTCGCCGGTGAACGCTCCTCGCCACCTGGGCTCGCCGGGTCCACATGAAGGTCTTCCACAGGCGGACCGGCCACCGAGTCCAACGACGTGCCGACACGATCGCTGTCTCCAGCCGGAGGTGACCACTTGGTAGGAACGGTCTCCCGTACGGGACTCGACGCAGTTCCCTGCTCGATCACGTGATTTCCGGACAGAGGCGGGACCTCAGTAGGCACGATGGCGCCGGGCCGCGGAGGGAGATGCGACTCGCCTTCGTCGTCCCGCTCCAGCCACGGCCCTGTTGGAAGAGGAACAGAGTCATCGGGCGGCTCAGGCATCTTGTCCTGGATCACCGACGGGAGGGCGAACTGTGGTTCTTCCGTCGTTGTCAGGCGTTGTGTGGCCAGTTCGTAGAACGATGACAGGCGTCGGACGACCGCCACCGCCTCGTCGTGAGGGGTCTGTTCGATGCCGAAGGCCCCCGACCGCACCGTCTCGAGAACCAGCGGCGGCTCCTCCGGCATCGAACCCCGCGCGGACGCCAGCGCCACTTCCATCCCCCGCAGCGCCTTGCCCATCGCCATCGCGTACTCGCCCAGCACCGTGGACTGTTCGCGGAAATGATCCGCCCAGGCACGGAACTGGTCCGCCGAGTCCCCCTCCCACGCCAGTTCCCCCATCCGGCGGTGGATGTCCTCGGCGACCTCGCTCAGCAGCGGCGCCATGTCCGACAGACGATGGCCGCACTCCCCCAGCCCCCACGGCGCCTCCCCGTGCACGATCTCCCGCAGCTGCGCATGGGTGAGACCCTCAATACCGCTCATGCTCGCCCCCCGCTCGGTTCATCCCCGGAAGCAGTCGACTCCGGTCCGGTCAAGTCCGGTCGACGGACGTCGCCGCGCACCACCATAAGTGGCCGCACGCTCACGCACATCCCTCATCGTGACCAGACGGCGCTACGCATGAACGCCGGGTCGCCGGTCGTCCTCCGTTCCTCCGTGCGGTGACAGTGCGCTGCGTTACGATCACTTCCGGGTCGCCGCGCCGTGTCGCGCGGGGCCGGACGCATCGGGTTGGCCGGGAGGGAAGGCAGGCGCCATGGGTACCACCGAGACACCGGAGGAGATCGCCGCTCGCAAGGAGCGCGAGAAGAACGAGCTGTACTCCCGCGACATTTCCGGGGTCGAGTGGCTCAGCGCCCCGGACGGGCCGCAGGACGAGAAGGTCGAGATCGCCTACCTGCCCGGGGGTGGTGTCGGCATGCGCAACTCGAAGGACCCCGACACCGTGCTGCGGTTCACGGACGCCGAGTGGGAGGCATTCGTCCTCGGGGCGCGCGACGGCGAGTTCGACATCGAGTAGGGGATGCGGCGGCGTCATCGGCGGCGCCGGTCCCGGCGTACGACGAGGACGCCCGCCAGCACGGCCGTGAGGACGGCCGTCGCCAGCACGGCGTACGTGGCCCGGCGTCCGGCGCGCTCCGCGTGGGTCTCCGTCAGCTGCAGGTCGGGCACGTCCGGTGCGGGCGGTGCGGGCGGCCCGGCGTCCGGGGTCGGCGTGGTCGCGGCCGGCTCGGCGGGGAGTTCCGTGAGGGCGCGCACCGGATCGACGACGCCCCAACCGATGGCGTCATCAGGTCCGGGGCCGGGGCGTTCCGCCGTCTGCTGGAGCTGCGCGATGACCTGCTGCGGTGTCCAGTCCGGGCGCGCCGCGCACAGCAGGGCGGCCACTCCGGCGACATAGGGCGCGGCGAAGCTGGTGCCGTTGTCGACGCACTGCCCGCCGCCCGGGACGGTCGACACCATGTCGACGCCCGGCGCGGCGATGTCCACGAAGTCGCCGGCCTGGGAGAACGGGGCGCGCTCGTTGTTGCGGTCGGACGCGGCGACGGCGAGGACGCCCGGGGAGGCGGCCGGGTAAGTGCGGCGTTCGCGCCCGTCCGCGCCCTCGTTGCCCACGGAGGCGACGACGACCGCGCCGGCGTCGATGGCCGCCTGCACGGCGGCGGCGAGCGCGGAGTCGTCGGTGAGGACCTGGTCCACGTCCTGCGAGATGTTGATGACATCGGCGCCGGCGGCCACGGCATGCGCGATGCCCTCGATGAGGCCGGCGACCGTGCCGCCGCCCTCGCCGTCGTTCTGGCGGATGGGGATGATCGTGGCGTCCGGCGCCAGGCCCGTGAAGCCGCTGTCGTCGGCCTCCCGGGCGGCGATGATGCCCGCGACCTTCGTCCCGTGCCCCACGGGGTCGACGGTCGGGCCGCCTTCGGCCCCGGCCTCCGGCGGCAGGACGTCCGCGCCCAGATCGGCGGCGACCGCTCCGGCGAGCTGGGGGTTCGTCGCGTCGACGCCGGTGTCGATGACGGCGACCCGGACGCCCGCACCTCGCGAGACGGCCCACAGCCGGTCCAGTTGGACGCGCTGGAGCGACCAGGGGCGCTCCGCTATCGGTTCGGCGGGGAACGTGCAGGTTCCGCCGTCCGCCCGTGCCTCCTGGACGCCTGTGGGCACCACGGCGGCGAGGAGGGCGAGCGCGATGGCGGCGGCGGTGCGCTGCGGACGGCGCGGTTGTCCGGTCATGTCAGGAGCCCTGCGGCCGCACGGCACTCTTGGTGTCGAGGCGCGGCCCGGTCGGCAGGAGCAGGGACCAGACGGCCGGTACGGGGACGGGCGTGATGTCGCCGTAGCCGAGGCGGGTCCTGGCGTCCTGGGTCTCTCCCTCCCCGTCGGCGGTGGCTTCGACGGAGTAGCGCAGGCCGGTGTCGGTGACGAGGAAGACGCTGCCCGACTCGGTCTGTTCGCCCTGGATCTGGCGGTAGAGGAGACCCGACCCGGGGGTGACGTAGGCGGTGGCGGCGCCGGACGCGATGGTGGCGGGGTAGTCCTCGCCGGCCCAGGTGGCGACCTCGGTGGTGCCGTCGTCGCCGTCCACGGACAGGAGGACGGAGCACAGGGTGTCGCGCGCGCCGTCGTTGACCTGCTCGGGCATGTGCGTCGGCCAGGTGTGGAGGCGGTCGAGGCTCTCCTCGGGGGGCGCGGGGTCGATGTCCTGGGCGCCGACCCGGGTGGACTCGCTGTTCATCCCGAGCATCGCGCTGTCCGGGTGGGAGGCGAGGAGGTAGGCCATGAACGGTGAGACGGGGACCACACGGCCCGGCAGGACGACGTAGTGCTGTTCGTCGTCGCCGCCGGAGACGGTGTCGAGGACCATGCCGACGCGCCCGGTGCGCTCGTCGAGTGTGCCGATGCCGGCGTCGGTCCCGACGGTGTCGGGCAGTTCGGGGAAGACGATGGGGTCGCCCTCGGCGAGGGTGTCGAGCCACTCGCGGCCGACGGGTTGGGGTGCGGTTCCGTGCGTCAGGAGACGGACCAGCAGGTCGTGGTCGTCGCCCTCCTCGCCGACGCGGTAGCGGGTGCCGTGGGCGTCGACGATGTACGGCACGTGGTCGGGGTCCTCGACGTAGAGGAGTTCGCCGCCGGTGAGGCGTTCGTCGCCCTCCACACGGCCGGTGTCGCGGTCGGCGAGGACGAACACGGCCTGCTGGACCGTGCCGCCGTCGCCGCCCGGCTGCTGGCAGGCGGCCCAGCGTTTGGCCTCGCCCGCGTCGGCCGCGTCGGGCAGGCGGTCGGGGGCGTACGGGATGCCGAGGGTGGGGCCGCGCGGTATGGCGCCGCTGTCCAGTTCCTCCTCGGAGACGTTGACGACGGAGATGTCACCGGTGTTGTCGAGGAGGAGACGCGCGGAGGAGAGGTTGAGGACGGGGTGGAGCTGTGTCTGGCCGTCGGTGTCGAGGACGACGTAGCGGGTGGTGGAGTCGCTGCCGATGATCACGTGCGCCCCGGGCTCGTCCCAGCCCTCGGGAACGGCGGGCCGGAACAGGCCCCATGCCCCGAACGCCGCCAGGACCAGGGCTCCGACGACCGCGCCGGGGACGACGGCCCGCAGAGGGCGCGGCGCGCCTTCTTCCGTGCCGGTGGGGGCGGGACGCAGGAACGCGGCGACGGTGCGGCGCTTGGCGTAGGTGTAGGCGTTGAGTTCGTCCTTGCGGGACGCCATGGCGACTCCTCCCCCAGCCCCTGGCCCGGCTGTTGTCGGACCGGGGCTCTACTATGCCCTGTGATGATCCGGTCACGGTCAGGAGGGGGGTCGGAGGATGGCGGCTGTGGTGACGGCGCCCCCGGCCGGGCGGGCGGCGGGGAGCGGGGGTCCGGTGGGTGGGCCGGCGGGGGCGGGCGTGCGGCCCGTTCCGCGAACGGGGGCCGGGCGGCTGGGATTCCTGTGGCCGCTGGTGTGCCTCCAGGCGGCGGCCGGGCTCGCGGTGGGCGGCCGGGCGGCCGACGGGCCGGTGCGCTGGGTGCTCCTGGGGCTCGTGATCCTGCCGGTCGCCCTCGCGGTGCTCGCCGTGGTGGCCTGGTGGCAGGGGATCACTCCGTCGGGGTGGCTGGGCGAAGTGCTGGCGTTCCGGCGGCGCAGGCGGCGGGCGGCGGGCCTGGTGCCCGAGGGGGGCGATCCGCTGTTCGCGCTGGCGGCCGAGTGCAGGCCGGGGCTGCGGAGCCATCCGTTCGTCGCGCGTGGGGGGTGTGACGGGCGGGAGCAGCGCGAGATGGGGATGGTCGGCGACGGTGGGTCGCTGACGGTGGTGCTGCGGGTGGAGGCGGCGCAGCGGCCCCTGCAACCGGGGTGGGGCGGGGGCGGGTTGCCGCTCGGGCTGCTGCGGGACGCCCTCGACACGGACGGCATACGGCTGGCGGCGGTGCAGGCCGTCCAGCACACCCAGCCGGCGCCCTCGCCGATGCTGCCCGAACGGTCGGTCGCGGCGACGAGTTACGGGATGCTGGGTGCTCAGGGGCTGGGCGGCGCACCGGCGTTGCGGCTGACGTGGGTCGCGCTGCGGCTGGATCCCGAGCTGTGCCCCGGGGCGGTCGCGGAGCGCGGTGGCGGGGCGATGGGGGCGCAGCGGTGTCTCGCGCGCGCCGCCGACCAGTTGGCGAGCCGCCTGTCGGGCGCCGGGTTCGCCGCGACGGTGCTGTCGGAGTCGGAGCTGCTGTCGGCGCTGGCGGCGTGCGCCGGTTCCGATCCAGCGGTGACGACGGTGATCGGCCAGCGGGAGGGCACCCGCCCCCGCCGCACGGGCGAGCAGGTCACGACCTGGCGGTGCGACAACCGGTGGCACACCACGTTCCGGGTGACCCGGTGGCCCGTGCTGGGGCCGGGGCACGTGCCGCTCGCCGGGCTCGTGGCGGCCGTCACCGCGGTGCCGGCGTTCGCCACGACGTTCTCCCTGACGCTGGGGGCGGTCGGGCGGTCGTCCGTCGAGATGTCGGGGCACATACGGGTCGCGGGGCTCGGGGAGGGGCAGGCGCGCGCGGCGGGCCGTGCGCTCACCGGGACGGCCGCGGCGGCCGGGCTCGGGGTGGCGCGGATGGACCGGCGGCAGGCGCCGGGGCTGTGGGCCACACTCCCGCTGGGAGGGGCGTGCTGATGCCGGGGACCGGGCATGTGCTGCCGGCGGACGCCCTGGACGGGCTGGCGCTGCCCGCCGGGGACGACGGGATCGTCGTGGGGGTGGACAGCAAGGCGCGGGCCGCCGTGCTTCCGGTGCACCACCCCGTGCCGTACGACATCGTGCTGGTCGGCGGTGTGTGGACGGCTCAGGTGCTGGCCCTCCGTGCCGTCGCCACGGGCGTGCGGGTGGCGGTGGAGACGGGCCGTCCGCACGTGTGGACGCGGCTGGCCGAGGCGGCCAACGGCGGTCTCGGCGGCTTCGAGTTCATGACGCTGCACGAGGTGGGCAAGGTGCCGCCGATGGGCGCGACGCTGGGCTTCCCGGTCCTCGTCGTGCGGGACTGCGGCGTCAGACCGCCCCGGGGCCGGGTGGCGTCGGTGCCCTGGCAGGCCGTGCTGACGCTGCTCCCCTACGTGGGTCCGGGGACCCCGCGGCTGATGGAACGTGCCCAGCTCGTGGGGGTGCAGCGGGTGTCGCCCGAGGAGAGCCGGCAGGTGGCGCGGTCGATGGCGCTGCCGGGCGTACAGGCGGAGGCTCTGTCGACGTTCGCGGAGAACGTGACGCTGTGGTGCACCCGCACCTCGCGGCGGCTCGTACGGCTGGTACCCACGGACGGGGAATCGGGACTGCTGGGCGAGCCGCGGCGGCTGGACACCGCGCCATGACGCCCTTGCCGCGCATGCCCGGATGGCCCGTGTTTGCCCGTTGACTGCCTCTCTTCGGCGTGTTTTTCCGCACGCGCCTGGGTAGCCCGCGAGGGGAGGACTTCGGCTCTTCGCCGTACGCCCACTAGGGTGAGGGGCAACACGCCAGCGAAGCTGTGCGCAAGGGCCTGAGCCCGTGTCGCGGGAACCGCTCGGGGGCTCCGGTCCGTCAACCGCACAGCGGCCCTTGAGGTGCGGATCAGGGAGCAACGTCAGGAGCGGGAGGCGCGTCGTGAGCAGCGATCGGGACAGGGATCGGCCGGGGGAGGAGATCTCCGCCGACGAACGGCCCGATGACGAACTCCTCGACGAGGAGTCGGAGACCACCGGGCAGTTCACCATCGATTACACCCCGCCCGCCTGGTATTCGGGGGGCGCGAGCACTCCGCCGGCCGGGGACGCGGGGGCGGCGGGCGCCGGCGCGCAGCCGCCGGTGTCCGCGGCGCCGCCCGCCGGGCCGCCCGCCTTCCCGTCGTCTCCGCCGCCCGCGGCGTCCGCGCCGGAGCCGCCGGCCGGACGCGCGGACGCCGAGGAGGACGAGGAGCCGCAGGACGCCCGGACGATGAAGTTCTCGCCCGCCTCCGTGCGCAAGGCCCTGGCCGAGGCGCAGGCGAAGGCGGCGGCCGGCGCCGGTGAGGCGCCGCAGGCGAAGGACGCGACGTCCGGCGGGGGCGTCGCCTGGCCCGCACCCCCCGCCCCGGCGGCCGACGCCTCGGACCAGACACCCCCGCCGGACGCAGCCGGCGACCAGCCCAAGGACGCCACGTACGGCGGCGGCATCGCCTGGCCCGCACCCCCCGCCCCGGCAGCCGACGCCTCGGACCAGACACCCCCGCCGGACGCAGCCGGCGACCAGCCCAAGGACGCCACGTACGGCGGCGGCATCGCCTGGCCCGCACCCCCCGCCCCCGCGGCCGACAGCTCGGGCGGGCCGCCCCCGCCCCCGCCGGCAGCGGCGGCGGCCGAGGGCGCGCAGGCCCCCGTCACCCCGCCGGCCCCGGCAGGGCCGCCGGGACTGCCGCCGCTGCCCCCGGACTTCCAGCTCCAGCAGCCCGAACCGGCCGCCGGGTCCGCCCCCGCGCCGGGTGCCGAGCCCGTCGCCGCGGAGCACACCGTCGTCTTCACCCCGGCGAAGCACCTGCCGGACACCGGCGAGCCGAGCGTCCAGGTCGAGTTCGCCAAGTCCGGTACGGAGGCCGCGCTGGAGGTCGACGACGAGCCCGCACCGCAGCCGCTCCCGCAGCCACAGGCCCAGCCCGCCCAGCCGGCCCCGCCGCCCGCCGCCGACCCGCGGCTCGGCGGCACCCCGACGGCACCGCCGCCGGGGCTCCCGGCCCTGCCCGACCGGCAGGTGCCCCCCGTACCGCAGCAGCAGGCGCAGCAGCAGCCCGCGCCGGGGCCGTTCCCCGGCGCACCGGGCGGCGCACCCGGGGTTCCCGCGGCGCCGCAGTGGCCCGATCCCTCACAGGGGCAGGGCCAGGCCCAGCCGCCCGCCCCGCAGTGGCCCCAGCCGCCCGCCCAGCCGCTGCCCGGCCCGCCGCAGTACGCGCGCCCGGTCCACGGCGCGCCCGCCGACGCGGCACCGCAGGACGCCCCGCCCGCCGTGCCGCAGTGGCCGGCCCCGGCACAGGGCCACCCGGCCCCCGGCCAGTGGCCGTCGCCCGGCACCCCGGCCGACGGCGCCCCCGTCCTGCCGTACGGGGCGCAGCAGCCCGGCCCGGCGGGCGTGCCCGCAGCCCAGCAGCCGCCGCACGCGCAGCCGGACCGCCCCCAGCTCCCCGGGCCGCCCGGCGCGGTGCCCGCCGCGCCGCAGGACCCCCGCGCCGGCGGCGGCTGGCCCGAACCCCCGCACGCCCCGGTCCACATGCAGCCCGGCGCCCTCGGCTACACAGCGTCCGTCGAGCTGTCGTCGGACCGGCTGCTCCAGGAGAGGCGGCGTGCCAAGCAGCGCTCGCAGCCGGCCAGCAAGCCGGGCTCGCGGTTCCGGATCGGCGGGAAGGCGGCCGAGGAGGAGCGCCAGCGCAAGCTGAGCCTCATCCGCACGCCCGTCCTGTCCTGCTACCGCATCGCGGTCATCAGCCTGAAGGGCGGCGTCGGCAAGACCACGACGACCACCGCCCTCGGCTCGACGCTCGCGAGCGAACGCCAGGACAAGGTCATCGCCATCGACGCCAACCCGGACGCCGGCACCCTCGGCCGCCGCGTGCGGCGCGAGACGGGCGCCACCATCCGCGACCTGGTCGGCGCGATCCCCTACCTGCACAGCTACATGGACATCCGCAGGTTCACCTCGCAGGCCCCCTCGGGTCTGGAGATCCTGGCGAACGACGTCGACCCGGCCATCTCGACGGCGTTCAACGACGAGGACTACCGC
The DNA here is from genome assembly GCF_004193175.1 of Streptomyces sp. RFCAC02. NCBI lineage: Bacteria > Bacillati > Actinomycetota > Actinomycetes > Kitasatosporales > Streptomycetaceae > Streptomyces > Streptomyces sp. RFCAC02. The sequence goes on along the minus strand of NZ_SAUH01000001.1, from coordinate 4,809,778 downwards.
CGCGTCATCGAGGTCCTGGGCAAGCAGTACCCGATCATCCTCACGGACTCGGGCACGGGCCTCCTGTACAGCGCGATGCGCGGCGTCCTCGACCTCGCGCACCAGCTCATCATCGTGTCGACCCCCTCGGTGGACGGCGCGAGCAGCGCGAGCACGACGCTGGACTGGCTCTCCGCCCACGGGTACGGCGAGCTGGTGCGGCGCAGCATCACCGTCATCTCCGGCGTGCGCGAGACCGGCCGGATGGTCAAGGTCGAGGACATCGTGGCCCACTTCAGGACGCGCTGCCGCGGTGTGATCGTGGCGCCGTTCGACGAGCATCTCGCGGCCGGCGCCGAACTCGAACTGGACCTGATGCGTCCGAAGACACGGCAGGCGTACTTCGACCTGGCGGCGCTCATCGCGGAGGACTTCACCCGCATGCAGCAGGAGCAGGGCCTGTGGACGCCGGACGGTGGCATGCCGCCGCAGGTGGCGCCGCCGCTGCCGGGGCAGCAGGGCGGCCCGCAGGGGTATGGCTTCCCGCAGCCGGGCCAGCAGCAGCCGCCGGCGCAGCCGCAGCACGGCCAGCCCTACGGGTATCCGCAGCAGCCGGGCGCCCCCGTCGGCGGCCACCCCGGCCAGTACGCGGGCGGCCCCCCGCAGCCGGACGTGCCCGGCGGCTACGGCTTCCCGCCCCCGCCCCCGGGCGCCTGGGGCCAGCCGCAGCCCCCGCAGGGCTGACACGGCGGAGCGGCGGCCGGCCGGACCCCGTCCGGTCAGCCGCCGCTCGTCAGCTCACGCGCGCGCCGCAGGTCGTCGGCGATGCGCTCCAGCAGGGCGTCCAGGGACTCGAAGGTCTCCTGCCCCCGCAGGAACTCGGTGAAGTCGACCGCGACCCGCATGCCGTACAGGTCGAGGTCCGTGCGGTCCAGGGCGTGCGCCTCGACGGTGCGCCGCGTGCCGTGGAAGTGGGGGTTGGTCCCGACGGAGACGGCGGCGGGCATCCGTTCCCCCGCGGCGGTCAGATAACCCGCGTAGACACCGTCGGCGGGAATCGCGGAGTAGGGCACGGTGTCCAGGTTCGCGGTGGGGATGCCGAGTTCACGGCCGCGGCGCGCCCCGTGCACGACGATCCCCTCGACCCGGTGCGGCCGTCCCAGGACCTCGGCGGCGCCCGCGACATCGCCCCCGGCGATGAGGCGCCGCGCCAGCGACGAGGAGAACGGCTCCCCCTCCCCCGCCGCGCCCCGCTCGTACAGGTCGATGACGTGCACGTCGAAGCCGTAGGTCCCGCCCAGTTCCCGCAGCGTCTCCACGCTGCCGGCGGCACGGTGGCCGAAGCGGAACGTCGGCCCCTCGACGACCGCCCGCGCGTGCAGCCGCTCCACGAGCACCTTCACGACGAAGTCGGCGGGCGCCAGCCGCGAGAACTCCTCGGTGAACGGCAGCACGAGCACCGCGTCCACGCCCAGTTCCGCCATCAGCTCCGCGCGCCGCGGGTGCGGTGCGAGGAGCGGCGGGTGCGTCCCGGGGCGGGTGACCTCCTTGGGGTGCGGGTCGAAGGTGACGACCACCGCCGGCACCCCCAGCTCCCGCGCCCGCGCCACCGCCTGTCCGATGATCAGCTGATGCCCTCGGTGGACTCCGTCGTACGACCCGATGGTGACGACGCTGCGTCCCCAGTCACCGGGGATGTCCGCCAAGTCACGCCAGCGCTGCACCGTTCTCGCTCCTCGCCGCCTGGGCCTATGCCACTGCTGTGCTGTCTGCCGGTCCAAGGTACCGGCCGCCCCTCAGACGAAGACGGCCAGGCTGCGCGATGTCCCGCCCTCCGCCTCGATCAGCGCCACGAACCGCTCCTGCGGCCCGAAGACGGCGACCGGCCCGGACGGCAGCTCGGGCGCGCCGAGGCGCACACCGTTGCCGAGCAGACGGGCCTGCTCCTCGTCCACGTCCCAGCGGGGGAACGCGGCCGCCGCGGCCTCGCCGAGCGGCAGGACGGTCAGCCCGGCCCGCAGTTCGTCGAGCGTCCGGGCGCCGTCCAGGCCGTACGGGCCGACGCGCGTGCGCCGCAGCGCCGTCAGATGGCCACCGGTGCCGAGGGCGGCGCCGAGGTCGCGGGCGAGGGCGCGGATGTACGTGCCGGACGAGCAGACGACGCGCACGTCCACATCGGTGACGGGCGTGCCGTCCCCGGCCGTGCGTTCCGTGACCGCGTCGACGGTGAACACGGAGACCGTGACCGGCCGGGCCGGGATCTCGACGTCCTCTCCGTCCCGCACGCGCCGGTACGAGCGCTTCCCGTCGATCTTGACGGCGCTCACCCGTGCCGGCACCTGGAGGATCGGGCCGGTCAGCGCGGCGACGCCCGCGTCCAGCGCGGAACGGTCGATCCCCGCGGCGCCCGCCGAGGCCGTCACCTCGCCCTCGGCGTCGTCGGTGACGGTGTCCTGCCCGAGCCGGATCGTGCCCCGGTACTCCTTCTCGGTGAGCGCGAGATGGCCGAGGAGCCGCGTGGCGCGGCCGAGGCCGACGAGGAGCACGCCGGTCGCCATCGGGTCGAGCGTGCCGGCGTGGCCGACGCGCCGCGTCCGCGCGACGCCGCGCAGCACGGCCACGACGTCGTGGGAGGTGAAGCCGGCGGGCTTGTCGACGACGACAAGCCCGTCCACGGTGCTCGTGGTGCGGCCCATGTCCGGCTCAGTCCTCCCGCTCGCCGGTGGCGCCTTCGCCGTCCCCGCCGTCGCCCGCGCCGTCCGCGTCCTCCGCGTCGCCGTCACGGGTGACGTACGGGTCGGCGCCGGCCGCGTAGTCCGCGCCGGCGGCGGCCCGCCGCAGCTCCTCGTCCCGCTCCCGGGTGCGGTCGAACAGGTCGTCCAGCGTGCGCGCCGTCTCCGGCAGCGCGTCGGGCACGAACTCCAGGCTCGGCGTGTGCTTGACGCCGGCCGCCGCGCCCACCGCCGAGCGCAGCACGCCCCGCGCACTGCGCAGCCCGGCCGCCACCTCGGCGCGGTCGGCGTCGTCGCCCCACACCGTGTAGAACACGGTGGCCTCCCGGAGGTCTCCGGTGAGCCGGGCGTCGGTGATGGTCACCCGGCTGCCGAGCCGCGGGTCCTTGATGTCCCGCTGGAGCTTCCGTGCCACGACCTCGCGGATGAGGTCGGCCAGCCGCTTCGCCCGCGCGTTGTCGGCCATGGGTGTTTCTCCTCGCTATTCGTCCTCGTCGCCGTGGAACCGCCGCCGGGCCGACAGCAGCTCCACCTCGGGGCGGCCCGCCATCCACCGTTCGCAGGCGTCGAGCACCTCCGTGAGGTGCGCGGCGTCCCCGGACACCATGGCGAGCCCGATCCTGGCCCGCCGGTACAGATCCTGGTCGCCGACCTCGGCGACACTCACCGCGTACGACCGGCGCAGCTCCGCGACGATCGGCCGTACCACGGACCGTTTCTGCTTGAGCGACCGCACGTCGCCGAGCAGCAGGTCGAAGGACAAGGTCCCGGTATACATACGGTGATCGTACGGGGAGGGCCGGGCCTCCCTCGACGGAGTTTCCGCTCCGCCGGAGGGTGGCCCGGCCCCGTGGGTCAGGCGCGGGGCTTCTCCCGCATCTCGTAGGTGGCGATGACGTCGTCGACCTTGATGTCGTTGAAGTTGCCGAGGTTGATACCGCCCTCGAACCCTTCGCGGATCTCGGTGACGTCGTCCTTGAAGCGGCGCAGCCCCTCGATGGTGAGGTTCTCCGCCACGACCTTGCCGTCGCGCAGCAGGCGGGCCTTCGTGTTCCGCCGGACCTCGCCGGAGCGGATGAGGACACCCGCGATGTTGCCCAGCTTGGAGGACCGGAAGACCTCGCGGATCTCCGCCGTGCCCAGCTCGACCTCCTCGTACTCCGGCTTCAGCAGGCCCTTCAGGGCCGCCTCGATCTCCTCGATCGCCTGGTAGATGACCGAGTAGTACCGGACGTCGACGCCCTCGCGCTCGGCCGCCTGCGTGGCACGCCCCTCGGCGCGCACGTTGAAGCCGATGACGATGGCGTCCGAGCCCGCCGCCAGGTCGATGTCGGTCTCGGTGACCGCACCGACGCCGCGGTGGAGGACCCGCAGGTCCACGCCCTCGCCCACGTCGAGCTGGAGCAGCGACGACTCCAGGGCCTCGACGGAACCGGACGCGTCGCCCTTGAGGATGAGGTTGAGCTGCTGGATCTCGCCCGCCTTGAGCACCTTGTCCAGGTCCTCCAGGGAGACCCTGCGGGTGCGCTTGGCGAATGCCGCGTTCCGCTCGCGGGCGGCACGCTTCTCGGCGATCTGCCGGGCGGTGCGGTCCTCGCTGACGACGAGGAAGTTGTCGCCGGCGCCGGGGACGTTCGTCAGACCCTGGACCAGGACCGGGGTCGACGGGCCGGCCTCGGTGAGGTTGCGGCCCGTGTCGTCCAGCATGGCCCGGACACGGCCGTGGGCGTCACCCACCACCATCGTGTCGCCGACGCGGAGCGTGCCGCGCTGGACGAGGACGGTGGCGACGGCGCCGCGCCCGCGGTCGAGGTGGGCCTCGATCGCGATGCCCTGGGCATCCTGCTCCGGGTTGGCCCGCAGGTCGAGCGCCGCGTCGGCGGTGAGGACGACCGCTTCGAGGAGGTTCTCGATGTTGGTGCCCTGGCGTGCGGAGATGTCCACGAACATCGTGTCACCGCCGTACTCCTCGGCCACGAGACCGAACTCGGTGAGCTGGCCGCGCACCTTCGTCGGGTCGGCGCCCTCGACATCGATCTTGTTGACGGCGACGACGATCGGCACGTCGGCGGCCTTGGCGTGGTTCAGCGCCTCGACCGTCTGCGGCATGACGCCGTCGTTGGCCGCCACCACGAGGATCGCGATGTCGGTGGACTTCGCACCACGGGCACGCATGGCGGTGAACGCCTCGTGACCCGGGGTGTCGATGAACGTGATCCGCCGGTCCTCGCCGTTGACGCCGATGGAGACCTGGTAGGCACCGATGTGCTGGGTGATGCCGCCGGCCTCGCCCTCGATGACGTTCGTCTTGCGGATCGCGTCGAGCAGGCGGGTCTTGCCGTGGTCGACGTGGCCCATGACGGTGACCACCGGGGGCCGGGAGACCAGGGCCTCCTCGCCGCCCTCGTCCTCGCCGAACTCGATGTCGAAGGACTCGAGCAGCTCGCGGTCCTCCTCCTCCGGGCTCACGATCTGGACGGTGTAGTTCATCTCGTCGCCGAGCAGGTGCAGCGTCTCGTCGGAGACCGACTGGGTCGCGGTGACCATCTCGCCGAGGTTGAACATGACCTGGACGAGGGACGCCGGGTTGGCGTTGATCTTCTCCGCGAAGTCGGTCAGGGACGCGCCGCGGGAGAGACGGATCGTCTCGCCCTTGCCGCGCGGCAGCATGACGCCGCCGATGGACGGGGCCTGCATGGCCTCGAACTCCTGGCGCCGCTGCCGCTTCGACTTGCGGCCACGGCGCGCGGGACCGCCGGGACGGCCGAACGCGCCCTGCGTGCCGCCGCGGCCACCCGGGCCGCCGGGACGGCCGCCGAAGCCGGGACGGCCACCGCCGCCGCCGAAGCCGCCGCCACCCGGACGGGCACCCGTACCGGTGCCGCCACCGCGGCCGGCGAAACCGCCGCCGCCACCGCCACCGCCGAAGCCGCCGGGACGGCCACCGCCGCCACCGCGGCCGGCGAAGCCGCCGCCACCCGGGCGGGGACCGCCCGCCGGACGGCCGCCGGGGCCGCCGGGACGCCCGCCGGCCGAGGGCCGCTGCGGCATCATGCCGGGGTTCGGACGGTTACCGGGCGGGCCGGGACGCGGACCGCCGGGGCCGCCCGCGGCCTGGGGACGCGGCATGTTGCCCGGCGTGGCGCGACCGCCGCCCGGCGCCTGCGGACGCGGGCCACCGGGACCCGGGCGGTCCTGACCGCCGGGACGCGGGGCACCCTGGCCCTGGCCGCCGGGGCGCGGGCCACCGGGACCCGGCCGCGGGGCGGGCCGGGCCATGCCGGTGGAGCCGCTGGTCGTGAAGGGGTTGTTGCCCGGCCGCGGGCCCGCGGGCCTGCCGCCCGGCTTCGGGCCGCCCGGCTTGGCGCCGGGGGCCGGCCGCTGACCGCCACCGGCCGCGGGACCCGCCGGCTTCGGACCCGGACGGGCACCCGGCCGCGGGGCCTGCTGGCCGCCGGCACGCGGCGCGCCGGAACGGGGTGCCGCCGGCTCGCTCGCGGCGGGCGCGGGCGGCGCGGAGAACTCGGGGGCCGCGGGCGCCGGCTTGGCCGGCGGCTTCGGCGCGGCCGGGGCGGGACCCGGCGTCGGGCGCGGCGCGCCCGGCTTCGGGGCCTGCTGGCCACCCGGGCGCGGCGCACCCGGACGGGGACCCATGGCGCCCGGCTTGGGCGCCCCGGGCTTGGGGGCGGGCGCCCCCGGACGGGCGGGACGACGGCCTGAGCCGCCTCCCGCGTTGAATGCGTCCTGCAGTTTTCGGACGACCGGCGCCTCGATCGTCGAGGACGCCGAACGGACGAACTCACCAAGTTCCTGGAGCTTGGCCATGACGACCTTGCTCTCTACTCCCAGCTCCTTGGCGAGCTCGTATACCCGGACCTTAGCCACTTCGCTCCTTATGCGGTCCGGGGTCGGTCGTCCGCCGGACCTTCGCTACTTCTCGGGCGTACTCATCGCGTACTCATCGAGTGCTCATCGCAATCTCGACCTACTTCCGACTCGCGAGGTACCTGCCGCGCGGCCTGTCCGCGCGGCGCTTGTTACGTGTTACGTGTCCCGGCGGGGCCGGTCCTGCGGCGCTTCCGGGGCCGCCGTCACGACGGCGCTCCGGAGGTTCCCGGTGTCGAGCGGCCCCTGGACCTTCAGTGCCCGGGGAAACGCCCGGCGGCGGACCGCCAGTTCGAGACAGTCAGGCGTGGGGTGCAGATACGCGCCCCGACCGGGCAGCGTACCGCGAAGATCGGGGACACAGCGATCCCCGTGTGCCACCACACGCAGCAGGTCGTTCCTGGCTGAGCGGCGGCGGCATCCGACGCAGGTACGTTCCGGGCAGGCGCGCGTACGCGTCCGGCCAGACACTTCGGATTCTACCTCCCCGTCCGCCCGGCCCCGCAGGGGGGCGGGGTGGCGGTGGTCGTTGCAACGGGCGGGGGGCCGCCCGTATTCCGGGTCCGCCGGGACGAGTCCCGGCGGACCTCACGCCTCGCTGGCGGAGCGCTCGGGCCGTGCCTGCTGCTCCGCGGTGTCCGGCCGGATGTCGATGCGCCAGCCGGTGAGGCGGGCGGCGAGCCGGGCGTTCTGCCCCTCCTTGCCGATGGCGAGGGAGAGCTGGTAGTCCGGCACCGTGACACGCGCCGACCGCGCGGCGGCGTCCACCACCTCCACCCGGGTGACGCGGGCGGGCGACAGGGCGTTCGCGACCAGCTCCGCCGGGTCGTCCGACCAGTCGACGATGTCGATCTTCTCGCCGTGCAGCTCGGCCATGACGCTGCGGACCCGCCCGCCCATCGGGCCGATGCAGGCGCCCTTGGCGTTCAGCCCGGAGCGGAGGGACCGCACGGCGATCTTGGTGCGGTGACCGGCCTCGCGGGCGATCGCGGCGATCTCCACCGAGCCGTCGGCGATCTCCGGCACCTCCAGCTCGAACAGCTTCTTCACCAGGTTCGGGTGGGTGCGGGAGAGCGTGACGGACGGGCCGCGCGCGCCCTTCACGACGCGGACGACGTACGACCGCAGCCGGGTCCCGTGCGGGTACTCCTCGCCGGGGACCTGCTCCTGCGGCGGCAGGATCGCCTCCAGGCGCCCGATGTCGACGAGCACGCTCTTCGGATCCCGCCCCTGCTGGACCACGCCGGCGACGACGTCGCCCTCGCGCCCGGCGTACTCGCCGAAGGTGACGTCCTCCTCGGCGTCGCGCAGCCGCTGGAGGATGACCTGCTTCGCGGTGGTGGCGGCGATCCGGCCGAAGCCCGACGGGGTGTCGTCGAACTCCCGCGGCTCGGCCCCCTCACCGTCGAGGTCGGCGGCGTCCTCGCGCGCCCACACCGTCACATGCCCGCTGGCGCGGTCGAGGACCACGCGGGCCTGGCGGTGACTGCCCTCGGTGCGGTGGTAGGCGATCAGGAGGGCCGATTCGATGGCCTCCACCAGCAGGTCCAGGGAGATCTCCTTCTCCCGGACGAGCAGACGCAGCGCACTCATGTCGATGTCCACGGCTATGCCTCCTTCTGGCTCTCGTCGTCGGCGGCGGCGGGCTTGCGGTTGAACTCGACCTGGACGCGCGCCTTGGCGATCTCGGTGAACTCGACCCGGCGAGCCGTGGGCCTGCGTCCCTTCTCCCCCGGGACCTCCAGATCCACTCCCGCTTCGTCCGCGGCGGTGACGCGCGCGGTCAGCGGCGTACCCCGGTGCGGGGTGACGAGCACCAGCCGGCCCGTCGCACGGCGCCAGTGGCGCGGCTCGGACAGGGATCGTTCGGCACCGGGCGAGGTGACCTCGAGTTCGTAGGGGGCGTCGCCCATGACGTCGGAGGCGTCGAGGGCGGCCGAGGCGTCACGGCTGAGGTCGGCGCAGGCGTCCAGGCGTACGCCCTCGTCCGTGTCCACGACGACCTGGAGGAGCCGGCGCCGGCCCGCCGGGGTGATCCGCACGTCCTCCAGATCCATGCCCCGGGCCGCCGCCAGCGGTTCCAGGAGTGCCCGCAGCCTCTCGATCTGGGTCGTGCTCATCCGGGTGACTCCTCGGCCGCGTGTGCTGTTGTGGAACGGGTGCGTGTCGGGCGCGCTCGGCCCACACCCTATCGTCTGCGGCACGCCGCGCCGACCGCCGGCACCGGCCGGCGCCGGGGGCTGGCACGCCGGGCGCGCCGGGGTGCCACGGGATGGCGCCACACCCCCGGGTACGCTCACCGTGCGGTGATCTTGTCGTTCACTCACAACGGGAAGTGCGGGAAGCCATGTCCTCTGCTCCGCCCACGGCCCTCCCCCGGCGCACCCTGCTGGCCTGCGGTGTCGCGGCCGGGCTGGCCGGCTGCACCGGCGGGGACGGCGGCGGGGGCGTCACCGAGATGGAACCGTCCGCCGTGCGCGGCGTGCGCCGCCGGGCGGCCCGCGACAGCGCCGGTCTCCTCGCCAGGTACGACGCGACGACCGCCGCGCATCCGGACCTCGACGGCACGCTCGCGCCCTTCCGCGCCGTCGCCGCCGCCCACCTGACCGCGCTCGCCGAGGACGACCCCGCCGCCTCCGTCACCCCGGACGGCGCCCCCGAGGTCCCCGCGGACGGCGCCGCGGCCGTCACCGCGCTCGCCGACGCCGAACGGACCCTGGCCGACGAGCGGACCCGCGCCCTCACCGGGCTCCCCCCGGAACTCGCCCGCCTGCTCGCCTCCCTGGCCGCCGCCGGCGCCGCCACGGCGTATCTCCTGAACGAGGTCAGCGCATGACCGCACCGCACGCCCCCACCCGTACCGCGGCCGGGGAGGAGACTCCGACGGAGCTCTCCGCCGCGCAGGCCGCGCTGGCCGCCGAGCACGCCGCCGTGTACGGCTACGGCGTGGTCGGCGGGCGCGTCGGCGAGGACCGGGGCCGGGAGGCCGAGGACGCCTGGACCGCGCACCGCGCCCGCCGTGACGCCCTCCGCCGGACGGTGCGGGACCTCGGCGGCACGCCGGTCGCCGCGGCCGCCGCGTACAGCCTGCCGTTCGATGTGGCCGACGAGGCGGGGGCGGTCCGGCTCGCGGGCGAGCTGGAGACCGGCCTCGCCGCCGCCTACGCGGACCTCGTGGGGGCCGGTGACGAGGACACGCGCCGGGACGCGGCGGCCGCCCTCGGCGAGGCGGCCGTGCGGGCGGCCCGCTGGCAGGGCGCGCCGGCGGCGTTCCCCGGCCTGCCCGAGTACGCGGCGGACGGGAGCCGCTGACCGATGGAGTTCGCCCCGCCGGAACACCTCGTCCGCGCCCAGCGGGCCACCGCGCCCGGCTGGCTCGACGACCTGCCGGCGCTGGCGGCGCGGACCGCGGAACGCTGGCGGCTGACGCCCGAACGTGTGATCGCGCCCGGCGGCCGGACGAGCATGACGGTCCTCGTGCGCACGGCGGACGGCGTTCCCGCGGTGCTCAAGCTGACGGCGCCCGGCCGTTCCGCTCCGCTGGAGGACGCGGCGCTGCGCACCTGGGACGGCCTCGGCGCCGTACGGCCCCTGCGGCTCGACGCCGACGCGGGCGCCCTCCTGCTGGAGCGGCTGAGCCCGGCCACGTCGCTGCGTTCCCTGGCGGACGCGAAGGCCACGCTGGAGGCGGTGTCGGTCCTGCGGCGGCTGTGGGTGGCGCCGGTCGCGGGGCACCCGTTCCCGGATGTCGCGGAGCTGACGGGCGCGCAGACGGAGCTGATGCGGTCGGCCGTGCCGCACGAAGCGGCGCCGCTGGTCGAAGCGGCCCTCACGGCGCGCGCCGGACTCCTCGCCGGCGCGCCCGAGGCCGTCCTGCTGCACGGCGACTTCCGGCAGGGCGCCGTCCTCGCCGCGGCCACGGACCGGGCGCACTGGCTCGCGGTCGGTCCCGACCCACTGGTCGGGGAGCGGGCCTACGACCTCGCGCGGCTCGTCCGCGACCGGCTGCACGACCTGGTCGCCTCGCCGGGCGCCGCGGCGGCGACTCGGCGCCGGGTCACGCGGCTGGCGGGCTCCGTCGAACTCGACCCCGAGCGGCTGCGCGGGTGGGCGCTGTTCCGGGCCGTCGCGGCCGCGGCCCGGGCGTACGCGGCGAAGCGGGACGGGGCGGCCGAGCACCTGCTGGAGTTCGCCACCTGGCTGTGACGGCGGGCCGGCCGCCGGTCAGGCGTCCCGGCGGCGCAGCGGAAGCGGGGCACCCATGACGGCGTACGGGGTGGCCGCGGAGGGGAACATGACGCGCTGCGCCAGGTCCTGGTAGCCGAGCTTGCGGTACAGGCCGCGGGCGGGGCTCTCGATGTCGAGCGCGGAGAGGATCGACCGCGGCTCATCGGCGGTGTCGGTCAGCTCGGTGATGAGCCGGCGGCCTATGCCGTGCTTCTGGTGGCTCGGCAGGACGTGGAGTTCGGTGACGGTGAAGGAGTCGTCGAGCCAGGAGTCGTTCCCGGCCCGCCGCAGGTACGGCTCGACGACGGTGGACCACCACTGCGCGCGGTCGTTCGGCATGCCGTAGATGAAGCCGACGAGCCGCCCGTCCGGCGTGGTGGCGCCGAGGGCGCGCGCTCCCGGGGCGGCCGCGTGCCGCAGCACGATGTGGCGCCGCACGGCGACCTCCTCGGGACTCAGCCCGAACGCCCGGGCCTGCACGGCAAGGGCGTCGTCGACCGACGCCGTCAGGTCGAGGGGGGCGATGCGGATGCGCTGGTCGTCGTGTGCGGCGCCGCCGGATGGTGTCATGCGGGGAGGCTAACGCGCGGCCGGGCGGAAGTCGCGTCCGGTGTGCCCGTGGAGCGGAATCAGAACAGGACGCTCATGAGGGTGCCGGCGTCGCGGAAGCCGAGGCGCCGGTACACGGCGAGGGCGGGGGCGTTGAAGTCGTTGACGTAGAGGCTGACGACGGGGGCGATCTCGGTGAGGGCGCACCGCAGGACCGTCGCGAGGCCGGCCGTGGCGAGGCCGCGGCCGCGCCGGTCGGGGGCCGTCCAGACGCCCTGGAGCTGGCAGACGCCGGGCGTGACGGCGCCGATCTCCGCCTTGAAGACGACGCGGCCGGCCTCGAAGCGGGCGAAGCAGCGGCCGGTGCCGACGGTCTCGGCGACGCGCGACTGGTACGTGAGCCCGCCGTCGTGGGCGTCCAGCGGGGAGACGCCGACCTCCTCGGTGAACATGGCGACGGCGGCCGGCAGGACGAGGTCCATCTCGTCCTTGCGGACCCGGCGGACCGCCGGGTCGGGCGTCACACCGGCGGGGACGGCGCCGGTGGCCATGAGGGGCTGGCGGCGCCGCAGTTGCCTGGCCGGGCCCCAGCGGGGCTCCAGGTGGTCCCACAGCAGGGCCGTGGGCTCGGCCGGGCCGACGATGGAGGAGCAGCGGCGGCCCTGCCGCAGGGCGCGGACGGCGAACGCGCGGACCGCCGCGGGACCCGCGCCGATGGGGACGAGGTTGGCGCCCGCGTAGGCCAGGGAGCGGAGGCGCCCGTCCCGGTACCAGCCCCACATCTCGCCGCCGAGCCAGGCCGGTTCGAGACCGGAGTCGAGCACGCGGGCGGTCACGAAGGCGTTCGCGACGGGGTCCTCGTCCAGGACGCCGAGGACGGCGTCGAGGTCGGCCGGTGTGAGGAGCCGTGTGGCGGATGTGGGCACAGGGTCGGGACCTCGGGTCGGGCGCCCGGGGCACGGACGGCGCGCGGCGCGGCCGTGCCCCCGGTGGCGTCGGTCAGCTGACGGCGACCTCGGGCTCGCCGGACGGCGTGCCCTCCGCCCGCATCCGCTCCGCGATCCGCATGGCCTCGTCGATGAGCGTCTCGACGATCTTCGACTCGGGGACGGTACGGACGACCTCGCCCTTGACGAAGATCTGGCCCTTGCCGTTGCCCGAGGCGACGCCGAGGTCGGCCTCGCGGGCCTCGCCCGGGCCGTTGACGACGCAGCCCATGACGGCGACGCGCAGCGGCACGTCCATGCCCTCCAGGCCGGCGGTGACCTCCTCGGCGAGCTTGTACACGTCGACCTGGGCGCGGCCGCAGGACGGGCAGGACACGATCTCCAGGCCGCGTTCCCGCAGGCCGAGGGACTCGAGGATCTGCGTGCCGACCTTGACCTCCTCCACCGGCGGGGCGGAGAGGGAGACGCGGATGGTGTCGCCGATGCCCTCGCTCAGCAGCGCGCCGAACGCGACGGCCGACTTGATGGTGCCCTGGAAGGCGGGGCCGGCCTCCGTGACGCCGAGGTGCAGCGGGTAGTCGCAGGCGGCGGCGAGCTGCCGGTAGGCGTTCACCATGACGACGGGGTCGTTGTGCTTGACGGAGATCTTGATGTCGCGGAAGCCGTGCTCCTCGAAGAGGGAGCACTCCCACAGCGCCGACTCGACCAGCGCCTCGGGGGTGGCCTTGCCGTACTTCGCGAGGAGGCGGCGGTCGAGGGAGCCGGCGTTGACGCCGATGCGGATCGGGGTGCCGGCGTCGCCGGCGGCCTTCGCGATCTCGCGGACGCGGTCGTCGAACTGCTTGATGTTGCCCGGGTTGACGCGGACGGCGGCGCAGCCGGCGTCGATGGCGGCGAAGACGTACTTCGGCTGGAAGTGGATGTCCGCGATGACGGGGATCTGCGACTTGCGGGCGATCACCGGCAGGGCGTCGGCGTCGTCCTGCGTGGGGACGGCGACGCGGACGATCTGGCAGCCGGACGCCGTCAGCTCGGCGATCTGCTGGAGGGTGGCGCCGATGTCCGACGTGCGGGTGGTCGTCATCGACTGGACGGACACCGGGGCGTCACCGCCGACGGGGACCGATCCGACGTTGATCCGGCGGCTGGGGCGGCGCTCGGCCAGCTTGAGCGGAACGGACGGCATTCCCAGCGAGATGGCTGTCATGACTGTGTGCGACCCCACGGTGCGGTTGGGCGGTGAACCTGTTGTCCGAGCCTACGGCACCTCACCCGGTCAGACTCACGGGACTGACGATATCCGCGACCAGGACCAGCAGGGTGAAGCAGATGAAGACACCGGCGACGACGTAGGCGACGGGCATGAGCTGCGCCACGTCGAACGGCCCCGGGTCGGGGCGGCGCCTGACCTTGGCGACCCCGCGGCGCAGCGACTCCCACAGGGCTCCCGCGACGTGGCCGCCGTCGAGGGGCAGCAGCGGCAGCATGTTGAAGAGGAAGAGGGAGAGGTTGAATCCCGCGACGAGGAAGAGGGCCGTCGCGATCTGCTGGCTGGCCGGGATGTCGAGGGTGAAGATCTGGCCGCCGACGCGGGCCGCGCCGACGACGCCCATGGGCGAGTCCGGTTCGCGCTCCCCGTTGCCGAGGGCGGCGTTCCACAGGTCGGGGATCTTGGAGGGGATGTCCACCAGGGACTGGACGCCCGTGACCATGATGTCGCCCATGCGCCCGACGGACTCGGGGAAGCTCTGGCGCACGACGCCGCTGGCCGGCGAGAAGCCGAGGAAGCCGGCGCTGACGTACTCGTCCTCGACGTAGCCGCCGTCGCCGTCGGTCTTGGCGACCTGGTTCTCGATGAGGTCGGCGTGCAGGTCGAGGGTGCGGCCGTCGCGCTCGACCGTGACGGTGGCCGGGCCGATGGTATCGCGGATGCGGTCCTGGAGGGTGCCCCACTCGTCGATGGACTCGCCGTTGAACGCGACGATGCGGTCCCCCGGCTGCAGCCCGGCGGCGGCGGCCGGCGCGGCCGGGTCGGAGTCGCGGCACTCGCGGGCGCCCTCGTCCTGCGGGACGACGCACTCCGAGACGCTGGCCACGGTGGTCGTCTGCGTGTTGACGCCGAAGGCCATCAGGACGCCGAGGAAGATCACGACGGCGAGCAGCAGGTTCTGGAACGGGCCGGCGAACATGACGATGATCCGCTGCCACGGCTTGCGCGTGTAGAAGAGCCGCTTCTCGTCGCCGGGCTGCAGCTCCTCGAAGGCGGCGGCGCGCGCGTCCTCGATCATGCCGCGGAACGGCGAGGTGGACCGTTTGCGGATGGCGCCGTCCTCGCCGGGCGGGAACATGCCGATCATGCGGATGTAGCCGCCGAGCGGGATCGCCTTGACGCCGTACTCGGTCTCCCCCCGCTTGCGCGACCAGACCGTGGGGCCGAAGCCGACCATGAACTGCGGCACGCGCACGCCGAACATGCGGGCGGTCGTGAAGTGGCCGAACTCGTGCCACGCGATGGAGAACAGCAGTCCGAGGACGAAGACGAGTATGCCGAGGATGAACATCAGCGCCGTCATGCGGTCATCTCCTGGTTCTCCTGGTGCGCGCGGGAGGCCGTACCGGTCAGCTCGCGGGCGCGGCGGCGGGCGGCCGCCTCCGCTTCGAGGACGTCCGGGAGGGTCGGGGAAGTTCCGGCGGGGCCGCCGGCCAGCTCCTCGACGACCCGGGCGACGGTGTCCACGATCCCGGTGAAGGGGAGCCGTCCGGCGAGGAACGCGTCCACGCACTCCTCGTTGGCGGCGTTGAACACCGCGGGCGCCGTACCGCCGAGGCTACCGACCAGCCGGGCCAGCGGCACGGAGGGGAAGGCATCGGTGTCCAGCGGCTGGAACTCCCAGGTGTGCGCGCGGGTCCAGTCGACGGGGGCGGCGGCGCCCGGCACCCGTTCGGGCCAGCCGAGGCCGAGGGCGATCGGCATCCGCATGTCCGGGGGGCTGGCCTGGGCGAGCGTCGAGCCGTCCGTGAACTCGACCATGGAGTGCACGTACGACTGGGGGTGGACGACGACCTCGATGCGGTCGAACGGGATGCCGTACAGCAGGTGGGCCTCGATCACCTCGAGGCCCTTGTTGACGAGGGTCGCCGAGTTCACGGTGATGACCGGTCCCATGGCCCAGGTGGGGTGCGCGAGGGCGTCGTCGGGCGTGACGCCGGCCAGCTCGGCGCGGGTGCGGCCGCGGAAGGGGCCGCCGCTCGCCGTGACGACGAGCTTCGCGATCTCCGCGCGGGTGCCGCCCATCAGGGCCTGGAAGAGGGCGGAGTGCTCGGAGTCGACGGGCACGATCTGCCCGGGGGCGGCGAGGTCCGTCACGAGGGGGCCGCCGACGATGAGGGACTCCTTGTTCGCCAGCGCGAGGACGCTGCCGGCCCGCAGCGCGGCCAGCGTGGGGGCGAGACCGATGGAGCCGGTGATGCCGTTGAGCACGGTGTGGCAGGGGCTCGCGGCCAGGTCGGTGGCGGCGTCGGGGCCGGCCAGCACCTCGGGCAGCGGCTCCCCGGCGCCGTACCGGGCGCGCAGGGCGGCGCGCAGCTCGCCGGCGAGGCCCGCCCGTGCCACGCCGACCGCGCGGACCCGCAGCCGGTGGGCCTGGTCGGCCAGCAGGTCGAGCCGTCCGCCCGCCGCCGACAGGGCGGTGACGCGGAACCGGTCGGGGTTGCGCAGCACGACGTCGACGGCCTGGGTGCCGATCGATCCGGTGGAGCCGAGGATCACGACCTCGCGCGGCGCCCCGGACGGCGAGGCATCCGGTCGGCGCAGGTGCGGGTCGGCGAGACAGACGGGACTCTCGGTCATCCCCCCATTGTGACCCGCCCGCCGGGTGCCCCGGCACACCGTCCTTGCTACCGTGTGCGCGTCATCGGACACGCGGTGCAGCTGGGGGGCGGTATGGCATCGGGGGCGGAGGCACGGGACGAGGGCGCGGGTGACCTGGCGCTGAGCACGGAGGTCCTCGGGCGGATCGGGCAGGACGCGGCCGGGCTGCGGACTGATCTGCTGGACCGGGCACTGCGTGCCGTGGACGCGAGCGGGCACGCCGCGTCGGCGCTCACGGACGCGGGCCTCACGACCGGCGCCGCGCTGAGCACGGCGCTGGAACGGTTCGAGGAGAAGACGGACGCGCTGGCGGGCGACTGCGAGTCGATCGACGGGCATCTGTCGGTCACCGTCAGCGCGAACACCACACTGGACACGGGCCTGCGCTCGGTCCTGCAGCAGTTGCACACGGCGGGGGACGGCGTGGGGATTCCCCTGAACCCGGGTATCGCGGATCTGTGACGGGGCGGGGGGACCGTATGACGACGTACAGAAAGCTGACCGAACTGGACCTGGCGGCGCTCGACGGCGCGGTCGCGGACTGGGAGGGCGTCGCCAGGGAACTGGGGACGCTGGCCGGGGACGCGCGGGACGGGATGGGCACGCGGGCCGGCGAGGCCGACTGGGACGGTGCGAACGCGGCCGTCACCCGCAGATTCGTCACGGCGACGGTGGACCGGTTCGGCTACGCGCACGAGCACGCCGACGGCATCCGGCTGGTCCTCGGGGAACTGGCCGCCGTGCTGCGCCGCTGCCGGACGCAGCTCGACGACATCGCGGCGGACGCGGACGGCGACGGGCTGCTGATCACCGAGGACGGTGTGGTGCTGCTCGCGGGCGAGAGTCCGTACGGGGCGGTCCAGCAGCACCCGTACCCCGACCGGCGCGACAACACCGGCGGCGAGGCGGCGGAGCGGGAGATCGCGGCGTTCAACGAACGGCTTGCGGCGTCGCACGACCTCAAGAACCTGTACGCCGACCGGATCGCCGCCGTGCTCGCGGAGGCGGCGGAGGCGGACGAGACGGCCGCCCGGGCGCTGCGGGAGATGGCCGGCGAGGGACACGGGCCGTTCACCGCCGGGGCGTACGAGTCCTGGGATGACGTGGAGGAGACGTTCGGCCGCCGGGCCGCCGAGGAGGTCCTTCCCCTGCTGCGGGAGGGCTGGGACATGTCCGACGAGGAGGCCGCGTGGCTGAACTCGGTGGTCGAGGAGAACAAGGACAACCAGTACTTCGCCGCCGCCCTGGCCGGCGAGCTGGGCGCCCGGGGTGTGCTCGACTTCTGGACGGACATGACCGATCCGGAGCACGAGTGGGAGACGAGCGACGAGCGCAGGGAGACCCTGACCGCGCTGCAGGGCAACCTCGGGGAGGCACTGGGCCTCGCCACGACGCTCACGGACGATCCGGTGATGCAGCAGTGGCGGACCGACATGATCGACCTGGGGCGCGAACGCCTCGGCGACGACGTCCGCTGGTCGCCGTACGGGTTCCAGGTGATGAGCAACCTGATGGCGTCGGGCGCGTACGACTCGGGGTTCCTTGAGGCGTACGGCGAGGAGCTGATCGAGTTCGAGCGCGACAGCGACGTGCCCGGCGGGATGTGGGCCGAGGTGGAGGGGGAGCCCAACCCGATCACCATCGGGGACGCGTTCCGGCTGGACCCGATGACCGGCTACATGGACGCACTGAGCCACAACCCGGACGCGGCCAACACGGTCTTCACGGACGCGGAGACGGCGGAATACCTGCTGACGCAGCGCATCGACGGCCACGTCATCGTGACGGAGGACGACCAGGGAAGGGACGTGGCGCTGCAGTCCACGGGCAACGCCCTCTTCGCGGCGACGACGGGCCTCGACCCCGACCACCTCGAACGCCCACCGACCGTCGACCGCGACCGGCAGGCGGGAGTCCTGGACAGGTCCCTGAGCATGCTGGCGGGCACAGGCCACGAATTCCCACCGGAATTCCGCGAACCAGTGGCCCAAATCCTGGTCAACCACGGCGCCGAAGTACACGACACGACCAGCGGCTACCTCCTCGACACGGCCCTCGACCGGGAAGACCTGCGCGGGGTGATCACCGAGGTCTCCCGGGACGGCGGCGCATACGCCCTGCTCAACGAAGGGCTTATGCACTCCATTGTCGGATCCTTCGACGACACGGAGACCCTGCGTGAAAGCACCCTCGATCCCGGGCAAACCCTGGACAGGGCGGGGCAGACGGTGGGATATCTCGAAGGAGCCCGCAGGGAAGCAATCGACCTCGAACTGCAGGATCGTGGCGACGATTTGGCCTGGGATACCCAGATGGCTGGTTATATGACGGGCACAGCCGCAAGTTACGTCCCGTACGGCGGCTTCGCCGGAATTCTGGCGGACGCCGTGATCACCGAGTGGAGCAAGGACGAGCAGCGGAGGATCGCGGAATTCTCCGAAGATGCCACTGCTGCGGCCAACCAGGTGCGCACCTATCAACTCAACTCCCTGGCGGATGCCTGGTACGAGATAAACCGCGACTGGGCCGACGGGCATGATCGATACGAGCATGAAGGCTCTCGTTACTCCCACATCGCCGATTCAGCAGTAAACGGGGAGCGCTACAGGTGATCAAACACACTTTCGCCAACCGGAAGTCCCGCATTCCTCTCATGCTGGCCATTTTGGCAACTCCTACCCTGTCCGGCTGCGGGGGGAATGACCAGGATGCTCTTGGCTACAGCACGCCCGAGGAGCTGTGCGAAGTCAAGATCGATGCCACTTTGTTGGAGCCGCTTCTCCCTCCGGGTGACCGACTGTCGTTCTCCGAGGACGGCCTTGGGATCTCCTGCGTCGCTCTTGTGGACGGCACCACAGCGGTCATATCCACTGCATTCCTCCTTCCCGAGGCCGATGCACCGCTGTCATGGGCAGGTGACGATGCCGAGCCGGCGCAGATCGGCGACGAAGGAGCCGTATCTCCCAGCGGGGCAGCCGCTTCCATCGCGTGCGTTTCCGATCAGGAACCCGATACCTCTTACGCCCTTATCCAGTTGGGTGGTTTTCAGCGCGACGGGGAAGATCCCGAAGAATGGATCGACATGATCGAGGCGTTCGCCCGCGACTATGTCGAGCACTTCAAGGAGGTGTACTGCACTGGGGAGTGAGGCCCGGTCATGGTGTCGTCGAAGGGTCCAGTGTCGGTTCTTCCAGCCATGTGTAGCGGTCCGCTGTCACCCGTAGTGCCAGTGTCGTGTCGCGTGTGTCCGTGTTGTGCCACAGTGCGCGGAACAGTGTCTCCGTCCGCAGGCGTGCGTGGCCGCACCATGCGTCGGCCAGTTCGTATGCCTCCCGGCCGTGGTCGCCGCGGGAGCGGAGGCGTTCGGCGTGGACGCAGGCCGCTGACGTCGCGAAGAGTTCGGCTCCGATGTCCACGACGCGTGCCAGGAAGTTCTGGCGGGATTCGAGGCCCGTCTGCCAGCGTGACATGCCGTAGAACGTGGCGCGGGCCAGGCGGCGGGCCGTGCGTTCCGTCCAGCGCAGGTGCGCCGCGAGGTCGGGGTAGCCGGAGATGTGGAAGTCACCGTAGGACAGCGGCAGATGGCCGCGGCCGGTGGCAAGGCTCGGGAGCCAGCGTGCGTAGAACCGGCCGGCCGCGAGGCCCGCGCGGCGTTTGCGGGTGAGGCTCGCCTCCGGGTCGACCAGGTCGCCGGCCACCTTGAGGTGCGCGTCCACGGCCTCCCGGGACAGCAGGACGTGCATGATCTCGGTCGTGCCGCCGGCCACCCGGGCGGCACGCAGGTCGCGGAGGAACTGTTCGGCCGGGATGCCCCGTTCCCCCCTGGCGGTGAGGGACGCGGCGGTCTCCAGGCCGCGTCCGCCGCGCAGCTGGACCAGTTCGTCGGCCATGCGCCAGGCCAGTTCGCCCCCGAGCAGCTTCGCGAGCGCCGACTCGGCACGCAGGTCGCAGCGGCCCTCGTCGGCGAGTTCGGCGGTGAGCTCGACGACGGCGTCGAGGGCGAAGGCCGTCGCCGCGATGAACGCGACGCGGCCGGCGACCGCCTCGTGCCGGACGATCACATGGCCGCCCTGGCGGCGGCTGCCCGACCATTCCCGGGCGATCCGCAGACACCATTTCCCCGCGCCGACGCACAGCGCGGGGACCGCGAGGCGCCCCGTGGTGAGGACGGAGAAGGCGATGCGCAGCCCGTCGCCCTCGGCTCCGACACGGTGCGCGGCGGGCACGCGGACGCCGCGCAGGCGTACCGTCCCGGTGCCGCTGCCGCGCAGGCCGAGGAACCCCGTGGTGTCCTCCACGGCGACACCGCGCGCGCCGGCCTCCACGACGAACGCGGCCGGTCCGGCGCCGGGCACCGTCGCGACGACGAGGAGCAGTTCGGCGGCGGCGGCGTTGACGGTCCACAGTTTCACGCCGTCCAGCACATAGCCGTCGCCGTCCGGCACGGCGGTGGTGGCGAGGCGGGACGGGTCGGAGCCGGCGTCCGGTTCGGTCAGCAGGAACGCCGACAGCGCGCCGCGCGCGCAGCGGGGCAGGAACGCGGCACGCTGCTCCGCGGTGCCGGCGACCGCAAGGGCCTGCGGCACGCCGGTGGACACGTGGGCGGTCAGCACGGCGGCCAGCGCCGGGCTGACCGAGCCGATGACGGCGAGCGCGCGGTTGCAGGTGACATGGCCCAGGCCGAGGCCGCCGTACTCCGGGTCGATGCGCATGCCGAACGCGCCGAGGTCGGCGAGCCCGCGGAGGGTGCGGGCGGGGACGCGGGCGTCGCGTTCGATCGCGGCGGGGTCAACCGACGTACGGCAGAAGTCGGCGAGGCGCGCGAGGAACGCGTCCCTGCGCCGTCCGGTCTCCGGATCCGGCTCGGGGCGCGGGTGCACCAGGTCCATGCGGAGGCGGCCGAGGAACAGATGGTCCGCGAAGCCGGGTTCGAGCCGGTGCGCGGTACGGGCCGCGGCGGCGGCCCTGCGGGCGTCCCGTCCGGGGATCGACATGCGCATCACCTCGTCACGGCGCGGGGCGCGTCCTGGCCGCGCTCCGTGACCCGTATGTACCCGCCCGATGGCGCCGCGTATCCGCCGACGGGCCGTCAGCTTCCGTGTTGAAGCGCTTCAACACGTGTATGGACACCGCCATGGCACCGGTCTAAGGTCAACGCGATCGCCAAGAGTTCCGCTGTCGAAGCGCTTCACGCCTTCCACCCACCACGGGAGAGCCGATGGTCACTCTCGCCGAGGTCGCCCGCCACGCGGGCGTCTCAGCCAGCACGGTGAGTTACGTCCTCAGCGGGAAACGCACCATCTCGACGCCGACCAGGGAGCGGGTCGAGCGCAGCATCAGGGAGCTGGGCTACCACCCCAACGCGGGTGCCCGCGCGCTCGCCAGCGCGAAGTCGAACATCATCGCCCTCATGATGCCGCTGCGGACCGAGATGTACGTCCCGGTGATGACGGACATCGCCGTCGCCGTGGCGACGACAGCCCGTGAACAGGCCCACGACGTGCTGCTCGTGACGGGGCACGAGGGTCCCGCCGCGGTGCGGCGCGTGGTGGGCAGCGGTCTCGCCGACGCCATGATCCTCATGGACGTCGAGCTGGAGGACGGCCGCCTCCCGCTGGTGCGGGAGGCCCACCGCCCGGCCGTCCTCATCGGACTGCCGGCCGACGCCGCCGACCTCACCTGTGTCGACCTGGACTTCGCCGCCACGGGCCGGCTGTGCGTCGACCATCTCGCGGACCTCGGGCACCGCGACATCGCGGTGGTCGGCGAGGCGGCCGCCGTGTACGAGCGCCGCACCGGGTTCGCCGAACGCACGGTGCAGGGCGTCCGGGAACGCGCCGCCGAGCTGGGGGTGCGCGTCCTGCACCGGCCGTGCGAAGGCAGCTACGAGTCGGTTGCCGGCACGCTGGCGCGGATCTTCGACGAGCGCCCCGCCACGACCGGGTTCGTCGTCCAGAACGAGGCGGCCATCGGCCCGCTGCTCGGCCTGCTGCGGCAGCAGGGCCGCGCCGTGCCGGAGGACATCTCGGTGGTCGCCGTCTGCCCCGACCACGTGGCGACGCAGACATCGGTCGCGCTCACGTCCGTCGCGATCCCCGCGCAGGAGATGGGGCGGCGCGCCGTGGACCTCGTGATGGCGAAGATGCGGGAGGCGTCCGCCGAGCCGGTCGTCGAACTGCTCCCGCCGCAGCTCACCGTGCGGGCGAGCACCGGTCCCGCGCCCGCCGCGCCCCGGACCGGGCCGGCCGTGCCCGCCGCCCGCTGACCCCGCGCCCCCGCTCCCCCCGTACGTCCGCGCCGCCGCGCAGCCCCGCGCCGCACGCCGGCGCGGCCGGCCAACTGCCACCCGCCGCCGTCCGACAGGAGCAGCGTGAACGATCCGACTTCCGTCTCCCTCGCCCAGTCCTCCCCGACCGTCGGCACCTTCACCGAGCGCGACGGCGCGCTGGAGTGGAGCGGCCGGCAGGAGACCCTGCGGGTCGAGCCGTGGGGTCCCGACGCGGTCCGCGTCCGGGCGCGGCTCGGCGGCCCCGTGCTGCGGGACCTGCCGGGCGCGCTGGACGGGACGCCGCCGCCGAGCGGCACCGCGGCCGTGCGCATCGGTGCCGGGGCCGCCACGCTCGTCAGCGGCGCGATCACGGCGGAGGTGAGTGCCGAGGGCATGGTGCGGTTCACGCGCACCGGCGACGGTTCCGAGCTGCTCGCCGAGGAGCGCGCGCACTTCTGGTGGCCCGGCCCCCGCCTCTACACGGCCACGGGCAACGGCTACCACCGCCTCGAACAGCGCTTCGCCGCGTACGAGGGGGAGCGCCTGTACGGGCTCGGGCAGCACCAGCACGGGCTGTTCGACCAGAAGGGCGCGGTCGTCGACCTGGTGCAGCGCAACGCCGAGGTGTCGATCCCGGTCCTGACGTCGAGCCGCGGGTACACCCTGCTGTGGAACAACCCGGCGATCGGGCGCGTCGAGCTGGCGCACAACGGGACGCGCTGGGTCGCGGACAGCGCGCGCCAGATCGACTACTGGATCACGGCCGGCTCCCCCGCCGACGCGCAGCGCCGGTACTCGGCGGCGACGGGGCGCGCGCCGCTGCTGCCCGAGTGGGCGTCCGGCTTCTGGCAGTGCAAGCTGCGCTACCGCACGCAGGACGAACTTCTCGGCGTCGCGCGGGAGTACGCGCGGCGCGGGCTGCCGGTCTCGGCGATCGTGTGCGACTTCTTCCACTGGACGCACCTGGGCGAGTGGAAGTTCGACCCGGCCGAGTGGCCCGACCCGGCGGCGATGGTGCGCGAGCTGGACGAACTCGGCATCCGGCTCGTCGTGTCGGTGTGGCCGTCCGTGTCGCCGCTGAGCGAGCACCACGGGCCGATGGAGCAGCGCGGCTGGTTCATCGGCACGGAGTACGGGCCGCTGGCGCACGCGGACTGGCCCGACAAGGAGGTCGCCTCGACGGTGCAGGTGGCGTTCTACGACGCGACGAACCCGGAGGCGCGCGGCTTCGTGTGGGACCGGGTGCGGGAGAACTACCTGGAGCCGTACGGGATATCGGCGTACTGGCTGGACGCGTGCGAGCCGGAGCTGAAGCCGGGCTTCGCCGCGAACCTGCGCTACCACGCCGGTCCCGGCCTGGAGGTGGGGAACCTGTATCCGCGGGAGAACGCGCGGGCGTTCGCGGAGGGGCTGTGGGCGTCGGGCGCGGGCGAGGACGGCGTCATCACGCTGAACCGTTCCGCCTGGGCGGGCAGCCAGCGGTGGGGCGCGGCCCTGTGGTCGGGCGACATCGGCACGGACTTCGCGACGCTGCGGCGGCAGATCGCCGCGGGCCTCAACACGGCGCTGTCCGGCATCCCGTGGTGGAACACGGACATCGGCGGTTTCCACGGCGGCGACCCGGACGACCCGGCGTACCGGGAGGTGCTGGTGCGGTGGTTCCAGTTCGGGGCGCTGTCGCCGCTGATGCGGCTGCACGGGTTCCGCGACCCCGGGATGCCGCTCGGTCCGGCGATGACGGGCGGGCCGAACGAGGTGTGGTCCTACGGTGCGGGGGCCGGGGAGATCCTGGAGGCGTACCTGCGGCTGCGGGAGCGGCTGCGGCCGTACGTGATGCGGCTGATGCGGGAGGCGCACGAGGAGGGCCTGCCGCCCATGCGCCCGCTGTTCCTGGAGTTCCCGGACGACGGGCGGGCGTGGGACGTCGCCGACGCGTACCTGTTCGGCCCCGACCTGCTGGTGGCGCCGGTGCTCGACGCGGGCGCGCGGGAGCGGACGGTGTACCTGCCGGCGGGCGCGCGGTGGACCGACGCGTGGACCGGCGAGGCGTACGACGGCGGCGCCGAGGTGACGGTGGCGGCGCCGCTCGAGCGCATTCCGCTGTTCCTGCGGGACGGGGCGCGGCTGCCCGTGCGCGACGGCGCGTGACCCCGTGCGCCCCCGGCCGGCCGTCACCGGCCGGCCGGGGGCGGCACGCGGTCAGGGCCGCAGGACCGCCACGCCACGGCCTTCGACGGTGATCTCCGCCTCGTGCCGCGCGCCGGTGAGCAGGTCGGTGCACGGCTCCGGCACGGCCACGGTGGCCGGCTCGGCGGTGTGGTTCAGGACGAAGAGGAGCGGTCCGCGCCGTACGGCCTCCACGCCGGCCGGCGCGCCCGGCAGGACGGGCTCCACACCGGCGTCGGCGGCGGTGCCGGCCAGCAGGTCGCCGAGGGCGTCGGCCCCGGGCAGCGTGGAGACGTACCAGGCGGTGCCCTCACCGTGCCGGTGGCGGGTGATGGCGGGGCGCCCGGCGAGGTCGCCCTCGGCGTAGGCGGCGTGTGTCGTCGCGCCGGCCGGCTCGACGTCCTCGCTCCACAGCGTGCCGGCCGTCCCGTCCGTCAGGGCGACGGTGCCGCCGGTCGGCAGCGGGCACCACTCGTGGACGGCCGCGAGGCCGAGGACGCGGCGCAGGCGGGCGTCCATGCCGCCGGGGCGCACCCGGTCGTCGGCGTCGGCGACACCGGTGAAGAAGCCGCACACGAGGACGCCGCCGTCGTGCACCCAGGCGGCGAGGTTGTCGAGGGCGGCGTCGGTGAGGAGGTAGAGCTGCGGGACGACGACCATGCGGTAGCGGCTCAGGTCGGCCTCGGGGTGGGCGAGGTCGGTGGTGAGGTTGCGCCGCCACAGGGCGTGGTGCCAGGCGGCGAGGACGTCGGGGTACGACAGGTCTGTCGACGGGCGTCCCGGCTGCTCGGACGCCCACCAGGCGGGCCAGTCGTGGAGGATGGCGATGTCGGCGGGGACCCGGGTGCCCGTGACGGGGGCGAGGGCGTCGAGTTCGGCGCCGAGGGCGCGGATCTCCCGGTGCACGCGGGAGTGCTCCCCGCTGTGCGGCAGCATCGCCGAGTGGAACTTCTCGCTGCCCTGCCGGGACTGGCGCCACTGGAAGAAGCACAGGGCGTCGGCGCCCCTGGCGACGGCCTGCAGCGACCACAGGCGCATCAGGCCCGGCGGCTTCGGACGGTTCACCGGCCGCCAGCTCACGCCGGACGCCGCCTGCTCCATCAGCGCCCAGGGGCCGCCCGCCTGCGAGCGGGTGAGGTCCTGCACCAGCGCGCCGTACGCCGCGCCCGCGGGCTCGTCGGGACCGGCCGCCGGGTCCGGGTAGATGTCGACGGACACCGCCGACTCCTCGGCGGCCCAGCGCCAGCCGTCGAGACCGGCGAACAGCGGCATGAAGTTGGTCGTGACGGGGACGCCGGGGCTCGCGGCGGTGACGATGTCGCGTTCGGCCGTGAAGCACTCCATGAGGGCGTCGCTGGTGAAGCGGCGGAAGTCGAGGAGCTGCGTCGGGTTGATGAGGTACTGGGCGCGGCGCGGGGGGATGATCTCGTCCCACTCGCTGTAGCGCTGGCTCCAGAACGCGGTGCCCCACGCCTCGTTGAGGGCGTCGAGGGTGTCGTAGCGTGCGCGGAGCCACCTGCGGAAGTGGCGGGCCGACTCGTCGCACCAGCAGGAGGTGCAGTACTCGTTGCCGACGTGCCACATGCGGAGCGCCGGGTGGGAGCCGTAGCGGTCGGCGACGGCCTGCGCGATGGCGGCGGCGTGCTCGCGGTAGACGGGGGACGAGGGGCAGAACTGGTTGCGCGAGCCGTACCAGACGACCGTGCCGTTCTCGTCGCGCGGCAGTGTCTCGGGGTGGCGTGCGCCGAGCCAGGGCGGGGGTGACGCGGTGGGGGTGGCGAGGCAGACGCCGATGCCCGCCTCGTCCAGGAGGCCGAGCACGGAGTCGAGCCAGGAGAACTCGCGGGCACCGGGCGTCGGCTCCAGAGTGGCCCACGAGAACACGCCGACCGTGGCGATGTTGACGCCCGCCTCGCGCATGAGGCGGATGTCGTCGTGCCACACCTCGGCCGGCCACTGTTCGGGGTTGTAGTCGCCGCCGAACAGCAGGCGGCCTCGGGTGGCGTCGTTGAGCGCGGACATGGTGTGGTGTCTCCGGTGGTGCTGGGGTGCAGGGGTACGGCGGCCGGTCAGCCCTTCACGGCTCCGATCAGCATGCCCTTCTTGAAGTGCCGCTGGACGAACGGCGAGAGGACGGCCACCGGCAGCAGCGCGAGGATCATAACGGCCGTCTGGACGGCGAGGCTGGGAATCTGCCCGGTGCCGATGAGCTGGGCCATGCCCGCGGGCCGCTCGTTGGCGAGGACGATCTGCTGGAGGATGTTCTGCAGGGGCAGCTTGTCCTGGTCGGTGATGTAGATGAAGCCGGCGAACCAGTTGCCCCAGTACGCGACGGCGTAGAAGAGGGAGATCACGGCGAGGACGGCGCGGGACAGCGGCAGGACGAGCTGGAGCAGGATGCGCAGCTCGCCGGCGCCGTCGATGCGGGCGCTGTCGATGATCTCCTGCCCGATGTTCATGAAGAACGCGCGGAGCACGAGGATGTTGAAGACGTTCACGGCCATCGGGAGGATGAGGGCCGCGTAGGTGTTCATCAGGCCGAGGCTCTGGATCAGCAGGTACGTCGGGATGATGCCGGCGCCGCCGAAGAACATCGTCGCCATGAGCGTGAACAGCAGCGGCCGGTGCGCGAACGTCCCGAGGCGGGAGAGGCCGTAGGCGGCCAGCACGGACACGACCATGCTGAAGAGGGTGCCGACGACCGTGACGCCGATGGAGACGATCATGGCCTGGGACACCTCGCCGCCGGAGAGCAGTTCGCGGTACGCGTCCAGGCTGATGCCGTCGGGCCACACGACGAGGCCGCCGGTGCGGGAGATCGTCTCGGCGTCGGAGATGCTGGTGGCGAACACGATCCAGACGGGGAAGAGGATGATGAGCAGGGCGACGGTGAGGGCCGCGCCCTTGGCGCCCTGGCCGATGGCGGTCGGCTTCTCCTCCCAGACGGGGCGGCGGCCGTCCGCCCGGAGTTCGTCGGCCTCGCGGACGCCTGCCGTGGTGTCGATGGCGGTCATCGGCGCTGGTACACCCCCTGCTCGCCCATCGCGTGGGCGACTCGGTTGGCGGCGAGCACGAGCAGGACGCTGAAGACGCCCTTGACGATGCCGATCGCCGCCGCGTAACTGAAGTCCCCGTTCTGGATGCCGGTGTTCCAGACGTAGGAGTCGAGCACCTCGGAGGCGCCGGGTCCCACGGCGGTGCGCTGGATGAGGTACTGCTCGCCGCCGATCGTCAGCATGTTGCCGACCTGGAGGACGAGCAGCAGTGCGATGACCGGGCGCAGCGCGGGCAGCGTGATGTGCCACATGCGGCGCCAGCGGCCGGCGCCGTCGGCGGCGGCGGACTCGTACAGCTCGGCGTTGACCGTGGAGAGGGCGGCGAGGAAGACGATGATGCCCCAGCCGGCGTCCTTCCAGATGACCTGGGCCGTGATGAGCCACTTGAAGAAGCCGGGGTCCGTCATCAGGTCGAAGCTGTCGGACACGCCCCAGTCGCGGAACAGCTGGGCGACGAGGCCGGCGCCGCCGAACATCTGCTGGAAGACGGTGATGACGAGGACCCAGGAGAAGAAGTGCGGCAGGTACAGCACGGCCTGTGCCCAGGCGCGCAGGCGGCGGTGCAGGATGCTGTTGATGAGCAGCGCGAGCGCGATGGGGATGGGGAAGTAGAAGAGAAGCTGGAGCGACGAGAACAGGAGGGTGTTCTGCACGGCGTTCCAGAAGTCCCGGTCGTCGAGCATCCGGGAGAAGTTCTCCATGCCGGTCCAGGCGCTGTTGGCCATGGAGTCGAAGAAGCCGTCGCCGGCGTAGGGGCTGAAGAACTGGAACGCGATGACGTTGCCGGCGATCGGGACGTAGGCGAAGACGATCAGCAGCACGACGGCCGGGAGCGTCATCAGGATCAGCGGGTAGTCGCGCCGCAGCCGGTGGCGCAGGGGTACGCGTGCCGAGGGACGGCCGGCGCCGGGGGCGCCGGTCCGGCCGCGGCGTCCCGGGCCGCGCCGGGGCTGGCGTGTCTCCGCCGCCGAGGGCGGGGGCGGCGGGTGCGGGGCCGTGCTCTGCGACACGGGGTCCTCCTTGTCCGTGGCGGCCCGGCTCGTCGCGGGCCGCCCGTTCGCGGACCGGCCGGGCGCGGTGGGATCCGCGCCCGGCCGGTCCGGGCCGTCGCCGGCCTCGATCAGGCGCCTTCCTCGTCCAGCAGGCCCTGGTAGAAGTCGCGCAGTTCGTCGCCGCCGGCGCTGCGCCAGTCGGCGACCGCGTCCTGGAGGTCGCTGATGGAGCGGCGGCCGCGCACGACGTCGTCCTCCAGGTCCTCGAAGCCGTCGTTGAGGGTGGCGAGGCGGGCCGGCTCCTGGATCTGGCGGCCGTAGAAGAGGGGCTCGCGGGCGTAGGCGAGGTTCTTCTTCTGCCAGGCGGTCCAGTCCTCGACGACCTGCGGGGTGTCGGGGAGCGCGATGACGTGGCCCGGGGAGCAGATGAACGTGTAGGTCTCGGGGACGACCTCGGTCTCGCCCTGCGTCGTGCGGACGGGCAGGCCGTCCTCGACGGTGTAGTGGGTGCCCTCGACGCCGTAGGTGCGCATGCGGTTCTCGACGGTGCCGTAGGGGGCGGCCGTGTAGTTGGCGAGCGCGAGTGCTTCCTTGATGCGGTCCTCGGAGAGGTTCTTGTTGATGAACGTCCAGATGGTGGCGCCGTTGCCGAGGTAGAGGACGGGGTCGTGGCCGTCGACCTTCGGGTAGTCGAAGGCGTTCATGTGGAAGTCGGGGTTGGCCGCGCGCTGTTCGACGACGGTGTTGTGCCAGGTGCCGTCGCCCTGGTTGAACATGAGGACCTCGCCCGACGTGAAGCGCTGCGTCGAGTCGCCCGACGCGGCGACGGCGTCGGGGTGGACGACCTCGGCCTCGTACAGCTTGCGGGTCCATTCGAGCGCTTCGAGGTACGCGTCGGTCTCGTAGCGGTTGATGAGCTTGCCGTTGTCGCCACGGGCGAAGTAGTTGGGCCTCTCGGGCAGCACGCCGAACATGATGAACGCCGACCACTTGAGGTCCTCGCAGGCCCAGCGGCGGTCGCGGGCGGAGGTGATCTCCTTGCAGAAGTCGATGAAGTCGTTGGCGTCGGTGGGGACTTCCCAGCCGTTGGCCTCGAAGACGTCCTGCCGGTAGTACGGGACGACGCTGCCGATGGGGGCGGCCGGCATCGGCAGGCCGCAGAGCCTGCCGCCGAAGACGGACGCCTGCCAGGCCGCGGTGGGGATGGCGGCGAGGTTCGGGTAGTCGAGGACGGCGTCGCCGGAGAGGTACGGGCCGAGGTCGGCGAAGCGGCTGCCGATGGCCTGGGGTATCTGGCCGTTGAGGTTCCAGCCGGGGATGCACACGAGGTCCGGGATGTCGCTGCCGGCGAGGACCGCGCCGAGCTTCTCGTTGTACGTGTTGCCGTCCTGGGTCTGCCAGTTCATGCGGACGCCGATGGCCTCGTCCATCGCGGTCCAGAAGGCGTTGCCGCTGTCCGGCGGGGTGCCCCACAGCGGTGTCATGGCCGTGAACTCGCCGCCCTTGCCGAGGACTTCGGGGACCGAGGTGCCGAGGTCGGCGGTCGGGATCCACGAGGTGTAGCCGGGGCTCGACCCGTTCTCCGCCGCGATGTCCGGCTCGACCGCGGTCGCCGACGCCTGGTAGGTCGGCATGAGGCCCGTCAGCTCGTCCTCCGACACACGGCCCTCCTGGCCGCCGCCCCCGCCGCCTCCGCCCCCGCACGCGGCGAGCAGCGGCGCGCCGCCCGCGGCGGCCAGTGCGGCGAACGTCGAGGAGCGGAGGAATCTTCTCCGGCTCGGGGCCAGGCGCGGGTTGGGCATGGTGACAACACCCCTTGAGGCTCTGCGAATTGGCAAGACCATGGCGACAACCTGGTCGAAGCGCTTCGATGTTGCGCTGAGGCTAAGACCCGACCCGGAGGCACACAAGACTTGGTTCGCGAAAACTTTCGACGCCTCATCCGGCCCCCGGTCCCGGCCGCATCAAGGCGATGAGCACGCGGTGCGCCACGGTGTCTTGACACGACCGGGGGCCTGAACTCAGCATCGAAGCGCTTCGAACGACCTCGTCGCACACACCGGCGGGTGCGCCGCCGCCACCGCAAGGGAACTCCTCCGTGACCGACGGAACCCCGCCGTACCGCGACCCGGACCTGCCCGTCGACGAGCGTGTCGCCGACCTGCTGGAGCGGCTGACCCCCGCCGAGCGCGTGGCGATGCTCCACCAGTTCGCCCCCGCCGTACCGCGCCTCGGACTGCCCGCGTTCCGCACGGGCCAGGAGGCGCTGCACGGGGTGGCGTGGATGGGTCCTGCGACCGTCTTCCCACAGGCGGTCGGCCTCGGCGCGACCTGGAACGACGAGCTGGTGCGGCGTGTCGGCGAGGCCGCGGGCCGCGAGGTGCGGGCCATGCGCGACAAGGACCCGCGCGTCGGGCTGAACGTGTGGTCCCCCACCGTGAACCTCCTGCGCCATCCCCTGTGGGGCCGCAACGAGGAGGGGTACGCCGAGGACCCGCACCTCACCGCCTCCCTCGCCACCGCCTACACCCGCGGCCTGCGCGGCGATCACCCCGTCTACTGGCGTACGGCGCCGGTGCTCAAGCACTGGCTCGCCCACAACCACGAGCACGAGCGGGACACGGCGTCCACGTCCGTCCGTCCGCGTGTCCTGCGGGAGTACGAACTCCCCGCGTTCCGCGGCCCGGTGCGGGCCGGCGCGGTCGCGGGGGTCATGCCCGCGTACAACCTGGTCAACGGCCGCCCCAACCACCTCTCCCCGCTGATCGCGGCCGAGCTGCGCGGTTGGAGCGACCTGCCGCTCGTCGTCTGCTCCGACGCGGGCGCGCCCAGCAACATCGCGGGCTCCGAGCAGTACCTGCCGAGCCACGAGGAGGGGCTCGCCGCCGCGCTGCGGGCGGGCGTGGACAGCTTCACCGACCACGGGGAGGACGGCGGGCCGACCGTCGCGCGGCTGACGGCGGCGCTGGAGCGCGGTCTGATCGACCGGGCGGACGTGGACGCGGCCGTGGCTCGGCTGCTGGCGATGCGCTTCCGGCTCGGCCTCTTCGACCCGGAGCGCGACCCGTACGCGGCGGACGCGGCGTTCGACACCCCGGCGCACCGCGAGCTGGCGCGGGAGGCGGCCGAGCAGGCCGTGGTGCTGCTGCGCAACGCGCCCGGCGGCGCGGCGGGGGCGGCGGCGCTGCCGCTGCGGCCGGGGACGCGCGTCGCGGTGGTCGGGCCGCTCGCGGACGAGGTGAAGCTCGACTGGTACAGCGGTTCACTGCTGCACCGGGTCACGCCCCTCGACGGCCTGCGCGCGCACCCGGGCCTCGGCTCCGTCACGCACGCGGACGGCGACGACCGGGTGCTGCTGCGCACGGCGGGCGGCGCGGTGACCGTGCCCGACGCCGGCGGTGCCGCGGAACCGGCGGCCGGCGACCGGGGCGCCGCCCTGGACCCCGCGCTGCTGCGCGGCCGTACCGACCTGCCGCCGCTGACCGTGGACCCGTCGGGCACCGGCACGGTGCTGCGGCTGGCCGACTGGGGCGACGGTGTCCTCACCCTGCGGGCGCCGGACGGGAACTTCCTGTCGGTGGCCGACGACGGCCTGGTCCGGGCGTCGGCGGCGCAGCCGGGCGGCTGGATCGTGCAGGAGACGTTCACGCTCGAACCGCTGCCGGGGGCTCAGGCCGGGCCGGCGGCGCCGGGCACCGTGGCCGGGCTGCTGCGGCACCTCGGCACGGGCCGGCCGCTGGTGGCCGGCGACGAGGGGCTGCGGGTGGCGCCCGAGGGCGCGGCCGGGGACGTGTTCACCGTGGAGACGGTGCGGCGCGGCACGGACGACGTGGCCTCCGCCGCGGCGGAGGCGGACGCCGTGGTCGTCGTCCTGGGGAACGATCCCCACATCAACGGGCGCGAGACACAGGACCGTTCGACACTGGCCCTGCCGCCTGCGCAGGACCTGCTGTGGCGCGCGGCCCACGCGTCCAACCCCCGCACCATCCTGGTGATGACCTCCGCCTACCCCTACGCCGTCCCCGAGGCCGACGCCACGCTGCCCGCCCTGCTGTGGACGGCCCATGGCGGCCAGGCCGCCGGTACGGCTCTGGCGCGCGTGCTCTGCGGCGACGTCTCTCCCGCCGGACGCCTGCCGCAGACCTGGTACGCCTCGGACGGCGATCTGCCCGGCCTCCTCGACTACGACCTGATCACCGCACGCAGCACCTACCTGTACTTCGACGGGACCCCGCTCTACCCGTTCGGCCACGGCCTGTCGTACTCGTCCTTCTCCTACGGGGACGCTGTCGCGGCCCTCGACGGCGACCGGCTCACCGCCGGGGTCACCGTCACCAACACGGGTGACATGGAGGCCGACGAGGTGGTGCAGCTCTACGTACGCGCCGTACGGCCGTCCGTCCCGCGCCCCCACCGGTCGCTGGCGGCGCACCGCCGCGTGCGGCTGGCGCCGGGCGAGGCGCTGCGCGTGGAGTTCTCCGTGCCCGCCGGCGATGCGCTCGGTTTCTGGGACGTGGCGCACGGCCGGTGGACGGTCGAACCCGGCCCGTACGCCGTCGAGTCGGGCGCGTCCAGCGGGGACATCAGGACGTCCGTCACCGTGACGGCCGCCGGGAAGCCCGTCGGGCCGCGCCCGGTGCGGGCGGCCGGTCTCGCGGCGGCCGACTTCGACGAGGCGCAGGGCGTGGCGCTCGTGGACCTCACGCGGGTGGCCGGTGACGCGGTGGCGCCGGCGGACGGCGGGGCGCCGGGCCGGCTGCTGTTCCGCCGCTGCGCGCTGGGCGACGGGGGCGACGGCGGGCCGGCGGAGGTCGCGCTGCGGGCCGCGTGCGAGGAGGCGGACGGGGCGAGCGTGGTCGTCGAAATCCCCGGGACCGGCTGGAGCGCGGAGCTGCCCGTGCCGTCGACCGGCGACCGGTACGCCTACACGACGGTGACCGCGCCGCTGACGGACTTCCCCGCGGGCGTGCGCGACGTACGGCTCACGCTGCGGGGCGCCGTACGGGTGGACCGCCTGGACTTCACGGGCTGAGACGGCGGGGCCGACCGCGACCGCGGCGGCCCCGCGCACGACGAGCGGGCGACCGGGGACCGTGCAGGGGTTCCCGGGCGCCCGCTCCCCTCACCGCGCCCGGCGGCTCACAGGTCGATGCCGGTCAGCACCATGACGCGCTCGTACGTGTAGTCCTCCATCGCGAAGCGCACGCCCTCGCGCCCCACGCCGGACGCCTTGACCCCGCCGTACGGCATCTGGTCGGCGCGGTACGACGGCACGTCGCCGATCACCACGCCGCCGACCTCCAGCGCCCGGTGCGCGCGGAAGGCCGCCTGCAGGTCGTGGGTGAAGACGCCGGCCTGGAGACCGAACTGCGAGTCGTTGGCCGCCGCGAAGGCCGCCGCCTCGCCGTCGGCGCGGGTCACCATGAGGACGGGACCGAAGATCTCCTCCCTGGCCACCTTCGCGTCGGCCGGCACGTCCGTCAGGATCGTGGGAGCGTACGCGGCGCCCTGCCGCACGCCCCCGGTGAGCACCTTCGCGCCCGCCGCGGTGGCCTCGTCCACCCAGCCCTCGATGCGGCGCGCGGCGTCCTCGCTGATCTGCGGCCCGACGTCGGTCGCGTCGTCGGACGGGTCACCGGTGACCAGGGCCTCGACGGCGGCGACCAGGCGGGGCAGCAGGCGGTCGTACACGGCGGAGTCGGCGATGACGCGCTGCACGGAGATGCAGGACTGCCCGCCCTGGTAGTTGGAGAAGGTCGCGATGCGCTGGGCGGCGTGGTCGAGGTCGGCGTCCGACGCGTAGTCGGCGAGGACGACGGCCGCGCCGTTCCCGCCGAGTTCGAGGGTGACGCGCTTGCGCGGGACGGAGTCGCGGATGGACCAGCCGACCGGCACGGAGCCGGTGAAGGAGATGATCGGCAGCCGCTCGTCCTGGACGAGGGACGGCATCGCGTCGTTGGGCACCGGCAGGACGCTCCACGCGCCGGCCGGCAGGTCCGTGCCGTCCAGCAGCTCGCCGATGAGCAGCGCGGAGAGCGGGGTCGCGGGGGCCGGCTTCAGGATGATGGGGGCGCCGGCGGCGAGGGCGGGGGCGATCTTGTGGGCGCACAGGTTGAGCGGGAAGTTGAACGGCGCGATGCCGAGGACCGGGCCGTAGGGGACGCGGCGGGTCAGCGCGAGCCGGCCCGCGCCGCCCGCGTCGGCGTCCAGCCGCTGGGCCGTGCCGCCGTTGAACCGGCGCGCCTCGTCGGCGGCCCACCGGAAGACGGACTGGCAGCGGGCCACCTCGACCCTGGCCCACTTGACGGGCTTGCCGTTCTCCGCCGTGATGAGGCGGGCGATCTCCTCGGACCGCTCGGTGAGGCGCGCGACGACGCGGTCGAGGGCGGCGGCGCGGACGTACGCGGGCGTCGCGGCGAACTCCGCGGCCACGGCGGCCGCGGCGGCGACCGCCTCCTCCGTCTGCGCGGCGGTGGGCACGCTCACCGTGCCGACGGCCGCGCCGTCCCAGGGGGAGGTGACCTCCAGGGTCTCCTCGCCGGTGGCCTCGCGGCCGGCGAGCCAGAAGGGTCGCGGAGTGGTGGTCGTGGTGGTCGTCATCGCGGAGCCCGCCTTCCGATGGGGTCTGCAGTCCTGGTTTCCCACCGTAGGCGCTCGCACGCCGGCGGGTTCTTGTACGGCGTGGCGCGGTGGGACGGGCGTATGCGCCGTTCCGGTGGGTGCGGGCGGGCCTATTTCCGAGTCGTGACGTCTCGTTTATGCTGACGGCGGCCGGACACCCGCCCGGCGGAAAGGACCTCTCCCGTGCACGTCCCGCAGACCGTCCTCATCACCGGCGCCACCGACGGCCTCGGCCGCTCCCTCGCACACCGCCTCGCCACCGGCCCGGACGACACCGCCACCCGCCTGATCCTGCACGGGCGGGACCCGGGGCGCCTCGCCTCGACGGCCGACGCCATCGCCGCGACCGGCGCCCCGCGCCCCCGTACCGTCCTCGCCGACCTCGCCGACCTGTCCCAGGTCCGGATGATGGCGGCCGAGGTCAGCGCCTCGACGGAGCGGCTCGACGTCCTCGTCAACAACGCGGGCATCGGCTCCGGCGAACCGGACGGCAGGACCCGCCGCACGAGCGCCGACGGCCACGAGCTGCGGTTCGCCGTCAACCACCTCGCCGGCTTCCTCCTCACCCTCGAACTCCTGCCGCTCCTCACCACCTCCGCGCCCGCGCGCGTCGTGAACGTCGCCTCGATCGGCCAGGCACCCGTCGACCCCGACGACCCGATGCTGGAGCGCGGCTACAACGGCACCCGGGCGTACGGGCAGAGCAAGCTCGCCCAGATCGCCACCGGCTTCGAACTCGCCGCCCGCCTGCCCGCGGACCGGATCACCGTCAACAGCCTGCACCCGGCCACGTACATGCCGACGAAGATGGTCCTCGCCGAGATCGGCCACAGCGTCGACACGCTCGCCGACGGCACGGACGCCACCCACCGCCTGGTGACCGATCCGCGGCTCGCCGGCGTCACCGGGCGGTTCTACGACCGCACGCGCGAGACCCGCGCGCACCCCCAGGCGTACGACCCCGTGGCGCGCCACCGCCTGTGGGACCTG
Source organism: Streptomyces sp. RFCAC02 (assembly GCF_004193175.1). NCBI lineage: Bacteria > Bacillati > Actinomycetota > Actinomycetes > Kitasatosporales > Streptomycetaceae > Streptomyces > Streptomyces sp. RFCAC02. Next base: position 4,773,495 of record NZ_SAUH01000001.1, on the reverse strand, counting down.
AGCGTGGCGCTCACCGGCGCGACGGCGCCCCCGCCCCACGCCGGGTGACGGCCGCCGGTGTCACGGCCCGGCGGGCTCCGTCGCCTTGAGGGCGAGCCACAGCTCCATCCGCACGTCGGGGTCGTCGAGGGAGCGGTCGAGGATCTCCTCCACCCGCCGCATCCGGTAGCGCAGCGTGTGCCGGTGCACGCCGAGGTCGGCCGCCGCCGCGTCCCACTGGCCGTGCCGCGACAGCCACGCGCGCAGCGACGCCACGAGGTCGCCCCTGCCCCGTTCGTCGTGGCGGCGGAGGGCGCCGAGCATGCCGTCGGCGAAGGCCCGTACCGCGTCGTCCGCCAGCAGCGGGAGGATCGACCCGGCCGCGACGTCCGTGTGCTCGACGAGGGGACGCCCCCTGCGCCGGGCGACCAGCAGGGCCTCCCGCGCCTGCCGGTACGCGGCGTCCACCGCGGCCGGGCCGGTCGGCGCGGACAGTCCCATGACCGGCGCCGGCACCTCCGTGAGGGCGGCGGCGTACGCGGCGCACGCGGCCGCCGCCGCGCCGCCGTCCGGGACGAGCCACACAAGACCGTTCCCGTCAGCGGCCGCGAGGACGGCCTCGCCGGCGCGCGCGGCGGCCGTCGACACCGTGCGGCCGAGGGTGTCCAGGGCCTCGGGCGCGCCCGGGGACTCGGCGACGAGCACCCGCAGCGGCGCGTCGAACAGCGAGCCGTAGAGGTCGCCGGCGACGGCCCGCGCGTGGTCGGCCTCGCCGCTGAGCAGCATCCGCAGGACCGCGCCGCCAAGACGGCTCTCGGCGTCCTGGTAGGCGCGGGACCGTTCGGTGAGGAGGGTGAGGACGGCGACGGCGGCCTGCACGGCGTACCGCTCCGCCGTGCCGAGCGGGCCGCCCGTGCCGATGGCGAGGACGGCGGCGGGCGGGCGTCCGGTGCCGAGCGACTGGAGTTCGACGCGGTCGTCGTCGGCCGTGCCCGCGTGGACGGCGCTGGCGGGCGCGGCCCGGTCCGCGAGCCGCCGTACGTCGTCGGCGAGCGCGCCGGCCCTGCGCCCGGCCCACGCGGGCGCCACCTCGGTGACGCGGCCCGTCAGGTCGTGGAGGGCGCACCAGCCGCCGACCTGCCCGGCGAGCCGCTCCAGCAGCGCCCGCCGCCCGCCGGCGGTGAGGGCCGCGCGCGTGAGGTCCCGCTGGGCGGCGAACCCGGCGGTGACCGCCCGGTACCGTTCGGCGGCTATCGCGGCGGAGACCGCCTTCACGATGGCGAGGAACGGCGTCGGGCGGGGCACCTCCAGCAGCGGCAGCCCGGCGGCACGGGCGGCGCCGAGCAGGGCGTGCGGGACCTGGGGATGGTTCACGCCGATGCCGAACCCGAGGCCGACGACGCCCGCCGTGACGAGCCGGGCGACGTACGCGCGCGTCTCGGCAGGGTCGTCGACGGCGAGCTGCAGGCCGGTGGTGAGGAGCAGCTCGCCGCCCTCCATCCAGGGGGCGGGATCGGCGAGTTCGCTGGCGTGGGCCCAGCGCACGGGCCGGTCGAGACGGTCGTCACCGCAGACCACGGCCAGCTTGAGGGCGGTGTGCTGGGCCAGGGAGGCGAGCGTGGGCGGCATGGGTCACCTCGGGGGCCGGGACAACACGGGCCATCACGGTACAACGGTCGTCATACGGGACGGAGGGCGCGCACCCCGGCTCCGGGCGCCCCCGTGATCTCCTCCTGCCCGCCCGCGCGCGGCCGAGACGCCCGGGGCCGTGCGGCGGTCAGCCGAGGCGTACCAGGACGGGCGGGCTCGGCTCGCCCGACACCGTCGTCATGGACAGGACGGCGTGCCGGGGCGGGACGCGGTGGGCCAGCTCGGACGCGGACCAGCGTTCGCGCTCCACGCGGCGGACCGTCACGGCGTCGGTGGTGACCTCGCGGCCCGTGAACAGCTTGCGGATCCCGCGCACCGTGCGCCGCAGGACGCCGCCGCCGCGCTCCGGGGTCCTGGTGGTCTCCTCGTCCTCGGTCCACGCCGTGCCCCAGGCGCGGGCGAAGTGCTCGGCGTCCCAGGTGGTGATGCCGGAGAACGCCATGCGGCAGCCGACGGCGCCGAGCAGGCCGGTGCGCAGGTCCGCCGGGACGTCGTCGAGCGTGCGCAGGGCGAGGACGGCGCCCGCGTTGTTGGGGCGGAGCTGCGTGAGACCGCGGACGGTGCCCGCGGTGACGGCGGCGGTGGCGTCGTCCAGGACGAGGCACGCGAACAGCGAGCGGTCGGGCCGTGTCGTCGCCGCCGTCGTGAACTGGGCGAGCAGCAGGCGCGTGATGATGCGCCCGGCCTCCGCGTGGCCGCTGCCCGGCAGGTCCACGCGGACCCGCACCGGGTGGACCAGCGCGCTCAGGGAGAACGGCCGCGCGCCGGCGGAGAACCCGGCCCGGTCCAGGAGCGCGAGCCGGTCGGCGAGGTGCGGGCCGAGGTCGTCGGGGCGTTCGGCCTGGCGGGCGCGGGCGTCGAGGTCACGCTGCTGATGGGCGGCGCCGGCGAGGGCCAGGTCGTCGCGGAGCGTGGCGAGGAGCGCGGGGGCGCCGTCGAGCATGGCGCGCAGTTCGGGGACGCCGGGGAGTCTGCCGTAGGCGGCCTGGTAGGGGCCGATGAGCTGGACGAGGACGGCCGCGGCGGTGTGGGGCTCGACGCGGCTGCCGCCGACCAGGGCCTCGGCCAGCAGGGCGGCGGCCTCGTCGGTGTCCGTGGCACCGCCGTACGGGTCGATGTGGTGCGTGGAGTGGGGGTCGCCGACGCGCACGATGATGTCGAACGCCTGGTCGGGGCCGAGTCCGGCGCGCGCGGTGCCGACGGCGACCACGGCCGCCTGACCGGTGAGCGCCTGGAGGCACAGCGACTCGGTGACGGGCCGTATGACGCGGCCGGTCTTGCCGGAGCCGGGCGGGCCGACGGCGAGCAGGGACGTGCCGAGGACCGCCGGGTCGAGGGCGACGTCCTCACCGCGGTAGGCGTAGGCGTTGCGCTCCTCGTCGGGGGCGTGGCCGATGCGGACCTGCCGGGTGAGGAGGTCGTGGTGGGCGGCGCGGGCGGGGAGGTCGCGGTCGCCCGAGGGGTGGATGAACGCGGCGGCGCCCTCCGTCTCGGCGGCGCCGGCGAACGCGGGCAGGGCCGTCGGGCGGCCGCGGACGACCCGCCAGGCGTGCTCGATGCGGGCGAAGTCGAGGTCGCTCATGGTGCCCGCCCTGACCTCGCCGGCGAGCCGCTCGGCTGCGGCGGTGGCGCCGGCGGCGCGCAGTTCGGCGAAGTCGGTGAGGCGGGCGCGCTCGGCGCGCTCGGCGGGGGTCTGCGCCCGGCCGCCGGGGCGCAGGCCCGTCAGGGGGTAGTGGCGGAGGACCGCGCCCCAGCCGCCGACGAGGGCGCCGATGAGGAGGACGAGCAGGGTGACGACGACGTAGTAGACGTTGTACGTGAGGGTGTAGGCCGTCGTGTCGCCGTCGCGCCACCAACTGTCGGGGACGATCGCGTAGAGCGGTTCGAGCCACCAGTGCCAGATGCCGGAGAAGCACAGCCGCCACAGCGCGTACGCGACGATGACGCCGGCCAGCGCCCGGCCCGTGGCCCGCTGCGGCAGGGGGTCGATGTCGGGGCGGCCGCACAGCAGCCGGAGGAGGGACGGACGCCAACGGCGCCAGAGGGCCGGGCCGTTCCCGATGCGGGCGAACGCGTAGATCAGCAGGCAGGCGACGAGCGTGTCGTACAGCCACAGGACCGTGATGCCGCCCGTGGAGGAGCCCCAGGAGTCGGCGCCGAGCCACTCCAGCGGCCAGACGACGAACGGCAGGTACCCGTTGCCGTACAGCGACCAGACGATCCAGCCGGTGATGGCGGCGAGCGCGGCTCCGCCGTGGAGTTCGCGGTCACCGAGCCGGTCCGGGTCCTCGGGCGGCTTCGGGGTGTGCCCGTTGCGCCAGACGCCGGGGCCGGCGGGCGGACGGGGGGTGTGCAGCCAGCGGACGAGGGCGGGTGCCTCGGGCTCCGGGTCGTGCCGGGGCATGGGTGGTGCGCCCGGCGGACGGGGAACGGGCGGGGCGTCCCCGTGCGCGCTGCGCGCGCCGGGCGCGTCCTGGGCGCCGTGCGCGCCATTCGTACTCATTCGGTGCCGAGCCCCCTGAGCAGGCCATGGGATGACGGTGCGTCGTCCTTCAATCTAGTGCCCCGTCGGGGCCGCGACCCCGTCGAATATGCCCGCGGTTGACCCGTGCGCACCGGTTCCCCCGGGAACTTCAGGTGCGCTACGTTCCTGGATCACCCCCCGCATGGCTCATTGAGGATCTGGGCGGAGTTGCATGACACGCGCGATAACCCTGCGAGACGTCAGCAAGAACTACAACCGGGACGTGGCAGCCGTGCGCCGGATGTCCCTCGACATCGCGCCGGGTGAGTTCATCGTCCTGCTGGGCCCGTCGGGCTGCGGGAAGTCGACGGTCCTGCGGATGATCGCGGGTCTTGAGGAGATCTCATCCGGCCAGTTGCTGCTCGACGGCGCCCCGGCCAACGACATGCCGCCGGGGCGCCGCCGCATCGCCATGGTGTTCCAGGACTTCGCCCTGTACCCGAACATGACGGGCCGGCAGAACATCGCGTTCCCGCTGCGCGTCGAGGATCCGGGGCTCGACCACTCGGGGCGCGTGCTGGAGGCGGCCAGGCTGCTGGGGATCGAGGACCTGCTCGACCGGTACCCGCGGCAGCTCTCCGGCGGCGAACGGCAGCGGGTGGCGATGGGGCGGGCCATCGTGCGGCGGCCCTCGGCGTTCCTGCTGGACGAGCCGCTGGCGAGCCTCGACGCGAAGCTCCGCAACCGGCTGCGCGCCGAGATCGCCACGCTGACCCGTCACCTCGGCGTGACGACCGTGTACGTCACGCACGACCAGGCGGAGGCCATGTCGCTGGGCGACCGGGTGGTGGTGATGCGGGACGGGGTGGTCCAGCAGATCGGGACGGCGCCCGAGGTGTACCGGCTGCCGGAGAACGTTTTCGTCGCGGCGTTCGTGGGGACGCCGCGCATCAACCTGCTGAGCGCCACCGTCCACGCGCCCCTCGACGGCCGGATGAGCATCGATTTCGGGACACAGCGGGTGATGCTGCCCCAGCCCCTCAGCCGGGACCACCAGTTGCTGCGCATCCAGATGGGCCGCCCCGTGACGGTGGGCCTGCGGTCCGAGGCGGTGCGGATCGCCTCGCCGACGGAGATGCGGCCGACGGAGGCCCTGCTGAACGGCGCGGTGCAGCACGTCGAGTACCAGGGCCACGAGTCGCTGGTGCACGTCAGCACGGGTGCGCGGCCCGCGCGGGTGGAAGGTCTCGAAGCGGCGAGGCCGCCCGTGCCGGAGCGGCGGCGCCGCAGGGGCGCCGGGGCGGCCACCGGGCCGCTGGGCCGGCTGCTCGGGCGCGCGGGGGACCGCCGGCCGGCCGGCGCCGGCGCGCCCGTCGCGACGCTGGAGCGCCCCACGGAACCGCCGCCCCTGCCCGCCGGCCGTTTCCCGGACAGCCTGGTCCTGCGCGTCGGGATGGAGACACGGCTGCGGATCGGCGAACGGGTGCCGCTGCTCGTGGACCTGAACCACCTGTACGTGTTCGACAGCGAAGGGCGCCGGGTCTCCCCGGCACCTGCTCAGGCACCCACCCTGGATCGCTGACCCTGCGGCGCGCCCGGCTGCCCCGCCAAGGGGAAGACCGGGCACGCCCGGTGAACGGGTCCGCCGGGCAGTAGAACGTTGCACACACGGACGGCCCCGCCGCCCCCGCGCACTCTCCCGAGGAGCCTCGCACCGCCACCCGGCCGACTCGACGGACCGCACGGCCGGTACAACGTTGCACGCGCCGCCGCACCGAGAACACCCACCATGGCCCAACCACCCGGAACAGCCCGCCGAAACACCACTCACGCCGGCGAACGCGGACCGGCTACAACGATGCACCCACGCATCGGGCCGCACCCCTCGTCCGCGCGCCGCCGGAACGGACTTCCGGCGGCCCCGCGCCTGCCGTCCCACGCTGTCCGTCAGGGCCAGGGGAGCAGTGGTGGAAGGTTTTCCACCGGCGGGGTCGTCTGGCCTTCCGGCGCGCGGCCCGCCAGCCACGCCGTCAGGTCGGTCAGCCGTCCCGCCACGGTCAGCGGGCGGCCCGCGCCGCCGAGTGTCCGGCGTTCCGGGCCGTCGGTCGCGACGAGGGTGAGCCGGACGCCCTCGGGCGCCCGGGGCGCCAGGAAGTCCAGCGCATGGGCACAGAACTCGCGCCGCCACTCCCGCGTACCCGATCCGAGCCGGGCGTCCGCCGTGTGGATCTCGACCTCGCGCCACCACGCCAGCAGGGCGTCCAGGAGGACCCCGTCGCGGTAGGCGACGCGCCGGCCCCAGTCGTCGGGGCCCACGGCCGACCACGCGTCGGCGGCACTGTCGAGGGCCGCCGTCACCGCCGTCCGCAGCTCCGCCGCCCCGCGCACCGCACCCGCCTCGATGGCCGCCGCGCGTGCCGGCCGCCCGCCGTCGTACACCTCGACCAGTTCACCGCGCAGCGCGTACCGCGCCTGGCGGGCCTGCGCGAGCGCCACGCCCTCCACATGCGACAGCAGGTGCGCCCGGCTCCATCCCGGCAGGGCGCTCGGCTCCCGTTCCGCCCCGTCCGTGAGTGCGGGCAGCAGCGCGCGGAGTCTGTCGTGCGCCTCCAGCACGAAGTCGCGCGTGCGCCTGGGTGATTCCCCTGGTCCGGTCACGGCCACCACCCCCCTAATGGTTGGATGCAAATTTAGCATTAGAAGATCCACCGGAACATCCCTTCCAACTCGGCCAAGTACGCATCCCGACTGCTCCGGAACGGCGCATGCCCGGCGACCGGCCTTCCCCCTAGCCTGCGCAGAGAGGACACAGAAAGCCGCACACAGCCACGAATCCACTCCCTTCGCGACGAGGAGTCCCGTATGAGCGCCCCCACGACCCCCACGAGCGCCGCGGCCGCGGCGACGACCGGCGGCCCCTCCCTCCCCCAGCGCCGCCGGCTCATCACCGAGATCCCCGGCCCGCTGTCACGCGAACTCATGGCACGGAAGCAGGCCGCGGTGGCCGCGGGTGTGGGCACCGTGCTGCCCGTCTTCGCGCGGCGCGCGGGCGGCGGCGTCCTGGAGGACGTGGACGGCAACAGCTTCATCGACCTCGGCTCCGGCATCGCCGTCACCTCCGTCGGCAACAGCGCCGAGGCCGTGGTCCGCCGGGCGACCGCCCAGCTCGCCGACTTCACCCACACCTGCGCGATGGTCACGCCGTACGAGGGCTACGTGGAGGTGTGCGAGGAGCTGGCCCGCCTCACCCCCGGCGACCACGCGAAGAAGTCGATCCTGGTCAACTCCGGCGCCGAGGCCGTCGAGAACGCCGTCAAGATCGCCCGCTACCACACCAAGCGGCAGGCGGTCGTCGTCTTCGACCACGGCTACCACGGCCGCACGAACCTCACCATGGCGCTGACGTCGAAGAACATGCCGTACAAGCACGGCTTCGGGCCGTTCGCGCCGGAGGTGTACCGGGTGCCGATGGCGTACCCGTACCGCTGGGTCAGCGGCCCGGAGCGGTGCGCCGAGGAGGCCGCCGCCCAGGTGATCGAGCAGATCACGAAGCAGATCGGCGCGGAGAACACGGCGGCGATCGTGGTGGAGCCGATCCTCGGCGAGGGCGGGTTCATCGTTCCCGCGCGCGGTTTCCTGCCGCGGATCGCGGAGTTCGCGCGGGAGCACGGCATCGTTTTCGTGGCGGACGAGATCCAGTCCGGCTTCTGCCGGACCGGGCAGTGGTTCGCCAGCGAGGACGAGGGCCTCGTGCCGGACCTGATCACGACGGCCAAGGGCATCGCGGGCGGCCTGCCGCTGGCCGCGGTGACCGGACGAGCCGAGATCATGGACGCCGCCCACTCCGGCGGTCTCGGCGGCACCTACGGCGGCAACCCGGTGGCCTGCGCGGCGGCCCTCGGCGCCATCGAGACGATGCGCGACCTGGACCTCCCGGCCCGCGCCCGCCGCATCGGCGAGATCATGACGGACCGGCTCACCGAACTGGCCGCGAAGCACGCGGCGATCGGCGACGTGCGGGGACGCGGCGCGATGATGGCCGTGGAAATCGTTGCACCGGGCACGAAGGACCCCGACCCCGCGGCCACCGCGCGGATCGCCGCGGCGTGCCACGCCGAGGGCGTTCTCGTCCTCACCACCGGCACCTACGGCAACGTGATCCGCTTCCTCCCGCCCCTGGTCATCGGCGAGGACCTGCTGAACGAGGGACTCGACGTCCTCGCCGGCGCGTTCGCCGCCCTCTGAACCGGGCGCTCACGGCCGTGCGCCCGTGACCGGGTGCGGGCCTCCCGGAACCGGTGCGGACGATCACACGTCCGCACCGCCCGGGAGGCCCGCACCCCGCGTCACAGGAAACGCCAGCACGCGGTGTAGGCCAGCTCGGGGAACCCTTCCGGGCTGAACCCGGACCCGCCGTCCCGGCCGCAGTAGGCGTCGATGTCGTCGGCGTCGTAGCTGTTCTTGCGCTGGGTGACCGTGGCGATGTCCGCGCCGTCGCAGTCCGCGAACTCGAAGGAACGGTGACCTTCCGGGCCTGACACCCGCAGGCAGTCGCTCGGCTGCGCGTACCCGATGTCACTCGGGTGGTTCGCCGACAGGCACAGCACCGTGTCGAGTTCCGGCCAGGACTCCACCGGGTACGGACGGCTGTAGGAGCCCGGCCGCGACCGGTCACAGCCGGAGTCGTCACTCGTCCCTTCCAGGCGCTCGACGACGGTGAAGTCCCCCGTGCTGCAGTCCTCCAGCATCCAGCGGTCGTCCCCGAAGTCGTACTCCTCGACGCAGTCGCCCTCGCGCGCGTGGTAGACGTCCTCCTCCCCGTGGCGATAGGTGAGGCACAGCGTGACGTCCTGCTCGGGCTGGACCGCGGTCAGGTCGCTCAGGGGCGTCCCCTCGCATGCCGCCTCAGCGGCCGAGCCGTGGACGACGCGCAGGACCTCGAACGCCCCGGACTCGCACTCCCCCATCGGCGTCAGCTCCGGGTCCCGCAGGCTCCCCTCGTTCGCGAAGCAGTCCCCCTCCTCGGCCTGCACGGCCTCGCTGCCGGAGGAGGGCTCCGGCGGGTCGGTGCCGTCGTCCCCCCGGTTCAGGACGACGGCGGTGGCGAGCACGGCTGCCGAGGCCGCGGCCAGGGCCGCGATCGCACCGGTGCGGACCGGCCCCCGGCGGCGGGCCCGGCCGTCGCCCGCGCTGGGCCGGCCTCCCTGCGCACGGGTGAGCGGGCTGGCTCGGGAGCGGACATGATGTGCGGCGGGAGGCCCGGGGCGGCCCGGCGGCGACGCGGCGGCGGACCTGCGCGCGGCGCCGCTCGGTCAGCCGGACGATCCCGTCGGGCCAGGACCGGGGCGTTGCGGCCGCCGGGCCGATGAGTTCCAGCAGCCGGGCCGGAGTGGGGCGCTGCCCGGGGTCCTTGGCACGGCTCGATGATCCGCCTCAGCGGGTCCGGCAGCGGAGCGAGGTCGGGCTCGGTGTGCACGACGTTGTAGAGGCTCTGCGGGACGCCCGGCCCCTCGAACGGATTGGTCCCCGTACAGGCCACGAGCAGCGTCGTGCCCAGGGAGAACACGTCGGTGGCCGGTGTCACGGGCTGCCCGGACGCCTGTTCCGGCGACATGAAACCGGGCGCGCCGATGAGCGAGCCGACACCCGTGAGGCTGGTGTGGCGGCTGCGGGACGCGCCGTCCGCCGCCCGGACGATGCCGAAGTCGATCACCTTCGGTCCGTCCTCGGCGAGCAGCACGTTCGAGGGCGAGAGGTCGCGGTGGACGAGCCCCGCCCCGTGGATGTCGCGCAGCGCGGCGGCCAGTCCGGCGGCCAGCCGCACAACCGCGTCCTGCGGCAGGGGACCGATGTCGTCCACGACCTCCCGCAGCGCGGGACCGTGGACGAACTCGGAGGCCAGCCAGGGCGCCTCGGCGTCCGGGTCGGCGTGGACGACGGACGCGACGCGGTCGCCGGCCACCGTACGGGTGGCAGCCGCCTCGCGCCGGAAGCGCCGCCGGAAGTCGTCGTCGCGGGCCAGGTGGGCGTGCACCATCTTGATCGCCACCAGCTCGCCGTCCGCGCCCGTCGCCAGCACCACGCGCCCGGTTCGGTCTGCTGTCGGGGTGTCAGGGGCGACAACCTCCCGCCCGGGCCGGAAGCCGATGGGAACCGCCGTCAGACGTCCAGATCGCCGTCCGTGCCCTGGTCGTCCGTCCCGGAACGGTCGCCGCCGTCCAGGTCGAACTCCCAGTACGCCCACTCGTGGTCGTCGCTCGGCCGGTAGTCGACGCCGAGCACGACCGTCTCCCCCGGCACCTCGATCATGAACCGCACCCGTACCGTCTGCCCCGGCGCCAGGTCCTCGCGCGCCGCCTCGCGGTAGTAGTACTGGTCGGGCAGTTCGTTGTCGCCGACCAGGACGTTGATGCCGTCGTCGTCCAGCTCGACCAGGTGGTCCGTGCCGTTGGCCACGGTCGCGGTGATCTCGTACGTCGCGTCCCCCGGCTCGGCCGCCGTGTCCGCCCCCTGGTTCCGCGGCGTGCCGAACGAGACGGCCATGCCGTCGTCGAAGGTCACGGTCTCGGCCGGCCCCGCCAGGTACGCGGCCCCTGCTTCCGTCTCCACCTGCACGCGCGGCACGCCGTAGATGACCAGCAGGACACTGAGGACCAGCGCCACGGCGCCGCCGCCCGCGCCCGCCCACAGGCCGCCGAGCGCGATGCCCCGGTTGTCCGCCCGCCCGCTCACGACGCGCCGCAGCCCCAGGCGGCCGAAGACGACCGCCAGGACACCGCAGACGAGGGCCGCGGGACTGCCGTAGTACGTCCAGCAGCAGGCTGCCGCGATGAAGCCGAGCACGAGCGCGGTGACGCCGAAGCCGTTGGCCGGGCGCGGGGGCGGCGGCGGTGGCCACGGCGCCGGCACGCCGGGACCGTGCGCGCCCGGGTACGCCTGCCGCGTGCCGGGCGGCGGGAAGGGCGGGCCGGCCGGCGGGGCGTACGGATTCTGCTGGGGCGGCACGCCGTGTCCGGCCGGCGGCACGGACGGGGGCGGCGGCACCGGCCCCGGCGCGGCGACGGGCTGCGCCGGGGTGTACGGCCCGGCCGCGGCCGCCGGGGCACGGAACGGGTTGGGCTGCTCCGCAGTCACACGACCTCCCAGTGTCTTGGCACACCTTACGGCCGCCCCGCTCCCGCGCGGACACCCCGCCTACGATGAGCGGACACCGTTCGTCCGTGGAGGGTCCGTTGTCCGATCTGACCGCTTTCATCGCCGGGCTCCCCAAGGCCGAGCTGCATGTGCACCACGTCGGCTCGGCCTCGCCGCGCATCGTGGCGGAGCTGGCCGGACGGCACCCCGACTCGCCGGTGCCGAAGGACCCGGCCGAGCTGGAGCGGTACTTCACCTTCCGCGACTTCGCGCACTTCATCCAGGTCTACCTCTCGGTCGTGGACCTCGTGCGGGACGCCGAGGACGTGCGCCTGCTCACGTACGAGATCGCCCGCGACATGGCGGCCAGGAACATCCGGTACGCCGAACTGACGGTCACCCCCTACTCGTCCGTGCGGCGCGGCATCCCGGACGTGGCGTTCATGGAGGCGATAGAGGACGCGCGGACCACGGCCGAGCGCGACTTCGGGACGGTCCTGCGCTGGTGCTTCGACATCCCCGGCGAACTGGGCCTCCCGGCGGCGGAGGAGACCGCCAGGCTGGCGTGCGACCTGCGCCCGGACGGGCTGGTGTCGTTCGGCCTCGGCGGCCCGGAGGCGGGGTGGCCGCGCCCGCAGTTCAAGCCGTACTTCGAGCGCGCCCTGGCCGCCGGCCTGCACAGCGTCCCGCACGCGGGCGAGACGACAGGACCCGGCACCGTGTGGGACGCCCTGACCGAGCTGCGCGCGGAGCGCATCGGGCACGGCACCAGCGCCGCCAAGGACCCGGCACTGCTGGCCCACCTGGCCGAGACGGGCATCCCGCTGGAGGTCTGCCCCACATCGAACGTCGCCACCCGCGCCGTGGCCTCCCTGGACGAGCACCCGCTGCGCGCCTTCGTCGAGGCCGGGGTGACCGTCACGATCAACTCGGACGACCCGCCCATGTTCGCGACCGACCTGGACACCGAGTACGCGGTCGCGGCGCGGCTGCTCGGCCTGGACGCCGCCGGCGTGGCGGACCTGGCGCGCGCGGCGGTGCGGGCGTCGTTCCTCGACGCCCCGGGCAAGGCGCGGCTCCTGGCCGAGATCGACGGGTACGCGGCGTCGTGGCCGGAGTGAGCCGGCGGGTGCTGGCGGTCGCCCACCGGGGCGATCCGTACCACGAGCGGGAGAACACCCTCGCCTCCTTCCGCTCCGCCGTCGCCGCGGGCGCCGACGCCGTGGAGCTGGACGTGCGGCGCACGGCCGACGGCGTCCCCGTCGTCGTGCACGACGCGACGCTCGACCGGCTCTGGGGGCACCGGCGTCCGGTGGCCGGCCTGACGGCGCGCGAGCTGCGGGACGTGACGGGCGGCGGGGTCCCGACGCTGGACGAGGCCCTGGCCACGACGGCGGGCGTCCGTACCCTCGTCGATCTGCCGGAACGGTCCGCCGGCACCGCGCTCGCCGCGCTCGCCGCCGTGCGGCGGGCGGGTGCGGCGGGCCGCGTGTACTACAGCGGTGACCCGGTGGCGCTGCGCGCGGTCCGCACCGCCGACGCGGACGCCGAGATCTGCCTCACCTGGCAGCGCACGTCGCGGCCGCGCGACGCGTTCCTCGCCGAAATCGGCCCGCGCTGGCTCAATTACCCGTTCGGTCTGATCACGCGGAGAACGATTGAGGAGGATCGGGCACGGGGTCTGCTGGTCTCGGCGTGGACGGCGGACAGTCCGCGCACGATGCGGCGTCTGATCGCCCTGGGCGTGGACTCCATCACGACCAACCGGGTCGGTGCGCTGCGGTCGCTCATCGACCGCTCCGATCCGGCCGCGCGACCGTCACGTTCCGGACGCCCCGACTGACGCCGGGGCTCGGGAGTGCCATACTGCGGGTCACGCGGAAGACCCGTTCTCTTTGGGCTGCAGTCTCGCGGTTTTCCTTCGCGGGGCAAACGAGGTTCACCGTCAGGCCACCTCAATTTTCGCTCAGAGATAGGAACATGACGGCCCTGCGACGGAGCGGAAACCGATTGCGCGCGCTAACGTGCTCCGCATGGTGGCGACAAGGTGGCACGCATACCGATACCCCGGGCCGTCCGTCCTGGACGCGGGCCGCGGGCGACTGACCCTGATGACGTCCGGCGGCACGACCCCGGAGGGTCCGCACCCGGCACCGTGGCTGTTCGAAGGAACGGTTCGGCACCCGGAGCAGTTCGCACGGAGCCTGCTCGCGGTCGTCGATGTGGCGAACGCCCACCACGACCGCCGCCGCCACGTCCCCCTGCCCCGCGACCCGATCGCCGGTGCCGACGGGGAGCGGTTGCGCTTCGAGTCGCTGTCCATCTGCCGAGGCGTCGCCGCCCGGCTCGACGTCCTGCCCGAGTCCCTGTCGGACGGCACGGTGGGGCGCGGCAGCACGAGTGTCGACCTGGGCGAGCAGCACAGGGCCACCCTGACCGCCGTCCGCGACACCCGGGAGCTGCGTGTCTCCCTCGGCGACCGGTCGGCCCCGCGCACACCGGACGGCCCGGTGCCCGGCCGCGGCAAGCGACGAGTACCCCTGCCCGAACGCTGGCTGCGCACCTTCGCCGAACTGGGCACCGCGTCGGCGGGCTTCGACCTGCGGGCGGAACTGTCGGCGCCGCAGGCCACCCGGCTCATCGCCGGGCTGACGGCCACGCCCGGGTACGGGCGCTCGGTGTGGCTCGTTCCGGTCGGCCCAGCGCTGCGCCTGTCCGCCGCGCCGTCCCCGGGAGCGGTGCACCTGGCGGCTCCTGGCCGGCTCGCGGCGCTGCGTCCGCTGCTCCGGTTCGCGACGGCGTTGCGGGTGTACGGGCCGCCGGTGCGCGCGGGCTCGGCCCCGGCCGTGTCGGCCTGGGAACTGGTGATGCCGGGGATGCGGCTCGTCCTCACCCTGTCCGCCGATCCACGCGGCGGTGGCCTGCCGTTCGACGCGCCGGCCCGCGGCACGCTGGAGGCCGAACGTGCCGCCGAGGACGCGGGGCTCGTCGAACCGCACCTCGGGTACAGCAGCGGCCTGGACCTCGGCGCGCTGGCCGGCAACACGGGCCTCACCGTGACCCGGGTCCGCGCCGCCGTCGGGCTGCTGGCGACGGCGGGGCGCATCGGCTACGACCTGGCGGAGGCCGCGTACTTCCACCGCGAGCTGCCGTTCGACGCCGTCCGCGCGGAACGGCTCATCCCCCGCCTCGCGGCCGCCCGCGCGCTGGTGGCGGAGGGACAGGTGCGGCTGGACGCCGGCGCGGGCGGCGCGACGGTCGCCGGCCCCGACCACGCCCATCGGGTGACGTTCGGGGCGGACGGGATCGCGGATGACTGCACCTGCCACTGGTGGGCCGAACACCGCACCAGCCGGGGGAAGTGCCGCCACGCGATAGCGGCGGAACTGGCGCGCCGTGGCGCGCTGTCGGGCGAGCCCACCCGGCGGGTGGCGGACTGAGGCACCGGGCGGTTCCCGGTAGCGGTGCAACGATCTACCCGACCGCCGCGCACGGCTCGCCCCCGACGCCGCGGACCGGCACCCGGCGAACGTCCCTCTCCTCGACGCCGCACCTCGGGGCGGGAGAGGCGTGACGGCTGCGGTACCCCGCCGACGCGGTCTGCACGGAGGTGGAACGATGCACCGCCGAGGCGCCTCACCCCGGACCACAACTGCCCACCCGCTACCGGCTGTCCTCGCAGTGGTACAACGATGCACTCGGCCGCTCCGGCGTCCATCCGGCGGGCAACGGCCGGACGTACTCCCGTCGATGGGCGAGTCCGTGACCGCACCGCGGTAGAACGTTCCACCCGCCCGCGCGCCTCGCGCCCCCGGCCCCGCGTGTCTCCTGGTGCACGGGCAGCGGTACCGGCTCCCGCCGAGGCACGCACGGACCGAGGCATGGGTACAACGATTGACCCGCGCCGGTCGGCCCGTCGTCCAGTCCCCGACGCGGCCCGCCGGTGGCCAGGGGCCTGCCTGACGCCGGTGGGCGAACTGGCCGGGGTGCATCGTTCCACTCCGCCCACGCCGCGGCCGATCACCGCCTGACATCCATCGCCGACGCTCCACCCGCGGCGCGTACACCGGTGCCGCACCCGGCTCGCCCCGTCGGGAACGGGGACGGTCGCCGCCGCACGCCCGAAGCATCGCTCATGGCTCCCGGCCGTCGCACCCGACGGTGCCCGGCCGTCGCCGCCGGTCGGCCACGACGGTCCGGGCTTGCGCTTTCCGCTGCGTCAACCCCTACCGTCCTCGTTGTGGCCGGAGAGACCGGCCCGGCGACAGGAGGCGGGGCCATGGCCTGGTCGATCGCCGAGGTGGCCCGGATGTCAGGGGTGACGTCCCGGACGCTGCGGCACTACGACGAGATCGGTCTGCTGCCACCGGCGTGGATCGGGAGCAACGGACACCGCCACTACGAGGAGGACGGTCTGCTGCAGCTGCAGCAGATCCTCCTGATGCGGGAGCTCGGCCTGGGTCTGCGCGAGATCCGCGCGGTCCTGGACAGCCAGGTGGATCAACTGGCCGCGCTGCGCGAGCACCACCGGCGGCTGCTCGCGGAACGCGACCGCCTGGGGACACTCGCCCGCACGGTGGGCCGCACCATCGCCGAACTGGAGGAAGGCAGGGACAACAGCGGCATGCAGCGGATCAACAGGCCGGAGAACCTTTTCGAGGGGTTCGAGTCCGGCGACCATGACGCGGAGGCACGCGAGCGGTGGCCCGAGCAGTGGGAGCAGTCCCAGCGGACCATCGAGGGAATGTCCCCCGAGAGCATGGAGCAGTGGCAGCGTGACGCGACGGCACAGATGATCCGCATGGCGGAGTTCATGGTGGCCGGCACACCCGTCACCGACCCCGCCGTGCAGGAGGAGGTGGACGTCCACTACCAGGGCGTCTGCCGGTTCTGGACCCCGTGCGCGGCCGCGTACAAGGGGCTGGGCAAGACCTACGCCGACGACCCGCAGTTCCGCGCGAACTTCGACAGGATCGCCGACGGGCTCGCCGACTACCAGCGCGACGCGATGGCCGTCTACGCCGACGCGCGGCTGAGCTGACCGACGGCCCACCCCGCCGGAGGGCTGCAGACCTCCGGCGCCGCGTGGTGCAACGATCCACCGGCCGATGCCGTCCGAACGTCACACAGGTCCTCGAACTGCGGGACAGAGCCGACCGATGCGGCCCGCCGCCGCGTACAACGTTCTACCGGACCCGGGTCACAGCGCCGTCATCACGTGCTTCACCCGGGTGTAGTCCTCGAAGCCGTAGGCCGACAGGTCCTTCCCATAACCCGACTGCTTGAAGCCGCCGTGTGGCATCTCCCCCACCAGCGGGATGTGGGTGTTGATCCACACGCAGCCGAAGTCGAGCGCCTTCGACATGCGCATCGCCCGCCCGTGGTCCCGGGTCCACACCGACGACGCCAGCCCGTACTCCACGTCATTGGCCAGCCGCACCGCCTCGGCCTCGTCCGTGAACGACTGCACGGTGATGACCGGCCCGAACACCTCGCGCTGCACGATCTCGTCGTCCTGCCGGCACCCCGTGATCACCGTCGGCGCGTAGAACCACCCCCGGTCCCCCACCCGGCGCCCACCCGTGACGACGGTCGCGTGCGCCGGCAGACCGTCCACGAAACCGGCCACCTTCGCCAGGTGTTCCGCGCTGTTCAGCGGCCCGTAGAAGCAGTCCGGATCGGTCACGTCCCCCGTCCTGACCTCCTCCGCCGCCTTCGCCAGCTCGGCCACGAACCGGTCGTGCACCGGCGCGTGCACGAGCACCCGCGCCGCGGCCGTGCAGTCCTGCCCCGCGTTGAAGAAGCCGGCGTCCCTGATGCCCTCCACCGCCACCGCGATGTCGGCGTCCTCGAAGACGACGCACGGCGCCTTGCCTCCCAGTTCGAGGTGGACGCGCTTCACGTCCCGCGCCGCGCTCTCCGCCACCTCCGCTCCCGCGCGCACGGACCCCGTCACCGACACCATCGCCGGCGCCGGGTGGGCGACCATCAGCCGGCCGGTGTCACGGTCGCCGCACACCACGTTGAACACGCCGGCCGGCACGATCTCCCCGATCAGCCCCGCGACGAACGACGCCGACGCGGGCGTGGTCTCCGACGGCTTGAGGACGACCGTGTTCCCGGCCGCGAGGGCCGGCGCGAACTTCCACACCGCCATCATCACCGGGTAGTTCCACGGCACGACCTGCGCGCACACACCGAGCGGCTCACGCCGGACGAACGACGTGAGGCCGGACATGTACTCCCCCGCCGCTTTGCCCTCCAGCATGCGCGCCGCCCCCGCGAAGAACCGGATCTGCTCCAGCATCGCGGGCAGTTCCTCCGCACGCGTCAGCTCCAGGGGCTTGCCGGTGTCCCGGCACTCGACGGCCAGCAGCTCGTCCGCGTGCCGTTCGAACGCGTCGGCGATGCGCAGCAGTGCGAGCTGCCGCGTCGCGGGCGTCGCGTCACGCCAGGCCGGGAACGCGTCGGCGGCCGCGGTCATGGCGGCGTTCACGTCGTCCGCGCCGGACAGCGGCGAGGTCGTGTACACCTCGCCCGTGGCCGGATCGTGCACGTCGAGCGTCCGCCCGTCCGCGGCGTCCCTGTACTCGCCCTCGATGTAGTTGCGCACCCGACGCGGTTCGCTGCTCACGCAAGCCCTCCTGCCTCGCCCGTCCTGGCGGCCATGCGGCTCACCCTAAGCCCGGCGGCCGTTCCGGAACAGCACGCCAGGCGCAAAATACGCCACAGGCAAGCCACCCCACCGGACGATCACCAGTATTCACTCGCTCGGAGGGAAGAATCTCCCGTCACGCACGCCGGGCATGAGCACGCCCGCGCCCTGTCCCCCGTCCGGAGGATTCCCGCGGGGGCCCGCCGAGTCGCCCACCCGGCCCGTCCGCCCTGTGTCAGCGTGCTGCGGACATCCAGGTACGGGCTCACGACGAGCGGAGGCGCCGACGGCCATGGCCCCACCCGACACAGCCCCAACCCCGACCCAGTCCCCCACCGCACCGCCCCCCACCGCGCCCCCCGACAACGATGTCCTCTGGGCGCGCGGCCTGCGGTACTCCCACAACGGTTCGCCGGCCCTCCTCGGCGTCTCCGTGAACATCCGCCAGGGCGAGATCCTGGCCGTGACCGGCCCCCGCGGCTGCGGCAAGACGACGCTGCTCACGTGCCTCTCCGGGCAGATCGTGCCCGACGAGGGCGAGGTCTGGTTCAACAGCGTGCCCGTCCACACCCTGCCGCCCCCGTCCAGGGAACGCCTGCGCCGCGACCGCTTCGGCTGGGTCGGCGACACTCCGCAGCTCGTGGACGAACTCACGGCCTGGGAGAACGCCGCCCTGCCCCTCCTGCTCGCCGGCACAGGACACCGCACGGCCCGCCGTACCGCCATGGACTGGCTGGACCGCCTGGACGTCGCCGACTGCGCCCACAAGCGCCCGTACGCCATGCTCCAGTCGCAGCGCCAGCGCATCGCGCTCGCCCGCGCGCTGGTCCACAAACCGGACGTCCTGTTCGCCGACGAGCCGACCGCGCCGCTGCACCGCGCGGACCGCGCCCAGGTCCTGCGCACCCTGACGACGGCGGGCCGTTCGCACCACATCACGGTCGTCCTGGCCACGCACGACGCGGAGGTCGCCACGCTCGCCGACCGGACCCTGACGCTCGTCGACGGCCGCGCCGAAGGCGCCGCCGCGGAGGCACCGTGCTCGCTTACCGTCTGACCCGTGGCTCCCACCCCGCCGTCCTGCTGCGCCGTCTGCTGCTGGCGTGCGCGGCCGGCGGGGTGGGTTTCCTCCTGCTGAGCGCCCTGGCCTACGCGGTGGCACGGCCGTCCGGTGCCGCCTCGGCCATCCCCCGGCTGCTGTGGTGCGCCGTCCCGCTGGTGGCGACGGTGCAACTGGCGGTCGTCGTGGCGCGCGCGGAGCCGTCGGGTCGGCCGCCATCCGGGCTCGACGTGGCGGGCATGGGGCCGGCGCGGGTGCCGGCGCTCGCGGCGGTCTCCGCCGCGGCGGCCGGGCTGCTGGGCAGCGGAGCCGCGTGGGGGCTGTTCCTGCTCCTGCGCGGTGACCTCACGAGCCTTCCGTTCCACGGCGCGGCCGCCGACCTGCTGTCGGCGGGCGGGCCGCTTCCGCTGGGCGCCACGGTGACGCTGCTGGCCGTCGCGCCGGTCGCCGCCGCGGCCGCCACCGCGCTGACCCTGCACGCCCGTCCCGCGCGCCGGCGCACCGCCTACGCCGTGGAGGCCGCCGATTTCGCCGACGCGGCCCGCGCCGAACCGCCGCTGCCCGTACCCACGGGGCTCCCCTGGGGAACGACACTGATGGGCGCCGGCATCTCCATCTCCGCCTACGCGTCCGACGACCCGGTGGCCGTTCCCCCTGATGGCTGGCTGCCCCTGGGCGGTGCCCTCGGTGGCGCCAGTCCCGGCATGGTGACGGGCTGGCTGTTGATCGCTGCGGGCGTCGTCCTGGCGGCTCCCGGCCTCACCCACGTGTGCGGCCTGCTGCTGGCCACGGGCAGGCCCGGTGTCCTGCGCCTGCTGGCCGGGCGCGGTCTCCAGGAGGAGGCCACGCGGGTGGGCCGTCCGCTGGGGGCACTGTCCGCCGCCTGCGCCGCTGTGCTCGCCACGCTGGAGCTGGACGGACTCGGTGAGCTGGGACCTCTCGGTGTGCTGGGCGCCGCCACCGTCCTGCTGTGCGCCATGGGATCGGTTGCTACGGCAGCCGACCAGGCACGTTCCGCACGGCGCCCCGCCACGGCCCTGTTGCTGCGGCTCGGCGCCCCGCGCGGGCTGCTGCGCCGGTCGGCCATGCTCCGCACCGCGGTTCTGCTGGCCGTGTTCCTGCCCCTGACGTGGCTGGCCGCGCAGATGATCACCCTGCCGACCGGCCGCTGACCGTACGTCACCGGGAGGCTCGCAGAGCGGGGTAGTCGGTGTACCCGGTGGCTCCGCCCACGTACATCAGGTAGGCGTCCCGCACCGGATTGACGGGCGCGCCGGTCCGCAGCCGCCGGACGAGGTCCGGGTTGGCGAGGAACGGGCGGCCGAGCGCGATCAGGTCGGCGCCGGCCGCCCGCAGCCGTTCGGCCGCCGCCCGGCCGCCGTCGTCCGGGATCGCGTCGGGGAGCACCGGGTTGCCGATCAGCGTGCCCGGCCACTGGGCGCGCAGGCGGCCGAAGAGGGGGTCGGCGGAGTCGGACCGGACGATGTGCAGGTACGCGAGTCCCCTGCCGGCGACGGCGTCGAGCAGCGCGGGGTACAGCACGTCGGAGTCGGTCTCCACGATGCCGTTGACCGTGGACCCCGGGGAGACGCGCAGGCCCACGCGCTCGGCGCCGATGGCCGCGGCGACGGCGTCCACGACCTCGACGGTGAGACGGATGCGGCCGGCCGGCGACCCGCCGTAGGCGTCGGTGCGGTGGTTCGTGTTCGCCGCGAGGAACTGGTGGAGCAGGTAGCCGTTGGCGCTGTGCACCTCCACGCCGGCGAAGCCCGCGTCGACGGCCCGGCGGGCCGCAGCGGCGAAGTCCGCAACCGTGTCCCGGATGTCCCCGGCGGTCATCGCGCGCGGGACGACGGCCTCCTTGCGGCCGGTGGGGGTGTGGACGGTCTCCGGGAGCGGGATCGCGGAGGGCGCCACGGGCAGGAGCCCGCTGGTGTCGGGGTGACCCACGCGGCCGCCGTGCTGGATCTGGAGGAATGTCCGCCCGCCCGCTGCGCCGACCGCCCGGGTGACGTGCCGCCAGCCGGCCGCCTGGGCGTCGGTGTGGATGCCGGCCGTGTGCGGATAGGTGCGGCCGACGAGGCTGGGCGTTGCCGCCTCGGCGATGATCAGACCGGCCGTGGCGCGCTGGCTGTAGTAGGTGCTCATGAGGGGCGTGGGAACGCCGTCGGCGTCGGCGCGGTTGCGGGTCATCGGCGCCATCACCAACCGGTTGGGCAGGGTGAGGGGACCCAGGCGCACCGGCTCGAACAGCCGGGCGACGTCGGGCGTGGCGGGGGCGGAGGCGGTCGCGGTTGTCTCGGTCATGGCGGCAGCGTAAGAATTGACATCGGTGTCAAGTTCAAGTCGGAAGGGGGGCGCGGGATGCGGATCGGTGAGCTGGCGCGCCGCGCGGGGGTGAGCGAGCGCTCGCTGCGCTACTACGAGCAGCAGGGGCTGCTGACGTCCGACCGCACCCCCGGCGGACACCGCGAGTACGCCGGGAGCGCGGTCGATCGCGTCGTCCGCATCCAGGAGTTGTACGCCGCCGGACTGTGCAGCGCCAAGATCGCGCAGCTCCTGCCGTGCATGCGGGACGAGGACGGCGGACCGGCGGAGACGGCCGACGCACGGCTGGTCGCCGACCTCACCGCGGAGCGGGCACGCATCGACCGCATGATCCGTGACCTCGTGCGCTCGCGCGACACCCTGGACGAGGTGATCGCGGCGGCGTCGGGACGTGTCACGGACCCGGCCTGAGACGGGGCGCGCCCGGCGGTCGGCACCGTCCCGCGGCCGCCCCGGCCGGCCGACGCGTCACACGGCCGACCGTGCCCCCGCCGCGGGCGTGACCGCCTCGCCGTCCAGCGCGACGACCTCCGCCGGGTCGAACGCCACGCCCACCGCCTCGCCCTCGGCCGGCGCGGCCCGCAGCGGGCAGGCCGCCTCCAGGCGGGGACCCCGCGCGCAGTCGAGGAGCAGCAGCACGTGGTCCCCGCGGAACGTCCGGGCCGCGACGGTGGCGCGCAGCGGCGCGTCGGCGGGCGCCGTGAGCCGTACGCCGGACGGCCGGACCAGCAGCCGCCGGCGGCCGTCCCCCGTACCGGCCGGGACGGGCACCTCGCCCCACTCCGTGGCAGCCGTGCCGTCGCGGACCTCGACGGCGGTGCCGGTGACATTGCGGAAGCCGAGGAAACGCGCCACGAACGCGTCCGCAGGGCGCCGCCAGACCTCCACCGGCGTGCCGGTCTGCGCGACGCGCCCGTCCCGCATGACGACGACCCGGTCGGCCAGCGCGAACGCCTCCGCCTGGTCGTGCGTGACGGCGAGCACGGTCGTCCCGAGGTCACGGAACAACTGCCGCAGCTCGACGACGAGCCGGTCCCGCAGGTCGCGGTCGAGCTGACCGAGCGGCTCGTCCAGCATGAGGAGGCGGGGCCTGGGCGCGAGGGCGCGGGCGAGGGCGACGCGCTGCTGCTCGCCGCCGGACAGCGCGCCGACGGGGCGGCGCGCCGCGTCGGGCAGGCCGACGAGGTCGAGCAGTTCGGCCACGCGGCGCGCCGTCTCCGCGCGCGGCACGCGCCGCATCCGCAGGCCGAACGCGATGTTGCCGCCCACGTCGCGCTGCGGGAACAGCTGGTGGTCCTGGAACATCAGCCCCACCTCGCGCCGGTGCGCGGGTACGCCCGCCTGTTCCTGGCCGGCCAGCCGCACCGCTCCGTCGGCGGCGGGGACGAGCCCGGCGACGGCCCGCAGCAGCGTGGACTTGCCGCTGCCGCTCGGTCCGAGGACGCAGACCGTCTCGTGGTCGGCGACGGTGAGGTCCACGCCGTGGAGCGCCGTGCGGTCGCCGTAGGAGACGGTGAGGCCCGCGAGTTCCAGGAGGGCGGGGGGCATGGGTGCGGCGGTCATGGGGTCTCCGTCTCCGGCGGGCGCAGGCGTTCGAGGACGAGCAGCGTGAGGGTGCAGACGGCCATCAGGACGGTGCTGAGGGCCATGGCCTGTCCGTAGTTGAGGGCGCCCGGGCGGCTGAGGAGGCGGGCCACGGCCACGGGCAGCGTGGGGCTGTCGGCGCGCGCGATGAACACGGTCGCGCCGAACTCGCCGAGCGACACGGCGAACGCGAACCCAGCGGCGACGAGCAGCGCCCGCCGCGCCAGCGGCAGGTCCACCTCCCGCCACACCCGCGCGGGCGAGGCGCCGAGGACGGCGGCGGCCTGCCGCAGCCGGTCGTCCACGGCGCGCAGCACCGGCAGCAGGACGCGTACGACGAACGGGACGCCGACCAGTGCCTGGGCCAGCGGCACGAGCATCCAGGACTGCCGCAGGTCGAGCGGCGGTTCGTCCAGCGTGATGAGGAAGCCGAAGCCCACCGTGACGGCCGAGGTGCCGAGCGGCAGCATCAGCAGCGCGTCGAAGCCGCGCAGCAGTCGCCCCCCACCGCGGCGTGCGAGGGCCGCCGCCGCGAGGCCGCCGATCACCAGGGCGATGACCGTGGCCATGGCGGCGTAGCGCAGGGACGTACCGACCGCGGTCCAGGGTTCGACGGCGAAGGTGCCGCCGTCGGTGGAGAAGAGCGCACGGTAGTTGGCCAGTCCGTAGCCCCCAGTGGGGACGGACAGGGAGCGTTCGACCAGGACGGCGAGCGGGAGGAGCAGCAGCAGCGCGATGACCGTGAGGACGGTCCCCAGCACTGCCCACTGCGCTGCGCCGCGCGGCGGGCGGGCCGTACGGTCCGCGTCCGTCAGGGAGAGGGCCGTCTCGCGGCGGCGGGCCAGGACGGACTGGGTGATGAGCATGGCCGCGACGAGTGCGAGCTGCAGCAGCGTGAGGACAGCAGCGGCGGGCAGGTCGAGGAACTGGGCGGTCTGCCGGTAGATCTCGACCTCCAGCGTGCCGTTGCGCGGTCCGCCGAGGATCTGCACGACGCCGAAGGACGTGAAGGTGAAGAGGAACACCATGGCCGCCGCCGACGCCACGGCCGGGGTCAGGGCGGGCAGGGTCACCCGCAGCCAGGCGGCCCGTGGCGAGGCGCCGAGCACGCGGGCGGCCTCCTCCTGGCGCGGGTCGAGCTGGCCCCACAGCCCGCCGACCGTGCGGACGACGACGGCGAAGTTGAGGCAGGCGTGGGCGAGGAGGATCGCCCACACCGAGTTGTCGAGCCGTACGCCCCACCAGTCGTCGAGCAGCCCGCCCCGGCCCACGAGCGCGAGGAACGCCGCTCCTGTCACGACGGTGGGCAGTACGAACGGCACGGTCACCGCGGCGTGCAGTACGCGCCGCCCCGGGAACCGCAGCCGCGCGAACGCCCACGCCGCCGGCAGCGCGAGCACCAGCGTCAGCACGGTCGAGGCGGCGGCCTGCCAGACGGTGAACCACAGCACCCGCACCGTGTCGCCGTCCCCCAGGATCTCCGCCGCACGGCCGAGCTGCCAGGAACCGTCCTCCCGCAGCCCGCGCCCGACGATCGCCGTCACGGGGTAGGCGAAGAAGACGGCGAGGAAGGCCACAGGCACCGCGAGCAGCGCGGCCCGTACGACTGCGGCGCGTCCGGCCGGCGTCATCCGAGAACCGCGGAGGTCCAGGTGTCGATCCAGCCGTCGCGGCCCTCGGCGATCTCCTCGGGCGCCATGCTGTACGGGTCGTCGACGACCGCTCCGTAACGCGTGAACTCCTCCGGCAGCGCCGCGTCAGGCAGCACCGGGCGCACGAACATCGTGAGCGGCATGTCCTCCTGGAACTCCCGGCCGATCAGGAAGTCGAGGAGCGCGCGGCCGCCCTCGGGGTTCTCCGCGCCGTCCAGCAGGCCGGCGAACTCGATCTGCCGGAAGCACGTTCCCGTCGCGACGCCGGTGGGGGCCTCGTCGGGACGCTCGTCACCGCCGTAGACGACGCCGGCGGGCGGGCTGGACGCGTAGGAGACGACGAGCGGCCGGTCGCCGCCCTGCCCGGCACCGGAGAAGCGCTCGTTGTACGCCTGCTCCCAGCCGTCGACGACCTCCACGCCGTTGTCGGCGAGCCGCTCCCAGTAGTCCGCGAAGCCGTCCTCGCCGAAGGCGGCGACGGTCGCCAGCACGAAGCCGAGGCCGGGCGACGAGGTGGCGGCGTTCTCCACGACGAGGAGGTCGCGGTAGGCGGGGTCGGCCAGGTCCTCCAGGGTGGCGGGCGGTTCGACGCCGTGGTCGGCGAACCAGGCGCGGTCGTAGTTGACGCAGATGTCACCCGTGTCGACGGGGGTGACCCGGTTCTCGTCGTCCAGGCGCAGGTCGGCGGGGACGGCGTCGATCCCGGCCGGCTCGTACGGCGTGAAGACGTCCTCGTCCAGCGCGCGGGACAGCAGCGTGTTGTCGATACCGAAGAGGACGTCGCCCTGGGGGGCGCCCTGCGAGAGCACGGCCTGGTTGACGACGACGCCCGCGTCGCCGCCGCGCACGATGTGCACCGTGTAGCCGCTCTGCCGCTCGAACTCGGCGAGCACGTCGTCGGAGATCGCGAAGGAGTCGTGCGTGACGAGCGTGACGTCCTTCGAACCGCCGTCGCCCTGCTCCCCGGCGTCGTCGCCACCGCAGGCGGTGACCAGGCCGAGGCCGAGGACCAGCCCGGCGGCCCCGAGAGCCGGGCGGGACATCGCGGTGCGCTTCATGATGCTGCCTTCTCCGCGCGGGCGCGCGCAGGCAGGCACGAGAGAGTGATCCGAACTTCCTACCCGGCATGACCCGGGCGAGGTTCGAGGGTCTGCGGCCGATGCCGCACTCTCAGCGCTGCGAGCGCTCCCCTGTCGGAATGTCGTGGACGGTGTGTCCTGATTGTGTACTCGTCACGCAACAATATCAGCCGGACGGGTGCCACCCGAAAGGACGGATCGGGGGCGAAGGTATGTTCGCCTCAGCACATTCGCCCAGCACGTCAGGGATACGCACATGGCACGAGCTTCCGACTGGTCGCCCCTGGGCATGGACTCGGACCCAACTCCTGGCGACCCGGCCGACGTTCGCACTCTCGCAGACGAATTGCAGACGTTCGCCGACGATGTCGGCGAGGCGCTGGGGAAGATCAGGGGCATGGCCGGGGACCGCGCCGTGCAGGACTGGTCGGGGCTGTCGGCCGAGGCGTTCCGCGACGAGTTCGACGGCGTCCCGGACAACCTCACCAAGCTCCAGAACTCCTACGACCTGTGCGCGCAGGCGCTCCACACCTACTGGCCGAAGCTGGAGACCGCGCAGGGCCAGGCCGACCGCGCGCTGGAACGTGCCGTCGCCGCGCAGGCCGACCTCACCGCGGCCCAGGCCGACCTGAACGCCGCCTGGGAGCAGGTCTGGCAGACCAGGGACGAGGTGAACCGTCTGGAGCGTGCGGGCGAACGGACGGACGCCGAGCCGCCGGACGACAGCGAGGTGCGTGCCGCGACGCGCGAGCGGACGGCGGCCGAGACGGCCAGGCACGCGGCGCGCGACCGGGTGGACGACGCGCAGGAACGTCTCACCGCCGCGCGCCGGCTGGCCGAGCAGGCGAAGGAGATGCGCGAGGAGGCGGCCCGGAACGCGGCCCGCGACATCGACGAGGCGTCCGACGCGGGCATCCACAACCGGAAGTGGTGGGAGGACGCCTTCCACTGGGTGTCGGAGAACTGGGACACGATCGTCGACGTCTGCAAGGTGGTCGTCGCCGTCCTCGGCATCGTCGTCATGATCATCGGCGGGCCGCTGGCCTGGGTCGTCCTCGCCGCCGCCCTCGTCGTCCTCGCCGACACACTGATCAAGTACAGCCAGGGCAGGGCAGGCCTCCTCGACGTCGGCTTGGCGCTGCTCGACTGCATCCCCGGCATGAAGGGCATCACCACCCTCGGCGGCCTCGCCCGGGGGCTCAAGGGCGGCCTCGCCGCCGCCCGTACCGGCATGCGCGGCCTGTCGGCCGGCGTGCGTGGCCTCGGCCCCGCGATCCGGCGCGCGGGCCGTGACATCCGCGGCCTGACCTGCCGCACGGACCCGATCGACATGGCGACGGGTGAGGTCGTCCTGTCCGCGACGGACGTCGACCTGCCCGGTGTGCTGCCGCTCGTCCTGCGGCGCCACCACCGCAGCTCGGTCCGTTCGGGTACGTGGTTCGGCCGCTCCTGGGCCTCGACCCTCGACCAGCGGCTCGTGCTCGACGCGGAGGGCGTGCGCCTGTGTGCCGAGGACGGCATGACGCTGTACTACCCGCGCCCGCTGCCGGACGCCCCGGTCATGCCCGTGGAAGGCCCCCGTCACGCCCTGGCCTGGGAGGACGGGCCGGGCAGCCCGCTCACCGTCACGGATCGCGCGACCGGCCACACGCTGCACTTCGCGCCCATCCCCGGCCGCCTGGGCGGCGAACTCCCCCTCACCGCCCTGACCGACCGCAACGGCAACCGGATCAGCGTCACGTACGACGAGCAGGGCGCCCCGACCGGCCTGGTCCACGACGCGGGGTACCACGTCGGCATCACCACGCACGACGGACGCGTCACCGAACTCCGCCTCCTCAGCGCCCCCGACCGGCCCCTCCTGCGCCGCTACGCCTACGACGAGCGCGGCAACCTGGCGGCGGTCCACGACCCCGAGCACGACCGTCCGCTGCGCCTGACGTACGACGGACGCCGCCGGCTCACCGGCTGGACCGACCGCAACGGCATGGTGTACCGATACACCTACGACGAAGCGGGCCGCTGTGTCGCCACGGACGGCACCGGCGGGTTCCTGGCCAGCACCGTCGAGTACGACGAGGCCCACCACCGCACGCTGTTCACGGACTCCCTCGGCCACACCACCGTCTACCAGTTCAACGACTGCTACCAGCTCGTCGCCGAGACCGATCCGCTCGGTGGAACGATGCACCGCACCACGGACCGCTACGACCGCCTCCTGTCGATCACCGATCCTCTCGGCCACACCACCGCCTACTCCTACGACGACAACGGCGACATGACCGGCATGGTGCGCCCGGACGGGGCCGTCCTGAGCGCCGAGTACAACGCGGCCGGGCAGCAGACGCTGGCCGTCGAGGCGGACGGCACGACCTGGCGCCAGGAGTACGACGACCACGGCAACCCGACCGCCCTCACGGACCCGGCGGGACACGTCACGCGCTGGTCCTGGGCGCCTGGCGGCCGGCTGGCGTCCGTCACCGATCCCCTCGGCGGCACCACCCGCACGGAGACCGACGCGGCCGGCCTGACCATGGCCGTGACCGATCCGTCGGGCGGGACGGTGCGCTACGAGCGGGACGCGTTCGGCAGGCCCGTGAGCATCACAGACCCGCTCGGCGCGGTGCACCAGATGGGCTGGACGACGGACGGCTCACCGCTGTGGCACACCGATCCGCACGGCAACCGCGAGACGTGGACCTGGGACGCCGAGGGCAACTGCCTCTCGCACACCGACCCGTCCGGCGCCACGACCCGCTACACGTACGGCCCGTTCGACGTGACCGTGACGGAGACGAAGCCCGGCGGCGCGGTACATCGTTTCACCCACGACACCGAGCTGCGCGTCATCGGGGTGACCGGCCCCGACGGCAGGACATGGACCTACCGGCACGACGCCGCAGGCCGCCTCGTCTCGGAAAACGATTTCGACGGCCGGACCGTCACCTACCGGCACGACGCCGCGGGACGCCTGACCGCCCGCGTCAACGCGCTCGGCCAGACCGTCACCCACCAGCACGACGCGCTCGGCCGGGTCACCGCCAAGGACGTGGACGGCGTCCGCACGGACTTCGCGTTCGACGCCGCGGGCCGGATCGTCCGCGCCACCGGACCCGGCTCGGAGGTCCGCCAGGAGCGCGACGCCCTGGGCCGCGTCACCGCCGAGACCAACGCCGGCTCCAAGGTCACGCAGACGTACGACCCCCTCGGTCGCGTCCTGGCCAGAACCACCCCGTCCGGCCACCGCACTGCCTGGGCCTACGACACGGCCGGCGCCCCCACCGCCATGACCTCCGGCACCCGTACCCTCCGCCTCACCCACGACGCCGCCGGCCGCGAGACCCTCCGCACGCTCGACACGGGCGCCACGATCGCCCACGAGTGGGACGCCCTGGCCCGCCGCACCGGCCAGACGGTCACGGCCGCGGACCGGACCACCCACCGCCGCACCTGGTCGTACGGCGCCGGGCGCGGCCCCGTCACCGTCGGGGACGACATCCTCGGCACGGCCGTCCTCACGGCAGATGCCGAGGGCCGCGTCACCGCTGTGGACGCTCCGGACCGGCACGAGCGGTACGCCTACGACGCGGCCGGCAACCAGACCCACGCCGACTGGTCCACCGCCCACCACGACGACACCGCCGCAGGCCCCCGCGTCCTCGACGGCACGCGCCTGGTGCGCGCCGGTGGGTTCCACTGCACCCACGACGCGGAGGGCCGCATCGTGGAACGGCGCCGCGAGGGCTCTCCGACCGCCTGGCGGTACACCTGGGACGCCGAGGACCGTCTCACCTCCACCACCACACCGGACGGCACGGTGTGGCAGTACCGTTACGACCCGTTCGGCCGACGGACCGCCAAGGAACGCCTGGCTCCGGACGGCACGGTCGCCGAGCGCACCGCCTTCACCTGGTCCGGGTCCGTCCTGGTCGAGGAGACCACCACCGGCCCCGGCCTGCCCGGCCGTACCGTGAGCTGGGACTTCGACGGCCTGATCCCCGTCGCCCAGACCGACCGGGCGAACGACGACGCCGTACGCGAACGCTTCCACGCGCTGCTCACCGACCTCGTGGGCTCCCCGACCGCCCTCATCACCGACGACGGCGCCCTCGCGTGGCAGTCCGACGCCACGCACTGGGGCCTCACGACGACCGGCAGCGGCGCCACGGCCTCAACTCCGCTGCGCTTCCCGGGCCAGTACGCCGACGCGGAGACCGGCTGGCACTACAACCTGCACCGCCACTACGACCCCGCGACCGGCCGGTACGCCTCGGCCGACCCCCTCGGCCTGTCCCCCGCACCGAACCCCGTCGCCTACGTACCCCGCCCGCAGGAGCTGGCCGACCCGCTCGGCCTGACCCCTTGCTCCCCCACCCCCTACCGCGCCCGCATGCCCTGGGGACGCCCGGACCGCCAGCTGGTGTTCGACGGCCACGGCGGCTTCCCCCGGTGGTCGCTCTTCCGCCGTACCACCGTGGTTCCGGAAGGGACGGCCATCGCCTTCTACTCACGCCACGGTGAGGCCCTGTCGTACCAGGACGGCATCTCGGTGAACCTCGGCGGGCCGGTGGCCATTTTCGACAGAGGTCAGATGGTGGGTTCGGTCAACGCCGTGCCCGTCGAAATCGCCGGACCGGGCACCCGCATCCCGAACTACCGCCTTTATCCGCTGGACGCCGATATGCAAGCCTACGGCGACCCGTTCACCGTGGACTCGCCGGTACGGTTGTCGGAACTGCTACAGCCGAACCTCGGTCTGGTCCACTGGTCCGCCTGCCGGAGCATCGTGTGACCCACTACACCGACCTGTCCCCCTACTCCTACCTCCCGGAGACCGTCCAGCCCGGCGTGCACGCCCTGAACGTCGGGTGGCTCGCTCCCTTCCACCGCCATCCGAAGGGCGCGGTACCGCCCGCCTTCACCGAGGCGCTGGCCCTGCTGTGCCGGGACGACCGCCGGGCCGTCACCCGCGGATTCCACCCGTGCGGCCTGTGGCACCGCCCCGGCGCCGCGCCGGGGAAGCCCGTCAGGACGGCCGTGGGCGGCGTGCCGGTCACCCTCGGGACGGCGGAGGTCAGGGTGGCCGCGCCCGACGGCACCCTCCTCATCGCGCCGACCCTCGTGCTGCACTACGTGACGGCGCACCGCTACCGGCCGCCGGACGCCTTCATCGACGCCGTCATGGCAGGCCGGAGGGCCACCGGCTGAGGCGCCCGTGATCCGCGAAGGAGGGACGCGGTGTTGCCCACCCGCGCCCCTTACGGATCAGGCCCGTTCCACCGCCGCGAGCTGGCCGCAGGCGCCGTCGATCTCCTGGCCCCGCGTGTCCCGCACGGTGACCGGCACGCCCCGCGCCTCCAGCGCCGCGACGAACGCCCGCTCGTCCTCCGGGCGCGAGGCCGTCCACTTCGAGCCCGGCGTCGGGTTCAGCGGGATCAGGTTGACGTGCGCGCCGCGGCCCTTCAGCAGCCGGCCGAGGAGGTCGGCCCGCCACGCCTGGTCGTTGATGTCACGGATGAGCGCGTACTCGATCGAGATGCGGCGGCCCGACCGCTCCGCGTACTCCCAGGCGGCGTCCAGGACCTCGCGGACCTTCCAGCGCGTGTTCACCGGGACGAGGGTGTCGCGCAGCTCGTCGTCGGGCGCGTGCAGCGAGACGGCGAGACGGCAGGAGAAGCCCTCCTCGGCGAACTTCCGCATCGCCGGCACGAGCCCCACCGTCGACACGGTGATCCCGCGCTGGGACAGGCCCACCCCGTCCGGCGCGGCGTCCGTCAGCCGCCGGATCGCGCCGGTGACCCTGCGGTAGTTGGCGAGCGGCTCGCCCATGCCCATGAAGACGATGTTCGACAGGCGCGCTGGGCCGCCCGGCACCTCGCCGTCGCGCAGCGCCCGCATCCCGGCCACGATCTGGTGCACGATCTCGGCGGTCGACAGGTTGCGGTCGAGGCCGGCCTGCCCCGTGGCGCAGAAGGGGCAGTTCATGCCGCACCCGGCCTGCGACGAGACGCACATCGTCACCCGGTCCGGGTAGCGCATCAGCACGGACTCGACGAGCGTCCCGTCGTGCAGGCGCCACAGGGTCTTGCGGGTGGCGCCCTCGTCGCACGTGATGTGCCGCACCTCGGTCATGAGCGGCGGCAGCAGCTCGGCCGCGAGCCGCTCACGGGCGGCCGCCGGGACATCCGTCCAGTCCGCCGGGTCCGCGGTGAAGCGGCCGAAGTAGGCTTGCGACAACTGGCGCGCGCGGAACGGCTTCTCCCCCAGCGCGGCGACGGCCTCCCGGCGCTCGGCGGGCGTGAGGTCGGCGAGGTGCCGCGGCGGCCTGGCGGCCCCGCGCGGCGCGATGAAGGTGAGTTCTCCAGGTGCAGGCATGGTCCTGCCAGTGTCGCAGATCGCCGGACCGGCCGTCCGGCCCGCCCGGTGCCGCCTCAGCCGGCGCCGACGAAGGCCAGCAGCAGGAGCCACACCACGGGGGCGGTCGGCAGTATGGAGTCGAGCCGGTCCATGATCCCGCCGTGCCCGGGGAGCAGGGTGCCCATGTCCTTGATGCCGAGGTCCCGCTTGATCATGGACTCGCCGAGGTCGCCCAGCGTCGCGCTGGCCGAGACACCGAGGCCGAGGACGAGGCCCTGCCACCACGTGCCGCCGTCGATCAGCAGCGGCATCACGACGGCACCGGCGGCCATGGCGAACGTGACGGCCCCGAGCAGGCCCTCGCGCGTCTTCCCGGGGCTGATGCGCGGCGCCAGCTTGCGGCGGCCGAACCGCCAGCCCACGGCGTACGCCCCCGTGTCGCTGATGACGGTCAGCAGCAGGAACGTCAGCACCCGCCGCGGCCCGTCGTCCGCGCTCAGTATCAGCGCCACGAAGGTGGCGAGGAACGGCACGTACAGCGCCGTGAAGATGCCGGCCGTCACGTCGCGCAGGTAGTTGTCCGGCGGTCCGAACATCCGCCACAGCAGGATCGCGAGCGCCGTCAGCGCCGTCGCCACCCACGCGCCCTCCGTGCCGCCGAGGTAGCCGGCCACGACCATGGCGGCGCCGCCCACCGCCAGTGGCGGGAGCGGCACATGGATGTCCTTGCGCTCGGCGAACCGGGAGGACAGCTCCCACAGCCCGACCACCACGGCCACCGCTATGACGCCGACGAAGACCGGCTTGTAGACGAAGAGGGAGACGACGACCACCGCGCCGAGCCCGACCCCGACCCCGATCGCCGCGCGCAGGTTGCGGCCCGCGCGCTTCCTGGGCTGCTGCTCCGTCATAGGCCGAGTCTGCGCCGCCGGCGCCGCATCATGCACGGGACCCGCCGGGGCGGGCACCGCGGACCGTGCCGGTGCCGACGGCACCGGCACGGTCCGCGGACCGCCGGGCGCGGCCTGCTGCGGCAGGGGCCGGGTCGCCGGCCCGGCCGGTGCCGGCTGGCCCGGCGTGACGTAACCGGTGGCCCGGGGCGGTCCCCAGGGAGATTCGTTCACGGTTGGGTGCGTCCTCGTCCTCGCGATGGCGGGCGCCGGCCGGGCCGCCCCGGCCGGGCGGCGGTCAGACCTCCAGCAGCTCGGCTTCCTTGTGCTTCAGCAGCTCGTCGACCTGGGCGACGTACTTGGCCGTCGTGTCGTCGAGCTCCTTCTCGCCGCGCCGGCCCTCGTCCTCACCGACCTCGCCGTCCTTGACGGCCTTGTCGATGCTCTCCTTCGCCTTGCGCCGGACGCCGCGGATCGAGATCTTGGCGTCCTCGCCCTTGGTGCGGGCGACCTTGATGTACTCGCGGCGCCGCTCCTCGGTCAGCTCGGGGAGGACAACCCGGATGATGTGGCCGTCGTTGGTCGGGTTGACGCCGAGGTCGGAGTCGCGGATGGCCTGCTCGATGTTGCGCAGCGCCGACTTGTCGAACGGCGTGACCACCGCCATGCGCGCCTCCGGCACGGAGAACGACGCGAGCTGGTTGATCGGGGTCTTGGTGCCGTAGTACTCCGCGACGATCTTGTTGAACATCGCGGGGTGCGCACGGCCGGTACGGATGGCCGCCAGGTCGTCCTTGGCGACGCCGACGGCCTTCTCCATCTTCTCCTCGGCCTCGAGGAGGGCTTCTTCGATCACCACGTGCTCCTGGTTCGCGTAGGAAAGAGGTAGGTCAGGCCCGGCGGCCCTGGCTGCCTACGAGTGTGCCGATCTTCTCACCCTTTACCGCACGGGCGATATTGCCCTCGGCGAGCAGCTCGAACACCAGGATGGGCAACTGGTTGTCCCGGCACAGGGTGATGGCCGTCGAGTCGGCGACGCGCAGATCGCGCGTGATGACCTCGCCGTAGTCGAGGGAGTCGAACTTCACCGCGCCCGGGTTGCGCGCCGGGTCGGAGTCGTAGACGCCGTCGACGCCGTTCTTGCCCATGAGGAGCGCCTCGGCGTGGATTTCGAGGGCGCGCTGCGCGGCGGTCGTGTCGGTCGAGAAGTACGGCATGCCCATGCCGGCGCCGAAGATGACCACGCGGCCCTTCTCCAGGTGCCGCACGGCGCGCAGCGGGATGTACGGCTCGGCGACCTGCCCCATGGTGATGGCGGTCTGGACACGGGAGTCGATGCCCTCCTTCTCCAGGAAGTCCTGGAGCGCGAGGCAGTTCATCACCGTGCCGAGCATGCCCATGTAGTCGGAGCGGGCTCGGTCCATGCCGCGCTGCTGCAGCTCGGCGCCACGGAAGAAGTTGCCGCCGCCGATGACGATGGCGATCTGCGCCCCGTCCCGTACGACGGCGGCGATCTCCCGGGCCATCTTGTGCACGATGTCGGGATCGACGCCGAGTCCGCCGCCGCCCGCGAAGGCTTCTCCGGACAGCTTCAGCAGGAAACGCCTGGGTTTGTCGTCCTGATGCATGGCACTCTCCTCGGGCACACACGAAGGAGGCCACTGCCGGCGGTTCCGCTGGGTTCCGTCGAAGCAGTGGCCTCCTCGTCACAACTACGGTCGTCCCGGCCTGTGCGCGGGGCGGCGGCCGGACGGCCTTCCGCCCGACAATAGCGGGGCGGGTCCGTCCGGCCGCCGGCGGCACGGCGGCGCGGTCGCGGGCGGCGGGTCAGGCGCCGACGCGGAAGCGGGCGAAGTTCGCGACGGTGACGCCGGCCTCCGTCAGCACCTTCTGCACGGACTTCTTGTTGTCCTTGGCGAACGGCTGGTCGAGGAGGACGTTCTCCTTGAAGAAGCCGTTGACGCGACCCTCGACGATCTTCGGCAGGGCGCCCTCCGGCTTGCCCTCCTCGCGGGCCGTGGCCTCGGCGATGCGCCGCTCGCTGTCGACGGTCTCGGCGGGGACGACCTCGCGGTTCAGGAAGCGCGGGGCGAACGCCGCGATGTGCTGCGCGACGTCCTTGGCGGTCTGCGCGTTCTCCTTGTCCAGCTCGACCAGGACGCCCACCTGCGGCGGCAGGTCGGGGCTGGTGCGGTGCAGGTAGGAGGCGACGTACGCGCCGGAGAACCGGGCGAAGCGGTCGAGGACGATCTTCTCGCCCAGCGTGGCGTTGGCCTCGTCCACGTACGCCTGGACGCTCTTGCCGGACTCGATCTCCGACGCCAGCAGGGAAGCGAGGTCGGCCGGGGCGGTCGCGAAGACGTGCTGGGCGATCGCCTCGGCGACGGCCTGGAACTTGTCGCCCTTGGCCACGAAGTCGGTCTCGCACTTCAGCTCGACCAGGACGCCGGAGGTGTTGTCGTCCGCGATGACGGAGACGACCGCGCCGTTCTCGGCGGTACGGCTCTCGCGCTTCGCGACACCCTTCTGGCCCTTGACGCGGAGGATCTCGACGGCCTTGGTGACATCACCCTCGGCCTCGTCCAGCGCCTTCTTGCAGTCCATCATGCCGGCGCCGGACAGCTCCCGGAGCTTCTTGACGTCGGCGGCGGTGAAGTTCGCCATGGTTACTGAGTTCTCTTCCAGGAAGTCGATCGGATCGGTGGCGATCCCGTGAATTCGGCGGGCCGGGGGACGGCGCGCGGCGCGTGGCGCGCACGCGTCCGCCGTCCCCCGGCCGTCACGCTGGTGTGGCTCAGGCCTGCTCGGCGGCGGCCGGGGCCTCGTTCTCGGCCTCGGCCTCGGCGGCCGGCGCCTCGGCGGCGGCCTGCTCGGCGGCCGGCTGCTCACCGGTCTGCTGCTGCTCCTCGTCGCGGACGAGCAGCTCGCGCTCCCACTCGGGCAGCGGCTCGCCGGACGGCTTCTCGCCCTCCTTGGCCTGGGCGGCCGCGCCGGAGCGGGAGATCAGGCCCTCGGCCACGCCGTCGGCGATCACGCGGGTCAGCAGGGTGACGGAGCGGATCGCGTCGTCGTTGCCCGGGATCTTGTAGTCGACCTCGTCGGGGTCGCAGTTGGTGTCGAGGATCGCGACGACCGGGATGTTGAGCTTGCGGGCCTCGCCGACGGCGATGTGCTCCTTCTTGGTGTCCACGATCCAGACGGCGCTGGGCACCTTCTGCATGTCGCGGATACCGCCGAGGGTGCGCTCCAGCTTGGCCTTCTCGCGGGAGAGGACCAGCAGTTCCTTCTTGGTGAGGCCGGAGGCGGCGACGTCCTCGAAGTCGATCTGCTCCAGCTCCTTGAGGCGCTGCAGCCGCTTGTGGACGGTGGAGAAGTTGGTGAGCATGCCGCCGAGCCAGCGCTGGTTGACGTACGGCATGCCGACGCGGGACGCCTGCTCCGCGATGGCCTGCTGCGCCTGCTTCTTGGTGCCCACGAACATCACGGTGCCGCCGTGCGCGACGGTCTCCTTGACGAACTCGTAGGCGCGGTCGATGTACGACAGCGACTGGAGCAGGTCGATGATGTAGATGCCGTTGCGCTCGGTGAAGATGAAGCGCTTCATCTTCGGGTTCCAGCGGCGGGTCTGGTGCCCGAAGTGGACGCCGCTCTCCAGCAGCTCCCGCATCGTGACGACGGCCATGGCCGTTCTCCTTGTGACGCTCGGTTGTCGGCACCGTCCGGCGGACGGTGCCCCTGACGCCCCGGCGCGCTGAGCCTGGAGCCGTCGTAAGAGACCGCTCCGAGGACCGAGGTGCGCGGCCACCGGGACACCCGGCTCGGAGCCGGGCCGCCGGAGTGGCGGGGCGTGCGAGGTCGATCCGGGTCGCCGGATCGCCACGAGAAGTGTACGGGACCCCGGCGACACGGGGCGACAGGCCACCGGAGGGGCCGCGTGACCAGAACGTCACTCACAAGAGTGACGGAGTTGTCCACAAAAGCCGGGTTTTCCACAGGGGGCGATCAAGATCCACTTCGTCGCCGCGGCCGGTGCACGCTCGTCCCCGGAGGTGACGCGGAATGGACCGTACGAGGATGACGGGCGCCGTGCCGGGTGCGAGGGGCGCGGCCGGGGTGCCGCCCGGGGCGCACGCGCCCCCGCGGGGCACGGGCCGCGGACGCGGCGCGCCCCGCGCGCGGGGCAGGGGCCGGGGTGCTCTCGGCCGCTTCGGGGAGGACCTCGCGGCGCGGCGGCTGCGCGCGGCGGGGCTCACCGTCCTCGACCGCAATTGGCGGTGCCGCGCGGGTGAGATCGACATCGTGGCGCAGGAGCCGGCGGGCGGGCGCGCGCTGGTGGTCTGCGAGGTGAAGACGCGCAGGGCCGGCGCGTTCGAGCACCCCATGGCGGCCGTCGGCCCCCGCAAGGCGCTGCGGCTGCGGGAGCTGGCCGCCATGTGGCTGGCGGAGCGGTGGCTCGCCGAGCACCGCCCCGTGCCGCCCGGCGGTGTGCGGATCGACCTGGTGGGCGTGCTGGTGCCGTACCGCGGGGCACCGGTCGTGGAGCACGCGCGGGGGTGGCGTGATGGGGTTCGCGCGGACGAGCGCCGTCGCCCTCACCGGGGTCGAGGGCGTCGTGGTGGAGGTGCAGGCCGACCTGGAGCCGGGGATCGCCGCCTTCTCCCTGGTCGGGCTCGCGGACAAGTCGCTGAGCGAGAGCCGGGACCGGGTGCGCGCCGCGGTGATCAACTCGGGCGCGGAGTGGCCGCAGAAGAAGCTGACGGTCGGGCTGAGCCCGGCGTCGGTGCCGAAGTGCGGCAGCGGTTTCGACCTGGCGGTGGCGTGCAGCGTGCTCGCGGCGTCGGAGCGGATCGACCCGCGGTCCGTCGCCGAGCTGCTGATGATCGGCGAACTGGGGCTCGACGGGCTTGTGCGGCCGGTGCGTGGGGTGCTGCCCGCCGTGCTGGCAGCCGCCGGCGCGGGCTACCGGCGGGTGGTGGTACCGGAGCAGACGGTGCCCGAGGCGTCGCTCGTCCCGGAGGTGGCCGTCCTGGGGGTGCGGAGCCTGCGGCAGCTCATCGCGGTGCTGGCCGGCGAGCCGGTGCCCGACGAGCCCGCTCCCGGGGAGCCCGGCGGCCCGCCCGCGCTCACCGTGCCGGGCTGGGAGGGGCCGCCGGTGGCCGGGCAGTACTGGATGCCGCCGCAGGAGCTGCGGCCCGACCTGGCGGAGGTGTCCGGCCAGCGGCTGGCGCGCCGGGCGCTGGAGGTTGCGGCGGCCGGGCGGCACCACCTGCTGATGAAGGGCGCGCCGGGGGCGGGCAAGACGATGCTGGCCGAGCGCCTGCCGGGCATCCTCCCGCCGCTGACCCGGCGGGAGGCGCTCGAGGTCACCGCCGTCCACTCGGTGGGCGGGGCGCTGCCGCCGGGCCGCCCGCTGATCGAGCGGCCCCCGTACTGCGCCCCGCACCACTCGGCGTCGATGGCGGCGCTGGTCGGCGGCGGCACGGGGGTGCCGCGGCCCGGCGCGGTCTCCCTCGCGCACCACGGCGTGCTCTTCCTGGACGAGGCGGCGGAGATGAACGGCCAGATCCTCGACGCGCTGCGGCAGCCGCTGGAGTCGGGGCACGTGGTGGTGGCCCGGTCGGCGGGCGTCGTGCGGATGCCGGCCCGTGTGCTGCTGGTCCTCGCGGCGAATCCGTGCCCCTGCGGGCGGCACGGCTCGGCCTCGGCGGACTGCGAGTGCGTGCCGAGCGCGGTGCGGCGGTACCG
Organism: Streptomyces sp. RFCAC02; assembly: GCF_004193175.1. Classification (NCBI taxonomy): domain Bacteria; kingdom Bacillati; phylum Actinomycetota; class Actinomycetes; order Kitasatosporales; family Streptomycetaceae; genus Streptomyces; species Streptomyces sp. RFCAC02. The sequence goes on along the minus strand of NZ_SAUH01000001.1, from coordinate 4,734,918 downwards.
GGCGCGGCTGTCGGGGCCGCTGCTCGACCGGGTGGACCTGCGGGTGACGGTGGAGCCGGTGGGCCGGGCCGAGCTGGTGGGTGCGGCCGGTGGCGGGGAGAGTTCGGAGACGGTGGCGGCCCGGGTCCTGGCCGCGCGGGAGCGTGCCGCCGCCCGGTTCGCCGACACCCCCTGGACGGTGAACGCCGATGTGCCGGGGCACGAGCTGCGGACCCGCTGGGCACCGCGGCCCGGCGCCCTGGGCAGGGCGGAGCAGGACATGGACCGCGGCCTGCTGACCGCGCGCGGTCTCGACCGGGTGCTGCGGGTGGCGTGGACGGTCGCCGATCTCGCCGGGCACGACCGGCCCACCGCGCAGGACGTGGACGCGGCCCTGGAGCTGCGGACGGGTGTCCGGCGCGGCGCGGGCGTGGCCGGGAGTCTGCCGTGACGGCGGAGCGTCCCGGGGTCGGGCACCCGCCCGGTGCGGAACGGCCGGCGCGCGCGGCGCTGACCCGGGTCGCCGAGCCGGGGGACGAGGTGGTCGGCCGGTGGCTCGCCGACCTCGGCGCCACGGCGGTGCTGCGGGCGCTGCGGGAGGACCGGCGGCTCCCCGGGGTGTCGGCCGACCGGTGGGCGGGGCTGCGGGGCCGGGCGGCGCGCGCGGAGCCGGAGCGGGATCTGGCGGCGGCGGCCGGGATCGGCGCCAGGTTCGTGTGTCCTGGCGACCGGGAGTGGCCGCGCCAGCTCGACGACCTCGGGCCGCGGCGCCCGATCGGCCTGTGGGTGCGCGGCGCGTGCTCGCTCCGGTTCGTCGCCCTTCGGTCGGTGGCGGTCGTCGGCGCCCGGGCGTGCACGGACTACGGGGCGCATGTGGCGGGCGAGCTGTCCGGCGCGCTCGCCGAGCGCGGTTGGACGGTGGTCTCCGGCGCCGCGTACGGGATCGACGCGGCGGCGCACCGGGGGGCGCTGGCCGTCGGGGGCGCGACGGTCGCCGTGCTGGCGTGCGGGGTGGACCGCCCGTACCCGGCGGGGCACCGCGGGCTGCTGGACCGGGTGGCCGCCTGCGGGCTGGTCGTGGCGGAGCTGCCGCCGGGTGAGCATCCGACACGCGGCAGATTCCTTCAGCGGAACCGGGTCATCGCCGCGTTGACCCGGGGGACGGTGGTCGTGGAGGCGGCGCGGCGCAGCGGGTCGCTCGTCACCGCGCGGCAGGCGGGGCGGCTCGGCCGTGCGCTGATGGCCGTGCCCGGACCGGTCACCTCGGGTCTCTCCGCGGGGACGCACCAGTTGATCCGGGAGGAGGCGGTGCTGGTGGGCAGCGCCGCCGAGGTCGTCGAGATGGCGGGCCACATGGGCGAGTTGGCCCGTGAGGAGACCGGACCCGCCGTGCCGCGCGACCTGTTGGCGCCGCCCGCCGCGCAGGTGCTCGACGCTCTGCCGGCCGCCGGCGCGGTCGGCGCGGACGCGGTGGCGGCCGGAGCGTGCACGAGCCGGGAGGCGGCCCTCGCGCGGCTGCGGGAGCTGAGCTGTCTGGGATTCGTCGAACGCGTGGGCGATCGCTGGCAGTTGTGCCGGACAGCGGCCCGACACGCGGACGGCCTTCCCCCGGACGCGTGAGCGTACGTCCCACGTCCGTGCGGGCAGCGGAACGTATCTGCGCATATACGATCGCGGTTCAGGTGCGCACCGCTACGTCACTGTCACGCTACGCTCACAGGGTTCTGTCGCCAGAACCTGTACCGCCCGTCCGCATCCCTGCAGAACGGTTCCTGACCACGTATGCCACAGCACTCCACCGGGCCACGGCACGCGGCTCCGGCAGCACCGGCCGCGACGGACGGCGCGCCGCTTGTCACGGCGCCCACCGCACTCGACGCGCTGTGGCGCTCCTACAAGACCACGGGGGACGAACGGCTGCGGGAGCAGCTCATCCTGCACTACTCCCCGCTGGTCAAGTACGTGGCGGGCCGGGTGAGCGTCGGGCTGCCGCCCAATGTGGAGCAGGCCGACTTCGTGTCCTCCGGGGTGTTCGGGCTGATCGACGCGATCGAGAAGTTCGACCCGGAGCGGTCCATCAAGTTCGAGACGTACGCCATCACCCGCATCCGGGGGCGATGATCGACGAGCTGCGGGCGCTGGACTGGATCCCCCGGTCGGTGCGGCAGAAGGCTCGGGCCATCGAACGCGCCTACGCGACGCTTGAGGCGTCGTTGCGCCGCACGCCGTCGGAGGCGGAGGTGGCGGCCGAGATGGACGTCACCCTGGAGGAACTGCACGCGGTCTTCAGTCAGTTGTCCCTGGCCAACGTGGTCGCCCTGGAGGAGCTGCTGCACGCCGGCGGCGAGAGCGGTGACCGGCTGAGCCTGATGGACACCCTGGAGGACACGGCCGCGGACAACCCGGTGGAGGTCGCCGAGGACCGGGAGCTGCGCCGCCTCCTCGCCCGCGCGGTCAACACCCTGCCCGACCGGGAGAAGACCGTCGTGACGCTCTACTACTACGAGGGTCTGACGCTGGCGGAGATCGGCGAGGTCCTCGGGGTGACCGAGAGCCGGGTGAGCCAGATCCACACCAAGTCGGTGCTCCAGCTGCGGGCCAAGCTCGCCGACGTCAGCGGCTGACGGCGGCCGGTCACTCCCGGCGGGCCAGGAGGTACGCCCGGTGCGTCGGGGCTTCGTGGGGCTCGGGCGCGCGGTCCGTCCGCGCCCTGACGGTGAACCCGGCGTCCCCCAGCAGCCGGGCCACATCGGCCGGGTCGAGGAAGCGGAAGTCGAGGTCCACGGCCCTCCCCCACCAGGAGTCCAGGTGCCGCACCTCGTCGCCGACGTGGAACGAGACGAGGAACGTGCCGCCGGGGCGCAGGACCCGTCGTACCTCGGCGAAGGCGCGGGGCAGCTCGGCGGGTGCGAGGTGGATGATCGAGTAGAGGGCGACGGCGGCGTCGAAGGAACGGTCGTCGGCGGGCAGCGCCAGCAGGTCGCCCTGCCGGAATTCGACACCGGGGTACCGGGCACGCCCCACCGTCGTCATGCGGGACGACAGGTCGACACCGACCGTGCGTGCGCCCCGCCCGGCGAGCCACGCCGCGACGTGTCCCGGACCGCAGCCGAGGTCGGCCACCGTGCCGGCGGGGCCGGCCAGCTCCAGCACTGTGGCCAGCAGCGCCCGGTCCAGGGGCTTGCCGTCGAGTTCGTCGTGGAGGCGCGCCGCGTACTCCTCGGCGACGGTGTCGTAGGCACGCCGGACGCCGTCGTGCCCCCCGGGCTCGGTCATGGGGTGAGCATGTCACAGCGGGACGCGGGCGTCGGGGACGGGGACACCGGTCACGGGAAGCAGCCGCGAAGGCCCGTCGCGCAGCAGTTCGCGCGGCAGCAGCGACAGCGGGTCGAGGTACGTGTCGTCACGGAGCGCTCCCCAGTGCAGGCACGGCCGGCCCGCACAGTGGGACGGCCCCTCCGCGAGCGCGCCGAGGACCGTGCCGGTCACCACGTCGTCGCCCACCGCGACGGCCGGGAGCACCGGCTCGTGCGTGAGGCGCACGGGCGGGGTGCCGCTGTCCTCCAGCTCGACCGTGACGACACCCCGGCCGGCGACCTGCCCGGCGAAGGTCACCCGACCGGGACCCGCCGCACGCACCGGATCGCCGGCCGCGCCTGCCAGGTCCACGCCGCGGTGGCCGGCGGCCCAGGGCTCGGGCGGCGGCTCGTGGAGCCGCTCCACCACGGGGCGGCGGGCACCGGGGGCGCCCGCCAGCGGCCAGCCGCCGAGCCGTACCCCTGCCCCGGCACCGGCGTCGGCGGGGGCATCGGGCGACGCGGCCGCGCCGGCCGACAGGAGCAAGCAGGTCAGCACGGAAAGGAAGGAAGCAATCACCGTACGCATGCGGTCAGCATGACGGGAGCCGCCGGGAAGCGTCGGCCGGTGAACCGTTCCTGTGGACAACCCACCGCCTGTGGACAACCACCTCCCCCGTACGGGTGAAGCGATCCCCGTCAGTCGCCCCGCCCGCCGCCGAAACCGGAGTCCTCCGGAAGGTCGAGCTCGCTCCGATTCAGTTCCTCGATGTTGACGTCCTTGAAGGTCAGGACCCGTACCTGCTTGACGAACCGGGCCGGCCGGTACATGTCCCAGACCCAGGCGTCCGCCATCGACACCTCGAAGAACACCTCGCCCTGCACCGAGTGCACCTGCATCTCGTAGTCGTTGGTGAGGTAGAACCGCCGCTCGGTCTCGATCACATACGTGAAAAGGCCGACCACGTCCCGGTACTCCCGGTAGAGCTTCAGCTCCATCTCGGTCTCGTACTTTTCGAGGTCCTCGGCACTCATGGCGTGATCCCCTTCAGCCGTGCGTTCCCTCATTGTGCGCCACGGGCGCCGCCGGCACGCCATGACGCCCCTTCCGCCGGGCCGCCCAGCGCGCCACCGGACCGTACGCCGCCCCCGCGACGATCAGCACCGCCCCCGTCACCACCGCCCACAGCAGCGGCACCAGGGGACCGCGCCCCGAGACGCCGCCCGGCAGCCCGGCGAAGCCCGTGGCCGGGGCGAGGGTCCCGATCCGCCCGGGCGGCCACGCCGTGGCCTCGACCCGCGCGGTCACCGCGTCGCGCGGGACGGTGCCGGCCTCCGTGTCCGTGATGTGGCTGCGGGAATCGAGCGATTCCGCGCGGTCGTCCCCGAGCAGGAACAGCTCGCCGTCGGGCACCACCACGTCGAAACCGGTCGATGAGATCCCGAAGGCGGAGGTCAGATACGGCTCGGCGATCGGCTCGCCGTTCACCAGGAGGCGGTCACGCGCGTCGCAGCACGCCACCTCGTCCCCGCCGACACCGACGACGCGCTTCATCATCGGCACCTCGCCCCATGTGTCGTCCCGGAAGACGACCACGTCGCCGCGCCGCACGTCCGCCCCGTCGATCCGCAGCGCGAGGACCCGGTCGCCGGGGGTGACGGTCGGTGCCATGGAGCCGGTCGGCACCGTGAACGGCCGGTAGAGCACAGCGGCCAGGGCGAACCCGCCGAGGAACAGGACGCAGCCGATCCCGGCCGCGATCCCGGAGAGGACACGGCCCCGCCGGCCGCTTCCGCGCGGCTGTGCCCCCATCGCGTCGCCCTCTCCCCGTTCGGCCGGTCAGGGGACGACCCTATCGAGATCGCGGGGCGCCGGTCAGCCCCTCCCCCGCCCGTCGGCCACGGGCTCCGTCGCGGCACGGCGCAGCACCCTGCGGCGGCGCCACAGCACCAGCGGGACAGCACCGGCGACGCCGAGCGCCGTCGGCGCCGAGGCCGCCGCCGCGTCGCCCACCGAGTCGAAGCCGTCGGGCACCGGGAGGGTGCTCCACCGGTTCACCGGCCAGGCCACGACGATCGCACGGCCGACGACCTCGTCCACCGAGACCGTGCCGCCGCCCTCCAGATTCTGGTGGTAGCGGGAGTCGAGGGAGTTCTGCCGGTGGTCGCCCATGACCCACAGCCGGCCCTCCGGGACCGTGATCGGCCCGAAGGGCTGGTCGTCGCACGGGGTGTTGCCCGGGTAGAGGTAGTCGCTCTCGTCGATGGCCTCCCCGTTGACCATGACCTGGCCGCCGGCCTCGCACTCGACCGTGTCGCCGCCGACCGCGATGACCCGCTTGATCAGGTCCTGGTCCTCGGCGGACGGCATCAGCCCGATGGCGCTGAGCCCGGTGCGCAGCGCCGAGCCGAAGCCGCCGTCGCCGGAGTCCTCGTCGCCGAGCCAGCCGCCCGGGTCGTGGAAGACGACGACCTCCCCGCGCTCGGGCTCCCACCCGAACCACGGCGTCAGCTTGTCGACGAGCACCCGGTCGCCGCGCTGGAGCGTGTCCTGCATGGACAGGGACGGGATGGAGAACGCCTGCACCAGGAACGTCTTGATCAGCACGGCAAGCACGATCGCGATGCCGATCAGCAGCGGCAGCTCCTTCCAGAACGACCGCGGCTTCGCCGGCTGCTTCCGCCTGCGCCTGCGACGGCCCCCGCCGGCAGCGCCGTCGCCACCCCCGTCACCGTCGCCCTCGCCACCACCGGCGTCACCGCCGGAGCCGCCGCCAGCACCGGGCGCCGCGGCATCGTCGGGCGCCGCTGCGGGGACGCCGGATCCCGGCGCCGTGCCGGGCGGCCCGTCACCCGCGGGGCTCTCCCCCACCCCGGCCGGCCCGCCGGAACCACCGGCCTGCCACCCGCCGTCCGGACGGGAGGATTCCTCGTCGGGCGCTCCGCCGCCGTGCGCCGTCCACCGGTCCCCCGGCTCGTCGCCATTGGCACGTGCACCCACCGCCACATCCCCCACATCCGCTCCTCACGCTCGGCCTCGGCCCGCGCCGCCTCCGCGACAGGCCCACCACTCCCATAACGACCGGGAGTTCCACAGGCATCGGGAAGGGCGCCATTTCCTGGCGATCCCTCCCCGCTCCCGGGCCGGCCGACGCGTCACCGCCCGGCTCGGGCACCGCCGCGAACGGCTCGGTGTCACCCAGCCCGCTCCAGTGCGAGACGGGCCACGCGATGAAGAGCGCCCGGCCCACGAGGAGGTCCTCCGGTACCGTACCGTGCCCCTCGTCCTCCAGGTGATACCGGGAATCCGCCGAGTTCGACCGGTGGTCCCCGAGGACGAAGATCCGCCCCTCGGGCACCGTCACCTCGAACTCGATGCGCGAGGGCGGGTTCCCCGGGTAGAGGTACGGCTCGTCGAGCCCGACCCCGTTCACCGTGATGCGGCCCGCCTCGTCGCAGCACGCGACCGTGTCACCGCCGACGCCGACGACCCGCTTGATGAGGTCCTGGTCGTTCGCGGAGGGCAGCAGCCCGATGCTCGACAGGGCCGCCTTGATCTGCCGGATGCCCACCGGCCCGCCGTCCCCGCCCGTGTCGGGCTCCTGGCGCAGCCACCCGCCGGGATCGCGGAACACGACGACGTCGCCACGCTCCGGCTGCCAGCCGAACCACGGCGAGAGCTTGTCGACGAGCACCCGGTCGTTCACCCGGATCGTCTGCTCCATCGATCCGGACGGGATGACGAACGCCTGCACGAGGAACGTCTTCAGCACCACCGCGATCAGCAGCGCGAGACCTATCAGCAGGGGCACCTCCCGGCCGGCCCGGAACCGCCGGCGACGTCGGATCCGCTTCGCCGCCCGCCGCCGGTCGGCACGGCCCTGCCCCGGGCCGCGCAGCGTCGGCCGCGGCTCCCCGCCGCCGGAGCCGGCCGCGCCCGCCCCTCGGTCGCCCACCGGCGCCGGGGCCGCCCGCCGCCGGTGGGCACGCCGTGCGCCGCCGCCGTGCTCACCCATCGCCCGACCCCACCGAGCCGAAGCGGCCCAGCGGCCAGCCGATCCACTCGACCCGCCCGATCACCCGGTCCACGGGAACGGTCCCGCCGCCGGGCGACCCCAGGTACTGGCGGGAGTCGGCCGAGTCGGAGCGGTGGTCACCCATCACCCACAGCCGGCCCTCCGGCACCTCGATGTCGAATCCCACCTCGGACGGCGCGTCCCCCGGATAGAGGTACGGCTCGTCCAGCGGCTCGCCGTTCACCTCGATCCGGCCCTGCTCGTCGCAGCACCGCACATGGTCGCCACCGACGCCGATGACCCGCTTCACGAAGTCGGTCTCCTCGGGTTCGGCGAGCCCGACGGCCGCCGCCGCGCCGTGCAGCAGGGCGGTGACGGGGTTCCGGTCCTCGGCGGCGGACTCGGCGACGAACGACCCCGCCCCGTCGAACACGATCACGTCCCCCCGCCGCACGGGCGAGCCGAAGTCGTACGCCAGCTTGTTGACGAAGACGCGGTCGCCGACCCGCAGGGTGCCCTCCATCGAACCGCTGGGGATGCGGAACGGCTGCACCACCCACGCGCTGACGATCCAGGTCAGCACCACCGCGCCGAGGACCACGGCCCCCCACAGACGCGTGGAGCGCGACACCCGCCACCTGCTCACCGGGGAGGAGGGGGCGGAGTCGCGCTCCGGAGGTCCTGCGTCGGTTTCCGTCACGCCGTGATGGTAACCGGCGGCACGGACGCCTCAGTTCTCGCGCTTCTCCTTGATCTTGGCCGCCTTGCCGCGCAGGTTGCGCAGGTAGTACAGCTTCGCGCGGCGGACGGCGCCGCGCGTGACGACCTCGATCTTCTCCACGACCGGCGTGTGCACGGGGAAGGTGCGCTCGACGCCGACACCGAAGCTGACCTTGCGGACGGTGAAGGTCTCCCGGACGCCCGAGCCCTGGCGGCGGATGACGACGCCCTTGAACTGCTGGACACGGGAGCGGTTGCCCTCGATGACGCGGACGTGCACGTTGACCGTGTCGCCGGGCCGGAAGGCGGGGACGTCGTCCCGCAGGGACGCGGAGTCGACACTGTCGAGGAGGTTCATGACCTGCTGCTCTCTTCGCCGATGCCACAGGTCATCGGCGGAACGTTGATGGGTGCGGTGCGACGGCCCGGTCCCGTCGGCGGGCGGCGTTCCCCCTGTGGCAGGGGCGCGCGCCGCACGGGAGGAGGTGGGCCGACCGCCTATTCTTCCACGGGCCGCGACGCCCGCCCAAATCGGCCGTCGGGACCCGGCTCCCAGCCGAGCTCGGCGAGCGTCGCCAGATCACGCTTGTCGAGGGCTGCCGGGTCGCACCGCTCGACGAGATCGGGCCGGTGGGTGCTGGTCCGGCGCAGCGCCTCGTCGCGGCGCCAGCGGCCGATCCTGCCGTGGTGGCCGCTGATCAGGACCTCGGGCACCGCGCGGCCGCGCCACTCGGGGGGCTTCGTGTAGACCGGCCCCTCCAGCAGTCCGGCCATCGCGCCGGGCGCGAACGAGTCGTCACGGTGGGACTCGGCGTTCCCGAGGACACCGGGCAGGAGCCGGGCGACGGCCTCGACCATGACGAGCACCGGCGCCTCCCCGCCCGCGAGGACGTAGTCGCCGATGGACACCTCGCGCACGTCGAGGCGCTCGGCGTAGTCGTCGATGACGCGGCGGTCGATGCCCTCGTAGCGTGCGGGCGTGAAGATCAGCCAGGGGCGGGCGGCCAGCTCGACGGCCAGCTCCTGGGTGAACGGCCGCCCGCTCGGCGTGGGCACGACGAGGACCGGCGCCCCGTCCCCGGCGGACGGTCCGGCGGCGAGCACCGCGTCCAGTGCCTCGCCCCACGGCTCGGGCTTCATCACCATGCCGGGGCCGCCGCCGTAGGGGGTGTCGTCCACGGTGCGGTGGCGGTCGTGGGTCCAGTCGCGGAGGTCGTGGAGGCGGACGTCGAGCTGCCCGCGGGCGCGCGCCTTGCCGACGAGGGAGACGTTCAGCGGCTCCAGGTACTCGGGGAAGATCGTGACGACGTCGATCCTCACGCCGGCTCCCCGTCCGCGGCGGTGTCGAGCAGGCCGGGCGGCGGGGTGACGACGAGCTGCCCCTCGGTGACGTCCACCTCGGGGACGATCTCGGACACGAACGGGATCATCGCCTCGCCGCCGTCCGGCCGGGCGACGATCAGCAGGTCCTGGGACGGCAGGTGCGCGACCTCGCTCACCGTGCCGATCTCCTCGCCCTCCGTCGTGACGGCCCGCAGGCCGACGAGCTGGTGGTCGTAGAACTCCTCCGGGTCGTCCGGGAGTTCGTCCGGATCGACCTCGGCGAGCAGGAGTGTGTTGCGCAGGGCCTCGGCGGCCGTGCGGTCGTGGACGCCCGCGAAGCGCAGCAGCAGCCGGCCGCTGTGGACCCGGCCGGCCTCGATGGTCAGCGGTCCGGCGGCGGGCGGGTCGGTGGCGAGCACGGCGCCGGGGGCGAGCCTGAGCTCGGGCTCGTCGGTGCGTACCTCGACGGACACCTCGCCCCTGATGCCGTGGGCGCGGCCGATGCGCGCGACGACGAGTTCCACGTGTGCTGTCCCGTTCTCGAAAGTCATGGGGGGCTCGTAGGGATGGGGCCGGCGGGGAGCACGAAGGGCCGGGGGCGGTAGCCGCCCCCGGCCCTTCGTGCGACGCCTTCGCGCCCTCAGCGGATCTCGTCCGCGTCGACGAGGTCGACGCGGATGCCCTTTCCGCCGAGCGCGCCCACGACGGTGCGCAGCGACCGGGCGGTGCGACCGTTGCGGCCGATCACCTTGCCGAGGTCGTCGGGGTGCACCCGGACTTCGAGCGTGCGCCCGCGCCGCAGGGTGCGGGAGGCGACCTGGACCTCATCGGGATGGTCGACGATGCCCTTCACCAGGTGTTCCAGGGCCTCTTCGAGCATCTCAGCCCTCGGACGACCCGGCCGGGGCCTCGGCCTCGGCGTCGGCCTTCTTCTCGGCCTTCTTCTTGGGCGTGATGGCCTCGCCACGCGCCTCGCCGTCGGTCGCCTTGGCGGCGGCCTCGAAGAGAGCACGCTTGTCCGGCTTGGCCTCGGGGACCTGCAGCGGCGGCGGCGCCGGCAGGCCCTTGAACTTCTGCCAGTCGCCGGTGGCCTTGAGGATGGCGAGAACCGGCTCGGTCGGCTGCGCGCCGACGCCGAGCCAGTACTGCACGCGCTCCGAGTCGACCTCGATGCGCGACGGGTTCTGCACCGGGTGGTACAGGCCCAGCTCCTCGATGGCGCGGCCGTCCCGGCGGGTGCGGGAGTCGGCGACGACGATGCGGTAGTGCGGCGACCGGATCTTGCCCAGTCGCTTCAGCTTGATCTTGACGGCCACGGGTGTGGTGTCTCCTGCGTGTTGACGTGATGGGCCTCAGCCGGTCTCCGCGTGGGGGTGCGGCGCCGCGGGCCCGATGGACGCGCCAGCCGGAGGAGAGAGGGTCCTGTGCGACTGCCGAGTTCAGCCGCCCATTGTGCCACAGGCCGTCAGTGCGGTGCGGCGGCGGCCATGGCCTCGACGATCTGGAAGGGCTTCTTGCAGGCACCGCAGACGATGGGCGCCTGGGCCAGGACCGACGGGACGACGCGGACGTTGCGCCCGCACTCGCAGACGGCCTTGACGCGGACACCGCCGCCCGAGGAGCCGTGCCGCGCGGCGGGACCGCGGAAGCTGCGCTTGGTGTCGGTGGCGGTGGCGGCGTTGTGCGCCTTGAGGGCACGGGCCAGCCGCTCGGCCGTGGGCCGGTACCTGCGGCGGGTCTCCGGCGTCATGGCGACGAGGGAGAAACCGCTGCTGGGGTGGGGGTCCTCCACGTGCTCGAGCCCCAGCTCCTCGGCGATCGCGAGGAAACGGCGGTTGTGGTAGCGGCCGGCGCGCGAGGTGTCGCGGACACCCCGGGCGGCGGCGATGCCGTGCACGGCCTCGTGCAGGAGCCGTTCGAAGGAGAGCTCGGAGCCGCAGGCGGACGACGACTCTCCGATCAGGGATTCTGGTGCGGCCAGGTCCGGCAGCTCCGGGTGGTGCCGTTGAATGTCGGCCCACGCGTGTGCCAGCTCGGCGGCGAGAACTGGTGGTGTCGTGCTCACGTCTACCTAACGAGCGAGATCCCCGGGGTGTTCCGATTCCGGGTCAAGTCCACGAATTTGCACTTACCGGTCAGTTGGTCTCTCCGGTGGCCGCGGGACCGGCCCGCGCGGGCGCGCCGCGCGGGCCTTCCGTACGCCTCCGTGCGCCTCAGTACGCCCGGCCGACGACCGCCAGGAGGCCCGGCTGGTCCTCCGTCTCGGGGACGGACCCGTCCTCCCCGACCAGGCAGCGCACCGACACCGCGTCCTGCGCGAGCCGCGCCTCGCCGTCGGCGCCGACCAGCGACCACGGCACCCGCGCCCACCCGCCGGCGCGGGCGGCCTCGACGGCCTCCTCCAGGGTCGCCACATCGCTCGTGCGGGCCTCGCGGCGCTCGCGGGACTGGCGCAGCAGCAGGGCCTGGTCCTCCTCCAGGAGGCCGGGCAGCAGCCGGGGCAGCGACTCGATGGAGACGGACTCCTTGCCGCCGGGGATGCGGCGGACGAGGACGGCGTTGCCCGCGGCCACGTCGCGCGGGCCGACCTCGACGCGCGCGGGGACGCCCTTCAGCTCCCAGTCCACGGCGCGGCGTCCGAACGGGGTGTCGGTGCGGTCGTCCACCTCGACGCGGACGCCGGCGGCCGTGAGCGCGGCGCCGATCTCGTGGACCTTCGCCAGGACCTCCGGGTCGTCCTTGATGGCGAGGACGACGGCCTGCACGGGCGCGAGGCGCGGCGGGATGCGCAGGCCGTTGTCGTCGCCGTGGGACATGATGAGGCCGCCGACCATGCGGGTCGACGTGCCCCAGGAGGTCTGCCAGACCAGCTCGCGATTGCCGTCCTTGGACAGGTAGCGGGTGTCGAAGGCGCGGGCGAAGTTCTGGCCGAGCTCGTGGCTCGTGCCCATCTGGAGGGCCTTGCCGTCACCCATCATCGCTTCGAGCGTGCGGGTGTTGATCGCGCCGGCGAACCGCTCGGAGGGCGACTTGGCGCCGAGCACGACGTCCATGGCGAGGACGTTCACCATGAAGTCGGCGTAGACCTCGCGGTGGATGCGGGACGCGTAGTCGCGGGCGTCCTCGTACGTGGCGTGCGCGGTGTGCCCCTCCTGCCAGAGGAACTCGGTGGTCCGCAGGAAGACGCGCGGCCGCATCTCCCAGCGGACGACGTTCGCCCACTGGTTGATCAGCAGCGGGAGGTCGCGGTAGCTCTGCACCCAGCGGGCGAAGGACGCGTTGATGACCATCTCGGAGGTGGGCCGCACCACGGCGGCCTCCTCCAACTGCTTGCCGCCCCCGTGGGTCACGACCGCGAGCTCGGGCGCGAAGCCCTCGACGTGCTCGGCCTCCTTGGTCATGAACGACTGGGGGATGAGCAGGGGGAAATACGCGTTGCGCGCGCCGGCGGCCTTGATGCGGGCGTCCATCTCGGCCTGCATCCGCTCCCACAGCCCGTAGCCGTACGGTCGGATGACCATGGTGCCGCGCACCGGGCCGCCCTCGGCCAGCTCGGCCTTGCTGACTACGTCCTGGTACCAGCGCGGGAAGTCATCCGCCTGGGGTGTGAGTACGGGAGCCTTTGCCATGCGCGACATCGTACGGAACACGGCGGGCCGAACGTGAATCGGTTTGCGTGCGGCGGGCGCGCGGAGCCGGTACGGACCCCGGGCGCCCGCCACGCCGCCGTCACAGCATGTCGCGGAACTCCTTGGGCAGTTCGAAGTCCGCCGGGTCCGTGCCCGCGGCGCCGTCGGAGCGGCGCTGGTCCTCCTCGCGGCGCTTCATCGGGTTGCCCGAGCGCCGGGCGCCCTTGCCGCGCTTCGCCTGCTGCTTGCCACCCTTGCGCCGGCCGCCGCCCATCCCGGGGATGCCAGGCATGCCGGGCATGCCGCCGCCCTGGGCCATGCGGGACATCATCTTGCGGGCCTCGAAGAACCGCTCGACCAGGCCCTTGACCGCCGAGACGTCCACACCGGAGCCCCGTGCGATACGGGCGCGCCGCGAGCCGTTGATGATCTTCGGGTCGGCGCGCTCGCCCGGGGTCATCGACTTGATGATCGCGGCGGTCCGGTCGACCTCGCGCTCGTCGAGGTTGTTGATCTGCTCGCGCATCTGCCCCATGCCCGGCATCATGCCGAGCAGCTTGGACAGGGAGCCCATCTTGCGGACCTGCTCCATCTGGGACAGGAAGTCGTCGAGCGTGAACTCCTTCGGCCCCTTGGCCAGCTTGCCGGCGAGCGCCTCGGCCTCCTCCTGGCTGAAGGTGCGCTCGGCCTGCTCGATGAGGCTGAGGACGTCGCCCATGCCGAGGATGCGGGACGCCATCCGGTCGGGGTGGAACGCGTCGAACTCGTCCAGCTTCTCGCCGTTGGAGGCGAACATGATCTGGCGGCCGGTGACCTGCGCGATGGACAGGGCCGCGCCGCCACGCGCGTCGCCGTCGAGCTTGGAGAGCACGACCCCGTCGAAGCCCACACCGTCGCGGAACGCCTCGGCCGTCGTCACGGCGTCCTGGCCGATCATGGCGTCCACGACGAACAGGACCTCGTCGGGCCGCACCGCGTCGCGGATGTCGGCGGCCTGGCGCATCAGTTCCTCGTCGATGCCGAGGCGGCCCGCGGTGTCGACGACGACCACGTCGTACTGCTTGTCACGGGCGTGGGTGATCGAGTCCTCGGCGACCTTGACCGGGTCGCCGACGCCGTTGCCCGGTTCGGGGGCGAAGACGGCGACCCCGGCGCGCTCGGCGACGACCGAGAGCTGGTTCACCGCGTTGGGGCGCTGCAGGTCGCAGGCGACCAGCAGCGGGGTGTGGCCCTGGCCCTTGAGCCAGCGGCCGAGCTTGCCGGCGAGCGTCGTCTTGCCCGCGCCCTGGAGGCCGGCGAGCATGATGACGGTCGGCGGGTTCTTGGCGAACCGCAGGCGCCGCGTCTCGCCGCCGAGGATGCCGACCAGCTCCTCGTTGACGATCTTGATGACCTGCTGGGCCGGGTTGAGGGCGCGGGAGACCTCGGTCCCGAGCGCCCGCTCCTTGACCTGCTTGATGAACGCGCGGACGACCGGCAGCGCGACGTCCGCCTCCAGCAGCGCGATCCGGATCTCGCGCGCGGTGGCGTCGATGTCCGCCTCGCTCAGACGGCCTTTGCCGCGGAGGTTCTTGAACGTCGCCGCAAGGCGGTCGGAGAGAGTGTCGAACACGGGGCTGACTGTTCCTTACGCGTAGGACGGTCGGGGGAACGGTGCCCTCCAGCCTATCCGCACGGCCACCGGACGGTCAGCCCGCGGGCGCGGGGTCCGCCAGGGCCTCCTCGACGGTCCTGGCGAGCCGGGTCGCCGCCGCCGGGGGCAGGGGCGCGCCGTCCGGTGCCGTGATGTAGAAGGCGTCGACGGCGTTCCCGCCCAGGGTGCTGACGTGCGCGCTGCGCACGGTGGCGCCCGCGGTCTCCAGGGCCTGGCCGATGCGGTGCAGCAGGCCGGGGGCGTCCCGCGCGCGGACTTCGAGGACGGTCGCGAGGCGGGAGCCGAGGGGGGCGACGGTCACGCGCGGCGGGGGCGCGGGCGGCAGGCGGCGCGGGCGGCGGTACGCGGCCTCCCGCTCGCCGAGGCGCGCGGCGATGTCGAGGGAGCCGTCCAGGGCGCGGACGAGGTCGGCGCGCAGCCGTTCGGCACGGGGCAGCGAGCCGTACTCGGCGGCGACGCGCCAGTCGAGGACGAGGACGGTGCCGCCTCCTGTGGGGTCGATGGCGCGGAGTTCGGCGGAGCGGACGGTGAGGCGGTGGAGGGCGAGGACCCCGGCCATGGCGGGCAGGACACCGGGGCGGTCGGGGAGCGCGACGAGGAGTTCGACGCCGAGGGGTTCCGGCTCGTCGGGGACGGCCGCCCCGTCAGCGGCGCCGTCCGTGCCGGCGGGGCGCTCGGGGCGCGGGGTGAGGGCGAGGACGGGCGCGCCGGTGCGTACGGCCTCGACGGCGAGCCGTTCGGCGGCGACCGTGGCCCGGCCCGGCGCGGGGTCGGCGGGCGCGCCGTCGCCCAGGGTGGCGGCGGTCCTGACGACGAGGTCGTCGACGAGGGAGGCGCGCCAGCCGGACCAGGCCGCGGGTCCGGTGGCGAGGGCGTCGGCCTCGGTGAGGGCGTGGAGGAGTTCCAGGGTGCCCGTGTCGCCGACGGCGTCGGCGACGAGGGCGACGGTGGCGGGGTCGTCGAGGTCGCGGCGGGTGGCGGTGTCGACCAGCAGCAGGTGGTGGCGTACGAGCGTGGCGAGGGTGTCGGCGTCGGCGGGGCCGAAGCCCATGCGGGCGGCCATGCCGCGGGCGATCGCGGCGCCGGCGGTGCTGTGGTCGCCGGGCCTGCCCTTGCCGATGTCGTGGAGCAGGGCGGCGGCGAGGAGGAGGTCGGGGCGGCCGACGCGGCGGGTCAGGGCGGCGGCGCGCACGGCCGTCTCCACGAGGTGGCGGTCGACGGTCCAGCGGTGGACGGGGTTGCGCTGGGGGCGCCAGCGGACGTGCTCCCAGTCGGGGAGGAACCGGGTGATGAGCCCCGCGGCCTCCAGGGCCTCCCAGACGGGTACGGTGCCGGGGCCCGCGCCCAGCAGCGTGAGGAACGCCTCCCGCGCCTCGGCGGGCCACGGCACGGGCAGCCGGGCGCCGGCCGCGGCGAGCGCGTGGACGGCGGGCAGGGCGAGGGGCAGGCCCGCGCCGGCGGCCGCCGCGGCGGCGCGGAGCGGCAGGACGGGATCGCGGTCGGGCCTGGCCGTCCGGGCGAGGACGACCTCGCCCTCCTGCTCGACGACGCCGTCGGCGAGCGGCACGCGCTCGGCCGCGGGGCGGCGGGCGGTCCGCGGGCCGAGCAGGGTGCGCAGCCCGCGGCGCGCGGAGCGGGCGCGCAGGACGCGGCCGACCTCGCGCCAGGTGACGTCGGAGGCATAGGAGACGGTGCGGCCCGCCTCGTACACGCGCCGCAGGAGGGCGTCGGCGTCGGGCAGCCCGAGGTCCCCCGCCACCTGTTCCTGGTCCTCCAGGGCGAGGCGGTCGGTGGCGCGTCCGGTGGCGAGGTGGAGGGCGTCGCGGACATCGAGCAGGGTGGTGCGGGCGGCGTCGAGTCCCTGGCGCGGGGCGTCGGCGATCCAGGAGGCGGCGACGGCGCGCAGCGCGGTGGCGTCGCGCAGCCCGCCGCGTGCCTCCTTGAGGTCGGGTTCGAGGAGGAACGGCAGCTCGCCGTGGCGCTCGGCGCGGTCGCCGAGCGCCGCGCGGAGTTCGGGGAGGCGCGCGGGCGCCTGGGCGCGCCACTGGGCGAGGACGGCGGTGCGCAGCTCGGCGGTGAGGGACGCGTCGCCGGCGATGTGCCGGGCGTCGAGGAGTCCGAGGTGGACCTTGAGGTCGTCGGCCGCGGCGGCGTGGGCCTCGGCGAGGGTGCGCACGGAGTGGTCGAGGGCGATGCCGAGGTCCCAGACGGGGTACCACAGGTGGTCGGCGAGGGCGGCGAGGGCGGCGACCTCCGCGCCGGTGCCGTCGTGCAGCAGCAGGAGGTCGAGGTCGCTGCGGGGGGACAGCTCGCCGCGGCCGTAGCCGCCGACGGCGACGAGCGCCGCGCGGCCGGTGCGGGGGGCGCCGGCGAAGAGGGCGGCGAGCCAGGTGTCGGTGAGCCGTGCGAGGGCCGTGCGGCGGGCGTGCCCGGTGCGGGGGTCCTCGGTGAGGAGGCGCAGGCGGTCGGCCGCGTAGCCGCCGCCGGCCGGTGTGGTCTCCGCCGTCATGCGGTCCCGTTCTTCCGTGGGGTGGTGCGTGCCGGCCGGTCCGGGCGGGGCCGGCCGCGAGGGGGTCGCGGCCGGCTCCGGGACCGGTCCGCTACAGGGCGTCGGGACCGCGTTCGCCGGTGCGGACCCGGACGGCGGTCTCGACGGGCAGGCTCCACACCTTGCCGTCGCCGATCTTGCCGGTGCGCGCGGCCTTGACCACGACGTCGATGATCTGCTCGGCGTCCTCGTCCTCGGTGAGGATCTCCACGCGGATCTTCGGCACGAGGTCGACGGTGTACTCGGCGCCGCGGTAGACCTCGGTGTGGCCGCGCTGGCGCCCGTAGCCGCTGGCCTCGCTGACCGTCAGGCCGTGCACGCCGAACGCCTGCAGTGCCTCCTTGACCTCGTCCACGCGGTGCGGCTTGATCACCGCGGTGATGAGCTTCATGCGTCCACCTTCTTCTCGCCGGCGACCGCCGTGGCGGCGGTGCCCGGGACTGCGCCGGCCGGGGCCACCCCGGTGCCGGTCTGGCTGAAGTCGTACCCCGTCTCGGCGTGGTAGGCCAGGTCGAGGCCCGCGACCTCCTCCTCCTCGCTCGCCCGGAAGCCGATCGTGCGCTGCACGAGGAGGGCGATGAGGTAGGTGACGACGAACGAGTAGGCCATCACGGAGAAGGCGCCGAGGGCCTGCTTGCCGAACTGCTCGAAGCCGCCCACGCCGTCGGTGGCGAGGAAGCCGACCAGCAGGGTGCCGACGACACCGCCGACGAGGTGGACGCCGACCACGTCGAGGGAGTCGTCGAAGCCCAGCTTGTACTTGAGGCCCACGGCCCAGGCGCAGACGAGGCCGGCGATGAGGCCGATCAGGACGGCGCCCATGGGGTTGACGTTGGCGCCGGACGGCGTGATGGCGACGAGGCCGGCGATGGCGCCGGACGCGGCGCCGAGGGTGGTGAACTTGCCGTGGCGGAGGCGCTCGTAGACGAGCCAGCCGACGATGGCGGCGCCCGTCGCGACCTGGGTGTTGAGGGCCATGAGGGCGGCGGTGCCGTTGGGGGAGAGCGCGGAGCCCGCGTTGAACCCGAACCAGCCGAACCACAGGAGGGCGGCGCCGAGGAGGACCATGGGCAGGTTGTGCGGCCGCATCGGGTCCTTCTTGAATCCGATGCGCCTGCCGACGACGAGGGCCGCGGCGAGGCCGCCGGCGCCCGCGTTGATGTGGACGGCGGTGCCGCCGGCGAAGTCGATCACGCCCTGGTTGAACAGCCAGCCCTGGTCGACGGCCCACACCCAGTGCGCGACCGGGAAGTAGACGATCGTGACCCAGAGGACGACGAACAGCACCCAGCCGCTGAACTTCACGCGGTCGGCCAGGGCGCCGCTCATCAGGGCGGGCGTCAGGATGGCGAACATCAGCTGGAAGACGGCGAAGGCCAGCAGCTCGCCCTGGTCCACCGAGATGTCCTGCAGGCCGATGAAGTCCAGGTTGCCGAGGATCGGGCTGGTGGAGGTGTCGCTGAACGCCAGGGAGAAGCCGTAGAGGACCCACAGCACGCTGACGATGCCGAGCGAGACGAACGACATCATGAGCATGTTGAGGGCGCTCTTGACCCGGACCATGCCGCCGTAGAAGAAGGCGAGTCCCGGGGTCATGATCATCACCATGGCGGCACAGATCACCACATAGGCAGTATTGGTCGAGGAAAGCACTTCATCAGGACTCAATGTGGACGTCTCCTCACAAGGACGACCCGTGCGGGCAGGTTCTCGGTCGGGTCAGGATGGGCCACAGCGTTTCCGAGGGCCGTTTCCGACGATGGCCGCACGTGTTTCACGGGTGTGACGATGACACACGGAGTGTTACGCGCTCATGAAGCGCCGCGACGCACCGGCGCGGCCGGGCTACCGTGTCCGGCACCCGTGGGGGGTGACCGCCGCCACGGGGCACCGACGCGAACCGGCCGCGCCGGCCGCCGTACCCATGCGGGGCATACGGCGGCCGGCGCGGCCGGTCGCGAACGGTGGGGCGGGGGCGGGGCGCTCCCGGGCGGGCCTCAGACCGCCCGCGCCCCCGGGTGACGGGGCAGTTCGACGGCGAGCCGCCGCGCGCTCTCCCTGATCTCGGCGGTGCCGAACTCACGGTGGGCCGCCGCCCACGTCTTGCGCAGGCGGTTGTTCACCCGCTCGGACCGCAGGCGTCCGGCCAGGTTCGTGGCCTCCTTCGCCTGCTCGGCGAACGCCTCCGCGTCCCTCTCCAGCAGGTGCACGGTGGCCATGCCGATGAGGTTGAGTGCATACGAACGGTGGTGGCCGCCGGCCGGGTCCTCCGCGCACTCCTCGGCGAACAGCTCGACGGCGCGCTCCATCAGCGGCCTGGCCCGGTGCACGTACGTGGGGCTGCGGCCCGCGACGTACGCGAGGTCGCGGTAGGAGTGGGCGTTCTCCGCGTTGAGCTCGGCCTCGGAGAAGAAGCGCACCCAGTCCGGCTCGGGGTCGTCCCCCTGGATCTGGGCGAACGTCTCCTGCGCCATGCGCACGGCCCGGTGGCACTTGGCGGGCTGGCCGAGCGTGGCGTGGGCGCGGGCCTCCATGGCGTACAGCATGGCCTGGGTGCGGGGACCCGCGGTGCCGCGGCTGCCGTACTGGGCGAGGTGGATCAGCTCCAGCGCGTCGTCGCCCCGGCCGAGGTGGATCATCTGCCGGCTCATCATGGACAGGATGAACGCGCCGAGCGGCCGGTCGCCCGCCTCCTTCGCCGCGTGCAGGGCGAGGACGAAGTACTTCTGCGCGGTGGGCTGGAGCCCGATGTCGTAGCTCATCCAGCCGGCCAGTTCGGCCAGCTCCGCCGTCACGCGGAACAGCCGCCGCCGCACCGGCTCCGGGTGGGAGTCCTGGAGGAGGTCGGTGACCTCGTGGAGCTGCCCGACGACGGCCTTGCGCCGCAGGCCGCCGCCGCTCTGCGCGTCCCAGCGGCGGAACTGCGCGGTGGTGGCCTCCAGCACGGTCAGCTCGGCGTCGGACAGGTGGGTGAGGCGGCGGCCCTCGGCGCGGCCGTCCGACGGCAGGGTCAGCAGCCGGGCGCCGGCGGGCGCGTCCTCGGCCGCGGGGGTGGGCACGAGCCAGCGCTGCATGGGCTCGATCAGCGCGGGCCCCGCGGACATGGTGAGCGAGGTGCCGAGGAAACCGCGCCGGCCGAGCATCAGGTCGCTGCGCGAGAACTCGTTGATCATCGCCACGGTCTGGGTCCCGGCCCAGGGGAGGTCCACGCCGGACACGGCGGCGGACCGGCGCGCGGCGCGCAGCCCGAGGTCCTCCGCGGCCACGACGCAGCCGAAGCGCTCGGAGAACAGCTCGGCGAGGATGCGCGGGATGGGCTCACGCGGCTGCTCGCCGTCCAGCCAGCGGCGGACACGGGAGGTGTCGGTGCTGATGTGGTGGGCGCCGAGCTGGCGGGCGCGGCGGTTCACCTGTCTCGCGAGTTCCCCCTTGGACCATCCGCTGCGCTGGAACCACGAGGTCAGCCGATCGTTCGGCTGCCTGGCGGAGGTGCCGCCGGTGCCGGTGCCGCCCACGAGTCACGCCCCCATCCCGGGTGAGGTCGGCGACGCGCGGTCTGCTGACGACGCGTCTACGGAATGTACCGAAAGTAATCCTACGATCACGAGTGAGGCAGCCGGGACGAGGAAGCGCCACCATTCGCCACCCCTCCGCGTCAACTCCATGCCCACCTGCCGAGTTTCACTGGTACGCGCCGTCCGCGGGACCGGGCGGACCGAAGCACACGGGGGGCGCGTGCTGTCATGCGCACTCCCTGCGGCGCCACCCCGAGCCGTAACCATCGGCGGGACGACCCGTTGGAGAGTGCATGGGCTTCACGATCGGCGGTCTGCGCGAGATCCGTGAACAGCGGCTTGCCGCCCGCCGACCGGGGCCGCGCCCCACGCCCGCGGGGATCCCCACCGCCGTCGCCGAGTACACCGGTCTCCGGGGCTGGGACGTGACCCCCGGCGCCCGGGCCACCAGGAACGCCCGCGGCGGCCGCGCGGCCTGCTCCTGCGGCAGCGCCCACTGCCCCTCCCCCGGCGCCCATCCCCTCGACGCCGCCTTCACGATCCCGGCCGGCGCGACCCTGGACCGCGTCTGCGGCGACTGGGTGCCCGGCGCCTCCGTCCTGCTGCCGACCGGGCGGCGGTTCGACATCCTCGACGCCCCGGCGCACGCCGCCCGCCGTGCGCTCCCCCGTCTTGAGCGGCTCGGCCTGCGGACCGGCCCGGTGGCCCTGGCCCCGCACGGCCGGGCGTGGTTCTTCGTCGCGCCGGGCAGCACGGCCGAACTGCCGGTGCTCCTGCGCCGCCTCGGCTGGGGCGACACCCCCGTCGACCTGCGCGGGCTCGGTCCCGGCAGGCACATCACGGCCCCGCCGTCCGACCACGGCGGCCACGGCCCGGTCCGCTGGCTGCGCGCCCCCGGCCTGGAGACGCCTGCCACGCCGCCCCCCGTCACCCGCACCCTGCTCGCCGCGCTCGCCTACAACTGCGCTTCCCTGCCCTGCCTCGCCCTTCATCCCTGATCCCCGCGGGCGCGCCACGGCCCCGCGCCCTCCCGGTGACGGGACGGAGGCACGGGGCCGTGAGGTGCGCGGGCGGGCGGCCCGGCTCAGGTCAGCAGGGCGTCCACGAACGCCTCGGGGTCGAACGGCGCGAGGTCGTCCGGCCCCTCGCCGAGGCCGATGAGCTTGACCGGCACACCGAGCTGTCGCTGCACGGCGACGACGATGCCGCCCTTGGCGGTGCCGTCGAGCTTGGTGAGCACGATGCCCGTGATGTCCACGACCTCGGCGAAGACCCGGGCCTGCGTGAGGCCGTTCTGCCCGGTGGTGGCGTCGAGGACGAGCAGCACCTCGTTGACCGGGCCGTGCTTCTCGACGACCCGCTTCACCTTGCCCAGCTCGTCCATGAGGCCGGTCTTGGTGTGCAGCCGCCCCGCCGTGTCCACGAGCACCGCGTCGGCGCCCTGCGCGATGCCCTCCCGCACGGCGTCGAACGCGACGGACGCCGGGTCGCCGCCCTCGGGGCCGCGCACGATCCGCGCGCCGACCCGCTCGCCCCAGGTCTGGAGCTGGTCCGCCGCGGCGGCGCGGAAGGTGTCGGCCGCCCCGAGGACGACGGACCTGCCGTCCGCGACGAGGACCCGGGCGAGCTTGCCCGTGGTCGTGGTCTTGCCCGTGCCGTTGACCCCGACCACGAGCACGACGGCCGGCCGCTCCTCACCCTCGGCCGACACGCCGCCCTCGGTGTGCACGGCACGGTCGAGGGAGGGGTCGATGAGGGTGACGAGTTCCTCGCGCAGCAGGGCGCGCAGGTCCTCCGGGGTCCGGGTGCCGAGGACCCGCACCCGCTCCCGCAGCCGCTCCACCAGCTCCTGGGTGGGGCCGACCCCGACGTCGGCGGTCAGCAGGGTGTCCTCGATCTCCTCCCAGGTGTCCTCGTCGAGGTGCTCGCGGGAGAGGAGGGTCAGCAGCCCCTTGCCGAGGGTGTTCTGCGACCGGGCGAGGCGGGCGCGCAGCCGTACCAGGCGTCCCGCGGTGGGCTCGGGCACCTCGACCGGCGGCGCCTCCGCCTCGGCCTCGACGGCGGGCGGCGAGGTGCCCGGCGGCAGGACGACGTCCTCGATGGTGCGCCGCTCCTCCTCGGGCGGGGCGGTGGCGTCCTCGCCGACCTGCGGTTCCGCCGGGGCCGCGGGCGGCCGGGTCCCGCCGCGCGGGGGCGCCGTGCGCGTACCGCGGCCCCGGACGAGGAACGCGGCGATCGCGGCGACGGCGACCACGGCGATGACTACGACAAGGATCAGGATGTCCATCGGTTCCCTTGAGTGCTGCCTGACGGGGACGGGTGGGACCAGTATTCCCGACGCGCTCCGGCGCGGGACGGGTCAGCCCATGTCCTCCAGCTTCTTGCCCTTGGTCTCGCGGACCCACAGCAGCAGGAAGGGGATGGTCAGCAGCGCGAACGCCGTGTAGATGACGTAGGCGCCCGAGAGGTTCCAGTCGGACAGGGTCGGGAAGCTCTCGGTGATGGCCCAGTTCGCGATCCACTGCGCGCTGGCTGCGACACCGAGCGCCGAGGCGCGGATCCGGTTGGGGAACATCTCGCCGAGCAGGACCCACACCACGACGCCCCAGGACAGCGCGAAGAACAGGACGAACGCGTGGGCGCCGATCAGGGCGACGGTCCCCTGGGCGTCGGGCAGCGAGATGTCGTCGCCCGTGCCCGTCTTGGCGGAGAACGCCCAGGCCGTCGTGCCCAGGGCGACGGCCATGCCGATCGAGCCGATGAGCAGCAGCGGCTTGCGGCCGATGCGGTCCACGAAGATCATCGCGATGACGGTGCCGATGATGTTGATGATCGAGGTGGTGAAGGAGTAGAAGAACGAGCTCTCCGGGTCGATGCCGACCGACTGCCACAGGGAGTTCGAGTAGTAGAAGATGACGTTGATGCCGACGAGCTGCTGGAACGCCGACAGCACGATGCCGATCCAGACGATGGGCAGCAGCCCGGCCCGGCCGCCGAAGAGGTCCCGCCAGCTCCGCTTCTGCTCGGTGTGCAGCGCGGACTCGATCTCCCGGATGCGGGCGTCGAAGTCGGTGTCGGCGGGCTCCACCCGGCCGAGGACGCGCCGGGCGTCGTCATAGCGTCCGCGCGAGACCAGATAGCGGGGCGACTCGGGGATGCCGAGGGTCATCAGCCCGTAGACGACGGCGGGCAGCGCCTCGACGCCGAGCATGAGCTGCCACGCCTCGATGCCGAGGAGGTGCCCGCGCTGGTCGTCGCCCGCGAGGTTGACCAGTCCCCAGTTGACGAGCTGGGAGACGGCGATGCCGAGGACGATCGCCGCCTGCTGGAACGAGGCGAGCCGCCCCCGGTACTCGGAGGGCGAGACCTCGGCGATGTAGGCGGGCGCGATCACGGACGCCATGCCGATGGCGACGCCGCCGAGCGTCCGCCAGATGGCGAGGTCCCAGATCGCGAACGGCAGCATCGAGCCGATGCCGCTGATCACGAACAGGAACGCGGCGAGCTGCATCACCCGGATGCGCCCGATCCGGTCGGCCAGGCGGCCGGCGATCAGCGCGCCCACGGCCGCGCCCAGCAGGGCGATGGCGACGACGGTGCCGAGCCGGCCCGACGAGACGTCGAACCGGCCGCGGATGCCCTCGACGGCGCCGTTGATCACGGAGCTGTCGTAGCCGAAGAGGAAGCCGCCGAGTGCGGCGGTCGCGGCGATGTAGATGACGAAGGTCAGGTGCGGCGGGCGCCTCGGTGCGCTGGTCCCGGAGGTGGCTGTCCTACTGGTCACGCTGCTCTTCTCCTTCGTCCGACGGCTCCTGCCTGCCGTCTTCCCCCGCTCGCGCGGATCAGCGCTCCGGCTTCGAGAGGGGTCCTTGCCTCACCCCGCGAAAGTCACAGTACGCCCCGTAAGGGCATGCTTCATCCGAAAGGATCGCCGAAGGGGCCGAAAGCGACATACGCCACTTTCTCCGGTGCGTGTCAGGCCGCGAGACGCTGGCTGATCACCTTCGACACACCGTCGCCCTGCATGGAGACGCCGTACAGCGCGTCGGCGACCTCCATGGTCCGCTTCTGGTGCGTGATCACGATGAGCTGCGAGCTGTCCTTCAGCTCCTCCATGATCCGGATGAGCCGCTGGAGGTTGGTGTCGTCGAGGGCCGCCTCGACCTCGTCCATCACGTAGAACGGGCTCGGACGCGCCTTGAAGATCGACACCAGCAGCGCGACGGCCGTGAGCGACCGCTCCCCGCCGGAGAGCAGGGACAGCCGCTTCACCTTCTTCCCCGGGGGCCGCGCCTCCACCTCGACCCCGGTCGCGAGCATGTCGTCCGGGTCGGTGAGCACGAGGCGGCCCTCGCCGCCGGGGAACAGCCGCGAGAACACGCCCTCGAACTCGCGCGCCGTGTCGTGGAAGGCGGCGGTGAAGACCTGCTCGACGCGCTCGTCCACCTCCTTCACGACCTGGAGGAGGTCGGCACGGGTCTTCCGCAGGTCGGTGAGCTGCTCGCTCAGGAACTGGTGCCGTTCCTCCAGCGCCGCGAACTCCTCGAGCGCGAGTGGGTTGACCTTCCCGAGCTGCTTGTGCGCGCGCTCCGCCGCGCGCAGGCGCTTCTCCTGCTCCGCGCGGTCGAACGGGCGCGGCCGGTTGCGCGGGTGCGCGGGGTCGTCGGGCAGCGTCTCGCCCTCGTCGGGCGGTGGCGGCGGAACGGGCTGGTCCGGGCCGTACTCGCGGACCAGCACCTCGGGGTCGACACCCAGCTCCTCCAGGGCGCGGCCCTCCAGCTGCTCGATGCGCAGCCGTTTCTCCGCGCCGAGGACCTCCCCCCGGTGGACGGAGTCGGTGAGCTTGTCCAGCTCCTCCTTCAGCTCGCGGCCGGCGGCGCGCTCCGCGGCGAGGGCGTTCTCCCGCTCGGCGCGCTCCCGCTCGGCGGCCGCGCGTTCCGCCTCGGCGCGGGCGAGGGACGCCTCGGTGCGGGCCAGCAGCCGGCGGGCGCCCTCGGCGACGGCGGCGGCGACCCGCGCCTCGTGGCGCATCCGGGCGCGGCGCTGCTCCGCGCGGGCGCGTGCCTCGCGTTCCGCGCGGGCGGCGCGGTCGAGGGAGTCCGCCCGGCCGGCGAGGCCCCGCACCCGTTCCTCGTGCGTGCGGACCTGGAGCCTCGCCTCCATCTCGGCGCTCCTGGCGTCGGCGCCCTCGGCGGCGAGGCGGTCGCGTTCGGCCGCGTCCGGCTCCTCGTCGGTGTCGGTGGTCTCCTCGGCGACGGCGAGGCGTTCCGCCAGTTCCTCCGCCTGTTCGACGGCCCGGGCGAGGTCCTCCTCGGCACGGACGACGGCGGCCTCGGCGCGCTCGGCCTCGCCCGCCGCGCCCCGCGCCTGGCCGGCGAGGCGGCCGAGGTCCTGGGCGACGCGGGACTTGGCCCGCTCGGCGGCGCTGCGGCGCTGCGCCAGCTCCTCGACACGGGCGGCCAGCTCGCGCCGGCGCCCGGCGGCGGTCTCGGAGGCGGCCGCGAGGTCGGCGCAGCGCGCGGCCAGCTCCCGCAGTTCGGCCGCCGCCTCGTCCACGGACGCCTGGACCTCCAGGAGGCTGGGCGCGCCGGCCGACCCGCCGAGGGCGAGGTGCCGCGCCAGCACGTCGCCCTCGGCGGTGGCGACGGTCAGGCCGGGGTGGGCGGCGAGCACGGCGAGGGCGTCGTCGAGGGTGCCGGCGACGACGACGCCGCGCAGCAGCCGCCGGACGGCCGGCAGCAGGTCGGCGGGGCCGCGCACCAGATCGGCGGCGGCGGTGAGCCCCGCGGGCACGGCAGGGCCGGCGTCCGCGGGGTCGTCGTCCGGTACGCCCCCGAGCAGCAGGGCCGCGCGGCCCGAGTCCTGTTTGCGCAGCAGGCGCAGGGCGTCGGCCGCCGCGGCGGGCCCGTCCATGGCGACGGCGTCGGCGGCGGCGCCGAGGGCGGCGGCGACGGGCACCTCGTGGCCCGGGGTGACGGAGAGCAGCTCGGCCGCCGGGCCGAGCAGCCCGGCGAGGTCGCCGCCCGCCGCGAGGAGCGCGCCGGTGCCGTCCTTGCGGCGCAGGCCGAGCGCGAGGGCGTCGTGCCGGGCGGCGACGGCGGCGCGTTCACGTTCGGCCGTGGTCAGGGCGTCGCGGGCGCGGGATCGTTCCGCCTCGGCGGCGGCGAGGTCGCGGCGGGCCGCCTCGTGCTCCGCGGCCAGCTCGGTGTCATCGGCGTCGAGGCCGTCCACCTCGGCGCGCAGGGTCTCGTACTCGGCCTGCGCCCGGGCGGCGCGCTCGCGCGCCTCGTCGCGGGCGGTGGCGAGGCGGTCGATCCCGGCCTGGGCCGACGCGGCGCGGGAACGGGCCGCGTTGGCCTGGCCGTGCAGGCGGGCGAGCCCCTCCCTGCGGTCGGCGATGGCGCGGGCCGCGTCCTTGAGGCGGCGCTCCTCGTCGGCGAGCCGTCGCTCCAGATCGGCACGGCGCTCCACCGCGTCGTCCAGGGCACGGGTGGCCGCCTCAAGCGCTGCCGCAAGCTCGGCCTCCTGCTCGCGGACGCGCGCGGCCTCGCGTTCCAGGTCCTCCGGGTCGCGGCCCCTGCGCTCCTCGGGGGCGGCGGCGGTGGCGCTCGCCACGCGGGCGTCGGCGAGGCTCACCGTGCCCCGGACGCGTTCGGCGAGCTGCGACAGCTCGTACCAGGTGGTCTGGGCGCCGCTGAGGCGCGGCGCCAGGGCACGGACCTCGGCCTCCAGCTCGGCCTCGCCGTGCAGCGCCTCCCGCAGCCGCGCCTCAGCGGCCTCCTTGCGCTCCTTCAGGACGGCCTCGTCGGCGATCTCGGCGGCGAGCGCGGCGCGCAGCCCGACGAGGTCGTCGGCGAGCAGCCGCAGCCGGGCGTCGCGCAGGTCGGCCTGGATGACGGCGGCCTTCCGCGCGACGGCGGCCTGGCGGCCGAGGGGCTTGAGGCGGCGGCGCAGTTCGTCGGTGAGGTCCTGGACCCTGGCCAGGTTGGCCTGCATGGCGTCGAGCTTCCGCAGCGCCTTCTCCTTGCGCTTGCGGTGCTTGAGGACGCCGGCGGCCTCCTCGATGAAGGCCCGGCGGCCGGTGGGGTCGGCGTGCAGGACCGAGTCGAGGCGGCCCTGCCCGACGATGACGTGCATCTCCCGGCCGATGCCGGAGTCCGACAGGAGTTCCTGGACGTCGAGGAGGCGGCACGTGGTGCCGTTGATGCGGTACTCGCTGCCGCCGTTGCGGAACATCGTCCGCGTGACCGTGACCTCGGTGTAGTCGATGGGGAGGGCGCCGTCGGCGTTGTCGATCGTGAGGGACACCTCGGCCCGGCCCAGCGGGGGGCGGCCGGTGGTGCCGGCGAAGATGACGTCCTCCATCTTGCCGCCGCGCAGCGACTTGGCGCCCTGCTCCCCCATCACCCAGGAGAGGGCGTCCACGACATTGGACTTGCCCGACCCGTTGGGGCCGACCACACAGGTGATGCCGGGCTCGAAGCGCAGCGTCGTGGCCGAGGCGAAGGACTTGAACCCCCGCAGGGTGAGGCTCTTCAGGTGCACGCCGTGCGACTTTACCGGGCGGTTGTGCGCGATCGGCCGTTTCGACGCGGGCGCGGCCGGGCAGATCAGTCAGTAAGCCACGGCCGGGGTGCCGCGGCGGGTGCACGTGCCGGAGGGGCCGCGACATGACGAAGGGACGCCGAAGCGCCCCTCGCATTGCGTTCGGCGGGTGGATCCGCCGATGACGTGTCCGGACGACCCGTCCCTCCTCGTCGAGGGTCAGGTCAGGGCGGGCTCCGCCTTGGGCATGTCGATGTCGTCGAGCACCGGGTCGCCGTGCCGAGCGGCGGCGAGCGCGTCGTTCTCCGCCTGGACGCGGAGCAGCTGGGTCTCCAGGTCCTGTACGCGCTGCTGAAGCCGTCGCATCTCGGCGATGACTCGGGGGTCGAAGCCGCCGATGTGACCGAGAAGCGCCTTTGCCATGATGGATGGTCCTCCACACTGAGTGACCGACCGAAGCCGTGGTAGGTCGTGAGGGATAACGTCCGCCGCGTCCGCTCCGTCCCGCTTTCACACGGGCGCACAGCGGAGAAGCGCGGGACTTTCAGCGTCTCACCAAAAAGTGGGACGGTCAACACGATCACACCGCGTATCGCCGGGGTGATCATCCACCCGGCGTCAAGGAGTTGCCGAATTCTCTCCGTCGGTCACGACCGGTCATTCCCCGTCGGCGGCGGAAGCGGGCGCTCGAAGGCCTCCAGTGGCGGCAGCCTTGCACGTCGGAGCGGGGTTGGCAACCCGTTTCCCGTATTTTCCCGGGCCGGCCGGGCCGCTGATCATCTGATGGCGAAATCCGGATAGCCGCCACGCGGTGTGTCCCATATCTCGGTGACTCCGTCGACGCGGCCGGGCGTGTCGCCGTCGCGCAGCCAGGCGAGCAGGCGTTCACAGGCCACCCGGTCGCCCTCGGCCACCACCTGCACCCGGCCGTCGTCCCGATTGGACGCGAATCCGCGCAGACCGCCGATGGAAAGTGCCTGCTCACGGGTGAACCAGCGGAAACCGACCCCCTGGACGCGGCCTCGCACCCATGCGGTCATACGGACCGTTCCGTCCTGATTCCGGGACTCCCCCGCCGTCTGCTCCATGTGACGCACGCTATCCCGCCAATTCCCCGTCGCACAGGACCGGCCACCCGGCCATGCCGTACAGTCACGCGATGAACATTCATCCATTCGGGTGAGTTTCGATCTTGATTCGTTACCGACGAGGACAAGGACGGTGCCCGCATGGGACGCCATCGCCGCCGCCGGAGCCATGCGCGTACCGGCCTGATCGGTGCATCCGCAGCGCTCGCAGTGGGCGCGGTGGGAGTCGGCAGCGGGCTGCTGCCGGGCATGGGGGACGCGTTCGCCCCCAGCGACTCACCCGCGTCGGACGACACACGGGCGCAGCCGCCCGAGCCCTCCCTGCCCGTCGGCTCCGTGTCGCCCGAGGCGTCCGCCTCGCCGAGCGCGGACCGCACGGCACAGCCGGAGGAGAGCCGAAGCCCCGAGCGGGAGACGACCGACGCGTCGTCATCCCCGGCGGAGGAGACCGAGGCCCCGCAGGACGACGAGAGCACCTCCGAGGCCGAGGAGACGCCGTCGGCCGACGACACGGCGGACGACGCCCCGGACGCGGAGGAGACGGAGGCGACCGAGGAGAGCACGCCGTCCGACGAGCCCACCACCGAGGCCACCGAACCGGCCGAGGACACCGCGACGGAGCCGGCCCCCGAGGAGACGGTCGCGCCCGACCCCGCCGACGACGGTTCCGGCAGCGCGGCCGACGAGCAGCTCGCGGCCGCCCAGGAGGTCCTGTCGCTCGTCAACGCGGAACGCGCCGCCGCCGGCCTGCGCAGCCTCACCCTCGACCCGTCGCTCAGCGCCCTCGCGAACGCCTACAGCGCCGACATGGCCGCCCGCGGCTTCTTCGACCACACGGACCCCGACGGCCGCACCCCCTGGGACCGCGCGGCCGACGCCGGCATCCTCAACCTCGGCGGCGAGAACATAGCCCGCGGCCAGGTGGACGCGGAGGCCGTGGTCGAGGCGTGGATGGCCAGCGAGGGACACCGCGACAACATCCTCAACCCCGTCTACACCACGATGGGCCTCGGCGTGCAGTTCGGCGACGGCGGCCCCTGGTGGACGCAGGTCTTCGGCTACTGACGCCGGGGCGGCCCCGGGCACCGGCGCCCGCCGCGCGTCAGCCGCGCGGCGGGCGCTGGCACTTCGGGCAGAAGTGACTCGACCGGTTCATCCACGGCCGGCGCCGGACCGGGGTCCCGCAGCGGTGGCACGGCAGGCCCTCACGGCCGTAGACGTCGAGCGAGCGGTCGAAGTAGCCGGACTGCCCGTTCACGTTGACGTAGAGGCTGTCGAAGCTCGTGCCGCCGACGGCGAGCGCCGCGTCCATCACGGCGCGGAGATGCCCCACCAGTTCGGCCGTCCGCGGGCGCGTCAGGCCGGCGGTGGGCCGGTCGTAGTGCAGCCGGGCGCGCCACAGCGCCTCGTCCGCGTAGATGTTGCCGACGCCGCTGATCAGGGACTGGTCGAGCAGGGCACGCTTCACGGTGGTGCGGCGGCGGCACAGCGCCGCGTGAAAACGGTCCTCGTCGAACTCGGGGTCGAGGGGGTCCCGCGCGATGTGCGCGATCACGTCGGGCAGGCCGTCGGCACCCACCGGGTGCAGCGACAGGCCGCCGAACGTCCGCTGGTCCACGAACCGCAGCTCACCGCGCACCGCGTCCTCGAAGGTGAGGCGGATCCGCAGGTGCTTCTCGTCCGGGGTGCCGCCGGGCTGCACGAGGAGCTGGCCGCTCATCCCGAGGTGGGCGAGCAGCGCCGTCCCGCCGTCCCGGCCGCCGAGCGGCAGCCACAGGTACTTGCCGCGCCGCCGGACGGCCGTGACCCGCAGGCCGGACAGCCGGGCCGTGAAGTCGTCGGCACCGGCAGGGTGCCGCCGTACGGCGCGCGGGTGCAGCACCTCGGCGGTGAGCACCGTGCGGCCGCCGACCCACCGGTCGAGACCGCGCCGGACGACCTCGACCTCGGGCAGCTCAGGCAACGGCCGGCCCGTCCAGGTCGGCGGGCGCGGCGTCGGGGTCGGCCGACGCCTCGGCCCGCGCGGCACGCTCCGCGTCGATCGCACTGCGGATCGAGCGCCAGGCGGTCTCCGCCGCCTGCTGCTCGGCCTCCTTCTTGCTGCGGCCCGTACCGGTGCCGTAGGTCTCGCCAGCGACACGGGCGGCAGCGGTGAAGGTCTTCTCGTGGTCGGGACCGCTCTCGTCGATCACGTACTCCGGCACCCCGAGGCCCTCGGCCGCGCTCAGCTCCTGCAGCGAGGTCTTCCAGTCGAGCCCGGCCCCGAGACCGGCGGACCGCTCGATCACCGGGTCGAACAGCCGGTGCACCAGCGCGTCGGCCGCGTCCAGCCCCTGGTCGAGGTAGACCGCGCCGATCACCGCCTCCAGCGTGTCCGCGAGGATCGACGCCTTGTCCCGGCCGCCGGTGCCCTCCTCACCGCGCCCCAGGCGGACGAACGACCCGAGCCCGAGGCCCCGGGCCACCTCCGCGAGCGCCCGCGCCTGCACGACGGCCGCCCGCAGCTTGGCGAGCTGGCCCTCGGGAAGGTCCGGGTGACGCCGGTAGAGGGTGTCGGTGACGATCAGGCCGAGCACCGAGTCCCCGAGGAATTCGAGGCGCTCGTTGGTGGGCAGCCCGCCGTTCTCGTACGCGTAGGAGCGGTGGGTGAGCGCACGCGCCAGAAGGGCGGGCTCGAGCCGGTGGCCGAGCCGCCCTTCCAGAGTCGCGAGGGACGAGGCAGTGTCCTCAGACGCCTGGGGTTGCGACCTCCTGGCGTGTGACATGACGCCCGTCACCCGCCGATCAGACCTCGAGGACCTGACGGCGGTTGTACGTGCCGCAGTTGGCGCACGCGGTGTGCGACAGCCGCGGCTCCTGGCAGCGCTCGCAACGCACCAGGTTCGGGACCGCAGCCTTCCACTGCGACCGGCGGTGGCGCGTGTTGCTGCGCGACATCTTCCGCTTCGGAACAGCCACGGCTACTTCTCCTGTGATCCGTCCCCGCTCCCGCGGGGTGCCTTGTCTTGCATGTCCTGCTGGTCCTGCCCCGCGGGGCCGTCCGCCCCCTCGGGCGGACCGGCGAAATCCCGCAGTGCCGCCCACCGGATGTCGACGGGCTCGTCGTGCCCGTGCTCCGGATCGGCCGCGAGCGGCGCACCGCACTCGGGACACAGCCCCGGGCAGTCCTCCCGGCACACCGGCTGCAGCGGCAGTGAGAGCACCACCGCGTCGCGCAGCACCGGTTCGAGGTCGAACAGGTCGGCCTGGAGGTACAGCGTCTCCTCGTCCCCCTCGTCGTCGGGGGTGTCCGCCGGACGGCGGCCGTGCCCCTCCGACTCGGGGTACGAGAACATCTCCTGGAAGTCCGCCGCGACCTCGTCGGTCAGCGGCTCCAGACACCTTACGCACTCCCCCGCCAGCGGCGCGCGGGCGGTCCCGGTCACGAGCACGCCCTCCATGACGGACTCGAGGCGCAGCTCCACCTCGACCGGCTCGCCCTCGGGCACCCCGACGACCTCGACATCACCGAGGTCGGCCGGCGCCGGAACGGTGCGCGAGACCCGTTTCATGGCACCGGGACGCCGCCCCAGCTCCCGTGTGTCGAACACGAGCGGGGCACGGTGGTCCAGGGGGGCGTTCAGGGCTTTCTGCTTTCTCATGGGGTGGCTGCGCGGTCGCCGTGCGCGCCGGCCTCTCGCCGAGGGGCCGGGCGGGCAGCCGCGATCACACGGGGTGCCGCGGCCGAAGGGCCAGCATACGCCACGGCCCGCCCGGCACCCAATCGGCGGCTCCCCCGCGCTACTGGCGGCCCTCCTGGTACCGCCGTAGCTGCTCGGCGTCGATCATGCTCGTGTCGAACAGGCTCGTCTCGTCCAGGACGGTGGGCTGCTGCTGGTAGCCGTACCCGGCGTCGGAGGAGTACGCGGTCTGCTGCGGGTAGGCGCCGGAACCGTAGTCCTCCTGCCCGTAGGAGTAGCCGCTGTCGCCGCCGTACTGGCCGCCGGTGCTGTAGGGGTCGCCCTGGGCGTAGCCGCCGGGGTCCTGCGCGCCGTAGCCGCCGGACTGGGCGGGGAACGAGCCGGTGGCGGACGGATCGTAGCCCGCGGCCGCGGCCGCGGCGGCGGGCTCGGGGTCGTGCTGCGGTTCGGGCTGCTGCAGGCCGAGGTAGCCGTAGGTGTCCTGCTCGGCCTGCTGCTCGAAGAACGCGGCGGAGCGGGTCTGCTCGCCCTGCGCCGCCTCCATGGCCTCCTGTGCGGCGACGTGCTCGGCGAGTTCGTCGATGGGCCGGTGGCCGGTCAGCTTCTGCCGGCCGCGCCCCACCGCTTCGAGGGTCTTGTTCAGCACGGCCTGGATGGCGCCGAACTGCGCCTCGATGTAGGCGTCGGCGTTGGCGAGCAGCTCCCGGGCGTCGCCGCGGTCGGGGTCGCCGAGCAGCTTGTCGCGGCCACGGTCGACCGAGCCGATGGTCTTGCCGAGGACGACCTCGAAGTTGGCCAGTTTGCTGTCCACGTAGTCGTCGGCCTCGGCCTTGACCTCGGCGGCCTCCTGCCGGGCCTCGGCGAGGATGCGGGCCGCCTCGTTCTGCGCCTGCTGGACGATCTCGGTGCCATCGACCAGCGATCCGCGCTCCGCGTGCGCCGCCTCGACGATGCGGCGGGCCTCCTGCTGGGCGTCGGCGACGACGGCCTCCCGGTCTCCGAGGACCTCCTGCGCCTGGGCGAGCGAGCCCGGCAGCGCCGCGCGCACCTCGTCGAGCCGTGCGAGCAGGTCGGAGCGGTTGATGACGCACGACGCCGACATGGGCATGCCCTTGGCGCCGCGCACCGCGGCGACGATCTCGTCCAGTTTCTGGTTCACGTCCACAGGTGCGACTGTACGGCCAACCCGCGCGCGGCGGTGCGCCATTGCCCGGCGCGGCGGGGGCGCACGGCGGCTCAGCGGCGGTCGAGCCTGCCCCGCAGGGCGTCGAGCACGGGCCCCGGCACGAGGTGGGACACGTCCCCGCCCCAGGCCGCGACCTCCTTGACGAGGCTCGACGACAGGAAGCTGTACACCGGGTTGGTGGGGATGAAGAGCGTCTCGACGCCGGAGAGGCCGTTGTTCATCTGGGCCATCTGGAGTTCGTAGTCGAAGTCGCTGACGGCGCGCAGGCCCTTGACGATGGCGGGGATCTCGCGCTGCTTGCAGTAGTCCACCAGCAGGCCGTGGAAGGACTCCACGATCACGTTGTCGTACTCGGCGGTGCACTCCTCGATGAGGGCGATGCGCTCGTCGACGTCGAACAGGCCGCGCTTCGACGTGTTGACCATCACGGCGACGTGCACGACGTCGTAGAGCCGGGAGGCGCGGGCCACGATGTCGAGGTGCCCGAGGGTGACGGGGTCGAAGGACCCGGGACAGACTGCGCGGCGCAACGCTTTCTCCTCGTGTTCGCGGCCGGTCACACCCGGCCGCCTGCGTCGGGGCCGGTGGTCCGGCCGTACCAGAGCGTTCCCTCGCCGTAGCGGCGCGAACGCAGCTCCTCGAAGCCGTCGGGCCAGCCGAACGCGCCGCCGCGGGTGCTGCGCTCCACGGTGGCGAGCGCGCCGGGCGCGAGCCAGCCGTTGGCGCGCAGGGCGAGCAGGAGGGCACGCAGGTCGGCGTCGGTGACGGCGTACGGCGGATCGAGGAAGACCAGGTCGTACGGGTCGCCCGGCGGCGGCCCGGCGGCGAGCTGCTCGGCGCGGACGGGGCGCAGGTCGGCACCGGGCAGGCCGAGGGCGCGGATGTTGGCCCGGATCGTGCGGGCGGCCCGCGGGTCGGACTCGGCGAGCAGGGCGTGCGCGGCCCCGCGGGAGAGGGCTTCCAGACCGACGGCGCCCGAGCCGCCGTACGGGTCGAGGACGCGCGCCCCGGCGAGCGGGCCGGAGAGGGCGCTCCAGGTGGAGAACAGCCCCTCCCGCGCCCGGTCGGAGGTCGGCCGGGTACCGCCGCCCGGCGGCACGGCCAGCCGCCGCCCGCCGGCGGTCCCGGCGATGACGCGGGTCATGGGGGTCCTCGCAGTGTGGTTCCGTGGGCGCCTGCTCGGCCGTACTCCCCCACGCTATACAAACCCGCCGGAACGCGGCGGGGCGGGTCAGACGGAGGGGCCGCCCTCGGGCCGGCCGGTGTGGCGGCGGGCGGCGAGCCCGGCGGCGCGCCGGTCCGGGTACACCTCGCAGACGAGGCGGCCGTCGGGGGTGTGGTCGTGCTCCAGTTCGTAGAGGCACAGCTCGCTGTCGTCGGCGAGGAGGAAGGCGTGCGCGTAGACGGAGCACCAGGCGCGGCCGACCGGCCGCACGGCCGGATCGGGCACGCGCTCGATGAGGTAGCCGCGGGCGGCGGCGAGCAGACGGAGGGTCTCCTCACCGGGGCGGTCGGCGTTGACGGCGCGGCGCAGGAGGCGCCGGGCGTGGTCGGACGAGTCCCGGCCCGGGTAGGTGCGCCGGCCGGGCACGGGGGCCGGCGGCCCGCCGTGGACCAGCCACTCGAGCTCCTCGGCCGACGGCACGTCGCCGCCCGGCAGGGCCTCCGGCTGATCGGTCATGTGCGTCCTCCCGGGGTGCCGCTCTCCTGTGACCGCGCCTGGGCGGGACACCGTAGCGCCGAGGCGCCGCCCCCGGGAGCCGCTTCGCGGAAAGTGGCCCGGGGGCGGAGCGATAACCGGACACGTCCGGCCGCCGGCGGCGGGCGCCGGCGGCCGGGGGCCGTCAGTCCGCCGCCGCCTCGCCCGCGGAGCCGACGAGCGCCGGGGACACGTAGCGGGACCAGGACAGGCAGCCGTCGGGCGGGCAGTACTCCGGGCGGCGCGGGTCGTGGCCCAGCTCGCGGAGCTTCGTCCGCACGGAGTCGGGGGTGCGGCCGAAGCGGGCGGCTATGCGCGCGATGGTCTCGCCGCCGTGGAAGCGGCGGGTGAGGTCCTCCTCGTGCTGGGGGATCCAGGGCGCGCCGTGGCCGGGGAACAGCTCCCGCAGGATGTCGCGGTCGGGGATGGGCTCGGACACGTCCGCCGCCAGCGCGAGGGCGCGCAGCCCCCGGTTGAGGGCGATGCGGAGGGTGGGGACGTCGGCGAGCGGCATGGTCAGCGAGCCGGAGGCGAGCGGGACCTCCGGCAGCGCCTCGCGCCAGCCGGTCAGGGTCAGGGTCACGGTGATGTCGTCGTCGCTGGCCAGCTCGATGCGGAAGACCTTGTCGCCGAGCGGCAGTTCGTTGATGTGGCGGAATGCCATGCGGGCAACCCCCTGTGGTCCGGCCGGTGCGACCCCGGTTGGATCGCCCCGGACTGAGTCCATTCTCGCAGGCACCACTGACAATTGACGGGTCGTCAGACGCCCCGCCGGGGGCTTCCCCATGCGCTCAGGAACGGCCCTTCGCGGCGGGATCGGGGACCCGGCGAGACCCATACCGCCGCCCCCGTCCGAGGGCCGGGAAGAGGGCGGCGTCGGCGGCCTTCGCGACGAGCGGAGAGCCGTCCGGCCCGCCCTTCCCGGCATCCGGGGCGCCGGGACGGGCTCAGCCCTTGTCGAGGAATTCCTCGCGGCCCGCGTCGAGCAGGGCGTCGAGCGCGGTGCGCAGGGCGGGGGCGCCGGTCAGGTCGGGGTCGCGCGCCACCAGCGCGACCGCCTCGGCCCTGGCCTCCGTGATGATCTCCTCGTCGTCGATGACGGCGAGCATCCGCAGGCTGCTGCGGCCGCCCGACTGGGCGGCGCCGAGGACATCGCCCTCCCGGCGCTGTTCGAGGTCGACGCGGGACAGCTCGAAGCCGTCCGTGGTCGCGGCCACGGCGGCGAGCCGCGCACGGGCCGCGCCGCCCTCCACGGCGTCGGTCACCAGCAGGCACAGCCCCGGAGCCGCCCCGCGCCCGACGCGGCCGCGGAGCTGGTGCAGCTGCGAGACGCCGAACCGGTCGGCGTCCATGATCACCATCGCGGTGGCGTTGGGCACGTTGACGCCGACCTCGATGACGGTGGTGGCGACCAGGACGTCCACCTCGCCGGCGGCGAAGCGCCGCATCACGTCGTCCTTGGCATCGGGCGCGAGCCGGCCGTGCAGGACGGCCGTGCGCAGCCCGGCGAGCGGGCCGGCGGACAGGCGCTCCGCCACCTCCAGGACGGCCAGCGGGGGCCTGCGCTCGGCGCCGTCGCCGCCGTCCCCGTCATCGGCACCCGCCTCCCCCGTGCCACCGCCGGCGCCGCGCTCCCGCTCGTCGTCGCCGATGCGGGGGCAGACGACGTACGCCTGGTGGCCGGCGGCGACCTCCTCCCGCACCCGCTCCCACGCGCGGGTCAGGAAATGCGGCTTGTCACTGACCGGCACCACGTGCGTGGCGATCGGCGAACGGCCGGCCGGCAGCTCGTCGAGGACCGAGGTCTCCAGGTCGCCGAAGACCGTCATGGCGACGGTGCGCGGGATGGGGGTCGCGGTCATGACGAGGAGGTGCGGGGGCCGCTCGCCCTTGGCGCGGAGCGCGTCGCGCTGCTCGACGCCGAAGCGGTGCTGCTCGTCCACGACGACCAGGCCGAGGTCGTGGAACATGACGGCGTCCTCGATGAGGGCGTGGGTGCCGATGACGATGCCGGCCTCGCCCGTCGCGGCGGCCAGCAGCGCGCGGCGGCGGGCCGGCGCGCCCATGGAGCCGGTGAGCAGCTCGACCCGCGTGCCGCGCTCGTCGCCGCCGAGGAGACCGCCCTCGGCGAGGTCCCCGAGCATGGCGGTGATCGAGCGGTGGTGCTGCTGCGCGAGGACCTCGGTGGGCGCGAGCAGCGCCGACTGGCCGCCCGAGTCGGCGACGGCGAGCATGGCGCGCAGCGCGACGAGCGTCTTGCCGCTGCCGACCTCGCCCTGGAGCAGGCGGTGCATGGGGTGGTCGCCCGCGAGGTCGGCGAAGATCTCGTCGCCGACACGGCGCTGCCCCGCGGTGAGGGTGAACGGCAGCCGGGCGTCGAACGCGTCCAGCAGGCCGCCGGCCGCCGGGCGGCGCGGCACGGCGGAGAGCTGGCCCGTCGCGTGGCGCCGCCGGGCGAGCGCGACCTGCAGGACGAACGCCTCGTCCCACTTGAGGCGGGCACGGGCCTCGTCGATCTCGGCGCGGGAGCGCGGCCGGTGGATCTTCTCGAACGCCTCGGGCAGCGCGACCAGCCCGCGTTTCCCCCGCAGGGCGGGCGGCAGCGGGTCGGTGAGGTCGCTCCAGCCGGTGGCCTCCTGGGTGTCGAGGACGACACCGACGGACTTGGCGAGCCGCCAGGACTCCAACTGCTTGCAGGCGGGGTACAGGGGCAGCGGGCGCCCGGCGAACTCGGCGACGGCGTCCGTGCCGCTGTCCTCGTCCAGCAGTTCGTAGGCGGGGTGGGAGAGCTGGAGCCTGCGGTTGAACACACCCACCTTGCCCGCGAACATGCCGCGGCGCCCCGGGAGCAGCACCTTCTCGTGGTGGCGGACGGCGCGGGCGCCGAAGAAGACGATCTGCAGCCGGCCGCCGCCGTCCGTCAGGGTGACCTCCAGACGCAGGCCGCGGCCCCGGTTGAACGTCATCGTGCGGGCGTCGGCGATCTCGGCGACGACCGTGACGTGCTCGTCGAGCGGCAGGTCGGTGAGCCTCGTCAGCTCGCCGCGCTCGGCGTAGCGGCGCGGGTAGTGGTGCAGCAGGTCGCCGACGGTGTGCAGGTCGAGGTGGGCGGCCATCACCTTGGCGGTGGTGCCGCCGACGACTTTGGCCAGGGGTTCGGACAGCGCGGTCACACGGCCCATTGCACACCATGGGTACGACAGTCGCGGCGCGGGCCGGACACGGCGGCGCGCGGTGTCATTCGACGCCGACGAGGAGCGGGACGGTCTGGCGCCCCTCGTGGACGACGGTGTCGACCCCGAGGTGGCCGCGCCTGACCTGTTCGCACAGGCGGGCCGCGAGGCCGGGCGGGGCGCCGGCGCCGAGGACGAGGGTGACGAGTTCACCGCCCGCGGACAGCATGCGTTCCACGACGTCCGCGGCGACCTGCACGGGGTCGCCGCCGATGACGGCGACATCGCCGTCGACCAGGCCCAGCACGTCCCCCGCCTGGCAGATGCCGGCCATCGTCCACGCCTGGCGCTCGGCGACCACGACCTCGCCGAACCGGGTCGCGCCGGCGGCGGCCGTCATCGCGACGACGTCCTCGTCGAAACGCCGCTCCGGCGCGTGCACGGCGAGCGCGGCGATGCCCTGGACCGGCGAGCGCGTGGGCACGACGGCGACCCTGACACCCGCGGCGCGCGCCTGCTGCGCCGCCGCGGAGGCCGCGTGCCACAGGGCGTCGTCGTTGGGCAGGAGCACGACTTCGGCCGCGCCGGTGGCGAGGACGGCGGCGGCCAGTTCGGCGCCGCCCGGGGGCTCGCCCGGGTGGACGGTGAGGGCGGTCGCGCCCGCCTCGGCGCACAGCCCGGCCAGTCCGTCGCCCGGCATGACGGACACGACCGCGCGCCGCGCCGCGCGGCGGTCGGTCCCGGCGCCTGGGGCCGGGGTGAGCACGCTGATCCCGATGCGGTGCGGCCGGCCCGCCTCGATGCCGGCCTCGACGGCGGCGCCGGGCCTCGCGGTGTGGACGTGGATGTTCCACAGCCCGTCGCCGCCGACGACGACGAGGGAGTCCCCGAGCGCGTCGAGGCGGGCGCGCAGGGCCGGGACCGCGGCGTCGGGGGCGTCGAGGAGGTAGATCACCTCGTACGCGGGGCCGGTGCCCGCCGGGGGCGGCGCGCCGTGGTCGTGGGCACCGGTGCGCGTGGTGTCCTCGCCGGAATGCCCCGCACAGGGGGGCGCGGCGCAGCCGGAAACCCCGGGCACGGCCGGCTGTTCCCCGTCCGCCGGCGGGTCCGCCCGTGCCGTACGGGCGCGCGCGGGCCGTTCGCCCGGTCCGGCCGGCCGGTGGCGCCGGTCGCTCGCGCGGCGGACCGGGGGGCGGCCGGAGAGGGCCGCGTCGAGCGCGTCGAGCACGGCGACGAGCCCGCGGCCCCCCGCGTCCACGACGCCCGCACCGGCGAGGACGGCGAGCCGCTCCGGCGTGCCGGCCAGGGCGCCACGGGCGCCCGCGCAGGCGGCGGCCGCGACGGCCGCGGGGCCGCCCGGGGCCTGCTCGGCGGCGTCGGCGGCCGCCGTGGCGACGGTCAGCATCGTGCCCTCGACGGGGTGCGCGACCGCCTCGTACGCCGAGGTCGCGGCCCGGCGCAGCGCGCGGCGCAGGGCGTCGGCGCCGGCCGGCTCGGGGGTGGCGGCGAGGACGTCGGCCATGCCGCGCAGCAGTTGGGCGAGGATGGTCCCCGAGTTGCCCCGGGCGCCGATGAGCGCGCCGTGGGCCATCGCGCGTATCGCCTCGCCGAGCGTCGGCCCCCCGCTGCCGGCCGCGGCCACGGCCTGCGCGGCGGACTCGGCGGTGAGGTAGAGGTTGGTGCCGGTGTCGCCGTCCGCGACCGGGAAGACATTGATGGCGTCGATCTCCTCGCGGTCCCGGCCGAGGAGGTCGAGCGCGAACCGGCACCAGCGCCGTACCGCCTCGGCGTCGAGCGGTTGCGGCACCTGGGCCTCCTCCTGGCGGTACGGCGACGGGGCGCGGCGGCTGGCGGCGGGTGCAGCTTAAGCCTTCCCGTGCGCGGGCCACCGGCCCGTGGGCGGGCGGGGGCACGATTTCCCTGCCCGGGAGCCTTCAGGGTATGCTGCCCCGGTTGCCCGATGTTGTCGCCGATTCTCCGGCCGGCTGTCGGGTCGACCCACCGGGATTCCGAGATCCCGGTTTCCGAGCGTACGTTCACGTCGCCCCGCCTGCGCGGTGGCGACCCGTCTTTGGAGTGACCCGTGGCTGCCAACTGCGACGTCTGCGGCAAGGGGCCGGGCTTCGGCAACAGCATCTCCCACTCTCACCGCCGCACCCCCCGCCGTTGGAACCCCAACATCCAGCGGGTGCGTGCCGTGGTGAACGGGACGCCGAAGCGCCTGAACGCCTGCACCTCGTGCATCAAGGCGGGCAAGGTCACGCGCTAGCGTTCTCGACGGCATCGGCCGGTCCACCCGTGGGTGGGCCGGCCTCTTGCGTGCCGTGAAACGCCCGGCGCGCGCTACGACAGCGCGTGGCCGTGGTGCACCGGGCCGATGCCGGCGCCGAGGGGGAAGCCCGCCGCTATCGCGCCCGTCACGTACTCCTTCGCCGCCGCCACGGCGTCCGGCACCGGGTCGCCGTGGGCGAGGCGCGCGGCGATCGCCGACGCGAGGGTGCAGCCCGTGCCGTGGGTGTGGCGGTTGTCGAGGCGCGGCGCGCGCAGCCAGTGCTCGTCGGTGCCGTCGGTGAGGAGGTCGACGGCCTCCCCCGGCAGATGGCCGCCCTTGATCAGCGCCCAGCGCGGACCGTGCGCGAGGATCGCGTCCGCCGC
Organism: Streptomyces sp. RFCAC02; assembly: GCF_004193175.1. Taxonomy (NCBI): domain Bacteria; kingdom Bacillati; phylum Actinomycetota; class Actinomycetes; order Kitasatosporales; family Streptomycetaceae; genus Streptomyces; species Streptomyces sp. RFCAC02. Next base: position 4,693,212 of record NZ_SAUH01000001.1, on the reverse strand, counting down.
GCGCCGCATCCCGTCCTCGGAGGTGACGCGGACGCCGGTGAGCTGCTCGACCTCCGGCAGGTTCGGCGTGACGACGGTCGCGGCGGGCAGCAGCCGGCCGCGCACGGCGTCCAGCGCGTCCGCCGCGAGCAGCGGGTCACCGTGCTTCGACACCCCCACCGGGTCCACGACCACCGGGGCGTCCACGTCCGCGAGCAGACCGGCGACCAGCTCGACGAGTGCCGCCGACGCCAGCATCCCCGTCTTGACGGCCTGCACCCCGATGTCGTCCACGACGCTGCGGAACTGCGCCACGACCGCCTCGGCCGGCAGCTCCCAGAACGCCTGGACGCCCAGCGAGTTCTGCGCCGTGACGGCGGCGATGACGCTCATCCCGTGGGTCCGCAGCGCGAGCATCGTCTTCAGGTCGGCCTGGATGCCCGCCCCGCCGCCGGAGTCGGAGCCCGCGACGGTCAGAACGCGTGGTGGTGCCTGCATGGGCGCCACAGTACCGAGCGGCACACGGCGGGCCGCCGCCAGGTCAGGACGGGGCGAAGTGGTCCCAGCCGCCGGCCGTCTCCCACGCCGCGCCGTCCACCGTGACGTGCGGCAGACCCCGCGTCCGCGCCGGCAGGACCTCGCCGATCGTCCGCCAGCGGGCCGGGAGTTTCGTGTCGGCGGGGAAGACGGCGACGATCGCGTGGTCCTCACCGCCCGTCAGGACCCAGGTCAGCGGGTCGACACCGACCGCCTGCCCGATGTCCGACATCTGCGCGGGCACGTCGAGGGCGGCCGACCGCAGGTCGATCCGTACCTTGCTGCCCCGCGCGATGTGCCCGAGGTCCGCGATCAGGCCGTCGCTCACGTCCGTCATGGCCCGCGCGCCGAGGGCAGCGGCCGCCGGCCCGGCCGGGTAGGGCGGCTCCGGGCGCCGGTGCGCCTCGACGAACGCGCGCGGCGAGCGGAACCCGCGCGACAGGACCGCGTGCCCCGCCGCCGACCAGCCGAGCCAGCCCGTGACCGCGACGAAGTCCCCGGGCCGCGCCCCCGTGCGCGTCACCGGCTCGCGGCCCGCCAGGTCGCCGAGCGCCGTGATGGACACCGTGATCGTGTCGCCGCGCACCACGTCCCCGCCCGCGACGCCCGCGCCGGCGACCCGGCACTCGTCGCGGATGCCGTCCATCAGCTCCACGGGCCAGGTCGCGGGGAGTTCGGCGGGGACGACGAGACCGAGCAGGAGCGCGGTCGGCACGGCCCCCATGGCGGCGATGTCGGCGAGGTTCTGGGCGGCGGCCTTGCGCCCCACGTCGTAGGCGGTGGACCAGTCGCGGCGGAAGTGCCGCCCCTCCAGCAGGATGTCGGTGCTGGCCACGACGCGGCGGTCGGGTGCCGCGACCACCGCGGCGTCGTCCCCCGGGCCGAGCCGTACGGCCGGAGTCCCGCTGATCCGGGACGTCAGCTCCCGGATCAGGCCGAACTCGCCCAGCTCCCCCACACTGCCCTTCACTCGGTTCTCCTCATGCTCGTCCATGCCGGCCACGGGTCAACTCGCCGCGATCAGCACCCGCCGGAGTCTCCCGGTGCTGGTCATGACGCGCTACGGTAGCGCCCCCGATCCTCGAAGCCGCTGTGGAGGACCTGTGGTACAGGCGTACGTCCTGATCCAGACAGAGGTGGGGAAGGCATCGGCCGTGGCCGACGTCCTCTCCCGAATGGCGGGGGTGACCCGGGCGGACCATGTGACCGGCCCCTACGACGTGATCGTGCGCGCCGAGGCCGCCTCGGTGGACGAGCTGGGCCGGCTGGTGGTGGCGGAAGTCCAGCGCGTGGCCGGGATCACGCGCACGCTGACCTGCCCCGTCGTCCATCTGTAGACACCCCGTCCGCTCGCCGGGCGTCCTCCACGGTACGCCGCCCGCCCCGGCGCCCCGCGACCGGGCGGGCGGTCACGGCGGCGGGTGCCGGTGCCCGTGGGGCCACGGCACCCGCGGCCGGCGCCGTTCTAGCGCAGCCCGGTCGGGCGGCGCAGTGCCGCCCGCAGCAGCAGGTCGACCAGCTCCGGGTAGTCGACGCCGGTGGCCTCCCACATACGGGGGAACATCGAGATCGGCGTGAAGCCCGGCATGGTGTTGATCTCGTTGATGACGAACTCGCCGCTGTCCAGCAGGAAGAAGTCGGCGCGCACCAGCCCCTCGCAGGACGCCGCGTCGAACGCCCGGACGGCGAGCCGCCGCACCTCGTCGGTCTGCTCCTCGGTGAGCGGCGCCGGCACGATGCCCTGCGAGGCGTCGATGTACTTGGCCTCGAAGTCGTAGAAGTCGTGCGTCTCGCTCGGCGGGATCTCGGCCGGCAGGCTGGCGCGCGGCCCGTCCTCGAACTCGAGGACGCCGCACTCGATCTCGCGGCCCGTCAGCTCCGCCTCGACCACGACCTTCGGGTCGTGGCGGCGTGCCTCCTCGATCGCGGCGTCGAGGTCCTCGGGGCCGGTGACGCGCGAGATGCCGACGGACGAGCCGGCCCGCGCGGGCTTCACGAAGACCGGCCAGCCGTGCTCGGCGGCGAAGGCGGTGATCCGCTCACGGGCGCCGGCCGGGTCGCTGACCCACTCCCGGGGCCGCACCACGGTGAACGGGCCGACCGGCAGGCCGAAGGAGAGGAAGACCCGCTTCATGTACTCCTTGTCCATGCCGACCGCGGACGCCAGGACGCCGGCCCCGACGTACGGGACGCCCGCGAGGTCGAGCATGCCCTGGAGCGTGCCGTCCTCGCCGTACGGGCCGTGGAGCAGCGGCAGGACGACGTCCACGCCGCCGAGGTCCTTGGGCACCGAGCCCGCCTCGGCGTAGACCACCTCGCGGCGGCCCGCGTCGACCGGCAGGACGACGGTGCCGGTGCCGGTCTCGGCGAGGGCCTCGACGCTCGGCATCTCCCGCCCGGCGATGGCCATGCGGTCCGGGTCGTCGGCGGCCAGGATCCAGCGTCCTTCGGTCGTGATGCCGATGGGCAGCACGTCGTAGCGCGTACGGTCGATGGCGCGCAGGACGGCACCCGCGGTGACGACGGAGACCGCGTGCTCGGAGCTGCGGCCACCGAAGACGACGGCGACCCGCGGCTTGGGGCTCTGGGGGAGTTCTCGCTGCTCATAACCCTGTGAGGCTACCTAACGGGGTGGTCGGTTTCAGTGGTGCTCGGGCTTGGCGCTGCGCGCCATCAGGTCCTGCACGGCGACCAGGGGCGGCAGGCCCTCGTGGACGATGCCGACGACGGTCTCGGTCAGCGGCATGTCCACGCCGTACCGGCGCGCCAGGTCGAGCACGGAGCGGCACGATTTGACGCCCTCGGCGGTCTGGCTGGTCACGGCGATGGTCTCCTCGACGGTCATGCCGCGGCCGAGGTTGGTGCCGAAGGTGTGGTTGCGCGACAGCGGCGAGGAGCAGGTGGCGATCAGGTCGCCCATGCCCGCGAGTCCGGCGAACGTCTGCGGGTCGGCGCCCATCGCCTGGCCGAGCCGCGCGGTCTCGGCCAGGCCGCGGGTCATGAGGGACGCCTTGGTGTTGTCGCCGAGGCCCATGCCGTCGGCGATGCCCACGGCGAGCGCGATGACGTTCTTGACGGCGCCGCCGAGTTCGCAGCCGACGACGTCGGTGTTGGTGTACGGGCGGAAGTACGGCGTGCGGCAGGCGGTCTGGAGGCGGCGGGCGACGGCCTCGTCCCGGCAGGCGACGACGGAGGCTGCGGGCTGGCGGTCGACGATCTCGCGGGCCAGGTTGGGTCCCGACAGGACGGCGACGCGGTCGGGGCCGACGCCCGCGACCTCCTCGATGACCTCGCTCATCCGCTTGGCGGTACCGAGTTCGACGCCCTTCATGAGGGAGACGAGCACCGTGCCGGGCGCGAGCAGGTCCTTCCAGACGGCGAGGTTCTCGCGCAGCGTCTGCGACGGCACCGACAGCACGGTGAACTCGGCGTCGCGGGCCGCCTCGGCCGCGTCCGTCGTGGCGCTGATGCCGTCGGGCAGGGTCACGCCGGGGAAGTAGTCCGGGTTGGCGCGGGTGGTGTTGACGGCCTCGGCGATCTCCGGGCGGCGTGCCCAGAGCGTCACCCGGCAGCCCGCGTCGGCGAGGATCATGGCGAACGCCGTCCCCCATGATCCGGTGCCGTAGACGGCGACGCGTGTCACTCCGTTCTCTCCTCCTCGGGCGCGGACACGGCACCGGACGCGCGGTGCTCGTCGCGCCGGTCCGGCGATGTCCTGCGGTGCACGTACCGCTCGGCGGGCGGGGCTTCGTCCCTGATGTCGGCGAGCAGCACGGTGATGGCGTCCATGATCCTGTCAGACGCCTCGCGCAGGACGTCGGCGGTCGGCTCCCGATCGTAGAACTCGCTGAGATCCACGGGGGCACCGGCCGCGACGACGAGGGTCTTGCGGGGCAGCAGGCGGATCTTCCGCGACCTGGCGTAGGGCGGCATGGCGGCCTGGGCGCCCCACTGCGCCACGGGGATGACGGGGGCGCGCGTGCTGAGGGCGACGCGGGCGGCGCCGGTCTTGCCCTCCATGGGCCACAGGCCGGGATCGCGGGTGAGGGTGCCCTCGGGGTAGAACGCGACGCACTCGCCGCGGTGGACGGCGGCGACGGCGGCCCGGAAGGCGTCGGCCGCGTCGGAGGTGTCGCGGTAGACGGGGATCTGGCCGGTGCCGGTCATGAAGCGGGCGACGATGCCCTTGGTGAAGAGGCTGTCCTTGGCGAGGAATCGGGGGACGCGCCCGGTGTTGTACTGGAAGTGGGCGTAGGACAGCGGGTCGAGAACCGAGTTGTGATTGACGGCGGTGATGAATCCACCCGACGCGGGAATGTGTTCCATTCCACGCCAGTCCCGCTTGAACAGCAGCAGCAGCGGCGGTTTTACCAGAATTGCGGCCAATCGGTACCAGAAGCCGATTCTGCGGCGTGACACTGGGACACCATCTCCTCTTGCACTGCTCCGGCGCGGTCCGCTGCGGACAGTCGCACAAGTGTGGCCCCGGGGTGAGGGGCTGTCCAGCGGCGGCCCCCCGCCGCGACGGTCCAAGTTTGCACCCTAATGCGCAGCTCACGGCCGCCCGCGGGCGGTGTCGGGCGAGGAGGGGAGAATGACCCGGTGAGTGAGACGCACGAGGGCGGCTGGTCGTTGATCGTGCCGGTGAAACGGCTGCGGCTGGCCAAGACCCGGCTGGCTCCCACGGTCGGGGACGCGGCGCGGCCCGCGCTGGCCCTGGCGTTCGCCGAGGACACGGTCGCCGCCGCGCTGGCCTGCCGCGCGGTGCGGGAGGTGCTGGTCGTGACGGACGACACCCTCGCGGCGGAACGACTGGTGCGCCGGGGTGCGCGTGTCGTCCCGGACGCGCCCGGCGGCGGGCTGAACGCGGCGCTGGCGCGCGGCGCCGCGGTGCTGCGGGGCCGCGCCCCGGACGCGGACGTGGCCGCGATGAACGCCGACCTGCCCGCGCTGCGGCCCGCCGAACTCGCCGCGGTGCTCGCGGCGGCGGGGCGCCGGCCGCGGAGTTTCCTCGCGGACACCGCCGCCGTCGGGACAACCTTGCTCGCCGCCCGCGGCGGCAGTGACCTGGCCCCCGCCTTCGGCGGACCGTCGCGCGCGGCGCATCTGGCGTCCGGAGCGGCCGAACTCACGCTCGACGGGGTGGCCCGCGTACGGCGCGATGTGGACACGGGGGACGACCTGCGGGAGGCCCTGGCCCTGGGCGTCGGCCCGAGGACGGCGGCCGCGGTGCGGCGGGCGGCGCGGCTTACAGCGTCTGCAGGGTCAGGAAGGTGACGCGGCGCTCCGCTCCCTCACCGGCGACCTCGATGCGCACCCGCTGACCCGGCCTCAGGAGCCGCAGCCCGCCCGCGTCGAAGGCCGCGGTGTCGAAGTCGAGGGGCGTGCCGTCGTCCAGCAGCACACTGCCGGAACGGGTGGCGGGATCGTAGGTGTACGCGGTGGCCTGCATGGGGGCGAGCTTAGGGCGTTCCCCGCGGTTCGCGCCGTCGCGGGCGCCCGCCCCGCGCCGGGCGGGACCGGCGCGGGGCGGACACGGCGGCGGGCCGGGCTCCGGTGAGGGAGACCGGCCCGCTCGGTGCCCGGGCGCCGGGGGGCGTCACCCGCGGCGGGCGGCGGCCTTCGTGGCGGAACGGGAGGAACCCCGCTTGGCCGGCGCCTTGGTCGCGGTGGCCTTCTTGGCCGGTGCCTTCTTCGCGGCCGTCTTCTTGCCCGTGGCCTTCTTGGCCGTCTTCTTCGCCGCGGTGGCCTTCTGCGCCGTGGTCTTCTTGGCGGCGGCGGTGGCCTTCTTCGCGGTGGTGGTCTTCTTCGCCGCGGCCTTCTTGGTGGTGGCCTTCTTCGCCGCGCCACTGCCCTGGGTCAGGCTGCCCTTGGGAGCCTTCTTGACGGCCACGTCGTTGCGGGGGAGCTTCTTCGTCCCCGCCACGAGGTCCTTGAAGCCCTGTCCGGCGCGGAAGCGGGGCACCGAGGTCTTCTTGACCCGCACGCGCTCCCCGGTCTGCGGGTTCCTGGCGTAACGGGCCGGGCGGTCCACCTTTTCGAAGGAGCCGAAGCCGGTCACGGACACCCGCTCCCCGGCGACCACGGCGCGGATGATGGCGTCGAGGACGATATCGACCGCGTCCGCGGCCTGCTGACGGCCACCGAGCTTGTCGGCAATCGCTTCGACGAGTTGTGCCTTGTTCACGTCTTCCCCTTCGCAGGCATTGCTGGAACGAATGCGTTCAAGCTTTTTCGCACGTTAGGCAGATATATAGCGCAAATCAAACGCGAAACGGGCGAATCACCCTAGTGTCGCAACGAACCCGACGCATCACGGAGTTCCGTCACGGTCGGCGCGGAAGGCGGCCGGAGCCGGCCGTTCCGCCTCGACGTCCTCCATCAGCCGGTCCAGACGGCGCGCGGCGCCGGGCAGGTCCTGCTTGGCGGCCGCGGTGATGACCAGCAGTTTCCGGGTGAGGGCCTGCCGTACGTCCTCGGACACGTGCAGGTCCCGCACCATGCGGTGGGCGTCCTTCAGGCGATCGGCGACGAGGTCGTAGAGTTCGAGTTGACCGTCGCGTTCCATACGCCGATTGTGCCACCTTGGAACCGTTATCGCCCTCTTGGCCCCCCAACGCCCGTGTCGCAGCCGGAGGATCGCATGCGAACGCCCCCGCCTGCGGAAACGGGCGGGGGCGTTCGCGTTCGTGAGGCGGTGCCGCACTGCCGGGCGCTGCGGCCCGGCGGAGGGTCAGGCGGCCTGCGTCCTGGGCTTGAAGGACGGCCGCCGCGTCTCGAACGCGGCGATGTCCTCCTCGTGGCGCAGGGTGATGCTGATGTCGTCCAGGCCTTCCAGGAGACGCCAGCGGGCGTTCTCGTCGAGCTCGAACGAGGCGGTGACGCCCTCGGCGCGGACCTCGCGCGCCACCAGGTCGACGGTGATCTCGGCCTTCGGGTCGGCCTCGGTCAGCTTCCACAGCGTCTCGACGGTGTCCTGCGGCAGGACGACCGTGAGCAGGCCGTTCTTCAGGGAGTTGCCCCGGAAGATGTCGGCGAACCGCGAGGAGATGACGGTCTTGAAGCCGTAGTTCTGCAGGGCCCACACGGCGTGCTCGCGGGACGAGCCGGTGCCGAAGTCGGGGCCGGCCACCAGGACGGTGGCGCCCTGGCGCTCCGGCCGGTTGAGGACGAACTCGGGGTCCTTGCGCCAGGCCTCGAACAGTCCGTCCTCGAAGCCGTCGCGGGTGACCTTCTTCAGCCAGTGGGCCGGGATGATCTGGTCGGTGTCGACGTTGCCGCGGCGCAGCGGGACGGCCCGGCCGGTGTGTGCGGTGAAAGCTTCCATGACGCTCAGACCTCCACGGGGGTGGGGACGCCGGCCAGGTCGGCCGGGGACGCGAGCCGGCCGGTGACCGCCGTGGCGGCGGCGACCTGCGGCGAGACCAGGTGCGTGCGCCCGCCCTTGCCCTGCCGGCCCTCGAAGTTGCGGTTGGACGTGGAGGCGCAGCGCTCGCCCGGGGAGAGCTGGTCCGGGTTCATGCCGAGACACATCGAGCAGCCGGCGTGCCGCCACTCGGCGCCCGCCTCGGTGAAGACCTTGTCGAGCCCCTCCTCGACGGCCTGCAGGGCGACCCGGACGGATCCGGGGACGACCAGCATCCGCACACCGTCGGCGATGCGGCGGCCCTGCAGGATGGACGCGGCGGAGCGGAGGTCCTCGATGCGGCCGTTGGTGCAGGAGCCGACGAAGACGGTGTCGACCTCGATGTCGCGCAGCTTCTGGCCGGCGGACAGCCCCATGTACTCCAGGGCCTTCTCGGCGGCGAGGCGCTCGGTGGCGTCGGCGAAGGAGGCCGGGTCGGGCACGGACTCGGACAGCGGGGCGCCCTGGCCCGGGTTGGTGCCCCAGGTGACGAACGGCGACAGCTCGGCCGCGTCGATGACGACCTCGTGGTCGAAGACGGCGTCGTCGTCGGTGCGCAGCGTGCGCCAGTAGGCGACGGCCTCGTCCCAGTCGGCTCCCTGCGGCGCGTGGTCGCGGCCCTGCAGGTAGGCGAAGGTCGTGTCGTCGGGGGCGATCATGCCGGCGCGGGCGCCCGCCTCGATCGACATGTTGCAGATGGTCATGCGGGCCTCCATCGAGAGCTTCTCGATGGCCTCGCCCCGGTACTCGATGACATAGCCCTGGCCGCCGCCGGTGCCGATGCGGGCGATGATCGCGAGGATCAGGTCCTTCGCGGTGACGCCCTCGGGCAGCTCGCCCAGGACCGTCACGGCCATCGTCCGGAACGGCGCCATCGGCAGCGTCTGGGTGGCCAGGACGTGCTCGACCTGGCTCGTGCCGATACCGAAGGCCAGCGCGCCGAACGCGCCGTGCGTCGAGGTGTGGCTGTCGCCGCAGACCACCGTGGTGCCGGGCTGGGTCAGACCGAGCTGCGGGCCGACCACGTGGACCACGCCCTGCTCGCTGTCGCCGAGCGGGTGCAGGCGCACGCCGAACTCGGCGCAGTTCTTGCGCAGCGTCTCGAGCTGCGTCCGGGAGACCGGGTCGGCGATCGGCTTGTCGATGTCGAGGGTCGGGGTGTTGTGGTCCTCGGTGGCGATGGTGAGGTCGGTGCGCCGCACCTTCCGACCGCTCTTGCGCAGGCCGTCGAACGCCTGTGGGCTCGTGACCTCGTGCAGGAGATGGAGATCGATGAAGAGCAGATCGGGCTCGCCCTCCGCACGCCGGACGACGTGGTCGTCCCAGACTTTCTCCGCCAGTGTGCGTCCCATTGGCACTTCCCTCCGGCATCGCCGCTGATGATGGGTGGACCGCCGTCCGTTCCCCGCGCACCGGACGGTGGCCGCGCGCCACGGGGCACCGGGGTGCATCGTGGCTCGCAGGGCTCCAGCCTGGCGCTTTTCTCCGGACTATGAACTTGCGTTTCACAGTGTGAGACGCGAGTATCGTTGCATGGACAACTCTAGCGGTGATTCCAGCGGTGTGGGCGTACTCGACAAGGCGGCCCTGGTCCTGGGTGCCCTGGAGTCGGGGCCGGCCACGCTGGCGAGCCTCGTCGGGGCGACGGGCCTGGCCCGGCCGACCGCGCACCGGATGGCCGTGGCCCTCGAGTACCACCGGCTGCTGGCCCGGGACATGCAGGGACGTTTCATCCTCGGCCCCCGGCTCGCGGAGCTGGCGGCGGCGGCCGGCGAGGACCGGCTGCTGGCCGCGGCCGGACCGGTGCTGACCCAGCTGAGGGACCTGACGGGCGAGAGCGCCCAGCTCTACCGGCGCCAGGGCGACATGCGGATCTGCGTGGCCGCGGCGGAGCGGCTGTCCGGCCTGCGGGACACGGTGCCGGTCGGCTCCACCCTCCCGATGAAGGCGGGATCGGCGGCCCAGATCCTCCTGGCCTGGGAGGAGCCGGAGCGGCTGCACCACGGGCTGCAGGGCGCGCGTTTCACCGCGACCGCGCTCTCCGGCGTGCGGCGGCGCGGGTGGGCGCAGTCCATCGGGGAGCGGGAGCCGGGTGTGGCCTCCGTCTCGGCGCCGGTCCGCGGGCCGTCCAACCGCGTGGTGGCCGCCGTCTCGGTGTCCGGGCCGATCGAGCGCCTGACGCGGCACCCGGGCCGGATGCACGCCCAGTCGCTCCTGGACGCCGCCGCCCGCCTGACCGAGGCCCTGCGGCGCAACGGCGGCTGAGCCCGCCAGCTCACACCCCCCGCACGCCGAGCCGCTCGGCCGCCCGGTCCCCGCGGCGGCCGACGGGTATCACGCCGGCGGCAGCGCCGAGGCCGAACGGCGGCATGTTCACATAGACCGCCTCGTGCCCGCCGGCGGGCACGACATAGGTCTCGTGCCAGAAGCCGACCCTGTCCCGGCCTTCGCGCAGCCGCCTGTTGAACGCCGCCCAGGCCGGCCGGTGCAGGCCCTCGCGGTCGGACGCGTAGGCGAGCAGCTTCTCGTGCGACGACCAGTACTGCACGACGTAGATGACGCGCGGGCCGCCGAACAGCAGCCGGTAGCCGATCATGCCGCTGTCGCGGTCCGCGCCGAGCTCCCGCAGCATCCGCGGCATCGCCCGGAACGTCGGCCACCAGCTCCGCAGGCTCCGGAAGCTGTTGATCCGCATCCCGATGAGGAAGACCGTCACGCCCCCGCGCACGGCCTCCGCCGACGCGTCCGCCGTCATCCGCCCCTTGATGATCTCCGTCATGACCCCTCCATGCGCACCCGACCGGTCACCCCGACTTGGATAGCTTCACTATCCATGATGGGATAGTGGCACTCTCCGAGAGAATTGGCAAGCGGGAAGACGAGCGGAAGGGGCGAGGGGCATTCCATGCGGCTGGCCGAGCTGAGCAGACGGAGCGGGGTCTCCACGGCGACGATCAAGTACTACCTGCGGGAGGGGCTGCTGCCGCCCGGCGAGCGGGTCTCCACGACCCAGGCCGAGTACGACGAGGAGCACCTGCGCCGGCTGCGCCTGATCCGCGCCCTCATCCACGTCGGACGCGTCCCCGTCGCCACCGCGCGCGAGGTCCTCGCCGCCCTGGAGGACGAGAACGAGGACCACCTCTCGCGCCTCGGCACGGCCGTCGCCGCGCTCCCCGTCACCCCCGCCGCCCCGGAGGAGGGGCCGGCCGCCGAGGTCGCCCGCCGGACGGCCGAGGAGCTCCAGCGGCGCCTCGGCTGGCGCGTCGTCCCGTCCAACCCGGCCCACCGGAGCCTGGTGGCCGCCCTGACCGCGCTCGTCCGCCTCGGCTACCCCTGCGACACGGACCGGCTGCTCCCCCACGGCCGGCTGGCCGCCGAACTCGCGGCCCACGAGGTCGCGCTCATCGAGGACTTCGAGGCGCCCACCACACAGCTGGAGGCCGCCGTGGCGCTGACCGTGCTGTACGAGCCGGTCCTGCTCAGCCTGCGGCGCCTCGCCCAGGCCGAGGAGGCCGCCCGGCGCTTCGGCCACCGGGAGTGAACCGGGGGCACACACGCAAGCCCCCCGCCGAAAGGCGAGGGGCTTGCGGTGACGCTCTGTACCCCCGACCGGATTCGAACCGGCGCTACCGCCTTGAGAGGGCGGCGTGCTAGGCCGCTACACAACGGGGGCCTGCTGCAGTCCGCTGAGCGGACCGTACCCCCGACCGGATTCGAACCGGCGCTACTGCCTTGAGAGGGCAGCGTGCTAGGCCGCTACACAACGGGGGCTTGATCTCGAAAGACCGCTGGGGTACCAGGACTCGAACCTAGACTAACTGAACCAGAATCAGTCGTGCTGCCAATTACACCATACCCCACCGAAACGCCACCCCCACCGGGGGTGTTGCTCAGGTGATCGCCCGGGCTTCCCGTTTCCGGTCCGTCCCTTGCGACGCGCCAAACAATACCCGATCGAGAAGGGTGTCCCCAAACCGGTTCCCCGGCGGTCGGTGGCGTTCCCCGCGGGCGGGCCGGCTCAGGCCGCGAGGCGGGCCAGGGCGGCGTCCACGCGGGCGAGCGTCCGCTCCCGCCCGAGAACCTCCAGGGACTCGAAGAGCGGCAGCCCCACCGTGCGCCCGGTCACGGCCACCCGCACCGGCGCCTGGGCCTTGCCGAGCTTCAGCCCGTGCTCCTCGCCCGCGCTCTGCACGGCGTCCTTCAGCGCGGCGGCCGTCCACTCCCCGAGCGCGGCCAGCCGCTCCCGCGCCGTGCCGAGCACCGCCTCGGCGCCCGGCTTCATCGCCTTCTGCCACGCCGCCTCGTCCGACACCGGCGCGTCGAGGAAGAGGAAGTCCACGGCGTCCGTGATGTCGGACAGGACCGTGACGCGCGTCTGCGCCAGCGGGGCGAGCGCGGCGAACGCGGCCGGGTCGTACGCCTCCGGCTTCCACGGCGCGTACGGGGCGCGCAGCCACGGCTCGCACGCCGCCGCGAACTCCTCGGCGCTCAGCCGCTCCCTGATGTGCGTGGCGTTGACCGCCTCCGCCTTGGCCAGGTCGAAACGGGCCGGGTTGGCGTTCACCGCGCCGATCTCGAAGGCCTCGACCATCTCCGCCATCGAGAAGATGTCCCGGTCCTCCGCGATCGACCAGCCGAGGAGCGCGAGGTAGTTCAGCAGCGCGCCGGGCAGGAACCCGCGCTCGCGGTACAGGTTCAGCGAGGACTCCGGGTCCCGCTTGGACAGCTTCTTGTTGCCCTGCCCCATCACGTACGGCAGGTGACCGAACGCGGGGACGGTGCCCTCCCCCACGCCGATCTCGGCGAGCGCCCGGTACAGCGCGATCTGGCGCGGGGTGGAGGACAGCAGGTCCTCGCCGCGCAGCACGTGCGTGATGCGCATGAGGGCGTCGTCCACCGGGTTGACCAGGGTGTAGAGCGGGGCGCCGTTCGCACGGACGATGCCGTAGTCCGGGACGTTCTCGGGGGCGAAGGTCAGCTCGCCGCGCACCAGGTCGGTGAACGTGATCGGCTCGTCCGGCATCCGGAATCGCACGATCGGGGTACGCCCCTCGGCCTCGTACGCCGCGCGCTGCTCCGGCGTCACCGTGCGGCACCTGCCGTCGTACCCCGAGGGACGGCCCTCCGCGCGGGCCGCCGCGCGGCGCTCCTCCAGTTCCTGCGCCGTGCACCAGCAGTGATACGCGTGGCCGGCCCGCAGCAGCTTCTCCGCGACGTCCGCGTAGATGTCCATGCGCTGCGACTGGCGGTAGGGCGCGTACGGGCCGCCGGCGACCGGGCTCTCGTCCCAGTCGAAGCCGAGCCATTCCATGGCATCGAGCAGCGCCGCGTAGGACTCCTCGGAGTCGCGGGCCGCGTCGGTGTCCTCGATGCGGAACACGGCGGTGCCGCCGTTGTGCCGGGCGAAGGCCCAGTTGAACAGCGCGGTGCGCACCAGGCCGACGTGCGGGTTGCCGGTCGGCGACGGACAGAAGCGGACGCGGGGAGCGGTGGGACTAGTCACGCGTGACGACCTTGTTGGTGAGAGTGCCGATGCCTTCGATGGAGACGGCGACCTCGTCGCCGACCCGGACCGGCCCGACCCCCGAGGGGGTGCCGGTCAGGATGACGTCCTGCGGGAGCAGCGTCATCGACTCGCTGATGTGCACGATGAGGTCCTCGACCGCGCGGATCATCTCGCTGGTGCGGCCGAGCTGGCGCTGCTCGCCGTTGACCGTGCACATGACGGCGAGGTCGGACGGGTCGAGGTCCGTCTCGATCCAGGGACCGAGCGGGCAGGACGTGTCGAAGCCCTTCGCGCGCGCCCACTGCGCCTCGCGCTGCTGCACGTCGCGGGCGGTGAGGTCGTTGGCGCAGGTGTAGCCGAGGATGACGTCGCGGGCGCGCTCGCGCGGCACGTCGCGGCACATGCGGCCGATGACGACGGCCAGCTCGGCCTCGTGGTGGACGTCGTCCGAGATCGTCGGGTGGACGATCGGGTCGCCGTGACCGATCACCGAGGTGGACGGCTTGAAGAAGGTGATCGGGACGTCGGGCACCTCGTTGCCCAGCTCACGGGCGTGCTCGGCGTAGTTCCGGCCGACCGCGACGATCTTGCTGGGCAGGACGGGCGGCAACAGCCTGACCTTGCTCAGCGGCACACGGCGGCCGGACCGTTCGAAGGCGGCGAAGGGGTGGCCCTTGATGATGTCGAGCTGGAGCCCGCCGTCCTCGGCGGGCTCCTCCTCCACCACGCCGAAGCCAACGGTCCCCTCGATGGAGAATCTGGCGATGCGCACGGCTGCGTACGTCCTTCACTGGCCGCTTGAACCCTGGAAAAGTGCGGGTCCAGCCTAGACGAACGGCCGCGGCGCGCCTTCTGGCGGCGGCGCGCGGGCGAGCGGTCAGCGCAGCCGTGCCATCAGCGCGTGTTCGACGAGGGTGATCAGGGCGCTCTTGGACTCCGAACGGTGCCGCGCGTCCGTCGTGATGATCGGCGCGTCGGGACCGATCTGCAACGCCTCCCGCACCTCGTCCGGCGAATACGGCTGATGACCGTCGAACCCGTTCAACGCGATCACGAACGGCAGACCGCTGTTCTCGAAATAGTCCACCGCCGGGAAACAGTCCGCCAGCCGACGCGTGTCCACCAGCACCACCGCACCGATCGCACCACGCACCAGGTCGTCCCACATGAACCAGAAACGGTCCTGCCCCGGCGTCCCGAACAGATACAGGATCAGATCCTGATCCAGCGTGATACGACCGAAGTCCATCGCCACGGTCGTCGTCGTCTTCCCCGCCGTGTGCGTGAGATCGTCGATCCCCGCCGACGCCGAGGTCATCACCGCCTCCGTCCGCAGCGGATTGATCTCCGACACCGACCCCACGAACGTGGTCTTCCCCACACCGAACCCGCCCGCGATCACGATCTTCGCGGAGGTCGTGGACCGGGACGGCGCGGTGAGACCCCCGGCGTCGTTAGAGCTTGCGAAGTCCACTGAGCACCCTTTCGAGCAGTGTCACATCTGGCTGGCCACCCGGGTCGCTGCCATGACCCGGCTGATGAATGGCGACGAGCCCGGCCTCGGCCAGATCGGCCACCAGAATCCGGGCCACCCCCAGGGGGATGGAGAGCAGCGCGGAGACCTCGGCCACGGACTTGACCTCGTAGCAGAGCTGGCAGATCCGCTGGTGCTCCGGAAGCTGCCCCTGGAGCTGGACCGGGTCGGCGGTGGTGCTCACCAGCGCCTCGATGGCCAGCTGGTACCGCGGCCGCGTCCGGCCACCGGTCATCGCGTACGGCCGGACCAGCGGCTGCTGCGGTTCGGGCTCGGGCGGACGCCGGCCGGCGGACGGCTGCCGGCCGGGGGGCGTCCACTCCGCCGGGGTGTCGGCCGCTCCCGCGGCGCGGTGCCGGTCGTCGCGGTGGACCGGACCGCCCCGGTCCTGCGGCCCGCGCCGCTCGCTCCCCTCCGGGGGGGCCGGACGGTAGCCGGGCGGCTGCGGAGGCTGGGGAGGCTCGGGACGGGTCCTCGGCCGGGGTTCGGACCGCGGGTTCTCACCCTGCTGGTCGGGGGCGGGCGGACGCCGCCGTGAGCCGCTGGGGGCGGAGGGGAAGTTGTAACGTCTCACCGGCCCACCGTCACGCGGCGGCTGTGCCGGGTACTCGTTGCCGTACGGTCCGCCTGGGGGCGTTGTCACTGTTCCTCCTCCGACTGCCTTCACTCACGAGCGGAAGCCGCGCTCATCTCGTCGCCATGTCCGGCACCTTATGGTGCCGGAGACCCAATCCGCACACGCGGTCTGCTAGTTGAGCAGGCTTCCCTGCAGCTCGGCGCGGAGGTCCGGGGTCAGAACGCTACCGGCTCGATCCACCAGCAGCGCCATTTCGTACCCCACCAGACCGATGTCCGCGTCCGGATGTGCCAGCACCGCCAGCGACGAACCGTCCGAGATCGACATGATGAAGAGGAAACCACGCTCCATCTCCACCACCGTCTGATTCACCGCACCGCCCTCGAAGATCCGCGACGCACCCGCCGTCAGCGACGTCAGACCCGACGCCACCGCCGCCAGCTGATCCGCACGGTCCCGCGGGAACCCCTCGGACAACGCCAGAAGAAGACCATCGGCGGACACCACCACCGTGTGGGACACCCCGGGGGTGTTCTCCACGAAACTGGTGATCAACCAGTTCAGGTTCTGCGCCGCCTGGCTCATCGGCCTCACACTAACGCTCCTGATCGTATTCGTCGTTCTGTGCGGCGCCGTTCTCGCCGGCGCCGCGGCCCCGCCGTACACCGCGGCGCAGGCTGCTGAGCCTGCCGCCCACCTGTGACGGGTCGCGGGAGATCCGCGGCTCGTCGGAGGTGTCCGGTGAGGACCGGTCGGTCGGTCGGTGTCGCGGTACGCGCCGGGGCAGTCCGGCGGATGTGGTGCCGCTCGTGCGCCCCTCGCGGCGCGGTCCCCGATCCGGCCGCGCCAGGCCCGGTTCCGGCGGTGGGGCCGGGGCCGGGTCGTCGTCCCGCAGTCGCTGTGCCGGGTCCTCCTCGGGCCGCTGCCTTGGCCGGTCGTCGCGGGGGTCGTCCCCGGCGCCCGGTGCTGGTCCAGTGCAGCCTACGCGCTGCACGCCCTCCGCGGGACCACTGAGGGGTGAATCCGCGACGGGTGTGACCTGGTCGAAACCCGCCTGGGATGTGGGACGTTCGTCCGAGGTGGGGTTCGTGGCGCGCGAATCGACAGGGGGCGCGTCCGCCGGGGCGAGCGCCGGTCGGCGCGCATGGCGCGGTCCCGGGCGCTGGGCCGGTGGCGCGTCGAGGTCGCCGCGCGCCCCCTGGGGAGGCGGGACAGGCACGTCCGCCGTGGCGGGAGCGGGCCCCGGCCGGGTGACCGCGTCGGGCAGCATGACCAGAGCCGTCGTGCCGGTGTGCTCCGCGTGCCGGAGCTGGACGCGGATCCCGTGCCGCTCCGCGAGCCGGCCGACGACGAACAGGCCCATGCGGCCGGTGACGGCGGCGTCCAGGTGCGGCGGATGGGCGAGCCGCGCGTTGACGGCCGCGAGGTCGTCCGGCGACAGACCGATGCCGGCGTCGTGGATCTCGGTGAGGACCCGGCCGTCCGGGAGCCGGGTGGCGGTGACGCGGACCGGCGCGCGGGGCGAGGAGAAGACGGTGGCGTTCTCCAGCAGTTCGGCCAGCAGGTGGACCAGGTCGTTGACGACGCCGGCCCTGATCACGGTGTCGGGCACGCCGGTCAGCTCGATGCGGGCGTAGTCCTCGACCTCGGAGGCGGCCGCACGCAGCACGTCCAGGAGGGAGATCGGGCGGTCCCAGCGGTGGGCCGGCTCCTCGCCCGCGAGGACGAGGAGGTTCTCGCCGTTGCGGCGCATGCGGGTCGCGAGGTGGTCGAGTCGGAAGAGGCCGTCGAGCGCCTCGGGGTCGGCCTCGTGCGTCTCCAGGGCGCTGATCAGCGCGAGCTGCCGCTCGACGAGGGTCTGGTTGCGGCCGGCGAGGTTCGCGAAGAGGGTGCTGATGGCGGCGCGCAGCGCGGCCTGCTCGGTGGCGAGGCGGACCGCCTGCCCGTGGATGCGGTCGAAGGCGCGGGCTATCTCGCCGACCTCGTCGCGGGTCGCCATCCCGATCGGCGCGACGGCGGGCGGAGCGTCGCCGGGTTTCGATCCGGCGAGGCGCGCCACGGCCTGCGGCAGCCGGTGGTCGGCGACGTCGAACGCGGCGGCGCGCAGCCGCCGCATCCCGCGGCCCATGGACCGGGCGACGAGGCCGGCCACGACGAACGCCAGCAGGACTGCGGCGAGGACGGCGGCGGCGCCCGCCACGATGTCGCGGCGCGCGTCGGCGCTGACCTCGCGCGCCTCGTGGACGGCGGCGTCCATGAGGTCGCTCTCGACGGCCCGGTAGGCGTCGAACTCGGCGGTCGCCGTACGGAACCAGCTCTCGGCCGTGACCCCGGCGTCGGCGAGCCGCTCCGCGTCGAGCCCTTCGGCGATGAGGTCGATCATGGTGCCGGGACCCGGCGCCTGCGGGTCGCCTCCCGTGACGTCCAGCTCGGTGTCGGCCATGGCCTGCGCGAGCTGCCGCACCCGGTCGTCCGTACCGGCCGAGGCGAACTCGCCGAGGGCGATCTCCTCCAGGCGCACATAGGAGTTGAACGCGGTGACCTGCTGCTCGACGGAGCCCGCGTCCGGTCCCGGGGCGACGATGAGGTGGGTGCCGATGGCGCGCTGGAGGGAACTCGCCGCCTTGGCGAGGGACAGGGCGTAGACGCTGCGTCCGTACACGAGCATGTTGTCCGTGCCGAGGCCGAGTTCGTTGGCGAAGGCCATCAGGGGGCGCTGGACCGCGACGTACGCCTCCTCCGTGGCGACCCCGGGCAGGGCGTCGGTGAACGCCCGGTCGCGCAGTGAGACCAGGAGGTCCACCGCCGCGTCGGCGTCGTCCAGCCGGTCGCGCAGCCCCGGGCTGTCGGGGGCGTCGGCGGCGCGGGCGGCGAACTCGGCGCGGGCGCGGTCGGTGCGGTCGCGGGCCTCGGCGATGCCGGGGTCGTCGCCGCGCCCCTCCAGCAGGGGCCGCGCGGTCAGGTCGCGTTCGTCGAGGACGGCGTGGGCGAACGCCGTGGCGGCGCGGGCGAGTTCGGCGACGCGCCGGGCGTCGTCCGCCTCTTCGGCGCGCGCCCGGTCGGCGCCGACGCGCAGACCGCCGAGGGCGAGGGCGACGAGGACGGGGATGAGGAGGATGGCGTTGAGCTTCGTGGCGACGCGCCAGTTGCGGGGCGCGAGGCGGGGTCCGGCGCCCCGGGGGTCGCCCGGGGCGCGGGGGGACGTCGTACGGCGGCTCACTGGTCTCACCTCCCGGCACCGGCACGCCGTCGCGGGCGGGCCGTGGCGTCAGTGGGGGGATCGGGCGCCATCCAGCATGCCCCGCGAGGGGTTTCCCGCACCGGGAAACACGGGAATTACGACGGACCCGCCGGGGAACGGCCGGGAATGTGCCGTGGCCGCGGTGAAACGAAGCGGTTTACAGGCGAGAGAGCCGGGAACCGGGCATGCGGTGGTCGGACGGGAGCACACGGCATGCGGAGAACGGGCGCGATCGGTCACCGGAACGAAAACGAACGCGCGCCGGGCTGCGGGCGGTGCCGCATCGGCGCGCGGGGCGTCCGTACGTACGGGGAGGTGCCGGTCAGTGGAGACGGGCGAGCAGTGCGTGTTCGACGAGGGTGATCAGGGCGCTCTTGGACTCCGAACGGTGCCGCGCGTCCGTCGTGATGATCGGCGCGTCGGGACCGATCTGCAACGCCTCCCGCACCTCGTCCGGCGAATACGGCTGATGACCGTCGAACCCGTTCAACGCGATCACGAACGGCAGACCGCTGTTCTCGAAGTAGTCCACCGCCGGGAAACAGTCCGCCAGCCGACGCGTGTCCACCAGCACCACCGCACCGATCGCACCACGCACCAGGTCGTCCCACATGAACCAGAAACGGTCCTGCCCCGGCGTCCCGAACAGATACAGGATCAGGTCCTGATCCAGCGTGATACGACCGAAGTCCATCGCCACGGTCGTCGTCGTCTTCCCCGCCGTGTGCGTGAGATCGTCGATCCCCGCCGACGCCGAGGTCATCACCGCCTCCGTCCGCAGCGGATTGATCTCCGACACCGACCCCACGAACGTGGTCTTCCCCACACCGAACCCGCCCGCGATCACGATCTTCGCGGAGGTGGTCGAGCCAGCGGAGACCGGGCGCGCCGGGCCGCCGCTAGAGCTTGCGAAGTCCACTGAGCACCCTTTCGAGCAGTGTCACATCTGGCTGGCCACCCGGGTCGCTGCCATGACCCGGCTGGTGGATGGCGACGAGCCCGGCCTCGGCCAGGTCGGCCACCAGGATCCGGGCGACGCCGAGCGGTATCGTCATGAGCGCCGAGACCTCGGCCACCGACTTGACCTCGAGACACAGCTGGCAGATCCGCTGGTGCTCGGGCAGGAGCCCCTGGAGCTGGACCGGGTCGGCGGTGGTGCTCACCAGCGCCTCGATCGCCAGCTGGTACCGCGGCCGCGTCCGGCCGCCGGTCATCGCGTACGGCCGGACCAGCGGCTGGTCACCCTCCTCCTCGAACGAGCCGTAATGCGGCGACGCACCGTACGGTCCCTGCGGGGGTGGCGGCGTGTTCATGGCTCCTCCGAGCGAATGGCATGAGAACGGCGATCGGGACGGTGGTGCTCATGTGGGGGGAGCTTTCCGGTCAGCTGAGCAGGCTTCCCTGCAACTCGGCGCGGAGGTCCGGGGTCAGAACGCTACCGGCTCGATCCACCAGCAGCGCCATCTCGTACCCCACCAGACCGATGTCCGCCTCGGGGTGCGCCAGCACCGCCAGCGACGAACCGTCCGAGATCGACATGATGAAGAGGAAACCACGCTCCATCTCCACCACCGTCTGATTCACCGCACCGCCCTCGAAGATCCGCGACGCACCCGCCGTCAGCGACGTCAGACCCGACGCCACCGCCGCCAGCTGATCCGCACGGTCCCGCGGGAACCCCTCGGACAACGCCAGAAGAAGACCATCGGCGGACACCACCACCGTGTGCGACACCCCGGGGGTGTTCTCCACGAAACTGGTGATCAACCAGTTCAGGTTCTGCGCCGCCTGACTCATCGGCCTCACCTAACGCTCCTACTGGTATGTGGGGCCGGAGCCCCGGTCCGACCGGCCGGCCGTCGTACCGGCCTGGCGTCCCTGCTGAATTCCCCGGCGGAGGTTGGTCAGGCGGCCCCGGACGTCGTCCGGGCGACGCGAGACCGCCGGGCCCACCGGCGTGGCCTGCTGGTGCTGCTGCGCTGCGCCCGCCACGAGGTTCGCGCGGGGCACACGCCGGGGCAGGCCCGACGTGGTGACCCCGCCCGCGGAGGGCTGGCGGAGCTGCTCGGCCTGCCGCCAGCGTTCGTCGTTCGGGGACGAACGCCAGGGGGTGCCCGAACCACCGTCGCCGGACTCCCGCCGGGGGGCGGGGGCCTCGTCGGACCGGTGGCCGCCGGCTGCCGGCCCTGGCTGGGCGGGCCGCGCCGGCGCGGGCGCGTTCTGGGGGGACTGCCGGGAGCCCGCGGGCTCCCGCGAGGGCTGCGCCGGCGCTCCCGGCGCGCGACGGAGACCGAACCACGTGGTCTCCATCTCCTCGAAGATCGGTGTGCGCTCCGACGTCCTCGGGGTCTGGCGGGCGGACAGCGCGCTGCGCACGTCGTCCGGCCGCTCGTCCCTGGCGCGGGGCGCGGGCTCCTGGTGGCCCTGCCGGTCGCGGTGCGCCGGCGGGGCGAAGGCGGAGTCGTCGTCGTAGCCGGACGCCGCGGGCTCGGGCGCGCGGTAGCCGGAGTAGGCGCCGTCCTGGTAGCCGGGCTCGCGGTAGTCCTGGCCCTGGTAGTCCCGGGCGGCGCGGTCGTCGCCGCGGTAGCCGGGGTCCTGGGCCTGGCCCGCGTAGTCGGCGCCGCGGTAGTCGCGGTGCTGGGCGTCGTCCTGCGGGCCGGGCTCCCGGTAACCGCTGTCGCGGTGATCGGGGGTGGGGTAGCCCTGGTCCTGGTACTCCGGCGTGCGGTAGCCCGGGTCCTGATACGCCTGCTGCTGGTAGTCCGGCTCCTGATAGCCCTGGGCGCGGTAGTCCTGGCCCTGGTAGCCGGTCTGCTGACCGTCGCCGTACGGCTGGGCTGCGGGGAAGGCCCCGGTGTCGCCGGCCGGCTCCCCCGGGCGCGCCGGCGGGAAGCCGTACTCACCGGTGCGGGACGCCTCGTCGTCCTGCTGCGCCTGTGCCCTCGCCTGGCGTGCGGCGAACGCGTCGGCCATCGAGGAACGGCTCTGGTGCCCCTGGCCCGGCGCGTCGGCGCGCTGCGGGAAGCCGTCCGGGCCGACGGCGGGGAACTGCGCCGTACTGGCGGCCATGGAGTCGTGCTCGTCGTGGCCGCGGGGCTGGTCGCGGTCGGCGCGGGCGGCCGGTATTCGGCCGCTCTCGTCGGGCGCGCTGGCCCAGCTCGGCCGGTCGGCGCCGGGGCCGGCCGGCACCGGCGGCTCCGGGGCCTGCCGCGGGGGCGCGGGCGGTGCGGCCTGCGGGGGCGCGGGGAAGTCGTCGGGTGCCGGGGCGCCGGAGGCGCCGACCGGGCGCGAGGGCAGGGCCGGGCGGTCCGCGCGGCCGGTGACCTGGCCGCGGCCGTGCTCGGCGCGGTCGAGGCTGCGCTGCCAGCCGGGCGCGCGGTCGGTGTCGCCGGGGCGTCCGCCGCCGTCGCCGGCACCGCGGCCGGGCGGCTGCTCCCGCTCCAGGGTCGCGGTGGGCCGCCCGCCGGCCGCATCGGCGGGACGCGGGCGGAAGCCGCCGTTCGCCACGTCGGCGGGCAGCATGACGAGCGCGGTGGTGCCGCCGGAGTCGGACGGCCGCAGCTGGATGCGGATGCCGTGCCGCAGGGACAGCCGGCCGACCACGAACAGGCCCATGCGGCGGGAGACGGACACGTCAACCGTCGGCGGGTTGGCGAGGCGGTCGTTGATGTCGGCGAGGTCCTCGGGGGACAGGCCGATGCCGGTGTCGTGGATCTCCACAAGGACCCGGCCGTCGGGCAGCGCGTGACCGGTGACCTTGACCTTGGTCTGCGGCGAGGAGAACGAGGTGGCGTTCTCCAGCAGCTCGGCGAGCAGGTGCACGAGGTCGTTGACGACACGGCCGGCGACGTCCGTCTTCGGGACGGCCGACAGCTCGATGCGCTCGTACTGCTCCACCTCGGACGCGGCGGCGCGCAGCACGTCCACCAGGGGCACGGGACGCGTCCACCGGCGGCCCGGCTCCTCACCGGCGAGAACGAGGAGGTTCTCACCGTTGCGGCGCATGCGGGTCGCGAGGTGGTCGAGCTTGAACAGCGAGGAGAGCTGGTCGGGGTCGGCCTCGCGGGACTCCAGTTCGGAGATCAGCGAGAGCTGGCGCTGGATCAGGCCCTGGCTGCGGCGCGAGAGGTTGGTGAACATCGCGTTGACGTTGCCCCGGAGGAGGGCCTGCTCACCGGCGAGGCGGACCGCCTCGCGGTGGACGTCGTCGAACGCCTCGGCCACGCGGCCGATCTCGTCACGCGTGTAGACGCCGATCGGCTCGACGGAGGTGTCCACGTCCTCCGGCTCGGCCTCGGACATGCGCTTGACGACCTCGGGCAGCCGCTTGTGCGCGACCTCCTGGGCGGTCGTCTGCAGGCGGCGCAGCGAGCGGACCATGGACCGGGCGACGATGAACGCGCCGACCAGCGTGATGCCGAGGACGAGCAGGACGATGGCGCCGTTGAGGACGGCGTCGTCCTCCGCCTGGTCCTGCAGGTCGCGGGCCTTGGCGAGGAGTTCGTCCAGCAGCTGCTGCTGGATGCGGTCCATCGCCTCGATCTTGGTGCGGTCCTGGTCGAACCAGTTGAGGTAGGTGCGCGGCTGGCGGTCGATGCCCTCCTCGGCCGCGAAGACCTGCTGCGCGTACTGGTCGGCCTGGGTGATGCTGCCCTGGCCGCCGTTGAGGGGGGCGAGCAGCGCGTTGAGGTGGTCGCGGTCGCCGTCGTAGATGGCCTCGAAGCTGCCGAGTTTGGCGTCCTCGTTGAGCCAGTTGGTGCGGCCGTAGCGCCAGTCGCTCTCGGAGAGCTGGGTGACCTCGCCGTCGATCTCGCCCCGGGCGAGGCCGGCGGTGATGACGGCGCGCTGGATGGAGGCGTGCTCCTTGGCGGCGGCGAACGCGGCGAGGGCGCGGGTGGCGCGGATCATCTCGCCGTTGCCGGTGGCCTGGGCCATGTCCTGCGTGAGGCTGAGCAGGGACGTGATCATGTTGTTGTAGGACGAGATCGTCTGGGAGACGTAGTCCCGGTCCTGGTACGCGTCCTTGCGCACCGAGTCCAGCTCGCCGAGCTGGCTGCTGATGTCGTCGAGGCTGGACTGGATGCCGCGCATCGCCTCGTCGGTGTTGTCGATGCGCAGGGTGGCGTCACTGAACGAGTGACGGGCCTCGTCGGTGTCCTCGCGCGGACCGGCGATCTCGTCGCTGCGCGTGTCCATGCCGGTCATCAGCGGGCCGGCGGTGCGGTCGCGTTCCTCCTGGAGCGCGGTCGCGAGACGGGTGGCCTGCTCCGTCATGTCGGTCAGGAGCTGCATGTCGTCGAGCTGCTCGATGTCCGCGAGCGCCGTCTGCAGACGCAGGCCGCCGAGAATGGTCGCGGCGACCACGGGCAGCGCGACGAGGGACACGAGGCGCGTGCTGATGCGCCAGTTGCGCAGCGCGAGACGGGAGCCCGCCTGACTCGGGCGGCGCGGTGCCGACGGGGTGGCGGACGCGTCGTCGCCCGCCGCGGCGCCATCGGGCGCGGGGCGGTCGCCGTCCGCGGCGTCGCCCGGCGCGGCACCTGCCGAGGGCTCCCGGTCGGTCGCGCCGTCCGGCTCCGCATCCTCCGCAGCGCGGCCTTCCCTCTTGAAACGTCCCTGCACTAGCGTCGCAACCTCTGGACCTCAGCGCCCGTCGTGAAGACGGCGGGGCGGTGTCGAACCGGGGGCAGGCGGGAGCCGGCCCCGTTTCCGGTCGTTCGGGCAACCGACGCGTCCGACGGCCGGCCGGTGCGTGACGCCTGGCGCGCGTCCCTCACAGGGTGGCCGACCCGCGACGGTCCGTGGAATTCCAACACAGCCGCCGACCTGCAACAAGGCCCCGACGCAGAGCCGTGACCTGTATGACGCTGCGCAGACGCCCCGTCACCGGCAGTCGAACTCCCGTGTGGAGAAAACGGACTTTTGACCACCACAGCATCATCGAACAGGCACACGAGTCCCGCACACTCTCCGCCCGGCGCGCGGCAATAGCCGTCTATGCCCGATTCGCGACCCTCAACCGGTGTCCGATTCACGGCCTTTCCTCCGTCGGAAGTGAACAACGTCACAGCAAAGATGTGACGGTTCCTCAGCGCGAACGGGTAGGTGTCCTCTCTCCCTGGACAGCACGAAGCAGCCCCCGGACGACGGATGTCCGGGAGCTGCTGCTGCGCGACGGGAGCGGAAGGGCCTCAGCCCTGCCAGCTGTGGGGCGCGCGGAAGCCGGGCGTGCGCTCCAGGCGGCGCCACCCCGCGCTCGTGCGCGCGGGGGCTGCCGGCGCCACGGCCGTCCCGCGCGCCGCGCGGGACAGGAGCAGCGCGGTCACCGCGGCCAACTCCTCCGGGCTCGCCTGCCCCCGCTCGACGCGGACCAGCTTCGGGTCGGCGCTCGTCACATCGCTCATCGGGTTCCTCTCTCGGTCGGTCGGCTGCCGGTCGGATGCGCCGCGGCGGCGCGGCGGCTCACTGCGGCGGGTTGCCGTGCTTGCGGGCGGGCAGGTCGGCGTGCTTCGTGCGCAGCATCGCGAGGGTGGCGATCAGCACGGGCCGCGTCTCCGCCGGCTCGATGACGTCGTCGACAAGGCCGCGCTCGGCCGCGTAGTACGGGTGCATCAGCTCGGACTTGTACTCCCTGACCATGCGCGCCCGCATCGCCTCCGGGTCGTCGGCCGCGTTGATCTGCCGGCGGAAGATCACGTTGGCCGCGCCCTCGGCGCCCATGACGGCGATCTCGTTCGTCGGCCAGGCCAGCGTCACGTCGGCGCCGATCGTCTGCGAGTCCATCACGATGTACGCGCCGCCGTACGCCTTGCGCAGGACGACGGAGATCCGGGGCACCGTCGCGTTGCAGTACGCGTACAGCAGCTTCGCGCCGTGCCGGATGATGCCTCCGTGCTCCTGGTCCACGCCGGGCAGGAAGCCGGGCACGTCCAGCAGCGTGATGATCGGGATGTTGAACGCGTCGCACATCTGCACGAAGCGGGCGGCCTTCTCGGAGGCGTGGATGTCGAGCACGCCGGCCAGGGACTGCGGCTGGTTGGCGACGATGCCGACGACCTGGCCGTCGAGGCGGGCCAGGGCGCACAGGATGTTCTGCGCCCAGCGCTCGTGCACCTCCAGGAACTCGCCGTCGTCGACGATCTCCTCGATGACGGCCCGCATGTCGTACGGGCGGTTGCCGTCGGCCGGGACCAGGTCCACGAGCGTCTCGCAGCGGCGGTCCACCGGGTCCTTGGCGGGGATCGCGGGCGGATTCTCGCGGTTGTTGCTCGGCAGGAGGGACAGGAGGTAGCGGACCTCCTCGATGCACGTCTCCTCGTCGTCGTACGCGAAGTGCGCGACACCGGAGGTGCCCGCGTGCACGTCGGCGCCGCCGAGTCCGTTGTGCGACACCTCGGCGCCCGTCACCGCCTGGACGACGTCCGGGCCGGTGATGAACATCTGCGAGGTCTCGCGGACCATGAACACGAAGTCCGTGAGCGCCGGCGAGTACGCGGCACCCCCGGCGCACGGCCCGAGCATCACGGAGATCTGCGGGATCACGCCGGAGGCGCGCGTGTTGCGCTGGAAGATGCCGCCGTAACCGGCGAGCGCGGAGACGCCCTCCTGGATACGGGCGCCCGCGCCGTCGTTCAGCGAGACGAGGGGCGCGCCGGCCGCGATGGCCATGTCCATGATCTTGTGGATCTTCGCGGCGTGCACCTCGCCCAGCGCGCCGCCGAAGATGCGGAAGTCGTGCGCGTACACGAAGACCGGGCGGCCGTGGACCGTGCCGTGGCCGGTGACGACGCCGTCGGTGTAGGGGCGCTTGGCCTCCAGGCCGAAGCCGGTGGCCCGGTGCCGGCGCAGCATGCCGACCTCGTGGAACGAGCCCGCGTCGAGCAGGAGGTCGATCCGCTCCCGGGCGGTGAGCTTGCCCTTCGCGTGCTGCGCCTCGGTCGCCTTCTCGGAGGGACCGCGCAGCGCCTCGTCCCGGATCGCCCGCAGTTCCGCCACCCGGCCCCGGGCGTCGGGGGCCGCCTCGGCGGGAACGGACTCGGACTCGGAAAGATCGGTCATGTACAGACCCTACGAAACGGGGCGCGTGCGTGACCTCGTCAGATCCGTACAGTCCTGACCGCCGAATCATGGCTGCGCTGGACAGAACGGAGGGCGGCGCCACCCGTGCGTGCAGGGATGTGCCCCACCGGGTGACGGGGGCGCTGTGCGGTTCCCACAGCGCCCCCGCGCGGGGTCACTCGGCGGGCCGGAGGCCGGCGCGCAGCAGGCCGTAGGTGTAGGCGTCGTTCAGCGCCTGCCAGGAGGCGGCGATGACGTTGTCCGCGACACCCACGGTGGACCACTCCGTGGCACCGTCGCCGGTCGTGACGAGGACGCGTGTCGTGGACTGGGTGCCCTGCCGGCCCTCCAGGATGCGGACCTTGTAGTCCACGAGCTGGATACGGGCCAGCTCGGGGAAGGTCCGCTCCAGGCCCGCGCGCAGGGCGCGGTCGAGGGCGTCGACGGGGCCGTTGCCCTCGCCGGTGGCGATGACCCGCTCCCCCTTGGCCCACAGTTTGACGGTCGCCTCGTTCTCCGCGCCGCCGTCCGCCCGCTGGTCGGTGATCGTGCGCCACGACTCGAGCCGGAAGAAGCGCTGCGGCCCCTCGACGACCTCCTCGCGCAGGAGGAGTTCGAACGAGGCGTCGGCGGCCTCGTAGGTGAAGCCCTTCTGCTCCTGCTCCTTCACCCGGGCGACGATCCGGCCGACGAGGTCGCGGTCGCCGGCCAGGTCGTAGCCGAGCTCACGGCTCTTCAGCTCGATGGAGGCGCGGCCGGCCATGTCGGAGACCAGCATCCGCATCGAGTTGCCGACCAGCTCCGGGTCGATGTGCTGGTAGAGGTCGGGGTCGACCTTGATCGCAGAGGCGTGCAGGCCCGCCTTGTGGGCGAAGGCGGACACGCCGACGTACGGCTGATGCGTGGACGGGGTGAGGTTCACGACCTCGGCGATGGCGTGCGAGACGCGGGTCATCTCGGCCAGGGCTCCGGCGGGGAGGACACTGCGGCCGTACTTCAGCTCCAGGGCCGCCACGACGGGGAAGAGGTTCGCGTTGCCGACGCGCTCGCCGTACCCGTTGGCCGTGCACTGGACGTGGGTGGCGCCGCCGTCGACGGCCGCCAGGGTGTTCGCGACGGCGCAGCCGCTGTCGTCCTGCGCGTGGATGCCGACACGGGCGCCCGTGTCGGCGACCACGGTGCGGACCACGGCCTGCACCTGCGCGGGGAGCATGCCGCCGTTGGTGTCGCACAGGACGACGACGTCGGCGCCGGCGGAGGCGGCCGTGCGGACCACGTCGAGGGCGTAGCCGGGGTTGTCGGCGTAGCCGGCGAAGAAGTGCTCGCAGTCCAGGAACACGCGGCGGCCCCGCGCCCGCAGGTGGGAGACGGTGTCCCGGATCATGGCGAGGTTCTCGTCGAGCGTGGTGCGCAGCGCCAGCTCGACGTGCTTGTCGTGCGCCTTGGCGACGAGGCAGACGACCGGGGTCTCCGCGTCCAGCAGGGCCTGCACCAGCGGGTCCTCGGCGGCGGTCGTGCCGGCCCTGCGGGTCGCGCCGAACGCGACGAGCTGCGCGTGGCGCAGGGACAGCTCGGTGCGCGCGCGGCGGAAGAACTCGGTGTCCCTCGGGTTGGCGCCGGGCCAGCCGCCCTCGATGAAGCCGACGCCGAAGCCGTCGAGGTGGCGGGCGATGGTCAGCTTGTCGGCGACGGTGAGGTTGATGCCCTCGCGCTGGGCGCCGTCGCGCAGCGTCGTGTCGAACACGTGGAAGGCGTCGTCCGGAAGGGCGAGCTGGTCCGTGGCGTCGGTGGTCATGTCGGTCGGCTCCTGTCCGGGAGGGGTGCTCCGGAATCGGTGTGGGCGGCAGGGACGGGGGTCGGTGGGTCCGCGGTCGTGAGGGCCGGTCCGGACGTGGCGTGCTCCCGAAAACGAGAAAGACCTCTCGCGGGATGCGAGAGGTCTGCGCGCGGGTCTGGACACGGTGGCCGCCGCTGCCCGGGGCGGGCGTCGGCAACAGTCACTGCGGACCGGCGCGCTCGTCACCAATAATGATGGTGGTTGCAAGCACGGGGGCAGTGTGGCACAGGCGAACGCCCGTGCCACACGCCGTCTCACCATCCGGACGTCAGCCCACGCGGTGCAGCCAGCCGTGCCGGTCCTCGATCTCCCCGGTCTGGATGCCGACCAGCGTCTGGCGCAGGCGCATCGTGATCTCGCCGGGCTGTCCGTCGCCCACGGACCAGGAGGCGTCGGCCGACTTCACCGAGCCGACCGGAGTGATCACGGCGGCCGTGCCGCAGGCGAAGACCTCGCTGAACTCGCCGTCCTCGTTGCCGCGCCGCCAGTCCTCGGTGGAGATGCGCTCCTCGGCGGTGCCGTAGCCGAGGTCGGCGGCGATCGTCAGCAGGGAGTCGCGCGTCACGCCGGGCAGCAGCGTTCCGGTGAGCTGCGGCGTGACGACGGTGGCGGCGTCGCCGGTGCCCCGCACGAAGTACAGGTTCATGCCGCCCATCTCCTCGACCCAGCGGCGCTCCACGGCGTCGAGCCAGACGACCTGGTCGCAGCCCTGCCGGACGGCCTCGGCCTGCGCGAGGAAGGAGGCCGCGTAGTTGCCGCCGCACTTGGCCTCGCCGGTCCCGCCGGGGGCGGCCCGCACGTACTCCTTCGACAGCCAGACCGACACCGGGTTGACGCCGCGCGGGAAGTAGGCGCCGGCCGGGGAGGCGATCACCATGAAGAGGTACTCCTGCGCCGGGCGGTTGATGCCGAGGCCGACCTCGGTGGCGATCATGAAGGGCCGCAGGTAGAGGGACTGCTCGCCGCCCGAGGGCACCCAGTCGCCGTCCTGGGCGACGAGGACGTCGATCGCCTCGACGAAGGTCTCGACGGGCAGCTCCGGCATGCCGAGGCGGCGGGCCGAGCGGCGGAACCGCTCCGCGTTGGTCTCGGGCCGGAAGGTGGCGACGGAGCCGTCGGGCTGGCGGTACGCCTTGAGGCCCTCGAAGATCTCCTGGCCGTAGTGCAGGACCATCGTCGCCGGGTCGAGTTCGAGCGGCGCGTACGGCGTGAGCTGGGCGTCGTACCAGCCGCGGCCCTCGCTGTAGCGGATGGTGACCATGTGGTCGGTGAAGTGGCGACCGAAGCCGGGGTTGGCGAGAACGGCCTCGCGCTCCGCCGCCGGGGTCGGGTGGGCGGAGGGCTTGAGGTCGAAGGTGAGGCCGGATGCGGTGGTCATGGAGCGTCCTTCGGGTGCTCGGATGGTTGCTGCTGTGTGCGTGCGGGGGCGCACGGACCGGGTGCCCGTCGCCCGCTGCGGTAGTAGGACGTCCGAGCATTCGGGTGTGCCGCGGCCCCGTCGCGGAAGTCCTGCGGGGGGCGCGGCGCGCTGCGGAGGTGCGGTTCCCGGTGGGGAGCCTCGTCAAAATAGTCGCACCCGGCGGTCGGGATGCCCAGCCGCCGGGTGCGTGGCCGGCGGCATCCCGCCGCCGGGCGGGGTTCAGCCGGCCGCGCGGGCGGCGAGGGCGTCGCCCACGGCCGCGGTGGAGCGGGGCGTCGCGGCTTCGCGCTCGGCCAGGTCGGCGGAGACGGCGTCCTCGACCCGTACGGCCTCGGCCTCGTAGCCGAGGTGGCGCAGGAGGAGGGCCACGGACAGGACCGTCGCGGTGGGGTCGGCCTTGCCGGTGCCGGCGATGTCCGGCGCGGAGCCGTGCACCGGCTCGAACATCGACGGGAAGGTGCCGGCCGGGTTGATGTTGCCCGAGGCGGCGAGGCCGATGCCGCCGGTGACGGCCGCGGCCAGGTCGGTCAGGATGTCGCCGAACAGGTTGTCGGTGACGATCACGTCGAACCGCTCGGGCCGGGTGACCATGAAGATGGTGGCCGCGTCCACGTGCAGGTAGTCCGTGGTGACCTGCGGGTACTCGGCGCCGACGCGGTCGACGGTGTTCTTCCACAGGTGCCCGGCGTGGACCAGCACGTTGTTCTTGTGGACGAGGGTCAGCTTGCGGGCGGGGCGGGCGGCGGCGCGCTCGAAGGCGTCCCGCACGACGCGCTCGACGCCGTAGGCCGTGTTGATGCTGACCTCGGTGGCGACCTCGGCGGGGGTGCCGGTGCGCATGGAGCCGCCGTTGCCCACGTACGGGCCCTCGGTGCCCTCACGGACGACGACGAAGTCGATGTCGGGGCGGCCGGCGAGGGGGGTGGCCGTGTTGGGGAAGAGCTTGCTCGGGCGCAGGTTCACGTAATGGTCGAACGCGAACCTGAGCTTCAGCAGCAGGCCGCGCTCCAGGACGCCGGAGGGCACGGACGGGTCGCCGACCGCGCCGAGCAGGATCGCGTCGTGCCCCTTGAGGCGGTCGAGCTCCCCGTCGGTGAGGGTCTCACCGGTGGCGTGCCAGCGGCGGGCGCCGAGGTCGTAGGAGGTCGTCTCCAGCTTCACGTCCGAGGGGAGGACGGCGGTGAGGACCTTCAGTCCCTCGGCCACCACCTCGGGGCCGATGCCGTCGCCGGGGATCACCGCGAGATCGATACTGCGAGCCATGGGGGCGACCCTACGCCGCGTCCCAGAGGCCGACACACACCGTCCGCCATCCGGACAGTCGGATGACGGACGGCGGGGTGCGTCGGGGGGCCGGTCAGGAGAGGAGGGCGCCGCCGTTGTCCCGGCGGTCGAGGGCGCGCTGAAGGGCCGCGGCGGCGTGCCGGCGGCTGGCGTCACGGGCGGCGCGATCGGCCGCGCGGGCACGGCCGATGGCCGAGCCGGGTTCGGACACTCGCCTGGTGAGAGGTGCGTGCGGCATGACGGATCAACTCCCGGATGGGGGTCCTGTGGCGGCTGGGGCGACTGTGCCCTGAGTACAACCTCCACAAAAATAGCGGCCGTCCGGCGTGATGTCTCGCCAAATACATGAGCGTCCTACTATCCGAGACGACGCGTGACCGGATCAGGCCATGTGCGGATAGCGGTACTCGGTCGGCGGGTCGAGCGTCTCCTTGATCGCGCGCGGCGACACCCACCTCAACAGGTTGAACTTCGACCCCGCCTTGTCGTTCGTCCCCGACAACCGCGCGCCGCCGAACGGCTGCTGGCCGACGATCGATCCGGTGGGCCGGTCGTTGACGTAGAAGTTGCCGGCGGCGAAGCGCAGCCGTTCGGCGAGCCCGGCGATCACGGCGCGGTCGCGGGCGAACACGGCACCCGTCAGCGCGTAGCCGGAGACGGACTCCATCTGGTCGACCACCGCGTCGAACCGGTCGTCGTCGAACACGTGCACGGCGATGATCGGCCCGAAGTATTCGGTGCGGAAGACGTCGTTCCCCGGATCCGAACAGGTCAGGACCGTCGGGCGGACGAACCAGCCCACCGAGTCGTCCCACGTGCCGCCCGCGACGATCTCGCACGCCGGGTCGGCCTTCGCCCGCTCGATCGCCGCCGTGGCCTTCGCGAACGCGCGGGCGTCGATGACGGCGCCCATGAAGTGCGACAGGTCCGTCGGGTCCCCCACGCTCAGGCCCTCGGTCTCGGCGACCAGCGCGTCCCGCAGGCCGCCCTCCCACAGGGAGCGGGGCACGTACGCGCGCGAGGCCGCCGAGCATTTCTGGCCCTGGTACTCGAACGCGCCGCGCGTGATCGCGGTCCGCACGGCCGCCGGGTCCGCGCTCGGGTGGACCACGATGAAGTCCTTGCCGCCGGTCTCGCCGACGACGCGCGGGTAGCCGCGGTACCGGTCGAGGTGCGCGCCGACCTCCCGCCACAGGTGGCGGAACGTCGCGGTGGAGCCCGTGAAGTGGATGCCGGCCAGCTCGGGATGCGGCAGGGCCGCATCCGAGACGGCGCGGCCGTCGCCCGTCACCAGGTTGATGACACCCGGGGGCAGGCCCGCCTCCTCCAGGAGCCGCATGAGGAGGACCGCCGAGTGGGTCTGCGTGGGCGACGGCTTCCACACCACGACGTTGCCCATGAGCGCCGGCGCGGTGGGCAGGTTGCCCGCGATGGCGGTGAAGTTGAACGGCGTGATGGCGTAGACGAAGCCTTCGAGGGGGCGGTAGTCCATCCGGTTCCACACGCCCCGCGCCTGCGCGGGCGGCTGTTCGGCCAGCAGCTCGCGGGCGAAGTGCACGTTGAAACGCCAGAAGTCGACCAGCTCGCACGGCGCGTCGATCTCCGCCTGCTGCGCCGTCTTCGACTGCCCGAGCATCGTCGAGGCGGCGATGGTCTCGCGCCACGGCCCCGCCAGCAGCTCGGCGGCCTTCAGCAGGACGGCGGCGCGGTCGTCGAACGACAGGGCGCGCCAGGCCGGCGCCGCCGCGAGGGCCGCGTCGACGGCGTCCCGCGCGTCCTGCGCCGTGGCCTCCCCGAAGGTGCCGAGCACGGCCCGGTGGTTGTGGGGCTGGACGACGTCGACGCGCGCGCCGCCGCCCATGCGGCGCACGCCTCCGATCGTCATCGGCAGGTCGACCGGGTTCCCGGCCAGCTCGCGGAGCTTCGCCGTGAGCCGGTCGCGTTCGGGCGAACCGGGCGCGTAGGAGTGCACCGGTTCGTTCACCGGCGCGGGGACATGCGTCACTGCGTCCATGCCTGGGGGCTCCTTCTCGGGAATCGGTGGGGTGAGGACGGCGGTCAGCGGCGGGAGACGAGGGAGCGGAGGAAGAACGCCAGATTCGCGGGGCGTTCGGCCAGACGGCGGGTGAAGTAGCCGTACCAGTCGGTGCCGTAGGGCACGTAGACGCGCACCCGGTGCCCCAGCGCGGCGAGACGGGCCTGCTCCTGCGGACGGATGCCGTACAGCATCTGGAACTCGTACCCGTCGCCCGGCAGCCCCGCGCGCCGCGCGACGGACTGGGCCACGGCGATGAGGCGCGGGTCGTGCGTCGCCACCATGGCGTACGCCCCGCCCTCCATCAGCGCGCGCAGACAGCGGACGTACGCCAGGTCCACGGCGGCCCGCCGCTGGTGCGCGACGGTGGGCGGCTCGCGGTAGGCGCCCTTCACCAGCCGGACGCGGGCACCGGACGCGGCGAGCGCGCGGCAGTCCGCCTCGGCGCGGAACAGGTACGCCTGCACGGCGACACCGGTCGCGGGGAACCGTTCCCGCAACGCGGCGAGGACCGCGAGCGTCGACTCGGTCGTGGTGTGGTCCTCGGCGTCCAGCGTCACGGTCGTGCCGGCCCGGTCGGCCGCCTCGACCACGGGCAGCACCGCGCGCAGCGCGATGTCGTGGCCGCCGGGCAGCGCCTGGCCGAACGCCGACAGCTTGACGGACATCTCCACCCGGTCGCCGCGCCCCGCGCCGGCCAGCGCGTCCGCGAGCGCGAGGTAGGCGTCCCGGGCGCGCAGGGCCGCCGCCGCGTCGGAGACGTTCTCGCCGAGATGGTCGAAGGTGACGGTGAGACCGTCCCCGGTCAGCCGGTCCGCGGTCGCGACGGCCTGGTCGAGCCGTTCCCCGGGGACGAAACGCTCCACCACGGGACGGGTGACGGGCGCGGACGAGACGAGGCGGCGTATGCCGTCGCTGCGCGCTGCCGCCAGCAGGACGGGTCCCAGCATCAGTGCCTCCACGGAGGGGAAAGCGGCGTATGTCCCGACGGTAGGCAGCCCGGGCTCCCCCGGCCATCGACAGGTGTCCCGGCAGCCGCGACCATCCCTCGTACGGATGTATGGGACCGCGCGGGCGGAGGGGCGGAGGAGGTGGCGGAGTGACGGCGGGCAACGGGTACCAGGCACTCGTCGACGAGGTGTGCGCCCTGCTCGGGTCGCCGGTGACGCTGGAGGGGCGCGACTTCGCGCTGATCGCGTACGGGGCGCACGACAGCGCGGACGACCCCGTCATGGACCCGGTGCGCACGCGGTCGATCCTCAGCCGGCGGTCCACCGCCGCGGTGCGCTCCTACTTCGAGGGGTTCGGCATCGCGCGGGCGGCGGGCCCCGTCCGCATCCCGCCGGCGCCGGCGGCGGGGGTGCGGACCGGCCGGCTGTGCCTTCCGGTGCGGCACGCGGGCGTCGTGCACGGGTACATCTGGCTGCTCGACGACGGCGCGACGGCGCCGGACGACCCGCGGCTCGCCCGCGCGGCCGCCATCGCCGACCGGATCGGCGCGCTGCTCGCGGCCGAGGCGCGCGCGGGCGCGCGGCTCGGGGCACTGCTGCGCGCCGCGCTGGCGTCGCCCGCCGGGGAACGGGCGCTGGCCGCCGCGCTGGGTCCGGTGGCGGAGGGGCCGCTGACGCTGGTGGCCGTCACGCCGTGGCCCGGGGAGCAGGACCCGCCGGCCGGGCTCGCGGGCGTTCTGGCGCTGGCGGCGCCCGTGCTGCCGGCGGATGCCGGCGACGGTGCGGACGGTGCCCTCGCGGTGCTCGTCAGACCGGGCGGCGCCCGCGCGCTGGCGGCGCGTGTCGTCTCCGGGCGGAACGGCGGGCCGGCGGCGGGCGTCGGCGGCCCGCGGGAGGGAGTCGGGGGGCTCGCGGACTGCTGGCGGGAGGCGGTGGCGGCGGCGCGGGCGGCCGGCGCGGAGGACCGGTTCGGCGGCGTCGCGGAGTGGGCCGGCCTCGGACCGTACCGGCTGCTGACGGCGCTCGCGTCCGTCCCGGCCGCCGCGGCACGGCCCGATCCGGCGGTGGCACGGCTGCTGACGCCCGG
Source organism: Streptomyces sp. RFCAC02 (assembly GCF_004193175.1). Classification (NCBI taxonomy): domain Bacteria; kingdom Bacillati; phylum Actinomycetota; class Actinomycetes; order Kitasatosporales; family Streptomycetaceae; genus Streptomyces; species Streptomyces sp. RFCAC02. The sequence goes on along the minus strand of NZ_SAUH01000001.1, from coordinate 4,657,762 downwards.
ACACCGGGAACTCGCCAGGACGGCCGAGGCGTTCCTCGACCACGCGGGCCGTGCGGCGCGGACGGCGGCGGCCCTCGGCATCCACCGGCAGACGCTCTACTACCGCATCGACCGGATCGAACGGCTCACCGGCCTCGACCTGGCCGACGGGGAGGACCGGCTGCTGCTGCACATGGCGCTGAAGACGGCCCGCCTGGCCGGCCACGGCGGGGACGCCGGCTGACGGGCGGGGCGCGACGATCCACCGCCCACACCCTCGTCCTCCTTTCGGGTGTTTTCACGACGATTCCCCCGTATGGATGCCTCGGCAGCCAGATGATTCCCCTGGGTCGTCCTCCCGCGGCCCGAGGAAGGATGGTGGGCACACCGATGAGTGCGAAGCGACGAACGGTCCTGGGCGCCGCCATGGCCACCCCCCTGCTGGCCCGGTTCGCCGGGACGGCGTCCGGCGCCGCCGCGGACGACACCTGGGGCACGGTCTCCGACGGCTGGGTCGAGATCCGCTGGACCGCCGAGGCCCAGGCCGAGCTGAACCGGCTCGGGGCCGTGGTCGAGGCCACGGCCCCGGCCCTGCTGATCACGGACTCCGGCGATCCGGGGGTGCGGTTTCCCGTGCGCTCCGGCAGCGGTGATCCGTCGCTGACCGACCTCCCGGCGGCGCGGGGCGAGGGCGCCCTCGACGGCGGGCTCACCGTCCGCGCGCGGAACGGCGTCCTGCGCGTCGAGAGCCTGGAGAGCGTCCTGCGGGACGGCGTCGCCTCGGGCACCTGCGTCGTCAACGGCGTCGACGTCGGGCACCGCGCGCTGTTCCGGTGCGGCCTCGCCGACGGCGTGCTGAGCACCGAGAACGTGCCGGTCGGCAGCCCGATGAGGGTGCGCGTCGGCGAGGTGCCGCTGCACGCCACCCAGGAGCTGCTGGACGCGTACACCGAGAGCTTCGGTGCGCCGCTGGTCACCGCCGACACCCTGCTGGCGCGCGTCACCGCGGAGGGGCTGTACACCCCGCCGGGAGCGTGACGCCCGGGCCGGCCCCATTCTTCAGGACGTCCGGGCCGGCTCCTCCCGGCCGTCGGCGGGACCGGCCGGGCCGGGCAGTGTGCCGCCGAACCGGCGCTGGCGGCCCGCGTACACCGCGACCGCCTCCCGCAACTGCGCCAGGCCGAAGTCGGGCCACGGCGCCGGGTCGAAGACCAGCTCGGCGTAGGCGAGGTGCCAGGGCAGGAAGTTGCTGATGCGCTGCTCGCCCGAGGTGCGGATCAGCAGGTCGACGTCCGGGAGGCCGGGCACGTACAGGTGCCGGGCCAGGTCGGCGGCGCCGATGTCCTCGGGCCGGATCGTCCCCGCGACGGCCTCGGCGGCCAACGCCTGGGCGGCCCGCACCAGCTCTTCCCGGCCCCCGTAGTCGACGCAGACGGTGAGCGTAAGCGCGTCGTTGTTCGACGTCATGCTCTCCAGCAGCGCCAGGGCGGACGCCAGCGACGGATCGAGGCGGTCCCTGCGCCCGCACCAGCGGACCCGTACGCCGAGGCCGTGCAGCCACTCGGTGCCCCGGGCGATGCCGTCGGCCATGGTGTCGAACAGGGTGGCCAGCTCGTCCCGGGAGCGGTCCCAGTTCTCGGTGGAGAAGGCGTAGATGCTCAGGTTCCGGATGCCCAGCCGGAGGGCGCCGTTGACCAGGCGCATCGCGGCGGACTCGCCGGCCTGGTGACCGCGGGCGGTCGGCAGGCCCCGCCGCACGGCCCACCGCCGGTTGCCGTCCATGATCACCGCGACATGGCCCGGCACGGGACCCGCGTGCCGCCACGGCGGGCGGCGGCGCACCGCGCCCCGCTCCGCCAGGGGGTCGACGCCGTCGGCGAAGACCCGGCCGCGCCGTAGCACGACCTCGTCGAACTGCAACTGCGCGCCGAGGACGACGGCGTGCAGGAAGGGCTGGTACTCGATGTCCACCATCCCCGTCACCGGCGCCGCCCGCTCCAGCAGGTCCCGCCAGCGGCCGAGCTGGACCTCGACCAGCGCGTCCCGCTCCTCCCGGCGGCCGGGGCGCCGGAGGTCGTCCGGGGTGAGCCCGGCGTGCCGCAGGTCGGCGCGCGGCAGGTAGCAGCGGCCGGCGGCGAGGTCGGCCGGCAGGTCCTCGAAGATGTCGACCAGGTGGCACACCTCCCCCAGCAGGGACAGCAGGGCCGGTGCGCCGGGAGCGGCGGCGCCCAGCAGCGGCGCGCACATCTCGCTGGTCGTGCCCGAGATGCCCCGCAGGACACGCCGCAGGTCAGCGAACGTTTCGGGGGCGGGCGGGACGGCGCAGTCGGCTCGCATCGTGTCGAGGAACTCCTCCACCAGTGCGTGGTCGATCTCCCACCGTGCCACCGTGTCCACGAACGCCCTGCGCAGCGGGTGCCGGCTGTGGCCTGCGCCCAAATCCCGCAGCGTCGCGGAGCGCCAGCGGGCGAACCGCCGCTCACGGCCCTCCTTCGTCCCGCGCCTGTCGGCGATGTGGTCGCTGCGCACCGTGAAGCCGATCACCGCGTGGACATGCGGGCGGATCGCGGCGGGCAGCAGCGTGATCGCCCGCGACATCGGTGTCAGGAACCGCTCGGTCTCCGCGGCGCACGCCTCGTAGGACGCCCGCAGCTCCGGCGGGTGGATGAGCGGCGTTTCGTTCCCCGGCATGCCTGGACCTCCCCGTCCATCACGCGGCCACGGGGGCGAGTCCCCGGCCCGCGGCGGGGGTGGCACTCCCCCACCGGTCCTAACGACTCACCGGCCGACCGGTGCCGTCCCGGCGGAAGGGCATGACGGGCGGTGGGCCGGTGAGCCACCGCCCGCGCCCGGCAGGGGGAAAACGATGCACGGCTGCCCGACCCGGGTGGTGCAAGGCCAGGAGCCGTCCGGGGAAAACGTTGCACCATACGGTCACCGGGTACGCCGGGGGCAGCCGCGGTTCCGCGGACGACCGGGGACGGCAGCCGGTATCGCCCAGCGACTCGCCCGTGTGGGGGAGTTGAGTGCCGAAGCACCGCGCTCGACGAGCAGTGCCCGCCGCCGCTGAGGAAATCGATGCACGAGAGCCGGATGGCCTCGGGCAGGGGCACACGGGGAGATCCGGCGACAACGATCCACCAGTCCATCACCAGGCCGCTCGGCCGGATCGTCGCTCCCCCGCACGCCCGCGCCGACGCGCGAGGCAGGTCGGCCGTCGCAGGTGAAACGCCCGGCACGGTAGCCGGATGTGGCCTGCAACGATGCGGGTGGCGCCACGAGGAGTCCGACGCGTTCCGGGCACCGGCGGGCCGCATGAGCAACTCCCGGGCACGCGAAGGGCGCTGTTGGCGAGTCAATCGTTTTCCACCACCACGGTGGACACGATCACCGACACCGGCCCAGCGCAATACCGCCGGGTCGCCGGGCAGTTGGGGTCGTACGGCACCGGCGTCCCGAGCGGGAACAGCCGTCCGCGAGGAGGAAAACGATGTCGCACCCCCCTCTGCGGGGGCGCGTGCACAGCACGGAGGCCCGGTCCATCAGGACCGGGCCTCCGTATCGAGTAGCGGGGACAGGATTTGAACCTGCGACCTCTGGGTTATGAGCCCAGCGAGCTACCGAGCTGCTCCACCCCGCGGCGATGAACAGAACTCTACTTCACCATGACCCGCACGCCAAAACGAGCTTCCGCCGGTTCCGCCCCGGAGGGTTTACCCGGCCGTGATGAAGCGCTATCTTCCCTGGATGGGAGCGCTCCCACACCACCCCCACATCCGAATCGTCCCGAAAGGAACGATCCCTTGCGCATCCCACGAGCCGCGCGCACCCCCCGCGCCGACCGCCCCGGCGGACGGTCCGCCGCGTCGCCGCCACGCGCCTCCTCCTCGCCGCCGGTGCCGCGGTCGCCGCGCTGGTCGCCTCCGGTCTGCCGGCCACCGCCCAGAACACCCCGGCACCGGCGGCCGCCCTCCCCGACAACACGGAGTTCCACAACTACCCCGGCGCGGTGCACGCCTGGCTGGCGGACCACCCGGGCGACTACCGCAGCGGCCTGATCGCCGAGCGGATCGCGAGCCGGCCGCAGGCCGTGTGGTTCGCCAACTACGAGCCCGCCACCGTGACCGCCGACGTCGCCGACGTCACCGGCGCCGCCGCGGCCGCCGGAGAGGTCCCGGTCCTGGTCTCCTACATGATCCCGAACCGCGACTGTGGCGGCGCCTCCGCGGGCGGCGCCCCGAACTTCCCGAGCTACCTCGACTGGACCGAGGACTTCGCCGCCGGCCTCGGCAGCGGCCCCGCCGTCGTCATCCTGGAGCCGGACTCCCTCGCCCTCACCACCTGCCTGGGCAGCTCCGAGCGGGCCGAGCGGTTCGCCTCGCTCGGCGAGGCCGCCGACATCATCCACGCCGCCAACCCCCGGGCCCGCGTCTACTTCGACGCCGGCCACTCCGGCTGGCACGCCCCCGCGACGATGGCCGCCACCCTGCGCGAGGCGGGCGTCCTGCAGCACGGCGACGGCATCTACTCCAACGTCTCCAACTACCACTACACGGCGAACGAGGTCACGTTCGCCCGGAACGTCCTCGCCTCGCTGGGCGACCCCGACCTCCGGGCGGTCATCGACACCAGCCGCAACGGCAACGGCCCCGCCGGCAGCGCCTGGTGCGACCCGCACGGCCGGCTCGTCGGCCAGAGCCCCACCGCGGCGACCGGCGACGACCGCATCGACGCCTACCTGTGGATCAAGCGCCCCGGCGAGCTGGACGGCTGCGACGGCCCCGCCGGGTCGTTCTCACCGGACATGGCGTACGAGCTGGCCGGCGGCTGAGCCCCGGCGGCACCGGCCGCCCTTCCCGAACCGCCGCCCCCGCGCCGCACACCGCGGGGGCGGCACCTCCGGCCCCCTCCCGGCGGCCGTCCTCTCCCGCCCGACCCCCGGATGCCCATAACGGGCATTTCTGTCATTCTGTCCGGAGGGAACGTGCCCGGCCGTCCGAGAGGAGATCGCCATGAAGGCCGTCCAGTACCGGGAGGTCGGAGCCGCCCCGGAGGTGGTCACCGTCCCCGACCCGGAGCCGGGCCCGGGACAGGTCCTGCTCAAGGTCGCGGCAGCCGGCGTCTGCCACTCCGACATCGCGGTGATGAGCTGGCCCGCCGAGAGCTTCCCGTACCGGCTGCCCCTCACGCTCGGCCACGAGGGCGCGGGCACCGTCGCCGCGCTCGGCGACGGCGTGACCGGCATCGCCGAGGGCGACCTCGTCGCGGTCTACGGCCCGCAGGGCTGCGGACGCTGCGCCAAGTGCGCCGAGGGCAAGGAGAACTACTGCCTGCGCGCCGGCGAACTCGGCATCAACCCGCCCGGTCTCGGCGCCCCCGGCGCGATGGCCGAGTACCTCCTCGTCGACGACGCGCGGTTCCTGCTGCCGATCGAGGGCCTCGACCCGGTCAGAACGGTGCCGCTGACCGACGCCGGTCTCACGCCCTACCACGCGATCAAGCGGTCCCTGCCGCTGCTGACGCCGGGCAGCACCGCCGTCGTCATCGGCACCGGCGGCCTCGGCCACGTGGCGATCCAGCTCCTGCGCGCCCTCACCCCGGCCCGCGTCGTCGCCCTGGACGTCAACGACGCCAAGCTGGAGCTGGCCCGCACCGTCGGCGCGCACCACGCGGTGCTGTCCGACGAACGGGCCGTGGACCGGGTGCGGGAGCTGACCGGCGGCCTCGGCGCACAGGCGGTGTTCGACTTCGTCGGCGCGCAGCCGACCGTCGAGATGGCCGGCGCCATGGCCGGTGTCGAGGCCGATGTGACGATCGTCGGCATCGCCGGCGGCACCCTGCCGGTCGGCTTCGACCGCCTCCAGTTCGACGTGGCGGTGCGGGCGCCGTACTGGGGCAGCCGGGGCGAGCTGCGCGAGGTGCTGGAACTCGCGCGGACCGGCGACATCGAGGTGCACGTCGAGACGTACGGGATCGACGACGCGCCGGCCGCGTACGAGCGGCTCCACGCCGGCAAGATCAACGGCCGCGCCGTCATCCTCCCCAACGGCTGACCGCCGGACCGCAACACACGACGGGCGGGGCCGGACCCGGGAGGCATCACCGGGTCCGGCCCCGCCCGTTCACGCACGGCCGGGCCGGGTGCGTCAGTCGGTCAGGTCGACGCCGCGAGCGGACGTCGCGCCGATCTCGGAGGCGATCTCCGCGAGCACCGGAGCCGGGATGGTGCCGTCCACGGTGAGGGCGATCAGGGCCTCACCGCCCTCCTCGGCACGCGCCACCTGCATGCCGGCGATGTTGATGCCGGCCTCGCCGAGGACACGGCCCAGGGTGCCGACGACGCCCGGCCGGTCCGTGTAGCGCAGGAACGCCATGTGGTCGGCGACGGCCAGGTCCACCGTGTGCGGGCCGATGGCCACGATCTTCTGGAGGAACTTCGGCCCGGCGAGCGTGCCGGACACCGAGACGACCTCGCCGTCCGTGAGGGTGCCGCGGACGGTGATGAGGTTGCGGTGGTCGGGGGACTCCGAGCTGGTGGTCAGCCGCACCTCGACGCCGCGCTCCTGCGCGAACAGGGGCGCGTTCACGTAGGACACGGTCTCGGCCACCACGTCCTCGAAGACGCCCTTGAGCGCGGACAGCTCCAGGACCTTGACGTCGTGCTGGGTGATCTCGCCGTTCACCTCGACGTCGAGGCGCTGGGCGACCTCGCCCGCGAGGGCGGTGAAGATGCGGCCCAGCTTCTCCGCGAGCGGCAGACCCGGCCGGACGTCCTCGGCGATGACGCCGCCCTGGACGTTCACCGCGTCCGGGACGAGCTCGCCCGCGAGCGCGAGCCGCACCGACTTGGCGACCGAGATGCCGGCCTTCTCCTGCGCCTCACCGGTGGAGGCGCCCAGGTGCGGGGTGCCGACGACCGTGTCGAACTCGAAGAGCGGGGAGTCGGTGCACGGTTCGCTCGCGTACACGTCGAGGCCGGCGCCGGCGACGCGGCCCTCCTTGAGGGCACTCAGCAGCGCGGCCTCGTCCACGATGCCGCCGCGCGCCGCGTTGACGATGCGGACGGACGGCTTGACCTTGTGGAGCGCCTCGTCACCGATCAGGCCGAGGGTCTCCGGGGTCTTCGGGAGGTGGACGGTGATGAAGTCGGAGACGGCGAGCAGCTCGTCGAGGGACAGGAGCTTCACCCCGAGCTGCGCGGCACGGGCGGGCTGCACGTACGGGTCGTAGGCGACGATCTCCATGCCGAACGCGGCCATCCGCTGGGCCACGAGCAGCCCGATGCGGCCGAGGCCGAGGACACCGAGGGTCTTCTCGGCCAGCTCGACACCGGTGTACTTGCTGCGCTTCCACTCCCCCTGCTTCAGCGCGGCGTTGGCCTGGGGGATGTTGCGGGCGGTGGAGATGAGCAGACCGCAGGCCAGCTCGGCGGCGGTGACGATGTTGGAGGTGGGCGCGTTCACGACCATCACGCCGGCCTTGGTGGCGGCGGAGACGTCCACGTTGTCCAGGCCGACACCGGCGCGGGCCACGACCTTGAGACGGCCGGCGGCGGCGATGGCCTCCGCGTCGACCTTGGTGGCGCTGCGGATCAGGATGGCGTCGACATCGGTGATCGCGCTCAGCAGCTCCGCGCGGTCGGCACCGTTGCAGTGGCGAATCTCGAAGTCGGGGCCGAGGGCGTCGACGGTGGCGGGCGACAGCTCTTCTGCGATCAGTACGACGGGCTTGCTCACGGTGACTCACTGTCCTTCGGGGTTGGCCGCGTCCCGACGGCCGAGGGGGAAGAGGTAGGCAGCCACGAGAAGACGCACGACGCTGTGAGCCTGTGACGCGCTTCGTACGGGTGAAGTGTATCGGCGTCGGCGGCGGGTCCGGCAGCCTGTGCCGGACCCGCCGCCCGATCGAGCGAACTCCCGCGGTCGTGAAGGGGGGCGGGGGCTCAGGCCTCGTCGTCCACCCAGCTCATCAGCTTGCGCAGCTCCTTGCCGGTGGTCTCCAGCAGGTGGTCCGCGTCGGCCTTCTTGTACTCGTTGTACTTGGGCAGGCCCGCGTTGTACTCGGCCATCCAGTTGGTCGCGAAGGTGCCGTCCTGGATGTCGGTCAGGATCCGCTTCATCTCGGCCTTGGTCTGGTCGGTGATGATGCGGGGACCGGACACGTAGTCGCCCCACTCGGCGGTCTCGGAGATGGACCAGCGCATCTTCTCCAGGCCGCCCTCGTACATGAGGTCGACGATGAGCTTCAGCTCGTGCAGGCACTCGAAGTACGCGATCTCCGGCTGGTAACCGGCCTCGACCAGCGTCTCGAAACCGGCCTTGACCAGGGCGGAGGTGCCGCCGCACAGCACGGCCTGCTCGCCGAAGAGGTCGGTCTCGGTCTCCTCGGTGAAGGTCGTCTTGATCACGCCGGCGCGGGTGCCGCCGATGGCCTTCGCGTACGACAGGGCGAGGGCGAACGCGTTGCCGGTGGCGTCCTGCTCGACGGCCGCGATGCACGGGACGCCGCGGCCCTCCTCGTACTGGCGGCGCACGAGGTGGCCCGGGCCCTTCGGGGCGACCATGCACACGTCCACACCGGCCGGGGGCTTGATGAAGCCGAACCGGATGTTGAAGCCGTGGCCGAAGAAGATCGCGTCGCCCTCCTCGAGGTTGTCGCGGACCGACTCCTCGTAGACGCGGGCCTGGATCGGGTCCGGGACCAGGATCATGATGACGTCGGCCTCGGCGGCGGCCTCGGCGGGGGTCGTCACCCGCAGGCCCTGCTCCTCCGCCTTGACGCGGGACGTGGAGCCCTCGTGCAGGCCGACGCGGACGTCGACGCCCGAGTCGCGCAGCGACAGGGCGTGGGCGTGGCCCTGGCTGCCGTAGCCGAGGACCGCGACCTTTCGGCCCTGGATGATGGAAAGGTCGGCGTCGTCGTCGTAGAACAGCTCGGCCACTTTGAGTCTTCTCCTTGTGTCTTTCGTCTGCCGGCCTCCCCCGCGTGGGGCGGCGGGGCCGGAACGCTGCGCGGTGGTCAGCCGCAGGGACCACCGTATGCGGTGCGGGGCGGTGCCCCGCACCGGTCTCGCCATCCGGATCGCCGCAGCGGTGCGCACCGTGCGGCGATCCGTGCGCCGGGTCCTCGGGACCCGTCCCTCACGCGGAGCGGTCGAGCGCTCGCAGGGAACGGTCGGTGATGGACCGGGCGCCGCGGCCGATGGCGATGGCGCCGGACTGCACCAGCTCCTTGATGCCGAAGGGCTCCAGCATGCGGAGCATGGCTTCCAGCTTGTCGCTGCTGCCGGTCGCCTCGATCGTGACGGCCTCGGGGGCGACGTCGACGGTCTTGGCGCGGAAGAGCTGGACGATCTCGACGATCTGGGACCGCGTCTCGTTGTCCGCCCTGACCTTGACCAGGACGAGTTCGCGGTGGACGGCCGAGCCGGGGTCGAGCTCGACGATCTTCAGGACGTTGACCAGCTTGTTGAGCTGCTTGGTGACCTGTTCCAGGGGGAGGTCGTCGGCTCCCACGACGATGGTGATGCGGGAGACCTCGGGGTGTTCGGTGGTGCCGACCGCGAGGGAGTCGATGTTGAAACCGCGCCGGGAGAACAGGGAGGTGATCCGGGAGAGGACACCGGGCTTGTTCTCCACCAGGACGGAGAGAGTGTGCTTGGACATGGGGTTCGCTGCTTCGTCTCGGGCGGGCTGGCGGGTCGGTGGGTCAGTCGTCGGAGTCGCCGAAGTCGGGGCGCACGCCCCGGGCGGCCATGACCTCGTCGTTGGAGGTGCCGGCGGCGACCATCGGCCACACCATGGCGTCCTCGTGGACGATGAAGTCGACGACGACCGGGCGGTCGTTGATGGAGTTCGCCTTCTCGATGACGGCGTCGAGGTCGGCGGGGTCCTCGCAGCGCAGCCCGACGCAGCCCATGGCCTCGGCCAGCTTCACGAAGTCGGGGACGCGGGTGCCGGCCGCCGACCCGTCGTGGAGGACGGTGTTGGAGTAGCGCTGGTTGTAGAACAGCGTCTGCCACTGCCGCACCATGCCGAGGGCGCCGTTGTTGATGATGGCGACCTTGAGCGGGATGTTGTTGAGGGCGGCGGTGGTCAGCTCCTGGTTGGTCATCTGGAAGCAGCCGTCGCCGTCGATGGCCCACACGGTGGTGTCGGGCAGCCCGGCCTTCGCGCCGAGCGCCGCGGGCACGGCGTACCCCATGGTGCCGAGGCCGCCGGAGTTCAGCCAGGTGCCGGGGCGCTCGAACGGCAGGTAGTGCGCGGCCCACATCTGGTGCTGGCCCACGCCGGCGGTGTACACGGTGTCCTCGGGGGCGAGCTGGCCGATCCGCTCGATCACCTGCTGCGGGGACAGCGAGCCGTCCTCCGGGAGGTCGTAGCCGAGCGGGTACGCCTCGCGCCAGGCGTTGAGCTGCTCCCACCAGGCGGCGTAGCGGGCGGCCGCGTCGGTGCCGAGCGCGCCGCTGAACTCGTCGGAGCGCAGGACGGCGGTGAGGTCGCCGATGACGTCCTTCGCGTCGCCGACGATCGGCACGTCCGCGACACGGTTCTTGCCGATCTCGGCCGGGTCGATGTCGGCGTGGACGATCCGGGCGTGCGGCGCGAAGGAGTCGATGCGGCCGGTGACGCGGTCGTCGAAGCGGGCGCCGAGGGCGAGGATCAGGTCGGCCTTCTGCAACGCGGTCACGGCGGCGACGGAGCCGTGCATGCCGGGCATGCCCAGGTGCTGGGGGTGCCCGTCGGGGAACGACCCGAGGGCCATGAGGGTCGTGGTGACCGGGATGCCGGTCAGCTCCGCGAGGTCGAGCAGCTCGGCGGCGGCGCCCGCCTTGATGACACCCCCGCCGACGTACAGCACGGGGCGGCGCGCCTCGGCGATCAGCCGGGCGGCCTCGCGGATCTGCTTGGCGTGGGGGCGGCTGACCGGCCGGTAGCCGGGCAGGTCGATGGTCGGGGGCCACGAGAAGGTGGTCGTGTTCTGCAGGGCGTCCTTGGCGATGTCCACCAGAACGGGTCCCGGGCGGCCGGTCGAGGCGATGTGGAACGCCTCGGCGATCACGCGGGGGATCTCGGCCGGGTCGGTGACCAGGAAGTTGTGCTTGGTGACGGGCACGGTGATGCCGCAGATGTCGGCTTCCTGGAACGCGTCGGTGCCGATGGCGCCGGAGGCGACCTGCCCGGTGATCGCGACGATCGGGACGGAGTCCATCGCCGCGTCGGCGAGCGGGGTGACGAGGTTGGTCGCGCCGGGACCCGAGGTGGCCATGCACACGCCGACGCGGCCGGTGGCCTGCGCGTAGCCGGTGGCGGCATGGCCGGCGCCCTGCTCGTGACGGACGAGGATGTGCCGGACGGCGGTGGAGTCCATCAGCGGGTCGTACGCCGGGAGGATGCACCCGCCGGGAATGCCGAACACCGTGTCGGCGCCGACCGCTTCGAGGGAACGGATGAGGGACTGCGCGCCCGTCATGGTCTCGGGGGCGGCGGCGGGCTGCTGCGCTCCGCCTCGGGGGGCCCGCGGCTGCGGCTTCGGTGCCCCGGTGGCCTGCTCGGTCATCGACGATCTCTTCTCGGGGGATGAGGGTGGGGACGCTGGCGTGGAGGATGCTCGGCGGCACGGGGTCCGGCCGGTCCGGTGCAACAAAAAACCCCTCGTGCCGTGAGGCATGCGAGGGGGAGCGCGTCACTGGTGGGCCGGGAGGTCGTCCCGGGGTCAGCCGACGCGCCGTCCAAGTACGAGGATTCGGGTGCGCATGGCACAGACATTGCTCTTTTCCCCCACGGCGTGTCAAGCGGCCGTGAACGAGGTCTCACTATGTGGGCGTACTAGGTCGGCCGAGTATCCGGCCCCGCCGTGGAGGGCCTGCGGCGGCGTGCGACCGCGGTGGCGGACGGGTTCTCCCGCACGGTACGGCGTGCCGCGGGCAGCTCGGCGACGGCGGTGGGGACCGCCGGTGCGGGGCCGGTGCCGGGGAGGGCGGGCGCCGGCGTGAGGAACGACACGGCGGGCCGCGCGGGCGCGGGGTCGCCGCCGGGGACGGGCAGGACGCCCTCGCCGAGGACCCGGCGCAGCGGTCCGGCGGTGAGCGGCGGGCTGAAGGCGAGCCCCTGGCCGCTGCGGCACCCGAGGTCCCGCAGGAGGGACGCCTGCTGCGCGGCGTCGATGCCGCAGGCGACGGTGTCGATGCCGAGGTCGGCGGCCATGCGCAGCAGGGCGCCGGTGATCGTGCGGACGGCCGGGGAGTCGGTGAGGCCGGTGACGAGCTCGCCGTCGAGCCGCAGGAGGCGGACGGGCAGCCGGTGGAGGGCGGCGGCGCCGGTGCCGCCGCTGCCGAACCCGCCGAGGGCGAGACCCACGCCGAGCCGCGCGAGGTCGGCGACGCGGCGGGTGAGGTCGGTGGAGGCGAGCACGGGATCGGACTCGGGGAGTTCGAGGGTGAGGGCGGCGGGCGGCAGGCCGTGGCGTGTGAGGAGGGCTTCGACCCGGGCGGGGCTCAGCGCGCGGTCGGCGAGATGCGGGCCCGGCACCCGGACGGTGACGGGGACGGCGGGCGCCGCCGCGGTGCCGGTGGCCGTGGTGCGGGCGCGGTGGCGGCGGGCCGCCTCGATGACGGCGCGCTCGACGAGGCGGCCGGTGAGCCCGGCCGGGTCCGGCGGCGGGGCCGGTTCGCGGCGCCGGGTGCGCAGCGGGTCGAAGGCGACGTGGGGCAGGCCGTGCGCGGCGGGGGCGCCGCGGCGGCGCGCGTGGGCGGTCAGGGCGGTGATGCGCCCGTCCATGAGGTCCACGGCGGGCTGGTGGAGGAGGGTGAACTCGCCGGCGCCCGGCGGGGCGGCCGCGCGGGCGGGCACGGCGGCACCGGCGCCGGGGCGGGCGCGGTGCAGCTCGACGCGGTTCTTGCCGGACTGCTTGGCGCGGTACATGGCGAGGTCGGCGTCGCGCATGAGGCGGGCCGGGGTGGCGCCGGGGCCGGCGAAGGCGACGCCGATGCTGGCGGCGATGCGGAGCTCCCGGCCGTGGACGGTGTAGGGGCGGGAGACGGCCGCCCGCATGCGCTCCGCGATGCTGAGGACACGGCGTTCACGGGTGGCGGGGTCGCCGTCCGGGTCGCCGGTGATGAGGGCGGCGAACTCGTCGCCGCCGAGGCGGGCGGTGGTGTCGTGGACGCGGACGCAGGCGCGCAGGCGTCCGGCGGCCTGGATGAGGAGTTCGTCGCCCGCCTGGTGGCCCGCGGAGTCGTTGACCGCCTTGAAGCCGTCGAGGTCGATGAAGAAGACGGCCGCGGCGGCGTCGCGGGCGGTCGTGCCGCCGAGGGCGAGGCGGACCCGGTCGGTGAACAGGGCGCGGTTCGGCAGGTCGGTGAGCGGGTCGTGGGACGCGCTGTGCTGGAGCTGCGCCTGGAGGCGGACCCGTTCGGTGACGTCGCGGCTGTTGAGGATGACGCCGCCGGCGTGCCGGTTGACGGTGGACTCGACGTTGAGCCAGTGCCCGTCGCCGTGCAGGACGCGGCACTCGATGCGGGTCGCCGGCTCGCGGGCGGGCGGCACGGACAGGAAGCGCCGCAGTTCGTCCTGGACGCGGCCGAGGTCGTCGGGGTGGATGAGGGCGGCCAGCCCGCCGCCGATGAGCCGGTCGGCCTCCCGGCCGTAGACGCCGGTGGCGGCCGGGCTGACGTAGCTGAGGGTCCCGTCCGCGCCGGCGATCATGATGACGTCGCTCGATCCCTGCACGAGGGAGCGGAACCAGTTCTCCTGCTGGGTGAGTTCGCGGGTGAGGAGGACGTTGTCGGCGAGGGTGAGGCCCTGGCGGACCAGCAGCGCGAGGACGACGCCGCAGGCCATGCAGCCGACGACCCGGTCGATGTCGTGGCCGCCGACCACGGTGATGAGGATGCTGAGGACGCAGACGGCGGCGGCGAGATACGGCGAGAGGGTGGCCAGGGAGCCGGCGAGCGGGCGCGGCGCGCTGGGCGCGGCGGTACGGCGCTGGTCGGGCAGGGGCCTCAGCTCCAGGCCGGGGACGCGGCGTTCGCGGTCGGCGAGCCAGGGCGCTGCGGCGAGCAGCAGCGACGCGGTGAACCAGCCGGCGTCGAGCAACTGCCCCGACGTGTAGTGGTCGCGCAGCAGCGGTGAGGTGAACAGGGCGTCGCACGCGACGGTGAGCGCGAGGGCGCCGACGGCGGCGTTGGTCGCCGTGCGCTGGGTGGCGCCCCGGCGGGCGTGGAGCACGAGCACGACGCTGACCAGGGCGATGTCGAGCAGCGGGTACGCCAGGGTGAAGGCGGCGCGGGGCACCGACAGGCCCTGGCGGCCGGCCGTGTTGGCGAGGGCGACGCTCCAGCACAGGGTGATGAGGGAGCCGCCGATGAGCCAGGTGTCGAGGACGAGGCGGATCCATCCCGACACGGTGAGGGGACGTTTGGCGAGCATGAGCAGCCCGACGATGGCCAGGGGCGCGAACAGGAGGTAGCACAGGTCGGCGACGGAGGCCCGGGGCACGGGCTCGCGCAGGACGACCTCGTACCAGCCCCAGACGGCGTTCCCGATGGCGATCATGAGGGAGGACAGGCCGAGCAGCGTCCAGCCGGGCCGCAGGTCCCCGGCCCGTTCGTGCGCGAACCACAGGCAGGAGCCGGCGGCCAGGAGCGCGGCGGCACTGAGGCCCAGGTCGCCCATGACGAGGGCCGCTTCGCGCGATCCCCAGCCGAGGATGGCGCCGGCCGCGTATCCGAGACACAGGGCGGCGATCAGCAGCGGGGTCCTGGCACCGCGCACCGAGTGCGCTCCCCCGCCGTGCTCGTGCCACCAGGTCGTCCACCACTGGCGCATATGCGTGCCGCCCCCCTCTCGTCCGGGTTCGCCCCCGAACGGACGATACACCAGAACAGTCACTCAGCGACATAGTCGTCTCACTGAAAGTGACCGATGGAGCGGTGGACGGGCGTACGCGGCGCGGTGGGGCGGTGCGCCGGGGTCAGTCCGCGGCGGTCCCGGGCGCCGTGACCATGACGTACCGCAGGGGCTCGCCGGCGGCGAACCGTTCCAGCTGGTCGCGCAGGACGCGCTCCGCGCGCGGCCGGAACGCCGTGCTGGGGCCGCCGACATGGGGTGTGATGAGGACGCCCGGCGCGCGCCACAGCGGATGGTCGGCGGGCAGCGGCTCCGGGTCGGTGACGTCGAGGGCGGCGCGCAGGCGGCCCCGCGTGGTCTCGGCGAACAGGGCCGCCGTGTCCACGACCGGCCCGCGGCCCACGTTCACCAGAAGCGCGCCGTCCCGCATGCGCGCCAGGAAGGCGGCGTCCACCATGCCCCGGGTGCTGTCGGTGAGCGGCGTGGCGAGGATCACCACGTCGGCGGCCGGGAGCAGGCCCGGCAGGTCGGCGGTGGCGTGGACGGGGCCGCGGGCGACCGTCCTGGCGCGGCCGGCGACGCGCAGCACCTCGGCCGGCTCGAACGGCAGCAGCCGGTCCTCGATCGCGGCACCGATCCCGCCGTACCCGACGATGAGGACCGTGCGGTCGGCGAGCGAGGTGTGGAACGACTGCTCCCAGCGGCCCTCGTCCTGGGCGCGGACGGCGCCGGGGATGTCGCGCAGGGCGGCGAGGGTGAGGGCGAGGGCGAGTTCGGCGGTGCTGGTGTTGTGGAGGGGACCCGCGTTGCACAGGTGTGCCCCCGGGGGCAGGAGGTCGAGGCCGGGCAACATATGGTCGATCCCTGCGGTGAGCGTCTGGACGACGCGCACCCCCGTCATCGCGGGCAGCGGCCGGAGGGCGACTTCCTGTCCCATCAGGTACGGGACCACGTAGAACGCGCAGCGGGCCGGGTCCGCGGGGAACTCGCCGGTCCCGTCCCAGTGGTGGTAGGCGAGCCGCTCGGGCAGGGGTCCCAGCTCGGCGGGCGGGAAGGGCAGCCAGACTTCCGGTGTGGTCATGCCGCCAGGCTATGACCGGGGGTGCGACGGGCTGCCCGGCGGGGCGGAGGCAGCGGAAGGAACGGCGTTCAGGTGCGGTACAGGACGTTGGGGGCGTCGTCCCTGCGGGTGGGCGCCATAGGTCTCGGCTGCATGCCGATGAGCTGGGGCTACTCGGCGTCCGAACGGGACAGGGAGGCGTCGCTGCGCGCGATCGGCGCCGCGCTGGACGCGGGGTGCTCGCTGCTGGACACGGCCGACATGTACGGGCCGTTCACGAACGAGCTGCTGCTCGGCCGGGTGCTGCGCCGGCGGCGGGACGAGGTCGTCGTCGCGACGAAGTGCGGGCTGCTGGTGGGCGAGCAGCACATGGTGGCGAACGGCCGGCCCGCGTACGTCCGGCGGGCGTGCGACGCGTCGCTGCGGCGGCTCGGGACCGATGTGATCGACCTCTACCAGCTCCATCGCGTGGACCCCGAGGTGCCGGTCGAGGAGACGTGGGGCGCGATGGCGGACCTGGTGCGTGCGGGCAAGGTGCGCGCGCTGGGCGTGTGCGCCCTGGACGACGGCGGGCGGGACCCGCGTGCGCGCCGGGGCGGTGGGGGCGGCGACGACGGGGCGCCGTACGCGGGGACACTCCGGCTGCTGACGCGCGTGCAGCAGGTGTTCCCGGTGAGCGCGGTGCAGGCCGAACTGTCGGTGTGGGCGCCCGGCGCGCTGGCCGGTCTCGTGCCGTGGTGCGACGCGCGGGGCATCGGGTTCCTCGCCGCGATGCCGCTGGGCAGCGGCTTCCTGACCGGCACGCTGGTGCCGGGCGGCGGTTTCGAGCCGGACGACCTGCGCGCGCGCCACCCGCGGTTCACGGCGGAGATGATGGCGGCGAACCAGCCGGTGGTGGCGGGGCTGCGCCGGGTCGCCGCGCGGCACCCCGGGAGCACGCCGGCGCAGGTGGCGCTGGCGTGGCTGCTCGCGCGGGGACGCCATCTCGTCCCGGTCCCCGGCACGAAGAAGGCCCGCTGGGCGGTGGAGAACGCGGCGGCCGCCGACCTCGACCTGACGGCGCGGGACCTGGCGGAGATCGGCGCGCTGCCGGCCGCCCGCGCGTCCTGGGAGTGACCGCGCCGGCGCACGACCGGATTGCGGGGGCGCCCGGCGGGGTAGCGCGCACACCGGAGGTGGAGACGATGCGCCGTGGCACCGTGAACGGGAAGGCACCGGCCGCGGGGGCCGCCGTCATGGCGCTGGCCCTGCTGCTCGCCGGCTGTTCGTCGGACGACGGTGACGGGGGCGGCGGCAGCGCGTCGGCGTCGCCCGGTGGACCGTCGGGGTCCGCGGAGCCCGAACCGCCCGGCGGGGAGGGCGAGACGCCCCGGGGGACTTCCGAGGCCGCGCCCGCCGAGGGATCGGCCGACGTGGTCGAGACGGTGGCGAGCGGGCTCGACTCGCCGTGGGGCCTGGTCGTCCTTCCCGACGGCGATCTGCTGGTGGGGGCGCGGGACAGCGGGGAGGTGCGGCACGTCGCGGTCGGCACGGGCACGACGACCCTGGCCGGCACGGTCCCGGACGTGGCGGACGGCGAGGGCGAGGGCGGCCTTCTCGGCCTGGCGCTCGCCCCCGACTTCGCGGACTCCGGGCTGCTGTACGCGTACGTCACCACGGCGGAGGACAACCGTGTCGTCGCCCTCGCGCACGACCCGTCCGCGCCGTCCGGGGAGCGGCTGACACAGGTGGACGAGGTGCTCACGGGCATCCCCCGGGGCGAGATCATCCATGACGGCGGTGCCCTGGCGTTCGGCCCGGACGGGATGCTCTACGCATCGACCGGCGACACGGACAACACCGGCCGGCTGTCCCAGGACCCGGACTCCCTGGCGGGCAAGATCCTGCGCATCGACCCCGCCACGGGGGAACCGCCGGCCGACAACCCCGATCCGGACAGCCACGTCTACTCGTCCGGCCACCGCAACGTGCAGGGCCTCGCCTGGGACTCCGCCGGCCGGCTGTGGGCCACCGAACTGGGCGACGACACCTGGGACGAGCTGAACCTCGTCGAGCCGGGCGGCGATCACGGCTGGCCGGACCACGAGGGACGCGGCGGCGCGGACGACGGCCGTGTGGACCCGGTCGAGCAGTGGCCGCCGGCGGAGGCGTCACCGAGCGGTCTGGCGTTCCAGGGCGGCTCGCTGTGGGTGGCGGGCCTGCGCGGCGAGCGGCTGTGGCGGGTGCCGCTCGACGGCAGCGGACCGGTGGCGGATCCGGCGGCGTTCCTCGTGGGCGAGTTCGGCCGGCTGCGGACCGTCGTGCCGGTGGGTGACGACGAACTCCTGCTGGTCACGAACGAGACGGACAGCCGGGGCACTCCGGAGGACGGCGACGACCGGATCCTGCGGCTCCGCGTGACGTAGGACCGGCCGGTGGCCGGCCGCGCGGTGACGACGGTGCGGGGTGGCGGCGATGAGTTTCCGCCGCCGGGCGAGTCCTCCCACCGTTGCCGACACCACAGGAGGAACAAGTGCCCCAGCTGTTGAGGGTCCAGAACTTCAGCGTTTCGCGTGACGGGATCGGCGCGGGTGAGGGCCAGAGTCTCGAGAATCCGTTCGGCCACGCCGTGGATCCGGGGAAGCTGCTGTCCTGGGCCGGAGCCACGGCGAGCTGGCCCGGGCGCACCGACTCCGGGGGGAGCCGGGGCCTCGACGACTACTTCACTCGGGACTTCACGCACAACATCGGCGCCGAGATCATGGGCCGCAACAAGTTCTCCCCCCACCGCGGCCCCTGGAAGGACCACGAGTGGCGCGGCTGGTGGGGCGACGAACCGCCGTTCCACACCCCGGTGTTCGTCATGACGCACCACGAGCGTCCTTCGTTCACGCTCTCCGACACGACGTTCCACTTCGTCGGCGGCGATCCGGAGTCGGTCCTGGCGCGGGCGCGGGAGGCCGCCGGAGGCAAGGACGTCCGGCTCGGCGGCGGGGTCACCACCGTCCGGGAGTTCCTCGACGCGGACCTCGTGGACACACTGCACGTTGCGGTCTCGCCGGTGGAGCTCGGGTCGGGGCTGCGGCTGTGGGAGTCCCCCGACGAACTGCTCGACCGGTTCCACCTGGAGGTCGTGCCCAGCCCGAGCGGCGTGACGCACCACCTGTTCTGGCGGAGGTGACCCGGCCCCCGGGCGGCCGGTCTCCCCGACGTCGCCGAGGCGATCACGGCGCCCGGGCCGCAGGCGAGGAACTCGCCGAACGCGCCGCCCTCGCTGCCGCATCGCCCGTCCCCGGCGGAGACGCGCGGTGCGGCGGCCGGGCCGTGCCCGTCGTCGAACTCCCCCGGCGCACCGGGGGGTCGTCCGCCGGGTCACCGGACTCAGGACGTCGGACGCGGTGTGCGGCGCGGCACGTCAGTGGACCGGGACGATCGGCTCCGCCGTCGCGACGAGGCCGAGGCGGTGCGCCACCGCCGCCGCCTCCCCCCGGCCCGACACCTCCAGCTTCGCCAGGATGTTGGACACGTGGACACTCGCCGTCTTCGGCGAGATGAACAGCTCCTCGGCTATCTGCCGGTTGCTGCGGCCGGCCGCCACCAGCGTCAGGACCTCCCGCTCCCTGGGCGTGAGCCCCGCCGGCTCCCGGCGCGGGGCGGAGGGCTCCGGCGCCACGGGCAGCCGTGCCCGGTGGGCCAGCCGCTCCAGCTCGGCCACGAGCGGCGCGGCACCCAGCTCGCGCGCCGCGCCGAACGCCTCCGCGAGCAGCGGCGCCGCGCCCTCCCGGTCCCCCTCCGCGAGCAGGGCCTCCCCCCACCGCGCGGCGACACGGGCCGCCTCCCAGGGCCGCGTCAGGCCGTCGAAGGCGGCGGCGACGGCGGCCCAGTCGGCGGCCGACGCCCGGCCCTCGGCCCGGAGCAGCTCCGCCTCGACCAGGGCCGCGTACGCCTGCCACACCGGGTAGTCGCACCGCAGGGCGGCCGCGAAGGCGCGGACCAGGGCGATCGCCTCCGCACGCCCGGGGGCGGCCACCGGCACACCGAGGAACTGCGACTCCGTCACGGCCGCCGCGGCCACCAGCGGCCAGCTGTGGCTCCCGGACCCGGTCGCGCCGAGGTCGGCGTACGCGGCGGCCAGGATCGACCGGGCGTCCAGGACCAGGCCGTCGGCGGCGGCCAGTTCGATCCGGAACTGGAGAAGCGGGTGCGCGTACTGGGGCGCCCAGCCGTACGCGTTGTGCTGCTTCTGCATCTCCCCCACCAGGGCGCGCGCCGTGTCGACATCGCCCCGGGCGAGCGCGATCCGCGCGAGACGCTGCGCGGCGAGCGCCGTGCTCACCGGTGTGCGGGCGGCGCAGCGCGACTCGTCCGCGGCCGTCTCCGCCTCCGCCCACCGGCCGAGCGAGAACAGGGAGTCGGAATGGTTGCCCAGCAGCCACGCCCTGCCGTCGCCCAGGCCGTGCCGGCGGACCAGGCTCAGCCCCTCCTCCGTCACGGCCAGCGCGTCCTGCGAGCGGCCCACCGACTCCAGGTTGGACTGGTAGTTCAGGTGGGTACGGGAGTAGAGGTTCACGACGCCCTCCCGCGTCGCGTCCGCGATGACCGCGAGGAAGAGGGGAAGCCCCTCGTCGCCCCGGCCGCTCTGCGTGAGCAGGCCACCGAGGCACAGCCGTGCCCCCAGCTCCAGCTCCCGGTCGCCGACCTCGCGGGCCAGCGCGACGGCACGCTCGGCGACGGCCACGTTCTCCGGCCGAGCGTCGAACACCGAGCACCACCCGGCGGACTCGGCGAGCACCTTGGCGTGCACCCGGGTCGGCGGCATGCCGGTCAGCAGCTCCTGCGCGGCGGCCAGCTCGTCGGCACCCGTGCCGCGCCCCGAGTTCCGCAGGAGCTTGGACTGCTCGGAGAGGAACCACGCGGCCCGGAGCGGATGCGGGCGCGCGAGACCGTCGAGCACGCGAAGGGCCGTACGGACGACGGGCAGGCCGCGCTCCGGTTCGCCCGCGTTGCGTGCGGTGAGGACGGTCTCCGCCAGCAGGTCGAGGAACGCCAGGTCGTCGTTCGGACACTGGCACAGCGGGTACGCCTCGGCCTCCTCGGCGAACGTCAGGTCCCGGCGCGTCTGCGGCGGCGCGTCGTCCCACAGCTCCAGCGCGCGGGTCAGCAGGCCGAGCTGCTCCGCGTACGCGTAGCGCAGGTGCGCGCCGCGCGCCGCGTCGAGCACGGCGGGGAGGGCGCGGGCGGGGTCCTTGGCGCAGTACCAGTAGACGGCGCGGCGGGCGACCAGCTCGTCCGGGTGCACGAGGGAGGGATCGGCTTCGAGCGCCTCCGCGAACCTGCGGCTGAGACGGGTGCGCTCGCCCGGGAGGAGATCGTCGTCGACGGCCTCGCGCAGCAGCGCGTGCCGGAAGGTGTACGTCTCGTCGTGGCCCGCGCGCAGGACATGGGCGCCGACGGCGGCGCGCAGGGCCTCGATCAGCTCGTCGTCGGTGAGGCCGGTGACGGCCCGCAGCAGGCCGTGCTCGACGCGCGAGCCGCCCGCCGCGGCGACGGCGACGACGCGGCGCGCCGCCGCCGGCAGCCCCTCGACCCGCAGCAGCAGCAGGTCGCGGACCGATTCGCTGAGCGCGCCCGGCGCGTGGTCCGGCGCGGTGGCCAGCTCCTCGACGAAGAAGGCGTTGCCCTCGGAGCGGCGGAACACCTGGTCGAGCTGCTCGCGGGTCGGTTCGGCGCCGCGGATGGCGGCGAGCTGGCCGCGGACCTCGTCGCGGGTGAAGCGCGCGAGATCGACGCGGCGCACGGTCGGCAGCCGGTCGAGTTCGGCGAGGAACGGGCGCAGGGGGTGGCGGCGGTGCAGGTCGTCGGAGCGGTAGGTCATGGCCAGGAGGAGCCGCCCCTGCCGCAGGGAGCGGACGAGGTAGCCGATCAGCTCGCGGGTGGAGCGGTCCGACCAGTGCAGGTCCTCGATGGCGAGGACGATGAGGCGGTCCTGCGCGAGGGACTCCAGGAGGCCGGCGATGAGATCGAACAGGCGGGTGCGGGCCTCCTGTTCGCCGGTGGCGGGGATCGCGGGCACCGCCTCGCCCGGCACCGCGAGTTCGGGGAGGAGGCGGGCCAGCTCCCCGCCGGATCCGGCCGTGGCCCGGCTCAGCTCCGCGCCGAGGGCGCGGTTGAGGAAGCGGAGGAGGGTTGCGACGGGCGCGAACGGCAGCCCGTCCGCCCCGGCCTCGACACAGGCGCCAAGCGCCGTCGTGGCGCCGGCCCGCCGGGCGTCCGCGAGGAACTCCTCCAGCAGACGGGTCTTCCCGACGCCCGCCTCGCCGCCGACGAGGACCGCCTGCGGCCGGCCCGCGTCGGCCCGCGCGAGCACGTCGGCGAGCGCGGCCCGCTCGGGGCCGCGTCCGATGAACACTGGGCTGACCGTCCTGCTCTCCATGTCGCGCAGCATCGCACACCCGTCCGACAACGGCACCGGACCGGCATCGCGGCCGTCAGGCACCGGGCTGCCTGCGCGGGACGAGCCGGGTCAGCTCC
The DNA here is from genome assembly GCF_004193175.1 of Streptomyces sp. RFCAC02. NCBI lineage: Bacteria > Bacillati > Actinomycetota > Actinomycetes > Kitasatosporales > Streptomycetaceae > Streptomyces > Streptomyces sp. RFCAC02. Next base: position 4,635,364 of record NZ_SAUH01000001.1, on the reverse strand, counting down.
AGCAGAGCCCGGCCGAGCGGTGTCCGGCTTCCCGTGCCGGTGCGCTCGCGCGCGGCGCGGCGGAGGGCGCGGCGCCGGTCACGGCGGGCGCGGACGACGGCGGACACGAGCCGCTCGCGCTCGGCCTCGGCGAGGAACGCGTCGAGCCGGGCGCGGACGAGGATCGGGTCGGTGTGCATGGCGGCGCCTCCTGGGCTGTCCGGTGCCGGGGTCGTTCCCCGACGTCCACCAGACTCCCGTCCGAGGTGCCGCCGCCACATCGGGAAGCCGCCGCATACCGGCTCACCACAGGTACCTCAGATGCCCGCGGTCTCCGCCTCAGCCGCGCGCCGACCGGCGTAGAACGATGCACCACGACCGCGTCATGGGCGTCCGACCCGCCGCCCGAGCGGCGGTAGAACGATCCACGGAACGGAACCACAGCCAGCGGAACCGCCCGCCCACCGGGGAAGACACCCAAGCCACCCGTACAACGATGCACCTGCCGGGACCCGACTCCCCGAACGCACCACCACCGAGCCGGTACAACGATGCACAACGACCGCGGGGCGCCCACAGCTCCGCCTTGCGGTGACCGCGTCCGAACCCGTCCGAGGCCGCGGTAGAACGATCCACGGAACGGAACCACAGCCAGCGGAACCGCCCGCCCACCGGGGAAGACTCCCAAGCCGCCCGTACAACGATGCACCTGCCGGGACCCGACTCCCCGAACGCACCACCACCGAGCCGGTACAACGATGCACAACGACCGCGGGGCGCCTACAACTCCGCCTTGCGGTGACCGCGTCCGAACCCGCCCGAGGCCGCGGTAGAACGATGCACGGGCCGGGTCCGCCGCGCGACGGTGCCCCACCGCCCCGGGACACGGAAGCGCCGTCCCGCCGCCAGCCACTCGTGGCCGGAGGCCGGCCCGGTACAACGATGCACAGCGGCTGCGGGGCCGGTATGACCGCGCCCGTCGGGAGCGGTCGTAGAACGATGCACCCCCGCCCCGGCACGCAGCCGTGCGGGCACATGACGAGCGCCCCCCACCGGGCCGGTGGGGGGCGCTCGTCAGAACCGCTGCGGGGCTCAGGCGTCGGTGGACTCCGGCGCCAGGCGCTCAAGGATCAGCTCCCGTGCCCGGCCCGCGTCGGCCTGGCCCCGGGTGGCCTTCATGACCGCGCCGACCAGCGCGCCCGCCGCCGCGACCTTGCCGCCGCGCACCTTGTCGGCGATGGCCGGGTTGCCCGCGATGGCCTCGTCCACGGCCGCGCCCAGCGCGCCCTCGTCCGAGACGATCCGCAGGCCGCGCTTCTCGACCACGTCGTCCGGGCCGCCCTCGCCCGCGAGCACGCCGTCGATGACCTGGCGGGCCAGCTTGTCGTTGAGCGCGCCCTCGGCGACCAGCGCCGCGATCCGCGCGACCTGCTCCGGCGTGATCGGCAGCGCGGACAGCTCGACCGCCTGCTCGTTCGCCCGGCGGGCCAGCTCGCCCAGCCACCACTTGCGGGCCGCCGCGGCGTCGGCACCGGCCTCCGTGGTGGCGACGATCAGGTCGACGGCGCCCGCGTTCAGCGCGGACTGCATCTCGTGCGCCGAGATGCCCCACTCCTCGCGCAGCCGGTTGCGGCGGACGAGCGGCAGCTCCGGCAGACCGGCGCGCAACTCCTCGACCCACGCCCGGGACGGGGCGACCGGCACCAGGTCGGGCTCGGGGAAGTAGCGGTAGTCCTCCGCCTCCTCCTTCACACGGCCCGAGGTCGTGGTGCCGTTCTCCTCGTGGAAGTGCCGCGTCTCCTGGACGATGACACCGCCGTCGCCCAGCACCGCCGCGTGCCGCTGGATCTCGAACCGCACGGCCCGCTCGACGCTGCGCAGCGAGTTGACATTCTTCGTCTCACTGCGGGTGCCGAACGCCTCCCGGCCCAGCGGCCGCAGCGACAGGTTCACGTCGCAGCGGAGCTGGCCCATCTCCATGCGGGCCTCGGACACGCCGAGCGCCCTGATGACCTCGCGCAGCTCGGCCACGTACGCCCGCGCGATCTCCGGCGCGCGCTCCCCGGCGCCCGTGATCGGCTTGGTGACGATCTCGATCAGCGGGATGCCGGCGCGGTTGTAGTCCAGCAGGGAGTGCGACGCGCCGTGGATACGGCCCGTCGCACCGCCGATGTGCGTGGACTTGCCGGTGTCCTCCTCCATGTGGGCGCGCTCGATGCCGACCCGGAAGACCTCCCCGTCCTCCAGCTGCACGTCGAGGTACCCGTCGAACGCGATGGGCTCGTCGTACTGGGAGGTCTGGAAGTTCTTCGGCATGTCCGGATAGAAGTAGTTCTTCCGGGCGAACCGGCACCACTCGGCGATCTCGCAGTTCAGGGCGAGCCCGATGCGGATCGCCGACTCGACGCCCGTGGCGTTGACCACGGGCAGGGAGCCGGGCAGGCCGAGGCACGTGGGGCAGGTCTGCGTGTTCGGCTCGGCGCCGAGCGCGGTGGAGCAGCCGCAGAACATCTTCGTCGCGGTGCCAAGTTCCACATGGACCTCGAGGCCCATGACGGGGTCGTAGGACGCGAGCGCGTCCTCGTACGACACCAGGTCGGTGACGGTCACGGTTACCTCTCGGATGATGCTTGCGCGTCGTGGTTCATGCGGCGGATGTCGCGGGCCAGCAGCGCGACGCCGGTGACGATGGCGGCTGCGGACACGACCGCGTCGGCCAGCCGCAGCCTGTCCTGCTCGACCCGCGCCTCACGAAGCTGCCGCACGACGCTGATCGCGCCGAACAGAGTGGTGCCGATGGACAGGTAGGTGCTGGACTTCGACTTCTGCTTCCGCTTGCTCATAGCGCGGGTGCCTCCTCCAGGATCGGGTGCCCCCAGCGTGCCTGGTACGCGGCCTCGACCGCGGCTCCGACGCGGTAGAGGCGGTCGTCCGCCATGGCGGGCGCGATGATCTGCAGCCCGACGGGCAGACCGTCCTCCGGTGCCAGACCGCAGGGCAGGGACATGGCACTGTTACCCGCGAGATTCACGGGAATGGTGCACAGATCCGCCAGATACATGGCCATCGGGTCGTCCACCCGCTCGCCGATGGGGAACGCGGTGGTGGGGGTCGTCGGCGAGACGATGACGTCGACCCGGCCGAACGCCGCCTCGAAGTCACGGGCGACGAGGGTGCGGACCTTCTGCGCGCTGCCGTAGTAGGCGTCGTAGTAGCCGGACGACAGGGCGTAGGTGCCGAGCATGATGCGGCGCTTCACCTCGGGGCCGAAGCCGGCCTGGCGGGTGAGGGAGGTGACCTCCTCGGCCGACCTCGTGCCGTCGTCGCCCGTGCGGAGGCCGTAGCGCAGGCCGTCGAAGCGGGCCAGGTTCGACGAGCACTCGGACGGCGCGATCAGGTAGTACGCGGCGAGCGCCTTGTCGAACGACGGGCAGGACAGCTCCACGACCTCGGCCCCGAGGCCGCGCAGCAGCTCGACCGACTCGTCGAACCGCTGGAGCACCCCCGCCTGGAAGCCCTCACCGCGGAACTCACGGACCACGCCGACGCGCAGCCCCTCGACCGACCCGCTGCGCGCCGCCGCCACGACCGCCGGCACCGGGGCGTCGACGGACGTGGAGTCGAGCGGGTCGTGGCCGGCCATCACCTCGTGCAGCAGCGCCGCGTCCAGGACGGTACGGGCGCACGGACCGCCCTGGTCCAGGGAGGAGGAGAACGCGACCATGCCGTAGCGCGAGACGCCGCCGTACGTCGGCTTCACACCGACCGTGCCGGTGACGGCCGCGGGCTGCCGGATGGAGCCGCCGGTGTCGGTGCCGATGGCCAGTGGGGCCTGGAACGACGCCAGCGCCGCCGCCGAGCCGCCGCCCGAGCCGCCGGGGATGCGGGTGAGGTCCCACGGGTTGCCGGTGGGGCCGTAGGCGCTGTTCTCCGTGGACGAGCCCATGGCGAACTCGTCCATGTTGGTCTTGCCGAGGATGACGACCCCGGCGTCCTTGAGGCGCCGGGTGACGGTCGCGTCGTACGGGGGCAGCCAGCCGTCCAGGATCTTCGAGCCGACGGTGGTGGGCACGCCCTCGGTCGTGAAGATGTCCTTCAGGGCCAGGGGGACACCGGCGAGCGGGCCGAGCTTGTCACCGGCGGCGCGGCGCTCGTCCACGGCGCGGGCCTGCGCGAGGGCGCCGTCGCGGTCGACGTGCAGGAAGGCGTGGACCTTCTCGTCCACGGCCTCGATGCGGGACAGGTGGGCCTCGGTGGCCTCGACGGCGCTCACCGAGCCGTCGGCGAGCCGCTCGGACAGGCCGGCCGCGGTGAGGCGGGTCAGGTCGGACGTCACATCGCTCACGGTCACTCCTCCCCCAGGATCTGCGGCACCTTGAAGCGTCCCTGCTCCTGCGCCGGGGCGCCGGCGAGGGCCTGCCCGGCGGGCAGGCTGGGGCGGACGCGGTCCTCACGCATCACATTCGTGAGGGGCAGCGGGTGGGAGGTCGGCGGCACGTCCTGGTCGGCGACATCGGCGACGCGGGCGACCGCGCCGATGATGTCGTCGAGCTGTCCTGCGAAGTGTGCGAGTTCTTCGTCGGTCAGCTCCAGACGCGCCAGCCGGGCGAGGTGGGCGACCTCCTCGCGCGTGATGCCAGGCATGTGGCGATCCTCTTGCTCGTCGCGGGCTGGGTTTCCGCCGCCAATCCTATGGCGGTGCCGCGACGGGCCGCGCACGGATTCCCCGGGGGCCGGTACGGGGGGCGGTCAGGCGCCCGCCGGCAGGCTCCGCCCCGTGGGGCGGCCCCCCGCCCGGGCCTGCGCGGGGACGGCCGGGGCGCCGTCGCGGGCGCGGAGCCAGGCGGTGGCCTCGTCGGCGGGCATCGCGGCGGCGACCAGCCAGCCCTGGACGGCGTCGCAGCCGAGGTCGCGCAGCCGCTCCCACGTCCCGTCGTCCTCGACGCCCTCGGCGACCACGACGAGCCCGAGGGCGTGGGCCAGCTCCAGCGTGTGGCGGACGATCTCGGCGTCCTCGGGGTCGGAGGTGAGGCGGGCCACGAACGACCGGTCGATCTTCAGCTCGCTCACCGGCAGCCGCCGCAGGTGGACGAGGGAGGAGTAGCCGGTGCCGAAGTCGTCCAGGGAGACGCGGACGCCGTGCCCGGTGAGCCCGGCGAGAGTGTCGGCGGCCTGCTCGGGGTCCTCCAGCATGGCGTGCTCGGTGATTTCGAGCTGGAGCGCGGCGGGCGGCACGCCGTGGTGGGCGAGGCGGGCGGCGACGGCGCCGGCGAAGCCGGGGGTGTTGACGTCGCGGGGGGACACGTTCACGGCGACCGGCACGGTCAGCCCGGCGGACCGCCAGCGCGCGGCCTGGCACAGGGCCGTGTCGAGGACGTACTCCGTGAGGCGGGGCATGAGGCCGGACGCCTCGGCGATGGTGATGAACTCGTCGGGCGGTACGCGGCCCCGATCCGGGTGCTGCCAGCGGACGAGGGCTTCAAGGCCGGTGACACGGCCGTCGAAACCGACCTTGGGCTGGTAGTGGAGATCGACCTCGCCCGCGTCGAGGGCGCCGCGCAGGTCGCCGAGGAGGGCGAGACGGTCGGGGGTGTTGCCGTCGCGGCTGGCGTCGTAGACCTCGACGCCGGTGCGGTCGGCCTTCGCGTCGTACATGGCCACGTCGGCGCGGCGCAGCAGCCCTTCCGCCTCGGGGGCGTGCTCGGGGTAGACGGCGACGCCGGCGCTGGCCTCCACGACGATGGTGAGGCCGTCGAGGTCGAGGGGGGCGCCGAGGGTTCCGACGAGGGTGCGGGCGACGTGCTGGGCGCTGGTGGCGGAGGCGACGCGGGGCAGCAGGACGGCGAACTCGTCGCCGCCGAGCCGGGCGGCCTCCGCGCCGGGCGGCAGGGAGCGCTGGATGCGGCCGGCGATGCTCAGCAGGAGGCGGTCGCCGGCGAGGTGGCCGAGGGTGTCGTTGACGGCGCGGAAGCTGTCGAGGTCGATGAGGACGAGGGCGGCGCGGTCACCGGTGCGCTCGGCGTCCTCCAGGGCGGTGCCGGCGCGCTCCAGGAGCCACTGGCGGTTCGGCAGGCCGGTGAGGGGGTCGCTGAGCTGGTCCTCGGTGCGGGCGCGGGCCATCCAGAAGGTGGAGTCGAGGGCGATCAGGGGGACGGCGAACAGCGGCAGGAGGACGGGCGCCTGGTCGGCGACGACGGCCATCAGGGGCGCCGTGCACAGGAGGGCTATCGCGACCAGCCCCTGCTTGGCGAGGGCGCCGAAGGCCAGGGAGGGGAGCCCGCCGGGCGGGGGGCTGACCAGCCACAGCAGGAGGCGGGTGATGACGAGGTAGGCGCAGGCGCCGAGCAGGAGCTGCGGGAAGGTGGCGGCCTGCCACTCGCCGGGCTGCCAGGGATGTTCGACGGTGGGTCTTGTGCCCCAGGCCGCGAGGGTGAGGGCGGCGCCGCCGACGCCCAGTATGTCGATGGCACCGTGGCGGACGGCTATGAGGCGGCTCTCGCGGCGGGCGATGCCGGCGAGGGTGACGACGGCGAGGCTGACCAGCATGGCCGGGACCCAGCCGTACAGGAGGAGCATGGCGAGGGCGAGGGCGGCGCCCGAGCCGGAGCCGCCGCCCCACCAGCTGTCGCCGCCCAGTGCCACGAGGTGCGCGACGATGACGCCGGTGAGGACGGCGAAGCCCCAGCCGGGCCGGTCGCCGGGGAAGAGGGCGTGGCCGCCGCCGAGCAGCCGGCAGACGCCGATGAGCAGGGCGATGCCGGCGGCGGCGAGGACGGCCGTGCCGGCGGTGCGGGACCACCGGGTGTGGACGTGCGGCGAGGTCCTTCTCCCGTCGGCTGCTGTGTGCATTGGGGTCCCTCTCACGGCCGTGCCCCCGCGTCCGCGGCGGGCGCTCCGCCCCAGATTAGGGGGCGGAGCGCCCGGGGCGCCGGTCAACCCGGTCTGTTGCCGAAAGCATGGCGCTCCGGCGCGTGCCTCTGGTATATGCCGACGCGCCGGGGTGCGCCGTGGTCCCGACGGGCCTGCGGCGTCAGCTCTCTGACGCGCCGTCGGCCGGGGCCGCCTGCTCCTCCGTGGGGAGGGCCGCGGCGCGGGCGGCGTCGGGTCCCTCGGCGAGCAGGACGGCGAAGCCCGCCTCGTCCAGCACGGGCACCTTCAGCTGCACCGCCTTGTCGTACTTGGACCCGGGGCTCTCCCCCACGATGACGAAATCGGTCTTCTTCGAAACAGAACCGGTCACCTTCGCGCCGAGGTTCTGCAGGGCATCCTTCGCGGCGTCCCGGGTGTGGCTGCCCAGGGTGCCGGTGACGACCGTGGTGAGGCCGGCGAGGGGCCGCGGGCCGGTGTCCTCGCCGCGCTCCTCGGCGAGCCGGACGCCCGCCGCGCGCCAGCGCTCCACGATGGCGCGGTGCCAGTCCACGGTGAACCACGCCGTCAGGGACGCGGCGATGGTCGGCCCGACTCCCTCGACGGCCGCCAGCTCCTCCTCGCTCGCCTCGGCGATGCGGTCGATCGAGCCGAACTCGCGGGCCAGGGCGCGCGCCGCGACCGGCCCGACGTGCCGGATGGACAGACCGGTGATGAACGCCGCCAGCGGCCGGGTCTTCGCCGCCTCGATGCTCTCCAGCATCGCGAGGGCGTTCTTCTTCGGCTCGCCGCGCTGGTTCGCGAAGAAGCTGACGATCTTCGGCTCGCCCGTCTCCGGGTCGCGCTTCGGCAGACCCGTGTCCGGGTCGAGGACATAGGACCTGATGGGCAGCAGCTCGTCGACGGTCAGCTCGAAGAGGCGCCCCTCGTCCTTCAGCGGGGCCTCGGCCGGCGCCAGCGGCTGGGTGAGGGCCGTGGCTGCGACGTACCCGAAGTGGTCGATGTCGAGGCAGCGACGGCTCGCCAGGTAGAAGATCCGCTCCCGCAACTGGGCCGGGCACGACCGGGCGTTGGGGCAGCGCAGGTCGATGTCCCCCTCCTTCATGGGCTGGAGGCGGTGCCCGCACTCGGGGCACTCCTCCGGCATCACGAAGGCGCGCTCGGTGCCGTCCCGCAGGTCCGCGACCGGGCCGAGGATCTCCGGGATGACGTCCCCCGCCTTGCGCAGCGCGACCGTGTCGCCGATGAGGACGCCCTTCGCCTTGACGACCTCCTGGTTGTGCAGCGTGGCGAACTCGACCTCGGAGCCCGCCACCGTGACCGGCTCCACGACCGCGTACGGCGTGACCCGGCCCGTGCGGCCGACCCCGACGCGGATGTCGAGCAGCCTGGTGTTGACCTCCTCCGGGGGGTACTTCCAGGCGATGGCCCAGCGCGGCGCGCGCGACGTACTGCCGAGGCGGCCCTGGAGCCGGATCTCGTCCACCTTGACGACGACGCCGTCGATCTCGTGCTCGACGGCGTGCCGGTGCTCGCCGTAGTACGCGATGAACTCGCGGACGCCGGCCAGCGTGTCCACGACCTTCGCGGCGCGCGCGGTCGGCAGGCCCCAGGACTTCAGCAGCTCGTAGGAGCGGGACAGGCGATCGACGGACAGCCCCTCGTGGGCGCCGATGCCGTGCACGACCATCTGGAGCGCCCGGCCCGCCGTCACCTTGGGGTCCTTCTGCCGCAGCGAGCCGGCGGCGGCGTTCCTCGGGTTGGCGAACGGCTTCTCGCCCGCCTCGACGAGCCGCGCGTTCAGCTCCTCGAAGCGCTCCATCGCGAAGAACACCTCGCCCCGGATCTCCACGAGGTCCGGCACGTCGTCGCCGGTGAGGCGGTCGGGCACCTCCTCGATGGTGCGGACGTTGGGCGTGATGTCCTCGCCGGTCCTGCCGTCGCCGCGGGTCGCCGCGCGGGTGAGCCGGCCGTGCTCGTAGGTGAGGTTGACGGCGAGGCCGTCCACCTTCAGCTCGCACAGGTAGTGGTAGGGGATGCCGGACAGCTCATCGGCGACGCGGTCCGCCCAGGCGCCCAGCTCCTCGTCGTCGAAGGCGTTGTCGAGGGACAGCATGCGCTCGCGGTGCTCGACGGAGGTGAACTCCGTCTCGTAGTGCCCGGCGACGGCCTGCGTCGGCGAGTCGGGGGTGCGCAGCTCGGGGTGCTCCTCCTCCAGGGCCTGCAACTCCCGCATCAGCGCGTCGAACTCGGCGTCGCTGATCACCGGGGTCCGCACGTAGTAGCGGAAACGGTGCTCCTCGACCTGCTCGGCGAGGCGCGCGTGCCGCTCGCGCGCCTCGGCGGGCACGGAGGACTCCGCCGCACCGGACCGTGTCCCAGCCACCACTTCTCGTCTCCCGTCACTCAGGGTCGTCCGCGAGGGATCGTGCCGCCCGGACGCAGTGCGTCAGCGCGGCTCGCGCGTACGCCGGGGAGGCACCCGCGAGCCCGCAGGCCGGGGTGACCGTCACGGACGCCGCGAGCGTGCCCGGTGACAGCCCCAGCCTGCGCCAGAGCGATCTGACTCCACTGACAGTACCGGCCGGGTCCGACAATTCCCGGGGCTCGGTGCCGACGGCGGGCACGACTCCGGCGAACAGGCCGATACCGGCTTCCACCGCCTCCCCGACCGCGTCGTAGTCACGCTCGGTGAGCAGCCCCAGGTCGAAGGAGACGGCCGCCGCGCCCGCGCGCCGCAGCAGGGCGAACGGGACGCCCGGCGCGCAACTGTGCACGATCACCGGGTCGTCCCCGGCCGCGCCCAGCACGCCCCGCAGCGTCTCCTCCACCACCGCGCGGTCCACGGCGCGGTACGTGCGGTAGCCGCTGGCGGTGGGGACGCGGCCGGTCAGGACGGCGGTCAGCGACGGCTCGTCGAGCTGGAGGGCGATCCGGGCGCCCGGCACGCGCCGCCGCACGTCGGCGAGGTGCGCGGCGAGTCCCTCGGTGAGGGAGGCGGCCAGGTCGCGGCAGGCGCCGTGGTCGCCGAGCATCGCCTCGCCGTTGCGGCGTTCCAGGGCCGTGGCGAGCGTCCAGGGTCCGGTGGCCGCCACCTTGAGGACGCCGGTGAAGCCCTGCGTGAACTCCTCGATGGCGTCCAGGTCCTCGCGCAGCCAGCCGGTGGCCCGCCGGGTGTCGCGGCCCGGCCGGTCGCTGACGCGCCAGCCGCTCGGTTCGACGTGCGCGTACAGCTCGGTGAGGAGGCCCGTGGTCCGCCCGATCATGTCGGCGCCCGGGCCGCGGGCGGGCAGTTCCGGCAGGAACATCAGGGTCTCCAGGGACCCGGTGACGATCCGTGCCGCCTCCCTGGCGTCCTCGCCGGGCAGGGAGCCGACGCCCGTGGCGGCGGCGGGACCCCAGGGGCGCTTGTCGGCTGCTGTGTCGTTGGTCGTCGTGTCGGTCACGGGGACAACGTAGGTCACCGCCGGGCGGCCCCCGCCACCGCCGCCGTCAGCCCGTGGGGCGGACCGTCAGGTCGGTGACCTCGGCGCCGCGCGGCAGGTCGAGGGCGGTGAGGACGGTGGTGGCCACGTCGTCCGCCGTCATCCAGCGGTCCGGGTCGTACGCCTTGCCCTCCTGCTGGTGGATCTTCTCCTGCATGGGGGTCGCGGTGCGGCCCGGGTAGACGGAGGTGACGCGCACGCCGTTCGCCGCCTCCTCGCCGCGCAGGGCGTCGGCGAGGGCGCGCAGCCCGTGCTTGCTCGCCGCGTACGCGCTCCACTCGGGGTTCGCGCGGAGCCCGGCGCCCGAGTTGACGAAGACGACGTGGCCGCGGGCCGCGCGGACCTGGGGCAGCAGCAGCCGGGTCAGCTCGGCGGGGGCCACGAGGTTCGCGGCGAGGGTGGCGCGCCAGACGGCGGGCGTCAGGTCGCCGACGGGACCCAGCTCCGCGACGCCGGCGCAGTGGACGAGCCCGTCGATGCGGTCGGGCGGTGACTGGTGGCCGAGCGCCCAGGAAAGGCGCTCCGGCTCGCCGAGGTCGCCCACGAGAGTGCGCGCGCCGGGGAAGTGCTTCTCCAGCTCCCGCGCGCGCCCCGCGTCGCGCGCCCACAGCCACAGGTCCTCGCCGCGCTCGGCGAGCCGGCGCGCGAGCGCCGCGCCGATTCCGGAGCCCGCCCCGGTGATCAGGTGTGTTGCCATACGACCATGGTCCCCCACGGTGTCCCGGCACGCTGCGGCGGGCGCGGAACGCGGTGAGCGGTGACGACGGACGGAAAGGGGAGAGGTCATGCGGATCGCGGTGGTGCAGATGCTGTCGGGCACTTCGCCGGCGGAGAACCTGCGGGAGGTGCGCGCCGCCGTCGCCGGGGCGGCGGCGGGCGCGGACGTGGTGGTGCTGCCCGAGGCGGCGATGGCCCGGTTCGGCATCCCGCTCGGGCCGGTCGCCGAGCCGCTGGACGGGCCGTGGGCCGAGGGGGTGCGCGAGGCGGCGGCGAGCGCCGGGGCGCTCGTCGTGGCGGGGATGTTCACGCCGGCGCCCGACGGGCGGGTACGCAACACCCTGCTGATCACCGGGCGCGGCGTGGACACCTCGTACGACAAGCTGCACCTGTTCGACGCGTTCGGCTTCGCGGAGTCCGCGACGGTGGCGCCGGGCGACCGCCCGGTGACCGTGGAGCTGGACGGCGTCGGCCTCGGGTTCGCGACCTGCTACGACGTGCGGTTCCCCGGGCTGTTCACGGGGCTCGCCGATCGCGGGGCGCGGGTGATCCTGCTGCCGGCGTCCTGGGGCGCGGGGCCGGGGAAGGCGCGGCAGTGGGAGCTGCTGGTGCGGGCGCGCGCCCTGGACAGCACCTGCTGGGTCGTGGCGGCGGGCCAGGCGGACCCGGCGACGGTCGGCGATCCACCCCGGACGACGGCGCCGACCGGCATCGGGAACAGCATGATCGTCTCGCCGCTGGGCGAGGTGCGAGCGCGCCTGGGCGGGGAACCCGGCACGCTCGTGTTCGACCTGGACCCGGCGGAGACGGACGCGGCGCGCGCGGCCGTCCCCGTCCTGGCGAACCGGGTGGACCTCCCCCCGGCGCCGCCGCCCGCCGGCTGAGCGGCCCGGGGAGCGCCCGTCAGACGCGGGAGGCGCCGGCGCGTTCGGTCGTGGCGATGGTCGCCGAGCCGACGACGCGCGTGCCGTCGTACAGGACGACCGCCTGGCCGGGCGCGACGCCGCGCACCGGGCGCTCGAACCGCACCCGCAGCCCCTCCCCGCCGTCGGTCGGCTCGGCCACCACCGGCGTCTCGCCGCCGTGGGCGCGCAACTGCGCCGTGTACGCGGCGGGACCGGCCGGTGCGGCGCCGCACCAGCGGGGGCGGATCGCGGTGAGGACGGTGACGTCCAGCGCCTCGGCCGGGCCGACCGTGACGGTGTTGGCGACGGGCGAGATGTCGAGGACGTAGCGGGGCTTGCCGTCCGGCGCGGGGCGGCCGATGCGCAGGCCGCGCCGCTGCCCGACCGTGAAGCCGTACGCGCCGTCGTGCGTGCCGATCTTCTCGCCGTCCTCGTCGAGGATGTCGCCCTCGGCGGTGCCGAGGCGGCCGGCGAGGAAGCCCCGGGTGTCGCCGTCGGCGATGAAGCAGATGTCGTGGCTGTCGGGCTTCCGCGCGACGGCGAGGCCCCGGCGCTCGGCCTCGGCGCGGATCTCGTCCTTGGTGGCGCGGGTGTCGCCGAGCGGGAACAGGGCGTGCGCGAGCTGCCGCTGGTCCAGGACGCCGAGGACGTAGCTCTGGTCCTTGCCCGCGTCGGCGGAGCGGTGCAGTTCGCGGGTGCCGTCCGGTGCGGTGGTGACGGTGGCGTAGTGGCCGGTGCAGACGGCGTCGAAGCCGAGGGCGAGCGCCCGGTCGAGGAGGGCGGCGAACTTGATGCGCTCGTTGCACCGCAGGCAGGGGTTGGGGGTGCGGCCCGCCTCGTACTCGGCGACGAAGTCGTCCACCACGTCCTGCCGGAAGCGTTCGGCGAGGTCCCAGACGTAGAAGGGGATGCCGATGACGTCGGCCGCGCGGCGGGCGTCGCGCGAGTCCTCGACCGTGCAGCAGCCCCTGGCTCCGGTGCGGAACGACTGCGGGTTCGCGGAGAGCGCGAGGTGGACGCCGGTCACGTCGTGGCCGGCCTCGGCGGCGCGGGCCGCGGCGACGGCGGAGTCGACGCCGCCCGACATGGCGGCGAGGACCTTCAGGGGGCGTCCGGCGCGGGGAGTGAGAGTCATAGCGCCTCCAGGGTACGGGCCGCCGCCGGGTCAGCTCAGGCCGGCGGCGCGCGCCCGCTCGACGACGGGGCCGATGGCCCGTGCGACGGCGGCGACGTCGTCGGCCGTGGTGGTGTGCCCGAGGCTGAACCGCAGCGTCCCGCGGGCCAGTTCGGGTCCCGCTCCGGTGGCCAGCAGGACGTGGCTCGGCTGGGCGACGCCGGCGGTGCAGGCGGAGCCGGTGGAGCACTCGATGCCCTGCGCGTCGAGGAGGAGGAGCAGGGCGTCGCCCTCGCAGCCGGGGAACGCGAAGTGGGCGTTGGCCGGGAGGCGCCCGGCCGGGTCCGGGTCGCCGCCGAGGACGGCGTCCGGCACGGCGGCGGTGACGGCGGCGACGAGGTCGTCGCGCAGGGCGCCGACCCGGCGGGCGAACGCGTCGCGGCCCGCGACGGCGGCCCCGGCTGCGGCGGCGAACGCGGCGATGGCCGGCACGTCCAGGGTCCCGGAGCGGACGTCCCGTTCCTGGCCGCCGCCGTGCAGGACGGGCATGGGCGTGACGTCACGGCCGAGCAGCAGCGCGCCGATGCCGTACGGGCCGCCCACCTTGTGGCCGGAGACGGAGAGCGCGGCGGCGCCCGAGGCGGCGAAGCCGACGTCGAGCTGGCCGACGGCCTGGACGGCGTCGGAGTGCAGGGGGACGCCGTACTCGGCGGCGACGGCGGCGAGTTCGGCGACGGGCTGGACGGTGCCGATCTCGTTGTTGGCCCACATGACGGTGACGAGCGCGGTGCCGTCGGGGTCGCGGGCCAGCGCCTCCCGCAGGGCGTCGGGGTGGACGCGGCCGTACGGGTCGACGGGCAGCCATTCGACGGCGGCGCCCTCGTGGTCGGCGAGCCACCGGACGGCGTCGAGGACGGCGTGGTGCTCGACCGGGCTCGACAGGACGCGGACGCGGCGCGGGTCGGCGGCGCGGCGGGACCAGTACAGGCCCTTCACGGCGAGGTTGTCGGCCTCGGTGCCGCCGGAGGTGAAGACGATCTCGCCGGGGCGGGCGCCGAGCGCGGCGGCGAGGGACTCGCGGCTCTCCTCGACCACGCGCCTGGCCCGCCGTCCCGCGCCGTGGAGGGCCGAGGCGTTGCCGGTCGCGGTGAGCTGGGCGGTCATCGCGGCGATGGCCTCGGGCACCATCGGAGTGGTGGCTGCGTGATCGAAATACGGCATGGTGACCAGATTCTACGAGCCTGCCGGGAACCGGTGGTGCCGCGCGGACGTTGGGCGGAGCGGGAGGAAGCGGTGGGTGAGCGCATGATCACGGATGGGGAGGCGGCAGGCGAGCGGTCCGGCGCGGGCGGCCCGGACGGCTCCGGCCGCGGTTCGCCGGGGCGCAGACGGCTGCTCGTCGCGGGCGGCGCCGCCGTGACGCTCGGCGTCGGCGGCGTGCTGGCCCGTGGCCCGCTGGAACGCCTGTGGTGGCGGTACGGCGCGCAGGACGTCGCGCGCACGGAGGGCGAGGTCGACCACCCGGGCGCCGAGTGGGTGCCGGCGTCGGCGGCCAACTACCGGCGGGCGAACCGGCCGCGCGACTACCCGGTGGACCGTGTCGTGATCCACATGCCGGAGGCCACGTACGACGTCACGCTGCGCGTCTTCCAGGACCCTTCGCACGAGGCGGCCGCCCACTACGTGGTGCGGTCGGAGGACGGGCACGTGGCGCAGATGGTGCGGGAGCTGGACGTCGCCTACCAGGCGGGCAACCGCGCGTTCAACGAGCGCAGCGTCGGCATCGAGCACGAGGGCTGGGCGGACGACCCGTCGTACCTCACGGACACGCTGTACGAGTCGTCGGCGCGCCTGGTCGCCGGGATATGCGGCCGGTACGGCATACCGGTGGACCGGCAGCACATCGTCGGGCACAACGAGGTGCCGGACGTGGTGCGGATCTGCCCCGGGCCGCACTGGGACTGGGACCGCTACATGGAGCTGGTGCGCGCGGCGGCGGGCGCGGGTTCGGGGGCGGGGGCGGACGCGGAGGCGTGATCAGCTCAGGGTGCCGAGGCGGCTGAGTTCCTCGGCGCAGCGCTGGGCGTCGGCCTCGCGTTCGAAGATGGCGGCCCGCAGTTCCCGGGTGTCGGGGTCGGGGACGTGGGCGAGGTGTCCCTCGTCGGACACGACGTACCAGCCTCGGTCGGCGCTGTGGCGTGCTTCGTACTGCATGCGGAAACGGTAGCGGTGCCCGCGTCCCGCCCGGGCCGTTACGCGGGAGACGCACGGGACGGGCGGGACGCGGGGCGGGTTCATTCCGCCGGCCTCGCGAACCGGGCGATGTCGACCGGCGCGCAGTCGCCCG
Organism: Streptomyces sp. RFCAC02; assembly: GCF_004193175.1. Classification (NCBI taxonomy): domain Bacteria; kingdom Bacillati; phylum Actinomycetota; class Actinomycetes; order Kitasatosporales; family Streptomycetaceae; genus Streptomyces; species Streptomyces sp. RFCAC02. The sequence goes on along the minus strand of NZ_SAUH01000001.1, from coordinate 4,619,950 downwards.
GATCCCCGGCGAAGAACCGGTAGTCGACCAGGTCGAGATCGCTGTAGTTGGCGATGACCACCGTGTCACCGGCCCGGAGCGAGATGTACGGTTCCGACTGCTCGGCGTCTTCCCCGTGCCGCACGGGCCGCGGCCTCCCCTCCTCATCCGCGTCCAGGTCCATCGCCCGCAGGTCCACCGCGCCGACTGAGTTCAGCGTTCCCGGGGCGAACACGGCATCGGGCCAGGTGCACACCTGTCCCTCGGACGCGGGGTCGATCAGGACGCGCACCCCGTGCGCCTCCAGGTCCTCGGCGAACGCGCGCTGGGCGTCCCGGTCGAACGTGGGCTCCGCGTCGGACATGGTGAGGGTCACGGAGCCGTCGGGGTTCTCCTCGATGGCGTACGCCGGGGTGGCGCCGCCGCCCGGCAGGAGGATGTAGCCGCCCGCGACGGCCGCCGCCGCGGTCAGGCCGGCGGCGACGCGCAGCGGTGTCCTGGCGCGGCGGCCGGCCGGCGCGGGGTCGGCGGCGGCGGCGATGCGGACCTCGTTCTTCAGCTCGTCCAGGAGGCGGTCCTCGAAGGTCGTGGTCACGCTGAACTCCCTGCGGTGACGGGAAGGGTGGTGGGTTCGGCGGGCGGTGCGGCCGCCTCGGCCAGGGACTTGCGGGCGCGGTGCAGCCGCACGCGTGCGGTGACCGGCCGGATGCCGAGTGCCCGCGCGGCCTCGGTGACGGTGAGCTGGTCGACCGCGATGAGTTCCAGGACGGCGCGTTCGCCGTCGGGGAGCGTCGCGAGGGCGCGCAGGGCGCGGCGGCCGGCCTCCTCGGCGGCGAGCCGTTCCTCCAGGCGCGCGATGTCGTCGGCGGCGAGCAGGCGGCGGCCGGCGATCCGGGTGGCGGCGGCGGTCGCGCGGGCGGCGCGGCGGCGTTCGGCGGCGACGGTGTTGCGGGCGATGCCGTACAGCCAGGCGATCTCGCTGCCGCGGGCCGCGTCGTAGGTGTGCGCGGAGTCGATGGCCGCGAGGAAGACCTCGGCCGTCAGGTCCGCGACGGTGTGCGGGTCGTCCACGCGCCGGGCGAGGAACCGTGTCACGGCGTCGATGTGCCGCCGGTAGAACTCCTCGAACAACGCCGGGTCCCGCGCCACGGCGGCCGGGCCGCCGCGGCCTCGTACGGGGATCTTCACAAGGGGGTGCTCCCGTCCTCGTCCTGCTTTCTGCCTCTACTTGGCGGGAGGACGGGAGAACGTTACGGCGGGCCGTCAGGCGGGCCAGTACAGCGACTCGGCGCGCGCCCAGTCGATCTCGACCGGGGTGTCGCCGACGGTCTTCACCTCGACGCGGATGCGTCCCTTGTCGGTGGCGGAGATGAAGCCCGTCCAGGTGTACGTGAAGTGGCCGTCGCCGCCGTCGTGGACGGGTGAGGTGATCGGCATGGTCCCGGTGCGTTCGAACGATCCGTCGGCCGCCTCCCGGTACTCGGCCAGCCGGATCTGGAACTCCTCACCCGCCACCAGGCCCCGCACCCGCACCCCGACCGACGCCGTGTAGTGGCAGGGGCCGAACAGGATCGACGGTTCGGCCTCCTTGTCGACCCAGCCGCTGCCGTCGTGCCGCCGGTTGAACTTGAGGGTGGTCCAGGTGTCCGGCTCGGCGGTCCGGACGTAGTCGGTGGTGCCGTAGACCGTCCACTCGGGCATCTCGTCCTCCTCGCCCGGCCCGCTGCCGGGGGTCCAGTCCGCGTCGTGCCGGAGGCGTTCGGCCACGCGCGCGCGGACGTCCTTCATGGTGATGCCGGGGCCGCGCGGGTCGATCTTGCCCGGCTGCCACTCCAGGTGGCCGATGACGGAGGTGTCGCCGTCCTTGCCCCAGCCGTGCGCGCGGCAGACGGCGGCGGACGCGCGCACGATGGCCTCGACCTGCTCGGCCGGCCACGGGTCCTTGTTGTCGCCGAGGTTGACGCACTCCCAGCCGTAGAAGTGGGTGTTGCCGTCGGTGTCGGCCTCGTTGTCGGCGGGCAGGGACGCCTCGGCGATGACGGCGTCGAGGACGTCCCCGTCGCCGGCGCCCGCGTGGTTGGCGCGGCCGTGGCCGACGAGGTACAGCGTGCCGTCCTTGGCGATCACGCCGTGGCACAGCGGTCCGGGGAGGTCGGAGCGTCCGTCGTAGCACAGGTCGACGGAGGCGTCGGTGCCGGTGGTGACGGTGTGGTGGACCATCACCCCGTGGACCGGCCCCCATGCGCCGGCGCCATTGCGGTTGTGCGTGCGCCAGTTCTTGTGTTCGACGACTTTCACTCCCTCGTCCTTGAGCGCCTTCAGGATCGCGTCGGCGGAAAGCGGAGTGGCCATGGAGTGACCCCCTCGGCGGACGGGTGGAATGGGTGGGGGAACGCGCCCGGAATGCGCGGCCGGGCACGGTACGAGATGTACGGCCGACGGCCCGCGACGCGCAAGAGGGCTGTTCACGCCCCCAGCGCCGGAATCACCCAATGACCTTTCCCATAACGGCAGTTGACCCGACGAAAGGGAAATGTGAAAACTTGGCGGCCGGCCGCGTAACTTCAACACACGCTCCTGGACGGCATTCCCGGGCTCGGGCAGTGTTCCTCCCGCCCGGCGCGCGGTGCGCCGGGCGGCGAAAGGCGAGGAGGATTCACATGGCCGTGACACGGCGAGGCGTACTGGGTGCCACGGGCGCCGCCGCGGGACTGCTGGCGGCGACCGCCGGCACCGCACGCGCCACCGGCCGGCCGCGCCCGGTCATCGGTGAGGCCACCGGCGACCGGCTGCACATCATGTCCTTCAACATCCGCTACGACGCGAACGCCGCTCCCGGCACCGACGACGCCTGGACCGACCGGCGGCCCGTGCCAGGGTCTGTCCGGCGGATCTTGCCTGTCTCGCGACGCCGGCTACGGCACCTCGCTGCGTTGCCGTATCGCGCGAATACGGTCGGGTATGAGCTGCGATCCGGCGCCTTGCGATGCACCGCATCCGACGCCGCGAGCCGCGACAAGACCCACCGGACAGACCCTGGCCGCGCTCCTCGACCGGGAACGGCCGACGGTGCTGGGCGTGCAGGAGGCCCTGTACCACCAGGTCGGGCAGATCGCCGCCGACCTGGGGGACGGCATGGACTGGATCGGCCTCGGCAGGGAGGGCGGCGGCCGGGGCGAGTTCATGTCCGTGCACTACGACACCCGCCGCCTCGAACCGCTCGACTTCGACCACTTCTGGCTCTCGGACACCCCGAACGTGATCGGTTCCGCCTCCTGGGGGAACAACGTCGTCCGCATGGTGACATGGGTGCGCTTCGCCGACCGCCGTACCGGCAAGGAGTTCGTGCACGTCAACACGCACTTCGACCACCAGTCGGAGAACGCGAGGCAGCGCTCCGCCGCCCTGGTGCGCGACCGGATCGCCGCCTTCGACGCGGACCTGCCGGTACTGCTGACCGGTGACTTCAACACACCCGCCGAGTCCTCGGCGTCCTACGGCATCCTGGTGACGGACGGCGGCCTCGTGGACACCTGGAACACCGGCCGCCGGGTGACCGAGGCGTGGGGCACGTTCCCCGGCTACGGCGAACCCGTCGCCGGCGGCGACCGCATCGACTGGATCCTCGCCCGCCCGAACGTGGAGGTCCTGCGCGCCGCGATCAACACCTACCGCGCACGCGACGGCCGCTGGCCGTCCGACCACACGCCCGTCCAGGCCCTCGTCCGGCTGCCCTGACCTACGCCGGACGGGTCGCGGTTTCCCTCGTTCGAGGGATTGCCGGAAGAAAAATGTTGGGGAACGGCATACGGGGGTAACCGGAGAACACCCCCCAGGGACCCCGGGCGGGGCCGCCGGAGGCGGGTCCTCCCCGCCGGCGGTACGCGCCCCGGCCCCGGCACCGCTCAGGCGGTGCCGGGGCCGACGTCGTCCGGGACCTGTGCCCGGCAGGCCGGGCACCCCTCGATCAGCCCGGGGTGCGACGCCGCCGCCCGCCGTACGTCCGCCGCCCGCAGGTCGGGCTCACCGGGGCACCAGCAGCCGCGCCGGTGCAGTACGGCCCGCGCCGGCCGGCCCGCCGGCACCCGCATCCACTGGAGCCACCAGTGCGGCCGGTCCGCCTCCTCGGCCGCGCGGCGCTCGGCGGCCTCGATGGCCTCCCTGACCCGGTCGAGGTTCAGTTCCAGCCAGGTCGCCAGGACCCGGAGGCGCGGCAGATCGGGCGGCATTTCGGACACGTGTTCGATAATAGGCGGTGGGGGTGTCCCGTGCCGCGCACCGGGCCGGGGCGGCCGTCAGCCGAGCGGCTCGGCCAGGCCGACGAGGACGCCCTCGGGGCCGCGCAGATAACAGAGCAGATAGCTGTCCTCGTAGCGCACCACCTCGCCCACGAGTTCGGCACCGTGGGCGCGCAGGCGGGCGACGGTGTCCTCGATGTCGTCCACGGCGAACATGACGCGGCGCAGGCCCAGCGTGTTCACCGGCGCGTCCGCCGGCCGGGCGGCGACCGCCTCCGGGGTGTGGAAGCGCGCCAGCTCGATCCGGCCATGGCCGTCCGGGGTCCGCAGCATCGCGATCTCCTGCCGGGCGCCGTCGATCCCGATGACCCGCTCGGCCCACCGCCCCTCCACCGGCGTCCTCCCCTCCGGTTCCAGGCCGAGTTCGACGAAGAACGCGACGGCCGCGTCGAGGTCGGAGACGACGATGAGGACGTTGTCCATCCGCTGGACCGCCATGCTGGTCCTCCTGGGCGCGCTGCCGGCCGGTGCGTGGTCGGCATCACTTTTCCACGGCTCCCTCCTACTGGGGCTGGAATCCGCGCCGTTCGGGTGCCTTGCCGTTGTAGTCGTCCCACGCGTTCCCCATCCAGCCCTCGTGGCTGTCGAGCAGCGCGAGGAGCGACGCGGTCACGCGGTCGTCCCACCCCTCCGCGACCTCCAGCAGGAAACCGTCGCCCACTCCGCTGCGGTAGTCGAGCACGACCCGCTCCCCGGCGCGCCACCGTGTACGGCGCGGCATCCGCGCGACGTCCCCGCTGCCGGCGACCACGCTGCCGACCGCGATGACGAGCTGGATCGGGGAGATCAGCCACCACACGACCCACCAGAAGGCCCGGCCCTTGAGCCCGGAGACCGGCGGCCACCCGGCGGGCCGGACGGTCCAGCGGGTGCGGATCCCGCCACCCCGCATGGCCGGTTCACGCTCGATGCGCGCCAGGTGCTCGTCGGCCTCGCCCAGCACCTCGTACGTCGCGGGGCCGCCCTTGGTCGCCGACGTGGTCACGACGTGGGCGAACACCCGCGTGCGGTGCGGATCGGCCCACAGGACGAAGGTGCGGACGCCCTGCTTGCGGCCGGCGCGGTACTCCTTGACGCCGCCGGGCGGCAGCCGCCGCTCGGGGAACGCCACGGTCCGGTAGGCCGGGCCGCCCTCGGGACGCGGGTCGTCGGAGACGCGTATCTCCAGGGGCACGCGGCCGTCGTCGGGCGGTGCCGGCTGCCCGTTCTTCCTGGCCCACGTGTGCTGGCCGCCGACATCGTTCAACCCCAGAGTCCGCGTCATCAGGACTTCCCGCCTCCGCCGCATCGATCGCCTGCCTGGGACGGACTCTAATCCGCGCGGGTGAAGCGGGAGCGGCCGGTCAGGCGTGCTGCGCGGCCAGCCACTGCCCGTACCACGCGAGGGTGGCGTCCAGCGTGTCCGCCAGGGGCGTCGGCGCCGTGCGGAAGGTCTCCTCGAAGGCGTCGGAGACCATGATCTGCGGCTCGGTGTGCTGGTAGAACATCTCGGCGTACTCGGCCATGAACGTCGCGTCGAACGGGCCGAACGGGCGGGGCTCGTCCAGGACGACCAGTTCCAGCGGTCGGCCGACGCGTTCCCCGACCATGTCGAGGACCTCCCGCGTGGTGCGCGCCGGGGCCGTCGGCAGGTGCCACACACGGCCGTCACCGTCGGGGCGTTCGCCGAGGACGGCGAGCCCGGCGGCCACGTCCCCGATGGCGGTGTAGCTGTGCGGCAGGTCGATGTCGCCGATGCCGGCGACCTCGCCGCCCGTGAGCGCGCCGGGGAAGACGGCCCCGCCGAGCGTGGAGCCGATGACGCCGGGGCCGACGAAGTCGGCGGACCTGCCCATGACCACGCGGACGCGGCCCGCGCGGTGGGCGTCGAGGTACGCCTCGTCCAGCTCGGCGCGCATCCGGCCCTTGCGCGAGGTCGCCCGCCAGGGCGTGTCCTCCGTCATCGGGCGGCCCCCGGTCGGGCCGTACGGGTAGAGGGTGTCGAGGACGACGAGGCGCGCCCCGGCGTCGGCCACGGCGGGCAGCAGCGCGCGCTGGACGGCCGGCATGACGGCGGTCTGCAGGTGATAGGGCGCGTTGGCGCAGTGGTAGACGACGGCGGCGCCGGCCACGGCCGCGCGGGCGCCGTCGGGCGAGGTGAGGTCGGCGGCGCGGCGGGTGACGCCGGGCAGCGCGGGGCCGTCGCCGGACCGGTTGACCAGCCGTACGGCACGGCCTCGGCCGACGAGTTCAGCCGCCAGCGCGGTGCCGGCCGGTCCCGAGCCGAGGACGACGTGCGGCGCCGCGGCATCGGATGACGGTGTCGACATGGGAACCCCTCTCGCGACCGGTCCGGACGGCACGGCGCCGCCCGAGGAGCGACCCGATCGCTTTCGTTAGAGACAATAACTAAAGTTACGCCCCCTAACAAGACTCCGCCGTGAAGCCCTCTCACGACCGCTAAGCTGTTTCACCATGACGACGGCGAACACCCCGCGGGCGCGCTACCGCGAGCAGACCCGCGCCGAGATCAAGGAGGTCGCCCTCCGCCGGCTCGCCGAGGGCGGCCCCGAGGCCGTCGCCCTCACCCGCATCGCGAAGGAACTCGGCGTCTCCGGCCCCGCGCTCTACCGCTACTTCGACGGCCGCGACGCGCTGCTCAGCGACCTGATCAGGGACGCGTACGACGCCTTCGCCGAGGCCGTGACGGCCGCCGAGGCGACCGCGGCGCGCGCCGGGGACGGCCCGCGCGCGCGGCTGCGGGCGTGCGGCGACGCGTACCGGGCGTGGGCGCTGGCGCAGCCGCACCGCTACCAGCTCATCCAGGGGACGCCCGTCCCCGGCTACGCGGCGCCGGCCGACACCCGGGACCGCGCGCGGGCCGGCATGCTGCCGCTCCTCGCCGTCTTCGGCGCGGCGGACCCGGCCGTGCCGCCGGACGACCGGGTCCTGCCGCTGGTGGCGGAGATGACCGCGTGGGTCGGGAACGACGCGGCCGTCGCCGAGTGGGTCGCGCGGGCCGGGCTCGGCGCGGACGGGCGGGCGGGCCGTGCGCTCGCCGGCGCCACCCTCACCTGGTCCGCCGTGCACGGCACGGTGAGCCTGGAGGTGTCGGGTCACTTCAGCGGCATGGGGCACCGGCCCGGGACCATGCTCGCCGCGCAGCTCACGGAGCTGGCGGACACCTTCCGCCTGCCGGACTGACCGGTGGCGCCGCCGGGGCTCGGCCGGCGGCGGCGCCGAACCACGTCCGCAGCGGGCCGAGCAGGTCCCGCCGGTCGTCGCCGACCCACGCCACATGGCCGTCGGGGCGCATCAGCACGGCCGGCACGTCCAGTTCCTCGCAGGGGTCCACGACGTGGTCGACGCGGTCCGCCCAGCCGGTGACCGACAGCCGGCCCGTCCGGTCGAGCAGCAGTCCGCGACCGGCGTGCGTCAGCCCGTACAGGCGCCCCTCCTTCAGCCGCAGGTCGCGCAGCCGCCGGCCGACCAGGTCGTGGCCGCCGCCGAGGTCGTAGCGGACGTCGACGGCCGTGATCATGCCGGTGATGTGGCGGTTCACCTCATCGAAGTCCATCAGCCGCGAGAACAGCGCCCGCAGCGCGGTCGCGCCGGGACCGTCCCCGAGCAGCGTCATCTGCGCGCGGGAGTTCTCCAGCACGCGGGCGGCGACCGGGTGCCGTTCGGCGTGGTAGCTGTCCAGCAGCCCCTCCGGCGCCCGGCCGGTCACCTCGGCGGCCAGTTTCCAGCCGAGGTTGAACGCGTCCTGGATGCCGAGGTTGAGCCCCTGCCCGCCGGTCGGCGGGTGGATGTGCGCCGCGTCGCCCGCCAGGAGGACACGGCCGACCCGGTAGCGCTCGGCCTGCCGGGTGGCGTCGCCGAACCGGGACAGCCAGCGTGGCGAGTGCACGCCGAAGTCCGTGCCCGCGACCGCCCGCAGCCGTGCCCTGAAGTCGTCGATGGTCGGCGGGACCGCGCGGTCCCCGGACACGGTGCCTGCCGGGACGATGACGCGGTACACGCCGTCGCCGAGGGGCGCGAGGCCGAACCGGAGCTGCGTCCTGTGGATGTCGGCGACGACGGCGGCGATGGTCTCCGGCGCCTCGGTCGCCGCCATCTCGCCGAGCAGCGTCTCGACCGTGGCGGGCTCGCCCGGGAAACCGACGCCGAGCAGCCCGCGCACCGTGCTGCGGCCGCCGTCGCACCCGACGACGTAGCGCGAACGCAGCCGCGTGCCGTCCGCCAGCAGCACGGTCACCCCGTCGCCGTCCTGCGTCAGCCCGGCCACCTCGTGACCGCGCCGGATGTCGGTGGCGAGTTCGACGGCGCGCTCGCCGAGCAGCCGTTCGGTGACGGGCTGCGGGACGGCGAGGCCGTACGGGTGCGCCGTGTCGAGCCGGTCGGGCCACGGTTTGACGACGCCGCCGAAGAGGCCGCCGGCGCTGAACCTCCTGCTGACCGCGAGGAACCGGTCGAGCAGGCCGCGCTGGTCCATCATCTCGACGCTGCGGGCGTGCAGGCCCTGTCCCCGGGACTGTCCGGTCGGCTCCGTCAGTTTCTCCAGCACGACCACGCGCACGCCGTGCAGCCGCAGTTCGGCCGCCAGCATCAGCCCGGTCGGCCCGCCGCCGACCACGATCACATCGGTCATCCCGCCCCCACACGTACAGGTTCCGCTTACGGCCGGTGATTGTGCGGCGGATGGGGGGTCTTGCCGCAAGCCCCCGGGTGCGCTATAGGTTGAGAGTGGCAGGGAGAGATGTCTCCTTGCCTTTCGTGTTCCCGCTGTTCGTGAGCAGCCGGGTGACGTTCCGTGCGGAAGTCGTGACAGGGCCGGTCGGCTCCTGGCGGGCCGGGCCGGTGCGGGTGGACCCTTGCGGAGGTGGCCCGGCGGACCGCGTGGGCGCGAACACGAGGGGGACGGCATGGCCGATGGATCGCACGACTGCCCGGGTCCGCACCGGCAGTGCCAGGCGTGCACGGGGCAGCGCGTGGAGTTCAGGGAGACGCTGTACGTGCCCGCGTCGGGACCGGCGCAGGGCGTCGCGGCACCGCATAGCTGCTGGCACTGCAAGGGTCGCGGCTACTACTGCCAGGCCCCGGCGCGCTGCACTCCCCCGCACGAATGACCGGCGCGGGGACGGTCGTTCAGGGCTTGTAGCCCGCGTCCCGGCAGATGCGCCGGACGTGTTCGCGGGAGAGACCGGTGGCGTCGACGATGGCCCGCTGCATGACCCCGCCACGGGCGGCGGCGACGATGGCGGCCCGCAACTCACGGGCGGCGTCGTCCGCCTCCTGACGCCGCTGGGCCAGCACGGCCTGCGCAGCGGCGAGCTGTCGCATGAGATCTTCGGTCACCACATCACCATGCCATACTCACCACATTCCCAACCACGCCTTCACACAAAGCCGTTGAACCGAACCGGCGTCGTCCCGGGTACACCGGGAACATGGGCCGCCACGCGGCGGCCGGGAGGGAAAGCCATGGCGGAACTCGTGGTGGGGATCATCGTCGTTCTGGCCATCGCCGGGCCGCTGATCTGGTTCTTCGAGATCGACAACGGGGGAAACGGCAGCTCCTCATGCCCACCCCACGACGGAGCGGGCGGCGACTTCGGCAGGAGCGACGGCGGCCATGGCGACGGTGGTGACGGCGGCGGCGACTGATCACGGCACTGGGTCGCCTGATCACTGGGACAGTGCCGCGATCGCAGCACTCCAGTCGCCCGCCCCCGTGCCCCCCCCATGGAGCCAGTGCCCCGGCGTTCATCCCAACAGCGCAATGGTCCCCTGTGCGCGGGGCCGTTGTGGGAAGTCCCCGAAGGGGATGGCTGCACCAGTATTCCCGTCGCCCCTGACTTCCGGTCGTACTCTGGGCGTTGAGTGCTCACACCCCGAAGGGGGATTCATGATCGACGTTCCAGAGCTGTCCATCGGCAAACGCATCAGGTACTACCGGATCAAGAGCGGTAAGAGCCAAGCCGTATTGGGCGGCCTCATCGGCCGCTCCGAGGACTGGGTCTCGAAGGTCGAGCGCGACCTCATCCCGGTTGACCGTCTGTCCCTGCTCCTGGACGTCGGGCGCGTCCTCGGCGTGACGGACCTCAGCGACCTGATCGGGCCATCCGTCAACCTCAGTCTCACGGGCAGCCCGGAGCATCCAGCCGTCCCCGGCATCCGGCGTGCTCTCAACACTCCGCCCAGCCTGCTCAGCCGGAACTTGCCGGGCGACCCCCTGACCGTCCTGGAGCTGAGCAAACGGGTCACGGAGGCATGGCGGATCTACGAAACCCAGACCGAGCGGTACGGCCCAGTGGGCGGGCTGCTGCCGGGACTGCTGGCCGAGGCGTACCTGACACTGCGCAGCACGACGGGTGCTGATGAGACGGGAGCCGTTCGCGCGATCGTGTCACTGCTGCACCTCCATCAGGTGTACCTGCGACGTGTGGGCGAGCGGAAGCTTTCCCTCCTGGCGGCGGACCGGGCGATGCAGATCGCGGACGAGACAGGCGACCCGACGCTGATCGCAGCGGCGGCCTGGAATGTCGCCGGCATTCTCGTCAGCTCGGGGGACGTGCGGGAGTCGCTGGACCTCGCGCGTTCCACCATCGAGCACGTCCGCCCCGGAGACGACGCGACTCAGGACCACCTGTCCGCATACGGCGCGCTCCACCTCGTCGGCGTCATCGCGGCCGTGCGAGGCAGCAATGCGCCCGCCGCGTGGGACCTCTTGCGGGAGGCGGACAGGATCGCCGACCGGATCGGGCATGACCGGAACGACTGGCACACCGCGTTCGGCCCGACGAACGTCAAGATGCACGCCGTGCACCTGGCGGCCGAGGAAGGAGACGCGGCGGAAGCGCTGCGCCTGGCGGACGATGTCGAAGTACCGGAGCCCGGCGGGGTCCTCCCCCTGGAGCGGACAACCCGCTACCTGGTCGAAGTCATGCACGCGAACCGACTGGTCGGCGACGATTTCGCGACCATCTACATGCTGAAAAAGATCCGCGAGGCGTCACCCGAGGAGATCCAGTACTTCCCTCTTGTGCGTGAAGCAGTACAGCACCTCATGAAGCGGGAACGGCCGCAGTACCGTGCTGACCTGCGCGATCTTGCGCAGCATGTGGGGGTGCTCGCCACAGCCTGACCCGGAAGCCACTGCACCCCGGAAGATTTTTCCGGGATGCAGAGTCACGTTGCGACCACTATCAGCAACATGACGGCAATTCAGAAACGAGCGGCGGGGATCACCGCGAACCCGGCTCAGGGCATGCGTGTCGAGCGCGGCCCGCAGCCCACACGACTCACCGAGGCCGGACGCATCGCGCTGTCCCTGCGGGTACACAGGGACGGTATGGACCTCGGCGTGGCCGAGCTGGTCATGACCCATGAGGACGCGGCGCAGCTCGTCCGCGAGCTGCACCGCCTTCTCTCCGCCTCGACGCGCAAGCAGGAGACCGGCCGGTGAGCGGCAGCGGCATGCCCAGGACGCGGCGAGCAGCGATCGCGGATGCGGCGTCCGGATATTACGCCGGCCCTGTCCTGACTCCCGCCCCGAGGCGGGAGGAGAACCCGCACATCACCGTCATCACCGGCCTGGAAGGGCCGGTCGTGCCGCTCGGTTCCGCGCCGCGCGCATCGGCCGGCCAGAGCACGGACGAGTCGGAGGCGGGGGCGTGAGCATGAATCTTCGTTGTGGTGGGTGTGGGGAGACCGGTCCGGCGTTGACGGTGATCTCGTTGATGCAGGCGGAGTCGGCGGCCGGGTGGTCGCAGCACGCGTGTCGTCCGTGTCTGCTGGCCTGTCGTCTCATCCCGGTCGTCCACCACCCCGTGTCGAGTTGGGGTGAGCCGCACCAGTGGCCGGACGAGGTGCCGGACGACTTGGTGGTGCGGTTGGCCGACCTGGCGCCGGGGGTGACGCTCCAGCCGGTGGTGACCCGCCTGTTCGTCGCGGTGCGTGCGAAGGCCGAGCACGGGATCACAGCAGCCGTGGACGAACTGCGGGCCGCCGTCGATGCCGCGCCCGGGCCGTTGTGCATGTATTGCGAGACCACCACCGGGCCACTGACAACCGTCGCCGCGGGGGAGGCGACGGCCGGTCCCGGGCGTGGGTTCCAGGCGTGCCGCCCGTGTCTGGTGGAGCAGCGGCTTGTTCCGTTCCTCGCCCACCCGAGCAGCAGCCGGGGGGACCTCCACTACTGGCCGGACGTTGTTCCGACGGAACTCGTGCGGCGGCTCGCCGATCTGGACGAGGACCAGTTGGCCGACGTACAGCCCGCCGTGGACCGACTCTGGCCCGCCGCCACCCTCGCCACCGCACGGACGACGGCCGACCTGGAACGCGACGCCGCCCGCGCCATCGCCGCCGACGCCGTCGATGTCCTGCGCACCGCCGTCCGTGACGTGGTTCCCGAGGGCGACCGGTGACCGCAGCCTGGATCGTCCTCGGGCTGGCGAGCGGCGCGCTCGTCGCGTGGACCGGGCTCACGTTCCACATCGCCCGCACCGTCGCCCGAGCACTCGACCACGACACCCCCTGAACCGGCGGCGCCCCCGCGCCGGCCATGAGCCGGAGGCGCCGCCACCCACCCGTCCGTGTTCCCGGTTTCCCACCGCCATGCGCACTCTCCGCCTTAGACTGCGCACCGTCCGTCACAACAGGAGGGGACCCGACAGCCGATGCGTCCCGAGCGCTTCCAGCAGTTCGCCATCGCCACGTACCAGGCCGCCGGTCTCCGGGCCGAACCGTGGGCGGACGGCACCACCCGGCCCCACGGTGTCCGGCTCCACCTGCCGTCGGGCGCCGAGATCCGGCACGCGATCACCGCGCAGGCGCGCGAGGGCGACCGGTACGACGGGCCGGAGGAGCCGGTCGAGAAAGACGCCCCGGAGCCGGTGACCGTACCCGAACTGGGGGAAGGCCGAGTCGCGTTGACGGACGTCGAACGGCACCTGGCCGCCCTGCTGACCAACACCGGTCTCCGCGAGATGGCCCGCTGCTGGGCCTACTCCGACCGGGAGCAGGCGCCGAAGACACCCGGCGTCGGCTGCGCGTTCCACAACGGCGCCAAGATCTTCACACCGTTCGTCCACGCCGCCGGCCCCGGCAAATCCCCCGGTCCGGCCTACGACATGCCGCAGGAGATCTGACGGACGCGGCGAGGCCCGGGCGCACCGCGATGGATGCGCCCGGGCCTCGCCGCGCACGGCGCTCCGGAGTCGTTCCGGTCGTCTCAGGTGGCGTTCTCCGCCTGGAACATCCAGTGGTGCTTCTCGAGATCCTGCGTGATCGAGATCAGCAGGTCCTCCGTCACCCGGTCCGCCTCGCCGGCGTCCGCCATGCGGTCGCGCATGCGGACGATCACGGCGTTCAGCGCGTCGACCATGGTCGCCACGGCGTCGGTGTCCCGCTGCCAGCCCTCCGCGACCGAGCCGATGCTCGTGCCCTTCGCGACAGTGGCGGCGCGGCCGTCCGGGGAGATCCCGAGGGCGGCGGCGCGCTCGGCGACCGTGTCCGAGTGCTCCCGGGCCGAGGAGACGACCTCGTCGAGCTGCAGGTGGATCGAGCGGAACCGGGGACCGATGACGTTCCAGTGCGTCTGCTTCGCGACCAGCGACAGGTCGACCAGGTCCACGAGCGCGCCCTGGAGCGCCTCGCCGACCGTCTTGAGCGCGGCGTCCGGCAGCGTACTCTTCACGGCGTTCATGCGGCGTCCCCTTTCGTGGTGATGTGCCTACCCGGATCCGGTTAACCCGGGAACGCCGGACGAAACGGGGGGCGCTCAGTGCGGGCGGGGGTAGCCGTAGCCGTGCTGCCGCAGGTCGGCCGGGTCCTGGCCCGGCGCGTCGCGGTCGTAGAACGGCCGCGCGTTCGCCCGCAGCCACATCGCCACCGGGTCGTACGCGTCGGCCATGGCGACCGTGCCGACCGGCAGCCCCTCGGGGACGGCGGGGACCGCCTCCAGCATCATCTGCCGCACGGCCTCGGCCGCCTCGTCCCCCGAGTCGTCCACGTCGAGCCCGATCACGAGGTACGCCGCCCCCACGGCCGGCCGCACCCAGCCGCGCCGCAGGCTCCGCAGCGCCGGAGTGCGGCGGGCACGCTGGACCAGGAGGTCGTAGAACGCGTCGGCGCGGACCGACGGCTCACCGATGCGCAGCGGACCGGCCGGGAGCCGGTCGAGGCCGCCCGCTATCCGCCGCAGGTCGAGCCAGGGAATGCCGAGGCCACCGCCGGGGGCGTGGGGATTCAGCCACAGGCCCCAGTGTTCGGGGAAGAGGGCGGCGGCGATGTCGCGGCCACCGATGACCTCGTGCTCGCGGGTCCAGCCGCTGACCGCCAGCTCGCGGGCGGACGTCACGCAGGGGGCGTAGCCGTGGCCCGCGATCTCGACGCTGCCGTACTGGGCGTCCGGCTCGCCCGGCTTGCCGTCCCACAGGAGCATGAGGACGTCGCTGCGGGCGAGGGCCGCGAGGAGGTCCTCGTAGGCGTCCAGGCGGTCGGGCGTGATCAGGGGGAGCAGGTCATCGATCTCGTGCGCCGCACTCACCTGGGCCGTTCCTCCTCGCTGGTTCGGCTGCGCGTGACATGGCGCCCGGGGCCTCAGACACCACGGATGTAGAACGGCTGGACGCACTCCCTCAGCCAGTCCACCACAGGGTCGTCGGCCGCATCCAGCAGCACGAGCTGTACCGGCCACACGACCGGGTGACGGGCCAGCGCGCGGCCGAGGGCGTCGTGCACGGCGAGGCGGTGGCCGTCGTCCAGGCCGTCGAGTTCTACGCCGACGTACAGCGCCGGCGCGGCGCCCTCGGCGCTGGCCAGGCCGCGCCGCGCGGACCGGACGCCGGGCAGTGCGGACAGCTCGCCGGTGACGGCGCCGAGGAAGTCGACGGGGTCGTCCTGCCAGTCCGGCTGGAAAAGACGCATCCGGGCGCCGGTGGGCACGCCGGGCAGCCGTTCGCCCGGGGTGGCGCGGCACAGTTCGGCGACGGCGCCGGGCGGGACGGGCAGGCCGACGGTGCCGCCCGGGTTCAGGGCGACGCCGATCCCCGGCGGCAGGCCGCGCGCGAACTCCCAGGCGGGCGCGACGGCGAACGGCAGGTGCGAGGCGCCGCCCAGGTGCAACTGCTCGGCCGAGCTGAACACCGGGACGAACGTGCCGCCGTTCACCTGCACGGTCGGCAGGTCGAGGGTGCGGCTCTCGCGGCCGCCGCCCTCGGGGAGCGGCACCCACAGGGCGCTGCGGGCCAGGGTCTTCAGCAGCCGGGGTCCCGCGTCGGGTACACCGAGGGAACCGGCGAGAACCTCTTCCAGCTCGTTGCTCGGCCATCCGCCGCCGAAGCCTGGCTGCTGCCTGGGAACGGTCATGCACGCACCCTAACGGCTGAGCCCGTCCGGCCGTGCGCGGTGGTTCGTGCGATGATGTGCCGACAACCGCATACCGGCCGTTCGACCCCGCGCGGGAGAGTCCCCGGCGCGACCGGGGCGCCGAAGGAGCAAGTCCTCCCTTGAATCTCTCAGGCCCCGATACCGCGCGCGGAAGGCGAATCTGGAAAGCGGACCGATCCCGCCACGGCGCGGGCGCGTCCCACCCACGGTGCAAGCCGCCGGCCCGTCTCCCGGGCCTGCACGGCGAACCTCTCAGGTGCAGATGACAGATGGGGAGGGCCTGGCCGTTCCCCCGACCGACCGCCCAGCCCTCCGTTCCGCCTCACCGGGAGCCCGCCCATGCCGGACGACATCCTCCGCAGCACCGCCCTCGACGCGACGCACACCGCGCTCGGCGCGGTCATGACCGACTTCGCCGGCTGGCGCATGCCGCTGCGGTACGGCAGCGAGCGCGCCGAGCACCAGGCCGTGCGGACGGCGGCCGGCCTCTTCGACCTCTCCCACATGGGCGAACTCACCGTCACGGGCGCGCAGGCGGGCGCGTTCCTCGACCACGCACTGGTCGGGCACCTCTCCGCGCTGGCGGTCGGCCGGGCGCGGTACACGATGATCTGCGCGCCGGACGGCGGCATCGTCGACGACCTGATCGTGTACCGGACGGCGGACGACACGTACCTCGTCGTCGCGAACGCCTCCAACGCCGGGACCGTCCTGGCCGCCCTGCGCGAGCGGGCGGCCGGCTTCGACGCGGCGGTCCGCGACGACCGGGACGCGTACGCGCTGCTCGCCGTGCAGGGGCCGCGCGCGCAGGAGATCCTGACGCGGCTCACGGACGCCGACCTGGGCGGGCTGCGGTACTACGCCGGGCTGCCGGGGGACGTGGCGGGGCGGCCGGTGATGATCGCGCGCACGGGCTACACCGGTGAGGACGGGTTCGAGCTGTTCTGCGCGCCGGGTGACGCGCCCGCGCTGTGGGAGGCGCTGACGGAGGCGGGGCGGGACGACGGGCTCGTGCCGTGCGGTCTCGCGTGCCGGGACACGCTGCGCCTCGAAGCGGGCATGCCGCTGTACGGGCACGAGCTGACGGCGGAGGTCACGCCGTTCGACGCGGGGCTCGGGCGGGTCGTCGCGTTCGGCAAGCCGGGGGACTTCGTCGGGCGGGCCGCGCTGGTGGCGGCGAAGGCGGAGGCGGGCGGTGAACGGGCCGCCGGCGGGGGGCCGCGCGTCCTGGTCGGGCTCGCCGCGCGCGGGGGCGGCGTGTGCCGCGCGCCGGGTACGCGGTGGTGGACGCGGCGGGCGAGGTGATCGGCGAGGTGACGTCGGGGGCGCCGTCGCCGACGCTGGGGCGGCCCATCGCGATGGCGTACGTGGCAGCCGGGCACGCGACGCCGGGCGGTGACGGTGTGGCGGTGGACATCCGGGGCGCGCGGGAGCCGTACGACGTGGTGGACCTGCCGTTCTACCGGCGGCGCAAGTGACAGCGGTTCAGCAGCGATCCAGGAGAATCACCCCATGAGCGACAATCCCGAGCAGTACCGGTACAGCAAGGAGCACGAGTGGCTGTCGGCCGCCGACGACGGTGTGGCGACGGTCGGCATCACCGAGTACGCGGCGACCGCGCTGGGCGATGTGGTGTACGTGCAGCTCCCGGACGTGGACGCGACCGTGACGGCGGGTGAGCCGTGCGGCGAGCTGGAGTCCACCAAGTCGGTGAGCGACCTGTACGCGCCGGTCAGCGGCACCGTCACCGAGATCAACCAGAACGTGGTGGACGACCCGGCCCTGGTGAACTCCGCGCCCTTCGGCGACGGCTGGCTGTTCCGCGTGCGGACCGACCCGGAGGCGCCCGAGCCCGAGGGCCTGATGACGGCCGGTGAGTACGCCGACTTCACGGCCCAGTGACCGAGGCATGAGCGCGGGGGGCACGGTCCCGGCCGTCCCCCGCCGCCCGCGCACGAGGTAAAACGTTGCACACTCCCCAGCCGCTCGCCGGTGGAACGTTTTCCAGCCCGGCGGCGCCTGGGTGCCCGGACGGCAGGCCGCAGCAGCCCGACGCCACCGAGTAAAACGTTGCACGCACGCTCGCCGCCTACCGGTAGAACGTTCCACCCCTGCACGGCACCGCAAGTGGCGACCAGCGGCTCGGCCCCAACGGGCAGAAGTCAGGGGGTCGCGGTCGGTGGGATGGCGCGCAGGAGCAGGACCGAGCGGGGTGGCAGGTCCAGTGTCGTGCCGGCGGGGTGCAGCGTGCCCGGTTCCGTCTCCTGTTCCTCCAGCGATGTGTCCACGATCAGCTCGTACCCGTCGGCCCAGGGAGGACCGGGCAGCGGGAACCGCGCCGGCTCGTCGTCGGCGTGCAGCAGCAGCAGGAAGCTGTCGTCGACGACCGGCCGGCCCGTGCAGTCCCGCTGCGGGATGTCCCGGCCGGACAGGAACATGCCGAGGGTCCGGCTCGGCGCCCACCAGTCCTGCTCCGTCATCTCCGTGCCCTGCGCCGTGAACCAGCCCAGATCCCTTATCCCCTCCGGCCCCTGCCGCCGCCCGGAGAAGAACGCGCGGCGCCGCAGCACCGGGTGCTCCCGGCGCGTGCGGATGAGGCGGCGCGTCAGGTCGAGCAGCGGGCGCCACGCGGGGTCGCCGGCGAGCGACCAGTCCATCCAGCCGGTCTCGTTGTCCTGGCAGTAGCCGTTGTTGTTGCCGCCCTGGGTGCGGCCCATCTCGTCCCCCGCGACGAGCATCGGCACGCCCGTGGACAGCAGCAGGGTCGTGAGCAGGTTGCGGAGCTGGCGGCGGCGCAGGGCACCCACGCCGGCGTCGTCCGTCTCGCCCTCGGCGCCGCAGTTCCACGAACGGTTGTCGTCGCTGCCGTCGCGGTTGTCCTCGCCGTTGGCCTCGTTGTGCTTGCGCTCGTAGCTCACCAGGTCGCGCAGCGTGAAGCCGTCGTGGGCGGTGATGAAGTTGACGGAGGCGTACGGGCGCCGGCCGCCCCACGCGTACAGGTCGCTGGAGCCCGACAGGCGGTACCCCAGGTCGCGGACGTCGGGCAGCGCGCCGCGCCAGTAGTCGCGGACGGTGTCGCGGTAGCGGTCGTTCCATTCCGTCCACAGCGGGGGGAACGCGCCCACCTGGTAGCCGCCCGTGCCGACGTCCCACGGCTCGGCGATCAGCTTGGCGCGCCGAAGCACCGGGTCCTGCGCGATGACCGCGAGGAACGGCGACAGCATGTCCACGTCGTGGAACGAGCGGGCGAGGGCCGCCGCGAGGTCGAACCGGAAGCCGTCCACCCCCATCTCCTGCACCCAGTAGCGCAGTGAGTCGGTGATGAGGCGCAGGACCTGCGGCTGGACGACGTGGAGGGTGTTCCCGCAGCCGGTGTAGTCGGCGTAGCGGCGCGGGTCGTCGGTGAGGCGGTAGTAGCCCGGGTTGGCGATGCCGCGCAGCGACAGGGTGGGGCCGAACTCGTTGGCCTCGGCGGTGTGGTTGTAGACCACGTCGAGGATGACTTCGAGGCCGGCCCGGTGCAGGGCGCGCACCATGTCGCGGAACTCGGCGACCTGCTGGCCGCGCGTGCCGGAGGCGCTGTAGGCGGCGTGCGGGGCGAAGTAGCCGATGGAGTTGTAGCCCCAGTAGTTGCGCATGCCGCGGCGCAGGAGGTGGTCCTCGTGCGCGAACTGGTGGACGGGCAGCAGCTCGACGGCCGTGACGCCGAGGCTGGTCAGGTGCTCGATCGCGGCGGGGTGGCCGAGGCCCGCGTACGTGCCGCGCAGCTCGGGCGGGATGTCGGGGTGACGCATGGTGAAGCCGCGGACGTGCAGCTCGTAGATGACGGAGTCGGCCCATGACGTGCCGGGGCGTTCGTCCTCGGTGGTCCCGTCGGTGTCGGCGACGACGACGCCCTTGGGGACGAACGGGGCGGAGTCCCGCTCGTCGCGGACGGTGTCGGCGAGTTCCTGCTTGGGCCAGTCGCGGGAGTGGCCGTAGACCTCGGGCGGGAGGGGCCCGTCGGTGGCGTAGTCGCCGTCGACGGCCCGTGCGTAGGGGTCGAGGAGGAGCTTGGCCGCGTTCCAGCGGGCGCCGGACGGCGGGTCCCAGCGGCCGTGGACGCGGTAGCCGTACCGCTGGCCGGGACGCACCCCGGGCAGGAAGCCGTGCCAGATCTCGTGGGTCAGCTCTTCGAGGGGACAGCGCGTCTCGCGGCCGTCGTCGTCGAAGAGGCAGACCTCGACGGCGTCCGCGCCGCCCGCCCACAGGGCGAAGTTCGTGCCCTCCACACCGCCGGGCCCGGCCTGGAACCGGGCGCCGAGCGGTTGCGGCCCGCCGGGCCAGACCTCGGTCCTCACGCGCTCGGGTGCCTGTGACACGCGCCCTCCCAGGTGTCTTGTCACGGTGATGCTTCCCTGCGCCGGGGCTCCGCTCACGCGTCGGGCCGGACATGGCGTGACGCCGCGCGTGACCGGACGGTCTCCGGCGTGGGAATGGGGCATTTTGTCACGATCGATGGCGCTCGCGCCCCCGCGCCCGCCGGAACTGCAGCGGAACGGTGACAATGATCGGCCTCCTCGCCCGGTTTCCCTCGCGCATCAGTGTGATTGTGTGACGCCGAAGATCGGCGGGGCGTCGGCGTGACACGCCGTGCGCGAGGGGAGAGAACCGGACGTGCTGAGGAAGCCGGGGCGGGGCGCGGGCGTCATCGCGGCGCTGCTGGGACTGCTCGCACTCACCGCGTGCAGCGGGGAGAACGGGGCGACGGAGGAGG
The DNA here is from genome assembly GCF_004193175.1 of Streptomyces sp. RFCAC02. Lineage (NCBI taxonomy): Bacteria > Bacillati > Actinomycetota > Actinomycetes > Kitasatosporales > Streptomycetaceae > Streptomyces > Streptomyces sp. RFCAC02. The sequence goes on along the minus strand of NZ_SAUH01000001.1, from coordinate 4,599,544 downwards.
TGGCCGCCGAGCATTCGGCCGCCCCCGACGTGCGGATAGCCATCGAGCCGGGGGACGGCGCCGAGGACGTGGCGACCTCCGGCGCGCTGGCCGTGTCCGCCGAGGACGGCACGCTGACGCGCGTCACGGTCACCGACCCCGGCGGCGAGGAGGTCCCCGGCGCCCTCACCGAGGACGCGACCGCCTGGGCGCCGTCGGGGCACCTGGCGAACGACACCCGCTACACCGTCGCCGCGGCCGGCGAGAACGCCGACGGCCGCGCCGCCGAGGCGAGCGCCGCGTTCACGACCGTCGCGGCCGACGAGACGTTCACCGGCGCCTGGAACATCGCCGACGGCGCCGAGGTCGGCGTCGGCATGGTCCTGTCGGTCGTCTTCGACGAACCGGTGGAGGAGACGGCGGCCGTGCGGGACGCGATCGCCGTCACGACCGACCCGCCCGTCGAGGTGCGGGGGCACTGGTTCGGCGATCAGCGGCTCGACTTCCGGCCCGAGGACTACTGGGCGCCCGGCACCGAGGTGTCCGTCGCGTTCGGGCTGCGCGGCGTCGAGGGCGCGCCCGGCCGGTACGGCACCCAGGACGAGGAGATCACCTTCACCGTGGGGCGCGCGCAGATCAGCACGGTCGACGCGGACACGCTCACGATGGAGGTCGTGCGCGACGGTGAGACGGTGCGCACGCTGCCGGTCACGACGGGGGCGGCCGGCACCCCGACGTGGAACGGCCGGATGGTCATCAGCGAGATGCTGACGGAGACCCGGATGGACGGCGCGACGGTCGGGTTCGCCGGCGAGTACGACATCCCGGACGTGCCGCACGCGATGCGGCTGTCCACCTCGGGGACGTTCATCCACGGCAACTACTGGGCGAGCGGTTCCACGTTCGGCGAGCAGAACGTCAGCCACGGCTGCGTGGGCCTGCGCGATGTGCGCGGGGGCGGCGACCCGGACGCCCCGGCCGCCTGGTTCTTCGCGCAGTCGATGATCGGGGACGTCGTCGAGGTGATCAACTCCGATGACGACGTGATCGCTCCCGACAACGGTCTGAACGGATGGAACATGGACTGGGACGACTGGGGCGCCGGCCAGTGACGCTTCCGCGCTCGGCCCCCCGGGGCCGGGCGCAGGCGGACGGACGGCACCGGCAGCCCGAGCCCGCACTCGGCGAGCGCCTGCTCGAACGCGTCGCGCACGTCGCGGACGTCCGCGCTGCGGGGCAGGCTGGCGAGTTCGCACAGTGCCGGGGTGTCCAGCCCCGCCGCGAGCGCCTCGGCGGCGATCATCGGCAGGTCCTCCGGACGTACCTCGTCCGCCCGGTAACGGCACGCCACCTCACCGAGGATTGTGCGCGCGCACGGTGTCGCCGCTTCCGCCGTCATGGCTCCCACAGTGCCGGACCGTGTCCCGGCGGTACGCCCCCGAGGGCGCGGCTCCGGCCGGGGCGGAAACGCGGAGGCTTCGGCCGGGACAGTGTTCTAGGTTGCTCCGCATGGCATCGACCACTGGTCCTGGAGAGCCGGCCGCAGGGGCGCGGCCGCGGCTGGTGACCCGTCCCCTGGCGCTGCGCTTCGTGACGGTCGTCGGGTCCTCGGCGAGCTTCTTCCTGCTGCTGTCGGTCGTCCCGGCGTACGCGCAGGACGCGCCGGGGCGGGGCAGCGGCACAGCGGGGCTGGTCACCGGCTCGCTGATGCTGGCCACGGTGGCCGGCGAGCTGGCGGCCCCCTGGCTGGCCGCGCTCTGTGGCTACCGCCTGATGCTGGGAGCCGGACTCCTGCTGCTGGGCGCGCCCGCGCTCGTCCTGCCCGTGTCGCGGAGCGTGGCGTGGATCGTGGCGGTGTGCGTCGTCCGCGGCATCGGCTTCGCGTTCACGCTGGTGGCGGGCGGTGCTCTGACGGCCTCGCTCATCCCGCCCGAACGCCGCGGGGAGGGGCTGGCCCTGATCGGCGTCATGGCCGGAGTGCCGTCGCTGGTGTGCCTTCCGCTCGGAACCTGGCTCGCGGCACACACGGGGTACGGGCCGGTCTGCACGGCGGCGGCGCTCGCCTCGCTGGTCGCCATCGCCGCCGTCCCGGGCCTGCCCGGCAGGGAGGCGGCTTCGGGGCCGTCCCCGGGTGTCCTCGCCGGGGCGCGCTCCGGGGCGCTCGGCCGCCTCACGGCCGTGTTCGCGGTGACGGCGGTGGGCGCGGGGATCGTCGCCACCTTCCTGCCGCTGGCCGTGGCGCCGGACGACACGGGCGTGGTCGCCGCGGCCCTCTTCGTGCAGCCGGCCGCCGCGACCGCGTCCCGCTGGTTCGCCGGCCGGCACGCGGACCGGCACGGAGCACCCGGGCTGCTCGTGCCGGGGGTGGTCGTCTCCGCCGCCGGCATCCTCGTCACCGCCCTCACGGGCGTCCCCGCCGCGGTCGTCCTGGGCGCGGCGGTGTTCGGCGTCGGCTTCGGGATCACCCAGAGCGCGACCATCACGCTGATGTACTCCCGCGTCACGGCCCCCGCGTACGGAACGGTGAGCGCCCTGTGGAACGTCGCCTACGACGCGGGGATGGGCATCGGCGCGGTCGGCTTCGGCGCGGTGGCCGATCTGACCGGCTACCCCTGGGCATTCGCCCTGGCCTCGTCCCTCATGCTGACCGCGCTCGTCCCGGCCCTGCTGGACCGGGCTGCGACGCGCGACGACGTCGCGGCGGCCGGCGGGGACCGGACGGCGCCGGCGCGGGGGAAACACTGAACCGCCGCCGGGCGCCCCCCGGGGGGGTGCGCGGGCGCGCATATGCCGCGTGTCGTACGCGCCCCCGCCACCCGTCGCCGCCGGTCGGGGGCGTTGTCCCGGAACGGCCCACGCGCGCGGCATATGCGCGCCATGATGGGGGGCATGACGGCGTCGGCGGACACACGGGAAGTCATGGGTGAAGCGGCACGAACCGAGGAGGACCCCTCGACGGGCGAGGTGACGCTGCCCTCACTGCCCGAATCGGCCCGGTACGCCCGGCAGCTCGTACGGCGCCTGCTGGTGACCCGGTGGCGGCTCGCCCCCGAGCTGACGGACCACGCCGTCCTGCTCGTCTCCGAACTGGTCGCCAACGCCGTGCGGCACGCCGGCGCCGGCTCGCTCGGCCTGCGCGTCCGCCGCCGCAGGGGCTGGCTCCGCGTCGAGCTGACGGACCCCTCGCGCGCGCTGCCCTGCCTGCTGCCGGTGCGCGAGCTGGACATCACCGGCCGGGGGCTCTTCCTGGTGAACGAGCTGTCCGACCGCTGGGGCGTCGACCTGCTGCCGGACGGGAAGTCCACCTGGTTCGAGATGCGCGTACCGGTCCGCTGACGGCCCGCCCGGCGCGGGGCTCAGCGGCGCGCGGCGAGTCCCCGGCCGGCGCGGCGGCGCCGGTCGTTGCACAGCAGGCACTTGCCCCAGCCGGGGGGCAGCGGGTCCTCCTTGTCCCCCCACAGCGGATCGACGGCGCCGCGCGGGTGCTCGCGGCAGCCGGTGCCGCCCGGCCCGTCGGCCAGGCTCTGCGCGGCCGCCAGGGCACGGCGCAGCGCGTCGACCAGGACATCGGCCTGCTCCCCGGCGGGCGCCTCCTGGTCGAACGCGATGTCGGACGCGGTCCGCAGGGCTGCCTGCAGGTCCCGCAGCTCACTTCGCTGTCGCGGCTGACTCATGGGGTCCAGCGTAGGCACCACCACTGACAGCGGCGCCGGGTCCCGGCGGCCCGGGACGCGCGGACGAGGACCAAGGAACCAGGACGCCCGGGGCGAAAACCCGTGTGCAGCGCCGGACCGGGTACGTACTCTCGATCCGATGTCTGCCTCAGCCCCCTCCCCCAGCCCTGCCCGAAAACGCTCCGCCGTCCGCTCCCTCCTCCGGCTGTGGCCCTATGTGCGGCCCGTCCGCGCGCGCGTCTTCGGCGCCGCCACGGTCACCGTCGTCGCCTCCTGCCTCGGCCTGATCATCCCGCTGGTCCTGAAGTGGATCGTGGACGGTCCGGTCGAAGACGGCGACACGGCCGGCGTGTGGCTCGGCGGCGCGCTGCTCGTCGGGATCGGGCTGGCGGAGGCCCTGCTGTTCGGGCTGCGGCGGTTCCTCATCGCGCGCCCGCTGGCCCGGGTCGAGGCGGACCTCAGATCGGACATCTACCGGCACCTGCAGCGGCTCCCGGTCGCCTTCCACGACCGGTGGCCCACCGGGCAGCTCCTGTCCCGCGCGACGGGCGACCTGCAACTGCTGCGGATGTTCCTCGCGTTCGGCCTCACCTTCCTCATCGTGAACAGCACGACGATCCTCATCGGCTTCGGCGTGCTGATCGCGCAGGACTGGATCCTCGGACTCGTCCTGGTGCTGCCGGTGGTGCCGCTGATCCTGCTGTGCGCGCGGTTCGAGCGCCGGTTCAGCGGTGTCGCGCGGCGCGCGCAGGACCAGACGGGCGACCTGACGACCGTGATCGAGGAGTCGATCCTCGGCATCCGCGTCATCAAGGGCTTCGGCCGGCACCGCAGCCAGGCCAGGGCGTTCCGCGCGCTGTCCGGGCGGCTGCGGGACACCGAGCTGTACAAGGCGCGCCTGCTGGCCGGCATCTGGTTCATGATCATGGCGGTTCCGGAGCTGTTCCTCGGCGCCGCGCTGATCCTCGGTGTCACCGAGGTGGCCGACGGCGACCTGACCGCCGGCACGCTGGTGGCGTTCATGACGACCGCGATGGCGCTGCGCTGGCCCGTGGAGTCGATGGGCTTCCTCCTCGCGCTGTGCAACGAGGCGGCCACCGCCACCGACCGCTACTTCGAGGTGATGGACACCCCGCTGCCCGCCGACGACCCGGAGGAGCCCTCCGGCGAGGCCAGGCCGGACGGCCTGCGCCTCACGGGCGTCGTCTTCCGGTACGCGGACGCCCCGCAGGACAGCCCGCCCGTGCTCGACGGCGTCGACCTGCATGTGCGGCCCGGCGAGACGATGGCCCTGGTCGGCGGGACCGGCAGCGGCAAGACGACGCTCATCGGCCTCGTGCCCCGGCTCCACGAGGTGACGGCCGGCCGCATCACGCTGGACGGCGTGGACACCGCGACGCTGCCGCGCGAGGAGGTGCGCGCCCAGGTCGCCGTGGCCTTCGAGGAGCCGACGCTGTTCTCCGCCACGGTCCGCGAGAACGTCGCGATGGGCGGCGACACCCCGGCCGACGACGACGTGGCGCGCGCCCTGCGGGTCGCGCAGGCCGACGGGTTCGTCGCCGCCCTCCCGCACGGGGACGCCACCGAGGTCGGCGAGCAGGGCCTCAGCCTGTCCGGCGGCCAGCGGCAGCGCCTCGCGCTGGCCCGCGCCGTCGTGGGCCGACCCCGGTTCCTCGTCCTGGACGACCCGCTCTCCGCGCTGGACGTGCACACCGAGGCGCGCGTCGAGGCGGCGCTGCGCGACGTGCTGGCCACGACGACCGCGCTCGTCGTGGCCCACCGGCCGTCCACGGTGCAGCTCGCCGACCGTGTGGCGCTGCTGTCCGGCGGCCGGATCGCCGCCGTCGGCACCCACGCGGAACTGCTGCGCGACAGCGCCGAGTACCGCCACCTCATGACGGGCGCGCCGCTGCCGCCCGATCCCCCGGCCGGCGGAGCACCGCACGATCCGCAGGGCCCGTACGACCCGTTCGACTCGTTCGACCCGCGTGACCCGTACGACCCGCGCGACGAGCTTCCGGAGGTGTCCGCCCGATGACGACCACCGTCGAGGACGACCACGGGCACCCGGCCCGGCGGCCCGGGGAGGACGGCGACGCCGCGGCGGCGGTCCCGGTCGCGCCGCCCCCCGACGCGTTCGACCAGGACACGCTGCCCACCCCGAAGGGCGCCTCCCGGCGGCTCCTCGGTTCACTTCTGCGCCCGTACCGCGGCCGCATGGTGGTGGCTGCCCTCCTGCTGCTGTCCCAGCAGGCGGCGGTGCAGGCGGCACCCCTGCTCGTCGCCTACGCCATCGACACTGCCGTCCCCGCCCTGCGCGAGGACAACAACGGTCCGCTCATCGCCGTCGCTGTCGCCTACCTGCTGTGCGCCGTCGCCGGGGGCGGGCTGCAGGCCGTCTTCATCCGTGCCGCCGCCCGCATCAACCAGGGCGTGCTGCTCGACCTGCGCGGCAGGATCTACCGGCACGCCCAGGCCCTCAGCCTCGACTTCCACGACCGCTACACGTCGGGCCGCCTCATCTCGCGCGCCACGAGCGACGTGCAGTCCCTGCGGGAGCTGCTGAACGAGGGCCTCCAGGAACTCCTGATGATCATCGTGTCCGTCGTGTACATCGGCGGCCTGCTGTTCTACCTGGACCTCGGGCTCGGCGTCGCCGCGATCGCGTCGTTCGTGCCGCTCTACCTCGTGGTGCGCAGCTACCGGCGCCGGTCGGCGCGGCGGTTCAGCGCCAAGTCCACGGCGATCGCCGCCGTGATCGTGAAGTTCACCGAGACGGTCGGCGGCATCCGGCCGGTGCAGGCGTTCCGGCGGGAGCGGGCGAACGACGCGGAGTTCGAGCGGCTGAACCGCGCCCACGAGCGGATCAACGGCAGCACGATCCTGGAGATGGCCCGGTTCGTCACCATCTCCCGGTCCATCGCCGCCCTCACGATCGCCGCGATCGTCCTGTGGAGCGCGCAGCGGGTCGCGGCGGGCGATCTGGCGCTCGGCGTGCTGGCCGCGGGCGCGCTGTACATCCGGCGGCTGTTCGACCCGCTGGACCAGTTCGCGATGATCCTGAACAACTACCAGTCCGCCGTCGCCTCGCTCGACAAGATCGCCGGCCTGCTCGCCCAGCGGCCCGACGTGCCCGAGCCCGAGCGGCCGGTGGAGCTGCCGCCGCGCGCCGGCGGCACGCCGGGCCGCGAGGTCGTCTTCGACGACGTGCGGTTCGCGTACCGGACGGGCGGCGAGGTGCTGCCCGCGTTCCGGCTGCGGCTGCCCGCGGGAGAGACGACGGCCCTCGTCGGGGCGACGGGCGCGGGCAAGTCCACGCTGGTGAAGCTCCTGGCCCGGTTCTACGACCCGACCGAGGGCCGCGTCCTGCTCGACGGCACGGACCTGCGCGACCTCTCCACCGCCGAACTGCGGCGCGGCGTCGTGATGGTGACGCAGGAGGCGTTCCTCTTCACCGGCACCGTCGCGGAGAACATCGCCCTCGGCCGGCCGGACGCGAGCCGCGAGGAGATCGAGGCGGCCGCGCGGGCCATCGGCGCGCACGACTTCATCGCCTCCCTGCCCGACGGCTACGACACGGACGTCCGCAAGCGCGGCGGCCGGATCTCGGCGGGGCAGCGGCAGCTCGTGGCGTTCGCCCGGGTGCTGCTGGCCGACCCGGCCGTGGTGATCCTGGACGAGGCGACGTCGTCGCTCGACATCCCGGGCGAGAAGGCCGTGCAGGACGCCATGGAGACGGTGCTGCGCGGCAGGACGGCGGTGCTGATCGCGCACCGCCTGTCCACCGTCTCGATCGCCGACCGGGTGCTGGTGATGGAGGCCGGCCGTGTCGTGGAGGACGGCGCGCCCGCCGATCTGATCGCGGGCACCGGCCGGTTCTCCGACCTGCACCGCGCGTGGCGGGACAGCCTGGCCTGACCACGGCACGGCCGGCGCGCGCCGGCACCCCGGTCAGCGCAGCGTGACCGTCCGGGTGTCGGCGCGGTCGGGGTGCTCGGCCCGCTCGGCGGGCGGCAGGGCGACGAGCCCCAGCTCGGCGCGCGCCGCCAGCAGCGGATGGGTGGGCAGGACGCGCACCGTGCAGCCGAACGGCCCGGCCCGGTGCAGGGTGATGTCGCCGGTGTACGTCCAGCGGCCCGACAGGTCCGGGCCGCCCTCCGGCTTCAGGGGCACGGGCACCGGGTCGGTGAGCGTGTCGTCGCCGCCGACCCGGCCGACGACGGCCTGCACCTCCACGTCGGACGGGCCGAGGTCGCCCAGGGTGACGCGGACCCGCAGCGGGACGGACGCGCCGAGGGTGGTCGCCTCGCCGCCGGTCTCGACATGGTCGACGGCGACCCCGGGCCACTGCCCGGCCACCCGGTCGGCGAACGCCGCCAGGTCCGCCGCCGCCTCCGGCGTCAGCGCGCGGTGCGCGACGGACGCGGGGGCGTAGTAGCCGGTGATGTACTCGCGCAGCATGCGTTCCGCCAGGACGCGGGGGGCGAGCCGCTCCAGGGTGGCGCGGACCATCTCCAGCCACCGGTCGGGGAGTCCGGACCGGCCGCCGGTGCGGTCGTAGAACCGCGGCGCGACCTGCTCCTCCAGCAGTGTGTAGAGGGCGGCGGCCTCGATGGCGTCGCGGCGTTCCGGTTCGGCCGCGGCCAGGCCGTCGGCGGTGGGGATCTCCCAGCCGAAGTCCGGGTCGAACCACTCGTCCCACCAGCCGTCACGGACCGAGAGGTTGAGACAGCCGTTGAGCGCGGCCTTCATGCCGGAGGTGCCGCACGCCTCCAGGGGGCGCAGCGGGTTGTTGAGCCACACGTCGCAGCCGGCGTACAGGGCGCGCGCCATCGCCATGCCGTAGTCGGGCAGGAAGACGATGCGGTGGCGGATCGCGGGGTCGTCGGCGAAGCGGACCAGTTCCTGGATGAGGCGCTTGCCGCCCTCGTCGGCGGGGTGTGCCTTGCCGGCGACGACGATCTGCACGGGGCGGGTGGGGTGGAGGAGGAGCGAGGTGAGGCGCCGCGGGTCCTGCAGCATGAGGGTGAGGCGCTTGTAGGACGGGACGCGGCGGGCGAAGCCGATCGTGAGGACGTCCGGGTCGAGGACGTCGTCGATCCAGCCGAGTTCGGCCTGCCCGGCGCCGCGCTGGCGCCAGGAGGCGCGCAGGCGGGCGCGTACGTCGTGGACGAGCTGTTCGCGCAGGGTGCGGCGGAGTTCCCACAGTTCGGCGTCGGTGCGGGTGGTCTCCTGGGCACGCTGCGCGGCGTCCGCCGTCCAGGTGGGCGCGTGCACGCCGTTGGTGACGGACCCGATGGGGGCCTCCTCGGCGTCGAAGCCGGGCCACAGGCCGGCGAACATGCCGCGGCTGACCGTGCCGTGGAGGGCGGAGACGCCGTTGGCGCGCTGCGCGGTGCGCAGGCCGAGGACGGCCATGTTGAACTGCGGTGTCTCGCCCTCGCGGGTGAGCGAGGCGGGTTCGCGGCCGAGGGCGAGTAGCTCGGCGGTGTCGAGCCCGGCGAGTTCGGCGCCGTCGCCGAAGTGGCGGGCGACCAGTTCCTCGTCGAACCGGTCGATGCCAGCGGGAACGGGCGTGTGGGTGGTGAAGACGGTGCCGGCGCGGACGGCGCGCAGGGCGGCGGGGAACGCGACGCCGGCCTCGCCCAGCTCGCGGATCCGCTCGAAGCCGAGGAAGCCCGCGTGGCCCTCGTTCATGTGGAACACCTCGGGCGCCGCGTGGCCGGTGATCCGGCTGAACGCCCGCACCGCGCGCATGCCGCCGATGCCGAGCAGCATCTCCTGGAGCAGCCGGTGCTCGCTGCCGCCGCCGTAGAGGCGGTCGGTCACGTCGCGTTCGGCGGGCGCGTTCTCGGCTACGGCGGAGTCGAGGAGGAGCAGGGGGACGCGGCCGACGCGGACCTGCCAGATCCGCGCGGTGAGGGTGCGGCCGGCGGGGAGGGCCAGGGTGACGGCGGCGGGGCTGCCGTCGGCCTCGGTGAGGGGGGTGAGCGGCAGTTCGTGGGGGTCGATGACGGGGTAGTGCTCCTGCTGCCAGCCGTCGGGGGAAAGACTCTGGCGGAAGTAGCCGTGGCGGTAGAGGAGGCCGACGCCGATGACGGGCGCGCCGAGGTCGCTGGCGGCCTTGAGGTGGTCGCCGGCGAGGATGCCGAGGCCGCCGGAGTACTGCGGGAGGGCGGCCGTGATGCCGAACTCGGGTGAGAAGTAGGCGATGGCGCGCGGCAGGTCGCCGCCGGCGCGGGAGTCGGCCCGCTGGTACCAGCGGGGTTCGGTGAGGTAGTCGCGCAGGTCGCCGACGGCCACGCCGAGGCGGCGCAGGAAGCCGCGGTCCGCGGCGAGGGCCGCCAGCCGGTCGGCGGTGACGGTGCCGAGGAGCCGTACGGGGTCCTCGCCGGCGCTCTGCCAGGCGTCGGGATCGACGGCGCGCAGCAGCTCACGGGTCTCGGGGTGCCAGGACCAGCGGAGGTTCAGCGCCAGTTCCTGGAGGGGTCGCAGGGGTTCGGGCAGGACGGGGCGAACGGAGAAGCGACGAATGGCCTTCACGGTCCCCGACCGTAGCGGGGGCGGGGTGGGTGTGCGGGCGTTCCGGGCCGAATGGGCTGGAATCGGGCGGTAAACCACTCAGCGGGACCACCGCCGGCGCGCGGTCAGGGGGCCGCTTCCCCGTCCGCCGGGGCGTCGCCGCCGAGGAGACGGGGGGCGAGGTCGCGCACGGGCCGGACGGTGCCGGCGGCGATCTCGTCGGCGAAGTGGCAGGCCACCCGGTGGCCGGGGGCCGTCTCGGTCAGCGCGGGGCGTTCGGTGGCGCAGCGCTCGGGCTGCCGCCACGGGCAGCGGGTGTGGAAGCGGCAGCCGGCGGGCGGATCGGCCGGTGAGGGGAGGTCGCCGCGCAGAAGGATGCGTTCCCTGGCGTCCTCCAGGTCCGGGTCGGGCACGGGCACGGCGGACATGAGGGCGCGGGTGTACGGGTGGCGCGGCGCGGCGTACAGCGTGTCGCTCGGCGCCTCCTCCACGAGCGTGCCCAGGTACATGACGCCGACGCGGTCGGAGATGTGGCGGACGACGGCGAGGTCGTGGGCGATGACGAGGTAGGTGAGGTTCAGGGAGCGCTGGAGGTCCTCCAGGAGGTTCAGGACCTGCGCCTGGATGGAGACGTCGAGGGCGGAGACCGGCTCGTCGCAGATGATGAGGTCGGGTTCGAGGACGAGGGCGCGCGCGATGCCGATGCGCTGCCGCTGGCCGCCGGAGAACTCGTGGGGGTAGCGCGACAGGGCGCCCGCGGGCAGGCCCACGCGGTCCAGGATCTCGGCGCTGCGGGCGCGGCGTCCGGCCCGGTCGGTGCCGATGCCGTGGGCCGCCATGCCCTCGGCCAGGAGCGATTCGATGTTCTGGCGCGGGTCGAGGCTGCCGAGCGGGTCCTGGAAGACCATCTGGAGGCGGCGGCGCGTGCGGCGCATCTCCTCGGCGGGCAGGGCGGCGAGGTCGGTGCCGTCGAAGACGACGCGGCCCGACGTGATGTCGGTCAGCCGCAGGACGGCGCGGCCGAGCGTCGTCTTGCCGCAGCCCGACTCGCCGACCAGGCCGTAGGTGCGGCCCGCCTCGACGCCGAGGGAGACGCCGTCGACGGCGCGGACGTGGCCGACGGTGCGGTCGAAGAACGCGCCGCGCCGCACGGGGAAGTGGACCTTGACGTCGTCGAGTTCGAGCAGGCTCATCGGGAGTCCTCCGTGGCGTCGGCGGAGTTGCGCACCGGATGGACGCACCGGACGTGGTGGCCGCCGGCCGGGGCGCCCGCGCCGGCGCGGGGACGTTCGGTCAGCGGGGGCGTGCCGTCCAGGCAGTCGTCGGCGGCGAAGTCGCAGCGCGGGGCGAACGCGCAGCCGTCGCGCCAGGCCACGCGGTCGTTGACCGATCCCCGGATCGGGCGCAGGGGGTCGCCGCGGGGGGCGTCGAGCCGGGGGATGGAGTCCAGCAGGCCGTGGGTGTAGGGGTGCGCCGGGTCGGCGAAGAGGCGGCGGCGGTCGGCGGACTCGACGGCCTTGCCGGCGTACAGGACGTTCACCCGGTCGCACAGCCCGGCGACGATGCCGAGGTCGTGCGTGATCATGAGGAGCGCGGTGCCCTGGTCGTCGACGAGTTCGCGGAGGAGTTCGAGGATCTGCGCCTGGATGGTGACGTCGAGGGCGGTCGTCGGCTCGTCGGCGATCAGCAGGCGCGGCGCGCAGGCGACGGCCATGGCGATCAGGGCGCGCTGCCGCATGCCGCCGGAGAGCTGGTGCGGGTACTCCTTGAGGCGGCGCGTCGGGTCGGGGATGCCGACGCGGTCCAGCAGCCGTGCGGCCTCGGCACGGGCGGCCCCGCCGCGCAGCCCGCGGTGGCGGGTGAGGATCTCGGTGACCTGCACGCCGATGGGGACGACCGGGTTGAGGGACGACAGCGGGTCCTGGAAGATCATCGCGAGCCGGCTGCCGCGCAGGTCGCGCAGGGCGGACGGCCGCAGTGCCAGCAGGTCGACGCCCTGCTCGCCGGGTGCCGCGCCGCCCGTGTAGTACGCGGTGCCGCCGACCGTGACGCCGCGTTTCGGCAGCAGGCCCATGAGGGCGAGCGACGTGACGCTCTTGCCGCAGCCGGACTCGCCGACCAGGCCGACGACCTCGCCGGGACCGATGCTGAAGGAGACGCCCGAGACGGCGGCCGTCGCGGGACCGCCCCGGCCGGCGAACGTGACCGAGAGGTCGTCCACGGTGAGCAGGGGCATGGGCGTCAGCTCCGCAGTTTCGGGTCGAGGGCCTCGCGCATCGCCTCGCCGAGGAGGGTGAAGCCGAGGGCGGTGACGATGATGCCGAGCGCCGGGTAGACGGCCATCGCGGGCGCGGCGTCGAAGAAGCGCTGCGCCTGGGAGAGCATGACGCCCCACTCGGGCTGGGACGCGTCGGGGTTGCCGAGGCCGAGGTAGGACAGGGCCGCGGCCTCGATGATGGCGGTGGCCAGCGCGAGGGTGGTCTGCACGATGACCGGGCCGAGGGAGTTCGGCAGGACGTGCGCGAGGACGACGCGGCGCCGCCGTACGCCGAGGGCGCGCGCCGCGAGGACGTAGTCGGCGCCCGCCTGGGCGAGCATCGAGCCGCGCAGGAGCCGGGCGAACGTCGGGATCTGGACGACGCCGACGGCGATCATGACGGTCGTCAGGCTCTGTCCGAGGATCGCCGCGACGCTGACCGCGAGCAGCAGCGACGGCATCGCCAGCATGATGTCGATGAGCCGCATCAGCACCGTGTCGAGGCGCCGTCCCGCGGCGCCGCCGAACGCGAGGGCCGCGCCCGACACCCCGCCGACCAGGGCGCCGACGGCGAACCCGAGGATCGTGGAGACGACGCCGACCAGCAGCGTCTGCCGCGCGCCGACGAGCAGCCGGGAGAACAGGTCGCGGCCCAGGTGGTCGAGTCCGAGCCAGTTCCCCGAGCGCGGGCCGACGAACTCGCCCCGGTTGACGAACACCTCGTCGCGCCATGTCTGGGCGGTCGGGTCGTGCGGCGCGAGCCACGGCCCGACGACGGCGATCACGACGAACAGCGCCATGACGCCGCCGCCGATCCACGCCATCCTGCTGACGCGCAGCCGCCGCCACGCCTCCTGCCACAGACTGCCGCCGCCGGCCGGCTGCTCCGCGGCGGCCAGCTCGGCGAGCCGGTCGAGTTTCGCGGTCCTCGTGGTCATCAGTTCACCCGCACTCTCGGGTCGATGAGGCCGTAGGCGAGGTCGACCAGCAGGTTGATGGCGACGTAGAGCAGGGCGATGAAGAGGATGAAGCCCATCAGCACCGGATAGTCGCGGTTGTCGATGGCGTCGCGGATGAACGAGCCGATGCCGCCGAACGCGAACACCGACTCGGTGAGCACCGCACCGGACAGGAGGCTGCCGGTGAGCAGGCCGATCGTGGTGACGACCGGCAGCAGGGCGTTGCGCAGGACGTGCCGGGTGCGGACGACGCGGCGGCGCAGGCCCTTCGACTCGGCGGTGCGGACGTAGTCCTCGCCGAGGACGTCGAGGACGCTGGCGCGCGTGATGCGGACGACGACGGCCAGCGGGATCGACGCGAGCGCGAGGCCGGGGAGTATCAGGTGTTCGACGGCGTCCCAGGAGGCGTCCCACTCGCCGGTCAGCAGGCCGTCCAGGACGTAGAAGCCGGTGACCTCGGTCGCGTCGATGCCGGTGGACTGGCGGCCGAAGCTGGGCAGCCAGCCGAGGTTGACGGCGAAGACGGCGCGGAGGATGAAGCCGAGGAAGAAGACAGGGATGCAGATGCCGACGAGGGAGCCGGAGACGGCGGCGACATCCAGCCAGCCGCCGCGCCGGCGGGCGGCGAAGTAGCCGAGGGGTATGCCGATCACGACGGCGACGAGCAGGGCGGTGAAGGCGAGTTCGACGGTGGCGGGGAACCGCTGGGTGAACTCCTCCCACACCGGGCGGCCCGTGCGGACGGACTCGCCGAGGTCGAGCCGGAGCAGGCGCTCCATCCAGCGGCCGTACTGGACCCACACGGGGTCGTCGAGGCCGAGGGACTCCTCGATGGCGCGGCGGTCGGTCTCGGTGGCGCGTTCGCCGAGGAGCGCGGACGCGGGGCCGCCGGGCAGCTGGTGCAGCCAGGCGAAGAGGAGGACCGACAGGCCGAGCAGCGTCGGGACGAGCTGCAGGAGTCGGCGGACGATCAGTCGGAGCACCTGGGGTCGGCCTTTCGTCGTCGGTCGGTGCCGGGGCGTGCCGGTGCGCGGCCGGGCCGCCCGGCCACGGGTGTGCCGTGGCCGGGCGGGCCGCCGACGGGCGGGCGCCTACTTGAAGGTGACCTCCGCGAAGTTCTCCTGGGTGAGCGGGGAGACGGTCGGCGGGTTGACGTCGGGCGAGAACGCGATGGACGGCGGCGACGACGAGATCGGGACGCCGGGCAGGAAGTCCATGATGTAGGCGTTGAGTTCCTGGTAGAGCTGGGTGCGGGTCGCCACGTCGGGCTCGGAGGACGCCTCGGCCATCATGGTGAACAGCTCCTCGTTCTCGAAGCCCCACTCCTCGCTGTAGGCGGCGAACCAGGTGCCGAGGAAGTTGTAGGCGTCGTTGAAGTCGCCGGTCCAGCCGAGGAGGTAGACGCTGCACCCGCCGGAGCGCGTGGTCTCCTGGTAGTCCGGGTTCCACTTGAGGGGGACGGGGTTGACCGTGATGCCGGCCGCCTCCAGGTCCGCCTTCAGCAGTTCGAAGATGTCGGCGGGGGCGGGCATGTACGGGCGGGTGACCTCGGTCGGGTAGCAGAAGTCGAGGGTGAGGTCATCGGCACCGGCGTCGGCCAGCAGCTCACGGGCGAGGTCGGGGTCGTGCGCGTACGTGGTGACGTCCTCGGAGTAGCCGTCCACCGTGTCCGGGATGAACTGCGTCGCGACGACACCGCCCTCGGGGAGCTGGGTGTTGACGATGTTCTCGCGGTCGACGGCGTGCGCGATGGCGTGGCGGACGTCGGGGTCCTGGAGCGCAGGATCGTGCTCCTGGGTGATGCCGAGGTAGAGGATGTTGAAGACGTCGCGGATCGGGACCTGGAAGCCGTCGTCGGCGAGTGTCTGCACGTCGGCGGGGGCGACGAGGTCGTAGCCGTCGATGTCGCCCGCCTGGAGCGCCTGGCGGCGGGCGTCCTCCTCCGGGATGGTGCGGAACACCAGCTTCTCGACGCCGGCCTTCTCGCCCCAGTAGTCGTCGAACCGCTCCAGGGTCACCTCGCCGTTGGTCCGGTCCCACTCGGCGACGCGGAACGGGCCGGTGCCGGCGACGGTCCCGGCCTCCTGGCTGTAGTCGGGGAAGGTGATGTTCTCGCCCTCACCGCTCGGGTCGTCGGCCTCGAACGCCTCCAGGGCGGCGGGCGACTGGATCGAGAACGCCTGGAGGGAGAAGGCGCCGGGGAAGTTGGCGGAGGGCGCGGCCACCTCGATGGTGGCGGTCAGCTCGTCGGGGGCCGTGCAGCCGACGTAGGACGACTCGGGGGTGTCCTCGCTCTCGTTCTCGGCGAAGCCGCCGAAGATGGTGCGCCAGTAGTAGGAGAGCGTCGGGTTCTGGTAGGTGCCGGCCCAGTGGTACCAGCGCTCGTAGTTCTGGCAGACGACCTCGCCGGTGAGCCGTTCGCCGTCGTGGAAGGTCACGCCGTCCCGCAGGTGGAACGTCCACTCGGTGCCCTCGGGGTTGCTCTCCCAGTGCTCGGCGAGGCCGCCGACCAGCTCGGTGCCGCCGGGTTCGTGCTTCAGCAGGGCCTCGAACGCCTGGCGGGTGATGCGGAACGTCTCGCCGTCGCTGGCGAGGGCGGGGTCGAGGGAGGCCGGGTCGCCGGCCGCGCCGAAGACGAAGGTGTCGCCGCCACCGCCGTCCGACGCGTCGTCGCCGTCGTCGCGCTCGCTTGCGCACGCGGTCGCGAACAGGCCGATCGCCAGGGCCGACGCGAACATCCTCGCCGCCTTGGATCTTGCTGAGCGCATGGGTCCACCTCATGGGGTCGCGGTGGTCGGGGGCGTTCCGGTGGAACGGCACCCTACTGCCGGTACCGATGCCTGGGAAGCGCGCGTAGACCCCGAGATGGAGCTGATACATCGTCACAGCTGACGAGCAACTCCCCACCTGTTTCAGGTAGTTGACAAGATCATTGCGACGGCTTGTCCACCGCGGCGCGCGGGTCGCGCTCCCGTGACCCCCTCGTGCGCCGCACCCCGGCGCACTGCGCCGCCGGGCTCCGACGACGCCCCGCGCACGCCCGGCACCCGCCCGGCGCGCCCCCCACCGCACAGATGTGCGTCACACGCAACGCTCCCGCAACGCGCGCGACCGCCGGCGGCGGAAAACTGGTGCCGCGCCCGCTCCGCGGCGCCGCCCCGCCCGCGCGACCCGGCACCGGACCGCCGTACCGCCGGACCACTCCCCCCTCATGAGCCACAGACGTGACGACGCCCGCCGTACGTCCGAAGCTGACCGGTGTGGTCGGGCGAAGGCAGGAAAGCCTTTCCCAAGGCATAAGCGTCCCTGGCGCAGCGATGCGCCACCCCCACCCGAGTGAACGCGCAGGGGAGCGCCCATGCTCGACACCAGCCAGTCACGCGCGAAGCAGATACAAAGGACAAAACCGCCCAACACCGGGGAAATGTCCCCTGATGCCGCAATGCGTCCGCCCTCTACGCCCCCAGGTGATTTCCAGATGATCGGTCGTATCCCCGTCCTCGACGTCCAGCCGCGCGTCGACTGCGGCAGGCGCCCCGCGAAGGCGGTTCCCGGCGAGACCTTCCAGGTGAGCGCGACCGTCTTCCGGGAGGGTTCCGAGGCCGTCGGCGCGAACGTCGTGCTGCGCGATCCCAAGGGCCGTCTCGGCCCGTGGACCCCGATGCGCGAACTCGCCCCCGGCACCGACCGCTGGGGCGCTGACATCACACCCGACAGCGAGGGCCGCTGGACGTACGCGGTGGAGGCGTGGGGCGACCCGGTCACCGGCTGGCGCGGGACGGCGCGCATCAAGGTGGAGGCCGGTGTCGATGTCGAGCTGACGCTCCGCGAGGGCGCCGAACTGCACCGGCGCGCGGCGGCCGGAGTGCCCAAGAGCGAGGGGCGCGCGAGCGTCGAGGAGGCGGCGCGCGCGCTGGCGGACACGACGCTCGCGCCGGCCGACCGGCTCGCCGCCGCGTCCGCCCCGGCCGTCGTCGCGGTCCTCGACCGCTTCCCGCTGCGCGAACTCGTCACGTCCTCGCGCCCCCTGCCGCTCACCGTGGAGCGGGAACGCGCGCTGTACGGCTCGTGGTACGAGATGTTCCCGCGCTCCGAGGGCGCCAGGGTGCGCCGGGGCAGGCCGCCGATCCCGGGCACGCTGCGGACCGCGGCCGAACGCCTGCCCGCCATCGCCCGCATGGGCTTCGACGTGGTGTACCTGCCGCCGATCCACCCGATCGGCACGTCGTTCCGCAAGGGTCCCGGCGGCTCCCTCACCGCCGGGACCGACGACGTGGGCAGCCCGTGGGCGATCGGCTCGGCGGACGGCGGGCACGACGCCGTCCACCCCGACCTCGGCACCCTGGAGGACTTCGACCACTTCGTGGCGACGGCGTCCGCCCTCGGCATCGAGGTGGCGCTCGACTTCGCGCTCCAGTGCAGCCCCGACCACCCGTGGGTGAAGACCCACCCCGAGTGGTTCCGCAGGCGGGCGGACGGGACCATCGCCTACGCCGAGAACCCGCCGAAGAAGTACCAGGACATCTACCCCATCTCGTTCGAGCAGGACTTCGCGGGGCTCGTCCGGGAGACGCTGCGGCTGCTGCGCCACTGGATGGCGCACGGGGTGCGGATCTTCCGCGTGGACAACCCCCACACGAAGCCGGTGGCGTTCTGGGAGAAGGTCATCGCCGAGATCAACAGGACCGACCCCGACGTGATCTTCCTGGCCGAGGCGTTCACCCGGCCGGCGATGATGCACACCCTGGCCCGGATCGGCTTCCAGCAGTCCTACACCTACTTCACCTGGCGCAACAGCCGCCACGAGCTGACCGAGTACCTGACGGAGCTCAGCGGCGACGCGGCGGCGTACATGCGGCCGAACTTCTTCGTCAACACGCCCGACATCCTGCACGCGTACCTCCAGAACGGGGGGCGCACGGCCTTCGAGGTGCGCGCCGTGCTCGCCGCGACGCTCTCCCCGAGCTGGGGCGTGTACGCCGGCTACGAACTGTGCGAGAACACGCCGGCGGCGCACGGGAGCGAGGAGTACGCGCACTCCGAGAAGTTCGAGCTGAGGCCGCGCGACTGGGCGCGTGCCGACGAGGAGGGGCGCAGCATCACCCCGCTCATCACCGTCCTCAACGAGCTGCGGCGGCGCCACCCGGCGCTCCGGCAGTTGCGCGACCTGCACTTCCACTACTCCAACAACGAGCACATCCTGGCGTACTCCAAGCGGTCCCGGACACCGCACGCCGACTGCGTGCTGACTGTGGTCAACCTCGATCCGCACCACACCCACGAAGCGACGATCTCGTTGGATATGGCGCAACTCCAGGGGTGCGGTCTCACGCCCGCGCAGGAAGGCGGAGCCGAGCCCTTCCCGGTGTGCGACGAGCTCACCGGAGCGACCTATTACTGGGGCAGGGACAACTATGTGCGGCTTGAGCCGGGACGGAGCGGCGCGTACGCCTCGTCCGCCCACATTCTGGCCCTGCGACCGTCCTCACAGACCGGAGGGTCACCCACACCATGAGCGTCAATGAGCCGGTCCTCGACACCTTCGAGGACACGCCAGCCCGCGACCGCGACCCCGAGTGGTTCAAGCGCGCGGTCTTCTACGAGGTCCTTGTCCGATCCTTCCAGGACAGCAACGGCGACGGAGTCGGTGACCTGAAGGGGCTCACCGCCAGGCTCGACTACCTTCAGTGGCTCGGCGTGGACTGCCTCTGGCTCCCGCCCTTCTTCGCGTCCCCGCTGCGGGACGGCGGGTACGACGTCTCGGACTACACCGACGTGCTCCCCCAGTTCGGCGACCTGGCCGACTTCGTGGAGTTCGTGGACGCCGCGCACCAGCGCGGCATGCGGGTCATCATCGACTTCGTCATGAACCACACGAGCGACCAGCACCGGTGGTTCCAGGAGTCGCGCAAGGACCCGGAAGGCCCGTACGGCGACTACTACGTCTGGGCCGACGACGACAAGGGGTACGCGGACGCGCGCATCATCTTCGTCGACACCGAGTCGTCGAACTGGACGTTCGACCCGGTCCGCAAGCAGTACTTCTTCCACCGCTTCTTCTCGCACCAGCCGGACCTCAACTACGAGAACCCGGCCGTGCAGGAGGAGATCCTCTCCGCGCTGCGGTTCTGGCTGGACCTCGGCATCGACGGCTTCCGCCTCGACGCCGTGCCGTACCTCTTCGCCGAGGAGGGCACCAACTGCGAGAACCTGCCGGCGACGCACGCGTTCCTGAAGAAGGTGCGCTCCGAGATCGACGCGCACTACCCCGACACCGTCCTGCTGGCCGAGGCGAACCAGTGGCCCGAGGACGTGGTCGACTACTTCGGCGACTTCGACAAGGGCGGGGACGAGTGCCACATGGCGTTCCACTTCCCCGTCATGCCGCGCATCTTCATGGCGGTGCGCCGCGAGTCGCGCTACCCGGTCTCCGAGATCCTCGCCAAGACCCCGGCGATTCCCGCGCACGCGCAGTGGGGCATCTTCCTGCGCAACCACGACGAGCTGACCCTGGAGATGGTCACCGACGAGGAGCGCGACTACATGTACGCGGAGTACGCCAAGGACCCGCGGATGCGGGCCAACATCGGCATCCGCCGCCGTCTCGCGCCGCTGCTCGACAACGACCGCAACCAGATCGAGCTGTTCACGGCGCTCCTGCTGTCCCTGCCCGGCTCGCCGATCCTGTACTACGGCGACGAGATCGGCATGGGCGACAACATCTGGCTCGGCGACCGCGACGCCGTCCGCACCCCGATGCAGTGGACCCCGGACCGCAACGCCGGCTTCTCCTCGTGCGACCCGGGCCGGCTGTACCTGCCGACCATCATGGACCCGGTCTACGGCTACCAGGTCACCAACGTCGAGGCGGCCATGAGCTCGCCCTCGTCGCTGCTGCACTGGACGCGCCGCATGGTCGAGATCCGCAAGCAGAACAGCGCCTTCGGGCTCGGCAGTTACGTGGAGCTGCCGTCCTCCAACCCCGCGGTCCTCGCGTTCCTGCGCGAGTACGGCGACGACCTCGTCATGTGCGTCAACAACTTCTCCCGCTTCTCCCAGCCGACCGAGCTGGATCTGCGGTCGTGGGAGGGGCGGGTGCCGGTCGAGCTGATCGGCGGGGTGCGGTTCCCGCCGATCGGTGAGCTGCCGTACCTGCTGACGCTGGCGGGCCACGGCTTCTACTGGTTCCGGCTCCGCCAGGGGGCCGCCGAGCGCTAGCCCCGCGGCGCGTGCCGTGCCGCCCCGCCGCCCCGCCGGAACGGGGCGGTGGAGCGCGGGCGGCGGGGCCGCGGCGCGGGAGCAGCACAGGCTTACCCCCGGACATCCGGGGGTAAGCGTTTCTGCATCGCCGCCCAGCTCTGCCCAAGGCACTCCATCTGCGTTACGGGCCTCACCCGCTCGGTCGCTGCCTTCACGACACGTCCCACACCGCTGGGCAACGCTCACCGCAATCCGGGACACTTCGCCACATATCTCGTGCCCGGGGAAAGGACGCCATGTCGGACAGCTCCTCACCCCGGACGGTTCCGGCGCGCCTCCCGCTCGCCACCCCGCCGCAGGGCAGCGCCCTGCTGAGGTCCCTCACGGGCCTCCTCGCCCGCTGGATGCCGAGGCAGCGGTGGTTCGCGGGCAAGGGCCGTCCGCTCAGCTCGCTCACCCTCGTCTCGGCGACCGAGCTGCTGCCGTGCACCGGTGACGGCCCCACGCCGGGCCTGCTGCACCTCCTCGTCCGCACGCGCCTCGGCGGCCAGGAGGGCGCCCCGCCCCCGAGGGCGACTGCTACCAGTTGCTCCTCGGCGTACGGCCGGTCCTGCCCCCGTCGCTCGGCCCGGCCCTGGTCGGCCGCCCCGCCGACGGGCCGCTGCGCGGCCGCGCCGTCTACGAGGCCCTGCACGATCCCCGCCTCGCGGGGCTGCTGCTGGAGCGGCTGCGTGCCCCCGGACGGCTGGGCGGCCTCACGTTCGCCCGCGCGCCCGGCTCCGTGATCCCCTCCGGCGCGTCGGCGCGGGTGCTGACCGGCGAGCAGTCGAACACGTCCGTCGTCTACGGCGACAGCCACATCCTGAAGCTGTTCCGGCGGGTCTCCCCCGGCGTCAACCCGGACCTCGAACTGCCGCTCGCCCTCGCCGAGGCGGGGTGCGACCGGGTGCCGCCGCCCGCCGCGTGGTTCGAGGCGGCACCGCCGGCGCCCGCGCCGCCCGGGCACCCCTCGTCCGCGTCACAGCCCGCGGGCCGGGAGGAGCCGGTGACGCTCGGGGTGCTCGCGCCGTTCCTGTCCAAGGCCACCGACGGCTGGCAGCTCGCCGTCCAGTCCCTCGCGAGCCGCACCGACTTCACCGGCTCGGCGCGCGACCTGGGCCGTGCCACCGCCGAGGTCCACACGGCCCTCGCCACCGCCCTGCCGACCGCCGAACTGCGGGGCGAGCGCCTGGAGCAGATCGCGGCGGGGATGGCCGGCCGGCTCGACGACGTGGCGGACGCCGTGCCCGCCCTGCGCCCCCACCGCGCGGGCCTGCGGCGGTCGTTCGACGCCGTGGCGGCCTGGGCCCGGCGCGGCGGCACGTGCGTCGCGCAGCGGCTCCACGGCGATCTGCACCTGGGGCAGGTCCTGTGCGCGCCCGGCGAGGACACCTGGACGCTGATCGACTTCGAGGGCGAACCGGCCCGCCCGCTGGCCGACCGGCGGCGGCCGGGCCCCGTGGTGCGGGACATCGCGGGGATGCTCAGATCGTTCGACTACGCCGCCTGCCAGCACCGCGCCGGCGGCGCCTGGGTGGACGCCTGGTCGCGCGCCAACCGGGCCGCCTACTGCGCGGGTTACGCCGACGCGTCGGGCCAGGACCCGATGGGCCAGCTCGACCTGCTGCGCGCCTACGAGGCGGACAAGGCCGTCTACGAGGTGCTGTACGAGGCACGGCACCGCCCGGCGTGGCTGCATGTGCCGATGGCGGCGGTGCGGCGGCTCGCCGCCGCACCGGACTGACCGCGCCCCGCACCCCCGTACCGCGCGTGCCCGCGTCCGTGGCGGCGCCGTGCACCGATCGAAGAGGAGAGAGCCTGTGCCTTCCGCCGTGCTGTCCGCCGAGGACCGGAACCGACTGCTCTCCGGCGCCCACCACGATCCGCACGCCCTGCTCGGCGCCCACCCCGAGCCCGGGCGGGGCGTACGGGTCCGGGTGCTGCGCCCCGGGGCGCGCGAGGTCACCGTGCTCGGGACGCGCCTCGCGCCGGAGGGCGACGGGCTCTTCTCCGGGCTGCTGCCGGCCGCGGCGGCCGGGCCGGGCGGCGGGGTCCCGGCGTACGAGCTGGAGGTGACGTACGGGGACGGCGACACCCGCGTCGCGCACGACCCGTACCGCTTCCTGCCCGCGCTCGGCGACTACGACCTGCACCTTTTCGCCGAGGGGCGGCACGAGCGCCTGTGGGACGCGCTCGGGGCGCGCGTGCTCACACACCAGGGCGTGCGCGGGACCAGGTTCACCGTGTGGGCGCCGAACGCCCGGGGCGTGCGCGTCGCGGGCGACTTCAACGGCTGGGACGGCGGCGCGTATCCGATGCGGTCGCTCGGTTCGTGCGGCGTGTGGGAGCTGTTCCTGCCGGGGGTGGGCGCCGGGGCGCTGTACAAGTTCGACATCTGCGGGCAGGACGGGCGGCACGAGCTGCGCGCCGACCCGATGGCGCGCCGTACCGAGTGCCCGCCGGCGACGGCGTCGGTCGTGGAGGAGAGCGGCTACACCTGGGGCGACGACGCGTGGATGGCGGCGCGGGCCGGGCGCAGGCCGCACGAGGAGCCGATGTCGGTGTACGAGCTGCACCTCGCGTCGTGGCGCCCCGGGCTCACCTACCGGCAGCTCGCCGACGAACTGCCGGCGTACGTCGCCGACCTCGGGTTCACGCACGTCGAGCTGATGCCGCCGGCGGAGCACCCGTTCGGCGGCTCGTGGGGCTACCAGGTCACCGGCTACTACGCGCCGACCGCGCGGCTCGGCACGCCCGACGACTTCCGCCACCTGGTGGACGCGCTGCACCGGGCGGGGATCGCCGTCCTGATCGACTGGGTGCCCGGGCACTTCCCGAAGGACGAGTGGGCGCTGGCGCGGTTCGACGGGACGCCGTGCTACGAGCACCCGGACCCGCGCCGCGCCGAGCATCCGGACTGGGGCACCCTCGAGTTCGACTTCGGGCGCCGCGAGGTGCGGAACTTCCTCGTCGCCAACGCGGTGTACTGGTGCGAGGAGTTCCACGTGGACGGGCTGCGCGTGGACGCGGTCGCCTCGATGCTGTACCTCGACTACTCGCGCCCCGAGGGCCAGTGGGTGCCCAACGAGCACGGCGGCCGGGAGAACTGGGACGCGGTCGCGTTCCTGCAGGAGATGAACGCCACCGTCTACCGGCGCTGCCCCGGCGTCATCACGGTCGCCGAGGAGTCCACGGCCTGGGACGGCGTGACCCGGCCGACCGACGCGGGCGGCCTCGGTTTCGGCTTCAAGTGGAACATGGGCTGGATGCACGACTCCCTCGTGTACATGGCGAAGGACCCGGTACACCGGGCGTACCACCACGGCGACATGACGTTCTCCATGGTGTACGCGTACTCCGAGAACTACGTCCTGCCCATCTCGCACGACGAGGTGGTGCACGGCAAGGGCGCGCTGGTGTCGAAGATGCCGGGCGACTGGTGGCAGCAGCGGGCGAACCAGCGGGCGTACCTCGGCTTCATGTGGTCCCACCCGGGCAAGCAACTGCTCTTCATGGGGCAGGAGTTCGCGCAGGGCGCGGAGTGGTCGGAGAGCGAGGGGCCGCAGTGGTGGGTGCTGGACGACCAGTGGCCGGCCGCCGAGGACCACCGGGGCGTGCGGCGGCTGGTGCGCGCCCTCAACACGCTGTACGCCGCGACGCCCGCGCTGTGGGAGCGGGACACGGACCCGTCCGGCTTCCGCTGGCTGCTGCCGGACGCGGCGCACGACAACGTGCTGGCGTACGAGCGGTTCGCGGCGGACGGCACGCCGCTGCTCGTGGCGTGCAACTTCTCGCCGGTCGTCCGCCACGGCTACCGGCTGTACCCCGGCGGTCCCGTGCCCGGCTGGACGGAGGTGCTGAACACGGACGACCTCGCCTACGGGGGGAGCGGCGTGACGAACCCGGACACGCGGAAACCCGACCCGTCGGGCGCCCTGGCGCTGACGCTGCCGCCGCTGGCAACGGTATGGCTGCGGCCGGCGTGAGGCGGGTTCCGCGTCAGGGGGTCCGGGCGGTGCGGACGCGGTCGGAGACCAGACGGGCGAGCTGCTCCAGGTGGCCGATGTCGAAGGGCTGCCCCTCCTCACCCCGTCCGCTCACGAGGGCGATCGTCGCGCCGGTGCGGACGACGACGAACCGGGGCTGCGGCCGGGAGATGCCGGTCTCGTAGGCGAAGCTGCCGTCGCCGATCGCCGGCAGGTCGAGCGGCCGCGCCGATCCGTCGCTCGACGACAGCGCCAGTTCTTCGAGGAGGACCTGGGCGATCTCCGTGTTGTCGAGGGCGTAGAGCGTGACGTCGGCGGTCATGCCTGCGTCGTCCGTGTAGGAGACGGTGGCCTGCGGGCCGCTGAGTGTGCCGGAGTCGTGGTTCAGGGTCGCGATCGTGGTGACGGGCAGTGCGGCGAGCAGCCAGCCGTCGGGCAGGTCGAACGAGTTCGGGAGGGCGTCGGCCACCGTCTCCTCGGTGAGGACGACGGCGGCGCGGGCGTCGTCGCCGCCGCCGGGCGGGGGCGTCGTGATGGCGATCTCGCCGGGATCGGAGGTGTCCGAGCCGCCGGTGACCCGCCAACCGCCGTACGCGCCGAGGCCGACGAGGGCTGCGAGACCGCAGGCGGTGACCGCCAGGGCGGCGCGGCCGGCCGGGGTCCGTGCGAAGGAGACCGGGCCGATCGTCAGCGGAGTGCGGGGCGGGACGGGTGGCGGCGCGTCGTCGGTGCCGGCCGGGGGCTCGTCCTCGGGAGGGCGGGCGGGTCGGCGGGGGCGGCGGTGGCGCGGTGCACGACGCGGGTGAGGGCGGCCAGGAACGCCGGGTCGCGGTCGCCGAGGGCGCGGATCGTCCCCTCCAGGCGCCGTACGGTGCCGGGGTCGTCCGGTGCGTCGTCCAGAGCGGTGAGGGCGGCCCGGCCGACGGGGTCGTCGGCGAGGCGGCGGCGGACCAGGTCGGCCACGGCCGCGGGGGCGATCCCATCGCCGGGCGCCGCCATCAGCCGTACCGCATCGCGCACCGTGTCCGACGCCACGCCGCCCCCTCTGCCGCCGCCCCGCCCCGCGTCAACTCGCTCCAGAACCTGGCTACTTGACCACCACCGTAACCGCCCCCGGCGGCCGGGGCCACCGGGGGCGGAGCGGGACGCGTCAGACGAGCGCCTCGCGGTAGTACGGGTCGGTGACCGTGCCGGAGCGGCGCTCCTCGTCCCACCGGTAGACCTCGCGGCCCTCGATGAAGACGGTGAGGGCGCGGCTCATCACGTCCAGCGGGTCGCCGGACCAGATGACGATGTCGCCGTCCAGGCCGGGCCGCAGGGCGCCGACGCGGTCGTCGAGGCCGAGGATCTCCGCCGGGTTCGCCGTGATGGTGCGCAGCGCGGCGTCGCGGTCGAGGCCCTCCTTGACGGCCAGGGTGACCTGGTGCACGAGGAAGTTGATCGGGACGACCGGGTGGTCGGTGGTGATGGCGACCTTGACGCCGGCCCGCTGGAGGATGCCGGGGTTCGCCAGGGTGCGTTCGCGCAGCTCCACCTTGCTGCGGGTGGTGAACAGCGGGCCGCTGATCACCGGGATGTCGCGGCGGGCGATCTCGTCGGCGATGAGGTGGCCCTCGGTGGCGTGGTTGATGACGACGCGGTAGCCGAACTCGTCGGCGAGCCGCAGGGCCGTCGATATGTCGTCGGCGCGGTGGGTGTGCTGGCACCAGGGCAGCTCGCCGTCGAGGACGCGGACCAGGATCTCCAGGCTCGGGTCGCGGTCGAACGGCTTGCCCTCGGCCGCCGCGTGGTCGCGCTTCGCCCGGTAGTCCTGGGCGCGGGTGAACGCGTCGCGGATGACGGCGGCCACGCCCTGCCGGGTCGAGGGGAGCTGTTTCTTGTCGCCGTAGACGCGCTTCGGGTTCTCGCCGAGGGCGCTCTTCACGCTGACCGGCTCGCGGATCAGCATGTCGTCCACGCTGCGGCCCCAGCACTTGAGGGCGACGGTCTGTCCGCCGATGGGGTTGCCGGAACCGGGCTTGATCACGGCGCTGGTGACGCCGCCGGCGAGGGCGTCGGCGAAGCCGGTGTCGGCGGGGTTGATGGCGTCGAGGGCGCGCATCCGGGCCGCGTTGGGGTCGGTCATCTCGTTGGTGTCGTTGCCGGCCCAGCCCTCGCCCTCCTCGTGGATGCCGATGTGGCCGTGTGCCTCGACGAAGCCGGGCAGGACCCAGCGGCCGGCCGCGTCCACGGTCCGCACGCCCTCGGGGACGGTGACCTCGGCGTCGGGGCCGACGGCGGTGATCCGGCCGTTCTGGACGAGTACGGTGCCGCCGTCGATGGGATCGCCGGTGACGGGGACGACATGACCCGATCTGATCGCTATATCCATGGCGAATGAACCTATCCCACGGGCCGGCGGGGGCGGGCCGTGCGGGGGCGGGGGTCGGTGCGCGCCGGGCCGCCGCCGTAGGGTGCTGTGGTGATCGACCATGACGACATCGAGGCGGCCGCGGCCCGGGTCGCGGGGCACGTCCGGCCCGTGACGGTGGCGCCCGCCGGGGAACGGCGGTGGTTCGCGCTGGAGTTCCTCCAGCACACCGGGACGTTCAAGGCGCGGGGTGCCCTCAACTTCCTGGCGGAGCGGCGCGAGGCGGGCGTCCTGCCCGACGCGGGCGTCGCGATCGCCTCCGGCGGGAACGCGGGGCTCGCCTGCGCGTGGGCCGCGGCGCGCGAGGGTGTCACGGCCACCGTCTTCGTGCCGGAGACCGCGCCGGCGGTGAAGGTGGCGCGGCTGCGGCGGCTCGGCGCTGATGTGCGGCAGGTGGGGCGCGAGTACGCGGAGGCGGCGGCCGCGTGCGCGGAGTTCACGGCGGGCAGCGGGGCGCTGGCGTCGCACGCGTACGACCATCCGCTGATCGCGGCGGGGGCGGGCACGCTGCTGACGGAGATCGTGGCCGTGCGGCCCGGGGTGCGTCGGGTGGTGGTCGCGGTCGGCGGGGGCGGACTGTTCTCCGGGGTCGCCGCCGCGGCCGCCCGTCACGGGATCGAGGTGGTGGCCGTCGAACCGGAGCACTGCAGGGCGCTCGACGCGGCGCTCGCCGCCGGGGAACCGGTGGACGTCGCGGTGGACTCGGTCGCGGCGGACTCCCTCGGGGCGCGGCGGGTGTCGGCCGAGGCCCTGTACTGGGCGCAGCAGCCGCACACGACGTCCGTCCTGGTCACCGACGAGGCGATCGAGACGGAACGCCGGCGCCTGTGGACCGACCACCACCTCGTGGTGGAACACGCCGCGGCAGCCGCCCTGGCGGGAGCGCCGGACACGGACGACGAGACCTGCGTGGTCCTGTGCGGCGCCAACACGGACCCGACCGACCTGACGACGGCCTGACCACCGTCCGGCGAGAGGCCGGGTGGTGGAACGTTGTACCCCGCGGGAAGACACCGGAGTACAACGTTCTACCCCAGGCCCCGCAGCAGCCTCGGACACCACAGAGAAGCCAGCGACCGAACGCCGGTGGAACGTTCTCCCCGACAGCATGTGCGGGGTCGCGGGGGCCGACCAGCCGTGATCACTGCGGTATGTCATCTGTATGAGGCATGCGCGGGGTGGCGGGCCGGCTGCTGAGCGCCGCGAAATCCCGCTCCGGAGCCGTATTGACCCTCGACCTTGTGCAGGGCCCAGAGTGCCGGGTGTGGAGAACGACATGCGCAGCATCGGCGAGACGGCCCGCGACAGCGGCCTGGGCGTGAGTGCCCTGCGGTTCTACGACCGTGCCGGTGTGCTGGTCCCGGCCTGGGTGGATCCGGTGAGCGGATACCGCTGGTACGCGCCCGAGCAGCTCGAAGAGGCCCGGGTGCTGGCCCGCTTGCGCCGGGCCGGCATGCCGCTGGCGGACATCCGGCTGGTGCTGGCCGGCTGGTCCGGCGCGGACACCGGCCTGGTCCGGAAGCTGCTCGAGGCATACCTGCGCCGCGTCGAACAAGGGCTGTCCGATGCCCGCAGCGAGTTCTCCGCGCTCCAAGCGCTACTCGATCACAGGGAGAACGTCATGACTTCGCCCCGCGTCGCCACCGTCCGGCTGTCCATCGCCGCGCCCGGACTGGCAGCCGCACTGGACACCGTCCGTTTCGCGGCGAGCACCGACCCGGAGCTGCCCATGCTCGGCGGGGTCCTGTTCGACATCGAGGGGGAGAGCCTCCGTGTCGTGGCCACCGACCGGTACCGAATGGCCGTCGCGCGGGCCGGCGTCGCCGGACACGACGGGAGCCGGGTGCAGGTCATCGTGCCCGCCCCGCTCGTCGACGCGATGCGGGCGCTGTCGGACGGCGAGGGACCCGTGCGGCTCTGTGTCGACGGTGACCGCGTGACTCTGGAGGCCGGGGACAGGCAGGCGGCCGGTCGGTGCCTCGACCACGACTTCCCCGACTACCGTCGTCTCCTGCCGGTGGCCGGCGGACGCCGTGGCCTTGTCGGGGTGGCGGCCTTCCGGAAGGCCCTGGTGACCGGTCCTGTCCGCGCCGGCGATGCGGGAGCGCCCGACCTCAGCGTGCTCAAGGTGGAGGACGGCGACACGGTGACCCTCTGCGCGGACACCGACGACGACCCGAACCGCGTCGCGGTCAACCGCGGGTTCCTGCTGGACGCGCTGGCCGCCGGAGCCCGGGACCGGTTGTTTCTGGAGCTGGGGGCACCCACGGCGCCGATCGCGATCCGCCGGCCCGACGACGAGGACGCCTTCTCGATCCTGATGCCGGTCCGCCTGGACGACTGACCGTACGTCCGTCCTGGTCCGGCCCGCTCCGGCCCGCTCCGGCCAACCGGACGCAGCCGGATAAGGGCGTCACAGCTGCTGGGCCTCGGCGTGCGACGCCACCAGCGCGAGGGCCGGGAATACCGGCCGACTTGAAGGTCCTGCTTGCCGTACTGATTCGTGTCGCGGTCTGGCTGGAGCGGGGTGTGCCGGCCAACGGGAGATCAGGGATGCGAGACGCGTCGACAAGGCAGCGGCGAACCGGCCGCGCGGCTGACGAACCCGACCGGGCCGACGGCATGGGACGACAACGTTCCACTCGCCCGTACGCGGGTCGGGAAGCCGACAACGTCCTGGGGATCCGGGGACCGGACCGATGTTCCCGGGGGTCGGCAGGGTCCGCCGCGGAAAACGTTCCACCGGGCCGGTCGCGGGCTCGCCAGGGTCGCGGGGCGTCCCTCCCCCGGCCCCGCGGCGGGTGCGCCGCCGGAGAAAACGGCTGATCCGCCGGCCGTGATCCGGTCCTCCGCCGCCTGGGGCACCGGCGTCCGACCGGGCCGGTGCATCGTTCCACCACGCGTCCCGACCGCTCCGACCGGACGACACGCGAACGACCGCGCCCGCGCCCCTCGGGGGCACGCTCCCGGACAGCCCGGCGCGTCATGGGGTAAATCGTTCGACCGGTCCGGACCGCTGCGGCAGGGTCGTGCCATGGAGATCGTCCACTGGCCCCTCTACGCCCTGCGGTTGCGGACCCCGCGCCTCGAACTGCGGCTGCCCGGCCCCGCCGAGCTCGATGAACTCGCCGCCGTCGCCGCTGCGGGCGTCCACGATCCGGAGCGGATGCCGTTCTCGATCGCCTGGACCGACGCGGAGCCGCGCGAACGGGGGCGTGCAACGTTCCAGCACGTCCTCGGCACCATCGGCGACTGGCGGCCGGAGCGGTGGACGCTCAGCCTCGCCGTGTCGTGCGACGGCCGTGTCGTCGGGCGCCAGGACATCTCGGCCCATGACTTCGCCGTCACCCGTGAAGCGACAACCGGGTCCTGGCTCGGACTCGCCCACCAGGGCAACGGCCTCGGGACCGAGATGCGCGCCGCCATCACCCACCTCGCCTTCGAGTGCCTGGGCGCCCGCGCCGTCACCTCCGCCGCCATGCTCGACAACCCGGCGTCGCTGCGCGTGTCGGAGAAGCTCGGGTACCGCCCCGACGGCATCGAGGTGATCTCCGTGCGCGGCGCCGCCCGCACCCTGCGGCGGCTGCGCCTCGACCGCGCGGACTGGACGGCGCACCGGACCGTCCCCGTGGAGGTCGGAGGGCTGGACGGCTGCCGAGGGCTGTTCGGCCTGTGAGCCGGACCGCGCCGGAAGTACCGGACGAACGCATGTCCACCGCCCGGCGCCGGACAGTGGGAGACTGATGCCCGTGCAGGTCGGCATTCTCGGGCCGCTTGAAGTGGCCACCCCGCAGGGACAGCCCGTCGCCGTCACCGGCGCGCGGCTGCGGACGCTCCTGACCCGCCTCGCACTGGACGCGGGCTCTCCGGTGCGGGCCGAGTCCCTCGTGGACGCCCTGTGGGGCGGTGGCGAGGTGCCGGGGGACCAGGCGAACGCCCTGCAGTCCCTCGTCTCACGGCTGCGCCGCGCCCTGCCCGACTCCGGTCTGATCGTCTCGGCGCCGGGCGGGTACCGGCTGGCGGTCGCGCGGGACGAGGTGGACGCGTTCCGCTTCGAACGGCTGGCCGCCGAGGGCCGGCGCGCCCTCGGCGCGGGGGACGCGGAGGCCGCCGCCGGGGCGCTGCGCGCGGCGCTCGCGCTGTGGCGCGGCCCGGCGCTCGCCGACGCGGCGGACGCCCCGTTCGCCACCGCGCCCGCCGCCCGTCTGACGGAGCTGCGGCTCGCCGCCCGCGAGGATCTGTACGGGGCGGAGCTGGCGGCGGGCCGGGGCGCGGCCGTCCTCCCCGAGCTGGAGGCCCTGGTCACCGACCACCCCCTGCGGGAGCGCCCGCGTGCCCTGCTCATGCGGGCCAGGTACGCGGCCGGACGGCAGGCGGAGGCGCTGACGGCGTACGAGGAGTACCGCACGCTGCTCGCCGACGAGCTGGGCGTCGATCCCTCGCCCGAGCTGCGGGACCTGCACCTTTCCGTCCTGCGCGCGGACCCCGCGCTCACCCCGCCGGCCGCCGCGTACCCGCCCCCCGCCGAGGAGGCGCCCACCGGCACGGGCGCGGCCGGTCCCCGCACCGGCAATCTGCGGGCGGCCCTCACGAGCTTCATCGGCCGCGAGGACGAGCTGAACCTCATCACCAAGCGCCTGTCCGAAGCGCGTCTCGTGACGCTCGTCGGCCCGGGCGGCGCGGGCAAGACCCGGCTGGCGTCCACGGCGGCCACCGCGCTGGCGGACGGCTTCCCGGGCGGCGCGTGGATCGCGGAGCTGGCGCCCCTGACCGACCCGGACGACCTGCCGCAGGCCGTGCTGGACGCGCTGGGCCGCCGCGTCACCGCCATGCTGGAGCGGCCCGTCCCGCCCGGTGCGGCGAGCCGCCCGAGGGACGCCCTCGGCATGCTGACGGACGCCCTCGCCTTGACGCCGACGCTCCTCGTTCTCGACAACTGCGAACATCTCATCGACGCCGCCGCCCGCCTCGCCGACCACCTCCTGGGCCACTGCCCCGCCCTGCGTGTCCTCGCGACGAGCCGGGAACCCCTCGGCATCACCGGCGAGACGCTTTCCCCCGTGCCGCCGCTCGGGCTGCCCACCGACGGCGCCGACCCGCGCACGGCGGCCGACGCGGCGGCCGTACGGCTGCTGACCGACCGAGCAGCCGCCGTGCGCCCCGGCTTCACCGTGGACGAGCACAACGCGGCGGCCGTCGTGGAGATCTGCCGCCGCCTGGACGGCCTGCCGCTCGCCATCGAACTGGCCGCCGCCCGCCTGCGTTCCCTCTCCCCCGCTCAGCTCGCGGCGCGGCTGGACGACCGGTTCAGGGTGCTGACCGGCGGGAGCCGGACGGCGATGCCGCGGCACCGCACGCTGCACGCCGTCGTCGCGTGGAGCTGGGAGCTGCTCACGGACGAGGAGCGGCGGCTCGCGGACCAGCTCGCCGTCTTCTCCGGCGGCGTGACGCCCGCGTCCGCCGAGGGCGTGTGCGGGATCCCGGCCGACGAGGCGCTCGAACTGCTCACCTCCCTCGCCGACAAGTCCATCCTCCAGGTCGCGGGGCAGGCGGACGATCCGGACG
This sequence comes from Streptomyces sp. RFCAC02, assembly GCF_004193175.1. Classification (NCBI taxonomy): domain Bacteria; kingdom Bacillati; phylum Actinomycetota; class Actinomycetes; order Kitasatosporales; family Streptomycetaceae; genus Streptomyces; species Streptomyces sp. RFCAC02. Next base: position 4,566,953 of record NZ_SAUH01000001.1, on the reverse strand, counting down.
GGCCGCGGTTCCGGATGCTGGAGACGCTGCGCGAGTACGGGTTCGAGCGGCTCGCCGCCCAGGGACGGGTCCGCGCCGTCCGCGACGCGCACGCCGCCTACTTCCTGCGGCTGGCGGAGACGGCCGAACCGGAGCTGCGCGGTGCCGGGCAACTCCCGTGGATCGCCGCGCTCATCGCGGAGCGGGACAACTGCATGTCGGTCCTGCACCACGCCGCCGCGACCGGCGACGCCGAGACGGCGATCCGGCTGTGCGCGGCGCTTGCGCTGTTCTGGACGATGCGGGGACTCCACACGGAGGCCGTCAACTGGATGCGGATCGCCCTGGCCGTCCCCGGTGAGTCGCCGGCGGAGGCCCGTACGCTCGTCCTCGGCGTGGCCCTCATCAACGAGGCGTCGACGGGCGACGGGCAGGGGCTGACGCCCATGGTCAGCCGTCTGCGGCGCGAGCTGAAGGCGCTCGGCGACCTGTCCGTGCGCCATCCACTGCTCGCGTTCTTCGTCCCCGGCATCGAGATCTTCAGCCGGCGGATGAAGCCCGGGGGACCCTTCGAGCTGCCGACGCTCACCGTGGACCACCCCGATCCGTGGGCGCGTTCCCTGGTGGGACTGATGCGGGCCGCGGTCCGCGAGAACACCGGCGATCCGCTGGGCACGCGGGACGAGATCCTGCGCGCGATGGACGATTTCCGGTCGATCGGCGAACGCTGGACCCTCGCGATGGCGCTCACCACCCTGGGCGAGACGGAACGGATCCTCGGCGAGTACGGGTCGGCCGAGGCCAGGATGACCGAGGCGCTCGCCCTGATGCGGGAGTTGCGCACCGAGACGGACGAGCACCAGGTCAGCGTGCGGCTGGCGGCGCTGCGCGCGTTGCGCGGCGACCCGGAGGGCGCGATCGCCGAGCTGGAGCGGCTGACCGAGGCGGCGGAGCGGCGCGGCGGAAGCTTCCTGGTCACCACGTCGCGGCAGATGCTGGGCTCGGTGCTGCGCGGAAGGGGCCGGTACGCGGAGGCGCTCGCGCACCTCGACGCCGCGCTGGAGGTCGTGGAGCGGCGTGCGTTCGCCCAACCGCAGCTCGCCGCGATGGTGCGGCGCGAGAAGGCCGTCGCACTGCTGGCGAGCGGCGCGGGGCCGGTGTCCGTCGAACGGGACCTGACGCACGCGCTGCGCGAGGGCATCGGCGTGACGGACATGCCGGTCGTCGCGTTCGTCGGAGTGGGGCTCGCCGTGCTCGAGGAGGCCCGCGGCGAACCGGGGCGCGCCGCGACCGCGCTCGGCGCGGCGGCGTGCGCGCGGGGGATCGAGACGCCCGCCGACCCGGACGTCGCCGCGCTGACCGCGCGGCTGCGCGGGGCGCTGGGCGACTCCGGGTTCGATGCGGCGTACGGCCTCGGGCGGGACGTGTCCCGCGCCGAGGCGATCGATCTGCTACGCCGTGCGGCGGTAGGCCCGGACGGCGAGTGGGAAGAAGACGGCGAACAGACCGACTGACCACAGCAGGGTGTGCGTGACGGGTCCGGCGACGGCGCCCCCGTTCAGCAGTCCGCGCGCGGCCTCCATCACGTCCGTCACCGGGTTGACCTTGACCCACGCCTGGAGCCAGCCGGGCAGGGTCTCGGTCGGGGTGATCATGTTGGTCCCGAAGGTGAGCGGGAACATCGCGAGGAACATGATCCCCTGCACAGCTCCCGGCTCCCGCGCCGTGACACCGAGCAGCACGGAGATCCAGATGAGCGAGAAGCCGAAGAGGATCACGAGCAGGACGGCGGCGAGCGCGGACAGCGGGTCGGTGCCGATGCGGTAGCCGACCGCGTAGCCGAAGCCGAGCAGGACGGCGATGCAGACGACGAACCGCACCATGTCGCCGAGGACCGAGCCGAGCAGTGGCGCCGAGCGGATGATCGGCAGGCTGCGGAACCGGTCGAAGATGCCCTTCTTCATGTCGGTGTTCAGGTTGACGCCGGTCGCGACGGTCGCGAACACCACGGTCTGCACCATGATCGCGGGCAGCAGCACGGTGAGGTACGCGGTGGTGTCGCCGGAGACCGCGCCGCCGAGCAGGTAGACGAACATGACGACGAAGATGATGGGCTGGAGCGTCACGTCGATGAGCTGTTCCGGCGTGCGGAGCGTCTTGATGAGGCTGCGCTTGGCCAGGACGAGGCTGTGGGCGAGGGCGCGTTGGACGGCGGGGCGGCGCGATGCGCCGGGCGCGGGGGCGCCGGCCGGTGCGGTGGTGGGTCGGGTCGTGGTCATGGCGCTCATACGGTGGCCGCCTCCTGGTTCTGCTGCTGGTCCTTCTGGTCCTTGGCGCTGTCCTTGCCGTCACTGCCGGCGCGGCCGTGCTCGCCGGTGAGGGCGTAGAAGACCTCGTCGAGGCTGGGCAGCCGCAGGGACAGCTCCAAGACCTCGATGCGTTCCTCCGCGAGCCGCGCGACGAGCGGAGGGAGCGCCGCGTCGCCGGTGACGGGGACGCTCGCGACGCCCCGGGCCGGGGAGTCGGGGCGCGTGCCGGTGACGCGTTCCAGCACGGCGGTCACGTCGGGCAGCCGCGCCGGGTCGACGGGCCGGACCTGGAGGGTCTGGCCGCCGACGACGGCCTTCAGCTCGTGCGGGGTGCCCTGCGCGATGACGGAGCCGTGGTCGATGACGGCGATCTCGTCGGCGAGGGCGTCGGCCTCCTCCAGGTACTGGGTGGTGAGGAGCACGGTGACGCCCTGGTCGACCTGCTCGCGGACCAGTGCCCAGACGTCGTCGCGCTTGGCGGGGTCGAGACCGGTGGTGGGCTCGTCCAGGTAGACGACCTCGGGGTGGGCGACGAGGCTCGCGGCGAGGTCGAGGCGGCGGCGCATGCCGCCGGAGTAGGTGCCGGCGCGGCGGCGGCCGGCCTCGGTGAGGTCGAACTGGGCGAGCAGTTCGGCCGCCCGGGCGCGGGCGGTGCGGCGGGGCAGGTCGAGGAGGCGGCCGATCATCTCCAGGTTCTCGACACCCGTGAGGTCCTCGTCCACGGAGGCGTACTGGCCGGTGAGCCCGATACGGCGGCGGACCTCCTCGGACTGCTTGACCACGTCGTGGCCGGCGACCTCGGCACTGCCCCCGTCGGGCCGCAGCAGGGTCGCGAGGATGCGGACGGCGGTCGTCTTGCCCGCGCCGTTCGGTCCGAGGACGCCGAGGACGGTACCGGGCCGGGCCGCGAGGTCCACCCCGGCCAGCGCCGTGGTGTCCCCGAACCTTTTCACGAGGCCCGAGGTCCGGAACGCGTACGTCATGGCGGGCTCTCCTCTCCTTAGCTTGCCCCAGTCCGGTGGGACAGGGCCGGTGCATCGTTGTCGGTGCAAGCCTCGCGAAGGCGCCTGTCACCGCCCGCACAGGAAGCTGACAGGCGGGGCGCCCTCTCTGACAGGCGCTGCCAGACACCGACAGCGCGGGGGCGGAGGCGGCGGGGTGGAACGTTGTCCGTACCGTCGGTGGAACGTTTTCCGGTCGACGGTGAGGCGCCGCGTACGGACACGGGGAACCACCCGATCCGGCGGACACGCGGCGCGGAACCGCCGGCGACCACGGGGTCGAGGGCTAGGGACAGTAGAACGTTCCACCGTGGCGTGCAGGAGTGAGGACGCTCGCGGCCCGGCTGCCAGGCGGCCCGGGAACAGCGACGTCTCGGCAGCCGGAAGCACCAGCCGCATCGGTCGGCACAGCCGCCGCTACAACGATGCACCAGCAGCCGCGCGGCCGGGCGCCCCGGGAACGCCGACGACACGCGCCGATCCCCAGCCCAGGTGTAACGATGCACAGGCAGCCAGAGGACCGAGGAGACGGACGGGAACGGACGACACCGCCGTCCCCCAGACGTCGTTGTGCCGGCAGCCAGGCAGACTCGCAGTCGGAATGCGCCAGCGAAAGGACCGCGCTTCATCCCAGGGGCTACATCGATCCACCAGCATCCGGAACGGCCAGGCGCGTGGCCTGCACGGAGCAGGACAGCGGGCCAGGCGCGTGCTCCGGACCGGGCGCACAACAGCCGGGGATGCACCAGGGGCCGGGCAGCGTGACCGTCGCCGGTACAACGATGCACCTGCGGCCGACCGATCTAGAAGATCGGCAGGTTGACCGCGCGCCCTCCCTCGGTGCAACGGTTCACAAGCAATCGATACGGCCGGAAGCGGCCCCGGATTCACGATCTCCGTGCCGTGCGGCGCCGTCATCATGCCGAACTCGCCCGGTGCGCCGCCTCCACCGCGTGCCAGCCGAACCGGGCCGCGAGGACGCGGTCGTACGCCGTCGGCGTGCCGCCGCGCTGGACATGCCCCAGGACGACGGGCCGCGCCTCCTTGCCGAGCCGATGCACGAGCTCTGCCGCGAGCCGAGTCCTGATCCGGGCACGACAACCGTCGGGAGCGTGCTCCGGACCGGCAGCTCGGCCGCCCGACTGCAACGATGCACGAGCAGCCGGGCGATCGGGCGATCAGAAAGGCGGCGGGGTGGACTGAGCCCTCGTCCCGGGTAGAACGATGCACGAGCCGCCAAGCGGCCGAGGAGACTTACGGGTCGCCCCGACGACGCCGCGCGGAAAACGATGTACCAGCAGTCGGGCGGTCGCGGGCAGAAGGTGCCTGCGAAGGGACCGCGCCTCATCCCCGGACTACAACGATCCACCAGCATCCGGAACGGCCAGGCGCGTGGCCTGCACGGAGCAGGACAGCGGGCCAGGCGCGTGCTCCGGACCGGGCGCACAGCAGCCGGGAGTACCTCCTGGGCCGGGCAGCTCGCCCCTCGCCGGTAGAACGATGCACCAACAGCCGGGCGACCGGGCGGTCAGGAAGAGTCGGCGAGGAAGCCGTGCCCCACGCCCGAGGTGCAACGATTTACAACCAGCCGGTACGGCCGCGAACGCGCCGGCGGTCCGAGCAGGGCCGATCAACCGACGGACGCGCGGTCCGTGCCGGGCAGCGCTGCTGTCGCCGGGTACAACGATGGCGGCGGCAGCAGGGCGGCTTGCGACCGGGAAGTACGGGCGAGGAGACCGCGCGCCCCCGCCCAGGTGTAACGATGCACGGGCAGCGGTGGTCGGGTATGTGCCGGAGACCGGACGCGCCGGGCGGCGCGGCTCCGTGCCGTCACCCCGAGCGCAAACGTTTTCCCGCGCCATGGCGAACGCCCTGGTCGGCGCCGGGTGGAACGATGCCGCGACGGCCGTGCCCCTCACACCGCCCGTCCGGGCGCGCCGGACGGGCGGAGCGGAATCCCTGGACCGCGAGCCGTCAGAAGACGGCTTCGGTCTCGTCCATGCGGTTCTGCGGCACCGTCTTCAGCTCCATCGTGGCGCTGGCCAGCGGCGCCATCACGATCTCCGTGCCGCGCAGCGCCGTCATCATGCCGAACTCGCCCCGGTGCGCCGCCTCCACCGCGTGCCAGCCGAACCGGGTCGCGAGGACGCGGTCGTACGCCGTCGGCGTGCCGCCGCGCTGGACGTGCCCCAGGATGACGGGCCGCGCCTCCTTGCCGAGCCGGTGCTCGAGCTCGGCCGCGAGCCGCGTCCCGATGCCGGTGAACCGCTCGTGCCCGTACGCGTCGATCTCACCCCGCTCGTACGGCATGGACCCCTCGGCCGGCCGGGCGCCCTCGGCGACGCAGATGACCGCGAACTTCTTCCCGCGCGCGAAGCGCTCCTCGATCATCTTGCACAGGTCGTCCACCTGGAACGGCCGCTCCGGCACGCAGATGCCGTGCGCACCGCCCGCCATCCCGGCCTCCAGCGCGATCCACCCGGCGTGCCGCCCCATGACCTCGACGACCATCACCCGCTGGTGCGACTCGGCGGTGGTCTTCAGCCGGTCGATGGCCTCGGTCGCGACCCCCACGGCCGTGTCGAAGCCGAACGTGCGATCGGTGGCGGAGATGTCGTTGTCGATGGTCTTGGGCACCCCGACGACGGGGATGCCGGCGTCGGACAGCATGCGGGAGGCGGTCAGCGTGCCCTCGCCGCCGATCGGGATCAGCGCGTCGAGGCTGAGCTTGCGGCGGAACGCCTCCGCGTTGTCGCACGCCTCGGCCAGCCGTGCGCGCTCCAGGCGGCTGGAGCCGAGGATCGTGCCGCCCCGGGCCAGGATGCCGCTGACCTCGTTGATGTCGAGTTCGCGGTAACGGCCCTCCAGGAGGCCCTTGAAGCCGTCCTCGAAGCCGATGACGGAATCGCCACGGTCCACCACGGCGCGGTGGACGACCGACCGGATCACGGCGTTGAGACCCGGGCAGTCACCGCCTGCGGTGAGAACTCCGATTCGCATGGTGGTGCTCTCCTGCTCGCTAGGGACTGGGTGCCGCGCCATCGGGGCAGCGGAATTGTTTCACGCGCGCCGGGGGCGTGGTCACGGCGCTTCCCCGCCCGCCGCGCGCTCACCGCCCGCGCGCGGGTACGGTCGGAGAGACTGCCCGCCGCACCCAAGGGCGAGCTTGCCACGAGCGGGCCTTGAAGCGAACGGGAAGGGGACTGTGACGCGCAGCGTGTATGTGACCGGGATAGGCCGGGGCGACGGCCGGCAGGTGGTCGACCTCGGGGTGATGGAGCTCCTGACCCGGCGCGTGGATCGGGTCGGCGTGTTCCGGCCACTGGCGCACGACGGCCCCGACGGGGTGTTCGACCTGCTGCGGGGCCGCTACCGGCTGGCGCAGGAGCCGGCCGCCGCGCGCGGCATGTCGTACGCCGAGGCGGCGGTGCTCCAGGCCGAGCGCGGGACGGACGAGCTGGTCGGGCGGCTGGTCGAACGGTTCCACGAGGTGGCCCGCGCCTTCGAGGTGGTCCTCGTCCTCGGGACGGACTACGCCGACACCCAGCTCCCCGCCGAGCTGGCCCTGAACGCGCGGCTGGCGAACGAGTTCGGCGCCCCCGTCCTCGCGGTCGTCGCCGGTCCCGGGCAGAGCGGCGCGTCGGTGGCCGCCGAGGTCCGCAACGCCCACCACGCCCTCGCCTCCCTGGGGTGCGACGTGGTCGCCATGATCGCCAACCGTGTCGCCGAGGCGGAGGCGGCGCCCGCCCTCCGCGAGCTGGCGGGCCACCTGCCCGTGCCGGTGTGGGTCCTGCCCGAGGACGCCGCGCTGGCGGCGCCCACGGTGGCGCAGGTCGCGGACGCCATCGGCGCGCGGGTGCTGCTCGGGGACGCGACGGGCCTCGCGCGGGACGTGCGCGGGTTCGTCTTCGGCGGCGCGACGCTGCCGACGTTCCTCGACGCGCTGACCGAGGGCTGCATGGTGATCATGCCGGGCGACCGGGAGGACCTGGTCGTCGGCGCGCTCGCCGCCCACAGCGCGGGCTCGCCGCCGGTCGCCGGTGTCCTGCTCACGCTGGACCAGCGCCCGTCCGACCGCACGATGGCCCTCGCGCACCGCCTCGCGCCGGGCACGCCGGTGCTGCTGGTGGCGGACGGCTCGTTCCCGACGGCGGCGGCGCTGTCGGGCCTTGAGGGCAAGCTGACGGCGGCGACCCCGCGGAAGGCGGAGATCGCGCTCGGTCTCTTCGAGTCGCGGGTGGCGACGGCGGCGCTGGGCGAGCGCCTGGCGGTGGCGCGCAGCGGCCGCATGACGCCGATGATGTTCGAGCACGGGCTCATCGAGCGGGCGCGCGCCGACCGGCGCCATGTGGTGCTGCCGGAGGGCGACGAGGAGCGCGTGCTGCGGGCCGCCGAGGTGATCCTGCGGCGCACCATCTGCGATCTGACGCTGCTCGGCGACGAGACGCGCATCCGCAAGCATGCCGCCGACCTGGGCCTCGACCTGCGGTTCCTCGGCCCCGACGAGCTGCCGGGGGACGACGCCGCGCCGTCGGCCCGCGTCGTCGACCCGCGCACCTCCCCGCTGCGGGAACGATTCGCCGAGCTGTACGCGGACCTGCGCGCGCATCGGGGCGTGACGCCCGAGCTGGCGTGGGACGTGGTCGCGGACGTGTCGTACTTCGGCACGTTCATGGTCCGCGAGGGCCTGGTGGACGGCATGGTGTCGGGCGCCGCGCACTCGACGGCGGCGACGATCCGCCCGGCGTTCGAGGTGATCAGGACGAAGCCGGACGCGTCGATCGTGTCGTCGGTCTTCTTCATGTGTCTGGCCGACCAGGTGCTCGTCTACGGCGACTGCGCCGTGAACCCGGACCCGGACGCGGCGCAGCTCGCCGACATCGCGATCCAGTCGGCGGTGACGGCGGCGCGGTTCGGTGTCGAGCCGCGGATCGCGATGCTGTCGTACTCGACGGGGACGTCGGGCAGCGGCGCCGACGTCGACAAGGTGCGCGAGGCGACGGAGCTGGTGCGGCGGGCGCGGCCCGATCTGCGGGTCGAGGGTCCGATCCAGTACGACGCCGCGGTGGAGCCGACGGTGGCGGCGGCGAAGCTGCCCGGGTCGTCGGTGGCGGGCCAGGCCACGGTGCTGGTCTTCCCCGACCTGAACACCGGCAACAACACGTACAAGGCGGTCCAGCGCTCGGCGGGCGCGGTGGCGGTCGGCCCCGTCCTGCAGGGGCTGCGCAAGCCGGTGAACGACCTGTCGCGGGGCGCGCTCGTCCAGGACATCGTGAACACGGTCGCCATCACGGCCGTCCAGGCCCAGCAGCAGCACGACCAGCGGCGCGACGAGGAGAGCGGGACATGAGCGGCACGGGACGGACACGGGTCCTCGTCCTCAACACGGGGTCGTCGTCGGTGAAGTACCAGCTCCTCGACATGGCGGACGCCTCGCGCGTGGCGACCGGCCTGGTGGAGCGGATCGGCGAGGACTCGGCGCGCCTTGCGCACACCCCCGCCGGCGGGCGGGAGCGCGAGCGCCCGGGTCCCTTCCCCGACGTGGCGGCGGCGCTGCGGGCGGTGGCGGACGAGCTGGCGGCGGACGGCACGGGGTTCGACGCGCCGGACCTCGCGGCCGTGGGCCACCGGGTCGTGCACGGGGGTGAACGGTTCAGCGGTCCCGTCGTCCTGGACGACGCGGCGGTCGCCGAGATCGAGTCCCTGGTGCCGCTGGCGCCGCTGCACAACCCGGGGAACCTCGACGGCATCAGGACGGCCACCGCGCTGGCGCCCGGCGTGCCGCAGGTGGCGGTGTTCGACACGGCGTTCCACACGACGATGCCGGAGTACGCCGCCCGGTACGCCATCGACACGGCGACGGCCGACGAGCACAGGATCCGCCGCTACGGCTTCCACGGCACGTCCCACGCCTACGTGTCGCGCCGTACGGCCGAGTTGCTGGGCCGTGCCCCCGAGGACGTCAACGTCATCGTCCTGCACCTCGGGAACGGCGCGTCCGCGTCGGCGGTGGCGGGCGGCGTGTGCGTGGAGACGTCCATGGGGCTCACACCGCTGGAGGGCCTGGTCATGGGCACGCGGTCGGGCGACATCGATCCTGCGGTGGTGCTGCACCTGGCGCGCAACGCCGGCATGTCGCTGGACGCGATCGACACGCTGCTGAACAAGCGCTCGGGCCTCCTCGGCCTGTGCGGCGACAACGACATGCGCGAGGTCACCCGCCGCGCGGCGGCCGGGGACGGCGCGGCGCGGCTCGCGCTGGACGTCTACACGCACCGGCTGAAGAAGTACGTCGGCGCGTACACGGCCGTCCTGGGCCGGGTGGACGCGGTGGCGTTCACGGCCGGGGTGGGCGAGAACTCCCCCGTCGTACGGGCCGCCGTGCTGGCGGGTCTCGGCGGGTTGGGCCTCGTGGTGGACCCCGACCGCAACACGGCACCGGATCGAGGCCCGCGGTTCATCTCTCCCGAGTACGCTGCGGTCGCCGTGGCCGTGGTGCCCACGGACGAGGAACTGGAGATCGCGCGTCAGGCTTACGATCTGGTCAGCCCCTGAATTATTCCTCCACGGAACAAAAGGTTAGGATCGCTTCATGCGCCGTTCCAAAATCGTCTGCACCCTGGGTCCCGCCGTGGACTCGTTCGACCGGCTGAAGGCGCTCATCGAGGCGGGCATGAACGTGGCCCGCTTCAACTTCAGCCACGGGTCACACCAGGAGCACGAGGAGCGGTACCACCGCGTCCGCAAGGCGAGCGAGGAGACGGGGCGCGCGGTCGGCGTGCTGGCCGACCTGCAGGGGCCCAAGATCCGCCTGGAGACGTTCGCCGGCGGCCCGGTGGAGCTGACGCGTGGCGACGAGTTCACCATCACCACGGAGGACGTCGCCGGTGACCGCACGATCTGCGGCACCACCTACAAGGGCCTGCCGGGCGATGTCGCCAAGGGTGAGTCGATCCTCATCAACGACGGCAACGTCGCCCTGCAGGTTCTCGAGGTCGACGGCCCGCGCGTGCGGACGATCGTCATCGAGGGCGGTGTCATCTCCGACCACAAGGGCATCAACCTCCCCGGCGTCGCGGTGAACGTCCCGGCGCTGTCCGAGAAGGACGTGGAGGACCTGGAGTTCGCGCTGCGGCTGGGCGTGGACATGGTCGCCCTGTCGTTCGTGCGCAACGCCGACGACGTCCGCGACGTGCACCGCGTGATGGACCGCGTGGGCCGCCGGGTGCCGGTGATCGCGAAGGTCGAGAAGCCGCAGGCCGTGGACAACATGGAGGAGGTCGTCCTCGCCTTCGACGGTGTGATGGTGGCCCGCGGCGACCTGGCCGTGGAGTACCCGCTGGAGAAGGTCCCGATGGTGCAGAAGCGCCTGATCGACCTGTGCCGCCGCAACGCGAAGCCCGTCATCGTCGCCACGCAGATGATGGAGTCGATGATCGAGAACTCCCGGCCGACCCGTGCCGAGGCCTCGGACGTGGCCAACGCGATCCTGGACGGCGCCGACGCGGTGATGCTGTCGGCCGAGTCGTCGGTCGGCCGCTATCCGATCGAGACGGTCAAGACCATGTCGAAGATCGTCATCGCGGCCGAGGGCGAGCTGCTCTCCCGCGGCCTCCAGCCGCTGGTGCCGGGCAAGAAGCCGCGCACGCAGGGCGGTTCCGTGGCCCGCGCGGCCGCCGAGATGGCCGACTTCCTGAACGCCAAGGCGCTCGTGGCCTTCACCAAGTCGGGCGACACGGCCCGCCGCCTGTCCCGCTACCGCGCCGTGCAGCCGATCCTGGCCTTCACCTCCGAGCCCGCGACCCGCAACCAGCTCACACTGAGCTGGGGCGTCGAGACCACGGTCGTCCCGAACGTGAACCACACCGACGAGATGGTCGAGCTGTGCGACGCGGAGCTGTCCCGGCTGGGCCGCTACGAGCCCGGCGACACGATGATCATCACGGCCGGTTCGCCCCCCGGTGTCGTCGGCACGACGAACATGGTCCGTGTGCACCACCTGGGCGGCCACCAGGGCGTGTGACCTCCGCCCCACCGACCCGTGTCCCGAAGCGCCCCCGGCATCCGACGCCGGGGGCGCTTCGCCGTCCGCCCGCCCACCGGCCGTCCCCGAACTCCCCCGTACGAGCGCCCCGTTCCGGCCCGCCGCCGGACCGGGGCGCCTGTCGTGCCGTGCGCGCACGCGGCCCCTTCTGCCCGGGATCGGCCGGGCGAAACGGACGTTTGGCCGCCGCCGGGCCAAGGAACCCGACTAGAGCCATGGCAGAGAAGAGACGCAACGACGGCAGTGACGACAACGACGAGGCGGACGTGGCCCGTACACCCCGGCCCGTGCTTGAGGTCGTCCGTACGGCCGGTGCCGAGTTCACCGGGCTGACGGGCCTTCAGGCGGAGGCCGTCACCCGGGTCGAACGGACCGGTGACGGCTGGCTGATCGAGGCCGAGGTCGTCGAACTGGCCCGCGTGCCCGAGACGATGAGCCTGATGGCGGCCTACGAGGTCACCACCGACGCCGAGGGGCGGGTCACCGGCTACCGGCGCACGCGGCGCTACGACCGCGGCCGGGCCGACCGGCGCTAGCACCGCGCCGGAGTCCGCGACACGCGAACGAGGCAGGAGGCATTCCGACATGACCACCGCAGTGGCCACATCCGCGCCGACCGCTCAGGGCGGCGGCGGGGGATCCCGATCCGGAACGCTCTACGACGTACTGGAGCTGATCCTCGACCGAGGACTGGTGATCGACGCGTTCGTGCGCGTCTCGCTGGTGGGCATCGAGATCCTGAAGATCGACGTCCGGGTCGTGGTGGCGAGCGTGGACACGTATCTGCGCTTCGCCGAGGCCTGCAACCGGCTCGACCTGGAGGCCGGCCCGAAGAAGGACCCGGGGCTGCCCGAACTCGTCGGCACGATGACGGAGTCGGGCGCCAGGGGCAAGACGAAGGGCGCCGTCGCCGGCGCCGTCGAATCGTTCACCGACGCGTTCCGGCAGGGCCGCGGCGAGGGCCGGTCGGACGACGAGTCCGCCGACGGGACGGGTGACGGCGGCGACGAGAACGAGAAGCGCAGGACCCGGCGCGCGTCGGCCGCGCGACGCGAGAAGGACACGGCATGAGCACCTACGTGTACGGCATCACGCACGCCGGACTCCCGGACCTCCCGGAGGACCTGGCCGGTGTCGGCGACCCGCCGCGCCCCGTCCGCGTGCTGCGCGAGGGCGACGCGGCGGCGGTCGTGAGCGACTGCCCGGAGGGCCTGCGGCCCAAGCGGCGCGACCTGTTCGCGCACCAGCGGGTCCTGACGGCCGTCTCCACGGCCGGCGCGGTCCTGCCGCTGCGGTTCGGCAGCGTGTCGGCCGACGACGACGCCGTGCGGGCCGAACTCGCGGCCAACGCCGACCTGCACCGGCAGCAGCTCGAAACGGTCGCGGGGCGCGTCGAGTACAACGTGAAGGGCGTGCACCGGGAGGACGTGCTGCTGCGCGCCATCGTCACCGGCGACGAGGAGATCGGCCGGCTGAACGCCGCCACGCGTGGCGAGGGCGGCCGCCACGAGGACCGGGTGCGGCTCGGCGAGCTGGTGGCCGGCGCCGTGCAGGCGCAGGCGGCACGCGACTCCGCCGCCGTCGCCGAGGCCCTCGCGCCGCACGCCGTGGACCGGGCCGCGGGTCCGGAGGGCGGGGAGCGGGTGGTGAACCTCTCGTTCCTCGTGGACCGGGAGCACGCCGCCGACTTCCTGACCCGGGTGGAGCAGCTCCAGGAGAGCGCGCCCCACCTGGAGCTGGCCGTCAGCGGCCCGCTGCCGCCGTACAGCTTCGTGCGGACGGCCTCGGCGACGGCGGCGTGATGTTCGGGCTGCTGAAGGAGGTCCTGCTGCTGCCGCTGGCTCCCGCGCGCGGCACGGGCTGGGTCCTGTCCCAGGTGACCGCCGAGGCGGAGCGCCGGTACTACGACCCGGCCGTCGTGCAGCGGGAGCTGGCGGCGCTGGCGGACGACCTCGACCGCGGCCTGATCGACGAGACGGAGTTCGACCGCAGGGAGGACGAGCTGCTGGACCGGCTCCTCCCGACACACGATTGGCTGGCACGATGACGAGCAGAATCACCCTCGCGGCGGCACTGGCCACGGGCTACGTGCTCGGCCGCACGAAACGCGGCAGGACGGCGCTGGCCGTCGGCGGCGGTCTGGTCGTGGCGAAGCGCCTCGACCTCGGCCCCCGCAGACTCCTGCTGCTCGCCGCCGGGCCGCTCGCGGCGAACCGGCGGATCGCCGAGGCCGGTGCCCGGGTCCGCGGCAACGTCGTGGAGATGAAGGACTCCGCGGCCCGCGTGCTCGTCACCCGCCGCATGGAGGCACTGGCGAACGGGCTGCGCGCCCGTACCGACGCCGTGAACCAGCGGATCGACGGGCTGGGCGAGGGCCTGCGGAAGGCCACGCCCGAACTGCCGGGCGCCGTACGCGACACGGCCGGTGACGCCAAGGACACGGCCGAGGGCGCCAAGGACACCGCGAAGGGCGCGGCACGCGCCACGGCGGGCCGCGCGGCCCCCGCGAAGAAGACGGCCGCGAAGCGGACGCCGGCGAAGAAGGCACCCGCGAAGAAGACCGCGACGGAACGGAAGAGCGCGTCCGCCGGGAAGAAGGCGCCCGCCAAGAAGACCACGACGGCCCGCAAGAGCGCCGCGAAGCGGACCGGCGCCGGCAGCGGTGCCGCGCGCCGCTCCGCCGACGACAGGGGTGACGACGCGTGACCGACGCCGCCGCGCCGCATCCGGCCGGGCGTCTCCGCGAGGAGGCGGCGGCCTTCGCCGCCGCCCATGCGGAACGGCTCCTGATCGCCGCCGGACGCGGCCTCGGCAGGGCGACGGAGAAGCTCAACGACATCGCCGAAGGCAGGGAGACGGGGCTGATGAAGATGGCAGTGGCCACCGGCAGGAAGACCGCCGAGGGCAAGAGCCCGGTACGCGCCGCCGTGGAGGCGGGCGCCGCCGGGCTGAAGGACAACCTGAAGGAGCGCATCACCACCGGCGTCAAGGACGGGGTGAAGCACACCGCGACCGGCCTCAAGGACACCGCGGTGGGCCTGAAGGACCGGGTGACGCCCGGCCGGAAGAGCGCCGCGGCCGGCGAGGCCGAGCGGGCGGCCGGCGACGCGCACGCCCGGTGCCTGACCATCGTCGAGGACCTCGACGTGGGCGTGCCGCTGCGCGAGGCGTACGACCAGTGGACGCAGTTCCAGGAGTTCAGCGGCTTCACGCGCGGGGTGCGGAGCGTCGAGCAGGTCGACGACGTCACCACCGAGTGGGAGGCGAAGGTCCTGTGGTTCACGCGGAGCTGGACGGCGACGATCACCGAGCAGGTGCCGGACGAGCGGATCGCCTGGACGTCCGAGGGCGGCAAGGGGACGACCAGGGGCGTCGTCACCTTCCACGAGGTCACCCCGACGCTCACCCGGGTGCTGCTCGTGATCGAGTACTTCCCCCGGGGCCTCGTGGAACGCACCGGCAGCCTGTGGCGGGCGCAGGGCCGCCGCGCGCGCCTCGACCTGAAGAACTTCCGCCGCTTCGTGATGCTGCGCGGCGCCGCGACCGGCGAGTGGCGCGGCGAGATCGACCGGAGCGAGGTCGTCGTGTCCCATGACGAGGCGGTGGCCGACGAGGAGCCGGCGGCGGACCGGGACGAGGCGGACGGCGACGACGGCGGACGGTCATGACGAACCCCGCCGTACCCGGCTCGTTCCCACCCGCGCCCGGCCCGCCCCCGCTCTCACCGGGCGGGCCGGGCAGCGCGAACCTGGCCGACATCCTGGAACGGGTCCTGGACAAGGGCGTCGTCATCGCCGGCGACATCCGTATCAACCTCCTCGACATCGAGCTGCTGACGATCAAGGTCAGGCTGCTCGTCGCCTCCGTGGACAAGGCGAAGGAGATGGGCATCGACTGGTGGGAGCACGACCCGTCGCTGTCGTCGGGCGCCCGCCCCCGCGAGCTGGCCGAGGAGAACGAACGGCTCCGGGAACGCGTCGCCGCCCTGGAACGAGCCCGCGAGGAGGCACCGTGACCACGCCCGACGACACCGCTTCCCTGCGGTACGTGTACGCGGTGGTGCGGGCGGACGTCCCCCCGCCGCCGGACACCCTGCACGGCATCGGCGACCGCCCGCCCCGCGCCTGCGCGGACGGCGGGCTCGCCGCCGTGGTCGGCGACGTCCCGGCGGCCGACTTCGCCGAGGAGCCGCTGCGCGCCCACCTGGAGGACCTGGCCTGGCTCGAGGGCGTCGCCCGCGCCCACCAGGGGGTGGTGGACGCCCTGGCCGGCACGGCCGGCTGCGTACTGCCGCTCCGCCTCGCCACCGTGTGCCGCGACGAGGACGGCGTCCGGAGGCTGCTGGCGGAGAACCGGGAGCGGTTCACGACCGCCCTGGAGCGTCTCGACGGCCGCGCCGAGTGGGGCGTCAAGCTGTACGCCGACCTGCCGGCCGCGCAGGGTGACGTGCCGCCGCCTCCGGCGGGCGGGGGCACGGCCCGCTCCGGCCGGGACTACCTGCGGCAGCGCCGCCGCTCCCGCGACCTCGCGGGCGACGCGTGGCGGCGCGCCGAGGCGGCGGCGCGGCTCGTCCACGGGACGCTCACCGGTGTCGCCGAGCACGCCAGGCTCCACCAGCCGCAGGACGCGCGCCTGACCGGCGAGCGCGGCACGAACCTGCTGAACGGTGCCTATCTCGTGCCGCACGAGGCCGAGTCGGAGTTCCGCGCCCTGGTCGGCCGGCTCGCCGCGCAGGTCGACGGCCTGCGGCTGTCCCTCACCGGGCCGTGGGTGCCGTACTCGTTCACCGCCACGGTCGCCGGCGGGCCGGCGGGGGCCGGGGCATGACGGCACCGGTGCCGGACGTGTTCGACGCGGCGGCGGGCGGGCAGCCGCTGGCCCAGCGGCAGATCGCGCTCGTGGACCTCCTCGACCGGCTGCTGGCCGGCGGCGTCGTCCTCACGGGGCATCTGACCCTGAGCATCGCCGACGTGGACCTCGTCCACATCGACCTCAAGGCGCTGATCAGTTCGGTGAAGGAAGGAGGCGGGGTGTGACCGGCGGACGGATCGAGATCGACCACGACACGGTGGAACGCGACCTGATGAAGCTCGTCCTCACCGTGATCGAACTGCTGCGGCAGCTCATGGAACGGCAGGCCCTGCGCCGGGCGGACGAGGGCGACCTCTCCCCCGAGCAGGAGGAGCGCGTCGGTCTGACGCTCATGCTGCTCGGCGAGCGCATGGAGGAGCTGTGCTCCCGCTACGGGCTGACGCTCGACGACCTGAACCTGGATCTCGGGCCGCTCGGCTCGCTGCTGCCGGAACACCGCTGACCACCGCGCGGAACGGCGGGTGCCCCGGGGAGGGGCACCCGCCGTTGTGCTGTCCGCTCAGTCCTCGGGACCGGTGGTGGGGCCGTCCTCGGTGGTGAAGATGTTCATGCCCGTCATGGTCAGATCGCCGCCGAACTGGCCGGCCTGCGTCACGAACACGTCCGTGAAGTAGGCGATGGGGATGTCGAGCGGCGGCTCGTGCTCGGGGTCGAAGACGATCGGGATGACGCCGAAGAGGTTCCCTTCGAGGCGCTCCGTGTACATGGTGACCGTGCCGTTGCGGAACGTCGAGTTGGAGCCCTGCTCGGTCGTCACGTGGTACCGGGTGGAGCTGCCCGCCTCGTCCACGATCTGGTGCAGGTCGCCGATGTCGACGCTCTCCACGGTGAACTTCAGCACCTGCTTGACCTGCCCGCTCGATGTCGGGACGTTGACCACGCCGTGGTAGTCGAGGCCGCGCAGCGTGAGGTAGGTGGCGTCGAGGTACCAGGGGTCGTCGGGGAGCACGATGGGCGGTGTCTCGTCGGTGCCGGCGACGTGCTGCTCGGTCGGGCAGGGGTACGGCTCGCGGCCCTGCTCGTCCTCGGCGAACGGGTCGTCCGCCCCGCCGGCGTCCGTCCCCTCGGTGTCCTCGTCCCCCGCGCCGTCCGTCCCGCCGGTGTCCTCGGCGGTGCCGTCGGCCTCCTCGTCGGGCTCGCTGTCCGCCGGCGCCTCGGATTCCTCGGATTCTTCGGGTTCCCCGGTGTCAGCGGGAGCCTCGGGCTCCTCGGATTCGTCGGGCTCCTGGGTGTCCGCAGGTGCCTCGGGCTCCTGCGGTTCTTCCGTCGCCCCGGTCTCCCCCGACTCACCGGCCTCGGCGTCCTCCTCGTCACCGCCCGGGACGAAGATGTCCTCCAGCGCGTCCCCGAGGTCGGACAGCCCCTGGCCGATCCCCAGCGGATCCCAGGGGTTGAACGTCTCCTCCTCCTGCGGCTCCTCGGATTCCCCGGGTTCCTCGGGTTCTTCCGTGTCGGCGGGTGCCTGCGGTTCGGCGGGCTCCTCGGCCTCCCCCGACTCCTCGGCTCCGCCGTCCGCCTCCGGAGCCTCGGTCTCCCCCGCGTCCCCCGGCGCCGCGTCCTCCCCGGTCGGCTCCGGCTCCGGGGAGCCGTCCCCGGGCGCGGTCTCCTCCGTACCCCCGTCCTCCTCGGCTTCGTCCCCGGCCTCTTCCGGGTCCCCGGTGTCCGCCGCCTCCTCGTCCGGGGCCGTGACGCACGGACGGTCCTGGAACGGGTTCTCCGGCGGCTGCGTGTCGGCCTTCGCCAGCGGCGAGCCGATACCGAGGCCGAGCAGCGCGGCGGACGGCATCGCCACGAGCGCGATGACCTTGCCCACCGGCATCTGGATCCTGCTGCGCAGCGTCCGGACCCGTGTGCCGGGTCCCGCGCCCCCGTCCCCCGCGGCTATGTCGTCAGTCGGCACCTTCGCCTTCCTTCCCCGATTCGGTGTCGCGGCCCGGCGCGGTTCCCCCGAAGGCGGCGAGCGCGCTCCCGGTGCCCCGCGCGCCGGCCGGCCGCGCCGTCTCCCCCTCCCCGCCCGCGCTTCCGGCGGCGCCGCCCGCACCGCTCCCGGCGGCCGGTGCCGCCGTGCCCGGCACCCAGGCGACACTCATCGCGCCGCCGACGAGCCCCAGCAGGAAGCCGATGAATCCGCCGCCGAAGTTGGCCACGACCAGCGAGACCAGCGACAGCAGGATGGCCGCGACCCCGGCGAAGATGCGGACGTGCGGCTGGAACCAGATGGTGAGACCCAGCACGACCAGCAGGATCCCGATCACCGCTGAGCTGGCCCCCGCGGTGGTGGCCAGCCGGACATTCAGCTGACCGATCGTCAGGTTGGCGTAGGGCATCCACAGGATGGGGCCGCCCGCGACCATGACGAAGAGCCCCGCCCAGAACGGCCTGCTCCACCGGAAGTTCCGGAACGCGACGCGTCCCCCGGCTATCGCGGAGACCCCGGCTCGCTCTTCGGTGTTGACACTCACAGCACGTACTCCCCTGGTGGCGCGTTCGGTGGCGGGATGCACGATACGGCGGTCCGGACCGGCCGCGCGGGATCGCTGCGCCCCGTCCTCCCCGGAGCAGGAGCGGCCGCCGGCGCGCCGCCCACAGCTCCGGGGCGTGGTTCGGTCAGAAGCACTCTTCTTCCGAGCCCCGGTGCAGACTCAGGCTCAGGTCGGTGAGTTTGAACGAGCCGGCGGACGTGCCGTACGCGACCTGCTCGACGTCCGTCAGGTAGACCCCGTCGGACCGCTGCGCGAACGAGTCCTCGTCGGTGTCCTCGCCGTCCCGGATGCGCCCCGTGGAACCGGTACTGACGCCGATCTCGATGTTGGTGAAGGTCGCCTGGGCGTCGAGCTGGGTCACGTCGATGAACAGGTTCTCGGCCACCACCGGGTTCTCGGGGTCGGTACCTGCCGTGATCTTGAGCGTGTACTCGCCCAGGACCGGGAGGTCCACCACGACCGACTGGCAGAGATCGACGATGTCCGCGTGCGAGAACGACGAGGCGGCGACAGCGCGGTCCCCTTCGCCCGACGCGGTGATGGTCGTCCCGTACTGGACGAAGCCGTCGCCGTCCAGCGACGCGACCCTGACCTTGAACTGGTCACCCGACATGGTGAGGGACGCGGCCAGCGCCCCCGAGCCGATGGCGACGCCTATCGCGGCTGTGGCGGCCACGCTCGGCACCATGACCAGACCGAACCGCCGCCATCTGGTGCCGCCGCGAGCCTGAGACTCCATTGGTTTCCTCCTTTTCGGACGAGCATCCCCGAGGCTCCCGGCGAGCCCCGGTTCCGCGAACCGTCCGGCGCCTGGGGAGGAGCAGCGCGATGCCGCCGGTCTGCACCCCGGCGTCTGCCACGGACCGCCGGCGGGCGGCGGTCCACCGGCACAGGTCCCACCGCGGTGGGGACTCCCCTGTCCCGGACCGGCGGTATGACACCTCCGGTCATCCGATCGTGGTCCATCTCCCGCGCAGACACAAGGGGTTGCTTACTTACCAGTAAAGAAGATAGGGCGGGGCACCGGGTCCCCGGCCGGGTGCGCCACGCTTCGCTGCCGTCCCGAAACACCCCAAACCACGGCCAACCCCGCGGATCCGGCCGCGCGTCACGCGTGCCGTTCACCGAACGTAGAGGTGGCCGCGCTTCACCAAGTTTCGGTAAAGCGCGGCCACGGAACGGGGGGAAGGGCGGGATCGGATCAGAAGAGCACCCGCGCGAGGGCCTGCCGTGCGGCGACGACCCTCGGGTCATCGCCACCGACGACATCGAAGAGTTCCAGGAGCCGGACCCGTGCCGTCTCGCGGTCGTCGCCCGCGGTGCGCTGCACGGTGGAGACGATCCGGCTGAACGCGTCCTCCACATGACCGCCGGCCAGGTCGAGGTCGGCGACGGCGAGCTGCGCCGCGACGTCGGCCGGACGCTCCGCCGCGTCCCTGCGCACCCGCTCCTGGTCCGCCGCGTGCACCCGCTGGAGGAGCCGGGCCTGCGCGAGGCCGATGCGGGCCTCCTCCTCGGCCGGGTGGTCGGTCAGGACGTTCTCGTACGCCTGGATCGCGCCGTTCAGATCGCCCGAGTCGAGGGCCGCGTGGGCCGCGGCGAGCGCCGGGTTCTGCGGAACGGCGGGCGGCCGCGGGCCGGCCTGCGCCGCCTGCTCCGGGTCCACCGGCTGCCCGACGATGCCGAACCGCTGCTCGGCCGCCGCGATCAGCTGGTCGAGGACCTGCCGCACCTGCGGCTCCGGCGCCGCGCCCTGGAACAGCGGCAGCGCCTGACCCGCGACGACGGCGAAGACGGCCGGGATGCCCTGCACGCCGAACTGCTGGAACAGCATCTGGTTGCTGTCCACGTCGATCTTGGCGAGCACGAACTTGCCGGCGTACTCCGCGGCCAGCCGCTCCAGGACCGGGCTGAGCTGCTTGCACGGCTGGCACCACTCGGCCCAGAAGTCGATGACGACGGGCACCTCGGTGCTGCGCTGCAGCACCTCCTGCTCGAAGCCCGCCTCGTCGACATCGACCACGAGCGGGACGGCGGCGGCCGCCGCCGCGGGCGCGTCACCCTCCTGCTGCTGGGCGGCGCGCTGCGCGCGGGCCTGTTCGGCCTTCTCCCGGGCCTCGGCGGCGGCCTTCACCGCAGAGAGGTCGACGGCTCCGCTGATGGACATGTTGCGTGGCTGCATGGCACCAGTCTCCCTCCTTCCGGTGCCGTTCCGGTACGGGGGCGGGCGCCCGGCCACCCGGGCGGGGGTCAGAAGCCGGGCGGCTCCCGGTACACGCCCCACTCGTCCTTCAGCGCGCCGCAGATCTCGCCCAGCGTCGCCTCGCTGCGGGCGGCCGCCAGCATGGGCTCGATCATGTTGCGGCCCGACCGGGCGGCGTCCAGCATCGCGGCGAGCGCGGCCCGTACGGCGGCGTCGTCGCGGGCGGCACGGCGGTCGGCGAGCGCGCGGACCTGCTCGCGCTCCACGGCGTCGCCGACCCGCAGGATCTCCAGGTCGCCCGTGACGGAGCCGGTGTGGACGTTGACGCCCACGACGCGCTTGTCGCCCTTCTCCAGCGCGCGCTGGTAGGTGAAGGACGCCTCCGCGATCCGGCCGGTGAACCACCCGTCCTCGATGCCGGCGAGCAGCCCGGAGGTGACCGGGCCGATGGGGTGCCGCCCGTCCGGCCGGGCACGGCGGCCCTTCTCCAGGATCTCCTCGAAGATCCGTTCGGCGTCGGCCTCGATCCGGTCGGTGAGCTGCTCCACGTACCAGGAGCCGCCGAGGGGGTCGGCCACCGAGGTGACGCCGGTCTCCTCCATGAGGACCTGCTGCGTGCGCAGGGCGATCTCGGCTGCCCGCTCGCTGGGCAGCGCCAGCGTCTCGTCGAGGGCGTTGGTGTGCAGGGAGTTGGTGCCGCCGAGGACGGCGGACAGGGCCTCGACGGCCGTGCGCACGACGTTGTTGTACGGCTGCTGGGCGGTGAGGGACACCCCGGCGGTCTGCGTGTGGAAGCGGAGCCACTGCGCCCGGTCCGTCGTGGCGCCGTACCGGTCGCGCATCCAGCGCGCCCAGATGCGGCGGGCGGCGCGGAACTTCGCGATCTCCTCGAAGAAGTCGATGTGCGCGTCGAAGAAGAACGACAGGCCCGGCGCGAAGGTGTCCACGTCGAGACCGCGGGAGCGGCCCAGCTCCACGTACCCGAAGCCGTCGGCGAGGGTGAACGCCAGCTCCTGCGCGGCCGTCGAGCCCGCCTCCCGGATGTGGTAGCCCGACACCGACAGCGGCTTGTACGCGGGGATGCGGGCCGCGCAGAACTCCATGAGGTCGCCGATGAGGCGCAGGTGCGGCGCCGGGCCGAAGAGCCACTCCTTCTGCGCGATGTACTCCTTGAAGATGTCCGTCTGGAGGGTGCCGTCGAGCTTCGCGATGTCGGCGCCCTGGCGTTCGGCCGCGACCAGGTACATGCAGAAGACGGGGACGGCGGGACCGCTGATCGTCATCGAGGTGGTGACCTCGCCCAGCGGGATGCCGTCGAACAGCACGTCCATGTCGGCGGCGGAGTCCACGGCGACGCCGCAGTGGCCGACCTCGCCGAGCGCGAGGGGGTCGTCGGAGTCGCGGCCCATGAGGGTCGGCATGTCGAAGGCGACGGACAGGCCGCCGCCCCCGTTGCGGAGGATGGTGTGGTAGCGCTCGTTGGTGCTGCGGGCGTCGCCGAAGCCGGCGAACTGCCGGATCGTCCAGGTGCGGCCGCGGTAGCCGGTGGGGTGGAGCCCCCGGGTGAAGGGGAACTCGCCGGGCCAGCCGATGCGCGCGAAGCCCTCGTACCGGTCGCCGGGGCGGGGGCCGTAGACGGGCTCCACGGGGTCGCCGGAGAGCGTGGTGAAGTCCGCGTCCCGGGTGCGGGCCGCGTCGAAGCGGGCCTGCCAGCGTCGGCGGCCCGCGGTGATGGCGTCGTCGTCCATACGACCAATTTACTAGGAAGTCCAAGTAAACGGGCCGCGGCGCGGGCCACGAGGGCGCCGCCCCCCGGCGGGGGGCGCACGCCCGGCCTGCGGTCAGACGCCCGCGGGCTCCTGCTCCGGCGCCTCGATCAGCGGCTCGGTCTCGGCGACGACCCGGCGCTCCACGAAGAAGGCGGCGGTCGGGATCGTCCCGGCGACCAGGACCCACAGCAGCTTCCCGAACGGCCAGCGGGCCTTCTGCCCCAGGTCGAACGCGAAGATCAGGTAGAGGATGAACAGCACCCCGTGGATCTGGGCCACGAACAGGGTTACGTCCTCGCCGGCGCCGAAGCCGTACTTGACGACCATGCAGACACACAGGACGAGCAGCATGACGGCGGTGACATACGCCATCGCCCGGTAACGCGTGAGCACACTCCGCTTCATACGGCGAGCCTAACCGGTCATTCGGGGCGTTCCCGCCCGGCCCCCTCCCCCGGAGCATCGAAGTCCTGCGCCGCCACGCGCAGGGGTCGCAGCAGGGCGAAGATCTCCGCGCACTCCTCCGCGTCGTACACGCCGAGGCCGAAGTCCATGGCCATCAGGTCGCGGGTGGCCGCGTCGCAGACGGCGCGTCCCTCGTCCGTGATGGAGGCGAGCGTGCCGCGTCCGTCGTTCGGGTTGGGGCGCTTCGTGACCAGCCCGGAGCGGACGAGGCGGTCGACCGTGTTCGTCACGGAGGTGGGGTGCACCATGAGCCGCTCACCGATCTTGGACATCGGGAGTTCGCCCTTTTTGCTGAAGGTGAGCAGCACGAGCGCCTCGTACCGGGCGAACGTCAGTCCGTACGGCCTGACCACCGCGTCCACCTCGGACAGCAGGATCTGGTGGGCCCGCATGATCGACGTGATGGCGGACATCGCGGGGACGGAGCCCCAGTGCCGCTTCCACAGTTCGTCCGCGCGGGCGATCGGGTCGAAGGGAAGGCTCAGCGGTTTGGACACGCCAGCGACCCTACCGGCTGGTCATACGAACGCCGGGGCGCACCCGCCCCCCGTTCCCGCCGTCACCGCCTGCGCAGACGCCGCAGCACGGGCCGGAGCAGCGCGCGCACCTCGGGCACGCGCAACGGCCCGGCCAGCGCGACCACCGAGACGAGGAGCACGGTGCCGCCCGCCGCGAGACCGGCAGCCGACCCGGCCGGGCCGCCGCCGAGCCGCCCCGCGCACCACTCGGCGAGCAGGTGCCCGCCGACCGCGCCGGGCGCCGCCGCCAGGGCGACGCGGACGTGGGTGCCGAGCGTGCCGGGCCACCTGCCGAGGCGGCGGACGAGCGTCCGCGTCGTGCAGAACAGACCGACCGTGCAGGCGACGGCATAGCCGCCGGCCATGCCGACGACGGCCCAGCGCGGCGGCAGCAGGAGGTAGGAGCAGCCGGCCAGGGCCGCCTGGGTGGTGGCGATGACGAGGTTCAGCAGGAAGGGGGTGCGGGTGTCGCCGAGTGCGTAGAAGGCGCGGGCGGACAGGTACTGCCCCGCGAAGGCCGGCAGCCCCGGGGCGAACGCCATGAGGATCCAGGCGAGGACCCGCACGTCGTCGTCGGATGTCTGCCCGTACTGGAAGATCACGCCCGTCACCTGCGGCGCGAACGCGAGGAACGCCAGCGCCGCCGGGACGACGGCGACGGCGTTGCGGCGCAGGCCCCAGGACAGGTCGCGGCCCGCCGCGGCGGGCGAGCCGTCGGCGACCGAGGCGCTCATCCGCGGCAGCAGCGCGGTCGCGAGGGAGACGGTGATGATGCCCTGTGGCACCACCCAGAGCTGGTAGGCGTTGGTGTACGCGGCGAACCCGACGCCCGTGGTGACGCCGTCGGCGGCGGCCCGGACGGCGGCCGAGGTGGCGAGGCTCGTGACGACCCACAGGGCGAGCTGGTTGACCAGGACGAGGAGGACCGTCCACACGGCCGCGCGCAGCGGCGCCGACAGGCCGGCGCCCCGCAGGTCGAGCCGCGGCCGCCAGCGGAACCCGGCCCTCCGCAGCGACGGCACGAGCGCGACGGTCTGGGCGAGGACGCCGGCCGTGCTGCCGGCACCGAGCAGCAGCGCCTGCCCGCCGCTCATCGCGCCGGCGTCCGTGACGTCGCCCGCGATCACGAGGAACAGGCCGAAGACACCGATGACGACGACGTTGTTCAGGACCGGCGCCCACATCATCGCGCCGAAGCGCCCGTCGACGTTGAGGACCTGGCCGAGGAGCGTGAACAGGCCGTACAGCAGGATCTGCGGCAGGCAGTAGCGGGCCAGGGCGACGGTCAGGTCCCGCTGCGCACCGGTGAAGTCGGGCGCGTAGGCGGTGACGATCCACGGCGCGGCCAGGACGGCGGCGGCCGTCAGCAGCAGGAGGCCGAGGAGGCAGGCCGTGAGGATGCGGTCGGTGTGCGCGGCGCCGCCGTCCGGGTGGGTGCGGCGGGCGCGGACGAGTTCGGGGACGAAGACGGAGTTGAGCGCGCCACCGAGGATCAGGAAGTAGACGATGTTGGGGACGGTGTTGGCGATCTGGTAGGTCTCGCCGAGCAGGGCCGTGCCGAGCGCGGCGACGACGACGGCGGTGCGCAGGAAGCCGGTCGCGCGGGAGACGAGGGAGCCGAGCGCCATGAGGGCGCTGCCCCGGCCCGCGGAGATGGTGCCGGCCGGCCGCGCCCGCGGCTCGTCCGGCGGGGCGGGGGCACGGTGCCGGCCGGTCGGACGGGGCGGCTCGCCCCCCGTGACGGCGTGCTCCCCGGCCCCGGTGCCTCCGACGCCCTCGACGACGGCCCCGGGCCGGCTGTGTCTCCCCACGGGCCGTGATTCTGCCATGTGGGTGACACCCGCCCCGACCGGCGGCGGGGCGCGCGGTCCGCCCGCGCGGCGGCGGGTCCCCGGCCGGGAGGTCACCCCGTGTCACGATGACGTCATGCTGCGTCGTTCATCAGCCACCGCCGTCCTGTGCTGCGCGATCCTCGCGCTCGGGTGCTCGGGGGCGGCGACGCCTCCGATGGCCGGGAGGAGGGGAGCGCCGCGGCCGCGGCCGGCATCGAGGACCGGTACTGGGTCGATCCCGGGAGCCCGGCCGCGCGTCAGGTCGAGGAGTGGGAGGCGTCCGGCCGCACCGAGGACGCCGCGCTGATGCGGCGGATCGCGGACCGGCCGCTCGCGCACTGGGCGCCGGGCGAGGAGGACCCGGAGCGGTGGGCGCGCGAGCTGACGTCGGCCGCTGCGGCCACCGACAGCACCGCCGTCCTCGTGGCGTACAACATCCCGCACCGCGACTGCGGCCAGTACTCGCAAGGCGGCGCCGACGACGAGGCCGCGTACGCCCGCTGGATCGACGCGCTCGCCACCGGCATCGGGGACGCGCACGCGATCGTCGTCCTGGAGCCGGACGCCGTCCCGCACACGGCGGACGGCTGCACGGCGCCGATGTACGTGGAGGACCGGCTCGACGCGCTCGCCGGCGCCGTGGACCGGCTGAAGCAGCAGCCGCACACCCGCGTCTACCTGGACGCGGGCAACCCGGCGTGGATCGCCGACCCGAACCGGATCGCCGAGCCGCTGCGCCGCTCCGGCGTGGAGCGGGCCGACGGCTTCGCCCTCAACGTGGCGAACTTCCAGACGCTCTCCGACAACATCGCCTACGGCCGCGTCCTGTCCGACATGCTCGGCGGCGCCCACTTCGTGATCGACACCAGCCGCAACGGCAACGGCCCCTACGACGGCGGGGACGAGTCGTGGTGCAATCCCCCGGGCCGCGCGCTCGGCACACCGCCCACGGCGGAGACCGGCGAGGCGCTGGCCGACGCGTTCCTGTGGATCAAACGCCCCGGCGAGTCGGACGGCGAGTGCCGGGGCGGTCCGGCGGCCGGCGAGTGGTGGCCCGAGTACGCGCTGGAACTCGCGCGCGCCGCGGCGCCGTGACACCGGCCGGTGCCGGGCCGCGGCGCCGCGCGCGGGGCGTGCCCCGTCAGCCGACCTGCACCCAGCTCGCCACGCTCGGCGTGCCCTCGTCGTCGAGCGCGAACAGCATGTACCAGCCGGGCGGCACCAGCGACGGGTCGTCCGGCACGGCGAACGTCACCTCGCCGTCGCCCGTCGCGACCCCCAGCTCGATGGACCGCTGCTCCACGTCGGTCGTGTGGGTGACGGCGCTCGGACGCATGAGGCGGGCCTCGGCGATGCGGTCGGCGTCGTCGGTGGCGAAGGTGAGGCTGCCGCCGGGTTCGGCCCGGTCGGGTCCGTCGCCGAGGACGGGCCGGTTCTCGCCGCGTTCCCCCTGGAGGTAGGGCGGCGTGTAGATCTCGACGCGGTCCTCGAACGTGCCCTCGCGCGTGTTGTCCCGGTCGCCGAAGAGCGGGTCGGAGCCGAACGTGGCGACGCGGCCGTCGGGCAGCAGCAGGGCCTCGGAGTGGTAGTTGCGGCCCACGGTCGGCGCGGCGGCCTCGCGGAACTCGTTCTTCTCCGGGTCGTAGAACTGCGCCTTCAGCACGTCGCTCTCGCCGCGTCCCCGGTAGTCCTCGGAGCCGCCGGTCGTGAAGACCGTGTCGTCGGGGAGGATGACGCTGGACAGGTAGCGGGTGCCCTGCGGCAGGTCGGGGCCGTCGCGGTAGGCGGGGTTCTCGTCGTCCAGGTCGATCAGCGCGGTGCGGGCCGTGGACTTCTCCGACTCCCCCACCCCGCCGCCGCCCAGCACCATGAAGCGCTGGTCCTGCGCGGGCGGCAGCAGCAGGGAGGCGGAGGTCTCCAGCTGGTCGGCGTCCGACAGGCCGCCGACCTCGGTGAAGGTGTTGGTCTCCAGGTCCCACAGGCCCGGTTCGCGGCCCTTGTCGGCCGGCCCGTAGCCGGCGTTGGAGCCCGTGTAGAACAGTTCGCCGCCCTCGGTGAGGAACAGCGCGGGATAGGTAGGGAAGTAGCGCTCGGGCCCCTCGGACCAGGTCTTCGTCTCCGGGTCGTAGATCTCGGTGATGCCGGGGACGACCTCGCCGACGTCGTCGAGCCCGGAGACGGTGAGGACGCGGCCGTCGGGCAGGGCCGTGAGGGTCGGGTACCAGCGGGCCTCGTCCATCGACTGGACGGGGACGTACTTCTCGGCGACCGGGTCGAACTCGTAGGCCGCCTTGATGCCCTGGAAGTCCTGGTCGTCCAGGGTGATCGGCCCGGCCATGCCGTAGAGGTTGCGGGCGTCCTCGCCCTTCAGCCCGACGATCTCGTACTGCGCCGACTCCTCCGTGACGTACTCCTCGCCCTCCTCGGCGGCCACGACGAAGACCCGCGCCTCGGACGCGGTGACGGTCACCTCGCCGTCCTCGTCCTCCGTCTTGGTGGCGGCGGGGACGGTGATGTCGGCCTCGGTCAGGTACTCGCGGCCGTCCGGGGAGCGCAGCCGGGTGCCCTCGGGGAAGGTGCGGCGGTGGTCCGGGTCCTCGTTCTTGATGAGCATCGCGCCGCCGGCCCGGGTCACGTCGTCGCCGAGGACCTCGTAGCGCGCCGTGCCGCCGGCGACGAGGAGCCGGCCGTCGGGGAGGGCGGCGTGGCCCGAGCAGAACAGGTCGTCGGGGGTCTCGACCTTCTTGTACGTGTTGTCCGCCGGGTTCCACAGGATCGAGTCGAACGTCCCGGCGTCGAAGGTCTCCTGCTCGTTGCCCGACCCGGCGATCAGCAGGACCTTCCCGGTGTGCAGGAGCGCGGCGTGGATGGCGTTCGTCCTGAACTCCTCGGGGACGTCCATCACCTGCCAGGAGCCGTACTCCGCCTTGTACTCGGGCCGGGATATGCGGTACTCGTGCAGCCGGTCCTGCGCGAAGCTCAGCGCGGCGGGGGCGTTCATGCCGGCGAGGACGAGCGTGACGCCGGTGCCGATGACGGTCTTCTTGAGCCCTTTGCTCGGGCGGTACCTCATGTGTCAGCTCCCACTGGTCGTCGCGGCGACGGGGCGGGGCGCCGCGGTCTCGGGGGTGGATTCCTGGTCGGCGGTGACGGGGACGCCGCCGGGCGGTACCTGCGTCCGCGCGCGGCGGCCGGTCCAGGCCCAGACGGTGGGCGGGGCGAGGCAGACGACGAGGGCGAGCAGCGACCAGACCCGCATCGCCGTGTGCCCGTGGCCGAGGAAGCACGACGCGACGAGCGCGGCGGTGATGACCGCGGCCCACGCGAGGTGCAGGCGGAAGGTGGCGGGCCGGTCGTCGCTCGCGCGGCCGCCCTTGGGGGTGACGACGAACCCGCTGCGCCGCCGCAGCACCGCGTCCAGGAGGGAGCGGGCGTAGACGGGCGCGCACAGGGCGGACATGACCATGCCGGCTGCGCCGGACGAGCCCTCGGGTTCGTGGGGGGAGACGTTGTGCCGCCTGTTCCACAGGTACAGGCCGATCTGGAGCGCGGCGACGTCGCTGTAGAGCATCATCCACACCGACGAGGCGACCTGTGTGCCGGAGGCGCCGAGGATCAGGTACAGCAGGCAGCCGAGGACGCCGAGGGTCCAGGTGATGGCCGCCATGGGGTAGAACGCGAGCATCAGCGAGTAGCTGAGCATCGGGCCGGGGCCGTGGCGGCGGCGCCCGCGGCCGTACTGGCGGAAGATCGTCTCGTACGTGCCGCGCGACCAGCGCAGTTGCTGGGTGAAGAAGTCGGTCCAGCACGAGGGTCCCTCGCCGACCGCGAGCACGTCGGGCGTGTAGACGGAGCGCCAGCGGCGGCCCGTGGCGGGGTTGCGCCGGCGGTGGATCTCGAAGCCGGTGGCCATGTCCTCGGTGACCGAGTCGTACAGGCCGCCGACGGACCGCAGGGCGTCCACGCGGACGGCGTTGTTGGTGCCGACGAACATGGGGCAGCCGTAGCGGTTCCCGGCCCGCTGGATGAGGGCGTGGAAGAGGAACTGCTGGCTCTCGGCCGCCTTGGTGACCGGGCCGGCGTAGTTGCCGTACACCTGCGGGCCGACGACGAAGGCGACGTCCGGGTCGCGGAAGTAGCCGAGCATCCGCTCCAGGTAGCCGGGGAGCGGGACGTGGTCGGTGTCGACGGAGGCGAAGAAGTCGTACTCGTCGCCGTGGGCGTCCAGCCAGGAGTTGTAGTTCCCGTGCTTGGTGCGGGCGCGGTACGGCCCGTCGGGCTGGTTCCACTCCTCGACGCCGCGGCGCGAGAAGTGCCGCACGCCGAGTTCCTCGCACAGCGCGCGGGCGTCCGGATCGTCGCCCTCGTCGAGGAGCCAGACGTCCAGCGGCCCGGTGTGCCGCAGCCGGACGGCCCCCTCCAGCGTGGCGCGGACCATCGCGAGGGGTTCCTTGCCGGGGACGAAGGTGGTGAGGAACGCCACACGGGTGCCCGGTTCCGGCGTGACGGGCACGGGGTCGCGGGCGACAAGGGTCGCGTGCGCGATGGACACGACGTTGACGAGCCGGAACAGCTCGACCAGCGCGACGCAGCCGAGCATCACCGCGTCGGCGACCGGCAGCCACCAGGGCGCGTGCTCGCGGTCCGTCCAGTGGCTCGGCCAGATCAGCCAGACCAGGAGCAGCGCCGACAGCAGGGGCGCCAGCGTCATGAGGAGGACGGCTCGTATTCGGTGCGGCTCGCGGGAGAGCAGGCTGCGGTACGCGACGCGGTAGCCGGGCGCGGGCTCGGCCGCGGGGCCGGCGAGCCTGCTGTACCTCTCGTAGTCGTAGCGGTGGCCGTCGAGCCGTGTGTGCCGCACGGCACCCTCCTCACCGGGGACTTACTCCGCGAATCGGACAAGTCCCACCCCATGGCAGGGGGTGCCGGATGTCGAGCCGGGGAGGCCCGGAGGGGTTACCGGATGACGCCGGAGGGTGACAGCGGCGTGCGGCGGGGGGCGCGTGTCAGGCGCCGACGACACCCTCGCGGCGTGCGCGGGCCGCGATGACGGCGTCGTCCTGGAGACGGCGCAGGGCGCGTTCGGCGAAGAAGCCGCCGAGCGGCAGGACCGACATCAGGAAGTACCAGGCGGCGGTGCGCGGCGCCCACTTGGCGCGGTTCCAGGCGTCGGCCCAGAACAGGACGTACGCCACCCACAGGATGCCGTGCACCGCGCCCATGACCGGCACGAAGTCGAGGTCCGTGGTCCGCTTCAGGACCGAGCAGACGAGCAGGACGAGGAAGGAGACGGCCTCCGGGGCGGAGACCAGGCGGAGCCGGCGCAGGGCGGTGGCGGTCTTGAGGTCCATGGGGTCCGCTTTCGTGGTCCGGTGTCGTGGGGTCGGGCGGGGCGGCGCGCGCCTGCTTGTGAACGCACGCACAAACGTCTCGGCCATTGTGGCAGCACGGTGTCCCCGGCCGGCACCCAGGGCCGTCCGGGGGACACGGCGGGTTGGCTAGTGCCGCGTCAGGCAAGGTTCGCCCCGTCGCGTCGCCCGGCACGGCACCTCGCTGCGTTGCCGAATCGCGCGAATACGACGGGTATGAGCTGCGATCCGGCGCCTTGCGATGCACCGCACCGGACGCCGCTCCTTGACGGGCAAACCTTGCCTGACGCGGCACTAGAGTTCTCGGCATGGAGACGGACGAGGGGACCCGCTGGCTCAGCGACGCGGAGCAGCGCGCCTGGCGCGTGCACCTTGAGGTCAGCAAGCTGCTGACCCACCGCCTGGAGCGGGACCTCCAGCCGTTCGGGCTGACCATGAACGACTACGAGATCCTGGTCAACCTCTCCGAGTCGGACGGGCGCCGGATGCGGATGAGCGACCTCGCGGCGGCCACCCTCCAGTCGAAGAGCCGCCTCTCCCACCAGATCACGCGCATGGAGAAGGCCGGGCTCGTGCGGCGGGAGAGCTGCGAGGCGGACCGGCGCGGACTGTTCGCCGTCCTCACCGAGCACGGCTGGACGACGATGCGGGAGGTCGCGCCGCACCATGTCGCCTCCGTCCGGCGGAACTTCGTCGACCGCCTGCCGCCCGAGGCCCTCGCGGCACTCACCGAGGCGCTGGCGCCGGTGGCCTCCCACCTGCACGCGGAGCGCGGCCGGCCCTGACCTGCCCGAAAAACACCCACTGCACCTCATGTAACGTTTGCTGCCGTGAACGCGGGTGTGTCCTGCCGTGCGCGGGGGATACGCCACCCGACCGCCCGCGTGCACGGGACACCACAGCGAACGAGGGGCAGCACTCATGGCTCAGCAGGAGGCGGGCCGCCAGCAGTGGGGAAGCCGCCTGGGCTTCCTCATGTCGGCGATCGGCTCGGCCATCGGCCTGGGGAACATCTGGCGTTTCCCGGCCGTCACCTACGAGAACGGCGGGGGCGCGTTCATCGTTCCCTACCTGTGCGCGCTGCTGACGGCGGGCATCCCGCTGCTGATCCTCGAGTACACGATCGGCAGACGGCACCGCGCCTCGCCGCCGGGCGCGCTGCGGCGGCTGCGGCGGCCGGCCGAGGCGATCGGCTGGTGGCAGGTCGCCATCTGCTTCGTGATCGCCGCCTACTACGCGGCCATCCTGGCGTGGGCCGTGCGGTACACCGGCTTCTCGGTCACCAAGGCGTGGGGCGACGACCCCGAGGGCTTCCTCTTCGGCGAGTTCCTCCACACCACGGACGACCCGGGACACATCTCCGAGTTCGTGCCGGGCGTCGCGTGGCCGCTGATCGCGGTGTGGGTCGTCGTGCTCGTCATCCTCGCGCTGGGCGTGCGGCGCGGCATCGAGAAGGCCAACATGGTCTTCATCCCGCTGCTCGTCGTCTTCTTCCTGATCCTGGTCGTGCGGGCGCTGACGCTCGACGGCGCGGGGACCGGCCTGCAGGGCCTCTTCCAGCCCGACTGGGGAGCCCTCAGCGACGGCGGTGTGTGGGTGGCCGCGTACGGGCAGATCTTCTTCTCGCTGTCCGTGGGCTTCGGCATCATGATCACCTACTCGTCCTACCTCGGCCGGCGCTCGGATCTGACGGGCTCGGCACTGGTCGCCGCCTTCGCGAACAGCTCGTTCGAGATCCTGGCCGGCGTGGCGGTGTTCGCGACGCTCGGGTTCATGGCCGTGCAGAGCGGCGTCGGAGTCGGCGAGGTGACGGACAGCGGTGTCGGGCTCGCCTTCGTGGCGTTCCCGCAGATCATCTCGGAGATGCCGATGGGCGCGCTGTTCGGCGTGCTGTTCTTCGTCTCCCTCGTGATCGCCGGGCTGACCTCGCTGATCAGCATCGTCCAGGTGATCGTGGCCGCCTTCGAGGACCGGACGGGCATGCGCCGCGTTCCCGCGGTGCTGTCGGTGGGCGGCGCGGTGGCCGTCGTGTCGGTGCTGCTGTTCTCCAACGACAGCGGGCTGCACTTCCTCGACGTGGCCGACCACTTCATCAACCAGTACGGCATCGTGCTGGCCGGCCTCGCCCTCGTCATCACGGTGAGCTGGGTCCTGCGGCGCCTGCCGGTGCTCCAGGCGGACGCCGACGCCACCTCGGCGGTCGGTCTCGGCGTGTGGTGGCGGCTGTGCCTCGGCATCGTCACCCCGCTGGTGCTGACCTGGATGATGGTGGACAGCCTCACGGGCGAGTTCGACGAGAACTACGGCGGCTACTCGTCGTCGTTCCTGCTGTGGTCCGGCTGGGCCGTCGCGGCGGGAGCGCTGGTGGTGGGCGTCCTGCTGTCCCTGGTGCGCTGGCGGCACGACGCCGGGACCGACGGTGAACCGGTGCCCGCGACGGGTGCCACGACGGTGGAAACGGAGGAGCGGTGATGTCGGCCTCAGCGATCGTGATGATGATCATCGCCATGGTGGTGGTCTGGGGCGGCCTGGTCGCCGCCGTCCTGAAACTCCGCGCCCACCCCGACCCCGGCGCGGAGGACTGACACACCCGCCGGTTCAGGCCCAGCGGCGGGTACGGCCCAGGCACAGCGCCAGTGCCACCGTGCCCGCCGTCGAGGTGCGCAGCACGGTCGGCCCGAGCCGGTACGGCCGCGCGCCGGCCGCCGCGAACGCGGCCAGCTCCTCCGGGGAGACACCGCCCTCCGGGCCGACCACGAGCACGATTCCGCCGTCCCCCGCGCCGCCGTCCACGGGCAGCGGCGCACCGGACAGCGCCTCCGTACCGCTCTCGTGCAGCACGGCCGCGAACGACGCCCCGGCGAGCAGCCCGGCCGCCTGCCGGGTCGTCACCGGGTCCGTCACCTCGGGGAACCGCAGGCGCCGCGCCTGCTTGCCTGCTTCCCTCGCGGTGGCACGCCACTTCGCGAGCGCCTTCGCGCCCCGCTCGGCCCGCCACTGCGTCACACAGCGGGCCGCCGCCCACGGCACGATCCGGTCCACGCCCGTCTCCGTCATGGTCTCGACGGCAAGCTCGCCCCGGTCACCCTTGGGCAGCGCCTGGACGACCGTGACGCGGGGCGCCGGCTCCGGCTCGCGGCGGACCTCGGTCACCAGGACGTCGAGCCGGTCCCGGCCGGTCACGGAGGCCACCGTGCCGACGGCGCCGGTGCCGCGTCCGTCGGTCAGGACGATGTCCTCACCGGCCCGCAGCCGGCGCACCGCGACGGCGTGCCGGCCCTCGGCGCCGTCCAGGACGAGCGTGTGCCCGGGAGCGGCCGTGTCCAGCGACCCGGCGAGGAAGACGGGAGCGGTGCTCATCGACCGTTGAACGCGTCCTTCAGGCGGGAGAACAGGCCCTGCTGCCCCGGCTGGAACTGGCCCATCGGCCGCTCCTCGCCCCGCAGCTTCGCGAGCCGCCGCAGCAGCTCCTCCTGCTCGGCGTCGAGCTTGCCCGGCGTCTGGACCTCGACGTGCACGACGAGGTCGCCGCGCCCGCTGCTGCGCAGGTGCGTGACGCCGCGGCCGTGCAGCGGGATCGACTGCCCCGACTGCGTGCCGGGGCGGACGTCGACCTCCTCCATGCCGTCCAGCGTCTCCAGCGGGACCTTGGTGCCGAGCGCGGCGGCCGTCATCGGGATGGTGACGGTGCAGTGGAGGTCGTCGCCGCGGCGCTGGAACACCGCGTGCGGCTGCTCGCGGATCTCGACGTACAGGTCGCCGGCGGGGCCGCCGCCGGGGCCGACCTCGCCCTCGCCCGCGAGCTGGATGCGCGTGCCGTTGTCCACGCCGGCGGGGATCTTCACCGTGAGCGTGCGGCGGGTCCGGACCCGGCCGTCGCCCGCGCACTCGGGGCACGGCGTCGGCACGACCGTGCCGAAGCCCTGGCACTGCGGGCACGGGCGCGAGGTCATGACCTGGCCGAGGAACGACCGCGTGACCTGCGAGACCTCGCCGCGGCCGCGGCACATGTCGCACGTCTGCGCGGAGGTGCCGGGCGCGGCGCCCTCGCCGTTGCACGTGGAGCAGACCACGGCCGTGTCGACCTGGATCTCCTTGGTGGTGCCGAACGCCGCCTCGTTGAGGTCGATCTCCAGACGGATCATGGCGTCCTGCCCGCGCCGGGTGCGGGACTTCGGGCCGCGCTGCGACGCGGTGCCGAAAAAGGCGTCCATGATGTCCGAGAAGTTCCCGAAGCCGGCGCCGCCGAAGCCCGCGCCCGCCCCGGCGCCCGCCGACGCGCTGCTCAGCGGATCGCCGCCGAGGTCGTACATCTGCTTCTTCTGCGGGTCGGAGAGCACCTCGTAGGCGGTGTTGATCTCCTTGAACCGCTCCTGCGTCTTCGGGTCCGGGTTGACGTCCGGGTGCAGCTCCCGGGCCAGCCTGCGGAACGCCTTCTTGATCTCGTCCTGCGAGGCGTCCCGCCGTACACCGAGGACCGCGTAGTAGTCCGCCGCCACTTAGTTCTCCGCGAGGATCTGTCCGACGTACCGTGCCACTGCGCGCACCGCTCCCATCGTTCCCGGGTAGTCCATGCGGGTCGGTCCGACCACGCCGAGCTTGGCGACCGCCTCGTCACCAGAACCGTAGCCGACCGACACGACCGAGGTTGAGGTCAGTCCCTCGTGCGCGTTCTCGTGGCCGATGCGCACCGTCATCTCCGAGCCCTTGGCCTCGCCGAGGAGCCGCAGCATCACCACGTGCTCCTCCAGCGCCTCAAGGACGGGCCGGATCGTGAGGGGGAAGTCCTGCCCGAAACGGGTCAGGTTCGCCGTGCCGCCGATGACGAGACGCTCCTCGGTCTCCTCCGCCAGCGTCTCCAGCAGGGTGGACAGGACGGTCGCGACCGTCCCGCGCTCCTCGATCTCGAACGACTCCGGCAGGTCGGCGACGAGCCGGGGCACCTCGGGGAAGCGCTGGCCGGCGATCCGGCTGTTCAGCCGGGCGCGGAGGTCGGCGAGCGAGGTCTCGCCGAACGGCGCCGGGCAGTCGATGAGGCGCTGCTCGACGCGGCCGGTGTCGGTGATGAGCACCAGCATCAGGCGCGCGGGGGCGAGCGCGAGGAGCTCCACGTGCCGCACGGTCGAACGGCTCAGCGACGGGTACTGCACGACGGCGACCTGCCGCGTGAGCTGCGCGAGCAGCCGGACCGTGCGGCCCACCACGTCGTCGAGGTCGACGGCGCCGTCGAGGAAATTCTGGATGGCGCGGCGCTCGGGCGCCGACAGCGGCTTGATGTCCGCGAGCTTGTCGACGAAGAGGCGGTACCCCTTGTCGGTGGGGACGCGCCCGGCGCTGGTGTGGGGCTGGGCGATGTACCCCTCGTCCTCAAGGGCCGCCATGTCGTTGCGCACGGTGGCCGGGGAGACCTGGAGATTGTGCCGCTCCGTGAGGGCCTTGGAGCCGACCGGCTCCTCCGTGCCCACGTAGTCCTGGACGATGGCCCGCAGCACCTCGAGCCTGCGTTCACTGAGCATGCCGCCACACCTCCCGTCCGGCCGTCCGTTCCGTTCCGCCGCCTGGCACTCACCGTCTCCGAGTGCCAATCCCTGGACCAGTGTACGGCCGGGGGGCACGCCCAGGGAATCGCGGCCGGGAGGAAGGCCCCGCGAGCGCCCGTCGCGCACCGTGGCCGCCTCCCGTCCGACGAGGCTAACGTCGCAGGATGACAGGCGATTGGGAAGAGGTGGCGGCGGGTGTGCTGCGCCGCCGGCTCGCGGGGTGGGACGAGACGGCCGGGGCGGTCGCGGTGCCCGGCGGGGTGCTGCTCGTGGACGCCGGGCCGACGGCGGCGGCCGGCGCGGAGCTGACGCGGGAGGCGTGCGAACTGCTCGGCGCGCCCGTGACGCATCTCGTGGTGACGCATCCCCATTTCGACCACATCCTCGGCGCCGGTGCGGTCACGGCGGCGTTCCCGGGGGTCACCGTGCACGGTCCGCGGCTCGAAGGACCGGATCCCGTGGCCGGGGTCGTGGCGGACGCGGTGCGGCACGGGGTCCCCGCGGCCGAGGCGGCGCAGGCGGGACGGCTGCTCGCGGCGGCGCCCTGCCGCGCGGTGTCGGGGGACGCGCCCGTGTCCGGCCCCGCCGGCGGGCCGCGTGCGCGCCTCCTCGACCTGGGCGCCGCGCACTCGCCGCACGACGTGGCCGTCGTGGTCGAGGGCACGCCGCGCGTCGTGTTCTGCGGGGATCTCGTGGAGGAATCGGGGGAACCGCAGGCGGGTCCCGACGCGGTGCCCGCGCGCTGGCCGGCGGCGCTGGACCGGCTGCTCGCGGCCGGCGGCCCCGACGCGCTGTACGTTCCCGGCCACGGGGCGGTGGTCGGCGCGGCGTTCGTGCGCGCCCAGCGGGACGCCCTGCGGCGGCGCTTCGGGGCCGCCCCGTCGTGACCGGCCCCCGTGCCCGGCCCCTCGTGGCCGGGCGGGTCCCGTGATCTCATGAGGGCGTGCGCAACCGACGTTACGGACCCGATCTGACGCCGCCCTGGAAGCGAAGCGCCCCCGTGCCCGAGGTGCCGGCCGACGCCGGCCTGGTCGTCGAGGAGGTAGCGACCGGGTTCTGCGGCGCGGTCGTCCGGTGCGAGCGGACGGCGCAGGGGCCGACCGTGACGCTGGAGGACCGGTTCGGGGCGCTGCGGGTGTTCCCGATGGAGCCGCGCGGGTTCCTGCTCGAGGGCAGGACCGTCACGCTCGTGCGGCCCGTGCGGCGCCCCGGCGCGGCGGCGGGGCCGGCGCGCACGGCGTCCGGCTCGATCGCCGTCCCGGGGGCGCGGGCGCGGGTGGCGCGCGCCGGGCGGATCTTCGTCGAGGGCCGGCACGACGCGGAGCTGGTCGAGAAGGTGTGGGGCGACGACCTGCGGATCGAGGGCGTCGTCGTCGAGTACCTGGAGGGCGTGGACCACCTCCCGGCGATCGTCGAGGAGTTCCGGCCAGGTCCCGACGCGCGGCTCGGCGTGCTGGTGGACCACCTGGTGGAGGGGTCGAAGGAGTCGCGGATCGCGGCGTCCGTCACCGATCCGCACGTGCTGGTGGTGGGGCATCCGTTCATCGACATCTGGGCGGCGGTGAAGCCGGCGTCGGCCGGCATCGCGGCATGGCCCGACGTGCCGCGCGGACAGGACTGGAAGACGGGCGTGTGCCGTGCGCTCGGCTGGCCGGAGAACACGGGCGCCGCCTGGCAGCGCCTCCTGGGGTGCGTCACGTCCTACCGGGACCTGGAGCCGGCGCTGCTCGGGCCGGTGGAGCACCTGATCGACCATGTGACGGTGGGCGGCCCGAACGGCTGAGTCCCGGCACGCCCCGGCGCTCGGGGACAATGGGAGCCATGTCCCCCTCCACCCTCCCGGACGGCGAGCCGGTGCCCGCCGACGGCGCGCTCCCGGTGTCGGCGACGGCCGGCGCCGCGGACCGTCCGCTGGCGTTCTACCTGCATGTGCCGTTCTGCGCGACCCGCTGCGGCTACTGCGACTTCAACACCTACACGGCGTCCGAGCTGCGCGGCGCGGGCGGGGCCGCCGCGTCGCGGGAGAACTACGCCGAGGTGCTGGCTGAGGAGGTGCGGCTCGCCCGCAAGGTGCTGGGCGACGACCCGCGCGAGGTGTCGACGGTGTTCGTCGGCGGCGGGACGCCCACGCTGCTGCCGCCGGCCGACCTGGGGCGGATGCTCGCGGCGGTCAGGTCCGAGTTCGGGCTGGCGGCGGACGCCGAGGTCACCACCGAGGCCAATCCGGACTCGGTGGACGCCGCGTCCCTCGCGGCGCTGCGGGAGGCGGGCTTCACGCGGATCTCGTTCGGGATGCAGAGCGTCAGGCCGCACGTGCTGGCCGTCCTGGAGCGCACGCACACGCCGGGCAGCCCGCAGCGGCGGGTCGCCGAGGCGCGGGCCGCCGGTTTCCCGCACGTAAGCCTCGACCTGATCTACGGCACCCCCGGTGAGACGGACGACGACTGGCGCGCCTCGCTCGACGCGGCGATCGCCGCGGGTCCCGACCACGTGTCGGCGTACTCGCTGATCGTCGAGGAGGGCACGCGGCTCGCGCAGCGGGTGCGGCGCGGCGAGGTCCCGATGACGGACGACGACGTGCACGCCGACCGCTACCTGATCGCCGAGGAGGCGCTCACCGCGGCCGGTTTCGGGTGGTACGAGATCTCGAACTGGGCGCTCGCCCCCGCCGACCGCTGCCGCCACAACGAGCTGTACTGGACGGGCGCCGACTGGTGGGGCGCGGGCCCCGGGGCGCACAGCCATGTCGGGGGCGTGCGCTGGTGGAACGTGAAGCACCCCGGCGCGTACGCGCAGGCGCTGGCCGCCGGGCGCTCCCCCGGCGCCGGCCGGGAGCTGCTCGCGGCGGACGACCGCCGGGTGGAGCGGATCATGCTGGAGCTGCGGCTGCGCGCCGGCGTCCCCCTGGACCTCCTCGGTCCGGCGGGGCGCGCGGCGGCGGACCGGGCGCTGGCGGACGGCCTGCTGCGGCGTGACGCGTACGGCGCGGGCCGCGCGGCGCTGACGCTGCGGGGCCGGCTCCTCGCCGACGCCGTGACGCGGGACCTGACCGACTGAGCCGGCCGGCCGTCCCCGTGCGGGGGCGGCCGGCCGGCCCGTGCCTGTCCGGGAAGCCGGGCGGGTCAGGAGGTGAGGTCCTCCAGGACCGGCAGCATCCCGTCGAGCGCGACCGGGATGGACAGCGGGGTGTTGGCGGCGTACGCCTCGCTCAGCTCGCTGGTGAGGACGATGGAGCGGCCGTCCTGGACCGCGGGTACGGCCTGGTAGAGCGGGTCGTCCTCGATCGCCGATGCGTCGACGCCGATGGTCTCCATGATCAGGACGTCGGCGTCGAGGAGGTCGATGCGTTCGTTCGAGAGGGAGACGGAGAACGAGTCGGTCGCCTGCTCCTGGATGGCCGGGTTGTTCTCGAAGCCGAGCGACTCCAGGAACTCCACGCGGCCGCCGCCGCGCACGTAGGCGCCCCAGCCGCCGCTGTAGAGGCTGCCGGTGGTGACCGTCTTCCCGTCGAACTCGGGGTGCTCCCCCGCCGCGGCGGTGAACTGCCCCTCCAGGTCGGCGATCAGCTCCTCGCCCTGCTCGGCGCGGCCGAGGGCGGTGGCGATCATGGTGACCTGGTCCTGCCAGCTGATCATGTACTGGTCGGCGCCGGCGTCGGGGACGCCGATGGTGGGGGCGATCTCGCTGAGCCGGTCGTAGCGCTCCTGGTCGCCGCTGGACTTGGTGTCCAGGATGAGGTCGGGCTCGAGCTCGGCGATGCGGTCGTACTCCGGTTCCAGGGTGCCGATGATCTCGGGCGACTCGTCGTACGCGTCCTCGGCCCAGGGGCCGACGCCGTCGCCGCCGAAGCCGAGCCAGTCGCTGGCGCCGACCGGCTGCACGCCCAGGGCGAGCGCCGTCTCGGCGTCGCCCCAGCCGAGGGCGACCACGCGCTGCGGCTCGCTGTCGACCGTCACGTCGCCGAACTTGGTGGCGACGTCCACCGGGAAGGCACCGGCACCGGAGGACGCGGTGGCGTCCCCGCTCGCGCCCGGGTCGGACTCGTCGTCACCGGACCAGGCGCAGCCGGTGGACAGCAGGGTGAGCAGGGCCGCCGCTGAGGCGAGCCCGATACGGGCGAGCCCGGCACGGCGGGCGATTCGAACCATCACAAGGGAAGGTTAGCCTAACCTTACTTTCCTTCGACGGCGGGGGTGCGGTCCGGCTCCGCGCAGTGGTGCCGGCCGACGGGGACGACCATCGGCGTGCCCGACAGCGGATCCGGCACGAGCGCGCAGCGCATGCCGAACACCTCGGACACCACCTCCTGCGTCAGCACCTCACCGGGCGGCCCCTGCGCGACGATCTCCCCCGCGCGCAGGGCGACGAGGTGATCGGCGTAGCGGCAGGCCAGGTTCAGGTCGTGCAGCACCGCGACGACGGTGGTGCCCTCGGCGCGGTTCAGATCGGTCAGCAGGTCGAGCACCTCGACCTGGTGCGGCAGGTCCAGGTACGTCGTCGGCTCGTCCAGCAGCAGCACGTCGGTGTGCTGGGCCAGCGCCATGGCGATCCACACGCGCTGGCGCTGCCCGCCCGACAGCTCGTCCACGGACCGGCCGGCCAGCTCCAGCACATCGGTGGCCAGCAGCGCCCGCGCGACCGCCGCCTCGTCCTCGGCCGTCCACCGCCTGAACCACCCCTGGTGCGGGTAACGGCCGCGGCTGACCAGGTCGGTGACGGTGATGCCCTCCGGCGCGACCGGGCTCTGCGGAAGCAGCCCGAGGGTGGCCGCCACCTCCCGCGTCGGCAGCGCGTGGATGCTCTTGCCGTCCAGGTACACCGCGCCCGACGCGGGCGCCAGCAGCCTGGCCATGCCGCGCAGCAGCGTCGACTTGCCGCAGGCGTTCGGCCCGACGACGGCCGTGACCCTGCCCGGCGGCACGTCGAAGGTGAGGTCCCTGACCACCTCGCGGCCGTCGTAGGACAGCCGCAGGTTCCGCGTGCCGAGCGTGTGTGAGTCCGTCATCCTGAGCACTTCCTCGCGGGGCGGCGCGGTCGGGCGGTGGGCTGTGCGGCCGGTACGGCCGGGGCACGGGTCATCCGCCGCGCCCGACCCGGTTGGTGCGGGCCAGCAGCCACAGCAGGTACGGCGCGCCGACCATGCTGGTGACCATGCCGACCGGGAACTGGTTCGGTCCGAGGGCGTGCTGGCCGACGAGATCGGCGACCAGCACCAGCAGCGCCCCCACGAGCGCGGCAGGCACCAGCGCCGTCCCGGTGCCGCGGACCATGCGGCGGGCGACGGGTCCCGAGACGAACGCCACGAACCCGACCGGTCCCGCGGCGGCGGTCGCCACCCCCGTCAGCGCGACGGCGCAGCCGATCAGCGCGAGCCGCGAGCGTTCGACCCGGGCGCCGAGGCCGCTCGCCGTGTCGTCCCCGAGCTGGAGCGCGCCGAGGGACCTGGTGGCCGCCGCCGTCAGCGGGAGCAGCACCGCCAGCGCCACGAGCAGCGGGCCGACGTGCTCCCAGCCGCGCCCGTTCAGGCTGCCGGTGAGCCAGACCTTCGCCTCCTGGGCGGCCACGGCGGACGAGCGCGTCATCAGATGGGACACCACGCTCATGAGCGCGGCGGCGACGCCCACCCCGACCAGCACGAGGCGCTGCCCGCTCACGCCCCGGCGCCAGGCGAGCGCGTAGATCAGGGCGGCGGCGAGCAGCGCGCCGCCGAGCGCGGACAGCGACATCGCGGCGCCGCTCACGCCGAACGCGACCGTCGCCACGACGGCCGCGGCACTGGCGCCGGCGCTGATCCCGATCACGTCGGGGCTGGCCAGCGGGTTGCGCAGCAGCGTCTGGAACAGGGCGCCCGCGAGCCCGAAGGCGGCGCCGACCAGCAGGCCCGTCAGCGCCCTGGGCAGCCGCAGCTCCACGATCAGGTAGTACGTGGACCGGGTGCCGCCCCCGCCGATGGCCTCGACCACCTCGCCGAGGGGCACCGCCCGGCCGCTGAGGCACACCGTGCCGGTGAAGACGGCCACGAGCAGGACCGCCAGGACGGCGCACACGACCGCCCCGCGCCGGCGGCCGACGTCACGGGAGGCGCGCACGGCCAGCCGGGCGGCGGCCAGGGCCTCGGACTCCGCCGGCCGCCGGCCGGCGCGCGGCGGGGAGCCGGTGGCGGCGCTCACAGTTCGGCCACCTTCCGGGCGCGGACCAGCAGGATGAACGGCACGGCCCCCAGCACCGCCGTGACGATGCCGACCTGCACCTCGCCTGGACGTGCCACGACGCGGCCGATGATGTCGGACAGCAGCAGGAGCGCGGGCGCGAGCACCGCGGAGTACGGGAGGATCCACCGGTAGTCGGCACCGGTGATGGCCCGCGCGATGTGCGGGACGACGAGCCCCACGAAGACGATCGGGCCGCACAGCGCGGTGGCCGCGCCGCACAGCAGGACGGTGAGGGCGGCGCACAGCAGCCGTACGGCGCCGACGCGCTGCCCGAGCGCGCGGGCCATGTCCTCGCCCAGCGCGAGGGTGTTGAGGAGGCGGCCGCAGGCAAGCGCGCCGACCGCGCCCACCAGGATGAACGGGGCGGCGTCCCCCACGGTGCCGGCGGCGCGCGACAGGGTGCCGACCTGCCAGAACCGGTACTGG
Source organism: Streptomyces sp. RFCAC02 (assembly GCF_004193175.1). Classification (NCBI taxonomy): domain Bacteria; kingdom Bacillati; phylum Actinomycetota; class Actinomycetes; order Kitasatosporales; family Streptomycetaceae; genus Streptomyces; species Streptomyces sp. RFCAC02. The sequence goes on along the minus strand of NZ_SAUH01000001.1, from coordinate 4,523,931 downwards.
TCGAACGTGTCGGTGTCGCTGAGGACGAGGGCGCTCGTGACCGAGCCGAGCGCCGCCGTGGTGGTGGCGCCGGCCAGGGCCAGCTTGACCGGGGTGGCGCCCTCGCGGCCCGGCGCGCTGACCCCGTAGACCAGCACGGCGGCCACCAGGGCGCCGGCGAAGCCGCACCAGACGTAGCCCGTGAAGGACGTGAGGTCCAGCCAGCCGATGCCGATCACGACGAACAGCGCGGCGCCGGAGTTGACGCCCAGCATGCCCGGGTCGGCCAGGGGGTTGCGGGCCACGCCCTGCATCAGGGTGCCGCCGAGCCCGAGGGCCGCCCCCACGAGCAGCCCGGCCAGGGTGCGCGGGAGACGCAGGTGGTGGACGACGATCTGGTCGCGGTCGGTGGCGTCGTAGTCCAGCAGGGCGTGCACGACCTTGCCCGCCGGCACGTGCTCGGCGCCGACGGCGAGGCTCGCGGCGCAGGCGGCGAGCAGCACCAGGCAGGACAGCAGCAGACCGGCGGCCAGCACCGGGCGGCTGCGGACCGACCGGCCGGTGACCGCCTCGGGGGCCGGCGGTGGCACGAGCGCCGGCCCGGCCGCCCGCGGCGTCACCGGGGGCTCCCGGGCGCGGTGTCCGCGCGTACGGCTCTGGGCATGTCGGGTCCCGCACCTTCACCAGTCGTTGAACTTAGGTGAGGCTACCCTACGTAAACCGGGCCTGGGGTGGCCCCTCACCCCCGGCGTGCGCGGCCCGGCGCCTCCCCCGGCGCCCACGTCCCGGGCCGCCACACGCCGGCGCGCGTGAGGGAGCGCGAACAGTGCAGGAACACCTCCTGCGTCCGCACCACGAGGGCGAGCTGCGGCGGATCGCCGGCCAGGGCCAGGCGGTCGAAGAACGGGGCGTCGCGGACGAGTTCCGCCGTGCCGTTGACCCGCAGCGTCTCCCCGACACCGGGTATGAGGAAGACCAGGCCGACGTGGGGGTTGCCCAGGACGTTCCGCCAGTTGTCGGCACGGCGGTTCCCCCGCCGGTCGGGCAGCGCGAGCGTCGTCGCGTCCAGCACCTGCACGAACCCGGGCGGGTCGCCGCGCGGCGAGACGTCGCACGTGCCGTCGGGCGCCGACGTGGCGACCATGCACAGCGGGGACCGGGCGATCCAGTCGCGCTCGGACTCCCCGAGATCCGGCCGCACCTTGTCGATCACCACCGGGTGCGGCGTACCGAGCAGCGCGTCGAGCTCGCCCTCCGAGGAGATCCGCACGGCACCGGCCAGGGGGTCGTCGAGGGGCGCCGGCCCCCGGTGGTCGAGCACGTCGCCGACCTTCCTCTCACGATCGGCAGCAGGTCACGGCACGTCCGGCGGGACCGGAACGGCCCCTCAGCCTAGTTCGCCCCGGCGGGCGGCCCAGGACCGGGCCTCAGTCCTTGTACATCTCGTCGATGAGGTCCCTGAACTCCGCCTCCACGACCGGCCGCTTCAGCTTCAGGCTCGGCGTGAGATCGCCGTGCTCCACATCCAGCTCGCGCGGCAGGACGCGGAACCGCTTCACCGTCTGCCAGCGCTGGAGCCCCGCGTTCAGCTCCTGCACATAGCCGTCCACCAGGGCCTGGGTGCGCTCGTGCGCGACGATGTCGGCGTACGTCGTGCCCGGCACGCCGTTCTCCCCGGCCCAGCGCGTGATCGCCTCGGCGTCCAGCGCGATCAGCGCCGAGCAGAACTTCCGGCCCGCGCCGACCACCACCATCGACGACACGTACGGACACACCGCCTTGAAGCGGCCCTCGACCTCCGTCGGCGCCACGTACTTGCCCACCGAGGTCTTGAACAGGTCCTTCTTCCGGTCCGTGATGCGCAGGTAGCCGTCGTCCGACAGCTCGCCGATGTCGCCCGTGTGGAACCAGCCGTCCTCGTCCAGCGCCTCGGCCGTCTTCTCCGGCAGCCCGTGGTAGCCCTGCATGATGCCGGGACCCCGCAGCAGCAGCTCGCCGTCGTCGGCGATCCGCGCCTCAAGACCCGGGAACGCCTTGCCGACCGTGCCGATCCGGTTGGCGGCCAGCGGGTTCAGGAAGGACGCGGCGGCCGACTCCGTGAGGCCGTACCCCTCCAGCAGGGGGATGCCGAGGCCGCTGAAGAAGTACCCGATCTCCGGGGTGAGCGCCGCGGAGCCCGAGACGACGAGCCGCATCCGGCCGCCGAACAACGCCCGCAGCTTCCCGTACACCAGCCGGTCGGCCAGCGCGTGCTTCGCGCGCAGCGCGCCGGGCACGGAGGCGCGCCCGGTGCGGCGGAAGTTCTCCTGGGAGACGCGCGCGAACTCCTTGGCCGTCGCGGCCGCCCAGTCGAAGATCCGGCCCTTCAGCGCGCCGTCCCCGTGCGCCTTCATCGACGCGCCGTTGTACACCTTCTCGAAGACGCGCGGCACGCCGCACATGAAGGTGGGGCGGACGTGCGGCAGGTTCTGGATGATGCGGTCCTGCCGGCCGTCGACCGCCGTGACACCGCCGACCTTGATGTGCGCGGACAGCAGCACCTTGCCGAAGACGTGCGCGAGCGGCAGCCACAGGTACTGCACGTCATCGGGGCGCATCAGGCCGATGGCGTCGATGGTGTGGCCCATGTACGACCAGGTGTCCTGGCTCAGCCGCACCCCTTTGGGGCGGCCCGTCGTACCCGAGGTGTAGATCAGCGTCGCGAGCTGGTCCGGGCGGAGCGCGGCGACCGTCTCGCGCACGCAGTCCGGCTTCCGCTCCAGGCGGGCAGCGCCGCGGGCGGCGAGGTCGGCCAGCGACAGGACCCAGCCGTCCGGGTCGCCCTCGGCGGGGACCGCGTCGGCCGCCTCGATGACCACGACGTGCGCGAGGTCCGGCAGGTCGGCGCGGCGCTCGCGCGCCTTCGCGAGCTGCACCCCGTCCTCGGCGATCAGGACGCGGCTGCCCGAGTCGGCGAGGATGAACGCGCTCTCCTCGGCGTTCGTCTGCGCGTAGATCGTGGTCGTCGCGGCGCCGGCGCACATGATGCCGAGGTCGGCGAGGATCCAGTCCACACTCGTGCCGGCGGCGATCGCGACCCGCTCCTCCGGCCGCACCCCCAGCTCCATGAGCCCCGCAGCCAGCGCGAACACGCGGTCCGCCGCCTCGCGCCACGTGTAGGACGCCCAGTCGTCGGGGCCGCCGCCCGGCGCGGCCACCGGGTAGCGGAAGGCCTCGTCGTCCGGCGTCGCCGCGACACGGTCCAGGAAGAGGTGGGCCACGGATGGCGGGCGGTTCTGCGTGAGCTGGTTCTGCCTGTCGGTCACGGGGTCCTCCGGGTGCCGCGCTGCAACGGGGTGACTTGCCGGTAACTTGAGAGTGTCGCCCAGATTAGGCGCCACGCTCCCCGTGCGTAAGGGGTGTCATTTCTTGTTCTTCCCCTCACCGCCGTCGCCATCCGACGACAGGGCCGCGATGAACGCCTCCTGCGGCACCTCGACGCGCCCCACCATCTTCATGCGCTTCTTGCCCTCCTTCTGCTTCTCCAGCAGCTTCCGCTTCCGCGAGATGTCGCCGCCGTAGCACTTGGAGAGCACGTCCTTGCGCATCGCCCGCACCGTCTCGCGGGCGATGACACGGGACCCGATGGCCGCCTGGATCGGGACCTCGAACTGCTGGCGCGGGATGAGCTCGCGCAGCTTCGACGCCATCTTCACGCCGTACGCGTACGCCTTGTCCTTGTGGACGATCGCGGAGAACGCGTCCACCTTGTCGCCGTGCAGCAGGATGTCGACCTTGACCAGGTCGGCGGTCTGCTCGCCGGTCGGCTCGTAGTCGAGGGACGCGTAGCCGCGGGTCTTCGACTTCAGGGCGTCGAAGAAGTCGAAGACGATCTCCGCGAGGGGCAGGGTGTAGCGCAGCTCGACACGGTCCTCGGACAGGTAGTCCATGCCCTGCAGGACGCCGCGGCGGGTCTGGCACAGCTCCATGATCGCGCCGACGTACTCGCTGGGCGCGAGCACCGTGGCGCGGACGACGGGCTCACTGACCTCGGCGACCTTCCCGCCGGGGAACTCGCTCGGGTTCGTGACCGTGTGCCGGGTGCCGTCCTCCATGGTGACCTGGTAGACCACGTTCGGCGCGGTGGCGATCAGGTCGAGGTTGGACTCGCGCTCCAGCCGCTCCCGGATGACCTCCAGGTGCAGCAGGCCGAGGAAGCCGACGCGGAAACCGAAGCCGAGGGCGACGGACGTCTCCGGCTCGAAGACGAGCGCCGCGTCGTTGAGCTGGAGCTTCTCAAGGGCGTCGCGGAGGTTCGGGTAGTCCGAGCCGTCGATCGGGTACAGCCCGGAGAACACCATCGGCTTCGGGTCCTTGTAGCCGCCGAGCGCCTCGGTCGCGCCGCGCCGCTGGAGGGTGACCGTGTCACCGACCTTCGACTGCCGCACGTCCTTCACGCCGGTGATGAGGTAGCCGACCTCGCCGACCGCGAGGCCGTCCGCCGGGGTCATCTCGGGCGAGTTGACGCCGATCTCCAGCAGTTCGTGCGTGGCGCCGGTGGACATCATCTGGATGCGCTCGCGCTTGCCGAGGGCGCCGTCCACCAGCTTCACGTAGGTGACGACGCCGCGGTAGGCGTCGTACACCGAGTCGAAGATCATGGCGCGGGCGGGCGCCTCCGGGTCGCCCACGGGGGCGGGGACCTGGCGGACCACCTCGTCCAGGAGCGCGTCGACGCCCTCGCCGGTCTTCGCGGAGACGCGCAGCACGTCGCCCGGGTCGCAGCCGATGAGGTGCGCCAGCTCGGCGGCGAACTTGTCGGGCTGGGCGGCGGGCAGGTCGATCTTGTTGAGGACCGGGATGATCGTGAGGTCGTTCTCCATCGCCAGGTAGAGGTTGGCGAGGGTCTGGGCCTCGATGCCCTGGGCCGCGTCCACGAGCAGGATGCAGCCCTCGCACGCGGCGAGGGAACGGGACACCTCGTAGGTGAAGTCCACGTGGCCCGGGGTGTCGATCATGTTCAGGACGTGCGCCGCGCCCTCCGCCTGCCACGGCATGCGGACCGCCTGGGACTTGATCGTGATGCCGCGCTCGCGCTCGATGTCCATGCGGTCGAGGTACTGCGCGCGCATCTGGCGCTGGTCGACGATGCCGGTGAGCTGGAGCATGCGGTCGGCCAGCGTCGACTTGCCGTGGTCGATGTGCGCGATGATGCAGAAGTTACGGATCAGAGCCGGGTCGGTACGGCTGGGCTCCGGCGCGTTCGAGGTGATCGCGGGCACGCGGGGTCCTGTCGGTCATGGCTGCGGAAGGGTGGATCGCGTCCCATGCTCCCACGCGGCGGACGCTGGTACGGATTCGGAGCCCGCGCGGGCCCGCTGGTAGGCTGGCGGACTGTGTCCGTCATCCGCGGAGCGCCGGCCGGCAGGCCGGGGCCGGGGTGGGGGACCGTCCATCGAATCACCGACAGAACCTGCGAAGGCTCATTCCGTGGCGAACATCAAGTCCCAGATCAAGCGGATCCGGACCAACGAGAAGGCCCGTCTGCGCAACCAGGCGGTCCGTTCCGAGGTCAAGACGGCCGTCCGCAAGGCCCGTGAGGCCGTGGCCGCCGGCGACTACGAGCAGGCCGAGACCGCCCGCCGTGTCGCGGCCCGCAAGCTCGACAAGGCCGTGAGCAAGGGCGTGCTCCACAAGAACAACGCCGCCAACAAGAAGTCGGCCCTCGCGCTCCAGGTCAACGCGCTCCAGGGCTGACACCGGGCTCGTTCCGCCGCCGGTCCGGGTGTGAAGCGGTCCCTCTCCCCGCTCCCTGTCCGGCGCGCGCACGGCACCGCGCTGATCCCAACGTTCGCCACGCGGGTGCGGTGCCCCTGAGCTTCTCGACGGTGCCGAAGGCCCCGGCCCCCGCCATCCCCCGGCGGGGCCGGGGCCTTCGCGCTGCCACGGCCCGCCTCAGCGGGAGCGGGCGGCCCGCGCGATGGTGACGACGGCCCGCTCCAGCGCGTACTCCGGGTCGTGGCCGCCGCCCTTGACGGCCGCGTCGGCCTCGGCGACGGCGGTCAGCGCGGTCGCGACGCCGTCGGCGGACCAGCCGCGCATCTGCTGCCGCACCCGGTCGATCTTCCACGGCGGCATGCCGAGGTCCCGTGCCAGGTCGGCGGGCCTGGCGCCGGCGGGCGCGGTGGCGAGCCTGCCGATGGACCGGACGCCCTGCGCGAGGGCACTCGTGACGAGGACGGGCGCGACCCCGGTGGACAGCGCCCAGCGCAGCGCCTCCAGCGCCTCGGCCGCCCGGCCCTCCACGGCCCGGTCGGCGACGGTGAAGCTGGACGCCTCGGCGCGGCCGGTGTAGTAGCGGCCGACGACGTCCTCGTCGATGGCGCCCTCCACGTCGGCGGCGAGCTGGGCGCAGGCGGACGCCAGCTCCCGCAGGTCGCTGCCGATGGCGTCCACGAGGGCCTGGCACGCCCCGGGGCTCGCGCTGCGCCCGGCGGACCTGAACTCGCCGCGCACGAACGCCAGCCGGTCCGCCGGCTTCGTCATCCGCGCGCAGGCCACCTCGCGGGCGCCGGCCTTGCGGGCCGCGTCCATGAGCCCCTTGCCTCTGGCGCCACCGGCGTGCAGCAGGACGAGGGTGATCTCGTCGGCGGGCGCGGCCAGGTACGCCTTGACGTCCTTCACGGTGTCGGCGCCCAGGTCCTGGGCCTGCCGGACGACGACGACCTTCCGCTCGGCGAACAGCGAGGGGCTGGTCAGCTCGGCCAGGGTGCCGGGCTGGAGGGCGCCGGGTTCGAGGTCGCGGACATCGGTGTCGGGGTCGGCGGCGCGCGCCGCCGCCACGACGTCACGGACGGCCCGGTCGAGCAGCAGCTCCTCCTGCCCGACGGCGAGCGTGACCGGGGCGAGCGGGTCGTCGGCGCGGGGTGCTCTGGCTGCCATGCGCCCAGCATCGCACGGACCTCGGACACCCGGCGGACGGGCGAGAATGGGGCGGTGACCGAGGGACGACATGTACTGGTGCTGCCGGACCGGGACGCGGCCGACGAGGTCGCGGCGGAGGTGGCGGACCGCCTGGGCCTCGCCGAGGAGCCCCGCCCCCTGCGGGACGCGCTGGCCGGCGAGGACGACGCGGAGGACGCGCAGTGGCTCGTCGTCGTGGAGGACCCGGATTCCCGCCACGACGCGGCCGCGCTGGCGGCGCTCGCCGAGGAGTACGACGGCTGGCTGGAACGCGACTGATCCCCCGGCCCTACGTCGCACGCCCGATGCGCACCGCCCCGGCCCGCCCTACGGTCGGCGCACATGATGCGGGAACTCCCCCCGCCGCGTGAGGCGGCACAGCGCAAACGGGACACTCTGCGACGGCTGCGGGACGACGAGGACGCCTGGGTGGCCACGGCCGGCACCGACGGCGAGCCGTGCCTGACACCGCTGTGGTTCGTCTGGCACGGCGGGCACTTGGTCATGGCCACCCGCGCGGCCAACCCGACGGCGGTCAACGCCCGCCGCACGGGCCGCGCGACGGTCTGCCTCGGCCACCCGCGCGACGTGGTGCGCATCGAGACGGACGTCGAGACCGTCCCGGTGGACGCGCTGCCAGGACCGGAGGCGGAGGCGTTCATCGCGAAACTGGCCTGGGACGTACGGAGCCTGCCGGCGTACACGTTCCTCCGCTTCCGCCCGACACGGATCACGGCGTGGCGCGGGGTGAACGAACAACCCGGCCGCCTGCTGATGCACGACGGCACCTGGCTGGTCTGACCCCCTCCCCCTCACGCCCCACCGCGCTGTACGACATACGTCACTGACCGCCGAGGAGCCTGCCAGCGTCTTCGGCGGCGGCCGACAGGCGCGGTCGAGAGCCTCCCGGCGTCCGGCACCGGACAACGAACCACGGCCTCCACTCGTCCGACCGCAGGCGCCGGACTTCACCGGGTCGAGCGGTCTCGGCGGAGCAGCGTCCGGCGATACCGTGGCGTCGGTGGTCCGGTCAGGAGAGTGGGACGTGCAGCGTCGGGAGTTCATGGCAGCATCCAGCGCGTACGCGTTGAGCGTTCTCGCGCTGCCCGACCTGGATGCCATCACCCGCCGCACCGCCACCGCCCAGGCAGGCTCGCCCTCGGTGCGCGTCGGCAAGGGCGAAGTCGCCGCGGTGCGGCAGATGACCAAGGTCCTCGGCGACGCCGCCGCCGAACTCGGCGGCGGACACGCCCGCCACCTGGTCGTGCGGTATCTCACCGAGGACGTCGCCCCCTGGCTGGGCGGCAGCTTCACCCAGGCGATCGGACGTGAGCTTTTCGCAGCCGTCTCCCAACTGGTGCACCTCGCGGGCTGGATGGCGGGGGATGAAGGCAACCAGGGTCTCGCCCAGCGGTATTACGCGCATTCCTTTCGACTGGCGGCCGAGGCCGGGGACGCGGAGCTGTCCGCGACAGCCCTGCGGGGCATGGCCGTCCAGGCCATCGACCACGGGCACCGGGCCGCCGCCGTCCGCCTGTCGGAAGAGTGTGTGCGGCGGGCGCGTGCTCTCGACGATCCGCGCGCGCTGGCCTACTACAGGACGACGCTTGCCAACGCGGCGGCTCTCGACGGCGACCGCCCCACGGCGGCTTCCGCACTGGCCGCCGCCCAGTCCGCGATCGAACGATCCCCGGCCGCCCCGGGCGAGTCGTGGGCCGGGCACTACTCGGTCGGGCGGTGGGCGCACGAGTCCGGGATGATCCTCGCCCGCCTCGGTGACCTCGACGCCGCCGAGGAGCACCTGCGGCACGCGCTCGACATCCACGGCCTCGACCGACGCCGCACCCGCGCGATCGTCTTGGCGGACCTGGGGCAGATCCGGCTCCAGCGGGGGGACATCGGCGCGGCCGTGGCAGGCTGGCACGACTTCCTGGACTGCGCGGACGGCATCCGTTCGGTCAAGGTCCACGACGCGGTCCAGGAGATGCGGGCACGTCTCGACCGCCTGAGCGGCGTGCCGGAAGTCGATGGGCTGAGCGAGCGGGCCGCCGCTCTCTGATCCCTCCGGTGCGGGGGTTCGTGCGCCGCTCTCATGGTGCATGGCGTGCGATCACTCGGGGGTCGGTCGTGTCGCCGGTGATGGCCAGGTGGCCGTGCAGGTCGGTGCGTGCCGTCACCGCGCCGGCGTCCGACAGTGCCTCCAGTGTGCTCGGTGCCGGGTGTCCGTAGGAGTTGTCCGCACCGGCGGAGATGAGCGCGATGCGGGGGCTCAACCGGTCCAGCAGGGCCGGGTCCTGGTGCGCCGAGCCGTGGTGCGCCACCTTCAGCACATCGACGGTCGGCAGGTCCGGATGGTCGGCCAGCAGCCGTTCCTGCGCGAGCGGTTCCAGGTCGCCCGGCAGGAACACGGTCAGGTCACCGGTGCGGACGAGCAGGGTGACGCTGGTGTCGTTCGCCCCGTAGCCGGCGGTCACTGCGTCCGGTGGCGGCCACAGCACCTCCCAGCTCAGCTCCTCCCCGATCCGGTGCCGCTCCCCCGCGACCGCCTCCCGCAGCGGCACGCCCGCCTCCCGCGCCACCCGCCGTACGGCCGCGGCCTGTTCCTCCTCGCCGGCGGCCGGCGGCGCCTGGATCGCGTCCACGCGCCGTCCGTCCAGGACGCCCTCGACACCGCCGACATGGTCGGCGTGGAAGTGGCTGAGGACCAGCAGCGGTACGTGCCGGACGCCGAGGTCGCGCAGGCACGCGTCGACCGCCGCGGGCTCGGGTCCCGCGTCGACGACCAGCGCGCTGGTACCGCCCGCCGCGAGGACCAGCGCGTCGCCCTGGCCGACATCGCAGGCGACCACGCGCCAGCCGTCCGGCGGCCAGCCCGTGATCAGGCGCGGCAGGGGTGCGGGGCGCAGCACCGCGAGGAGCAGCAGCAGGACGCAGACGGCGGCGGGCAGCGGGTGGCGCGGCAGCCGCCGGAGCAAGGTGACGGCGGCGACCGTGACGACGGCCAGCAGAGCAGCGCCCGACCAGCCCCCCGGCCAGGCCAGTTCGGCCCCCGGGAGTCCAGCCCCGGTGCGGGCGACCCAACCGATCCAGCGGGCGGGCCAGGCTGCGGGCCAGGCGGCCGGCGGCGCGGCGGCGGGCGCGAGCTGCGCGATCAGGATGACGGCCCAGCCGAGCACGATGACCGGCGCGATCGCGAGCTGGGCGAGGAGGTTGCACGGGACGGCTACGAGGCTGGTGCCCGGCGCGAAGACCGTGATGACAGGGGCGCACGCCGCCTGCGCCGCCGCCGCAGCGGCGAGGGCGGTGGCGAGCCGTTCCGGGACGCCGCGCCGCCGCAGCGCCTCCGCCCACCGCGGGGCCACCGTCAGCAGGGCGCCGGTGGCGAGGACGGACAGCAGGAAGCCGTAGGAACGGCTGAGCAGCGGATCGTGGAGGATCAGCAGCAGGACGGCCGCGGCGAGCGCCGGGAGCAGGGACCGGCGGTGCCCCGTGCCGAGCGCGAGCAGGGTCAGGGCCGCGCACAGCGCCGCCCGCAGCACGCTGGGGTCCGGCCGGCACACCAGCACGAAACCGGCGACGAGGACGCAGCCCACCACGGCGGTGGCGCGCAGCGGGATGCCGAACCGTGCGGCGATCCCGCCGCGTTCGGCGCGGGCGGCCAGGGCGGTGCGGCGCCCGACGAGGACGGCGAGGACGATCGCGACCTGACTGCCCGACGCCACGACGAGGTGCGTGAGGCCGGTGGCACGGACGGCGTCGGTCAGGTCCGCCGGCATGCGCGAGTCGTCACCGATGACGAGCGCCGGCAGCAGGGCGGCCGCGTCGCCGGGCAGGGCCGCGGTGGCGTCGCGCAGCCCCTGCCGCAGGCGGCCGGCGATGCGCTGCGCGGTGCCCGGCGATGCGGTGACGGGGGGACGGCCGGCGTCCCGGACGCGCAGGATCGCGGCCCGCTCCTCGCGCCGCTCGGGCATCGGCGGGGCCAGGTCGGCGCGCAGCGTCAGCCGGGTGCCGGGGAGGAGGGCGAGCCAGTCGTCCGGACGGTCGGTCTCCACGACGACGACCACCGGCGCGCGGACGGTGACCGCGCCGCCGGGCGGTGCCGTGACGCGGCGGGTCTCCGCCTCCAGGAGGACGGGCCGTGCCGCGCCCGGGGGCCGGTCGGCCCGGGCGGCGCTCGGGTCCGCCGTGAGCGTCACCTCCGCGTCCACGCGGGAGCCGGCGGCCGTATCCCACAGGTCGGAGCGGATGGCGGAGGAGTGGAAACCGGCCGTCACGAGGGCCGCCGCGCCGCACAGCAGCGCCATGGCCGCCGCCGGGCCGAGCGGCCGTGCGCCGTGCCGGGACGGCGCGCGGCGCGGTGGCAGGAGGCGGCCGGCGACGAGGACCGTGCCGAGGACGAGGACGACCGGCGCGGCCGGTGCCCCGAGCGCCTGGACGGCGACGGTCCAGACGGCCGACGCGCCCAGCACGCACCGGAGCACGGTGCCCCTGCCGGGGCGGAGAGCGGTGAGGGGGAGGGCGGCACCGGCCAGGAGGCAGCAGCCGAGAGCGCAGAGGACGGCCGTGCGCGCCGGCAGACCGAGTCCCAGTGCGGCACCGGCCCATGCGGCGGTTGCGGGCGGGATCAGCCGCAGGTCGGGCGGCTGGTGCTGCTTCGGCTCCGAGGCGCCGAGCCGGTGCCCCGACGCGGCGTGGACGGGATGCCGCACCGGCTGTCGGGGCGAGGGGGAGGACCGGCGGGCCGGCGCGTGCGCCCCCGGGCGGGGCAGGCCGGGGATGCGGCCGGCCGGCGCGGGCCGGGAAGCCCTGCCATCCGGGTCCCCGTCACGCGACCGACCGGTTCGACCGCCCGGCACCGGGCCGGGAACGGTTCCCGGGGACACCCCGCGCCCCGGCCCGGACCGTGGGGCGACGCCCCGCTCATCACCCGCCCTGCCCGGGAGCAGGGACGGTGGCACGGTCGGACGCTCCGAAGTGGCGCCACGCAGCGGCCGATCACCCCGAGCACGGTCGCGCCCCGGACCGCCGGCGCCGGCGTCACGCGGCAGCCGATCACCCCGACCACCATCACGTCCCGGACCGGCATCCCCTGCCGCACCGCGAACCATTCGCGGGAACGCCCGGGCTCCCAGTCCGACCCACGAGGACGTCCCGCGCGCATCACCCGCCACGTCGGCGTCGACCACCGGCAGCGGATGCCCCGGGACCGCGGCGGACGAGGCCCCCGGGCCGAAGCCGCGCAACGGATCGCCACCCGTTGCCGAATCGGGCACGGATCCGGCAGACGGCCCGTGTCCCGGTCCCAGCAGCGGGAGGACTGCCCATGCGCCTTCCACCGGCAGCGGATCCCGCAGGGGCACAGCAGGCGAACCCCCGGGGCCGGCGTCACCCAGCGGCCGACCGCCGCGGGCACGGTCGCGCCCCGGACCACCACCCGTCGCCGTACCGGGAACGGTTCGCGGGGGCGCCCCGGATCCCGGTCCGAGCACCGAGGACGAGCCTCGGACCACCGGCAGCGGACGCCCCGGGGCCGCGGCGGACGAGGCCCCTGAGCCGACGTCACGCGATGACCGGTCTCCCCGGCCTCCGTCGCGCCCCGGAACAGGATCCGTCTCCGCCTCATCCGCGACACCGGCCACCGGCAGCGCGGGCGACTCGGTTCCGTGCGACATGTGCTCGCGGGCCGCGTCGCCCCGGACGTCGTGGGTTCCGTGTCCGTGGACGGTTCGTGCGGTCGCCGCGGGTCGTCCGCGCGCCCGGCCTGCCCGGAGCCCGCCTTCCGGTCCGAGTGAACGGTGCGCCCCGGGCGGGTGGTCGAGGGGACGGTGACGCCGGGGCGTGGTGGGTGGGACGGCAGGTCCCGGCCGCTCCGGCGCCGTGGCATCCGTGTCCGGCGTGGGAACGCCGGACGGCTCACAGGACGACATGGGGCCTCAGATCCGCGAGCCGTCGATCGCCGATGCCGGAGACCTCGCCGAGCTGGTCGACGGAGGTGAAGGCGCCGTGCTCCTGGCGCCACGTCAGGATGCGGCCGGCGAGGACGGGGCCGATGCCGGGAAGGGTCTGGAGCTGGTCCGCGGTCGCCGTGTTGAGGCTCACGGGCGCGGGTCCGGCCTGCGCCGCTCCCGCCGGTGCCGCCTGTGGTCCCGGCCGGTCCGCTCCGACCACGATGTGCTCGCCGTCAGTGAGGACGCGTGCCCGGTTGAGCCCTTCGGTGTCCGCGTCCGGGGCGCTGCCGCCCGCCGCGTCGATCGCGTCGGCGACCCGTGAGCCCGGGGGCAGCGTGTAGATGCCCGGCTCGGAGACGTCGCCCGCCACGTCGACGACCACCTCCGCCCGTACGGACGCGCCGGTGGCCGCGGGCGCGGACGGCGGCTGTGACGGCGACGGGCCGGCGGACCCCGGAGCGGTCGGCCCGGCCGCCGCGACGTCGGTGACCGCGACCGTCCCGGGGCGGCCGGTGACGAAGTGGTACCAGCCGAACCCGACGGCGACCGCGAGCAGGACGGACAGCGCGGCGAGGGTCCGGCCCTCGACGCCGCAGCGTGCGCGCAGCCATTCCCGCGCGCGGTCGGCCGGCGCCCGCCGCTGGCGCGCCCCGCCACCCTCCGGCGGCCCGTCCGGTGGTTCGGGGGGCGGTCCTGGCGGCGGCGGTCCCGTCCCGAACAGCGCCGCCGCCCGCGCGGACACGGCGGTGCCGGACCGCCGCCCCCGCCCGCCCGGCCGGGACCACGCCGGTCGGCGCGGCCCCGCCCCGGCCCGGTCCCGGCACCCCCGGCCCACGGCGTGGTCACCCCTGTACGTCGTCGCGTCGTCTCCATGGCCCCGACCATGACGGCGCGCACGCCCCCTGGCCAGTGCCCTCCTCGAACCTGTGGACAACCCCGCGCCTGTGGACAACTCCGCCACTCTTCCGAGTGATTCTCAGGGCCTCGTCCCCATCCAGCGCCCGTCCTCCGCCGTGACGGCGAGACTCCGGTCGGCCAGGAAGCGGAGGTACGCCACCGGGTCGAGCGGGTCGCCGTCCGTCCGCTCCCGGACCGGCGGCGCGCCCCGCACCGGCCGGTCCGCGCCCGGCCGCGCCAGGACCGTGCCCTCCCCGCGCGTCAGTCCTGGCAGCGCCGCCACGAGCCGCTGGTGCGGCAGGACCGGCAGTCCGGCGGGGACCAGCCAGCCGTCCGCCGTCTCCCGCGGCTCGCCGAGTTCGGCGCCGATCCCCGCCAGGAAGCCGATGACCTCGCCCAGCGTGTCCGCCGGCACCTCCACGTCCACCGCGCGGCACGGCTCGAAGACCGCGCTCCCCGCCGAACGCAGCGCCCGCAGCACGACCATCGGCGCGAGCCCACGGAAGTCGGCCGCGACGCTCTCGGGGAACTTCGCGCGCGCCCGGAACACCGTCACGACGCAGTCCGTCACCTCCCACCCGAAGACGCCCTGCCCCAGGGTCCGCAGCACCGCGTCCTCCGTGGCCCGCACGAACGCCGCCGGCATGATGCCCCGCTCGTCCGCGTGGACGTACGTCACGCCAGCCCCGCGCGGCGCCGGCTCGATCCGCACGCCGACGGTGGCCCAGAACGGGTTGTCGCGCAGCCCGTCGATCACGGTGAGTGCCTCGCCCGCCCGGGTCGGCCGCTCGACGTACAGCGGCCGTGCCCCCTCGAAGACCGGGTCGACGCCGAAGACCCGCCGCAGCCGCGCGGCGATGACCTCCCGCTGGACCGCTCCGTACAGCAGCAGGGAGATCGCTCCGCCGCCGGAGCGCCGCACGCGGATGAGGGGGTCCTCGTCCGCGAGGGTCGTCAGCGCCGCCCACAGCCGGGCCTCGCCGCCCGGCCCGGCGGGCCGCACGACCGCTTCGAGCGCCGGCGGGGCGAAGTGGGCCGCCGCCGTCCCGCGCGGGTCGCCGTCCTCGCCGCCCAGCCGGTCGCCGACCCGTACGTCGTCGAGGCCGCGCACCCGCCCGATCTCGCCGGCGCGCAGCGGCCCGCCGTCGAAGCCGCCGGGGCGCACCACTTCGATGCCGGTGATCCGGCCGGTGGACTCCCGCGCGGCGCCGCCCGGTTCCCGGCGCCGGAGGGTGATCCGCCGCCGCTCCCGCACCTCCCCCGCCGTCATCCGCACATAGGCGACCTTCCGGCCCCGGCTCCCGTCGCCGGTCTCGGGGCGTTCGACGGCGAAGACCGTTCCGCGCGGCTCCCCGTCCGGCGCCACGGGCGGCCGCAGGTACGTCCTGATGCCGTCCGTCAGGGCGGCCGTGCCCTCGCCCGTCAGCGCCGAGCCGAACCACAGCGGATGCGCGACCCCCGCGGCCGTCTGCCGCGCGAGCCGGTCCCGCAGGTCGTCGTCGCCGGGTCGCGCCGCGCCGTCCACGAGCCGCGCGAGCAGGTCGTCGTCGTGTTCGGCCAGCGTCTGCGCCGCCCGTTCGCCGAGGCGCAGCGGGGCCGTCCGCGCGCCGGGCGTCCCGGCGCCGGTGACCGTGCCGAGCGGGACGGCGTACGGGGTGAGCCGGCGCCGCACCTCGGCGAGCAGCGCGTCGTGGCGGGCGCCGGGCCGGTCGATCTTGTTGACGAACAGCAGTGTCGGCAGGCGCAGGCGCCGGAGCGTGCGCATCAGGACGCGCGTCTGCGCCTGCACGCCCTCCACGGCGGAGAGCACGAGGACGGCGCCGTCCAGCACGGACAGGGCGCGCTCGACCTCGGCCACGAAGTCGGGGTGGCCGGGGGTGTCGACGAGGTTGACGCGCAGGTCGCCGACGGCGAACGCGGCCACCGCCGTGCGGATCGTGATGCCGCGCTCGCGCTCCAGTTCGCCGCTGTCGGTGCGGGCGCTGCCGGCGTCCACGCTGCCCAGTCCGGGGATGGCGCCGTGGTCGAAGAGCAGCCGCTCCGTGAGGCTGGTCTTACCGGCGTCGACGTGGGCGAGAATGCCGAGATTGAGAGTCCTGTCGGACAGGGTGGTCAAAGGGGTCCTCACGGATCGGGGAAGGGGCAGGCAGAAGTTCGACCGCTCCGAGGCGACGCCGCATCTCTCGCTCCTTCTCCCGGTGGTGACGGAGGACCGCCGGCCCCGGGGGGCCGGCCGCGGTGAAGCTACCCGATCCGCCGGGTGGCCGCACGCGTTTTCCGGCTCACCTCCCCCGCCCGGCGGCGGACCCGCCGCCCGTCAGGCCGGCGAGCAGTTCGTCGGCCGCCGCGTACGGGTCGGTGCCGCCCTCGGCGACCCGCTCCGCGAGCGCG
Source organism: Streptomyces sp. RFCAC02 (assembly GCF_004193175.1). Classification (NCBI taxonomy): domain Bacteria; kingdom Bacillati; phylum Actinomycetota; class Actinomycetes; order Kitasatosporales; family Streptomycetaceae; genus Streptomyces; species Streptomyces sp. RFCAC02. The sequence goes on along the minus strand of NZ_SAUH01000001.1, from coordinate 4,507,774 downwards.
GCGAGCCGCCGGCCGTCCGCCACTCCCGCCATGCGGCGGCGCAGCGCCGTCACCGCGATGGCCTCGATCTCCCGCGCGGCGCGGCGCGTACGGCGCGCACCGAGTTCCCCGCGGTCCGTCAGCCAGCCGCGGTGCCGGCCGAGTGCGGCGACGACCTCGTCGACGCCCTCGCCCCGCGCCGCGACCGCCTTGACGACGGGGGGCCGCCAGTCGCCGGGGCCGCGCGGGGCACCCAGGCCCAGCATGTGGTTCAGCTCGCGGACGGTGGCGTCCGCGCCGTCCCGGTCGGCCTTGTTGACGACGAAGACGTCGCCGACCTCCAGGATCCCGGCCTTGGCCGCCTGGACGCCGTCGCCCATGCCCGGGGCGACGAGGACGGCCGTCGTGTCGGCCTGCCCCGCGATGTCGACCTCCGACTGCCCGACGCCCACGGTCTCCACCAGCACCACGTCGCACCCGGCGGCGTCGAGGACGCGGACGGCCTGCGGCGCGGCCCACGCGAGCCCGCCGAGGTGCCCGCGGGTGGCCATCGAACGGATGTAGACGCCGGGGTCGGACACGTGCTCCACCATCCGCACGCGGTCCCCGAGGAGCGCGCCTCCCGAGAACGGCGACGAGGGGTCGACCGCCAGCACCCCGACCCGGTCCCCCGCCCGCCGGAAGGCGCTGATCAGCGCGGACGTGGTCGTGGACTTGCCGACACCGGGCGCTCCGGTGAGACCGACGACGTACGCGTGCCCGGTGTGCGGGGCGAGCCGGGCCATCACCTCCCGCAGCTCGGGGGCCTCGTTCTCCACCAGCGTGATGAGGCGCGCGACGGCGCGCGGCTGCCCGTCGCGCGCCCTCGCGACCAGGTCCGCGACCCCGCCGCCCCCCATGCCCCGCCTCACGCCCCGGGCGCGCGCAGGATCAGCGCGTCGCCCTGGCCGCCGCCCCCGCACAGCGCGGCGGCGCCCGTGCCGCCGCCGCGCCGGCCCAGTTCGAGGGCGAGGTGGAGGGCGATGCGGGCGCCGGACATGCCGATCGGGTGGCCGAGCGCGATGGCGCCGCCGTTGACGTTGACCCGCGCCGGGTCCGCGCCGAGGTCCCGCGTGGACTGCACGGCGACCGCGGCGAACGCCTCGTTGATCTCGATCAGGTCCAGGTCGCCGACGGTCAGGCCCTCCCTGGCCAGCGCGGCGCGGATGGCGTTGGACGGCTGGGACTGGAGCGAGTTGTCCGGTCCCGCGACATTGCCGTGCGCGCCGATCTCCGCGATCCACGGCAGCCCGAGCCGTTCCGCGCGGTGCCGCGCCATCACGACGACGGCCGCCGCGCCGTCCGAGATCTGCGACGCGGAGCCCGCCGTGATCGTCCCGTCGGGGCGGAACGCGGGCCGCAGCCGGGCCAGGGACTCCTCCGTCGTGTCCGGCCTGATGCCCTCGTCCTGCGCGACGGTCACCGGGTCGCCCGTCCGGCGCGGCACCTCGACCGGCACGATCTCCGCGTCGAACAGCCCGTTCTTCCGCGCCTCGGCCGCCCGCCGGTGCGACGCCGCCGCGACCGCGTCCTGCTCGGCGCGGGTGATGCCGAGACGGGTGTTGTGGACCTCGGTGGACTCGCCCATCGCCACGCCGTCGAACGCGTCGGTCAGGCCGTCGTGCGCCATGGCGTCCAGGACCTCCATGGCGCCGTACTTCTGCCCCGTCCGGCCCTTCGGCAGGAGGTGCGGCGCGTTGGTCATGGACTCCTGGCCGCCGGCGACGACCACCTCGAACTCGCCCGCCCTGATGAGCTGGTCGGCCAGCGCGATGGCGTCGAGCCCGGAGAGGCACACCTTGTTGACCGTGAGGGCGGGCACCGTCATCGGGATGCCCGCGCGGACCGCCGCCTGCCGCGCGGGGATCTGCCCCGCGCCCGCCTGGAGGACCTGCCCCATGATCACGTACCCGACCTGGTCGCCGGCGACGCCGGCCCGCTCCAGCGCCGCGCGGATGGCGAAGCCGCCCAGTTCGGCGGCGGTGAAGTCCTTGAGGGAGCCGAGCAGCCGTCCCATGGGCGTCCGCGCTCCCGCGACGATGACGGACGTGGTGCGGCCGGTGGGGGTCGTGGTCATGAGCGCACTCCTCGCCGATGTCGTGTACCGGTCGGTCACTGTACTCAGCGTGACACGGACCGCCGTCCGGGCGAAGACGTGGCGCACGGCACCGTTGCGCGGCCGCCGCGGGAGGAGTCCACTGGGGACATGCTGTCGCGTATCGACCACATAGGCATCGCCTGCCACGACCTCGACGCGACCGTGGAGTTCTACCGCTCCACGTACGGCTTCGAGGTCCACCACCGCGAGGTCAACGAGGAGCAGGGCGTCCGCGAGGCCATGCTCCGCGTCAACGGCACCGACGACGGCGGCGCCACCTGGCTGCAACTGCTCCAGCCGCTGCGCGAGGACTCGCCCGTCGGCAAGTGGCTCGCGCGGCACGGCGAGGGCGTCCACCACATCGCGTTCGGCACCGACGACGTCGACGCCGAGGCCGACGCCGTCCGCGGCAGGGGCGTCCGCGTGCTGTACGACGCGCCGCGGCGCGGCTCGATGGGCTCGCGCATCACCTTCCTCCACCCGCAGGACTGCCACGGGGTGCTGACCGAGATCGTCACGGCGGCCGCACCCGATGCCGCGCGTGGGCACTCGGCCCACTGACGCGCGCTGCCCCGGCCGGTAGAGTGGCCCAGCCGGGGCAGCGAGTATCCCTCTCCTCGTCCCGAGTTCGGCCGTTGACCGACGACGTTCACGCTTACCACGACCAGGGGACGGATGGGACCGCGCGGTGCGGGGCTACGACGCCTACCAGGCTGACGACCACCTCTCGCAACTCGAAGCCGAGATGGACCGGCTGAAGAAGGAGCGGGACAAGGCGGTCGATCACGCCGACGACCTCGGATACCAGGTCGAGGTCCTGCGTGCCAAGCTGCACGAGGGCCGCCGCGCCCTTGCCGTGCGCCCCGTCTACGGGGACGCCGCCTCCCACGCCGAGCAGGTCCTCCGCTCCGCGCACCACCAGGCCGACCAGATGCGCGCCGAGGCCGAGCGCGAACTGCGCGAGGCCCGCAACCGCTCCCAGCACGTCCTGCAGGAGCAGGCCGAGCAGCGCGCCCGCCTCGACGCCGAACTGCACGCGGAGGCCGTGAGCCGCCGCCGCAGCCTGGACGAGGAGCTGGCGGAGCGCCGGTCCACCGTCGAGGCCCACGTCAACGAGAACGTCGCCTGGGCGGAACAGCTCCGCGCCCGCAGCGAGTCCCAGGCCCGCCGGCTGCTGGAGGAGACGCGCGCCGAGTCGGAGCGCGCCATCTCCCAGGCCCGCGCCGAGGCGCTGCGGCTGGTCGACGAGGCACGCTCCCGCCTGGCCGCCGAGGCGGACGCGGCCCGCGCCGAGGCCGAGGAGGTGCTGCGCCGCGCCCGCACGGACGCCGAGCGCCTGCTGACGTCCGCGTCGGCCCGTGCGCAGGAGGCCACCGAGGAGGCCGAACGCCTGCGCTCCAGCACCGCCCAGGAGACCGACGCGGGGCGCCGCGAGGCCGCCGGCCTGCTGCGCGGCGCGGAGGAACGCGCGGCCGAGGCGGACGCGGCCCTGCGCGCGGCCCGTGAGGAGGCCGGACGGCTGCTGGCCGAGGCGGAGGCGGAGGCGGAGAAGCGCCGTTCGGCCGCCGAGTCGGAGTACGAGCAGCGCACCGCGACCGCGAAGGCCGAGATCGCCCGCATGGTCGGCGAGGCCACCCGGGACGCCGAGCGGCGCCGCACCGAGGCCCAGCACGCGCTGGATGAGGCGCAGGCGCGCGCCGAGCAGCTCGTCACGGAGGCCGCCGAGGAGGCGCGCACCAAGTCCGCCGAGGAGTACGCGGCGCAGCTCGCCGAGGCGGCGCGCACCGCCGAGTCCGTCCTCACGAAGGCGACGCAGGAGGCCCAGGCCACCACGCGGGCCGCCGCCGAGGAGGCGGAACGGCTGCGGGCCGACGCCGAGGCGGAGGCCGACCGGCTGCGGGCCGAGGCGCACGACGTCGCGGAGCAGTTGAAGGGTGCCGCGAAGGACGACACCGCGGAGTACCGCGCCAAGACGGTGGAGCTCCAGGAGGAGGCCAGGCGGCTGCGCGGCGAGGCGGAGGCGCTGCGGGCCGAGGCCGCGGAGGAGGCCGAGCGGATCCGCTCCGACGCCGGGCGGGACGCGGTCCAGCGGATCGAGCAGGCGGCGGCCAGCGCCGAGGAGCTGCTCGCGCGGGCGCGCACGGAGGCCGAGGAGATCAGGTCCGGGGCGACCGCGGAGAGCGAACGGGTCCGCACCGAGGCCATCGAACGCGCCACGACCCTGCGCAACCAGGCCGAGGCCGCGCTGAAGAAGGCCCGTGCCGAGGCCGACGCGCAGCTCGCCGAGGCCGCCTCTGCGGCGGAGCGCACGACCGCCGATGCGGCGGAGGCCGCCCGGCTGACCAGGGACGAGGCGCGCGACGCCGCGCGCGCGGAGCGCGAGGCGGCCCGGGCGGAGCTGGAGCGGCTGCGCGGCGAGGCGGAGGCGCGGGTCACCGCCGCCGAGGAGGCGCTGGCGGCGGCCCGTGCCGAGGCGGACGCGCTGCGGGCCGGGGCGGCCGCCGAGATCGAGCGGCTGCGCACCGAGGCGGCCGAGCGTGTCCGTGCCCTGACCGAGCAGGCGGAGACGGAGGCGGCGCGGCTGCGCGAGGAGGCCGCGGCCGACGCGGGCCGCGCCAGGACCGAGGGCGAGGAGGTGGCCGTCCGGCTCCGCGCCGAGGCCATCGCCGAGGGGGACCGGGTCAGGGAGGACGCCCTGCGCGCCGCCGACCGGGTGCGGGAGGAGGCCGCCGCCGCCGCGGAGCGCACGGCGGGCGAGGCCGCCGAGACCCTGGCCGCCGCCCGCGACGAGGCGGCGCGCCTGCGCACGGAGGCCGACACCCTGCTCACCGAGGCGCGCGACGAGGCGCACCGGGAGCGGGCGCAGGCCAGGGAGCAGAGCGAGGAGCTGCTCGCGGCCGGCCGTGCGCGGCTGGACGAGGCGGAGCGCCGCGCCGACACGCTCGTGTCCGCCGCCGAGCACAAGGCCCAGCAGGTGCGGGACTCGGTCAGCGGCCTGCGGGACGCGGCCGAGGCGGAGATCGCGAAGCACCGTGCCGAGGTGGAGCGGGAGGCCGCCCGCGTCCTGCGCGACGCGGCCGAGGAGAAGGAGGCCGCCGCCGCGCTCGCGGAGCGCACGGTGCGCGAGGCCATCGCCGAGTCGGACCGGGTGCGGGCCGAGGCCGCCGCGGAGGCGGAGCGGGTCCGTGCCGAGGCCGACGCGTTCCAGGACCGCGCGCGGCAGGAGGCGTCCCGCAAGCGGACGGAGGCCGCGGCCCAGGCGGACGAACTCCTCACCAAGGCACAGGAGGAGGCCGCCCGCATCCGCGCCGAGGCCGAGGACACGCGCGACCAGGCACGCAAGGACGCCGCCCGCAAACGCACCGAAGCCGCGGCCCAGGCGGACGAACTCCTCACCAAGGCACAGGAGGAGGCCGCCCGCATCCGCGCCGAGGCCGAGGAGACCCGCGACGAGGCGCGCAAGGACGCCGCCCGCAAACGCACCGAGGCCGCCGCCCAGGCCGACGAACTGGTCGGCAAGGCGCAGGAGGAGGCGGCCCGCATGGCGACGGCCGCCGAGGAGCAGTCGGACACGATGATCGCGGCGGCCCGTACCGAGGCGTCCCGCGTCGTGGCGGACGCGCGGCAGGCCGGCGGCGAGCTGGTGGAGACGTCCCGCGCGGACGCCAACCGGCTGCTGGAGGAGGCCCGCAGGGACGCCGCGTCGATAAGGGACCGCGCGGAGGACCTGCGCGCCCGTGTCGAGGCGGAGGTCGAGGAGCTGCACGAGCGGGCGCGCCGCGAGTCCGCCGAACTGGCGCGCGCGGCCGGTGAACGGGTCGACAAGCTGGTGGAGGCCGCCGAGGAGCAGCGGGAGGAGGCGCGCGCCGCCGCCGAGAAGACCGTGTCGGACGCCGACTCCGAGGCCAGCAAGATCCGGGTCGCGGCGGTGAGGAAGGCGGAGATGCTGCTGAAGGAGGCCGAGCAGCAGCGGTCGAAGGCCGTGCGGGAGGCCGAGCAGCGCAGGGCCGACGCGGAGCGCGAGGCGAAGCGGCTCGTGGAGGAGGGAAGCGTGAGCTGGACAAGCTCACGCGGCGGCGTGAGGACATCAATTCGGAGATCTCCCGCGTCCAGGACGTGTTGGAGGCGCTGGAGGGTTTCGAGGCGCCGAAGGCCGGCGGTGGCGGCGGGAAGTCCGCTGCGAAGTCCGGCAGCGGCGGCGGCAACGGCGGTGGGAACGGCGGCGGCGGTGCCGCCGGGAGCGGCCGGGGTCCGGTCGGCGGGCGGGGAGTTCCCGACCCGCGGGTCGCGGGCCGCCCGAAGTCCGGCGCGGGCGCGGGACCGCAGCGGCCGGGCGGCGGACCCCAGCGTTCGGGCGGCGGGAAGCGGCCCACGTCGTGACGTCCCGGTGCGGACGGAGCGAACGCCTGCCCGCCCGTGTACCCGTTCCCGCGAACCGGGCGAACATTCTCCACACAGAAGTGCGATCCGCTCGAAGACACGCCGTTCGCCCCCTAGGATGAGGCTTCCGAGGGCATGGACCCGTCTGACCGAAGGCTGAGGAGTTCTCCCTTCGAAGCGCTGAACGCCAAGCCACACGATCACCTACTCACTCACCCGTCTGAATCGACAGGAATTCCATGAGCGACACTTCCTCCCCCTTCGGCTTCGAGCTCGTGCGGCGTGGATACGACCGCGGGCAGGTGGACGACCGCATCTCGAAGCTCGTTGCCGATCGCGACAGCGCCCTGGCCCGCATCACCTCGCTGGAGAAGCGGATCGAGGAACTGCACCTCGAAACGCAGAACGCCCAGGCCCAGATCACCGACGCCGAGCCCTCCTACGCGGGCCTCGGCGCCCGGGTCGAGAAGATCCTCCGCCTCGCCGAGGAGGAGGCGAAGGACCTGCGCGACGAGGCCAGGCGGGCCGCCGAGCAGCACCGTGAGCTGGCCGAGGGCGCCGCCCAGCAGGTGCGCAACGACGCGGAGGCGTACGCGGCCGAGCGCAAGGCGAAGGCCGAGGAGGACGGCACCCGCATCGTCGAGAAGGCGCAGGGCGACGCGGCCGCCACCCGGGCCGAGGCGGAGAAGGACGCCCAGGCCAAGCGCGAGGAGGCGGACGCCCTCTTCGAGGACACCCGTGCCAAGGCGGCGCAGGCCGCGGCCGACTTCGAGACCAACCTCGCCAAGCGCCGCGAGCAGTCCGAGCGCGACCTGGCGTCCCGTCAGGCGAAGGCGGAGAAGCGGCTCGCGGAGATCGAGCACCGCGCCGAGCAGCTCCGTCTGGAGGCGGAGAAGCTGCGGACGGACGCCGAGCGCCGTGCCCGCCAGACGGTGGAGACCGCGCAGCGCCAGGCCGAGGACATCGTGGCGGACGCGAACGCGAAGGCCGACCGGATCCGCAGCGAGTCGGAGCGCGAGCTCGCCGCCCTCACGAACCGCCGCGACAGCATCAACGCCCAGCTCACCAACGTCCGCGAGATGCTGGCCACGCTGACGGGCGCCCAGGTCGCCGCCGCCACGCTGGACGACGACGACAGCGACAGCCTGGGCAAGGGCGTCCCCGCCCAGCAGTCCCGCTGACCCGCGCCGCGTTCACCGCAACGGCCCAGGGCCGCCGTCCTCACCGGGCGGCGGCCCTCGCGCTGTCCTAGCGTCGAGGCATGATCGAGCTGTCGGACCTGACCAAGCGGTACGGGGGGCGGACGGCGGTCAGCGGCCTGACGTTCACCGTACGGCCCGGCCGGGTCACGGGCTTCCTCGGTCCGAACGGCGCCGGCAAGTCGACCACGATGCGCATGATCCTCGGTCTCGACCGCCCGACGGGCGGCCGGGTCCTGGTCGACGGCGTGCCGTACGAGCGGCTGCGCACCCCGCTGAGGGTCATCGGCGCGCTGCTGGAGGCCCGCGCGGTGCACCCGGGCCGCACCGCGTACCACCACCTGCTGTGCCTGGCCCAGTCGAACGGGATACCGCGCCGCCGCATCGACGAGGTCCTCGACATCGTGGGGCTCACGGCGGTGGCGCGCGGGCGGCCCAAGGGGTTCTCGCTGGGGATGGGCCAGCGGCTCGGGATCGCGAGCGCGCTGCTGGGCGACCCGGCGATCCTGATGTTCGACGAGCCGGTGAACGGGCTCGACCCGGAGGGCATCCACTGGATCCGCACGCTGATGCGGCACCTGGCGTCGCAGGGCAGGACGGTGTTCGTGTCGAGCCATCTGATGAGCGAGATGGCGCTGACCGCCGACCATCTGGTGGTCATCGGCCGGGGCAGGCTCCTCGCTGACACGGCCATGGACCGTTTCATAGAGGAGAACTCGGCCACTTTCGTGCGGGTGCGGACCCCGGAACCGGAGCGGATGCGCGACCTGCTGACGCGGATCGGCGCATCGCCGGGCCAGGAGGCGGACGGCGCGCTGACCGTGCCGGGGTCGGACGCGGCGCGCATCGGTGAGCTGGCGCACACGAACGGCCTGGTGCTGCACGAGCTGAGCGTGCAGCAGGCGTCCCTGGAGGAGGCGTTCATGCGGCTGACGCACGAGACCGTCGAGTACCAGGCGAGGGGTTGACGGGTGGCGGGCGCGGGCGCGGGCCGGGTGCTGCGGTCGGAGTGGACGAAGATCAGGTCGGTGCGCTCCACACGGTGGACGCTCGCGGCGGCGCTGCTGGTGACCGTCGTGCTGGGGACGCTGATCAGCCTGCTGGTGCGGAACACGTTCGACGACCTGTCGCGCGCCGACCGGCTCACGTTCGACCCGACGCTGACGAGCTTCGCGGGCACGTCCCTCGGCCAGCTCGCGATGATCGCGTTCGGCATCCTCGTCGTGTCGAACGAGTACAGCACCGGCATGATCCGCGCCTCCCTGGCCGCCGTGCCGCGCCGCGGGCTGCTGCTGGCCTGCAAGCTGGCGGTCGCCACGGCGCTCGCGCTGGCGGTGGGGATGGTGACGAGCTTCCTGGCCTTCTTCGGCGGGCAGGCCGTGCTGGGCGGGCACCGGACGACGCTGGCCGAGCCGGGCGTGCTGCGGGCGGTGTTCGGGGGCGGCCTGTACATGACGCTGATCGCGCTGTTCGCGATGGGGATGACCTGGGTGCTGCGCAGCCCGATGCTGTCGTTCGGTGTGCTGATGCCGTTCTTCTTCCTCGTGTCGGGCATCCTCGCGAACGTGTCGGCGACCGAGCGGATCGGGCACTACCTGCCGGACCAGGCGGGGCAGCGCATCATGTCGGTGGTGGACACCGGGGACCGGCCGTACGGACCGTGGACCGGCCTCGGGATCATGCTGCTGTGGGTGGCGGCCGCCGTCGTCGCGGGCTGGCTGGTGCTGCGGCGGCGCGACGCCTGACCCGCGCTCAGTAGCGCGGCGCGTTGCGCGACCGCTGGACGCGCGCCCTGCGGCGGTCGCGGGCGTTCCAGCAGGCGGCGTGCCAGTGCCTGCGGTCCTCGACGGCGCCGAGCCGCGGCCACGCGACGACGTGCGGCACGCCGGGCGGGATCTCCTGGTCGCAGCCGGGGCAGCGGTAGTGCTTGGCGGCGGCGCCGCCGGTGATGCGGCGCACCACCCACTCCTCGCCCTGCCACTCCTCGGTGTTCTCCAGGCCGTGGACGCGCGGTCCGTCGTCCGCGCCGGCGGTGTTCGGCCGGGTACGGCCCTGGGGCCTGTTGCGTCGGGGGGACATGACGCCGAGTGTACGCATCCGCCCTTCCGACCCCTTGCGTGATGATCCGAAAAACCGGCGGGCGGACCGTGCCCTGGCCGGGTGTCGTCCGTTGAGCCCTGCGGGATCCGGAGATCCGGCGCGCGGATCGGACCCACCTGGAAGGGGACACCCAGCATGAACGACTCGACGCCCGGCGCGGCGGGCTCCCTGCGGATAGGCACATTCGTCCTGGCGGGGCAGTATCCCGGGCAGAGTCAGCAGGAGGCGCTGCACCGGGCCGTCCGGTCGGCCGTCGTCGCGGACGAGGCGGGCCTGGACGCCGTCTGGCTCGCCGAGCACCACTTCGTGCCCTACGGCCTGTGCCCGTCGGCCACGACCCTGGCGGCCCTGCTCCTCGGCAGGACACGCCGCATCGGAGTCGGGACGGCCATCAGCGTCCTGTCCACGGCGCACCCGGTGGCGCTCGGCGAGCAGGCGGCGCTGCTGCACCTGCTGTCCGGCGGCCGGTTCACCCTCGGCGTGGGCCGCGGTGGCCCGTGGGTGGACCTCGAGGTCTTCGGCGGGGGCGCGGAGGCGCTGGAGCGCGACTTCCCCGAGTCGCTCGACCTCCTGCTGCGCTGGCTGCGCGAGCCGCGCGTCGCGGCGGACGGCGAGCGCTACCGGTTCCGCGAGGTGGACGTCGTGCCCCTGCCCGCGAGCCCGCCGCCCGTGGTGGTGGCCTGCACGTCCCCCGGGACCGTACGGCTCGCCGCGCGCCGCGGCCTGCCGATGCTGCTCGGCATGCACATCGACGACGCGGAGAAGGCGGGGATGGTGGCGCTGTGGCGCGCCGAGGCGGCGGCGGCCGGCGTACCGGCGGCCGAGGTGGCGGCGGCCGGGCATGTCGCGGCGGGTGTCGCGCAGGTCGCGGACACGGCCGCCGAGGCCATGGGCGTCCTGCGCTCGGCGCTGCCCCGCTGGCTGAGCCACGGCCTCGCGGCGCACCAGACGTTCGACGGCAGACCGCGCCGGATGCGCGATCCGCTCGCCTACACGGAGCTGCTGTGCCGCCTGCACCCGGTGGGCGACCCGGGGCGCTGCGCCGACCGGATCGCCGCCACGGCCGCGGCCACGGGGATCACCCGCTTCGCCCTGCTGGTGGAGGGGTCGGGCGACACGGCCGCCACGGAGGAGAACGTACGGCGCCTCGCGGCCGAAGTGCTGCCGCTCCTGCCCCGCCACGCCGGCGGGGGAACGGCAGCACGCGGCGGCACGGCGGTCAGCAGTCGCGCAGTTCCGGCGACTGGTTGAGCAACTGGCTGCGGACGGACGTGAACCGCGCGTGGACCTCCTCGCGGCCCGCGGGCGGGAAGACGGCCACGCGGTGGCAGTTCTGGAAGGCGAGACGGACCCCGAAGTGCCTCTCCAGCGCTCCCCTGATGGCGTCGCTGGCGAGCGCGCGCAGCAGTTGGCCGCGATCGTGCTCACTCGGCGGCGGCGTCGTGTTGTCGGCGAAATCACCGCCGTCCGCGTCGAGCCGGGCGACGAGTGAGCTGATCATCTCCCAGGCGAACGGCAGGGAAGTCCGGACGCAGTCGACGAACTCCTCGTCATCGACCTCGCCCCGCTCGGCCCGGGCGAGCAGTGCCGGTGAGACGTCGAGCGACATGAATGTCTCCTCTCGGACCCCGAGCGGGGTCTCGTGGAACGGCCCGGGGACCCGACCGCCCAGCGCCACCGCAGACCACGGGTGAAACAGCTGTGCCCGGCGGCGACGCCCCCAGGGCAAACGGTAGGCGTCCCGCCCCGTGCATGTCAGGGATACGGGGCACATAACCGGCCACGGCCTGAACCCAACCGTCCCGCACGCCCCAGGAGGACCCCAGGCCACCCGAGCCTGCCCCCACCGATCAACCGGCGTACACGGGAGGCGCGTTCGGCCGCGCACCCGCTCCGGTGCCCCACCCGTCCCGGGGCTCGGCCGGTGACGTCTAGGCTGGCGTCCATGCGTCTCGTCATCGCCCGTTGCTCCGTGGACTACGCCGGCCGCCTCACCGCCCATCTGCCCCTGGCGCCGCGGCTGATCCTGATCAAGGCGGACGGCTCCGTCTCGGTCCACGCCGACGACCGGGCCTACAAGCCCCTCAACTGGATGTCCCCGCCGTGCACGCTCAAGGAGGCCCCGGCGGAGGAGGAGGGCGGCCCGGCCGTCTGGACGGTGGAGAACAAGGGCGGCGAGAAGCTGATCATCACCATGGAGGAGGTGCTGCACGACTCCTCGCACGAGCTGGGCGTCGACCCGGGCCTCATCAAGGACGGTGTGGAGGCCCATCTCCAGGAGCTGCTCGCCGACCGCATGGAGACGCTGGGCGACGGCTGGTCCCTCGTCCGGCGCGAGTACCCGACGGCGATCGGCCCGGTGGACATCCTCGGGCGTGACGCGGACGGCGCGACGATCGCGGTGGAGATCAAGCGGCGCGGGGAGATCGACGGCGTCGAGCAGTTGACGCGGTACCTCGAACTGCTGAACCGCGACCCGCTCCTCGCCCCGGTGCGCGGGGTGTTCGCCGCGCAGGAGATCAAGCCGCAGGCCCGCACCCTGGCCACCGACCGGGGCATCCGCTGCGTGGTCCTCGACTACGACGCGCTGCGGGGCATCGAGGACGACAAGCTGCGCCTGTTCTGACGGACGGGCGGACGCGTCGTACGGGACGGGCGGCGCGCGGACACTTCCCGCGCGCCGCCCGTCCCCCGCCGTCAGGCGATGGGGGCCTCGCTCTCCGAGGGGGTGAGGCTCGTGGACGCGTTGGCGCCGCCATCGGTGCCGGGCGTCGGGGTGCCGGTCGGGTCGTCCGTCCCGTCGTCGCCCTCGCTCGTGCCGGTGTCGCTGTCGCCCGGCTCGGTTGTCGGCGTCTCCTCACCCGTGGAGCCGCCGTTGTCGCTCCCGCCGCCCGGATCGGTGGTGGTCTCCCCGTCGTCGTCGCCGGGTCCGCCGGCGTCGTCGTCGGTGTCCCCGCCATCGCCGGCATCGTCGTCACCGCTGCCGCCGTCACCGCCGCCGCCCGGGGTGTCGGAGGTGCTGCCGGAGCCGTCCGTGGACGAGCCGGTCTCCTCGTCGCCGGGGTCGGTCCAGGACTGGGTGGGACCGTCCGTCGGCGACGCGTCGTCCGTCGCCTCGTCGGTGCTCCCGGCGGACGGCGCCTCGGTCTCCTCCTCCGTCTCGGACGCCTCGTCGGACGGCCGGGCCGTCGTGTCGTCCGACTCCTCGCCGAGCGGCAGGTCCGGGTCGGAGACGGCCGGGTCGGTCGTGGCCGTCTCGGGCTCCTCGTCCGTGCCCGAGCTGAGCCCGAACGCGACCACCGTGCCGAGGACCGCGACCAGCAGGGCGCCCGCGCCGGCGAGGGCGACATTGCGCCGGACGCCGCGGCGCCGCCCGGCGCCCCCGTCGTCCGCGTCCATGCCGCGCACGCCCATGATCACGTGGGTGTCGGCCGCGTCGTCGGCACCGTGCGGCGGCGCGTCGAACACCGCGGCGGACTCGGCCACCGACGCGGGCAGCGTCACCGTGTCGTCCCGGGCGCCGGCCGGCGGATCGGCGGCCTGCGGGGCACCCGCGGGCAGGCCGCGCGGCGGCGTCAGGTCCACGGCCGGCGGCTGCGCGGGACGGCTCAGGTCCTCGACGAGCGTGAGGGCGCGGCGGCCGGCGACGGCGCCGCCGGCGTCGGCGAGCACCCCGCGCAGCGCGGTCGACGCCTCAAGCTCCACCCGGGCGCGGTCCAGGCTGCCCCGGCAGATCATGAGGACGCCGAGTTCGTGGTGGAAGTACGCCTGCTCGGCGACCTCGCCGGCGGCCCTGGCCGCCTCCTGGCCGCTGCGGAGCACACGCTCCCACGCGCCCCAGCGCAGCGCCGCCGCCAGCAGCGGTGCCGCCGTGCGCGCCAGCCGTGTCACGTCCGCCGCGTGGCCGGCGCGCTGCGTGGCGGAGACGGCGGCCAGCACGGCGTCGGCCTCGGTGGCGGCGCCCGCGGCGCCCGCGGCCGGCTGCGCGAGCCACCAGGTGTAGTGCTGCGCGGTGACGAGGACGCGGTCGTCCGAGTCCTCGCCGTAGCCGGCGTCGGTCAGCTCGGCGACGAGGACGGGCGCGATGCGGTGGCCCGTCCCTGCGGCGGTGAGGAGGCCGGTGTCCAGCAGCTCGGTGAACGCCTGGGCCGCGTCCGTCGCGCCGGTGACGGCCGGGAGCTGGTCGGGGCCGGGGAGTTCGCCCCCGAGGGCGACGGCGAGGCGCAGGATCTCCCGTGCCGTGGGAGACAGTTCAGCGGCGAGCGCGGCGGTCAGGCCGTCCGCGCCGGGCAGCGGCGCCCCCTCGGCGCGCCGCCGCAGGAGGGCGCCGGCCTCGGTGATCCGCAGCGGCAGCCCTTCCGACGCGCGGCACAGGCCGGTGGCCCAGGCCACCTCGGTGTCGTCGAGGGAGCGGTCCGCCGCGAGTTCGAGGAGCGCGAGGGCGGCGGCGGTGGACAGCCCCGGCAGGGCGACGTCCTCGACGCGTGCGGCGGGCGACGGCGCCGGCACGTCCGGCCCCGCGCCGAGGAGGAACGCGCACTCGGGGGTGGCGGCGAACAGCTCGTCCAGGGCGGAGCCGCCGAACTCCAGGTCGTCCAGGACGACGACCGCGCCGATCTCGCGGAGCGCGGCGGTCAGCTCGGTCGGCCCCGGGCGGTAGCCGGCGGTGTGGTGGACGGTCGTGAACAGCTCCTGGAGGACGTCCTCGACGGAGCGGCGGTGGCCGTTGAGACGGATGACACCGTACGGGGCGAGGCCGGCGCAGTCGCGCGCGACGGCGGCGAGCAGCGCGGAGCGGCCCGACCCGTCGGCCCCGGTGACGCGCGCGGACCGGCCCCGGGACAGGAGCCCGTACAGGCGGTGGCGTATCTCGTCGCGTTCGAACAGGGGGGCGTCGGCGACGGACGCCGCGGGGCCCGGCAGGGTGCCGGGCGCGCGGCGCGGCGCGATCGGGCGGCGGCCGGGCGGGCAGGAGACGATTTCGCTGCCGTCCACGGGGTTCACGGTGAGCAGGAAGTCGCCTGCGACGAGTTCGACGACCCGTCCCGTCTCGCGGGGCTGCTCACCGTTCGGGGCGGAGGGGTTGAGGTCCATGCTCTTCGTCTCTCGAACGCGGTGCGGAGGAGTTGCGGATGGTGCCCACGCTACCGTCGTGACGCGGTGTCCCGGCGCCCGGTGCCGCCCTCACCGCGGGGATCACGCGTGAGGATCGCGCGGTGGTCAGGGAGCGATGGTGAGGATGCGGTGCAGCCGTGTCGCGACGAGCACGCGCCGCATGTGCGGCGGCACGGCCCGCAGGACGAGGCGCCGGCCACAGCGTCCGGCGCGGCGGTGCGCGCCCATGATGACGCCGAGTCCCGTGGCGTCGCAGGAGTCGAGCTGCCGCAGGTCGAGGACGAGATCGCCGTCGCCGCCGTCCACGGCGCGGTGCAGCGCGAGGCGGACATCGGCCGCGTTCCGTACGTCGAGGCGTCCGCCGACGACCAGCTCCGCGTGGTCGCCCGTGATGTGCATGCTCACTTCCCCCGGTTCGTGGTGCGGCTCGTCAAGTCCCGGGGCGGCCCCGCCGGGCCGCCCGCAGGCGATCAAGAGTGGTACACGGAACGTGTCCGGGCGACCCGATGACGGCCGGCCGTGCCGAAACCGATACCGAAACCACTCCTCGGGGTGATCACGAGGCGTGTTCAGGAGGGGTGCGGGTAGAAACCGCGGCCCGTCTTGCGGCCGAGGTCCCCGGCGTCCACCATGCGGCGCATCAGCTCGGGCGCGGCGAACTTGGGGTCGCGCGTCTCGCCGTGGATGTTCTCGGTGGCGTGCAGGAGCACGTCGATGCCCGTGAGGTCGGCGGTGGCGAGCGGCCCCATGGCGTGGCCGAAGCCGAGCCGGCACGCCAGGTCGATGTCCTCGGCGCTGGCGACGCCCGACTCGTACAGCTTGACGGCCTCGACGACGAGCGCGGCGATGAGCCGTGTCGTGACGAAGCCCGCCACATCACGTTCGACCACGACGCAGGTCTTGCCGGTGGACTCGGCGAACGCGCGGGCGGCGGCGAGGGTCTCGTCGCTGGTCTTCAGGCCGCGGACGAGTTCGCACAGCGCCATCATGGGGACGGGCGAGAAGAAGTGGGTGCCGACGACGCGTTCGGGGCGGCCGGTGACGGCCGCCAGCTTGGTGATGGGGATCGCTGAGGTGTTGGAGGCGAGCACGGTGTCGTCGCCGACGAGCCCGTCGAGGGCGCGGAAGACGGCCTGTTTGACCTCGAGCTGCTCGAACACCGCCTCCACGACGAGGTCGGCGCCGGCCACGGCGTCGAGATCGGTGCCGGTGGTGATACGGGCGCGGGCCGCCTCGGCGTCCTCCTCGGCGAGCGCGCCCTTGGCGACGAACTTCGCCCATGACCGCTCCACGCCGGCCAGCCCCCGGGCGAGGGCGGCGTCCGTGGTGTCGATGAGGGCGACCTCCCATCCGGCCCGGGCGGCGACCTGCGCGATCCCGGCCCCCATGAGTCCTGCTCCGACGACGGCGAGCTTGCTGGTCACGTGGCGATCTCCCTCGATCTCGGCCCGGTCGGGAGACCAGACCTTACTAGTGCCGCGTCAGGCAAGGTTCGCCCGTCAAGGAGCGGCGTCCGGTGCGGTGCATCGCAAGGCGCCGGATCGCAGCTCATACCCGTCGTATTCGCGCGATACGGCAACGCAGCGAGGTGCCGTGCCGGGCGGCGCGACGGGGCGAACCTTGCCTGACGCGGCACTGGCTGCCGGGACCCGGGTCATGGGTCCGCGCGCGCGGATGACGCCGCGGGCGGGTCGTGGCGGACCGTGGGGGAGGCCGGAGGGCCGGGCATGCGGGTGTGGACCGCGCAGAAGGCGAGGGCGTCCGCCTCCAGGTCCGCCCACTGCGCGGCGGTGTCGGGGCCGTGGCCCGCGCCGTCCTGCGTGCGCAGGAGCACCGGGCCGCCGGTGGTGGCGTGCTGGAGCGCCGCGGTGAACTTGCGGGTGTGCGCGGCGCCGACGCGGGGGTCGGTGCGGTGGGTGGTGAGCAGGACGGCCGGATAGGCGGTGCCGGGGCGCACGTTGTGGTACGGCGAGTACGACAGGAGCGTGTCGAGCGCGGCGGGGTCGCCGGGGTCGCCGAACTCGCCGAGCCACAGCGCGCCGCGTCCGAGCAGGGGGTAGCGCACCATGTCGGTGACGGCGGCGCCCACGACGGCCGCGGCGCAGCCGTGCGGGGCGCGGGTGAGGGCGACGGCGGCCATGAGGCCGCTGTGGGAGGTCCCCTTGACCGCGAGCTGCCCCGGCGTCGTCACGCCCTCGGCGGTGAGCCACGCGGCAGCGGCGGCGAAGTCGTCGAAGGCCGTGGGCTTGTTGGGTCCCGACCCGGCGGCGTGCCACTGCTTGCCCAGGTCGCCGCCGCCGCGCACGCCCGCGACGGCGTAGGCGCCGCCGGCCTGGACCCAGGCGAGGATCGTGGGCGAGTAGCCGGGCGCGAAGGTGGCGCCGAAGCCGCCGTATGCGGTGAGGACGGTGGGCAGCGGGCCGCGCGCGCCGGGGCCGTCCGGGGGCAGGATCAGGCAGATGGGCACCGGGGTGCCGTCGGCCGCCGGGAAGGTGGTCTGCCGTACCCGTACGCCGGCGGCTGCGCGCGGCGGGGGCGTCACCGGGCGGGGGCGCATGTCACGGAGATCGACGCGGTGGACGGTGGGCGGCGTGATGTGGTCCGTGTAGGAGAACCACGCCACCCCGGTGTCCCCGGGCGGGCAGGTGAGGCCCGAGATCCGGCCCGGTCCCCGGCCGGGGACGGGCAGGTCGGCGAGCTTCCCGCCGGTGGTCTCGTGCAGGGAGACGGTCGGCCGGCCGTCGCGCGAGGCGGTGACGAGGAAGCGCGCGGCGCCCGTCGCCGGATCGGCGAGGGCGACGCAGGCGCCGATGACCGCGCCGTCTTCGGGCGTGATGACGGTGCGCCAGTCGGCGGAACGCGGGTGCCGCGGGTCGACCAGGCAGACACGGCCGCGCGGCGCTGCGGCGTCGGTGACGGCGTAGACGAGGGAGCCGGGGCCGAATCTGAGCAGCGCCTGACTGCCGTCGGCGGTGCCGTCGTGCAGGAGTTGCGGGGAGAGGTCGGTGAACCGGCCGCCGGAGATGTCCGCCAGGTACAGGGCGTTGCCGCGCATCGTGCCCGGGGAGCGGTTGACGACGAGCCACCGGCCGTCGGAACTGGTCCCCACCGACAGATGGTCGGAGGTGGTGAGGACGGGGGTGTCGCCGGACACGGGGTCGCCCGTGCGGTGCAGCAGGACGCGCTGCCGCCCGTCGTCACCGGTGGCCGTGCAGTAGAAGCCGGTGTCCCCGGGGAGCCAGGCGACGGAGCCCGGCGCGCGCAGCGGCAGCGGCCCCTCCACCGGGCGGGCGGTCGCCACGTCCCACGTCCACAGGTGCTGCCGCCCGTCGCGCCGGTCGCGGAGCCGGCAGGCGACCAGGTCGCCCGACCAGGAGGGGCGCCAGGTCTCCAGGACGGTCAGGCCCTCGGGGTCGACGGTGAGCGGGTCGAGCACCACGCGGCCCGCGCCGTCGGGCGCGCCGTCGTCGACGACGGCCAGGACGCGCCGCCGGTCCTCCCCCGCCGCGCGCACGGCGAAGTGCCGGGAGCCGCGCACCACGGGCGGCGACTGGCCCGGCCCCGCGAGCGCCCCGGCGGCGGCCAGTTCGCGCAGCCGTGCGGCGAAGTACGGCCGTGCCGGCCAGTGCGGCGCGTGCGTCTCCCACAGCGCGCGCTGCGCGGCGAGCCAGCGGTCGCACGCGGGGCTGTCGTCGTCCTCGAGCCACCGGTACGGGTCCTCGACCGACCGGCCGTGCAGGGTGTCGGCCACCGGCGATCGCGGCGCGGCCACGGGGGCCGCGGTGTCCCTCGTCATGGAGTCCTCCCGGACGGCGGGGCGGCGGGCCCGGCACCGGGCCCGCCGCGTTCCGTGACCGGTGTCAGCCGACCTCGCCGTCCGCCAGCATGAGGCGCCAGTCCTCCAGGCAGGCCGCCTCGTCGGCGGGGAGAAGGGCCTCCAGGACCGGCACGCCGGGCAGTTCACACATCATGACCTCCAGTGGGTGAGCGGGCGATTACACAGATATATGTGCCTGTCACGCTCGGCTCTACGCCACTCTTTCGGGTGGGGCTGCGTACCGGCCCGTACGGCGGGCGCGGGGGTCGGCGTACGCGCCGGCTACGACGCTCCGCCCGGCGTGAGGGGACGGCGCGCGTATCCCATGACCCGGTCGCCGAGGAGCGCTTCGGCCTCCGCGATGACGTGCAGCATCCGCCGTACGATCTCGTCGGCCGGATCACCGGCCATCGCGCCGTCCCCCGCGACGCGGAAGACGTTGCCCGTGAGCCAGGTGAGGAGCCCGGCGACCAGCCCGGGCACGGGGTCGTCCGGCGCGGCGCCCGTCTCCTCCCGCAGGGTGTCGGCGAGCCGCTCCGCGGTCGCGTGCTGCATGCGCTGGAGCCGGGCGATGAGGGTGGGCGACCCGAAGACGACGCGCAGGAAGCGGTCGTACCCGCGCTCCATGAAGCCGACCCAGGGCCGGCGGTCCGCGATGTCGCGGCGCAGCTCACGGAGGAGCGCCTCGGCGGCGGACTCGCCGGGCGCCCGGTCGCGCACCCGGCGGGACGGGCGGTCGACCTGGTGCTCCCAGGGCAGGAAGAGGTCCTCCTTGGCCGGGAAGTAGTTGTAGACCGTGTTGACGGAGACCTCGGCGGCCTCGGCGATCTCGGCGATCGTCACCGCGTCGAAGCCGCGCGCCACGAACAGATCGGTCGCCACGGCGCACAGGTGCTGCCTGGTCTGCGCCTTCTTCCGCTCCCTGAGTCCCGTCATGGTGCCATGGTAACCATTTTAGGTTCAATGAAAACTTGGAGGGATTGCAAAATTGGTTCGACTCTGGTTCGCTGCTCCCCATGGCAACGATCCTCACCACCCATGACCTCGCCAGGACCTTCCGGACGAAGCGCGGCCCCGTCGAGGCCGTCCGGGGCATCGACATGGAGGTCGAGGCCGGCGAGATCCTGGGCTTCCTCGGCCCGAACGGCGCGGGCAAGAGCACGACCCTGCGCATGCTGACGACGCTCCTCCCCCCGACGCGCGGCACCGCCACGGTCGCCGGCCACGACCTGGCACGCGATCCCGTCGCCGTACGCCGGCGCATCGGCTACGTGGCGCAGTCGGGCGGCGTCATGCCGGACGAGACCGTGCGCGCCGAACTGGTCTTCCAAGGGCGCCTCCACCATCTGAGCAGAGCCGAGTCCGTGGCCCGCGCCCGCACGCTCGCCGGCGAACTCGACCTCACCGACCTGCTCGACCGCAAGGGATCGGAGCTGTCCGGCGGCCAGCGGCGCCGCCTCGACATCGCGCTGGCCCTCATGCACCAGCCGGCCGTCCTGTTCCTGGACGAGCCGACCACCGGCCTCGACCCGGGCAGCCGCGCCGACCTGTGGGACCTGATCCGCCGCGTCCGCGCCGAACGCGGCACCACCGTCTTCCTCACCACCCACTACCTGGACGAGGCCGACGCGCTGTCCGACCGGCTGGTCATCGTGGACGGCGGCCGGGTCGTCGCCGAGGGCACCCCCGCCGACCTGAAGGAACGGCACGGCGGCTCCCCCGACACCTCGCTGCAGGACGCCTTCATCGCCATCACCGGACGGGGCCCCAAACGGCAGGAGAACGCGCCGCTCGCCCTCTGAGGCCGCCCCCACCCGTCGCTCCCCCGCCCGAAACCCTCCCGGAAGTCACCGACATGCGCACGTTCCTCACCGAAACCGGTGTCGTCTTTCACCGCTACGCACGGCAGACGCTGCGGTCCCGCATCAGCGTCGTCTTCGGCCTCGTCCAGCCCCTCCTCTTCCTCTGCTTCTTCGGCCCGCTGCTGCGCGACGTCCCGCTCGGCGGCGACGGCGACTCATGGCAGACCCTCGTGCCCGGCCTGCTCGTACAACTCGGCCTCTTCAGCGCGCTGTTCGCGGGCTTCGGCATCATCATGGAGAAGCAGTTCGGCGTCGTGGAGCGCATGCGCGTCGCGCCGGTCAGCCGGCTGGCGCTCCTCCTCGGCCGCGTCCTGCGCGACGCGGTGCAACTGA
Organism: Streptomyces sp. RFCAC02; assembly: GCF_004193175.1. NCBI lineage: Bacteria > Bacillati > Actinomycetota > Actinomycetes > Kitasatosporales > Streptomycetaceae > Streptomyces > Streptomyces sp. RFCAC02. Next base: position 4,486,852 of record NZ_SAUH01000001.1, on the reverse strand, counting down.
TGGTCCAGTCCGTGCTGATCGTCGTCGCCGGCACGGCGTTCGGGCTGCGCGCCCCGGTCGCCGGCGTCCTGATCGGCTTCCTCTTCGTGGCACTGCTCGGCATCGCCCTCGCGTCGCTGTCGTACGCGTTCGCCATGCGCGTCAGCACCCCGCAGGAGTTCGCGCCCGTCATCAACTCGGTGAGCCTGCCGGCCATGCTGCTCTCCGGCATCCTCCTGCCGATGGCCCTCGCCCCGACATGGCTGGACGTGACGTCGCACTTCGTCCCGTTCCGCTACATCGTGGAGGGCGTGCGGGCCGCGTTCGTCGGGCACTACACGGACTCGGCCGTCGCCTACGGTGCCCTGGCATCGGCGCTGCTGGCGGCCGTGTCGCTGACGGTCGGCACGCGCCTGTTCCGCAAGGCGGGTGCCTGACCGGGAGGCCGTACCCGCCCTACCCTCGTGCCATGGTGAACCTGACGCGGATCTACACCCGCACCGGAGACAGCGGCACGACGGCCCTCGGCGACTTCAGCCGCACCGCCAAGACGGACCCGCGCATCGCCGCCTACGCCGACGCGAACGAGGCCAACGCCGCCATCGGCACGGCGCTGGCCCTCGGCGACCTGCCCGAGGACGTGCGCACCGTCCTCGGGCGGGTGCAGAACGACCTGTTCGACGTGGGGGCCGACCTGTCCACCCCCGTCACGGAGAACCCGAAGGTGCCGCCCCTGCGCGTGCGGCAGACGTACATCGACCGCCTGGAGGAGGACTGCGACCGCTTCCTCGCGCCCCTCGAACCGCTCCGCAGCTTCATCCTCCCCGGCGGCACGCCCGGCGCGGCGCTCCTCCACCAGGCGTGCACGGTCGTCCGCCGTGCCGAACGCTCCACGTGGGCCGCGCTCGACGCCCACGGCGACACCATGAACGCCCTCACGGCCACGTACCTGAACCGCCTGTCCGACCTGCTGTTCATCCTCGCCCGCACCGCGAACGCCGAAGTGGGCGACATCCTGTGGGTGCCCGGCGAGAACCGCTGACTCCCCCGCCGTTCAGGAACGGGGCTCCCGCGCCGCCTCCGGCCGCCCCGACTCCGGCGGCCGGTCCGGCTGTTCCGGCTGCTTCGGCCAGAGCGTGTAGGTCAGCGCGACGATGCCGTGGATGACGACGGCCCTGACGGCCGTGCCCTGCACGCCCCGCAGCGACCCGGTCCCGCCCGCCCCCGCGTCGTCCACCAGCCGGACCATGCCCTCGATCACCACCAGGGTGATGACGGCCGCCACCAGGGTCATCCGCCACAGCCGCCACTCGTACCGTGACCGCGCCGCCCCGTACCGGGGCGGCCCGGCAGGCCGCTCCGCGCCGCCGAACCGGTGGGCCACGTACCCGTCCGCCCACCGGATGACGCGGTGGCCGTAGGCGACCGTGAACCCGAGGTACAGCGCCGCGAGGCCGTGCGTGAACGACGCCTCGGTGCCGCTCCGCAGGTCCTCGACGGTCGCGACGAGCAGCGCGACGTCCACCAGCGGCACACCGAGCAGCAGCACGGTGCTCAACCGCCGCATCCGCAGCAGGTAACGCGTGGCCAGCCCCGCCGCGAGCACCACCCAGAACGCGACTTCCGCCGCGCCGATCAGCACCAGGCCCATCGGTCACCCCCCTCACCGGTCCTGCCGCCGGCCCGCTCCCACCATCTCCCGCGCCCCGGCGTCACGTCCTCCTCACCGGGGCCGATTCCCGGGCGCGCGGCCTGCATCCTTCGATGCAGGGCCATGGGCGCGGCGGGACGCGCGTGCTGAGATGGATCCGTGCCGAACCCGCCGCCGCACCGCCGTCCCCACCGCGACGATCTCGCCATCGCCGCCGCCGGGCTCGTCGGCGGTCTGCTGCTGTGGTCGTTCGGGCTCTACAACAGCCCGGCCCTCGAACGCGGCCCCCTCGTCCTGCTGCCCCTGCTGGCCATGTGCGCCGCCGAGGTGATGCGCCGCACCGCCCAGCCGTGGGCACTGCTCCTGGCCTGCGCCGCCCTGGCGGGTGACCAGATGACGGGGTCGCTGCTCGTCACGGTGCTGATGTTCACCGACGTCGTGTACGCCGCCGTGATGTACGGCCCTCCGCGCACGGTCCGCGCCGTGCCCGTCGTCAGCGTGACGGTGACGGTCGCCGGGACCCTCACCGTCCTGGCGGCACTGCGCACCCCCGTGGCGCTGCTCCTCGGCGTCACTCTCGGCCTCGTCACGATCGGTCCCGCGTTCACGGGCGTCGTCACCAGGACCCATCGCGACGCCGCCGCGGCCGAACGGCTGCGCGCCGACCAGACGCGGCTGCTCGCCGAGGTGGACCGCGTCCAGGCCGTCACCGCCGAACGCAACCGGGTGGCGCGCGAGTTGCACGACGTCATCGCCAACCACCTGTCCGCCGCCGCCCTGCACTCCACCGCGGCCCTCGCCGGCGACGACCCCGCCGCCGACCGCGCCGCGCTGCGCGTCGTCCGGGAGAACGCCACCCAGGGCCTCACCGAGATGCGCCGCCTCATCGGTCTGCTCCGCGAGGGCGTCACGGACGACCCCGCCCCTCCCCGAGCCTCGACGGGCTCACCGCCCTCGTCGAGCGGACCAACGCCGCGGGCGCCCGCGCCGGGCTGCGTGTCACCGTCCGGAACGACCGCGCGACGGCCCGCCCGCTGCCCGCGCCCGTCGAACTGGCCGCCTACCGCATCCTGCAGGAATCCCTCGCCAACGCCCTGAAGTACGCGGCACCCGGCGAGGTCGCCGTCCACCTCGCCCAGCGCGACGACACCCTCTCGCTCGCCGTCACCAGCCCGCACGGCCACCACGCGACGACCGCCGTGGTCCCGCCGCCGGGCACGGGCACCGGCCTCCTCGGCATGACGGAGCGGGCCGCGCTCCTCGGCGGCACGCTCACCGCCGGCCCCGGGCGCGGCGGCCGCTGGGAGGTCCGCGCCGCGCTCCCCCTCACCGTCCCCGTGCCCCCGGCCGTGCAGGAGCCGCTGCCATGACCCTCCGCGTGCTCGTGGCCGAGGACCAGGCCACGGTCCGTCAGGGCATCGTCCTGATCCTCCGCGGCGCGCCCGGCATCGAGGTGGTCGGGGAGGCGGCCGACGGCGAGGCGGCCGTGCGTCTCGCCCGCGCGCTGCGGCCCGACGTCGTCGTGATGGACCTGCGCATGCCGGTGCTCGACGGGGTCTCCGCCACCGCCGCCATCACCCGCGAGGGCCTGGCGGAGGTGCTGGCGCTCACGACGTTCGACATCGACGCCCACCTCTTCGGCGCGCTGCGCGCGGGAGCGGGCGGCTTCCTCCTCAAGGACACGGACGCCGCCGGGCTGATCGACGCGGTCCGCACCGTGGGCGCCGGCGAGGGGATCGTGGACCCCTCGGTCACCCGCCGGCTGCTCACCGCCTTCGCCCGCACGGCTCCGCGGCAGGACGACGGCGGCAGGACCGCGCACCCGGCGGCGGCCCGCGTCGCCTCCCTCACCCCGCGCGAGCGCGAGGTGCTGGCCCACATCGGCGCCGGCCTCTCCAACGCCCAGATCGGCCGCCGTCTCGCCATGGCGGAGGCCACGGTGAAGAGCCACACGAGCCGCCTGCTCGGCAAGCTCGACCTGCGCAGCCGCGTCCAGGCCGCCCTGCTCGCCCAGGAGTTGGCAATCACCACCGAACGGGACTGACGGGGGGCGGCCGCCGCACCCGGATGGCGCAGCAGCGCGCGCCCCCGGCGCGGGGGCGTGCCCAGACTGATCCCATGGCAGAAACCTCGAAGCGGCACGGCGGCCGGGACACGGCCGACCCCGCCCCCATCCGCGGGGCCACCGGCGCCGCGCGCCGCGCCAGCCGGCGTCTGGAGAACCTCACCGGCCACCCGGTGGACGGCGTCTCCGCCGTGTCCGAGGAGGAGCACGGCTGGCGCGTCGCCGTCGATGTCCTCGAAGTGCCCCGCATCCCCGACACGACGAGCCTCATGGCCACCTACGAGGTCGACCTCGACCAGGACGGGAAACTCCTCCGCTTCCGCCGCGTCCGCCGCTACCGGCGCGCCGCGGCCGACGACTGACGTACCGCCCCCACCGCCCCGCGAAGGAGCCCCCGAGCCATGACCGTGACCACCACCTACCGGGACGACGTGGCCTGCGCGCCCCGCGCCGGCACCCTGTACGACGTCATCGACATCATCCTCGACCGCGGCATGGTCATCGACGTGTTCCTGCGAGTCTCGCTGGTCGGCATCGAGATACTGCGCGTCGACGTCCGGGTCGTCATAGCCAGCGTCGACACGTACCTGTACTTCGCCGAGGTCTGCAACCGCATCGACCTGGAGTCCGACGACCGTTCCAAGACGCTGCCCGACATCATCGGGGGCGTCCAGGCCGCCCGCAAACCGGTCCGCACGACGGCCGTCAAGGGTCTGAAGAAGGCCATGGGCGGAGACAAGGGCGCCAAGAAGGCGAAGAAGGCCAAGGACAAGATGACCCGCCACGGAGGCGATGGCGGATGAGCGGCACGAAACCGCCCGGCCTGTACGTCTACGGCATCGTCCGGCCCGGCCACCCGCTGCCCGACGGCACCCGCGGCGTCGGCGCCCCGCCGGCGCGCCTGCGGGTCGTGCGCGGCCCGGGGGCACTCGCCGCGGTCGTCAGCAGGGCGCCGGACGACCTGCTCGCCCGCCGCCGCGACCTCATCGCCCACCGGAACGTCCTGCTCGCCCTCGCCGCCGACGGCCCGGTCGTCCCGATGCGCTTCGGCGTCGTCGCACCGGACCGCGCCACCCTCGCCGAGCGCCTCGCCGACGGGACGGCCGGCCACACCGGGCTCCTCGACCGCCTCGACGGCCGGCTGGAGATGAACTGCAAGGTGTTCCCCGTCGAGGACGCCCTCGCCGACCTCCTGCGCACCGACGGGCGGCTGCGCCGCCTCCGGGAGGACGCGCGCCGCAGGCCCGGTTACGAGACGAGCGTCCGGCTCGGCGAGGCGGCGTCGGACGCGCTGCGGCGCCGGGCGTCGGGCGCGGCGGCCCGCGCGCTGCGCGCGCTCGGGGCGTACGCGGAGGCGACGGCCGCCGGACCCGAGGTGCCGGGCTGCGTCGGCAACACGTCCTTCCTCGTCCCGCGCACCGCCGTCGCCGCGTTCGGCTCGGAGGCGGCGCGCTGGACGGAGGCCCTCGCCGGCCACGCCGACCTGCGGGTCACGGGACCGCTGCCGTGCTTCAGCTTCGTGGGCCCCGAGGCGTCCCCGCTGCCGGCCGGGCAGGGCTGACATGGGCCTGCTGTCCGGACTCCTGCTGCTGCCGCTGGCCCCGGTGCGCGGTGCCGCCTGGGTCGCGGGGCAGGTCGCCGACGCGGCCGAGAAGGAGACGTGCGACCCGGCGCCCGTCCTGGCCCGGATCACCGCCCTGCACCGCGCCCTCGACGAGGGCGAGATCGACCAGGACGAGTTCGAGCGCCAGGAGGAGGACCTCCTGATCGAACTGCGGCGCCGCCAGCGGGCCATGGCGCGTCCCCCCACCGACCGAGCAGGAAGGCTCTGATCCGATGGACAACTCGAAGGCGGCCCTCGCGGCCGGCATCGCGAGCGGCTACCTGCTCGGGCGCCGGCGCAAGGCACGGCTGGCCATCGCCGTGGCCACGTACGCCATGGGCCGCAGATTCGGCACGAGCCCGAAGGACATGGCGTCCGCCGGGCTGCGCAAGCTCGCCGGGAACGGCCAGTTGGCCGAGCTCGGCGGGCAGATGCGGGACCAGTTGCTCGACGCGGGACGCACGCTGGCCGACGAACGCATCGGCTCGCTCGCGGACGCCCTGCACAAGAAGACCGAGGCCCTCGGCGACGGCCGCCGGCCGGACCGTGACGAGGACACCGGTGACGAGGACCGCGCCGGGAGGGACGACGACCGCGACACGGACGACGAGCGGGACGACGAGGACGAGGACCGCGACGAGGACGAGCGGGACGACGGGGACGAAGAGGAAGACGACCACGACGACGAGGACGAGGACGAGGGGGAGGACGAAGAAGAGGGGGAGGACGAGGACGACGAGGACGAGAAGCCGAAGCCCTCGAAGTCCCGCGGCAGGAGCCCGGCGAGCAAGAAGGCCGCCCACACGAAGAAGGCCGCCACCCAGCGCCGGAAGGCGGCACCCGGCAGCAAGAAGGCCGCGCGCATCGTCACCCGACCCGACCGCAAGGGATAGCCGACATGGCGGACAACGACAAGGACGGCAAGCAGGACGTCCTCACGAAGAGCCTGGAGCGCCTCGGGCACGAGATCACCGGATTCCTCACCGCCCGGCTGCACCATCTCGCCGAGTCGGCGGGCAGCCGGCTCAGCGGCGTCGCCGGTGACGTGGGCGAGCAGGCCCTCAGCGGCAAGAACCTCCCCAAGATGGGCGCCAAGCTCGCCAAGGACCAGGCCGTCGGCAGCGTCAAGAAGGCCGTCCCCGGCATGGGCGGCGGCGATGACGACGGCGGGGGTGACGGCGGCGGGAACGGTGACGGCAAGCAGGGCGGCAAGTCCGGCGGCAAGTTCACCAGCATCGTGGAGACCCTCGACATCGGCGTCCCCCTGCGCGAGTGCTACCGGCACTGGACGAGCTACGAGGACTTCAGCGACTACATGAAGGGCGTCCAGAGCGTCCAGCGGTCCGACGAGACGACCAGCGACTGGAAGCTCAAGATCGGCCCGTCCTCCCGCGGCTGGAAGGCCACCGTCCAGGAGCAGGTGCCCTACGAGCGGATCGAGTGGACGTCCGAGGGCGCCCAGGGCAGCACCAACGGCGTCGTCACCTTCCACGAGGTCGCGCCACGGCTCACGCGCATCGTCGTGGTGGTCATGTACTACCCGGCGGGCTTCTTCGAGAAGACGGCCAACCTCTGGCGCGCCCAGGGCCGCCGGCTCCGCCTGGACCTGAAGAACTTCCAGCGTCACGTCACGCTGGAGGCCGAGGAGGTGCCGGAGGGCTGGCTCGGCGAGATCAAGGACGGCGAGGTCGTGAAGGACCACGAGCCGCCGGACGACCAGGACGGGAACGACGAGGACCAGGACCGCGACGAGGACGAGCGGGACGACCAGGACCAGGACGACGACCAGGACCAGGAGGACCAGGACGAGGACGAGGACGAGGACGACGAGGAGCGTGACGACCGGTGACGCTCCCGCTCGAACCCCTCGACTGCGACTCGTTCGAACCCTGCAAGCCCCGCGCGTCCAACCTCGCCGACATCCTGGAACGCATCCTCGACAAGGGCATCGTCATCGCCGGCGACATCAAGATCGACCTGCTCGACATCGAGCTGCTCACGATCCGCCTGCGCCTGTTCATCTCCTCCGTCGACACCGCCAAGAAGGCCGGCATCAACTGGTGGGAGACCGAGCCCTCCCTGTCCACCACCGCCGCCCACGACGCCCTGGTGGACGAGAACCGCCAGCTCCGCGACCGCATCGCCGCCCTCGAACAGGAGAGCTCCGACGCCTCATGAGCACGACCGCCACCTGTGTCTTCGCCGTCTGCCCCGCCGACGCCGCGCCCGCGCTGGCCCGCCGCCTCACCGGCCCCGCCGGCCACACCGAGGCGGCGGGACCCGTCCGCGCCCTGCCGGCCGGCCCCCTCACCGCCGTCGTCCAGAGCGTGCCGGCCGACGCCTTCACGCCCGAGGCCCTGCGCGAACGGCTCGCCGACCGCGCCGCCCTGGAGCGCTGCGCCCGCGCCCACGACGAGGTGGTCGCCACCGTGGCCGCCACCGCGGCGACCGTCCCCCTCCCCCTCGCGACGCTCTACCTCGGCGACGAACGGGCCGCCGCCGCCCTCGCGGCCGACGCCGCCCGCCTCCTCCCCGCCCTGGTCCGCGTCGCCGGGCGCGACGAATGGGGCGTCAAGGTCACCGTCGCCCCCGCCGCCACGGCCGCCCCCGACCCCGAACCCGCCCTCAGCAGCGCACCCGCACGGCGGCCCGCCCCGCCCTCCAGCGGACGCGCCTACCTGGAGCGCGTACGGGACCGGGGCCGCGCCAGGGACGCGCGCCGGCAGGCCGCGCTCGACGCGGCCGACCGCGTCGAAGCCGCCCTGCGCCCCCTCGCCGCCGCGTCCCGCGCGCTGCGGCTCCAGGACACGGCGGACGGCGCGGGCCACCAGATCCTCAACACCGCCCACCTCGTGGACCGGACGCGCGCGGTCGAGTTCACCGCGGCCGTGGCGGCCCTGCGCCGCCTCCCCGGCATCGCGGGCCGCGTGACCATCGGCCTCACCGGCCCCTGGGCGCCGTACTCCTTCGCCGCCCCCGACGCCGCCCCCCACGACGGAGGCCCCGATGCCCAGCGCTGAACCCGCCGCCGTCGACCCGCGGACCGCCGACCCCGTCCCGTGGACGGGACCCGAAGGCCCCTACGGCCCGATCGGGGTGCCCCTCGTGGACCTGCTCGACCGGGTGCTGGGCTGCGGCGTCGTCCTCAGCGGCGACCTCGTCATCGCGATCGCCGAGGTGCCGCTCGTGCGGCTGTCCCTGCACGCGCTGCTCGCGTCGGTGTCCGACAAGGTGCCGTCGCCCTGGGCCGACAGCGGGCCGCTGTGACGGCGCCCGCCCGCCTCGACATCGACCGGGACAGCGTGGGGCGCGACCTGGCCGGGCTCGTCCTCACGATCGTGGAACTGCTGCGCCAGCTCATGGAACGCCAGGCCGTCCGCCGCGTCGAGTCGGGGAACCTCACCGACGACCAGATCGAACGCGTCGGCACGACCCTCATGCTGCTGGAGGAGCGCGTGGCCGACCTCCGCGACCAGTTCGGCCTGACCGCCGCCGACCTCAACCTGGACCTCGGGCCGCTCGGCTCCCTGCTCCCGAGGGACTGACACCGGGACGGGCACGGGACCGGCGGGAACCCGGGAAACAGAAAGGCCCGGCTTCAGGCGACGTTCACCCGTTGTCCGGGCGGTGCCGCCTCCAGCCAGGCCAGGAAGCCGGTCAGCGCGTCCTCGCTCATCGCGAGTTCGATGTCCCATTCGTCGTGCCGACAGCTCAGCACCACCGCCCCCGGCAGCAGCGCCAGCTCCTCGTCCCCGACGGGGCGCCGGCGCTCCCGCACCTGGATGCGGTCGCGCTGCAGCGTGCGCCGGGGCCGCAGCGCGTAGGAGAAGACGCGGAACCACTCGACGTGGTCCCCGTTGTAGCGGGCGACGCCGTACAGCCAGCCCTTGCCCGGGGACCCGCCCGCGCGCGGCGCGCCGAACCGCGCGCTGCAGTCGAACGTGCCGCCGAGCCGCTGGATCAGCCTGCGGCGCAGCCCGAAACCGAACAGTCCAAGGGCCACGAGCAGCAGCACCGCTGCCACGCACACGCACACGACGAGGACCATGGAACTACGACCTCCTCGTCTCCTGCCGTGTGTCTCGCGCCGGATACCCCGGACGTGCCCGGATAAGGGTCAGTGCCCGGCGGACACCGCGCGCAGACGGACGTCGGCACGCCGTTCCGCCTCGGCGTCGTCCTCGGCCCGCGCCTGCTCCAGAGCACGCTGGGCGCGCTCGACATCGATCTCGTCGGACAGCTCGGCGATCTCCGCGAGCAGCGACAGCTTACCGTCCGTGTACGACAGGAAACCGCCGTGCACGGCCGCCGACACCGTTCCGGAACCGCTCTCGCCCGCCGTGCGGATGGTCACAGGACCCGACTTCAGGACGGCAAGCACCGGCTGGTGCCCCGGCATGATGCCGATGTCGCCCGCGGTGGTGCGCGCGACGACGAGGCTCGCCTCACCGGACCAGACCCGGCGGTCGGCGGCGACCAACTCGACGTGCAGCTCAGCCACGATGGCTCCCTCTACTTCCGGATATCGCTGTGGATATCACTGGCTGGTCGAAGAATAGTTGGGACCCGCGGACGGCCCCGGGGCGGGGGCACCCTCACGGAAGGGCGGCGCCCCCGCCCCGGAGCACGTCCACGGCCGACGGCGTCAGGAGACGCCGAGCGCCTTGGCCTTGGCCTTCAGGTCGTCCAGGCCACCGCACATGAAGAACGCCTGCTCGGGGAAGTGGTCGTACTCCCCGTCCGCGATGGCGTTGAACGCGGCGATGGACTCGTCCAGCGGCACGTCCGACCCGTCGAGACCGGTGAACTGCTTCGCCGCGTGGGTGTTCTGCGACAGGAAGCGCTCGATCCGGCGGGCACGGCTGACGGTGAGCTTGTCCTCCTCGCTCAGCTCGTCCATGCCGAGGATCGCGATGATGTCCTGGAGGTCCTTGTACTTCTGCAGGATGTTCTTGACGCGCGAGGCGCACTCGTAGTGGTCCTGCGAGACGTAGCGCGGGTCCAGGATGCGGGACGTGGAGTCCAGCGGGTCCACCGCGGGGTAGATGCCCTTCTCGGAGATCGGACGGGAGAGCACCGTCGTCGCGTCGAGGTGGGCGAACGTGGTGGCCGGGGCCGGGTCCGTCAGGTCGTCCGCGGGCACGTAGATCGCCTGCATCGAGGTGATCGAGTGACCACGGGTCGAGGTGATGCGCTCCTGGAGCACACCCATCTCGTCCGCCAGGTTCGGCTGGTAGCCCACCGCGGAGGGCATGCGGCCCAGCAGCGTGGAGACCTCGGAGCCGGCCTGGGTGAAGCGGAAGATGTTGTCGATGAAGAACAGCACATCCTGCTTCTGGACGTCGCGGAAGTACTCCGCCATGGTGAGGCCGGCCAGCGCGACCCGCAGGCGGGTGCCCGGCGGCTCGTCCATCTGGCCGAAGACGAGCGCGGTCTGCGGCAGCACGCCGGAGTCCGCCATCTCCTCGATGAGGTCGTTGCCCTCACGGGTGCGCTCACCCACGCCGGCGAACACGGAGACACCCTCGTGCAGCTTCGCCACACGCATGATCATCTCCTGGATGAGCACCGTCTTGCCCACGCCGGCGCCGCCGAACAGGCCGATCTTGCCACCGCGGACGTACGGGGTCAGCAGGTCGACGACCTTGAGGCCGGTCTCGAACATCTCGGTCTTCGACTCGAGCTGGTCGAACGCCGGCGCCTTGCGGTGGATCTCCCACCGCTCGGTGATCTCCGACTCGGCCTCGGGCTCGTTCAGGACGCGGCCCAGCGTGTTGAACACCCGGCCCTTGGTCATGTCGCCCACCGGCACGGTGATGCCCCGGCCGGTGTTCGTGACCGGAGCCTGACGGACCAGGCCGTCGCTCGGCTCCAGCGCGATGGTGCGCACCATGCCCTCGCCCAGGTGCTGGGCGACCTCGAGGGTCAGCGTCTTGGTCGCGCCCTTCTCGGCCGGGTCGGCGATGTCGACGGTCAGCGCGTTGTAGATGTCGGGCATGGAGTCCACCGGGAACTCCACGTCCACGACCGGCCCGATGACCCGCGCGATACGGCCCGTGGCCGTGGCCTGCGAGGGGGCCGACTCAGCAGCAGTAGTCATGATCAGCGTTCACTTCCCGCGGTCGCGTCGGCCAAGGCGCTCGCGCCACCGACGATCTCGGTGATTTCCTGGGTGATTTCGGCCTGGCGGGCCGCGTTGGCAAGCCGCGTGAGCGACCTGATGAGCTCTTCGGCGTTGTCGGTGGCCGACTTCATCGCCCGCCGGGTCGCCGCGTGCTTCGACGCGGCGGCCTGCAGCATGGCGTTGTAGATGCGGCTCTCGACGTACCGCGGCAGCAGCGCGTCGAGCACCTGCTCGGGGGACGGCTCGAACTCGTACAGCGCGTGCGCCCCGCCCCCGCGCCGGAGCACCTCGGCCGATTCCTCGGCCGTGGACTCCATCGCCAGCGGCAGCATCCGCCGCTGCACCGGGGTCTGCGTCATCATCGAGACGAACTCGGTGTAGACGATGTGCAGCTCGTCGACGCCGCCCTCGTCGGTGTCCCGCCGCACCGCCTCGATCAGGGGCGCGGCGACCGCCTTGGCGTCGGCGTACGTCGGGCTGTCCGTGAAGCCCGTCCACGACTGGGTGACGGGCCGCTCGCGGAAGCCGTAGTACGCGACGCCCTTGCGCCCGACCACGTACGCGTCGACCTGCTTGCCCTCGGCGACCAGCCGGCCGGTCAGCTCCTCGGCCGCCTTGATGGCGTTGGCCGAGTAGCCGCCGGCGAGGCCGCGGTCGGACGTGATCAGCAGCAGCGCCGCCCGCCGGGGCCGCTCGGCCTCGGTGGTCAGCGGGTGCTTGACGTCCGCACCGTGGCCCACCGCGGTCACCGCGTTGGTCAGCTCATCGGCGTAGGGCGCCGACGCGGCCACCTTGCGCTGCGCCTTGACGATGCGCGAGGCGGCGATCATCTCCATGGCGCGGGTGATCTTCTTGGTGGCCGTGACGGACTTGATCCGCCGCTTGTACACACGAAGCTGAGCGCCCATGGATCAGCCCTCGCCGACCAGGTGGCCGTCCGACGTCTCGAACTGCTGCTTGAACTGGTTGACCGCGGAGCGGACGGCCTGGATCGTGTCGTCGGACATCTTGCCGCCCTCACGGATCGAGGTCATGAGGTCCTTGTGGTCACGGCCCAGGTAGTCGAGCAGCTCGCGCTCGAAGCGGCGGATGTCGCCGACCGGGACGTCGTCCATCAGGCCGTTGGTGCCGGACCAGACGGAGACGACCTGGTTCTCGGTCGAGTACGGGTTGTACTGGTCCTGCTTCAGCAGCTCCACCATGCGCTGACCGCGGGACAGGGCCGCCTTGGACGCGGCGTCCAGGTCGGAACCGAAGGCGGCGAACGCCTCGAGCTCGCGGTACTGGGCCAGGTCCACGCGGAGCGAACCGGTGATCTGCCGGATCGCCTTGTGCTGCGCGGAACCGCCGACGCGGGAGACGGAGATACCGACGTTCAGCGCCGGCCGCTGGCCCGCGTTGAACAGGTCGGACTCCAGGAAGCACTGGCCGTCGGTGATGGAGATGACGTTGGTCGGGATGAAGGCCGACACGTCGTTGGCCTTGGTCTCGACGATCGGCAGACCCGTCATCGAGCCGCCGCCCATCTCGTCCGACAGCTTCGCGCAGCGCTCCAGCAGGCGGGAGTGCAGGTAGAAGACGTCGCCCGGGTACGCCTCGCGGCCCGGCGGGCGGCGCAGCAGCAGGGACACGGCGCGGTAGGCGTCGGCCTGCTTCGACAGGTCGTCGAAGACGATGAGGACGTGCTTGCCCTCGTACATCCAGTGCTGGCCGATGGCGGAGCCGGTGTACGGCGCGATGTACTTGAAGCCCGCCGGGTCGGACGCGGGGGCCGCGACGATCGTCGTGTACTCCAGCGCGCCGGCGTCCTCCAGGGCGCCGCGCACGGACGCGATGGTGGTGCCCTTCTGGCCGATCGCCACGTAGATGCAGCGGACCTGCTTGTTCGGGTCGCCGGAACGCCAGTTGTCGCGCTGGTTGATGATCGTGTCGACCGCGAGGGCGGTCTTGCCGGTCTGCCGGTCGCCGATGATGAGCTGGCGCTGGCCGCGGCCGATCGGGGTCATGGTGTCGACGGCCTTGTAGCCCGTCTCCATGGGCTCGTGGACCGACTTGCGCTGCATGACCGTGGGGGCCTGCAGCTCCAGGGCGCGGCGGCCCGAGGTCTCGATCTCGCCGAGACCGTCGATCGGGTTGCCCAGCGGGTCGACGACCCGGCCGAGGTACCCCTCGCCGACACCGACGGAGAGGACCTCACCGGTGCGGCGCACCGGCTGCCCCTCCTCGATACCGCTGAACTCGCCGAGGACCACGGTGCCGATCTCGCGCTCCTCGAGGTTGAGGGCGAGACCGAGGGTGCCGTCCTCGAACTCCAGCAGTTCGTTCGCCATGGCCGAGGGAAGGCCCTCGACCTTCGCGATGCCGTCGCCGGCAACGCTGACCGTCCCGACCTCTTCGCGCGAGGCCGCGTCCGGCGTGTACGACTGGACAAAGTTCTCCAGTGCGTCCCGGATCTCATCCGGCCGGATCGTGAGCTCCGCCATCTGGGTTCCCTGCTCTCCTTGTTGGGACCGTAAGTTCGTCCGTTACGGCCCAACCGGGCCGCTGCTCCTGCAATGTTGGGGTGGCGCGGTGGCCGCCGTCAGCCGGCCATCCGCCGGCCGACCTCGTCCAGCCGCTCCGCGACGGTGCCGTTGATGACCTCGTCACCGATCCGGACCGAGATCCCGCCGATGACCGCCGGGTCCACGTCGAGGTTCAACTGGATCTGCCGGCCGTACAGCCGCGCCAGGGCGTCGCCGAGACGCTGCCGCTGCCGGTCGCTGAGCGGCACCGCCGAGGTGACCACCGCGACGGAGCGGTCGCGCCGGGCCGCCGCGAGGGTGCACAGCGCGTCGATCCCCGCGTCCAGGCTACGGCCTCGCGGCCGTTCCACCAGGCGCGTGACCAGCCGCACCGTGACCTCGTCGGCGCGGTCGCCGATGAGGTCGCGGACCAGACCGGCCCTGGCGGCGACGGCGGAGGCGCCGTCCCGCTTGTCTGCGAGGGCGGCGCGCAGCCGCGGCGCGGTGGCGACGATCCGGCCGAACCGGAACAGCTCGTCCTCCACCGCGTCCAGGGTGCCGGTCCGCTCCGCCGCGATCAGGTCGGCGGAATCGGCCAGCTCCTCCACGGCGTCCACCAGGTCGCGCGACGCGGACCAGCGGGACCTGACCATGCCGGAGAGCAGGTCGACGGCCTCGCCGGAGACCTGCCCCGTGAGGAGCCGGCCGACCAGCTCCGCCTTCCGCTCGCCCGACTGGGCCGGGTCGGTGAGGACCCGGCGCAGCGCGGTCTCCCGGTCCAGCAGACCGGTGACCCGGGCCAGATCGGCGGCGAGGGCGGCGGCGTCGGTCGACGTGTTGTCGGCCAGGGCGTCCAGGCGTTCCCTGGCGGATTCCAGCGCCTCGCGGCTCGCTCCGATCATCGGCCCGCCTCGGACTGGGTGGGGATGCCGGCCTGGGCCTTGTCCTCCAGCTCGTCCAGGAACCGGTCGATGGTCCGGCTCTGGCGGGCGTGGTCCTCCAGGGACTCACCGACGAGCCGGCCCGCCAGGTCGACGGCGAGCTTGCCGACGTCCTGCCGGAGCTGCTCGGCGGCCTGCTTGCGGTCGGCGGCGATCTGGGCGTGACCGGCGGCGATGATCTCCTCACGCTGCCGCTGGCCCTCCGCGCGCATCTCGGCGATGAGCGCGGAACCCTGCTCCTTGGCCTCCTGCCGCATCCGGGCCGCCTCGTGGCGGGCCTCGGCGAGCTGCTCGCGGTAGCTCTCCAGCGTCTGGCGCGCCTCGGCCTGGGCGGCCTCGGCCTTCTCCATGCCGCCTTCGATGGCGTCCCGGCGCTCCTCCAGCGTCCTGTTGATGCTCGGGAGGAGCTTCTTGTAGAAGACGAAGAAGATGACCGCGAAGCAGAACAGTCCGATGAAGACCTCGGGCCACACCGGCAACAGAGGGCTCTGCGGCTCCTCGCTGGCCAAGTTGATCATGGTTGTGGACCTCTCGTCGGTAAGGGCTTCGGGCGGGAGGCTCAGATGGCGAACGCCAGCACGAAGCCCATCAGCGCCAGCGCCTCGATGACGGCGAAGCCGAGCAGCATGTTGGTACGGATGAGACCGGCCGCCTCGGGCTGGCGGGCCATGGCCTGCACGCCGTTGCCGAAGACGATGCCGACGCCGACACCCGGGCCGATGGCCGCGAGGCCGAAGCCGATCGTGTTGACGGAGCCTTCGACGGCGGCGAGGGTCTCGAGAGCAGACATGTCGGTTGATTCCTTCTGTGTGGTGGGCCGGTGGGAGGAAGGTCCACCGGTCGCCTTGCGGGCGGTTGGTGCGGAGGTTGGTCTGGCGTCGCTCTCAGTGCGCTTCTTCGAGCGCCTGGGAGAGGTACTGGGCGGTCAGCACGGTGAACACGTAGGCCTGCAGCGCCTGGATGAACAGCTCGAAGGCCGTCAGCACGAGCGCGAGGATCAGCGAGAACACCGAGTAGACGGAGCCGACGAAGGTGCCGAGCATGTACCAGGTCGCCGTGATGAACAGCAGCAGCAGCAGGTGACCCGCGAACATGTTGGCGAAGAGCCGGACGGCCAGGGTGAACGGCCGCAGGATGACGTTCGAGACGAACTCGATGGGCGTCAGGACGACGTAGATGCCCTTCGGCAGCCCGCTGGGCACGCAGAGGTTGCGCATGCCGCCGACGAAACCGTTGGTCCGGAAGGTGACCGTCATGTAGGTGGCCCACACCACGATGGCGAGGCCGGCGGGGATCGCGATCGCCGAGGTGACGGGGAACTGGGCGAACGGGATGACCGCCCAGACGTTCATGATCCAGACGAAGAAGAAGAGCGACACGAGGAGCGGTACGAACGGCTCGCCCTTCTTGCCGATGATCTCCCGGGAGATGCCGCGGCGCACGAAGTCGTAGCCGGCCTCCGCGATCATCTGGAACTTGCCCGGCACGACCTTCGGGTTCGCGAACGCGGCCCAGAAGAAGGCCAGGACGACCGCGGTGCCGATCAGCGCCAGCAGCATGATCTTGTTGACCTCGATCGGACCGATCGAGAACAGCGGATCGAAGATGAACGACCACACCGACGGAGCGGGGAAGCCGCAGTCCTGGAACAGATGGCAATCGGTCTCGAAGGCGAGTACCTGGTCGTTACTCACCGTGAGCTCCCTCGGCGTGACGCATGAATACGGCTACCTCGATGTGTCGGCGTGGCAGCGTGCCACGGGACGGCACTGGACTGGGTGTGGCGGAGGCCGGGCCGGTCAGCGCACGCGCGGCTGTCCCGCACAGCCCGCGCGGCATCGCTCCGGCTTCCGGCGTCGGACGATAGCAGCCCGCGACCACGCCGGTTATCCACCCCTTGGCCCGGCTCATCGCCCACCGCCCGGCGGGACGGAGCCGGCCTCCGGCTGGACGTACGGGGTCTTGGACTTCAGGTGCGCCCGGACCGTGCCGGCCAGCCACGCGGCGATGCCCACCAGCACGCCGGCGGCGAAGGCCCGCCCGTTGAGGAACGAGGCGTCGCGCAGCAGGAGCAGCAGGACGAGAAGGATTCCCATCTGCGTGGTGTAGATCAGCAGCGCGGCGCCCATGAACAGTTCGGGCCAGCGCGCACCGACATGGATCAGGGACACCATGCCGAGCGCGAAGAACGCGGCGGCGACGAGCACGCCGAGGGCCACCCCGAGCGCACCGTCCGCGGCGGCCGTCACCGCACCGATGGCGACGGCGAGCACACCTACCGCGGCAGTGGGGATCGCGGCGCCTCGGATGATCCGGGCGTCGTTGGACTGCATGGAAGTGTTTCTCCGGGCGGGGACTACGGGGACGGTCGTCATTGACGTCGGACGTGGTGCGGCCGCGTCGCGCGACGGGCGCGAACGGTCGCACCGGGAAACGCTTGGGTCGTGTACCTCCGGCGGCAGGGCTGCGGCGCCGGGGGTTTCGTGAACGCTATCACAAACTATTTGATGAGGTCTTTACCCAGTTCGTGTGGAGGGCGTCACACGAGAGGGGTAATCACGGCGTTGCGGCGCTGACGCCGAGCGTGACATCTGCTATGACCGGCTGTCGATCTTCCGGCGGACGCCGAAGCGCTGCCGGTCCCCCACCGCCGAGGCACCGTGCGGACCGGGCCGTACGGCCCTCGCACGGGGGTCCTGCGGCCCTGTGCCGGGCTCCCCGGGCGGGACGTCGTCCGCCCCGCGCGAGGGCTCCCCAGCGGCCGTCACGGGCCGTTCCCCGGCATCGGCCGGCGGCTCCGACAGGCCCTCGGACGTGGGCTGTTGATCCTCTCCCGAGGCGTCCGCGCGCCGCATACGGTAGCGCGGCGGCACGATCCGCTGCGCCCAGGCCGGCACCCGGGGGGTGAACCGCGGCAGCAGCAGGACGACCAGCCCGACGGCGCTCAGTCCCACGATCGTGGGCACGATCCACGCGCTCGCCGACTGCACCGAGTACCCGACGGACCCGAACGCGATCAGGGACGACCAGAAGTACATGATCAGCACGGCCCTGGACTGGCTGTGCCCGATCTCCAGCAGCCGGTGGTGCAGGTGCCCGCGGTCGGCGGAGAACGGCGAGCGCCCGTTCCACGTCCGGCGGACGATCGCCATCACCAGGTCGATGAACGGGATCGCGATGATCGTCAGCGGCAGCAGCAGCGGGATGTAGACCGGCATCAGCTGCGTGACCGTGTCCCGCTCGGACAGGGTGAAGAGGTACACCGCGTCCGGGTCGACCTGGCCCGTGATCGACACCGCGCCGGCCGCCAGGATCAGCCCGAGCAGCATGGAGCCCGAGTCCCCCATGAAGATGCGCGCCGGGTGCAGGTTGTGCGGCAGGAAGCCGACGCACATGCCGATCAGGACGGCCGAGAAGAGCGTCGCCGGGGCGGCGGACTCGATGCCGTAGCCGTACCAGATGCGGTAGCTGTACAGGAAGAACGCGGCGCCCGCGATGCCCACCATGCCCGCGGCGAGACCGTCGAGACCGTCCACGAAGTTCACGGCGTTGATGGTGATCACGACGAGCGCGACCGTGAGCAGCGTGCCCTGGAGCGGGGTCAGGGCCACCAGGCCGACCGTCGGGATCGGCAGCCACAGGATCGTGAGGCCCTGGAGCACCATGACGCCCGCCGCCACCATCTGGAGGCCGAGCTTCACCAGCGCGTCCACGCCGTACCGGTCGTCCAGGACGCCGATCACCCAGATCAGCGCCGCGCCCGACAGCAGGGCGCGGGGCTCGTCCGACAGCCGGAAGACCTCGCCCGCGTTCTCCAGTCGGGAGGCCACCAGCAGCCCGGCGCACAGACCGCCGAACATCGCGATGCCGCCGAGACGCGGCGTCGGCTCACGGTGCACGTCCCGCGCCCGGATCGCGGGCATCGCGCCCCAGGCGATGGCGAACTTCCGCACCGGACCGATCAGCAGATAGGTGACGGCCGCCGCGACGCAGAGCGTCAACAGGTATTCGCGCACAGAAAGCCCCAGTGGTCTCGCCGGACTACCGCGCAACACCCTCTCACGATCCGCGCCCCGCGCGTGCCGCGCGTCCGCCTCAGCGCAGGACCCCGCGCGCGTGCCCCGGACGTCGCGGAACGCCCGTCAGCGCCGTCACGACGGGTTCGAGCGCCGTGCGGATCTCCTCGCCGACGCTGCGGAAGTACGGCAGCGGGGCGCCGTACGGGTCCTGCACCTCGTCCGCCTCCGCCGTGGGCGCGAGCAGCCACCCGCGCAGCGCCGCCGCGGCCCTGGCGAGGGCGCGGGCGCGCTCCACCAGGCCGTCGGCGGACTCGGCGACCGGCAGCGTCGCCATGTCGATGGCGCGCACCAGCCGCGTGAACTCCTTCAGCGTGAACGTCCGCAGCCCCGCCGAGTGCCCCATGGAGATCACCTGCGCGCGGTGGTCGCGCGTCGCGGTCAGCACCAGGTCGGCCTGGATGACGTGCTCGTCGAGCAGTTCACGGCCGGTGAAGCCGCCCGGGTCCGCGCCGTACTCGGCGAGGAGCTGCGCGGCGTGCTCCTCCATGGGCGCGCCCTCGTGCCCCCACGTGCCGGCGCTCTCCACGACGAGGCCCCGCGCGTACGGGCCGAGCCGGTCGTCGAGGGCCTGGCGGGTGAGGCGTTCGGTGATGGGGGAACGGCAGACGTTGCCCGTGCTGACGTGCAGGATGCGGAAGACCTCGGCGGACGGCGCGGCGTCACCCGGCGCGCCGGGCGGCGTGTACGGCGCGCCGTCGCCGCGGGGCGCCGGTATCCCGGTGTCCGCGGGGCTCGCGGGGCTGGGCGGGGGCGGCGTCAATGCGGGGTCTCCAGATCGGGAACGACCTTCCGCAGCTCCTCCTCGCTCACCGCCCCGGCGCGCAGCAGCACCGGGACCCCGCCGGTGACGTCGACGATGGAGGACGGCACCGCGTCCGGTGTGGGACCGCCGTCGAGGTAGACGGCGACGGAGTCACCGAGCATGTCCCGGGCCGCGTCGCACGTCTGCGGGGACGGGTGGCCGCTGCGGTTGGCGCTGGAGACGGCCATCGGGCCGACGTCCTTCAGCAGTTCGAGCGCGACCGGGTGCAGCGGCATGCGGACGGCGACCGTGCCGCGCGTCTCGCCGAGGTCCCAGGTCAGCGACGGCTGGTGGCGGGCCACCAGCGTGAGCCCGCCGGGCCAGAAGGCGTCCACCAGCTCCCACGCCTTCTCGTGGAAGTCGGTGACGAGGCCGTGCAGGGTCGTCGGGGAACCGATCAGGACGGGGCTCGGCATGTTCCGGCCGCGGCCCTTGGCCGCCAGCAGGTCGCCGACCGCGGCCGGCGAGAAGGCGTCCGCGCCGATCCCGTAGACGGTGTCGGTGGGCAGGACCACCAGGTTGCCCCGGCGCACGGCGGAAGCGGCCTCGCGCAGGCCGGTGGCCCGGTCGACGGCGACGGTGCAGTCGTAACGACGTGCCATGGGTGAAGTCTCTCCTCTCCCGGTTGCCGGGTCAGCGGGCGACCCTGCGTGCGGTGGCGAACCGGGGCCTGTTGTTGAGATCGGGATGGTCGGCCGCGTCGGCCCAGCCCCGGTCCTCGGTGAAGATCCAGGGCACCTGGCCGCCCTGGGTGTCGGCGTGCTCGACGACCACCATGCCGCCGTGCCGCAGCAGGCGGTGGGCCGCCCGCTCCAGGCCGCGGATGACGTCCAGGCCGTCCTCGCCGGAGAACAGCGCGAGCTGCGGATCGTGGTCCCTGGCCTCGGGCGCCACGTACTCCCACTCGGTGAGCGGGATGTACGGCGGATTGGAGATCACGAGGTCGGCCTGGCCCGACAGCTCCGGCAGGGCGGTGCGCGCGTCCCCGTGGTGCAGGACGACGCGGGAGCCCTCGGCGTTGCGGCGCGCCCAGGACAGGGCCGTCTCGTCCAGCTCGACGGCGTGCACGCGCGAGCGCGGCACCTCCTGCGCGAGGGCCAGCGCGATGGCGCCGGACCCGGTGCACAGGTCGATGATCAGCGGCTCGGCGACGTCCATGGCGCGCACGGCGTCTATCGCCCAGCCGACGACCGACTCCGTCTCCGGCCTCGGCACGAACACCCCGGGACCGACCTGCAGCTCCAGGTAGCGGAAGAACGCGCGGCCGGTGATGTGCTGCAGCGGCTCCCGCGCCTCGCGCCGCGCCACGGCCTCCCAGTACCGCGCGTCGAACTCGCTGTCCGGCACGCTGTGCAGCCGCGAGCGCTCCGTGCCGTGCACGAAGGCGGCCAGCTCCTCGGCGTCGAAACGCGGCGATGGCACCCCGGCGTCGGCGAGGCGCTGGGTGGCGCGGGCCACCTCGGCCAGCAGCACGGACCGGGAGGGCGACGACGGGGACGGCGAGGACGACGAAGCGGTCACGGATTCCACCCTACGCACCCGCCGTCACTGGGCCGCGGCCAGCTTGGCGGCGGCGTCGGCGTCCACGCACGCCTGGATCACGGCGTCGAGGTCGCCGTCCAGGACGTGGTCGAGGTTGTACGCCTTGTAGCCGACGCGGTGGTCGGAGATGCGGTTCTCCGGGAAGTTGTACGTCCGCACGCGCTCGGACCGGTCGACCGTCCGCACCTGGCTGCGGCGCGCGTCCGACGCCTCGCGGTCCGCCTCCTCCCGCGCGGCCGCCAGCAGCCGGGCGCGGAGGATCCGCAGCGCCTGCTCCTTGTTCTGGAGCTGGCTCTTCTCGTTCTGGCAGGACACGACGATGCCGGTCGGCAGATGCGTGATGCGGACCGCGGAGTCCGTCGTGTTCACGGACTGGCCGCCGGGTCCCGAGGAGCGGTACACGTCGATACGGAGGTCGTTCGGACCGATCTCGACCTCGACGTCCTCCGCCTCGGGCAGCACCAGCACGCCCGCCGCCGAGGTGTGGATGCGGCCCTGGGACTCGGTCGCCGGCACGCGCTGCACGCGGTGCACGCCGCCCTCGTACTTCAGGCGCGCCCACACGCCCTGCCCGCCCTCCGGGACGCCCCGGTGCTTCACGGCCACGGACACGTCCTTGTAGCCGCCGAGGTCGGACTCGTTGCCGTCGATGATCTCCGTGCGCCAGCCGACGCGCTCCGCGTACCGCAGGTACATGCGCAGCAGGTCGCCGGCGAACAGCGCGGACTCGTCCCCGCCCTCGCCCGCCTTGATCTCCAGGATGACGTCCTTGCCGTCGCTCGGGTCGCGCGGCACCAGCAGCAGGCGCAGCTCGTCCGTCAGGGCCTCGCGGCGCGCGGTCAGCTCCTTGACCTCGCCGGCGAAGTCCGGGTCCTCGGCGGCCAGTTCCCTGGCCGTCTCGATGTCGTCGCCCAGTGACTTCCAGGCCCGGTACGCGGTGACGACGGGGGTCAGCTCGGCGTACCGGCGGCCGAGGCGGCGCGCGGCGTTCTGGTCGGCGTGGACGGCGGGGTCGGCGAGTTTCCGTTCGAGGTCGGCGTGCTCGCCGATGAGTTCCTCGACCGCCTCGAACATCGTGTGCGCTCCTGGGATGACGGGTGCTGCGGGGAGGGATGCGGGGGAAGTGGGGACACGAAAGGCGCCGGTCCGGCCGTTCGCCTTGACGAACGGCCGGGCCCGGCGCCGATGGGGTCGCTACTTGCGGGTGGACCCGGCGTTCTTGCCGAACCGCGCCTCGAAGCGGGCCACGCGGCCACCGGTGTCGAGGATCTTCTGCTTGCCGGTGTAGAACGGGTGGCACTCCGAGCACATGTCGGCGCGGATGCTGCCGCCGCTGATGGTGCTGCGGGTGGTGAACGAGGCGCCACAGGTGCAGCTCACCTGGGTCTCGCCGTACGCCGGGTGGATGTCGCGCTTCACGGTCTCTCCTAGCTAGCGGTGGGGCGCCGGGTCGGCACGCGGACGCGCGCCGTGAACCGGGGCCGACGGTCCAGTCTGCCAGTACTGGTACGCGAGGGCCAAAACGGGGTCGGGCCGCCCGTTATTCCCCCGCTATGAGGCCGTCCCCCCGGTGCCCCCCGGCCGTCGAGCCGCGCAGCGCCGAGTCGGGGACGGGCCGGTCCGCGCGCAGGGCGTCCCACACGGCGCGGGAGGCCGATTCCAGGGGCAGCACGCGGTTGGGGTCGGCCGGGTCCTGGGTGACCGGCAGCGTGAGCGTCTGGAGCCGGTCGGGGTCGATGCCGCGCAGGGTCCGGGCGAGCCCGGTGAGGTCGGCC
This sequence comes from Streptomyces sp. RFCAC02, assembly GCF_004193175.1. Taxonomy (NCBI): domain Bacteria; kingdom Bacillati; phylum Actinomycetota; class Actinomycetes; order Kitasatosporales; family Streptomycetaceae; genus Streptomyces; species Streptomyces sp. RFCAC02. Next base: position 4,463,787 of record NZ_SAUH01000001.1, on the reverse strand, counting down.
ACGGACGCGAGGGACGAGTCCGTCGTGACGGACGAGGTCGCGGCGTCCGCGAAGTCGTACAGCCGCTTCGGGTCGGTGAGCAGTCCGGCGTCGCCGACCTGCTCGGCCAGGGCGCGCAGGAAGCTGTGCTGCAGCTCGATGCGGCTCAGGTCGCTGCCGTCGCCCACGGCCTTGCGGGTGCGCACCAGCGCCAGGGCCTGGTCCCCGTCGAGGGTGTGGGTCCCGGCGGGCAGGCTGAGCCGCGAGTCGCGGTCGTCGATGGCCTCGGTGGTGGTGATCTCGACGCCGCCCAGGGTGTCCACCAGCTTCGCGAAGCCGCTGAAGTCGATCTCCAGGTAGTGGTCCATGCGCAGGCCCGTCAGCTCCTCGACGGTCTTGACCGCGCACACGGGGCCACCGACCGCGTACGCGTCGTTGAACATGGAGCGCGTCCTGGCGGGCGCGGTGCCGCCGCCGGGACGCTCGCACGCGGGCCGGTCGACGATCGTGTCCCGGGGGATCGACACGACGCTCGCCGCCTCGCCGTTCTCGGCGATGTGGACGACCATCGCGGTGTCCGCGCGGGCGCCCGGCTCGCTGCCGCCGTAGGCGCCGTTCGCGCCGGCCCGGGAGTCGGAGCCGAGGACCAGCAGGTCCGTGGAGCCGTTGGGGCTGTCGGCGGGGCGGTCCCGGCCCAGCGCGGTGTCGATGTCGACACCGCTGATGTTCCCGTCGAGCTTGACGTACAGCGCCGTGAGGCCGCCGCCCGCGACCAGCAGGACGAGGGCGAGACCGAGAAGCGCCGCGCGCAGCGCGCGGCGGCGCCGGCGGCGCCCGCCGTCCCCCGCACCGCGGGGCCGGGCCGCCCGCTCGCCGCCATCCGATCCGAACGGTTCGGGGCTCATCCGTCCATGGTGACCCGGTACGCCCGGCCGCGCCCGTCGATCACGCGCGCCCGCCCCCCGGCCGGGTGGCCGGGGGGCGGGCGGTGGAACGCTGTGACCGCTTCGTCACTCGCCGCTGGGCGAGGGCGTGGTCTTCTGGATCTGCAGGAGGAACTCGGCGTTGCTCTTGGTCTTCTTCATCCGGTCCAGGAGCAGTTCGATGGCCTGCTGCTGGTCGAGCGCGTGCAGCACCCGGCGCAGCTTCCAGACGATGGCCAGCTCATCGCCGCCGAGGAGGATCTCCTCCTTGCGGGTGCCGGAGGCGTCCACGTCCACGGCCGGGAAGATGCGCTTCTCGGCGAGCTTCCGGTCGAGCTTCAGCTCCATGTTGCCGGTGCCCTTGAACTCCTCGAAGATCACCTCGTCCATCCGGGAGCCGGTCTCGACCAGCGCGGTGGCGAGGATGGTCAGCGAGCCGCCGTCCTCGATGTTGCGGGCGGCGCCGAAGAACTTCTTCGGCGGGTAGAGCGCGGCGGAGTCCACACCGCCGGACAGGATGCGGCCCGAGGCGGGCGCCGCCTGGTTGTAGGCGCGGCCGAGGCGGGTGATGTTGTCCAGCAGCAGGACGACGTCGTGCCCGAGCTCCACGAGCCGCTTGGCGCGCTCGATGGCCAGCTCGGCGATCGTGGTGTGGTCCTCGGAGGGCCGGTCGAACGTCGAGGAGATGACCTCGCCCTTGACCGCCCGCTGCATGTCGGTGACTTCCTCGGGCCGCTCGTCCACGAGGACGACCATGAGGTGGCACTCGGGGTTGTTGCGGGTGATCGCGTTGGCGATCGACTGCATGATCGTGGTCTTGCCGGTGCGCGGCGGGGCCACGATGAGACCGCGCTGGCCCTTGCCGATGGGCGAGACCAGGTCGATGATGCGCGGGATCAGGGCGCCCGGGTCGTTCTCCAGGCGCAGCCGCTCCTGCGGGTACAGCGGGGTCAGCTTGTTGAACTCGGGCCGGTTGCGGCCCTGTTCGGCCGCCATGCCGTTGACGGAGTCGAGGCGCACGAGGGCGTTGAACTTCTCGCGGCGCTCGCCGTCCTTCGGCTGCCGGACGGCGCCGGTGACGTGGTCGCCCTTGCGCAGGTTGTTCTTCCGGACCTGGGCCAGCGACACGTACACGTCGTTCGGGCCGGGGAGGTAGCCGGAGGTCCGGACGAAGGCGTAGTTGTCGAGGATGTCGAGGATGCCCGCGACGGGGATCAGCACGTCGTCCTCGGTGATCTGCGGCTCGCCGACGACCTCGTCGCGGCCCCGGCGCCCGCGCCGGTCGCGGTACCGGCCGCGGCGGCCGCGGCGGCCGCCGTCGAAGTCGTCGTCACGGTCCCGGTCCCGGTCGCGGTCGCGGTCCCGGTCCCGGTCGCGGTCCCGGTCCCGGCTGCGGCCCTGGCCGCCGCCCTGGTTGCCGCCGCCCTGGCCACCGCTCTTGTCGCGGTCGCGGTCCTGGCTGCCGCCGCCCTGGTTGCCGCCCTTGTCGCGGTCGCGGTCCTTGTCACGGCGGCCGCGCTCGCGCTTGGACTGACGGTCCTGCTGACCGTCGCCGCCCGCGTTCCTGCCGCCCTCGGCGCGGCCCTGCTCGGACGCCGGCTGCGCGGCGCCGTCGGCACGGTCCTTCTCGGCCGGCTCGGACGAGCCGTTCACCGCCCTGGCGGGCGCCGCCTCGGACGTCCCCGCGTCGGCGGCCTGGCCGGGGATCTCGATCTGCGCGGCCGCCTCGTCACCGGTGCGGGCCCGGGAGGTGGCGCGGCGCTTCGGCTTCTCCGCGGCGGCGTCGGCCGGACGGGTGTCGGCGCTCGCCGCGCCCGCGCCGCCGGCCTGCTTCTCCTTGATGACCTCGATCAGCTGGCCCTTGCGCATCCGCGCCGTGCCCCTGATGCCCAGCTTTGCGGCGACCTGCTGCAACTCGGCCAGCACCATGCCCTCGAGGCCGGTGCCGGAACGCCGGCGCCGGGGCGCGGCGGAGGCGGCAGGAGCGTCCGGTGCGGACGCGGCGGCAGCACCGGCAGTCTTGTCGGCGGTGTCGGCACTCACGCCCATCAGATCGGTGGAGTCGCTCACTAAGGGTCCTTCCCTGGAGCGGACGTCGGCCTGTCTGGCTCGGCGACCGGTCGTGCTGTCCGGCTGCGGCCCTGTGCGGTGGACCGGCCGGTGCGGTGATTCCGCCCGCTGTCGAATGGGGCGGAAGATCGATTCATGGTGTGGTGCGTTGGGGTCGCGGACTACCGCCGCACCAGTTCCGGAGCGTGCTCGGGGCTGCCCGGCAGGCTGCTCAGGCAGATGCGTGGAGGCGCTCCCGGAAGAAGAGGTGGCCCCAGGAGGTGGGACCCCGGAATTCCGCACCGGCCCCGTCGGGCCGTGGGTGCGGACTTGAGATTAACACTACCGGATACCGCGTTCATTCCCCCTCTCGTCGGTGACGATGCGCGGCGCCGGGCGGCCGCGCGGCCGCGTCACTGCGCCGTTCCGGACAGCGGGAGGACGCTCGCCCCCGCCGCGTCGAGGGCCAGCCGGTTCGCCGCCCAGCCGTCGCCCGCCAGCAGGGCCGCCTTCTCGGCCTGACCGTCGTCGGCGAGGGCCAGGACCGTCGGCCCGGCACCCGAGATCACCGCGGGGACGCCCTCCGCCCGCAGCCGGCGCACCAGCTCGACGCTCTCCGGCATGGCGGGCGCGCGGTACTCCTGGTGGAGGCGGTCCTCGGTGGCCGGCAGCAGCAGCTCCGGCCGCCGCGTGAGGGCCTCGACCAGCAGCGCGGCACGGCCGGCGTTCACCGCGGCGTCCACATGGGGGACGGTCCTCGGCAGCAGCCCGCGGGCCGCCTCGGTGGACAGCGGACGGGCGGGCACGAACACGACCGGCACGACGCCCGGCGCCGGGTCCATGCGCACGGCGCGGACCGCGCCGCCCTCGCCCCAGGCCAGCGTGAAACCGCCGAGGAGACAGGCGGCGACATTGTCCGGGTGGCCCTCGATCTCGGCGGCCAGCTCCAGCAGCGCACCGTCGTCGATCTTGTGCTCGCCGCCGGTGGTGACCGCGCGGGCCGCCATCAGGCCCGCGCAGATCGCTGCGGACGACGAGCCGAGGCCCCGGCCGTGCGGGATGCGGTTGGCGCAGACGATCTCCAGGCCGCGCGGCTGGCCGCCGAGCGCGTCGAACGCGGTGCGCAGCGAGCGGACCAGCAGGTTCCCCTCGTCGCGGGGCAGCGTGTCGGCGCCCTCGCCCGCGATGTCCAGGTGGAGGCCGGTGTCGGCGACACGGACGACGACATCGTCGTAGAGCCCGAGCGCGAGCCCCAGCGCGTCGAAGCCCGGACCCAGGTTCGCGCTGGTCGCGGGTACACGGACGCGCACTGCGGCGGCGCGGAAGGCGGGATGGGCCATCGGTGGATGACTCTCCTTGGTGAGATGTGCGGCACGTCCCCGCGGGCGCGCGGCGGATAGTGACGCGCCGGACCCGGCCCCCGTCCCGCGGACGGGGACCCGGGCGGCAGACCGCCCCGGGACGAATACCAGCCTATCGAAGGAAGGTTCAGACGCGATACAGGGCCGCCCGGTGTCGTCCGCGGGGATCCGGGGCGTGGGGATCAGGCCAGGCCGAGGCGCTCGGCGGCGGCGTCGGCGTCCACGGGGACGACGATCGGGCGGGGCGCGCCGGACACGGCCCAGTCGGGGTCCTTCAGGCCGTTGCCCGTGACGGTGCACACGACGCGCTGGCCCGGGTCGAGGAGCCCCTGCTCGTGCGCCTTCAGCAGACCGGCCACCGACGCGGCCGACGCGGGCTCGACGAAGACGCCCTCCTGGGCCGCCAACAGCCGGTACGCCGACAGGATCTGGCGGTCCGTCACCTCGTCGATCAGGCCGCCCGACTCGTCCCTGGCCGCCTCCGCGTACGCCCAGGAGGCCGGGTTGCCGATGCGGATGGCCGTGGCGATCGTCGTCGGCTCCTTCACCGGCTCGCCGCGCACGATCGGGGCCGCGCCGGACGCCTGGTAGCCCCACATGCGGGGGGTGCGGGTCGCCGGGCCGTCGGCCGCGTACTCGCGGTAGCCCTTCCAGTACGCCGTGATGTTGCCCGCGTTGCCGACCGGCAGGACATGGATGTCGGGGGCGTCGCCGAGCATGTCGACGATCTCGAAGGCCGCTGTCTTCTGGCCCTCGATGCGCACCGGGTTCACCGAGTTGACGAGCGCCACCGGGTACTTCTCGGACAGGCCGCGCGCCAGCGTCAGGCAGTCGTCGAAGTTGCCGTCGACCTGGAGGATGCGGGCGCCGTGCACCAGGGCCTGGCCCATCTTGCCGAGGGCGATCTTCCCCTGCGGGACGAGCACCGCGCACACCATGCCGGCGCGCACCGCGTACGCGGCGGCGGAGGCGGACGTGTTGCCGGTGGAGGCGCAGATGACGGCGCGCGCGCCCTCCTCCTTGGCCTTCGTGATGGCCATGGTCATGCCCCGGTCCTTGAAGGAACCGGTCGGGTTCGCGCCCTCGACCTTCAGGTGGACCTCGCACCCGGTGCGCTCGGAGAGGACCTGGGCGGGCACCAGCGGCGTACCGCCCTCACGCAGGGTCACCACGGGCGTCTCGGACGTCACCGGCAGCCGGTCCCGGTACTCCTCGATGACACCCCGCCACTGACGGCTGGTGGCGGACATGACGGGTGACTTCATGACAATCGTGTCCTTCTGTGTGCGATCACGGTGCGTGCGCGGCGCTACTCGCCCTCGACCCGCATGATGCTGGCGACCCCGTGGACGGAGTCCAGTCTGCGCAGCGCCTCGACGGTCGCGACGAGCGCCGCGTCCGGCGCCCGGTGCGTGACGACGACGAGCTGCGCCTCGCCGTCCTTGCCGGTCTGCCGCACGGTGTCGATCGACACGCCCTGACCGGCGAAGACGGTCGCGACCTGGGCGAGGACGCCCGGCTTGTCGCTCACGTCGAGGCTGATGTGGTACCGCGTGACGACCTCGCCCATCGGGCCGACGGGCAGCGCCGCGTACGCCGACTCGCCGGGGCCGCGCCCGCCGCCGATCTTGTTGCGGCAGGCGGCGACCAGGTCGCCGAGGACCGCGGACGCCGTCGGCACACCGCCGGCGCCCGGGCCGTAGAACATGAGCTGCCCGGCCGCCTCCGCCTCGACGAAGACCGCGTTGTACGCCTCGCGGACGGACGCCAGCGGGTGCGTCAGCGGGATCATCGCCGGGTGCACGCGGGCGGTGACGGAGCGGCCGTCCTGCGCGCGCTCGCAGATCGCGAGGAGTTTCACCGTGCACCCCATGCGGCGGGCGCTCGCGATGTCGGCGGCCGTCACCTCGGTGATGCCCTCCCGGTGCACGTCGTCCAGGGCGACGCGGCTGTGGAAGGCGATGCCGGAGAGGATCGCGGCCTTCGCCGCCGCGTCGAAGCCCTCGACGTCGGCGGTCGGGTCGGCCTCCGCGTAGCCGAGCGCGGTGGCCTCCTCCAGCGCGTCGCCGTAGCTCGCGCCGGTGGAGTCCATGCGGTCGAGGATGAAGTTCGTGGTGCCGTTCACGATGCCGAGGACGCGGTTGACCGTGTCGCCGGCGAGGGACTCGCGCAGCGGCCGCAGCAGCGGGATCGCGCCGGCGACGGACGCCTCGAAGTACAGGTCGGCGCCGTGGGCCGCCGCCGCGGCGTGCAGCGTCGGCCCGTCCTGCGCGAGCAGCGCCTTGTTCGCCGTGACGACGCCCGCGCCGTTCTCGAACGCGGCGGTGATGAGGCTCCTGGCCGGCTCGATGCCGCCGATCAGCTCGACCACGACATCGATGTCGCCCCGGCCGACGAGCCCCGCGGCGTCGGTCGTGACCAGCCCGGGCGGGAGGTCGCCGCGGACCTTCGCGGGGCGGCGGACGGCGACACCGGCCAGTTCGACCGGCGCGCCGATCCGGGCGGCGAGGTCGTCGGCGTGCGTCGTCATCAGGCGGGCCACCTGGGAGCCCACGACCCCGCACCCCAGCAGCGCCACCTTCAGCGGACGGCTACGCACCATTCGACTTCGCCTCTCAGCTATCGCAAGGAGTGTCCAGTCTCGCCTCCGGGACCGGAAATCCTTTCTTCCGTTCAGTATGCGGACGACAGACCCGCCACCGTCAGCCGACGTCGAGCGCCAGCAGGTCGTCCTCCGTCTCGCGCCGCACGATGACGCGGGACTCGCCGCCGGCGACGGCCACCACCGGCGGGCGCGGGGTGTGGTTGTAGTTGCTCGCCATGGAGCGGCAGTACGCGCCGGTCGCCGGTACCGCGATCAGGTCGCCCGGCGCCAGGTCGGAGGGCAGGTACGCGTCCCGCACGACGATGTCGCCGCTCTCGCAGTGCTTCCCGACCACGCGCACGAGCATCGGCTCGGCCGTGGAGGCGCGCGACACCAGCGCCACGGAGTACTCGGCGTCGTACAGGGCGGTGCGGATGTTGTCGGACATGCCGCCGTCGACGCTGACGTACGTCCGCAGGCCGGAGAGCGGCTTCACCGTGCCGACCTCGTACAGCAGGAACGCCGTCGGCCCCACGATGGCGCGGCCCGGCTCCACCGAGAGCCGCGGCACGGCGAGCCCGGCGCCCGCGCACTCGCGGGCCAGGATGTCGGCGAGGGTCTTCGCGATCTCCTGCGGCTCGGCCGGGTCGTCGTCGGAGGTGTACGCGATGCCGAGGCCGCCGCCGAGGTCCACCTCGGGCAGCTCGGTGCCGTGCTCGTCGCGGATCTCGGCCAGCAGCCCCACGACGCGGCGCGCCGCCACCTCGAAGCCCGCCATGTCGAAGATCTGCGAACCGATGTGGGAGTGCAGCCCGGCCAGGTCGAGGCTCTCGTGCGCCAGCGTCCTGCGGACGGCCTCCGCCGCGGTGCCGTCGGCCAGCGCCAGGCCGAACTTCTGGTCCTCGTGCGCCGTCGCGATGAACTCGTGCGTGTGCGCCTCGACGCCCACCGTCACCCGGATCAGGACCCGCTGCCGCACCCCGTGGCGCGCGGCGGCCGCGGCCACCCGCTCGATCTCCTGCAGGGAGTCCAGCACGATGTGGCCGACACCGGCGCCGACCGCGCGGTCGATCTCGGCGGCCGACTTGTTGTTGCCGTGCAGCGCGATGCGCGCGGGCGGCATGCCGCCGGAGAGGGCGGTGGCGAGTTCGCCGCCGGAGCAGACGTCGAGGTTCAGGCCCTCCTCGCGCAGCCACCTGACGACGGCCCGCGACAGGAACGCCTTGCCCGCGTAGTACACGTCGGCGCCGTCGCCGAACGCGTCGCGCCAGGCCCGGCAGCGGGCGCGGAAGTCCGCCTCGTCCAGGACGTAGGCGGGCGTGCCCTGCTCGGCGGCCAGCGTCCGCACGGGGACGCCGCCGACGCGGACCTCGCCGTCGGCGCCGCGCTCCACGGTGCGGGACCACACCTTGGGGTCGAGGCCGTTGAGGTCGGCGGGCGGCGCCGCGTAGTGGCCTTCGGGCAGGACGTCGGCGTGACGAGGCCCCGCGGGGTGGGCGGAACGGCTCATGGGTCTTCTCTCTCGGATCTCACACGTGATCGGGCGCGCTGATGCCCAGGCGGTGCAGGCCGTCGGCGAGCACCGTCCCGGTGGCCAGGGCGAGGGCCAGCCGGGCGCGGTGGACGGCCCCGGGTTTCTCGTCGCCGAGGGGCAGCGCCGCGTGCCCGTGCCCGGTGTCGGCGAAGGCGCGCGCCACCGCGTCGAGCCAGGTGGCGGGGCGGGCGGGGGGCCGTTCGCCCAGCAGCGCGAGGAGCGCCTTCTCCGCCCCGGTGCCCGGCGGCGCGGCCCCTGGCTCGGCCGCGAACCCGAGGAGGCGCGCGGCACGGCCGATGGCGGCGGCGCGGGCGTGGGCGTGACGGACGCGGAAGAGGGGGTTGTCCTCGCGCTGGACGAGGAGGGCGGGATCGTCCCGGTCGCCACCGGTGGCGTCGGCCCAGCGGGCGGCGTCGCGGGCGGGGTCCTCGAGGAGGACCGGCGGGCGGGGGCGGGCGAGGATCTCCGCGACGAGGGCGGCGCCGGCGTCGTCGACCTCGACGTTCAGGAATCCGCCGCCGCTGATCTCGACGGCCCGCACACCGGGCACGTGCAGCAGCCGTTCCCGCAGGTCACGGGCGACGGCGGCGGCCGGCCTCCCGGCCTCGCGCGCGAGCCGCAGCGCGAGGGGCGTGGCCCAGCCGCCGCGCCCGTGCGGCGCGCGCCGCAGGGCGACCCACTCCTGCCCGGCGTCGACGCCGTACCCGTCCCGCGCGGTGCGCAGGAGGACGGCGGAGAGCTGGGCGGGGGTCATGGAGCAAGCGTACGAGAGGCCGGACGGCCCTCCGCGCACAGCGTCCGCACGAGGCCCACGAGGTCGCTCGGCTCGAACGGCTTGGCCACGACCGCGTCGACCCCGACGGGCACCGCGAGCGCCCCGCCGGCGCTGGCGCTGACGACGACGAGCGGGATCCACACGGTGCGGGGGTCGAGCCGCAGCCGGTCCACGGTCCGCGACCCGTCGAGCCGGGGCATGGCGAGGTCGAGGGTGATGACATCGGGCCGGAAGTCGTGCACGGCCTCGAGACAGGCGGCGCCGTCGGCGGCGGTCATGACCTCGAACCCGTCGAGTTCGAGGTTGATCCTGATCAACTGCCGGATCACCTGACTGTCGTCCACGACAAGGACCCGCCCCGGAGCGCATGGCACACAGCCAGCGTAAGCGCGCCACTCCCCCGCCGTCCGGGCGTTCCGCCAACTCCCACCCGTCAGTGCCGCGCCCCGCACCCGCGTACGGAATCACGGTGCGGAGGCACCACGGGAAGCTGGTAGGGTTCTTCCCGTCGCACCGCAAGGAACGACGAGGCCCCCGTAGCTCAGGGGATAGAGCAACGGCCTCCGGAGCCGTGTGCGCAGGTTCGAATCCTGCCGGGGGCACTCCGGATCGGGCGCTGAAAAGCGCTCCCGACCAGCACCGATGGACCGACCCTTCAGCGTCGGTCATGTGCAGCCGAGTGCCGCGAAAAGCAGTCTTGGGACACGTCCCGTGGGCTATTCGCGGGATCGGACATTCTCTTCATTCTTCGCACATAAGCAGCGCCCCGAGGGTTGATCTCGGGGCGCCGTGGCATGACCTTGATCACGCTGCTCAGGGCTTGCGCAGGCGTACCGAGCCGTCACATCGATGTGCTCGGCGAGCAGTTGCTCCATTGCTCTGACCGGAGGGGTCCACCGGGCAGGCGAACCGCTCGTGACCATGGACTCATGCGGGCGAGAGCATCTCCTGGAGAATGCGCTGCAGTTCGGTGCGGTCCTGCGGAGTGATCCGCGCCAGCCTGCGGTCGTACTCCGCCGCGAGCGCCGCAAGTGCACGATCCCGCGCCTCTGTGCCCTCAGCAGTCAGTACGAGCCGGTGACGCCGCAGGTCCGCGTCGTCGATCTCGCGCCGGATGAACCCCTTGGCGACGAGGTTGCGGACGTAGACGGTCACGCTCGCTTTGGGGAGCAGCAGTGCCGTCGCGATCCCGGCCGGGTACGGCGATGCCTCCACCTCGGCCAGGACGAAGAACTCCTTCGTCTCCAGACCGAGCTCGGTCAGCTCCCCCGTGCAGGCGTCCATCACAACGCCCAGCAGCCGCTGGTTCAGCGTCCACAGCCGCGCCCCGTCGACTGACATGCGACCCCTCCACCCATGCGGTACAGTTTCGTATTAGTTTCAGGTCGTACAATACGATGCCTTGTACTGGACTCCTATGGAACAACCATCTCACGAAGGAAGCCAGGCATGCTCGAGCACCTCACGATCCCGCGCGGCCCCATCAACCTCGCCGCGGACCTCCACCTGCCCGACGACGCCGACAGCGGCGCACCGCTGCGCGCCGTGGTGCTCTCCACCCCGGGCAGCAGCGTGAAGGAGCAGATCGGCGCCCATTACGCCTCCCGTCTCGCCGCCCGCGGCATCGCGGCGCTCGTCCTCGACCCCGCCCACCAGGGTCGGAGCGAGGGCGAGCCCCGCGACCTCGAAGACCCCTACCGCCGAGGTGAGGACATCTCCTACGCCATCGACGTGCTCACCACGACCCCCGGCATCGACCCGCAGCGCATCGGCGTCCTCGGCATCTGCGCCGGTGGCGGCTACGCCGTGCACACCGCTCGCACGGACCACCGCATCAAGGCGGTCGGCACGGTCGTCCCCGTCAACATCGGCGCCGCGTTCCGCAGCTTCTCCCCCGGCGGTCCGGCCGCAGCACTCGACGCCCTCGCGGACGCACGGACCGAAGAGGCCAGCTCCGGCGAGACGACCCGCGTGAACTGGCTGCCCGACACCCTGGAGGACGCCACGACAGCGGGCCTGACCGACATCGACACCACTCAGGCCGTCACCTACTACCGCACCGAGCGCGGCGGCAACGAACACTCCACGAACCGGCGCCTCTTGCGCAGCGACTCCCTTCTGCTGGGCTACGACGCGTTCCACCTGGCCGATCGGCTCATGACCCAGCCACTCCAGGTCATCCTCGCCGGACGCATCGGCAACACCGGCTCCTACGACACCGGCATGCAGCTGTGGAAGCTGGCCCCTGACCCCTTCGACCTCATGGTGATCGACGGCGCCGGCCACTACGAGATGTACGACGAACCCGAATACGTCGACGCTGCCGTCGAACGACTCACCAGCTTCTATGCGAGCAACCTGTAAGGCTCCAGGCCGATGTGGGTGCCGCCGAACAATCGGTAGCGGACCAGGTCGATACTGTGCCGGTGCTCACTCAGGAAACGGCCGGTGAGCGGGGGCCCGGGGTGCTGATCGTCCGGCGGGGTGTGGTGCACCGATGAGTTCGCCGTCCTCGAACGGTCTGCCCAGCGACCCGACCGTTCTCGACTGGAGTGCCATGTCCACCATCCAGCCAGTGATCCTGTCCGCCGACCTCGACGTCCTGATCGGCTTCTACACGGAATTGTTCGGCGCTGAGAAGACCTTCCGGATACCGGAGGAAGGCCCCGCCTTCTACCTCGGCCTGCGCATCGGCGACACCGACCTCGGGCTGGTGGCCAAGAAGAAGAATCCGGGGACCCGGGCGCAGCCGCGGATCCTGCTCAGCATCGCTGTCGACGACGTCGACGCGACGCTCGCACGGGTGGAGGCACTGGGCGGCACGGTCAGCGGAGCCCCCAACGACATGCCCTGGGGGCAGCGCGTCGCCCACATACAGGACCCCGACGGCAACCCGGTGAACCTCACTCAGCCGATCCCGGGCGGGAACGCGCAAGCCCGCCCCGCCTGACCGGATCTCCGACCGGCCACTTCACGACGCCGGGCAGGGGCATGTCGCCGGTGAGGAAGTCCAGCACGTGCGGGGTGATGGACTTCGGCGAGTACCTGGCCCACCGGCGCGACGGTGTCAACGAGTTGATCTTCCACCACCTCGCGGAGTACGTGCACGACATCGAGTTGCCGGCCTCGGTGCGGAACCTGCCCGCGATGGCGCAGGCCCGCGCCCGCGCCTCGGAGTGGATCGGCCTCTACAACGACATCCACTCCGCTCCGGAGGAAGCGGCCGTCGACTACCTGCACAACGCGGTGCTCATCGTCCGGGAACACCGGGGATGTTCCCTCCAGGAGGCGGCGGACGCCGTCGCCGGGGTCGCCGACGGTCTGATGGCCCAGTTCGACGCGGCTGCCGACTCGGTCCCCGAACAGCTCCACGCGCTGCCCGGGGGCACTCCGGATCGGACGCTGAAAAGCGCTCCCGACCAGCACCGATGGACCGGCCCTTCAGCGTCGGCCAGGTGCAGCCGAGTGCCGCGAGAAGCAGCCTCGGGACACGTCCCGTGGGCTATTCGCGGGATCGGACATTCCTTTCCTTCTTCGCACAGACAGACATAGAGAGCGCCCCGAGGGTTGACCTCGGGGCGCCGTGGCGTGGCGCCCCGATCAGTTGTTCCGAGCGGCATCGGCCTCTTGTCGCCGGGACGGACCGCCGCCGTCCGCATCGCCGGGAGAGTCGGCGACGCCGCTCGACGGCGTCCCGCGGAAGGACAGCAGAAGCGCGAGGGCGCATCCGCAGGTGATCGCCCAGTCGGCGAGGTTCATCACGCTGAAGCCGCGGACCGCGATGAAGTCGACCACCGCCCCCTCCATGCCGCCGGGGGAACGAAAGAGACGATCCGTCAGGTTTCCGAGCGCTCCACCCAGCAGTAGCCCCAGGGAGAACGCCCACGGCGTACTGGCCAGTCTGCGCGACACCCGGACCACGGCGACAGCGACGGCCGCGGCGATCAGTGTGAAGACGATGGTCATCGCATGGCCGAGGCCGAAAGCCGCGCCGGGGTTCCGCTGCACCCGCAACACCAGCCGGCTTCCGATCAGCGGCACGGGCGTACGCCCCTCGAGCCCCGCGACCACCGCCACCTTGCTCGCCAGGTCAAGGGCATACGCAGTGGCGGCAACCACCCACAGCACCCACAGCCGCCTGGGTGGAGCGGACGCAGGACCGCTTGTCACGTCGCTTGCCGTCACGTTCCCTCTCCGGTTCCCCTTGCCCCCGGTCGCGCCGCGGGCAGCACTTTCCTCTGAGGAAAGTACCCAGTATTTTCCTCAGAGGAAAGTGCCAGGAGTGCTCCGTGCTCGTCTCTCCCGGTCATGACGAGAAGCAGACCCCCAACGACCACGCGCCGGAAAGAGAGACGTCCCCGTGAATCCCGTCGATGCACAGAACGCACTGGCTGACATCCGTCGCCGCGGTGAGCAGTCCCGTGACGCGTACCTCCGGTTCGGGCACTCCCGCACCGCCGTGCTGCTGTTGACTCTGTCTGTCTTCCTGGCCTTCGCCTCCTTCGACCTGCCGAACCCGTGGGGAGGGGCGATGATCCTCCCCGAGGCGGTCCTCCTCGCGGTCATGCTGGTGGCATACCTGCATCGTTCGCCCGTGCGCCGATCCATCACCACCCGCGAGGCAGCGCTCGGTGCGGCGGTCGGCACCGCTCTCGTGGCCGTCTTCAAAGGACTGGCGGCCGCGGTGCGGGCAGGCGGTGTCCCCGCCCCGCACACGGCCGCGGCGGCCCTGCTCTGCGCGGCCGGGGCCGTCTGCCTGACCCTCGCAGGTCGCCGAGGGCGACCCTGATGGACGCCTCGTTCGACGAGTTCCTGCACGCACCGGCACGGCTGGCGATCGTCGCGCTGCTGGCGCCCGTCGGCTGGGCCGACTTCACGTTCGTCCGGGACTCGGTCGGTGCCAGCGACTCCGCACTCTCCAAACAGTTGTCCGCCCTCGCCGCCAAGGGCTACGTCCAGGTCCGCAAGCAGAAAGCCCTCCGCGCGCAGCGCACCCTGGTCCGCCTCACCCCCGAGGGGCGCGAGGCGTTCCGCAGGCACGCCCTGGCCCTCGAACGCATCGCCGCCGCGGCCCGGGCACCCGAGCCGGACAGCGCGGACCCGCCAACCTGAGCGTCGCGGGCCGGCCGCAGAATCGACCGTCTCCGGGATCGGCTGTGCAGCGGGGGTGAGGCGATCGCAGCCGGATGCGCCCGGCCGCGAGGACGAACCCGACCACCACGGCCGACTCACCCGTGCCGGAGTGGATCGAAGCGGTCATCGACCCCCTCGAACCACCCGTTGCAGCGCGCTGTTGACGGCCGTGGTGCTGGTGTCGAGGAGGTCGGCGACCTCGGCGGCACGCCAGGCGAGCACGTCCCGCAGGATGAGGACGGCCCGCTGCCGGGGCGGGAGCCGCTGGAGCGCGACGACGAGGGCCAGCCGTACGCTGCCGCGGGCGGGGGCGGGACTCATCGTTCGCGTTCCCGGGGCGGGTGCTGTGCCGTCGCCGCTCCGCGCGGGCGGGCCAGGTAGCCCTGCACGGCCCGGTGCAGGGTGCGGTTCACCGTTCCGTGCAGCGGCAGTTCCCACTCGCCCAGTGTCTCCACCACCTCGCCGCCCGTGCCGAGTTTCCAGCGCAGCAGTCCGAACTCCCTGTCCCCCGGGTCCAGCGTCGTCGGGACACCGCGCATGTCGTACGCGGACGCGCCCTCCCCGTGGGCGTCGCACAGCATGCGCCACTGGAGCGCGTTGCTCGGCCGCACCTCCCTGCGGTGGTCGGCCGAGGCGCCCGTCTGGTACCAGGCGCGGGCGCCGTCCGGCGACCGGATCAGTGTGTGCGCCGCGAGGATCTCGCCGCCGTGCCGCGCGGTGTAGAGCCGCATCGTCCCCGGTCCGTCCGCGTTCAGCGCCGCGTACTGGCGCTCGTAGTACGCGAGGGAACGTCCGAGACGGAACCCGTCGCGGCGTTCCGTGACGCCGAGCAGGCGGTGGAAGTCGGGCAGTGCCCCGGCGTCCGCGACGTCGGTGCGGACGCCGGCGCGGCCGGCCCGCTTCACGTTGCGGCGCCACTCCTGGTTCAGCCCGGTCCACAGGTCGTCCAGCGACCGTCCGGCCAGCGGCACTTCGAGGACGAATCGCGGCTGCGCGTCGTCCTGGCAGCGCCGCCAGCCCGCCTCCCCGAGCCGGTCGGCCACCGCGGCGCCCAGCGGCTCCACGCGGTCGGGCAGCACGTCCCGGACGCGGCGCCCGTGCCCCACCGCCTGCTTGAGGGTCCCGGCGGACCAGCGGCGGTACGGCAGCGGCGGCCCGATGCGCACGGTGAACGCGCCCCGCTCGCCCAGCCAGGCGCACAGGGGCGCGAGCCAGCGTTCCGCCAGGTCGGGCGCCGACCAGTCGAGGACCGGCCCCTCCGGCAGGTACGCGAACGACCGGCGGACCCCCGGCAGCCGGCGGAACAGGACGAGCGCGGCACCGGCGGGACGTCCGTCGGCGCCGAACCAGCCCACGCCCTCCGCGCGCCAGCCCTCCTTCACGAGCGCCCACGCCGGGGACTGGAGGAAGCTGACCCCGCCGAGCCCCGCGTCGGTGGCCGCGCGCCGCCCCCGCAGGTGGTGGCCGTGCTCGGCGGGCGACAGCGCGCGCAGCGAAAGACCGGTGGCCGCCGGTGACATGGTGATCGGCACCCGACATCCCTTCGACGTTCCCGAACCGGCCCGGACGGACCCGTTCGCACCCACCACGCGCGGCGGCCCTGGGTGGTGACAGAGAGATTCCCGACACCGCCCGTTGCTGACGGCGCGTGCCCCGCGCGGGCAGAATCCGGTGCTCGTGGGACTCCTGGGACAGCCGCGTGACATGGCGGACGGCGGCGCGGGCCGGCGTGCGGCACGATGACGGAACGGCCCGGCGGGCGGCCGGACTTCGAGGAGTTCTACGCCGCCACCGCCCGTCGTCTCGTGACCGCCGTCTACGCGCTGACCGGTGACCTCACCGACGCCGAGGACGCCGTCCAGGAGGCGTACGCGCGCGCCTGGCAGCGCTGGCGGCGGCTGTGCGCCGAGGGCGACCCGGCGCCATGGGTGCGGACGGTCGCGCTGCGCCTGGCCGTCAGCACGTGGCGCAAGGCCCGCAACCGGCTGCGGGCGCAGCTGCGGCACGGTCCGCCGCCGGACGTGCCCGCGCTGTCGCCCGACCATGTCGCGCTCGTCGGCGCGCTGCGGCGGCTGCCGGACGATCAGCGCACGGCCGTCGTGCTCCACCACCTGCTCGACCTGCCGGTGGCCGAGGTGGCCCGGCAGGCCGGGGCGTCCGAGGTCGCGGTCCGGGCGCGGCTCAGCCGGGCGCGCCGGGAGCTGCGGCGCGTGCTGGCCGACGATCCGCGGCCCCGGCGGGGCGTGTCCGTGCCCCCGCTCCCCTCCGAGGAAGGCATCCGTGCGTCATGACCGACCGCTCGACGGAACCGATGGCCGACGACCCGCCCGACGACCCGCGGGACGCGGCCGTAGGACGGCGGCTGCGCTCGTTCGCGCACGAGCTGGACGCCGTCGTGACGCTGCCGGGGGCGGCGGCCGCCGTGCGGCGGGGGGAACGCCGGCGCGCCCGCCGGGTGGCGGCGTCCGCCGCGGCTGTCGCCGTCATCGCCGCCGGCCTGTGGCAGGGGGCACTGCGGCAGGAGGGCGGGGCTCCCGTGATGGCCGCTTCCCCGCCCGGCGCGTCCGGCACGGGTGAGGGGGCGGCGATCGGCCCGGAGCCCGGCCTGCTGCCGTGGGACGACGAGCTGTCCTGGCACGAGGTGGCGGGGACGAACGCGGTGTTCCCGGGGCTCACGGAGTGGCAGGCGGCGTGCGGCTGGTCGCCCCGGATCACGGAGACGGCGGGGACGGGCGGCCGGGTGCGGTACTACGCGGGCGACGAGGGGGCGGTCGCCAGCTACGAGGAGCTGGACTTCGCCGGCGCGAAGGAGGCCGCGTCGACGGCGGCGGCGATCCTCGACGCGGACCGGTGCGTCGTCGGTGTGTGGCCCGACCGGGGCGCCGGGAAGGACGGCGGTGCGGACGTGGGCGGTCCGGGGGCGCGGGGACGCGTCGCGGACGTGGTGCTGGACAGCGGCGCCCGCGGCCGGGTGTACGTCGTGTGGGACGGGGAACGGCTGGCCGTGCTGCGGGTGTTCCGCGAGAACGGGGGCGCGGCGGCCGACCCGTGGGGCGACGCGCAGCCGGACGCGGTGGCCGCATGCCTGGCGGCCGGGCTCACCGCCACCGCCGACGGCACCACCCGGGCATCCTGCGCCGCCCTGCGGGAGAACGCCGCCGCCGGCGGGGGCGGTTGAGGTCTCCGGGCGGGCCGTCCGCCGGTCAGTAGGGCAGGCCGATCAGGCCCCAGCCGCGGTGGGCGGCGGCCGTCACGATGGCGCCCCACTCGCGCAGGAGGGCGGTGGCCGCGTCGAACGAGTCCGGGCGGCCCGCCCATCCGGCGGACACGGTGTCGAAGGGGGTTCTCAGTTCCTCCAGGCGGGGTTCGGCCCGCCGCCACGCGCCGGCGAGCGCGGGCATGCCGTCGGGCGGGCACAGGAGCAGCAGGTCGGGCCGCCACGGCTCGGGGTCGCCGGGGAAGCCGGCCGCGGCCGGCGGCCCGTCGTCCGTCTCCGTGCCGGGGCCGGTGTACGGGCCGTCCCAGAACAGGCCGCACAGGAACGTGTCGAGCGCGTCGCGCAGGTCGGGGGCCACCCGGTCCCTGACGTCCTCCCATGCGTTGCCCAGACGGAAGTGCCACCCGTACGAGCCCGTGGTGTGCACGAACCGGTATTCGGCGCACCACGGCGGTTCCTGCCCCCGCGGCCACACCCAGCCGCCGTCCGGGCGGCACTGTTCCTCCTCGCACGCCGCGCAGCAGAACGGCGGGTACGCGGCGTCGTCCAGTGCCGCCATGCGTGCGCCGGGCGGTATGCGCGCCAGGTGCCGCCAGTCGGCCATGAGCACGGTGATGTCGAGTCCCACGCGTGCAGGCTACGGCGGACGGCCGGTTCAGCCCTTGGGCTGGGTGAAGCGGATGCGGTTGCCGAACGGGTCGCGCAGGCCGCAGTCGATGCCGTAGGGGCGTTCCGTCGGCTCCTCCGTGAACTCGACGCCGCGCTCCCGCAGCGTCTCGTACGTGCCGCGGCAGTCGTCGGTGGTGAGGATGAGCCAGCCGCCCATCGCGCCCTTCGTCACCAGGTCGCGGACCTGCTCGGCGGTCTCCTCGGACATGGCGGGCGCGCCCGGCCGCTCCAGCAGGATCTGGCGTTCCGGGTGGCCGGGGACGCTGACGGTGAGCCAGCGCATGAAGCCCATGTCGATGTCGGCGGCGGTCTCCAGACCGAGCTTGCCGACGTAGAAATCGAGGGCCTCGTCCTGGTCGAGGACGTATATCTGCGACTGCGTGATGGCGTTGAACATGGGTATGACGCTAGTCGGCGCCGGGCGGGAAAACTTATCCGGAACTGCTCGATGCGGGGCCGGTGCCCGGCCGTGTCCACGCCATCGCGAAGCACGTCGGGACGGCGATGGTCGCCGTCTCCTTGCGGTAGGCCCTGGGCGAGCGGCCGACGATGTCGCGGAACGTCCGGCTGAACGTGCCGGTGCTGCCGAAGCCGACCTCGAAGCAGATGTCGGTGACGCTGCGGCCGGTCGTCCGCAGCAGGAACATGGCCCGCTCGATGCGGCGGCGCTGCAGGTAGCGGTGCGGTGTCTCGCCGAACGTCGCGCGGAAGACGCGGATGAAGTGCGCCTGTGACACGTGGGCGATGCGGGCGAGGGCGGGGATGTCCAGCGGCTGCGCGTAGGCGCGGTCCATCGCGTCCCGCGCGCGCAGCATGCGGCGGTTCGTCTCCTCCACGGCGCGGCTCACGGCACCATCCCACCACGGAACGGCGCGCGGGCGGCCCGGGTGTTCAGGGGGCGGGCAGCGGCGGCTGGCCCGGGCGGGCGCGCAGGCCGTCGAGGACGATCGTCAGGTAACGGCGCCACGTGCCGGAGGGCGCGTCGCCCGGCAGCGCCATCACGGCGTCGATCATGGCGGCGATCGGCGCCATGTCGTTTTCGGTGACGCCCTCACGCAGGGTGCCCTGGGCGCGGGAGCGGGCGAGCAGGGTCCGGCAGTGCGCCGCGATCTCCTCCCGCGCGCGGGCCGGGCGGGTGCCGTCGAGGGTGCCGTGGCGCATCAGTTCCCGCAGGCCGCGGTTCCGGGCGGCGCGTTCGAGGGCGTGGGTGAGGAAGCCGGCGAGCGCGGTGAAGGCGTCGCCGGCGGCGAGGGCGGCGCGGGCGGCGGCGGCGATCTCGTCCAGTTCCTCGGTGAAGACGGCCTCGGCGAGGGCCTGTTTGTCCGGGAACTTCCGGTAGACCGTGCCGACGCCCACCCCCGCGTGGTGCGCGACGTCGTTCAGCGTGGCGGCGAGGCCGCGCTCGGCGAAGACCTCCCGGCCGGCCGCGAGGACGCGGCGCCGGTTCCGTTCGGCGTCGCGGCGTGGCGGACGCTCCCCCGGCGGGGCGTCGTCCCCGTGCCGCGTGTGCTCGCCCATCCGCCGCCCTTCCGTCCGCGCACCGTCCGGATACAGCCTATCCGTTTCGTGGTACGGTCCCGGACCGGAAGCGGATATCGGATATCCGTATCGCGGCGGGCGGAAGGGGAACGGCGTGGAGACCGTCGTCATCACCGGCGGAACGGACGGGCTCGGCAGGGGGCTCGCGCTGCACCATCTGCGCCGGGGGGCACGCGTGTTCGCCGTCGGCAGCACACCGGCCAAGGGCGAGGCGTTCCTCGCGGAGGCCGGCACCGCGGGAGCAGGGGACCGTGCCGTCTTCCTGCGGGCCGACCTCACCTCGGTCGCCGCGGCCGGCGACCTCGTCGCCACCGTCACGCGGGCCTGCCCCGTCGTGGACCGGCTCGTCCTGTGCGCCCAGCGCTACCGGCTCACCGGCCGCCGCAGCGTCACCCCCGAGGGCTTCGAGCACAGCTTCGCGCTCGCCTACCTGAGCCGCTACGTCCTGGGCCACGGGCTGCGGCCGGTCCTGGAGGCGGCGCCCCGGCCGGTCGTGATGAACGTCGGCACCCCCGGCGTCCCGCTGGGCCGCGTCCACTGGGACGACCCGCAGCTCACCCGCCGCTACGGCGGCACGCGGGCCACGCTCCAGTCGTTCCGCGCCAACGACCTGCTCGGCGCGGCGTTCCCGCTCCTGTACCCCGGCTCGCCGGTCCGTTACATCGGCTACAACCCGGGCATGGTGGCGACCGGCATGCCGGACCACCTGCCGCAGCCGCTGCGCGCCCTGACCAAGGCGGCCTTCGCGGTGGTCGCGACATCCGTGGAGAAGGCCGTCGTCCCGATGGCACGGCTGCTGGACGACCCGCCGGACGAGCCGTTCACCGCATGGCGCGGCCGGCGCCGGCTGTCCGTCACCTCGCGGGCGTTCGACCGGCGATCGGCCCTGCGGCTGCACACGCTCACGCGGGAACTGCTCGACGGGACGACGGCGGCGGGCACACGCTGAGCCTGTCCGACGCTCGGCACACCGGAGCTGCTCGACCGGTGGGACGCGCTCCCGGGGCGGATCGGCCCCGCGCAGGCCGGCCGGGGAGGACCCGGAGTCGTGGGCGCGGGAGTGCGGCGGCAGCCGTCGGCGTGCCGCCGGGGCGGGGTGCCCCTGGCCCGGCGGCGCCCGACCGGCCGTCGTCCCGGGCCGTGGGGGTGCCCGCGGCCCGGGGCGGGCGGGTCAGCCTATTTCGGTCCAGGTGAAGGCGACTTCGTCGCCCTCGTCCAGGAGGAGCTGGCAGCCGCCGACCGTCGCCTCCGCGCCGTTGACGGTGAGCAGGTAGAAGTGGTCGGCGTCCTGCGGCCGGCCGTCGATGCTCGTCACCAGGTAGTCGTCGAACGACGCGTACCAGACGCCGTCCCAGTCGAAGCCGGCTCCGTCGGCCGCGTCGTCCAGGGCCGCGGTCGGGGTGGCGCCGGCGGTCGGGTTGGCGCCGGCGTTGGTGCCGTCGCACAGGTGCGCCGCGCCGGTCGCCGGGGTGACGGTGTGGCCGGTCGTGGTCACCTCGCCGTCGAACACCACGCCGTCGGATGCGGTGACGGTGAGGGTGACGGTGACCGGGTCGGCGGCGGCCGCCGGGCCGGCCGTGGCACCGGTGAACGCCAGCGCGGCGGTCACGACGGCGGTCAGGGCGGTTCCGGTGCGGCGGGTCAGGGGCAGGTGCATGGACGGACTCCTTCGTCGTGGTGGGGAGGACGGGTCAGTGCGTGGCGCGGCGGCGGCGTGCGACGAGGGTGGCGGCCGCTCCCGCCGCCAGCAGGGCCGCGGCCAGGCCGACGAGGGGCAGGGGGGAGCTGCCGGTGGACGCGAGGCTGCCGTCCGGGACGACACCGCCGGTGCCGCCCGTGTCCGTGCCGCCCGTCGTCGTGCCGCCGGAATCCGTCCCGCCGGTGGTCGTGCCGTCCGTGGTCGTGCCGCCGGTGTCCGTCCCGCCGGAGTCGGTGCCGCCGGTGGTCGTGCCGCCCGTACCGGTGTCGTCCGGGTCGGTGTCGTCCGGGTCGGTGTCACCCGGGTCGGTGCCGCCGGAGGTGCCGTCGTCCGGGTCCTGCGGGTCGCCCGGCTCGTCCGGGTCCTGCGGGTCGTCGGTGCCCGGGTCGCCGGACGCGCCGCCGTCCGTCTGCCCCTCGTCCGGCGTGCAGTCGATCCCGGACACGCCCGGCGTGGTCGTGGCCGGCGCGTCGATGTCGCCGAGCGGGACGCCCGCGAGGGCCGGGACGACCTGGGCGGTGGAGCGCAGCGCCATGCCGTCCGCGACCGGGTCCAGGTAGCCGACGGCGCCCCGGTCCCCGGCGGCCCCGGCGCAGCCGACCTGCATCGCGCGCAGCCAGGTGACGCCCAGGTCGGCGGCCTCGTCCCGGCCGCCGGCCACGAGGGCCTGCACGGCGAGGGCCGTCGAGTTGCTGTTGGGGACGGCGGTGGCGTTGTAGCCGAAGCCGCCGTCCTCGCCCTGCCCGTCCTCCAGCCAGTCGAGGGCGGCGTCGGTGCCGTCACTGTGCCCGGCGGCGATCAGGGCCTGGACGGCGAGCCCGGTGCTGTCGGTGTCGGAGGTGCAGCGGTCGGGGTTGCGGCGCAGCGACAGAGGGAAGCCGCCGTCGGCACACTGGGTCGAGGCGAGGAAGTCCACGGCCAAGTCGGGGAGGTCGCCGGTCCGTTCCAGGGCCAGGACGGCGAGGGACTGGGAGAACTGGTTCGACATGTCGCCGGCCGACCCGGCGTCGCTGATCCGGCCGGTGTCCTGGAGACCGGCGAGCAGCAGGGCGGTGAGGTCGAGGCCGCCGAAGTCCGACGGGTCCCGGTGCTCGGCCGCGGCGACGAGGGCGAGCTTCGCCGTGCCGCCGGCGAAGACGGTCCCGCTGTCGGGCGCGCCCCGGGTGACGTAGTCGGCGGCGTTCTCCGCGAGCCAGTCGGTCGCGGCCCGCTGGGCGTCGCCCGCGGTGCCGGTGGAGGCGAGGCCGAGGACGATGTCGGCGGTCAGGCCGTGGTCGCCCGACGCGTTGCTGCCGTCGGTGAGCTGGGCGACGGTCCAGGTCGCGGCCGCGGCGGCGGGGTCGGCGAGGTCCGGCGGCGCGTCGGCGCGGGCGGCGGTGCCCGAGCCCGCGAGCGCGGCCGAGGCGAGGAGGGCGGCGGTCAGCAGGGTGGCGGCGCGGGGCCGCTGGGGTCTGGTCATCGGATGGGTGCTTCCTTGTCGTCGGCGCCCGGTGGGACGCCGGTGGCGGTGTCGCCGGCGGCGGGTGCGCGGCCGGCGAACGTCACGGGGGTGTCGAAGGCGGCGCGCCGCGCGGCGCGGCGCAGGGTGGTGAGGACGGCGGGGCCGAGGGCGCAGACGGTGAGGACGTTGGTCACCGCCCGGCCGGTGTCCCAGCCGATGGTGGAGGTCACCAGGGTGTAGAGGAGGAAGGTGCGGAGGTTGGTGGTCCAGGGCGCCTCGGGGTCGATGGACAGGTCGGTGCCGGTGCCCGTCGCGTAGGGCCAGAACCACAGGTTCATGACGAGGCCGAAGGCGTACGCGGACACGGCGCCGTAGGCGGCGAGGAGCGCGATCTCGGCGCGGCCCGTGGGGCGGCGCGGCAGCAGCCCGGCGCCGAGCCCGACCCAGCCGGCGGCCATCATCTGGAACGGCAGCCACGGGCCGACGCCGGCCGTCAGCAGGGCGGAGGCGAACAGGGAGACGGCGCCCAGCGCGAAGCCGAACCCGGGGCCGAGGACCCGTCCGGCCAGGATGAGCAGGAAGAACACCGTCTCGATGCCGGCGGTGCCCGCGCCGAGCGGGCGGAGCGCGGCGTTGACGGCGGCCAGGACGCCGAGCAGGGCGAGCGTCCTCGGGTCGATGCCGCCCTCGGACAGCTCGGCGAGCACCAGGGCGATGACGACCGGCAGCAGCACGACGAAGAGCAGCGGCGCGTGACCGGCGTGGGCCATGGCCTGGGGCTGCGGCGGGCTCAGGAGCGGCCAGCAGAACATGGCGAGGCCGATGGCGCTCGCGACGCACAGGACGGCGCTCGCGCGGGGGCCGACCCGCAGCGCCGTGACGCGTGCCGCGCGGCGGGGCCGGGTGCCGCTCATCCGGCGGCCCCCGCCAGGGCGTCGGCCACCTGTTCGGGCGTCAGCCAGGGCTGGGGCCGCAGCACCTTGGCGACCTGGGGGGCGAAGGAGGGCGACGAGCACAGGATGTGCGCGGTCGGCCCGTCGGCGACGACGGCCCCGTCGGCGAGCACGGTGACGCGGTCGGCGGTCGCGGCGGCGAACTCCACGTCGTGCGTGGCGACGAGGACGGTGGCGCCGCCGTCGGCGAGGTCGCGGACGATCCGGCCGAAGGCGCGTTTGGCGTGGTAGTCGAGGCCCCGCGTCGGCTCGTCCAGCAGGACGGCCTTCGGCGCGGCGGTGAGCTGGACGGCGAGGACGAGGGCGAGGCGCTGCCCCTCGGACAGGTCCCTCGGGTGCCGGTCGTCCGGTACGCCGGGGGCGATGCCGTCCAGCAGGGCACGGCAGGTGCCGGGTGCGGCGGCCGACTCGGTGTCGGCCTGGGCGCACTCGTCGGCGACGGTGTGGAGGTAGAGCAGGTCGGCGGCGGACTGGGGGACGAGCCCGACGAGGGCGCGGGCCTCGTGCGGCGGGCGGCGTGCGGGGTCGGTGCCGTCCACCGCGACGCTGCCGGAGCGGCGCGGACCCGAACCCTGGAGCGCCCACAGCAGGGAGGACTTGCCCGCGCCGTTGCGTCCCATGAGGGCGGTGACCTCGCCGGCGCGCAGGGTCAGGTCGAGGGCGCGGACGGCGACGGTCGCGCCGTGGGTGACGGTCACCCTCCTGGCGTCGAGGACGGTCGCGCCCCCGCCGTACGCGGTGGCGGGCCGCGGTGGCACGAGGCCGGCGAGGCGGTCGCGGAGTTCGGGTGCCCGGCGGCGCGCGTCGCGCACGGACAGCGGCAGGGGCCGCCAGCCGGCGGCGCGGCCGAGGTGGACGACGGGCGGCGCGACGTCGCAGTCGGTCATGAGGTCGGCGGGCGTGCCGTCCCTGACGGTGCCGTCGCCGGGCAGGTGCAGCAGGCGGTCGGCGTACTGGAGGACGCGTTCCATGCGGTGCTCGGCGATCAGGACGGTGGTGCCGAGGTCGTGGACGAGCCGCAGCACGGCCGCGAGGACCTCCTCGGCGGCGGTCGGGTCGAGCGCGGAGGTCGGCTCGTCCAGGACGAGGACGGCGGGGTGGGCGGTGAGGACCGATCCGATGGCGACCCGCTGCTGCTGGCCGCCGGAGAGGGCGCGCAGCGGGCGGTGGCGGAGCGCGGCGAGGTCGAGGAGGTCGAGGGTCTCCTCGACCCGCTTGCGCATGACGTCCGGCGGGATCGCGAGCTGCTCCATGCCGTAGGCGAGTTCCTCCTCGACGGTGTCGGTGACGAAGCCGGCGAGCGGGTCCTGGCCGACGGTGCCGACGAGGTGGGCGAACTCCTGCGGCGGATGGTCCTCGGTGCCCTGCCCCGCGACCGTGACGCGCCCGGCGAGGGTGCCGCCGGTGAACCGGGGCACCAGGCCGTTGACGGCGCCGAGCAGCGTGGACTTGCCCGCGCCGGTCCGTCCGGCGACCAGGCACAGTTCGCCCTCGGACACGGTCAGGTCCACGCCGGCCAGGGCCGGGCGGGAAGCGCCGTGGTAGGTGAAGCCGACGTCCTCGAAAGTGATCACGCGGTGGCCTCCTCGGGGACGGCGGACGGCGCGGGGACGGGCGGGGGCGGGGGTGGCGTCAGGACGGCGGGCAGCAGGCCCGTCAGCACGGCGGCGACCGCGAGGGCCGACACGTCGGGCCACACCGGCGGCGCGAGCGGCGGGTTGAGGACGGCCGGATCGACGCGGTCGGCCCACAGGGCGAGCGCCGCCGCGCCGAGGCCCGAGGCGGCGGTGAGGAGTTCGGCGGCGCGCCAGCGGTCCGGGCGGTAGCCGCTGCGGCGCACCCGCCGCCCGCCGAGCGCGAACCCGGTCACGGCGACGGCGGTGCCGGCCAGCAGCATCGGCGTCCCGAGGTACGCGGGGGACGAGGCGTCGAGCAGCCCGTACAGGCCGGCCGCGATGCCGAGGAGCCCGCCGAGCACGAGGACGCCGACCAGCAGCCGCGTACGGGCCGGGGTGCCGCCGGTGCGGCCGTACCCGCGCGACGCCATGGCGGCGGCCAGGGCAAGCGCGCGGTTCAGGGCGTCCTCGAGGACGGGGACGACGATGCCGCGCAGCGCCCGGCGGCCCTTCTCGCGGGCGCCGCGCAGCCGCCGCGCCCGGCGTACCCGGCCCACGCTCTCGACGAGCTGCGGGGCGACGGTCAGCGCGACCACCACGGAGGTGCCGACCTCGTACAGGGCGCCGGGCATGGCCTTGAGCATGCGTTTGGGGTCGGCGAGGGTGTTCGCCGCGCCGACGCAGATCACCATGGCGGCCAGCCGCAGGCCGTCGTACGCGCCGCCGAGCACCTCCTCGGCCGCGACCGGGCCGAGCAGGCGCAGGCCGGTGGAGTCGGGCAAGGGGATCTCGGGCAGGGTGAGCAGGATCGTCTCCCCGCTGCCGCCGCCGAAGACGACGCGGAACAGGACGCGGGCCGCCACGATCACCCCGCCGAGGACGACGTACATGCGGAACGAGAGCGCCCAGGGCGCGTCCGTGCGCCGCCGCGCCACGACGCAGCCGGCGGCGGCGAGGAGCAGGGCGAGGAGGACGGGGTTGGTCGTGCGGCTCGCCGCGGCCGCGAGGCCGAGTGCCCACAGCCACCAGGCGCCGGGGTGCAGCGCGCGCGGCAGGAGTCGCGGTGTCATGCGGCGTCGTCCGTCCGTGCCTCGGCGGTGCGGCGCCGGCGCCTGGCGGCGAGGGCACCGCCGGCCGCGAGCGCGGCGACCAGGGCCAGCACGGCGACGGTGGCCGGGGAGGGGCCTCGCGACGACCCGTCCCGTTCGGCGCGTTCCTGTTCGAACTCCTCGTCCTCGCCGCTCCAGGCCGGGGCCTCGGAGGGGGCGGGGGCCGTGGTCCCGTCCGCGGGGGCGGGGGTCGTGGCGTCGTCGTCCGGCCCGGTCGGCCCGTCGTCCGGTGTGGCGGTGGCGTCGTCGTCCGGGGTGGGCGCGTCGTCGGGGGACGGGTCGGCGCCGGGGGCCGACGGCTGCCCGGCGGGCGGGGTGTTCCCGCCGTCGCCGTCGGAGGGGTCGGTGCCCGCGGTGGAGCCCGGGTCCGGGCCGGCGCCGGAATCCGAGCCGGACGAGCCGGAGGACGAGCCGCCGCTGCCGCCCGGCGCGGTCCCGCCGTCGTCCCCGTCGTCCCCGCCACCACCGTCCCCGCCGTCGTCCGGCACGGGACGGACCGGGGCGACACCGGGCGGCGGCGCGTCGTCCATCTCCCGGTCCAGCGAGAACGACCAGCCCTCGAACGTGCCCTCCGCCGGGGTGCGGTACGAGGCGCCGCGCTGGCTGTACGTCCAGGACCCGCCGTTCTCCGCGTGCCAGTACGACCAGTACGCCGAGGCCGGCGGGGTGTCCGTGCAGGGTTCGGCGTCCACGCCGGGGCGGCCGTTGATGCGGCAGACGAACGAGTCGCCCCACCGGCTCGTCCCGGTGATCTCGAACCCGGCGGCCCGCAGCGCGGCGAGGCCGTCGGCGGGCGCGTCCGGCGCGCAGCGCACGACCTGCCCGCCGCCCAGCTCGCGGAAGTCGACGACGACCGTCACGCCGGCGGCACCGGGGCAGAACCCGGGGGTGCCGGCCGCCGTGGGCTGCGCGGCCCGTGCGGCGGTCGGCGGCAGCAGGGCCTGCAGCAGGACGAGGAGGACGGTGAGGGCGGCGGCCCGTATCCCGACGGCGCGGGCGGCTTCGGCGCGGAGCGGCATCGCGGGCCTTTCGCTGGGGCAGGCGGACCCCGCGCGACGCCCCGGACATCGCGAAACCCCTGGCGCGCTCGTGTGGAGGAGCGGCGGCAGGGGCCGAGGGGCCGGAGGACCCAGGGCTCCACTCTGCAGACCGTGACAGTGGGAAGCAGTGCACGCGTGCGGCGAGCATTCCGGCTCGTGACGGCCCCCAGGGGCGTCACTCACGGTTGCAGGTCAGCGCCGGATTCGCACCGGCTTCCCTCGTTCGCACACGCATTCAATTGTCGGAAGCGGCCCGGACAACCGTTCGGTCGCCGGTCCGCCGCACAACTGTACGCGCCGGGTGGGCCCATGACCAGACGGTGGGGCGCAACCTCACCGGGAGTGACGACCGCGCCCGTGGCGCGGCCCGGATGTTTCACCCGGCGGCTCCCGGCCACCCGTGTCACGGAGGCGGCTGACCCGGCGGCGGGCGCGGCCACGGACGACGGGGAGGTCGACCCATGCGAGCGGTGACGATCGAGCCGGAGCGGAAGGATTCCCTGACCGTCTCCGAGCTTCCCGACCCGACCCCCGGCGAGGACGACCTGCTCGTCGAGGGCATCGCGGTCGGCGTCTGCGGGACGGACCGGGAGATCGTGACGGGCGAGTACGGCGCCGCCCCGCCGGGCAGGGACCGCCTGGTCCTCGGGCACGAGTCCTTCGGCCGGGTCAGGCGGGCGCCGCACGGCAGCGGCTTCTCCCCCGGCGACCTCGTGGCCGGCGTCGTCCGCCGCCCCGACCCCGAACCGTGCGGCGCCTGCGCCCGCGGACAGTTCGACATGTGCCGCAACGGCCGCTACACCGAGCGCGGCATCAAGGAGCGCGACGGCTACGCGGCCCAGCTCTGGACCGTCGAGGCGGCCTACGCCGTCCCGCTCGACGCCCGCCTGGCCGACGTCGGGGTCCTGCTCGAGCCGACCAGCGTCGTCGCGAAGGCCTGGGACGAGATCGAGCGGATCGGCGGCAGGGCCTGGTTCGAGCCGCGGCGCGTCCTCGTCACCGGCGCGGGGCCGATCGGCCTGCTCGGCGCCCTCCTCGGCGCGCAGCGCGGCCTGGACGTGCACGTCCTCGACCAGGTCACGGACGGCCCGAAGCCCGCGCTGGTCGAGGACCTCGGCGCCACCTACCACACGGACACGATCGACCGCGTGCTCGACGCCGTACGCCCCGACATCGTGCTGGAGGCGACCGGCGCAGGACCGCTCGTCCTCGGCGCCCTCGCCGGCGCCGGCGCGTACGGCGTCGTCTGCCTGACGGGCGTGTCCACCCCCGGCCGCGACCTGACCGTGGACGCGGGCGGCGTCAACCGCGCCCTGGTCCTCGGCAACGGCGCGGTCGTCGGCTCCGTCAACGCGCGCACCGACCACTACCGGCGCGCCGCCGACGCGCTCGGCGCGGCCGACGCCGGCTGGCTCGGCCGCCTCATCACCCGCCGCGTCCCCCTCGACCGCGCCCCCGAGGCGTACGGCGGGAAACACCCGGACGACGTGAAGGTCGTCGTCACGCTCGACGGCCCGGACGCATGACACGCCGGCTGATCGAGGACTACGCCCTGCTCGGCGACCTCCACACCGCAGCCCTGGTCGGCCTCGACGGGTCAGTCGACTGGCTGTGCCTGCCCCGCTTCGACTCCCCCGCCTGCTTCGCCGCGCTGCTGCACGACGACAGCGCGGGACACTGGCGGCTGCGCCCCGAGGGCGCCGACCGCGCCACCCGCCGCCGCTACCGCGAGGACACCCTCGTCCTGGAGACGGACTGGGAGACCCCGGACGGCACCGTGCGCGTCATCGACTTCATGCCGGTGCGCGGCGAGGCCGCCGACATCGTGCGGCTGGTCGAGGGCGTCAGTGGACGCGTGACGATGCGGATGGACCTGCGGCTGCGGTTCGACTACGGCAGCATCGTCCCGTGGATCACCCGGGAGGGCGAGGATCTGCAGGCGGTCGCCGGCCCCGACGCCGTGTGGCTGCGGACGCCCGTGTCCCTGGCGGACGAGGGCGGCGGCACCACCGCGCGGTTCACCGTGGCGGCCGGGCAGCGCGTGCCGTTCGTCCTCACCCACCGGGACTCCCACCTGCCGAGGCCGCACCCGGTCGATCCGGAGCTGGCGCTGACGGAGACGGCCGACTTCTGGCGCGGGTGGCTCAGCGGCTGCGCGTACGAGGGGCGCTGGCGCGGACCCGTACGGCGCGCCCTGATCACGCTGAAGGCCCTCACGTACGCGCCGACCGGCGGCATCGTCGCCGCCGCGACCACCTCGCTGCCCGAGCAGCTCCGCGGCCCCCGCAATTGGGACTACCGCTTCTGCTGGCTGCGGGACGCGACGTTCACGCTCCAGGCGCTGCTGGGCACCGGCTTCACCGACGAGGCCCGCGCGTGGCGGGAGTGGCTGCTGCGGGCCGCGGCCGGCGACCCGGCGGACCTGCAGATCATGTACGGCCTCGACGGCAGGCGGCGGCTGACCGAGACCTCGCTCGACTGGCTGCCGGGCTACGCGGACTCCTCACCGGTACGGATCGGGAACGCCGCGGCGGGCCAGTTCCAGCTCGACGTGTGGGGCGAGGTCCTCGACGGCCTGCACCTGGCGCGCGAGGCCGGGCTCGCGCCCATCGACAGCGCGTGGGCCGTGCAGCGCGCCCTGCTGGAGTACCTGGAGGGCAACTGGGACCGCCCCGACGACAGCCTGTGGGAGACCCGCGGCCCGCGCCGGCACTTCACGCACTCCCGGGTGATGGCGTGGGCCGGTTTCGACCGGGCGGTGCGCGCCGTGCGCACCCACAACCTGCCCGGCCCCGCCGACCGGTGGGCCGCGCTGCGCGACCGCGTGCGCGCCGAGGTGTGCGAGAAGGGCTACGACGCCGGGCGCAACACGTTCACCCGGTCGTACGGCTCGCCCGACCTGGACGCGGCGCTGCTGCTCCTGCCGCGCGTCGGGTTCCTGCCCTGGGACGACCCGCGGGTGCACGGCACGGTGCGGGCCGTCCAGAAGGAGCTGTGCGAGAACGGCCTCCTCCTGCGGTACCGCACGGAGGACGGCGGCACGGCCGACGGGCTGCCCGGCTCGGAGGGCGCGTTCCTGGCCTGCTCGTTCTGGCTGGCCGACGCCCTGCACGGCACCGGCCGCACCGCCGAGGCGGAGGAACTGTTCGAGCGGCTGCTCGGCCTGCGCAACGACGTCGGCCTGCTCAGCGAGGAGTACGACCCGCACGCCCACCGCCACCTGGGCAACACGCCACAGGCGTTCAGCATGGTCGGCCTGGTGAACACCGCCCAGCGCCTCGACGGCGCGCACACGGAGACACACACCGGGTAGCCGCCGGACGCGGACCGATCCGCCGGGGCGGCGGGGGCGGCACCCCCGCATGTCGGGATCCGGCACGTCCTTCGAGGTGATCGACTCGGTCCTGATGCCCTGACGCACCGGCACACCGACCCCGCGCCCCGCCCGCCGGCACGGTCACCCACCCGGACAGGGGGTGCCCCCGGCCGGCGGGGCGCGGCCCGGACGGCTACGACACGTCGCTCTCCGCCGGTACCTGCGCGGCGGCGGACTCCACCGGGCGGAACTGCGCCGCCTGGATGTCGTGCAGCGTCCGGTAGTGGCCACCGAGCGTCAGCAGCGCCTCCGGGGTGCCCGACTCGACGAGCCGCCCCTCGTGCAGGACGTGCACGAGGTCCGCGTGCCGCACGGACGCCATGCGGTGGGTGATCAGCACGATCGTCCGCCCGCCGTCGGCGAGCGCGCGGATCTGGTCGAAGACGCGCTGCTCCGCCTTCGCGTCGAGCGCGGCCGTCGGCTCGTCCACGACGAGGAGCGGCGCGTCACGGTAGTGGGCGCGGGCGATGCCGAGCCGCTGCCACTGCCCGCCCGAGAGCTGGTGCCCGCCCTGGAAACGGCGCGACAGCAGGGTGTCCCAGCCACGCGGCAGCTCCGCGAGGAGACCACCGAGCCCGGCGTGCTCGACGGACGCCGCGAGGCGCTCGTCACAGACGGGGCGGTCGCTGCGCGAGATCGCGACATTGACGCGCGCGGTCATCGGCCAGCGGAAGTGGTCCTGGTGGACGATCGCGCACCGGTCGAAGACGGCCTGCCGGTCGAGCGCCGCCGCGTCGTGACCGTCCCAGCGGATGGTTCCCGACGTCGGCAGGTACAGGCCGCACAGGAGCTTGGCGAGCGTGCTCTTGCCCGACCCGTTCTCGCCGACGAGGGCGACGACCGCGCCGCGCCCGACGGGGATCGTCAGCGACACGTCCCGCAGCGCGGGCGGGCCGTCGCCGCCGGGGTAGCCGAACGTCACGTTCTCGAAGGTGACGGCGTCGACCGCCGCGGGCAGCGGCGAGCCGCCCTCCGGGATGCGGCGGTCGGCGGACTCGGTGAGGAGCCGGTCGAGGTCGCCGACGTACAGGGACTCCTCGTGGAGCGAGGTGACGCGGCTGACCAGGCTGTCGAGCTGGCCCGTGCCCGTGCGGATGGCGAGGACGGCCGTGCCGGCGGCGGCCAGCGCCATGGCGCCCGACCACAGCAGGCCGCCGAGCACCGCGTAGATCCCGGCGGTGGCCGCGCCCGTGCAGGCGGCGGCGACCAGGCCGGTACGGGCGTCGAGGCGGGCGAGGCGGGCCTGTTCGCGCTCCTGGCTGAGGGACATGCCGCGGAAGTGCCGCAGGAGGTACGGGCCGGCGCCGTGCACCCGGATCTCGGACGCGGCCTCCGTGTCGGTGAGGAGGTGCGCGAGGGTCTGCGCCGCCCGGTTGTGCTGCACCCAGCGGTGGAAGCTGCGGTACTTGCGGCGCGCGACGGTCAGGGTGGCCGCGGCCCGGGGCACCACGATGAGCAGCAGCATGGGGAGCAGCACCGGGTGCAGCGCCGTGAGAATGGTCCCCGCGGCGGTGATGGAGATCAGCGCGGTGAGCACGGCCACGCAGTGGCCGATCATGTCGCGGGCGGACACGGCCCCGTACTGCGCCGAGTCGAGCAGGCGGTGGAACTCGTCGTCCTCCATGGCCGCCATCTCGACCTGGTACGCGCGCCGCAGGTACCGCTCGCGCGCGATGCGTTCGACACGGGGCTTCAGCGGGCCGCCCGCCACCGTGGACAGGGCGCCGAGCAGCGTGCCGATGACGGCGGTCACGCAGACGAACGTGAGGGCGGGCAGGGCGTCCCGCAGGCGGTCGGTGATGTCGCCGCCGGCCAGCAGGCTGGCGAGGACGCTGTTGACGCCGACGAGGCCGAGCGCCTGGGCGACGCCCCGGCCCAGCTCGGCCGCGACGACGGCGAGGGTGAGGCGGCGGTCGGCGTGCCACGCGAGGCCGGCCGCCGTGGTGATCAGCCGGGGCATGCCGGCGGCCATCGCCCGCAGGCCGAGGCGGTGCCGCTCCTCCTCGTGGCGCGCCCAGGACGTGTCGTAGACGAGGGGGCCGCCGAACAGCTCGCGTTCCGAGGCGGAGACCTCCGCGTCGGAGTGGCGGCCGTCGGCGGGGTCGGGGGACGGGGTGCTCTTGCGTTTCACCTGATGGACTCCCTCGGGCGGTGCGGTCCGCTGGGGCGTGGAACGGTGGGCGGTGAGCGCGGTGGGGTACGTCCATGCCCAACGAGCCCGCCCCGAACGGGGATACGCCCGGAATCGGACAGATGAGCGGCCCGGGTCAGGCGGCCGGCCGCTGCGCCCGGCCGCCGGGGGCCGGCCCCTGCTGGCAGCGGGGGCACCAGTACGCGGGCCGCCGGTGCCCGCCGGCCGGCTCCCCGTACGCGACCCGGATCGCGGTGCGGCACCGCGCGCACGGCCGCCCGGCCGCGCCGTAGACGTACAGGCGCCGCCCGGACCGCGCCACGGTCTCCGGGCCGGTCGTCGTACGGGGGCCGCCGCCGCGGTTGGCGTCCAGGAGCCGCCACGCGTCGGCGAGCAGGGCGTCCGGGTCGGGGAGCAGGCCCGCCGGCAGCCAGGGAGTGACGCGGGCGAGGAAGCACAGCTCGTTCATGAAGACGTTGCCGACACCGGCCAGACTGCGCTGGTCGAGGAGCGCGTCGCCGACGGGCCGGTCCGGGTCGGCCAGCAGCCGGCGGCGCGCCTCGGCCGCGTCCCAGTCGGGACCCAGCAGGTCGGGGCCGAGGTGTCCGACGAGCCGGTGCTCGTCCGCGGTGCGCACGAGGTCGAGGACGGGCAGGCGGTAGCCGACGGCGGTGGCGTCGGCCGTGCCGAGGATCGCGCGGATCTCGTGCGCCGGGCCGCCGGAGAAGCCGCGGCCGGCGGGGTGGACCCGCCAGGCGCCGGTCATCCGCAGGTGCGAGTGGAGGGTGAGGCCGCCGTCGAGCCGGGTGAGGAGGTGCTTGCCGCGCGGCGTCACGTCCAGGACCGTACGGCCGCGCAGGTCGGCGGTCGCGTGCCGGGGGACGCGCAGCTCGGCACGGACCAGCCGGCGGCCGGTGAGCGCGGCCCCCAGGCGGTCGGCGGTGTGCCGGACGGTGTCTCCTTCGGGCATGCCTCCCATGATGCGCCCGCGCACGCACGGGCGGCCCCGCGGCGGGGGCCGCCCGTGCCGGCGTCAGGCCGCCGGGGCGGTCGGCGGGCCGACCAGTTCCGTCAGCACGTCCTCCATGGTCACGAACCCGAGCAGCGCGCCCTTGTCGCTCGTGACGGCGGCGAGGTGCGTGGACGCCGCGCGCATCGCGGTGAGGGCGTCGTCGAGCGGCGTGCTCGGCGTGATGCGGATCACCGGGTGCAGCGCCTCCCGGGGGAACGGCCGGTCGCGGGCCGGTGCCTCCAGGGCGTCCTTCACATGGAGGAAGCCCAGCACCGTGTGACCCGGCCCGGTCACCGGGAAGCGCGAGTAGCCCGACGCGGCGGCCGCGCGCTCCAGGCGGCGCGGGGTCACGCGGTGGTCGACCGTCACCATGCGGCCGAGGGGGACGACCAGCTCGGCGACGTTGCGCGTGCCGAGGGACAGGGCGACCCGCAGGCGCTCGCTCTCACCCGCCTCCAGCAGGCCCGCGTCGCTGGAGTCCTGCACGATGCGGGCCAGCTCGTCGTCGGTGAAGACGGACGCCACCTCGTCCTTCGGCTCGACCTTCAGCAGACGCAGCAGGGCGTTCGCGAAGGCGTTGATGCCGAAGACGAACGGACGCAGCGCGCGCGTCACGCCCACCAGGGGCGGGCCGAGGAGCAGCGCGGCGCGCTCGGGCGCGGCCAGGGCGATGTTCTTCGGGACCATCTCGCCGAACAGCATGTGCGCGTACGTCGCGAGGGCCAGCGCGATGGCGAACGCGATCGGGTGGACCAGCGGGTGCGGCATGCCGACGGCGTCGAAGGCCGGTTCGAGGAGGTGGACGATGGCCGGTTCGGCGACGGCGCCCAGGACCAGCGAGGACACCGTGATGCCGAGCTGCGCCGTGGCGAGCATGGCCGACAGGTGCTTCAGCGCCCACAGGACGGTGCGGGCGCTCCGCTCCCCCGCCTGCGCGCGCGGCTCGATCTGGTCGCGGCGCACGGAGATCAGGGCGAACTCGGCGCCGACGAAGAAGGCGTTCGTCACCAGGGTGAGCGCGCCGATGGCCAGTTGGAACGCGATCATCGGGCATCACCCGCGTGGTCCGGAGTGGTGGGGGTCGGCTGGAGCGTGTCGATGCGGACCCGGTCGGCACGGTGGTGCGCGGTGGACAGGACGGTCAGGCGCCGGCCCGCCACCTCGACGGTGTCCCCGGCCGCCGGTATGCGGGCGAGGAGGGTGGCCACGAGCCCCGCGACCGTCTCGTACGGGCCGTCCGGCACGGCCAGGCCCATCGCGGCGAGCTGGTCGACGCGGATGCCGCCGTCCGCCTCCCAGGTGCCGGTGCCGAGTGTGGCGAGGTCGGGGGCCTCGGCGGGGTCGTGCTCGTCGCGGACCTCGCCGACGACCTCCTCGACGATGTCCTCCAGGGTGACGACGCCGGCGGTGCCGCCGTACTCGTCCACGACGACGGCGAGGGAGCGGGTGCCCCTGAGCTGGTCGAGGAGGCGGTCCACCGGCACGCTGTCGGGGACGAGGAGGGCCTCGGTCATGAGGGCCGACACGGGGGTGCCGGCGCGGGCGCCCTCGTCCAGGGCGAGGACATCCTTGATGTTCACGACGCCGGCGATGTCGTCGAGGCCGTCGCGGTGGACGGGGAAGCGGGACAGGCCGGTGGCGAGCGTCAGGTTCGCCGCGTCGGCGGCGGTGGCCGAGACGTGCAGCGCGTGGACGTCGATACGGGGGGTCATGACGTTCTCGGCGGTGAGTTCGCCGAGGTGGAGGGTGCGGACGAACAGTTCGGCGGAGTCGGGGGGAAGAACGCCCTCGGCGGCCGAGTGGCGCGCGAGGGCGATGAGTTCCTGGGGGGTGCGGGCCGAGGCCAGCTCCTCCGCCGGTTCCAGGCCGGCGCGCCGTACGAGGCGGTTCGCCGTGTCGTTGAGATGGCGGATGAACGGTGCGAAGGCCGCCGTGAAGCCCCGCTGGGGGGCGGCGACCGCCTTCGCGACGGTCAGGGGGCGGGAGATGGCCCAGTTCTTGGGGACCAGCTCGCCGATCACCATGAGCACGACCGTCGACAGGGCCACGCCGAGCGCGACGGCCAGGGGCCCCGCGACGCCGTCGGGCAGGCCGGTGGCGCCGATCGCGGGGCGCAGCAGCGTGGCGAGGGCGGGTTCGGCGAGCATGCCGATGACCAGGGAGGTCACCGTGATGCCGAGCTGGGCGCCGGAGAGCTGGAACGTGAGGCGCCGCACGGCGGTCAGCGCGCCGGCGGCGCGCCGGTCGCCGGATTCGGCGGCGCGTTCCAGGTCGGCGCGCTCGACCGTGGTCAGCGAGAATTCGGCCGCGACGAAGAGCGCGCAGGCCAGGGTCAGGGCGAGGGCCAACAGCAGCAGCAGAACCTCGGTCACCCCGTCACCCCGCTCTCCTCGCGGGTCTCCTCGCGCTGCGGGCGGCGGCGGTCGGGGGTGACACGGTGGGTACTGGGAGGCTCGTCCATCGTGCGGGACCGGGCTCCTTCTGGGCTGGGGGGTCGTTCGAGTGACCCCATCGTAAAGGATTGGCAAACGGTGCACAGGGGGCCGAAGCGGGCTGTGCGACCGCGGGCCGAGGGGGCGGCGGGGCGGCCCGACCGCCGCGGCCGGGTTCTACAGTGCCGTAGATGGTGGCGGCTGCCAACCGTCGGCGGGCACGAGTTCGCGCGGATGGCCCCCGGCGTGTCAGAGCGGGGTCGCCGCCTTCAGGACGAGCAGGAGCGTGACGGCGGCGTTGGCTGCTGACAGGGCGGACGCCGCCGTGCCCGCGGCGGCGGCCCAGGCGGCGAGGCCGGCGGCGCTGTGGGCGGGGGGCCAGCGGCGGTCGGCGGGGACCGGGCCGAGCAGGGCGGCGACGCGGCGGGGCACGGGACCCGGCGCGGCGAAGGCCGGCGAGTGCGCGGGCGGGAGGCCGCGCCCGCCGGCGCCGTGCGACGCCAGGGCCGCCTTGCCGATGGCCCGTGCGACGGCGCGGCGGTCGCCGACGGCGCGCGCGGCGTCCTCGTCGGCCCACCGTTCCGTGGTGTAGGCGACGGCGGTGCGCAGGGGCCGCAGGAACGGGTTGGCGCGTGCGGCGAGCTGCGTGATGAGCAGGTGGCGGTGGTGGCGTCCGGCGAGGTGGGCGTGCTCGTGGGCGATCAGCGCGCGGCGTTCCCGCGCGTCGAGGCGGGCCAGCAGGCCGCTGGAGACGACCATGCGGCCGTGTCCGCCGGGGCGGCCCGGCACGGCGTACGCGTACGGCAGGTCGTCGGGCAGGACGGCGATGCGCGCCTGTCCCGGGACGGCGGCCAGGGCGCGGGCCGCGCGGCGGCGGAGCCGGTGGTGGCGCCACAGGGCGTGCGCGCCCGCCGCGGCGACCGCGAGGAGCGCGGGGATGGCGGCGGCGCCCGCGACCCCCTCCAGGGGGACGGCGGCCCGCACCTGCGGGTCGGACCAGGCGTCGGGGAGGGGGTTGCCGGGGAGCTGGGCGGTGCCGACGACCATCAGCAGCGCGAGGCACAGGGTGCTGGAGACGGCGAGGACGGCGGCGACGGCCGTCAGGAGCGCGGTGGCGTGGCGCGGGGCGAGGTGGACCTCCGCGATGCGGGCCATGGGCCAGGCGGTCAGCGGCAGGACCAGCGGCAGCAGCACGAACACGCCCATCGCGTCAGCCCCCGCCCTCCGGACGGCGCCCCTCGGGCCCGGGCCGGCCGTCCGCGGTCCCGCCGTCCACGAGGGTGGCCGCGTCGGTCAGGAGCGCGCGCAGCAGCGCCTCGTCGTCCGGCCCGAGGGCGCTGACGAAGCTGGCGAGGACGGCGTGCCGGTCCGTCTCGCTCTCCAGGACGCGGCGCATGCGGAACGCGGCGAGGCCGGCGACGTCGGCGGCCGGCGTCCAGGCGAAGGAGCGGCCGGCCCGTTCCCTGGTGACGGCGCCCTTGGCGCGCAGGCGCGTGAGGATGGTGACGACGGTGGTGTAGGCGAGTCCGCCGCCGAGCCGCTCTTGCACCCAGGCGGCGGTGGCGGGGCCGGGGGCCTGGCCGAGCGCGGAGAGGACCTGCGCCTCCAGCTCGCCCTGGGCGCGGCGCCGGGGGCGGTCGGCCGTGCCGTCCGGTTCCGTCATGTCCCTCACCTCCCTGACCGGCGCCGAATATCGTACCGGGGGAGGGTTTCCGCGACCCTCGCTTCTTCTACGCTGTTGTAGATTCACGGCGGCGGCCGACGGCCGCCGCAGCGCCTGAGCGCGGACTTCCAAGGCCGCGGCGGACCAAGGAGGAGAGCATGGGAGTTTCCCTGTCCAAGGGCGGCAACGTCTCGCTGACGAAGGAGGCGCCCGGCCTGACGGCGGTGCTGGTCGGTCTGGGCTGGGACGTACGGACCACCACCGGTGTCGACTACGACCTGGACGCCAGCGCCCTGCTGTGCACGAGCGGCGGCAAGGTGGCGTCGGACCAGCACTTCGTCTTCTTCAACAACCTGCGCAGCCCCGACGGCTCGGTCGAGCACGCCGGCGACAACCTGACCGGTGAGGGCGAGGGCGACGACGAGGTCATCAAGGTGGACCTCGCCGGCGTGCCCGCGGAGATCACGAGCATCGTCTTCCCGGTGTCGATCTACGACGCCGACAACCGGGGGCAGAGCTTCGGCCAGGTGAAGAACGCGTTCATCCGTGTGGTGAACCAGAACGGCGGCGCCGAGATCGCCCGGTACGACCTCAGCGAGGACGCGGCGACCGAGACCGCGATGATCTTCGGTGAGCTGTACCGGCACGGCACGGAGTGGAAGTTCCGCGCGGTCGGCCAGGGGTACGCGGCCGGTCTCGCGGGCATCGCGTCCGACTACGGCGTCAACGTGTGACCGACCGCCGGGCCACCCGACCGGGTGGCCCGGCGGCCCGGCCGGCGTCCCCGGTCACACCCCCGCGGCGTCCAGGCGGGCGAGCTGTTCCGGGGTCAGCGTCAGGTCCGTCGCGCGGGCGGCCGAGACGTACTGGTCGAGCGTCCGCGGGCCCACCAGCGGGACGCAGCGCGGGTCGCGGCGGCTCAGCAGCCACGCCAGCACCGTCTGTCCCGGTGTCGCCCCGGCCTCCTGCGCGACCTCGTCAAGCACGGCGAGGCGCGCGTCCGTGTCGGGGCCCGCGTACGGCTCGATCGCGTGGAATCCGGCGCGGCGCTCCGGGCGGTCGTAGACGCCCTTCAGGATCGGCGAGTACGCGACGAGCGTGAGGTCGTCGTGGGCGCGCAGGTAGTCGAGCTGCGCCTCGTCCACGATGGACACGTGGTCGAGGCCGGGGCGGCGGCGCAGGTAGGAGTGCTGCTGCTGGAGGGCGACGGGCGTCGGCCAGCCGTGGCGCTCGCACAGGGCGCGGATGCGCTCCAGGCGCCAGGTGCTGACGTTCGACCAGCCGATGTACCGGGTCTTCCCCGCCTCGACCAGGCCGGCGAGCGCTTCCAGCGTCTCCTCGAGCGGCGTCGCCCGGTCGTCGACGTGCACGTAGTAGAGGTCCACGTGGTCGGTGCGGAGGCGGCGCAGACTCGCGTCGAGCGAGTGGCGCAGCGTGTCCCCGCCCGCGCCCACGTAGCCGTTGCGGTGGGACGCCTCCCACACCGGCTCGTCCCCCTCGCCCCACACGCCGTCGAGCGAGGCGAGCAGGGCACTGCCCTTGGTGGCGAGGAAGACGTCGTCGCGCCGCCCGCCACGGGTGAGCCAGCGGCCGATCACCTCCTCGCTCTCCCCGCCGTCGCTGTCGCGCCGACCCCACCAGGCGTAGCAGTCGGCCGTGTCGAGGAACGTGCCGCCGTCCGCGGCGTAGCGGTCGAGGATGGCGTGGGAGGTCGTCTCGTCGATCCGGGTGCCCATGAGCATGCAGCCGAGGGCGAGTTCGCTGACGTGGTGGCCGGTGCGGCCGAGTTCGGCGGTTCTCATGCGCCGCACGCTAGGAGCTGGAGTGCTCACGAGGTCAAGGCGCGGCGACCGGCCGGGCTGCGGGATGCTGTCGGCACGGAAAAGCACGTCATGTTTGCCGGTTTCCGGCAATGCGCTGCGAGCCGTGTCCATGGCACTCTTCAGGCACACGCCGGAAAGCGGCGTACGGGGGACGGGGGACGGGAATGGGCTGGTTTCTCGGTCTCGGCATCGCCGGGCTGGTGCTCCTGCTCGCCGCCCTGCTCCTCGACGGGGTGCTCGACGCGCTCCCCGACGTGGACGGTGCGATCTCGCCCCCCGCCATCGCCGCTTTCGTCTCCATGCTCGGTTTCGCGGGTGCGATCACTCTCGCGGTGACCGGTCTCGGCGTGGCACCCGCCCTCGGCACGGGGGCGGTAGTGGGGGGCGGCGCGGCCTGGGTGGTGCTGCGGGTGAGCCGGGCACTGATGCGGGACGACGGTGACGCGGCACAGCGGGAGGACGATCTCGTCGGTGCCGTGGGGGTCGTCGTCACGCCGGTGCCCGGGGGCGCCGGCTTCGGCGAGGTCATGCTCACGGTGGCGGGCCTGCGCGTGAAGCTGGCGGCCAGCAGCACCCGGGCCGTGCCGGCCGGGGCGGAGGTGTGGGTGGCCGGCGTCATGTCGGCGTCCGCCGTCGAGGTCCGCCCGGTCGAACGCTGACTGCGTTTCCGGCACACCCGCGGGCCGGGGACGCGGCCGGGGACCGGAGGGAGGAGCGAGATGAGTCCAGTCCTGATCGCCGTGATCGGTGTCGTGGTGCTGCTGGTGCTGCTGGTGCTGGTGGTCGTGTCCCGCTACAAGGTCGCCGGGCCGAGCGACGCGTTCATCATCACGGGGCGGCGCGGCAAGGTGTCGACGGACCCGGTGACGGGTCAGGTGACCCGTGACACCAGCGGCCAGAAGGTCGTGGTCGGCGGCGGTGTCTTCGTCGTGCCGCTGGTGCAGCAGTTGCACGTCATGGACCTGTCGAGCCGGCACATCCCGGTGGCGGTGCGGGGCGCGGTGACGCTGCGCGGGGTGAAGGTGAACCTCGACGGGGTCGCCATCGTGAAGGTCGGGGGGAGCGAGGGCGCCATCAGGTCGGCGGCGCAGCGTTTCCTGCGGCAGCAGGGCGGTGTCGTGACGTTCACGCAGGAGGTGCTGTCCGGCGCGCTGCGGTCGATCGTGGGCCGGATGACGGTGGAGGACGTGATCCGGGACCGCGCGGCGTTCGCCGGGCAGGTCGCGGAGGAGGCGGAGGCGAGCCTCTCGGGGCAGGGCCTCGTCCTCGACACCTTCCAGATCCAGGACATCACCGCCGAGGGCAGCTATCTGGCGGACCTCGGGCGGCCGGAGGCCGCGCGTGCGCGGCAGGAGGCCGACATAGCGGAGGCCGAGGCCCGGCGCACCGCCGAGCAGGCCAGGCTGCGGGCCGAGGAGGAGATCGCGGTCGCCCAGCG
Source organism: Streptomyces sp. RFCAC02 (assembly GCF_004193175.1). NCBI lineage: Bacteria > Bacillati > Actinomycetota > Actinomycetes > Kitasatosporales > Streptomycetaceae > Streptomyces > Streptomyces sp. RFCAC02. The sequence continues at coordinate 4,422,291 of NZ_SAUH01000001.1, read as the reverse complement.
GACGCTGTACCTGCGGCAGGCCGAGATCAAGGTCGAGACGGAGGCGGCGGCCGCCCGGGCGAACGCCGCGGGACCGCTGGCCGAGGCGGCGCGGCAGCAGGAGGTGCTGGCCGAGCAGGAGAAGGTCGCCGAGCGGCAGGCCGCGCTGACGGACCGGCAGCTCGACGCCCAGGTGCGCAAGCCGGCGGACGCCGAGCGGTACCGGGCCGAGCAGGAGGCCGAGGCCCGGCGGGTCGCCGAGGTGGCCGCCGCGCGCGCCGCTGCCGAGCGCGCCCGGCTCACGGGTGAGAGCGAGAAGCAGCGGCGTTCCGCGCTGGCCGAGGCGGCGCGCATCGAGGGCGAGGCGGAGGCCGCGGCCACGGCGGCGGTCGGCGCGGCCGAGGCCGGCGCGATGCGGCAGAAGGCCGACGCGTACGCGCAGTACGGGGAGGCGGCGGTGCTCCAAATGCTCGTGGAGGTGCTGCCGCAGGTCGTCGGGAAGGCGGCGGAGCCGCTCTCGGCGATCGACAGGATGACCGTCATCTCGACGGACGGGGCGAGTCAGTTGCCGCGCACCGTCGCCGACAACGTGACCCAGGGCATCGAGCTCCTCAGCTCGACCACGGGTGTGGACCTCACGTCCATGCTGTCCGGTCTGGCGCGGCGGGCCGGCGCGCCCGGTTCCGGCGCGGGCGACGGGGCGGGGAAGGAGACGGCGGGCTGACGGCGGACCGGCGGCCGGCCCGGTCACAGCTCACGGGCCGGCCAGTCCAGCAGACGGGCGCCGATGACGGCGGTCTGGAGGGTGTAGCGCTGGAGCGCGTCGGTCGGGTCGAATCCGGTCAGCGTGTGGATGCGCTCCAGGCGGTACGTCAGCGCCCGGACGCTGAGCGACAGCCGGCGTGACGCCTCCGCCGTGTTGCAGCCGGCCGTGAACCAGGTGTCCAGCGTCCTGACGAGGGGCTGCGCCCCGCCCCTGGCACCGGTCAGCGGCCCGAGGACGGAGCCCACCAGATCGGCCATCGCCTGCCGGTCCCGCATCAGGACGGGGAAGACCAGCAGGTCGGCGGAGCGCAGCACCGGCACGTCGAGCGGCATGCGGTCGGCCAGGTCGAGGGCGGCCAGCGCCTCCTCGTAGGACTGGGCAATGCCGGCGGGGCCCGGGTGGGAGCGGCCGATGGCTATCCGGACGCCGCCCGGTGTGCCGGGCAGGGCGGCGAGGACCCGGTCCGCGAAGTAGTCCGGCACCTCGGGCCGGTTGCCCGGCGCGACGCACACCAGGCGGCCGTCCTTCGTGGTGAGGAGGACCGCGCGCTGGCCGAACCGTCCGCCGAGCGCGCTCTCGGTCCGGCGGACGAGCGGGTGCGTGTCGTCGTACGGCTCGGGGCCGCGGGCGAGGGCGACGGCGTGGGAGTGCGCGAAGTGGAGCCCGGCCCGCTCGGCGCGCGCGGGGAGCGCCCCGGGGTCGCCGCGCCCGTGCAGCAGGTCGTCGATGAATTCGCGGCGTGCCGCCTCGTCCCGGCGGACCGCGAGGAGCTGGGCGCGCTCGAAGCCCTCGGCGAAGGCGTCGACGGCCTGCTCCACGGCGGCGAGCACACTCTCGGCCGCCGCTTTGACGGCGTGCGCGGGCCGTGCGCCCACCACGCCCGGCAGCTCGGGCCAGGCGGCACGGGTCGCCGCGAGGTGCTCGCGCACCAGGGCACGGAGACCGAAACCGTCCGCCGCGGCGCGCTCCCCCAGGGCGCGCCGGGCGCGGACCTCGTCGCCGGTGAGCCGGCGGCCGGTGCGGGAGACCCCGGCGAGGATGTCCGCGTACCCGTGGAGGTACCAGGGGACGGGCGTCGTGCCGTCGTCCGGGGTCACGTGGGCCTCCCTGCCGTCGTCGCGGGTGCTCGGTGCGGGTGCGCCGGGACCTGCGGCGGGACGGGGCGGGCAGCGGCGGACCGGATCGACAATAGACGAAATCCGTGCCCGGCCGGCCGACGGGCGCGTGGGGGCGCTCCGCCCGCCACGCGCCGTGCGTCCCCGGGCTCAGACGCGCCGCTTCCCCGCGCCGGGCCGCATGACGCGGTACACGACGAACGCCACCACCGCGAGCGCGACGACGGCCAGGATTCCCTTGGAGTAGACGCCGACGAGGTCGGTGACGCGCTCCCAGTTCTCCCCGAGGCGGTAGCCGGCGATGACGAAGATCGCGTTCCACAGAGCGCTGCCGAGCGTGGTGAGGAGGAGGAACATCGGCTGCGACATGCGGGTCACGCCGGCGGGCACCGATATGAGGCTGCGGAAGACCGGGATCATGCGGCCGAAGAACACGGCCTTGGCGCCGTGCCGTTCGAACCAGCGCTCCGTCTTCTCGATGTCGCTCACCTTCACGAGGGGCAGGCGGCCGGCGATCGCGTGCAGCCGCTCCCGCCCGAGCAGGGCGCCGAGGCCGTACAGCAGCCAGGCGCCCACGACGGCCCCGATGGTCGTCCACACGAGGGCGGCGGCGAGGCTCATCCCGCCCTGACTCGCCGTGAACCCGGCGAGCGGCAGGATCACCTCGCTCGGCAGGGGCGGGAACAGGTTCTCCAGGGCGATGGCGGCGCCCGCGCCGGGGGCGCCGAGGGCCTCCATGAGGTTGATGGCCCAGCCGGTGATGCCGCCGGGCTCGTCACCGGCCGAAGCCAGACGGGTCGGGAGGGAAACGGTCGCAGTCACGGGATGAACGCTACAAAGTCCCGTGTCCGTGCGGCGATCCGGGAGACCACAAGGATTCCTTGAGGAAAACCACAGTCCGCCGCCCCCCCGACACAGTTACGCTCTGTGCATGCGTACCGGAGTGGTGAACTGGTTGCGCACCGCGCTCGGGCTGCTGTCCGGGGCGGTGCTGGCGGTCCTCGGTCTTTCCCTGGTCCTCGTCGGGTCGCCCGTGCTCGCGGCCGGGCCGCCGCCGGCGCGGCGCGCGGTGATCCGGGCCGCCGGCCGGCTGGCGGGCCGGCCCGGCGGCGAGGGGATCGCCACCGTCCGCTACCTCCTGCTGCGCGTGCCGCTCGGGCTGCTCGGCGGGCTGGTCGTGGCCTCGGTGATGGTGGGCGCGATCTACGCGTCGATGCTCGTGTGGGCCGTCTGGCCGTTCGGCTGGGACGTGCTCCCCGCCGGCTTCGGCGGAGTGCTGCTGCTGTTCCTGGGCGTGCACGGCGTCTCCGCGGTGGGCCGCCTGGAGAACGAGCTGGCCCTGCGGGTCTTCGGGCCGGGCGAGCGTGCGGCCCTCGTGCGGCGCATAGACGAGCTCGCGGCCAGCCGCGCGGGCGTGGTGGCCGCCGTGCACGACGAGCGGCGCCGCATCGAGCGCGATCTGCACGACGGGGTGCAGCAGCGGATGGTCGCCCTCGGCATGCTGCTCGGCCGCGCGCGCCGCGCGGGGGAGGCCGGCGACGACGCCCGCTCCCGCGAGCTGCTGCGCCAGGCCCAGGACGAGGCCGGTGCCACCCTCGCCGAGCTGCGGGAGGTCGCGTGGCGCGTCTACCCCGCCGTGCTGGACGAGGCCGGCCTGCCCGCCGCGCTGGAGGCCGTCGCCGAGCGGTGCCCGCTGCCCGTGCGGCTGGAGTACGACCTGCTCCCCGAGCCGGACCGGGAGGTCGCCGCAGTGATCTACTTCGTGGTGTCCGAGGCCGTGACGAACACGGTCAAGCACGCCGGGGCCGACGGCGTCGCCGTGCGTGTCGCCCCGCGCGACGGCGGCGTCACCGTCGAGGTCCGCGACGACGGGCGGGGCGGCGCCGATCCCGCGGGCAGCGGCCTCCTCGGCCTCGCGCGCCGGGCCGCCGCCCTCGACGGCACCCTGCGCGTGGACAGTCCCCCCGGCGGACCGACGACCCTCACGATGGAGCTGCCGTGCGTGTGATCCTGGCCGACGACTCGACCCTGCTGCGCGAAGGACTGGCGCGGCTCCTCGCCGACGAGGGGCACGAGGTGATCGCCGCGGTGGGGGACGCCGACGCGCTGCTCGCCGCGGTCGACCGCGACGCGCCCGACGTCGCGGTGGTGGACGTGCGGATGCCTCCCTCGCACACCGACGAGGGGCTGAGGGCCGCCCTCCGGATCCGGGAGCGCCGGCCGGACGTGGGCGTCCTCGTGCTGTCGCAGTACGTCGAGAAGCGTTATGCGACGGAGCTTCTGGGCGGCGAGCACGGCGGTGGGCGCGGCGGTGTCGGCTATCTGCTGAAGGACCGGGTCGTGCAGGTCGAGGAGTTCCTCGGCGCGCTGGAGCGGGTGGCGGCCGGGGAGACGGCCTTCGACCCGGAGGTGGTGCGGCGGCTGCTCGCCCGCAGTTCCCACGCCGACCCGCTGGCCGGCCTGACCTCGCGCGAACGCGACGTGCTGCGCGAGATGGCAGAGGGGCACACCAACGCGGCGATCGCCCAGCGGATGCATGTCTCGCGCAGCGCCGTGGAGAAGCACATCAACGCCATCTTCGACAAGCTCGGCCTGTACGCCGGCACCGGTCACAGCCGCCGTGTCCTGGCCGTCCTGCGCTATCTGGACGGCTGAGACCCGCCGGCGGACCCGCCCGTTTCGGCGGAGTCGGCCCGGGTACCCGCCCGTTACGCGCGTCATGACCGTTTTGACGCGCGGAGATCGAAGGACGGCACGCACGAGGAGGTGGACACGGTGCCGGGACGCAAGGAACTCCCCTCGACCCTGGAGCGCTCCCCCGCCAGCGCCCAGCGCACCTGGATCAAGGCGCACGACTCCGCCGTGAACGAGTACGGCGAGGGCCGCCGCGCCCATCAGGTCGCCTACGGCGCGCTCAAGCACACCCACGAGAAGGTGGGCGACCACTGGGAGCGCAAGGAGAAGGGCCGCAAGGGGCCGTCCGACCAGCGCTCGGCCAGGCCCCGCCAGCAGGGCGGGGCGAGTGGCCAGGGCGTGGACGAGAACGCGTCGAAGCAGCACCTGTACGGCCTGGCGAAGCGGCTGGACATCAAGGGCAGGTCCCGCATGGACCGCAAGGAGCTGCTCTCCGCCCTCCGCAAGGCGAACCGCTCCCGCACCCGCGAGGCCCGCTGACCGGGCACCGGGACAGCGCCGGGCCGGCGTCCGCACGGGCGGCACGCCGGCCCGGCGCCGCGCGGACGGCACCCGCAGCACCGCACCACCAGGACGACACCAGCCGACGCACGACGCGACGACGCAGAAAGGCCGACGCCCATGCGCCAGGACCTGCGAACGCCGGCCACCCGCCCGCTGGACGAGACGGAGCTGAGGACCGTCGACGCGTACTGGCGGGCCGCCAACTACCTGTCCGTCGGGCAGATCTACCTCATGGCCAACCCGCTGCTCGGCGAGCCGCTGCGCCCCGAGCACATCAAGCCGCGCCTGCTCGGCCACTGGGGCACCTCCCCCGGCCTCAACCTCGTCCACGCCCATCTCAACCGCGTCATCACCGCCCGCGACCTCGACGCCATCTGCGTCTGGGGGCCGGGGCACGGCGGCCCGGCCGTCGTCGCGAACGCGTGGCTCGACGGCAGCTACTCCGAGGTGTACCCGGACGTGTCGCGGGACGCGGCGGGCATGGCGCGGCTGTTCCGGCAGTTCTCGTTCCCCGGCGGGATACCGAGCCATGTGGCGCCCGAGACGCCCGGCTCGATCCACGAGGGCGGTGAGCTGGGCTACTCCCTGGCCCACGCCCACGGCGCCGCCCTCGACAACCCGGACCTGCTCGTCGCCTGCGTCATCGGCGACGGCGAGGCGGAGACCGGCCCGCTCGCCGCCTCCTGGCACGCCGACAAGTTCCTCGACCCGGTGCACGACGGCGCCGTCCTGCCGATCCTCCACCTCAACGGCTACAAGATCGCGAACCCGGCCGTCCTCGCCCGCATCCCGCAGGACGAGCTGGACGCCATGCTCCACGGCTGCGGCTACGAGCCCCTGCACGTCACCGGCGACGCCCCCGACGACGTGCACCAGCAGCTCGCCGCGACCCTCGACCTCGCCCTCGACCGCATCGCCGCCATCCACCACGCCGCGCGCAACGAGGGCCGCACGGAACGCCCGCGCTGGCCCGTCGTCGTCCTGCGCACCCCCAAGGGCTGGACGGGTCCCGCGACCGTCGACGGCCTGCCCGTCGAGGGCACCTGGCGCGCGCACCAGATCCCGCTGGCCGAGGTCCGCACGAACCCGGACCACCTGCGGGCGCTGGAGGAGTGGCTGCGGTCCTACCGGCCCGACGAGCTGTTCGACGAGGACGGGCGGCCCACCGCGCGCATCCTGTCCCAGGCCCCGACCGGCATCCGCCGCCTCGGCGCCAACCCGCACGCGAACGGCGGCGCGCTCCTGCGCGAACTCCCCGTGCCCCCGCTGGAGGAGCACGCCGTCGCCGTGGACGCCCCCGGCACGACGCTGCACGAGCCGACCGCCGTCCTCGGCACCCTGCTGCGCGACCTGATGGCCGCGACCGCGCGACGGCGCGACTTCCGGCTCGTCGGCCCGGACGAGACGGCGTCCAACCGCCTGCAGGCCGTCTACGACGCCACCCCGAAGGCGTGGGACGCCGAGATCGCCGACACCGACGAGCACCTCGGGCACGACGGCCGCGTCATGGAGGTCCTCTCGGAACACCTGTGCCAGGGCTGGCTGGAGGGGTACGTCCTGACGGGCCGGCACGGGCTGTTCTCCTGCTACGAGGCGTTCGTGCACATCGTCGACTCCATGGCGAACCAGCACATCAAGTGGCTGCGCACATCGCGGCGCCTGCCGTGGCGCCGTCCCCTCGCGTCGCTCAACTACCTGCTCACCTCGCACGTGTGGCGGCAGGACCACAACGGGTTCAGCCACCAGGACCCCGGCTTCGTCGACCACGTCCTGAACAAGAGCCCCGAGGTCGTGCGCGTGTACCTCCCGCCGGACGCCAACACGCTGCTCGCCGTCGCCGATCACGTGCTGCGCAGCCGCGACTACGTGAACGTCGTCGTCGCGGGCAAGCAGCCGTGCTACGACTGGCTGGACCTCGACGCCGCCCGGGGCCACTGCGCGCGCGGCGCCGGCATCTGGGACTGGGCCGGCTCCGAGCAGGGCGACCGCGAGCCCGACGTCGTGCTCGCCTGCGCGGGCGACGTGCCGACGCAGGAGACCCTCGCCGCCGCCGACCTGATCCACCGCCACCTGCCGGACGTCGCCGTCCGCGTCGTGAACGTCGTGGACATCGCGCGCCTGATGACCGCGCGGGAGCACCCCCACGGCATGGAGGACCGCGACTACAACGGCCTGTTCCCGCCGGACCGGCCGGTCGTGTTCGCGTACCACGGCTATCCGTGGCTCATCCACCGCCTCACCTACCGGCGCGAGAACCACGAGCACCTCCATGTCCGGGGTTACACGGAGGAGGGCACGACGACCACCCCGTTCGACATGGTCGTCCGCAACAACCTCGACCGGTTCCGGCTCGTCATGGACGTGATCGACCGCGTGCCCGGGCTCGCCGTCCGCGCCGCGGCGGTGCGCCAGCGGATGGCCGACGCCCGCCTCCGCCACCACGCCTGGATACGCGAGCACGGCACGGACCTGCCCGAGGTCACCGAGTGGCGCTGGGGCGCGGACCGCTGACCGGCCACCATATCCGTAGCCCACGCGGGTGAACGCCGAGCGACCGGAAGCGGTCATTCCGCCATCAGTTGCGGGGTAATGTGTTGCCCCGCGTCATGCCCCTGCTCAACCGGGCGCCTCCCCGATGGGTCCCTCACCACATGAAGATTTCCTTCCTCCTCCACAACGGCTACGGGATCGGGGGGACGATCAGGACGACGTTCAACCTCGCGCAGGCCCTGGCCGAGCGGCACGACGTCGAGATCGTCTCCGTCTTCCGGCACCGCGCGGACCCCGTCTTCACCCTGGGCGAGCGGGTGCGGATGCGCGGACTCGTCGATCTCCGCGAGGAGAAGGACCACCCGCTCCACCGCGAGCCGGCCCGTGTCTTCCCCGCCTCCGAGTACCGCTACGGCCAGTACAGCCGCCTGACGGACCAGCGCATCGCCGACTGCCTGCGCGGCCTGGAGGCGGACGTCGTCATCGGCACCCGCCCCGGGCTCAACGTCCACCTCGCCCTGGAGGGGCCGCAGGACGCGGTCCGCGTCGGCCAGGAGCACCTGACACTCCTCAACCACCCCCCCGCCCTGCGCGGTGAGCTGCGGCGCGCCTACCAGCGCCTCGACGCCATCACCACCGTCACGCACGCCGACGCCGAGGAGTACCGGCGCCGCATGCGCCTGCCCGGCGTCCGGCTCGCGGCCCTGCCCAACAGCGTGCCGAGGCCCGGCCTGCCCCCGGCGGACGGCGGCGGCCGGATCGTCGTGGCCGCCGGCCGCCTGGTGCGGGTCAAGCGCTACGACCTGCTGATCCGCGCGTTCGCCAAGGTCGTGGCGGAGCGCCCGGACTGGCGGCTCCGCATCTACGGCAAGGGCGAGGAGCAGGACCGGCTGCGCCGCCTGATCGACGAGCTGGGCCTGTACAACAACGTCTTCCTCATGGGCGCCGCGGGCACCATGGAGTCCGAGTGGGTGAAGGGCTCGATCGCCGCCGTCACCTCGAACTTCGAGCCGTTCGGCATGACGATCGTGGAGGCCATGCGCTGCGGCCTGCCGGTCGTCTCCACCGACTGCGACTACGGCCCCGGCGAGATCATCAAGGACGGCGAGGACGGCAGGCTCGTCCCCGTCGGGGACGCCGACGCCTTCGGTGACGCGCTGCTGTCCCTCGTGAGGGACGACGAGCGGCGCCGCAGGATGAGCGCCGCCGCGCTCGCCAACTCCGAGCGCTACGACCCGGTGCCGATCCTCGCCGAGGCGGAGCGCATGTTCGAGTCGCTGCTGGCCGAGAAGCGCGCGGGCGGTGCCCGCAGGCCGCTGGGCGCCCGGCTGGCCGCGGCGCTGCGCAGCGCGCCGTACACCGTGCGGGACGCGGCGGTCGGGGCCGCGGCGTCCACGCTCCGCTCCGTCCGGAAGGCCCGCCGATGAGCGCCCCCACCACGCCCGCAGCCGACCCGTCCGTCCCGAAGGAACGGCTGCCGCGCGCCGGCTGCGTCCTCGCGCCGGACGGGCGGCTCGGCCTGGACGTCACGCGGATCCCCGAGGACGCGGTGGACCCCGTCCTGCTGTTCGTGCTGCGGCCGAAGAAGGGCAGGCCGGAGACGGAGACACGCACCGTCCCCCTGACGCGGGACGACGACGGCGCCGGCTGGCACGGTGAGCTGCCGGCCGGGCCGCCGCTGACCGAGGGGCGGTGGGACGTCTTCGTGGTGCCGGCGCCGGGGCGGGCGCGGCTGCGGGTCCTGCCGGGGCTGCGGGAGCTGCGGCACCTCGCGGAGGGCGGCCCCGTGCCCGACGGGTCCCCGCTCGCCGTGCGCCTGCCGTACGCGACGAAGGACGCGTACTTCGCGGTGCGGGCGTGGGTGCGCCCCGGGCACGCCGAGGCGGGCGACATCCTCGTGGACGGTGACGGCATGACGGCCGCCGTGCGGCTCGTGGGCGTCGAGGCCGGCGCGGGCGCGGCGGCGCTGCTGCGGCTGCGCGGCAGCGGCAGCGGCAGCGGCAGCGGCAGCGGCAAGGACGTCCCGGCGATCGAGGCGGAGCTGCGGGACGCGGGCGACGGCACGTTCACCTTCACCGCGCCGTACGACCGGATCCCCCCGGCGGCGGACGGCGAGGACGAGGCGTACTGGGATGTGTTCGTCCGGCCGGCGCGGAAGGCCGGACGGGTGAGGGTCGGGCGGCTGCTGGACGACGTGGCGGACAAGAAGCCGGTGTTCGTCTATCCGCCCGCGATCCTGGGGGGCATGACCGTCCAGCCGTACTACACGGTGGACAACGACCTGGCCCTGCGGGTGAGCCGGTGAGCTGAGGAGGCCCGATGTACGCCGACCGTACCGACGCGGGGCGGGCGCTGGCCCGCGAGCTGGCGGACTTCCGCGAGCGCGACGTGGTGGTCTGGGGCCTGCCGCGCGGGGGCGTACCGGTGGCCGCCGAGGTGGCCAGGGCGCTGGGCGCGCCGCTGGACGTGGGGGTCGTGCGGAAGCTGGGGGTGCCCCGGCAGCCCGAGGTCGCGATGGGCGCGATCGGCGAGGACGGCGCGCGCGTCCTGAACGAGGACGTGCTGCGCGCCGCGGCCGTGCGGGACGCCGAGCTGGCGGACGTGGAGGCGGCGGAGCGGGCTGAGCTGGCGCGGCGTTCGCGGGAGTACCGGGGCGACCGGCCCCCGGTGTCGGTGGCGGGCCGTACGGTGATCGTGGTGGACGACGGGATCGCCACGGGGGCCACGGCGCGGGCGGCGTGCCGGGCCGCCAGGTCGCGGGGCGCGGCGGAGGTGGTGCTCGCGGTGCCGGTCGCGCCGCGCGACTGGGCGGAGCGGATCGGCGGGGAGGCGGACGTGTTCCGCTGCCCCTCGCTGCCGGCGGGGTTCGCGGCCGTGGGCCAGTTCTACCGCGATTTCGCGCAGACGACGGACGCCGAGGTCGTGGCGGCGCTGGAGCGGGGCGAGCGGCGCGAGGTGACGGTGGCCTCGGCGGACGGCGTACGGCTGCGCGGGGAGCTGGCGCGGCCCGGGGGTGCGCGGGGTCTTGTGGTGTTCGCCCACGGGACGGGCAGCGGGCGGCTCAGTCCGCGCAACCGGTTCGTCGCCCGGGCGCTGAACGAGGCTGGTCTCGCGACGCTGCTGGTCGACCTGCTGACGGACGAGGAGGATCTCGACCGCTCGCGCGTGTTCGACGCCGGGCTGCTGGCCCGCCGGCTGGGCGGGGCCGTGGCGTGGGCACAGGGCGCGGTGGCGCGAACCGGCGGGCGGCTGCCGCTCGGTCTGTTCGGCGCGAGCACGGGGGCGGCGGGCGCGCTGCGGCTGGCGGCCGAGCCGGACGCGCGGGTGGCCGCCGTGGTGTCCCGTGGCGGCCGGCCCGATCTCGCGGGGGATGTCCTCGGGGCCGTCCGCGCGCCCGTGCTGCTGCTGGTGGGCGGCGAGGACCACGAGGTGCTCGCGGCGAACCGGGACGCGCTCGGCCGGCTGCCGGACTCGGCCCGGCTGTCCGTCGTGCCGGGGGCGACCCATCTCTTCGAGGAGCCGGGGGCGCTGTCCATGGTCGCCGAACGCGCCCGGGACTGGTTCACCGCGCGGCTGTGATCGCCCCGGTATGTACGCACGGTGACGCTCCCCGTGGGCGATGGCCTAGGGTGAACCGCATGTGTGCAGCGAATCTCGCGCCGCCAGTCGTCTGAGCGGGCGCCGCCGACAGGGACGCGCAGGCCACGGGCCGTGACGCGCCGACCGGTCGTGCCCGCTTGCGGGAGACCACGACCGTCTGCTCCGTACGGAGATCCTTTCCATGTCGAGAACTGCTGTTGCCGTCACCCCTGCCCGGGGGGCGGCGTCACGATCGGCGCGCCGCGGCCTTGCCTGCCTGGCGTTCGCCGGCCTCACCTGGGGCACTACCGGGGCCGCCGTGGACATCGTCTACCGGTCCAGCGACTTCGGACCCATGGCCGTTTCGTTCTGGCGCTTTCTCGCCGGCATGGTGCTGCTGCTCGCGGTCCGTGTCCTCCGCCCCGCCCGCGGCACGACCGCCGCGCCACGACCGACGAGAGGGCGTGTGCTGCTGTTCACGGGTACCGGCGTCGGCCTGGCGATCTTCCAGAGCGCCTACTTCGCCGCCGTGCGGGACACGGGTCTGGCGGTGGGCACCATCGTCACGCTGGGGGCCGCTCCGGTGTTCACGGCTGCCGGCGGGCGCCTGTTCCTGGGCGAGCGCACGGGACGCGGCGGGCTCCTGGCGGTCGGCGGCGCGCTGGCCGGGCTCACGATCCTGGTGCTTGACGGCCAGGAGGGCGTCGTCCATTCCCGGGGGGTGGTGATGGCGCTGCTGTCCGCCGCCGGATACGCCGTCTCGAACGTGCTGGGGCGGTGGACCGGACGACACGGCGCCGGTGAGTCCCCCCGCACGCTCACGGTGTGGTCGTTCGCCGTCGGCGCGGCCGTCATGCTGCCGTTCGCCTGGGGCGAGGGCCTGGTGCCGCACACCGCGCACCCCGGCCGGGTGGTCCTGCTGCTGTTCTACCTCGCCACCGTCACGACGGCGCTCGCGTACCCGCTGTACTTCGCCGGGGCGGCGGTGGTCCGGGCGGCCACGGCGTCGGTGGTGATGCTCATCGAGCCGGTCGGCGCGGCGGTGCTCGCGGTGCTGTTCCTCGGCGAGCGGCTCACCACGGGCACGGTCACCGGCACACTGCTGATGCTCGCCGCCATCGCCGGGCTCGCGGTCGCCGAGTCGCGCCCGGCCGCATCCCCCGCGCCAGGCGTGGGTACCCGCCCCGCGCCGAACTCGCCGGGACGAAGGAGGTGAGCGCGGGATGCGGCCGGACTTCCCGCTGGGCCGGATCGCCGGGGTCAGGACCGGGGTGCACTGGAGTGTCGTCCTGGTCTTCGGCCTGATCGCCTACGGGCTGGCGGCGCAGCGGCTCCCGACGGCCCATCCCGGGCGGTCGTGGACCCTGTACACGGCGCTCGGGCTCGCCGCGGCGCTGCTGTTCCTGCTCTCGCTGCTCGCGCACGAACTCGCCCACGCCGTGGTGGCGCGGCGGCACGGCATCCCCGTCGAGGACATCACGCTGTGGCTGCTCGGCGGGGCGACGCGGCTGCGGGACGAGGCGCCGGGCCCGGCGGCCGAGGCGCGCGTCGCGGGCGCCGGGCCGCTGGTGAGCGTCGTCCTCGGCCTCCTGTGCGCGGGCTGCGCGTGGGCGGCGGGCGCCGGCGGTCCTGTGGCCGAGGCGGTGGCCTGGCTGGCGGCGGTCAACCTGCTGCTCGGCGTCTTCAACGCCCTGCCCGCCGCGCCACTGGACGGCGGGCGGCTGCTGCGGGCGTTCCTGTGGTGGCGGACCGGCGACCGGCTGCGCGCGGCGGTGGGCGCGGCGACGGCCGGGCGGGTCCTCGGCTGGGCGCTGGTGGTCCTCGGCGTGTGGGGGTTCGTGTCGGCCGGGGTGGCGGCGCCGCTGTGGGTGGCGCTGGTCGGCTGGTTCATCGTGGTCGCCGCCACGGCTGAGGGCCGCCAGGCGCGGATGCGGGAGGCGGTGGCCGGCGTGCCGGTGCGCGCGTCGATGACGGCCGACCCGGTGACCGTCCCTTCCGGCCTCCCGGCGGAACGGCTGCGCGGCGGCCCGGCCCACGGGCGCGCGCACCGCGCGTACCCCGTCACGGACAAGGGGGGCCGGGCGGTGGGCCTGGTCACGCCGGAGCGGGCCGCGCGCGCGGACGGCGCGACGGTCGGGGAGGTCATGCGGCCGCTGGCGCAGACGCGTACCGCCCGCCCCGACGAGCCGCTGTCCGACCTGCTCCCCCGTCTCGACCCCGGCCCGGAGGACCGGGTGCTGGTGCTCGCCGACGGCCGTCCCGTCGGCGTCGTGACACCGGCGGACGTGGACCGTACGGTGCGCCGGCTCGCGCACAGGGGGACGTGACGCCCCCGTCAGCCGGCGGTGGCGCGGGCGCGCTGGACGGCGCCCGTGTCCATGTAGTCGCGCACGTGCGTGAGCAGGCCGTCGTCCCCGACCCGCAGCACGAGGAGGCCGGGGACGTGCCGCTCGGAGCCGTCGGCCCCTGCGGTGACGGCCGTCTGCTCGGCCACGATCACCGCGGGGTCGCCGGTGGTGTGCACGGCGACCTCGTGGACGGCGCGGACGGTGACGGGGGTGGCCCCCCACAGCGCCCGGTAGGTCTCGCGCACGGCCTCGCGGCCGGCGAGACGGCCGGGCACCCCGGGGAAGGCGAACGGGAACTCGTGCACGCCGTCGGGCGCGTACAGGTCGGCGAGGTCGTCGGCGGACTTGGTCAGCATGGCCCGGCGGTAGCGGGCGAGGACGGACAGCGGGTCGCGCTCGGTGCTGGGCATGACGGAGGAACCCCTCTCGACTCGACACTCGTTGAGTGACTGGCTCAACGAGTGTAGAGCAGAAACCGGCCCCTGTAGGGTCCGGGCTCATGAACGAGCCCGCCCGCAGCACGTCCCGCGCCGAACGCCGCCGCGGCACCGAGGAACGCATCCTCGGCGCGGCCCGCGACCTCTTCGCCCGCCACGGGTACGAGCGCGCCACCATCAGGGCGGTCGCCGCCGCGGCGGGCGTCGACCCGGCGCTGGTCATGCAGTACTTCGGCTCGAAGGCCGCCCTCTTCGCGCGGGCCGCCGAGGTCCGCGTGCCCGAGGGCGGCGCGGGCCTCGGCGAGGGCCCCGACGGCGCGGTCACCGCGCTGCTCGCGTCCCTCGGCGTCAAGCTCGACGGCCTGCCCGCCACGTCGCTCGCCACGCTGCGCTCGATGCTGACCCACCCCGACGCCGCCGAGCACGCCCGCACGACGCTCGGCCGCCAGATCGACGAGATCGCCGCCGGCCTCCCCGCCACCCCGGACGCGCGCGCACGCGCCGCGCTCGCCGTCACCACCGTCGTCGGGGCGACCATCGGCCACCAGCTCCTCGGCCTCCCCGACCTGCGCGACACCGCCGTCGAACACCTCACCGACCTGCTGCGCCCCGCGCTGCACGCCCTGCTGGAACCCGCCGAGCCGCCAAAGGGCGAGGACCTTTCCTAGCGCAGCCCGTGCCGGTCCAGCCAGTAGGTTCCCGTCGAGGATCATGGCCTCGCCCACCCCGCCGGCCTCGACGGCGGGCGGCCGAGCAATCAGGCGACCGTGAACTCCGCATCACCGAAATCCGCGACCACGCGCAACCGTCCGCCGAGGGCTTCCACGTAGGACCGAAGCGTCGCCAGCTCGGCGCGGTCGATGTCGCCGTGTTCGATCGCCGACACGCGCGGAGCGGAGACCCCCATGGCCGCGGCGACAGCACGCTGGGTCAGTGCCTGCTCCTGACGGATCTCCGCAAGGCGGTGGGCGCGCACCTCGGCGACAAGCCGGTCCATCGCCTCCCGCTTCTCCGCCGACGACCGCACGGGCAGCCCCGCGGCTTCGCGGCGCTCACGCACCCTGCGCCTCGTCTCCTCCCAGCTGACCGCACTCATTGGTACTCCCTGCCCTCGGAATCGGCTATGTGTTCCCGATAACGCGCATCGGCGACGGGGATATTGGCCTCGTACCAGCCCCGCCAGTTGCCGGCCTTGTCGCCCGCCACCAGAAGCACCGCCCGGCGTACGGGGTCGAAGGCGAAAAGAATGCGGATCTCACTGCTACCCGACGGCCCTGGTCTCAGTTCCTTCAGGTGATGGTTCTCGGCGCCCTTGACCCGGTCCACCAACGGCCGACCCAGCGTAGGTCCCGTCTCGGCCAACAGATCAATGGCGTCCTCCACCTGCTCGGCGCTCTCCCAGTCAGCCTCGGCCACGGCCCTGATGTCAACGCAAGTGTTAAGTCCGATCCGATCGATGTCGTCGCCCGGGGTGCCGGGCGGCGAAGTCGAACGCGAGCGCGCCGCCCCAGTCGTGCCCGACCAGGACGACGCCGTCCAGGCCGAGTGCGTCGAACCAGGCGTCCAGGTGTCGGGCGTGGTCGTCGAAGGTGTAGGGAATCTCCCGGTCGTG
This sequence comes from Streptomyces sp. RFCAC02, assembly GCF_004193175.1. Lineage (NCBI taxonomy): Bacteria > Bacillati > Actinomycetota > Actinomycetes > Kitasatosporales > Streptomycetaceae > Streptomyces > Streptomyces sp. RFCAC02. Next base: position 4,406,767 of record NZ_SAUH01000001.1, on the reverse strand, counting down.
TCAGCGGAAGGCCGCGGCGTTGCGGGCGGCCCAGTCGGCGAAGGTGCGCGGCGCGCGGCCCAGGACCCGTTCGATGTCCGGGCTCACCCGGCGTTCCGCGGGCAGCGGCTCGCCGAGGATCGCGAGGGTGCCCTCCACGACCGGTTCGGGCATGAAGGCGAGCATCTGCTGCCGCGCCTCCTCCCGGGTCTGCTCGACGAAGCGGACCGGCGTGCCGAGCGCGGCGCCGATGGCCGCCGCCCGATCGCGCGGGGTGGTCGGCGCGGGGCCGGTCAGCTCGTACACGGCGCCCGCGTGCCCTGGCCGCAGCAGCGCGGCGGCGGCGACCTCGGCGACGTCCGCCGGATCGACCATCGGCAGGCCCGTGTCGCCGAACGGGGCCGCGGCCACCCGGTCGGCGCGGATGGACGCGGCCCAGGCGAAGGCGTTCGAGTCGAGACCGCCGCAGCGCAGGACCGTCCACGCGAGGCCGGAGTCGCGCAGCGCCGCCTCGAAGGCGGCGGGGTGGCCGTAGGCGTCCGGGCGGGTGCCGACGCCGATCGAGGAGACGAGGACCACCCGGCGGACACCGCCCGCCCTCGCGGCGTCGAGGACGCCCCGCGGGTCGTCGCCCGCCACCAGCAGGAACAGCGCGTCCGCTCCGTCGAGCGCGGGGCGCAGCGTGTCGGCGTCGGCGAGGTCGGCCCGTACGTGGCGGACGCCCACGGGCAGGTCGCGCGCCTCGCCGCGCGAGACCGCGGTCACCTCCTCGCCCGCGTCGGTGAGGAGGCGGACGAGCGCGCCGCCGACGTTCCCGGTGGCTCCGGTCACGGTGATCATGGGGACTCCCGAGTTAGTTAGTTGACTGACTCACTTCTGGGACAGTAGCACGCCACGCGGCGGCGCCTATAGTCGGTCAGGTGACTGACTCACCGAAGGGAAGGGCGCGGTCCGCCGACAAGCGCCGGCGGCTCACCACCGCGGCGGCCCGCGTCCTGCACGAACAGGGCGTCGAACGGACCACCCTCGCCGACATCGCGAACGCGGCCGGGGTCCCCGTCGGAAACGTCTACTACTACTTCAGGACGAAGGACGACCTGGTCCTGGCTGCCCTCGCGGAGCACAGCGCCCACCTCGGCGACCTCACGGACGCGCTCGACCGCCTGCCCGATCCCCGTGACCGCCTCAAGGGCCTGGTCGAGGGCTGGATCGAGCAGCGCGAGACGGCCGCGCGCCACGGCTGCCCCACCGGCACCCTGGCCGTCGAACTCGACAAGCGCGCCGACGGCGTCCTGGACGCGCAGGCCGGCGCGGTCGTCCGGCGGCTGCTCGACTGGGCGGCACAGCAGTTCCGCGCCCTCGGCCTGGCCGACGCTGACGACCTCGCCGTCACCCTCGTCTCGTCCTACCAGGGCATGTCGGTCCTGACCAACGCGCTGCGCGACCCCGGCATCATGGCCCGCGAGGGCGCCCGCCTCCTCCGCTGGCTCGACTCCCTCCCGGCACCCGGGCGGGCCGGCTGACGGACGCGCGCGCAGCCCGCACGCGTTGCACCCCCATTCGGGCGCATCTAGCCTGGAATCGGTGACCGAGCGCGAGGAGGTGCGCGATGTCCCGACTCCCCCTTCGAGCCCGCGTGGGCCTGCTGCCGCTCTACGTCGCGGCGGGCGCGCTGGCGATGTCGGCGACCGCCGCGTCCCCGGACGCCGGTGCCGGGGTCCCCGCGCGGGTGACGGCCGACGGCGGCGCGGGGCTGCGGGAGGCACCGGCGAGCGGCGCCGACGTGGTGGACGACGCCCCCGGCGGCAGCGGTGTCGGCGTCCTGTGCGAGGCGCGGACCGCGCACGGCACCCGCTGGTACCTCGTGCGCGGCGACACCTACGGCTGGGCGCGGACCCGGGATGTCGCGCCGACGACGGCCGAGCACCCGCCGCGCTGCTGACCGGCCGGACGGACCCCGGCGCCCCTGGTGCGGCCAACTCCCCGGGAGGCAGTACCGTTCACCCGTGGACCTGGGAACAGTCGCCATCACGGGCGCGGCGGGCACCATCGGCTCGGTCATGCGGCGCGCCCTGCGCGCGGACGCCGACCGCATCGTCGTCCTCGACCGCGTCCCGCTGAGCGCGGAGGCGGCCACCGAGACGGTGCGGGAGATGGAGCTGCGCGATCCGGCGGCGGTCGTGACGGCGCTCGCCGGCACCGGCGCGGACGCCGTGCTGCACCTGGGCGGCCTGGCCGACGAGGCGCCGCTGCCCGACCTGCTCGCCGCCAATGTGCTGGGGACCCACCACGTACTGGAGGCGGCGCGGCGCCTCGGCATCCCCCGGGTGGTGCTCGCGAGCACGAACCGCGTCACGGGGTTCCACCCCGCAGCGCACCTGACCGGCCCCGACGACCCGGCCCGCCCCGACGGGCTGTACGCGGTGAGCAAGGTGGCCGTGGAGGCGCTGGGGCGGATGTACGCGGAGAAGTTCGGGCTCTCGGTGGTCTGCCTGCGCATCGGGAGTTTCGAGGAGTGCCCGAGCGAACCCCGGCATCTGGCGACGTGGCTGAGCCCGCGCGACGCGGTCGGCTTCGTCCGCGCCGCGCTGACCGCCCCGCCGTCGGTCCGTTTCACCACCGCGTACGCGGTCTCGGCGAACACCCGCCGCTTCTGGGAGCTGCCCGCCCATACGACGCTGGCCTACACGCCGCGGGACAACGCCGAGACGTACGCGTCGCGGGTGCCGGGCGCCGGCCTGCCCGTCCCGCCGGCCTCGCCGCAGTCCGGCGCGTACGCGCAGCCGGCGGCCACCCTGCCGCACGTCCACCCCTGACGGCCGATCAGCCCCGTTGTCAGTGGCGCCCCGTAGGCTTCCGAGCATGTCCGAGGCACCTGAGACGACCGCTCCGTCCCGCTCCGCCGCCGCCCTCAACGAGCGGATACGCGCGCTGTGGCCGCGTGCCGCCGACCGCCCGGCGGACGAGCACCGCAGGGAGTACGAGCGTCTGCTCGCGGAGTGGGTCACCGCCGCCCGCCGGGGGCCGGCCGTCCGCTCCTCGCACGGCGACTGACCGCCCCGCCGGCCGGTCCCCGCGCCCGGTACCACGGCCGGCGGGTGCCCCCGGGAATTCTCCGTCACCTTCGCAGGTCCCCCGCCCGGTGCGGCGCAGAGGTGCGCGGCGGCCCACCGGCTTCACAGAAGGGAACGGCCCGCCGCCGCGTCCCCCCGGGCTTCTGGCCTGATCACGCGCCTGCCGGGGCGCCCGGCCCGTGCGGGCGCCCCGCGCCGCGGCACGTCCGGATACGCTTCCGGCCATGGACAGCCGCCCCGCCTCCCCCGGCCCTGCCTACCGCAGACTCAGCGTGGAGGAGCGCCGCGAGCAGCTCATCGAGACCGCGCACCGGCTCTTCGCCTCCCGCCCGCCCGAGGAGGTGTCGCTGGACGACGTGGCCCGCGCCACGGGCGTCTCCCGGCCCCTGGTCTACCGCTACTTCCCCGGCGGCAAGCAGCAGTTGTACGAGGCCGCGCTCGGCAGCTCGGCCCGGGACCTGGAGGCGTGCTTCGAGGTCCCGGCGCACGGGCCGCTCACCGACCGGCTGGCCGCCGTGCTGGACCGCTACCTGGCGTTCGTCGACTCGCACGCCGAGGGTTTCACCGCGCTGCTGAAGGGCGGCAACGTCGTCCAGACGGCCCGCACCACGGCGATCGTGGACGGCGTGCGGCGGGCCGCCGCGCGGCAGGTCCTGCTGCACCTGCGGGTCTCCGCGCCGGGGCCGCTCCTGCACATGACCGTCCGGACGTGGATATCGACGGTGGAGGCCGCGTCCCTGATCTGGCTGGACGAGCAGCGCCCGCACACGGCGGCCGAGCTGCGGGACTGGCTGGTGGACCACTTCGTCGCCCTCCTCGCGGTGACGGCGGGCAAGGACCCCCGCACCGCCGAGGCGCTGCGCGCCGCCGCGGATCTCGAACACACCGGCGGCCGGGTGGACCGGCTCATGGCGAGCGTCCTGTCCGTGGTGTCCCCGGCGGTGGCCGACTGATGCGCAGCGAGACGATGCCGTTCTCCGGCGGCCCGCTGGACGGCCGGGAACTGCCGGTCCTGGTCGGCGCGACGGGCAGGCCGCCCAAGACGTACGAGATCCCCGTCCCGAACGCCCCGGGCGAGCCGCCCACCGTGCACGTCTACCGCCTTGAGGCGACGGCACACACACGCCGCCTGCGCCTGCCACGCGGCTGGACCTACATCTACGACGGCACGACCGCATCCCCGGCGCACTGACGCATCACGCCGGGCGGCGCTGCCCCGCGTATCGCACCATCCGCACCACCTCCACGGCGCTCGCGCCACCGAGGACCCTGCGGCGCCCGTCCGCCAGGAAGAGGACCTTCCTGTCCGTAAGGCACTGAACGAGATGGTGAAAAGTGAAGACCAAGGCCGTTGCCGTCCGGAAGAGGTCCAGCTACTCGGGGAACAACGGAAACTGCGTCGAGATCGCGGATGACGCGGACGCGCTCCTTGTCCGCGATTCCAGTGACGCGCACCTCTTGGGCCGCCTTCGCGGCGGCTGCGCGGGACGGCCCGATCGGCCAGTGACTCCCGGACGGCCCCCACCGTCGCGTCGTAATCCGTCCGGGTGACAGGACGGGGCGCCCGCGAGCCAGGAGTCCGGGCGCCGTTCGGGCGGGGTGGGGGTGGGGGCGGCGCGTCCGGCGGCTGTCGGTGAGACAAACCGGCAGTGTGCTGGTATGACCACACCGCGTCGGTGGCTCGCCCTCATCGGGGGCGTCCTCGTCCTCACCGCACTGCCCGCACGCCCCGCCGCCGCCGAGCCCGGCGACACCGTCTCCGCCCTCGTCGCCGAACTCGGCACCCTCTACCGGGAGTCCGACCGCGCCGCCCGGAGCTACGAGGAGACCGCCCGGCGCCTGCGCGACCGGCGGGCCGAGGTACGCCGGCTGGACGAACGGCTCGCCACCGCCCGCACCGACCTCGCCGCCGCGCGCCGCACCGCCGGGGAGATCGCCCGCGCCCAGTACCGGCACGGCGGCGACCCCCTGCCCGCGACCCTCCGCATGCTCCTCGGCGAGGACCCGCGCCACGACCTCCACGCCGAGGCCGTCGCGCGCCGCGTCGCCGCCCACCAGGCCGCCGAGATCGCCCGCCTCACCGAGGGCGAACGCCGCGCCGACGCGCTCGCCACCGAGGCCCGCGCCGCCCTCGACGCCGAACGGACCCGCGCCGAGGAGGAACGCCGCGCCCGCGAGGTGGCCGACGACCGCCTCGCCGAGGTCACCCGCCTCCTCGCCGACGCCGCCCCCACCACACCGCTCGCGGCGACCGGCACCGACGGCACCAACGACGACAACGACACCACCGCGGGCGACCGCGCCCTCGCCGCGGCGCTCGACCGGGTCGGCCAGGCGTACGACGACCCCGCCGCCCTCGCCGCCGACGCGTGGGCGGACACCGGACGCACCCTCCCGGCCACTCCGGCGCGCATGTGGGCGGACCTGCCCCACGCGTCCCTCGGCGACCTGCGCCCCGGCGACCTCGTCGTCTACCACACGGACGCGTCACACGTCGGCGTCTACGCGGGCGAAGGCCAGGTCGTCCACGCGCCCGCGCCCGGCGAACCCGTCGCCGTGGCGCCGGTCGCCGTACGCCCCGTCCTGGGAGCGGTCCGCCCCGGCTGAGCCCGGCGGACCGCCCGCCTCACTGCGGCCGGGGCGTCGCCTGCCGCAGCTCCGCGCGCAGTTCGGGCGTCAGGAGGTGCCCGGCCCGCCCCACGAACAGCGCCATGTGGTACGTCACCGTGCTCATGTCGGCGTCCGGTTCGGTCCAGGCGCCGAGCAGCGAACCGTCGCTGATGGCCATGACCAGCAGGTTCCCCGTCTCCATGGCGACGAGCGTCTGCCGGACCGCGCCGCCCTCCATGAGCTGCGCCGCACCGTGCGTGAGGCTGCCGAGCCCCGACACAATCGTCGCCAGGTCGGCGGTCGCGCCCTGCGGGCCGCCGGACATGGCGCCCGCGGGCAGCGCCGCCTCCTCGTCCCTGGAGGACAGGAGCGGCAGGCCGTCCGCCGAGACGACGGCCACCGAGAGCACACGGGGCACCTCGGCCACCAGACGCGTCAGCATCCAGCGCAGGTCCTGCCCGTCGCTGCCTCCCGGCGCGTGGGGCGGCACGCGGGTCTGCGACTGCGAGGTCATGACGGCATCTCCTCTCCGGACTGCCCCGGGCGGGGCTCCACGGTCCTGGCGGCGTCGCGGTGCCCGTCGCGGGCGCCGCGCTGGAACCCGCCGAGCCTGCGGCGCAGTTCCTCGGCGTCGACGGCGCGGGCGCGGCCCGCCGCGGTCGGCTCGGACACGGTGGGCGTCGCACCCGGGGTGCGCTTCGGCAGACCGCTGGTCGTGACGCCGTGCGGGCGCGGCGCGGTGTCGTCCGCCCGCCCGTGCTCGACGCCCGGCGCCGGGGCGGCGGCGTGCGCGGCCCCGTCCGGCTCGGCGGCCCTGGCGTGCGGCACGAGGGGTACGCCGGCCGCGGGCGTCGCGGGCCCGGCGGCGCCCGGCGGGGTGATCAGCCCGGCGGTGGGCACCCCGGCGGCCGGGGTGATGGGACCCGTGCCGGTCTCGGCGTAGACCTCGCCGGGCCGCTCCTCGACCAGCGTCGCCGGCACCGCGACCTCGGCGATCGTGCCGCCGCCCGGGCGCTGCCGCAGCCAGCACCGCAGCCCGTGCCGGGCCGCCAGCCGGGCCACGGTGTACAGGCCCATGCCGATGCCCGTGCCGTGGCCGCTGCCGTCGGCGCCCGGCGGGGGCGTCACGGAGTCGGCGAGGCGGACGTTCAGTTCGGCGAGCCGTGCCTGGGACAGCCCGACGCCCTCGTCCTCGACCGACAGCAGCAGCTCGCCCGTGGTCCACCGCCCCGTCAGCCGCACCCGGGCGCCGGCCGGCGAGAACGCCGTCGCGTTGTCCAGGAGTTCGGCGAGGAGGTGGCTCAGGTCGCGGGCCGCGTATCCGGTGACGCGGACGGCGGGCGGCGGCGGTGCCGTCTCGACGACCTCGTAACGCTCTATTTCGCTGACGGCCGCGCGCGCCACGTCGATCAGCGGCACCGGCTCCGTGAGCTGCTGCGTCGGCTCGGCGCCGGCGAGCAGCAGCAGGTTCTCGCCGTGCCGGCGCATCCGGGCGGCGAGGTGGTCGAGCGAGAAGAGGACGGCGAGCTGGTCCGGGTCGGCCTCGTGCTCCTCCAGGCCCTCGATGACGGCGAGCTGCTCGCCGACGAGGACGAGCAGGCGCTGCGCGTGGTGCGCGAACATGCCGTGCACGGCGCCGTGCAGGGCGGCGAGACGGCCGTGCAGCGCGCTCTGCTCGGCCAGCAGCCGGTCCCGCTCCGCGCGCAGGCCGCCGCCCTCCTCGGCGGCGGCCGCCGCGTCCCTGGCGGCCTCGGCGGCACGCCGGTGCAGGGTGACGGCGCGGGAGTGCAGCGCGTTGACGGCGGACACGACCTCGGCGAACTCGTCGTTGCGCCCGGTGTACTTGACGGGCTCCTGGCCGGTCGGGTCGGCGGCGACGCGGCGGCTGCCGAGCCGTACGGCGGCCAGCGGACGGGTCAGGGAGCGCGCGGTGTGCACGTTGACGGTGAGCGCGAGCGCGAGCGCCACGACGACGATGCACACGGTGACCTGGAGGTCGGTGAGGTCGTCGCCGCGCAGGGACTCCAGATCGGCGACGCGCTCCTCGGTGAGCGAGCCGAGCAGCCCACGCAGCGCGCCGGTGCGGGCCAGCAGCGCGGTCTGCGCCCCGTCCGGGTCGAGCCCGGCCTCGTCCGCGTCGATGGGCGTGCCCTCGGTGAGCCGGCCGAGGTAGGTGTCGGCGTCGGCCGCGTCACCGGTGAGGGCGGCGTCGAGGGCGGCGCGGGTGGCGTCGTCCACGGCGGCGGCGAAGTCGTCGAGAGCCGCCTCCTCCCGTACGGCCTCGCGGCGGGCCAGCGCGGTGAGGCCGGTCGTGTCGCCCTCGCCGGTGAGGCCGGCCAGCAGCAGCCCGCGGGTGGCGGACGACGCGTGGACGGCGCGCGCGAGGTCGGGGAGGGCGTCGGCCGTCGGATCGGCGGCGCGCTCGGGCCTGGCACGGCTCACGGTGCGGAACAGCCCGTCGAGGCCGTCGATGATGTCGGTGTACGCGGTGTACGTCTCGGCGGGCGTGGCCTCGCCGTCGAGGGCGCGCTGCCGCGTGTCGGGCAGCGCGTCGAGGCGCTCACGCAGGACGCCCTCGGTGTCGGGCGCGACCTGGCCGACGGTCCGGTCGGCGCGCTCGCGCGCGTCCTCCGGCAGGGCGTCGGCGAGGACGCCGGGGTCACGGGTGGCGCCGGCGACGACGAGGGCGTCGCGCTCGTCGGCGAGGACGTGGGAGAGGGACAGGGCACGCCCGGCGAGGCGCGCGTCGTCCACGAGTCGCCCGGCGGTGGACCAGTCCTGCCAGGCGCCGTGCAGGGCGGGGGCGCCCGCGGCGGTGAGGGCGAAGCCGGTCAGCAGGACGCCGGCCAGCAGGCGGCTGCGGACCCTGACCCGGCGCCGGCGGGACGCGGCGTGCGCCCTCGCGCCCTGCGGAGCGGGATGACCTGACGAGCCGGCCGTGCCCGATGGGACGTCCGGGGACGGGCCGGCGGGGTCGTGCAGTGTCGTCTTCCGCACCTGCGCTCGCATTCTCGTCACTTGGGCACCGAACCATGCCAGCGCCGGCGGGACCGGGGGACGATCTCGCCCGCCTCGCCACCCGAAGGAGTGAACAGCACCCGAAGACGGCGGACAAGCCGGGTCCGTCGCGGCGCGCCCGGAGCCCGGGAGGCCATTTGGAATTCCCGTACGGCACCTGGCAGTATCCGCATCCGGTTCGCCCGGAGGCCCGCCCGCTCCGCGGCACCGCCCCGGTGATGCGCCGCAGTACGGTTCGCAACACCGCAGTTCATATCACCGCATTCCCCGCATTCACTGACAAATGCCAGCCTACGGCAGACTCGTGTCCATGCGCATCCAGACTGCGACGGACCCCGGGTCGCCGGGCCACCCGAACGAGGACTGGGCGGCGGCCGTCGCCCCCGCCGGCGGAACGGGCGGCGCCCTGGTGCTCCTTGACGGTGTGACGGGTCCGCCGGGACCGTACGGCTGCGCGCACCCGGTCGCGTGGTTCGCCGCCCGGCTCGGCGGCGCGCTGCTGGAGGCGGTGGGATCGCGCCGCGATCTGGCGCTCGCCGACTGCCTCGCCGGCGCCATCGGGCGGACCGCGGAGGGGCACCGGGCCACGTGTGACCTTTCTCACCCGCGAACGCCGCAGGCCACGGTCGTCGCGGCACGCTGGGACGAACACCGCCTGGAATTCCTGGTGCTGAGCGATTCGGTGCTGCTGGTGGAGGCGCCCGACGGCACGGTCAGGCCGGTCCTGGACACCCGGCTCGACGATCTGCGGCCCGCGGCGCGGCGGCTGCCGCCCGGGGAGCGCGCGGCGTTCGTCGAGGGGCTGCGGAACGCCGAGGGCGGATTCTTCACGGCGGCCGCCGATCCGTCGGTGGCGCGGCGCGCGGTCACGGGCACGGTGGACCGCGGGGGCGTGCGGAGGATCGTCGCGCTCAGCGACGGGCTCGGGCGCTGGAAGGAAACCTTCGGGTTCGGTGACTGGTCGGACCTCTTCCGCGCGGTGACGGACGAGGGGCCGGCCGCCGTGATCGCGCGCGTGCGCGGGGCCGAGGCGGCGGATCCCCGAGGTCAGCGGTTTCCCCGGGGGAAGACACACGACGACGCGTCGGTGGTCGTGGCGGAATTGTGAATCCGGCGCCATGATTTCCGCGCATCGCTCCGGATCTCCTTTTCCCACCCCGAGCGCCTGAAAGTTGTCACAGTCGCGCCTGAAACTTGTCACAGCCGCACGCGGACACGCATAACCGATCGCTCTTGCCACCGGTGTGGACCAACGACGCGTCCGGAACCCCCTTCCGTCCCCGCGACCGCGGCCCGTACGTTCCTCTTGGCATGGTCACACCATCGACCGTGCCGACGAGCCGGGTCTCGTCCCCCCACGCCCAGGTATCCGAAAGGCAGTCACATGCCCCTGCACGGAACCGGAAGGACCTCGCCGCGCGGCCGAGCACCGCGGCGCCTCCTCGCCCTCGTCCTCGCCACGGTCAGCACCGTCCTCGCGCTCCTCCTCGGCGCCCCCGGCACCGCGGCGGCGGCCGACGACGACCACCCGGAGATCGGCTCCGCCTACATGGGCTCCACCGTCCTCGAACACGAGGGCGGCAGCCGCGTGTACAGCGAGCCGGACGTCTCCCCGCTCGCCACCGTCGAGGGCGTCGACGTCTCCAGCCACCAGGGCAACGTCGCCTGGTCCACCCTCTACAACGCCGGCAACCGCTTCGCCTATGTCAAGGCGACCGAGGGCACGACGTACGAGAACCCGTACTTCGCCCAGCAGTACAACGGCTCCTACAACATCGGCATGATCCGCGGCGCCTACCACTTCGCCCTGCCCAACTCCTCCAGCGGCGCCGCCCAGGCGAACTTCTTCGCCAGCAACGGCGGCGGCTGGTCGGCCGACGGCAAGACGCTCCCCGGCGTCCTGGACATCGAGTACAACCCCTACGGCGCCACCTGCTACGGCCTGAGCCAGGCCGCCATGGTCAACTGGATCAGGGACTTCCTCAACACCTACTACTCCCGTACCGGCCGCTACGCGGTGATCTACACGACCACCAACTGGTGGACCACCTGCACCGGCAACTACAGCGGCTTCGCCAACAACCACCCCCTCTGGATCGCCCGCTACGCGTCCAGCGCGGGCACGCTCCCGGCCGGCTGGAGCTTCTACACCTTCTGGCAGTACACCTCGTCCGGTCCGACCGTCGGCGACCACAACGTCTTCAACGGTGCCATCGACCGCCTGCGCGTCCTGGCCAACAACGGCTGACACCCGATCCCCGGCGGGGGCCGTGCGGGACAATGACCGCATGGCCCCCGCACCCGTTCCCCCCACCGCGCCGCTCCCGCCCGACGACGACGGCAGGCCCGTCGTCCTCGACCGCAGGACCGGCCCGTACGGCGAGGTCGTCCTGCGCCGCCACGGCGGCCTGCTCCAGATCATCGCCAACGGCTGCTTCCTCATGGACACCTCCGACGGCCGCTCGGAACGCCGGCTCGTCACCGCCGCGCTCGACGCCGTCACCGGCCCGGACCCCGCACGCCCCGCGCCCAGCCTCCTGATCGGCGGCCTCGGCGTCGGCTTCTCCCTGGCCGAGGCCGCGGCCGACCCCCGCTGGGGCCGCGTCGACGTGGTCGAACGCGAGGCCGCCGTCATCGACTGGCACCGCGCCGGCCCCCTGCACGCCCGCACCGCCGACGCCCTGGCCGACCCCCGCACCCGCCTCGTGCACGCCGACCTCCTCGACCACCTCCGCGCCACCGCCCGGGAGGGCACGCCCTACGACGCGCTGTGCCTCGACATCGACAACGGCCCGGACTGGACCGTCACCGAGGACAACGGGGGCCTCTACTCCCCCGCGGGGCTCGCCGCATGCCGCGCCGCCCTCGCGCCCGGCGGCGTCCTGGCCGTCTGGTCGGCCGCCGCCTCACCGGAGTTCGCCGACGCGCTGCGCGACGCCGGATTCGCGGCCGTACACACCCGCGCCGTCCCCGTGGAACGCGGCGCTCCGGACGTGCTCTTTCTCGCCAGCCATCATTTCGCCAGCCGGGACGCGTAGCCGCGGCCTTCACTGCCGCTCTACGCTGCTTCCCACGTGGTCGTCGAGACCTTCACCCGATCGACCACCGATCGACAGCGGCCGGACGCAGCCGGCCGGCACAGGACTGGCACCGGGACGACGCCCCGGGGGCGGGACACATGACTCAGACGGACACCAGGATGTCGCCGATGGACCGGAACCTTCAGGACCCCCCATCCCCGCGGAACGGTCACGGGGAGTCCACGCACGGGCACACAGGCCCCGACCGCACCGCGCACCACACCGCCACAGCGGCCACACCCGGCGCCCAGCGCCGCGTGCTCGTGGTCGAGGACGACCCCACCATCGTCGAGGCGATCGCCGCCAGGCTGCGCGCCGAGGGCTTCCTCGTGCAAACGGCCGCGGACGGCCCGGCGGCCGTCGAGACCGCCGCCGCGTGGCACCCCGATCTCCTCGTCCTCGACGTGATGCTGCCCGGGTTCGACGGCCTGGAGGTGTGCCGGCGCGTGCAGGCGCAGCGCCCGGTCCCCGTCCTCATGCTCACGGCCAGGGACGACGAGACGGACATGCTGGTCGGCCTCGGCGTCGGCGCCGACGACTACATGACGAAGCCCTTCTCCATGCGGGAACTCGTCGCCCGCGCCCACGTCCTGCTGCGCCGCATCGAGCGCGCCGCGGTCGCCGCCACCACCCCGCGGCCGGGCAGCGTCCGCCTCGGCGACCTGGAGATCGACCGCACGCAGCGGCGGGTCAGGGCCGCCGGCAAGGACATCCACCTCACCCCGACCGAGTTCGACCTGCTGATGTGCCTGGCACGCTCGCCCCGCGCCGTGCTCACGCGCGAGCAACTCCTCGCCGAGGTGTGGGACTGGGCCGACGCCTCCGGCACCCGCACCGTGGACAGCCATGTGAAGGCGCTGCGCCGCAAGATCGGCGCCGAGCGCATCCGCACGGTCCACGGCGTCGGGTACGCGCTGGAGACGCCGCCCGGTTACGCCGGCGAGCCCGGCATCGGCGCGGCGGCGGGCGGCGAGGTCTGAGGGACGTGTCCGACCCGGTCCGGCATCCCGTGTGGCGGCGGGGCCGGCTCCTCGTGTGGCGGGTGCTGCGCCCGTTCGACCCGATGCGGTCGGTGAAGGCGGCGCTGGGCTGGCTCGTGATCATCTGCGTGGCGATCACGACGCTGCTGATCCTCATGGCGTACCGGTCCGCGATCGAGCTGCAGGTGATCGCCGTGCTGGCGATCATCGCCTCGCTGCTGGTCACGCAGTTCGTGGCGCACAGCCTGGCCACGCCCGTCCTGGAGATGACGTCGGCCGCGCGTGCCATGGCGCGCGGCGACTACGGGCGCCGTGTCCATGTCGCCCGGCGGGACGAGCTGGGCGACCTCGGGCACGCGTTCAACCGCATGGCGGCCGATCTCCAGGCGGCCGACCGCCAGCGCCGCGAGCTGATCGCCAACGTCTCGCACGAACTGCGCACGCCCATCGCCGGGCTGCACGCGGTCCTGGAGAACGTGGTGGACGGCGTGTCCGAGGCCGATCCCGCGACGATGGCCACGGCCCTGCGGCAGACCGAGCGCCTCGGCCGGCTCGTCGCGCAGCTCCTGGACCTCTCGCGCCTTGAGGACGGCGTGATGCCGCTCCAGGCGCGGGGCTTCCAGGTGCAGCCGTACCTGTCGGCCGTGCTGAACGACGCGACGGTCGCGCTCAAGCGCGGGCACGCGCGCACCGACGTCCGGCTGCGTCTGGACGTGGCCCCCGGCAGCCTGCGGGCGCACGCCGACCCGGAGCGGCTCGACCAGGTCGTCACCAACCTCGTGGACAACGCGGTGAAGCACAGCCCGCGGGGCGGGCAGGTCACCGTGCGGGCGCGGCCGGGCGAACGGACCGGCGGGCTCGTCATCGAGGTGCAGGACGAGGGGCCCGGCATACCCCCGGAGCAGCGCGAGCTGGTCTTCGAACGGTTCGGGCGCGGCACCATCGACGGGGTCACTCCGCGTGATGGCGGGACGGGTCTCGGGCTCGCGATCGCGCGCTGGGCGGTCGATCTCCACGGCGGCACGATCGGCGTGGCCGAATCCCGTCGTGGCTGCCGGATACGGCTCACCCTTCCAGGTAACGCGAAGGCAAACAATTGACGTAGAGTCGGGGGGACCCCGTGCCGTCACGCCGTCGTGCGTCCGGGCGTTCCTCCCTGCCCGCCGGGCGGCCGGAGGGCGCCGTACGGTGAAGCGGGAGGCCACGGCCGTGCGCCGGTGGTCGCGGTCCGTCATGGCCGCCGCCGGGCCGATCCCCGCCAATGTGCGCCGAACCTGGCGTCGTTCCCGTCCGTTCGCATCCCGAAACCAGCCCCTGGATGTGGTGTAGGCCACGTCTGGGCGACCGGGACTGCGCCGGAGGGCCTCCAAGGCGTAGCCTTGATTCCCGCTGTCCATCACCTTGCGAAGCGGAAGAGGGCGGTTGCCGCCGTGTCGCCACAGTCTCCGAACACCTCGAACACCGACACTGACCCGTCCGGGGGGAAGAACCCCGCGGACGGCTTCGGTGCCAACGAGTGGCTAGTCGACGAGATCTATCAGCAGTACCTCCAGGACCCGAATTCCGTGGATCGCGCCTGGTGGGACTTCTTCGCCGACTACAAGCCGGGAGGTGACGGCGGCGCCGCGGCGCAGCAGCGGACCCCGGCCGCCGCCGCCCCAGCCGCGTCGGCGCCGGGGAAGCCCGCCGCTCCGGCCGAGCCCGCGCAGCAGGCCGCGGCGCCCGCCCCGGCGAAGTCCGCGCCTGCAAAGCCGCTCGGCCAGCGGCCGCCGGCGCCCAAGCCCGTGTCCCCCGCGCCGGCCGAGCCCGCGCCGGCCGCGCAGGACGGCCCCGAGTTCGTGACGCTGCGCGGCCCGGCCGCCGCCGTCGCCAAGAACATGAACGCCTCCCGCGACCTGCCGACCGCCACCTCGGTCCGCGCCGTCCCGGTGAAGCTGCTGTTCGACAACCGCATCGTCATCAACAACCACCTGAAGCGCGCCCGTGGCGGCAAGGTGTCGTTCACGCACCTCATCGGCTACGCGATGGTGCAGGCGCTGAAGGCCATGCCGGCCATCAACCACTCGTACACCGAGAAGGACGGCAAGCCGACCCTCGTCAAGCCGGACCACGTGAATCTCGGTCTGGCCATCGACCTGGTCAGCAAGAACGGCGACCGCCAGCTCGTCGTCGCCGGCATCAAGAAGGCGGAGACGCTCTCCTTCTTCGAGTTCTGGCAGGCGTACGAGGACATCGTCCGCCGCGCCCGCGCCGGCAAGCTGACGATGGACGACTTCTCGGGCGTCACCGCCTCCCTCACCAACCCCGGCGGCATCGGCACCGTCCACTCGGTGCCGCGCCTGATGCCCGGTCAGGGCGTCATCCTGGGCGTCGGTGCCATGGAGTACCCGGCGGAGTTCCAGGGCACCTCGCAGGACACCCTGAACCGCCTCGGCGTCTCCAAGGTGATGACCCTCACCAGCACCTACGACCACCGTGTCATCCAGGGTGCGGCGTCGGGCGAGTTCCTGCGCCAGATCAGCCGGCTGCTGCTGGGCGAGGAGGGGTTCTACGACAGCATCTTCGAGGCGCTGCGCATCCCCTACGAGCCGATCCGCTGGCACGTCGACATCGACGTCAACCACGACGACGAGGTCACGAAGGCGGCGCGCGTCTTCGACCTGATCCACTCCTACCGCGTGCGCGGCCACCTCATGGCCGACACCGACCCGCTGGAGTACCGCCAGCGCCGCCACCCCGACCTGGACATCACCGAGCACGGGCTCACGCTGTGGGACCTGGAGCGGGAGTTCGCGGTCGGCGGGTTCGCGGGCAAGTCGATGCTGAAGCTCCGCGACATCCTCGGCGTCCTGCGCGACTCGTACTGCCGCACCACCGGCATCGAGTACATGCACATCCAGGACCCGAAGGAGCGCACCTGGATCCAGGAGCGCGTGGAGCGTCCGCACACGCCCCCGGAGCGCGAGGAGCAGCTCCGCATCCTGCGCCGGCTGAACGCGTCGGAGGCCTTCGAGACCTTCCTGCAGACCAAGTACGTCGGCCAGAAGCGCTTCTCGCTCGAGGGTGGCGAAACGGTCATCCCGCTGCTCGACTCGGTCCTGGACGAGGCGGCGGCCGACAAGCTGGACGAGGTCGTCGTCGGCATGGCCCACCGCGGCCGGCTCAACGTCCTCGCCAACGTCGTCGGCAAGTCGTACGCCCAGATCTTCCGCGAGTTCGAGGGCAACCTCGACCCGAAGTCGATGCACGGCTCCGGCGACGTGAAGTACCACCTCGGCACCGAGGGCACGTTCACCGGCCTGTCCGGCGAGCAGATCACCGTCTCCCTCACGGCGAACCCGTCCCACCTGGAGGCCGTGGACCCGGTCGTCGAGGGCGTCGCACGCGCGAAGCAGGACCTCATCGGGCGCGGCGGCAAGGACTTCACGGTCCTGCCGGTCCTCATCCACGGTGACGCCGCGTTCGCCGGCCAGGGCGTGGTCGCCGAGACGCTGAACATGTCGCAGCTCCGCGGCTACCGCACCGGCGGCACGATCCACGTCGTCATCAACAACCAGGTCGGCTACACCGCGAGCCCGGCCGCCGCGCGGTCCTCCACGTACTGCACGGACGTGGCCCGCATGATCGAGGCGCCGATCTTCCACGTGAACGGCGACGACCCCGAGGCCGTGTGCCGCGTGGCGCGCCTGGCGTTCGAGTACCGGCAGGCGTTCAACAAGGACGTCGTCATCGACCTCGTGTGCTACCGCCGCCGCGGCCACAACGAGACGGACAACCCGTCGTTCACCCAGCCCCTGATGTACGACCTGATCGACAAGAAGCGCTCGGTGCGCAAGCTGTACACCGAGTCGCTGATCGGGCGCGGCGACATCACGCTGGAGGAGGCGGAGCAGGCCCTCCAGGACTTCCAGAACCAGCTGGAGAAGGTCTTCAAGGAGGTCCGCGAGGCCACCGTGACCCCGGCCCCGGCCGAGGTGACGGCGCCGAAGCCCGAGTTCCCCGTCGCGATCGAGACGGCGGTGAACGAGGAGGTCGTCAAGCGGATCGCCGAGTCCCAGGTCAACATCCCCGACCACATCACCGTGCACCCGCGGCTGCTGCCGCAGCTCCAGCGGCGCGCGGCGATGGTCGAGGACGGGACGATCGACTGGGCCATGGGCGAGCTGCTCGCCATCGGCTCGCTGCTGATGGAGGGCACCCCGGTGCGCCTCGCCGGCCAGGACTCGCGGCGCGGCACCTTCGGCCAGCGGCACTCGGTGCTCATCGACCGCAAGACGGGCGAGGACTACACGCCGCTGCTGTACCTGACGGAGGACCAGGCCCGGTTCAACGTCTACGACTCCCTGCTCAGCGAGTACGCGGCGATGGGCTTCGAGTACGGCTACTCGCTGGCCCGCCCGCAGGCCCTCGTCATGTGGGAGGCGCAGTTCGGCGACTTCGCGAACGGCGCGGCGACCGTCATCGACGAGTTCATCTCGTCGGCCGAGCAGAAGTGGGGCCAGACCTCCGGCGTCACCCTGCTCCTGCCGCACGGCTACGAGGGCCAGGGTCCCGACCACTCGTCGGCCCGCATCGAGCGGTTCCTCCAGCTCTGCGCGCAGAAGAACATGACGGTGGCCCTGCCGACCGTCCCGTCGAACTACTTCCACCTGCTGCGCTGGCAGGTGCACAACCCGCACCACAAGCCGCTGGTCGTCTTCACGCCGAAGTGGATGCTGCGGCTGAAGGCCGCCACCTCGAAGGTGGAGGAGTTCACCCAGGGCGGTTTCCGGCCGGTCATCGGGGACACCACGGTGGACCCGGCGGGCGTGCGGCGCGTGGTGCTGTGCTCCGGCAAGGTGTACTACGAGCTGGCGGCCGAGCGCGAGAAGCTCGGGCGCAAGGACGTCGCGCTGGTGCGTCTGGAGCGGCTGTACCCGCTGCCGGCCGACGAGGTGCGCGCCGAGCTCGCCCGGTACGCGAACGCCGAGTCGGTCGTGTGGGCGCAGGAGGAGCCGGCGAACCAGGGCGCGTGGCCGTTCATCGCGCTGAACCTGGTCGAGCAGGTCGACGCGGCGTCGAAGCTGCGCCGCATCTCCCGGCCCGCGTCGTCGTCCCCGGCGGTGGGGTCGGCGAAGCGGCACCAGGCCGAGCAGCAGGCGCTGGCCGACGAGGTCTTCGACATCTGAGGCCGCGGCGCACAGCCTGTGGAGGGCCGGTCCCCGTTCGCGGGGGCCGGCCCTCCGGCGTGTGCGGACGGGCGCCGGGCGCTCCGCGTCAGGTGAGCAGGGGCTCGAAGTCCCAGTAGGGGCGGACGCGTGAGCGGGCGCTCACCGTGTGGACGTGCTGGGAGCCGAGGGTGGTGAGCAGGCCGTTGAGCGCGTCCTCCTCGACGGCGTCGGCCTCGTCCCGCAGGCGCAGGCTGCGCAGGTCGGTCGCGAACGCGACCTGCGCCGACAGGTACAGCGGGTGCGTGCGGCCGACGACGGCGGCGGCGCGGCCCGCGGTGTCGCGGCTCAGCTCGGCTGCGCCCTCGACGTCGCCCTCCAGGCTGCGGCCGGCGCTGGCGTTGATCGCGACCCCGAGCGTCCAGGGGTGGTCGGGGCCGAGGACGGACGTCATGTCGGCCAGGCACTCCTCGGTGATGAGGTGGGACTGCTGCCGCTCCCCCGCGGCGCGCAGGACCAGGGCGTGGTTGACCGTGGTGCCGATGGTGAAGGGGTGCTCGGCGCCGAGCGTGCTGAGGTAGTGCTCCATCGCGCGCTCGCCGATGGCGCGGGCCTGGTCGAGGTTGCCGTGGGCGCGCTGCACGAACGAGTAGGCCGTGGCGATGATCTGGGTCTGCGGCGACAGCTCGCCGGTGACGCGCTCGGCGCGCTCCAGGAGGTCGGCCAGCCGGGCGTGGGCCTCACCCCGGTCGCCGGACCGCAGGAGGCACAGCGCGAGGTTCAGCTCGGCCATCTGCGTCTGCGGGTGGTCCCTGCCGAGGATCTCCCGGTGGACGTGGACGCTCTGCTCCTGGATCGACTGCGCCTCGGCGTAGCGGCCGAGCAGGCGCAGGTCCCAGGCGTACATGAGCTCCGAGCTGAGCGACCACGCGTGCCGGGCGCCGAGGGTCTCGCGGCGGAGCTGGAGGCTCTCCCGGTCGGTGCGCGCGGCCTCGGCCCAGCGGCCGAGGAGGCGCAGGGAGTCGGCCACGTTGCTCTGGGCGTTGAGCGTGCGGGGGTCGGTGTCCCCGAGGAGGCCGCGGTAGGTGTCCTCGACGTGGCGGCTGACACGGAGCGACTCCGCGTACCTGGCGAGGCCGCGCAGGTCGGCGCTCAGGCCCTCCTGCGCGCGCAGGACGGTCAGGTCCTCCGGGCCGCGCTCGGCCGTCAGGTGGTCGATGACGGCGCGGTCGATGCGCTCGGTGCGCGCGTAGGCACCGGTGGCGCGCAGCAGGGTGGCGTACTGGGAGCTCAGCTCCCACAGCAGCGGGTGGTCGGAGCCGAGGACGTCGCGCCAGGCGGCCTCCGTGCGCTGGGCGAGCTGGATGCCGGAGGTGTACTCGCCGGCGTTGTAGAGGTAGTGGAGGCAGTTGAGGATGAGCCGGTGCATGTCGCCGTGGCGGCTGCGCAGCGCGCCGGACGCCTCCAGGTGCGGCACGATCTTCGCGAAGCGGGACCAGCGGCGGGTGTCGCTGAAGCGCTGCGGGTCGGCGGCGGCCAGGGCGCGGCGCACGGCGCGCGAGAACTGCTCCTGGTCGGCCTTGGACATGCCCGTCTGCACGGTCTGGGCGACCATGCGGTGCAGGTGGATCGTGCCGTCCTCGGGGTCCGTGCGGTGCTCCGGCATCTCCCAGCGGATGACCGAGTACTGGACGAGCTTGCTGATGGCGGCGTTCCAGCGGAGGGGGTCCTCCCGCAGTTCGGCGAGGCGCTCGGGCAGGTCGGCGGCCGGGACGGAGCGGACGAGCTGGACGGGGATGGCGCCCGGCGCGAAGTAGGAGCACAGGCGCAGCAGGTCCACGGCCTCGGGGACGGTCTCGCGCAGGCGGTTCAGCAGTATCGAGAACGCCATGTAGTACGTCATCGGGAAGTCCGGCGCGACACGGAGGCTGGCCTCGACGTCCGTGCCGGAGCGGAGGAGTTCGACGTAGTCCCGGACGGACATGGCGGCGTCGTTGAGCCAGCCGGCGGTCTGGTCGAGGGCGAGCGGCAGGTCGCCGAGGGCCTCGGCGAGCAGGTCGGCCTCGGCCGGGTCGATGCGGGGCGCGCGCCGCCGTACGAAGGCGACGGACTCGTCGCGCTCGTACGTCCCCACGGTGTGGAGATGGGTGTTGTAGTCCTCCCACTGGCGGTTCTGCGAGGTGATGAGGACGTGGCCCGGGCCGCTCGGCACGTCGTCCGCGATGGGCGCCGGGTCGTCGGCGCCGTCCAGGACGAGCAGCCAGCGGGAGTACGGGCGGCCGCGGCGCAGGGCCTCGCGGACGGCGCGGAGCCGCTCGCCGTACTCGTGGCCCGTGACGAGGCCGAGGTCGGGCGCGAGGGCGGCGAGCCGCTGCCGGAGGATGCCGCGCTGGTCGGCCGGGACCCACCAGACGACGTCGTACTCCGTCTGGAAGCGGTGCACGTACTCGGCGGCGATCTGCGTCTTGCCGACGCCCGACATGCCCCACAGGGTCACGACGCCGGCGCCCGACTGCGCCCGCTGGAGCGTCGAGTACACCGCCTGCATGGTGGACTCACGGCCGGTGAAGCGGACGTTGCGCCGGGGGACGCCGCCCCAGACGTGCGGCTGTTCCTGGGGGAAGCGCGGGCCCTGGCGGCCGCCGAGCGTGGGGGTCTTCTCCGCGGGGGGCGGACCGAGGAGCTTCACGAGGCGCCGCTCGGCCTCCCGCGCTCCGGTGCCCCACAGCTCCACGACACCCCCGAAGGCCGTGGTGGCGCGGGGCATCTCCTGCGCGGAGACGGAGACGGCGGCGAACCGGTGCGCGTTCGGCGCGACGACGGAGCGCAGCGCGGCGTTCCACTCGTCGTCGGTGCGCGGGCCGAGCTTGAAGTACCAGTCGGACAGGATGACGAGAACGCGGCCCTCCAGGAACAGCAGGTCGCGCAGCGCCTCGGTGAGCGGCACACCGACCGGCGGGTCCCAGCGCTGGACGGCCACCTCGAAGCCGTGCCGCTCCAGGCGGTCGCGGATCCAGGCGGCCCAGGCCCGGTTGAAGCCGGCGAAGCTGATGGTCACCCGGTGGTCCTGGCTGCTCACTGCGGTGTCCTTAGCGGTCGTACGGTTCTGTCGCTCGAAACCCGGCACGGTGACTCCCCCCCGAGAGGCCGACGCGACGCGACGGCCCGTCAGTTCCCTCGTCCAGGAACATACACCGCGGGTACGTCACGTAACCGTTCGTCGGGGATGACGGCGCAGCCAGAGGGTGTGCGCCGTCTCGACGTACGCCGCCGCGCGGACGAGGTGCCCCTCGGGGGGTGCCGGGTCGCGGAGCTGTTCGTGCCGGCCGGCGAGGGCGCCGACGAAGACGCGGCCCGCGTCGGTGAGGCGGCGGCTGCCGCGCAGGGTCGGCAGGACGGCCCCCACCTGGGCGTGGCAGCGGGCGTGGGCGGCCCAGGCGTGGTCGCGTTCGCCGGGGTCGTCCAGGGCGAGGGCCAGGTGCTGCCAGAAGCCGGCGAGGGCGAGGTGGGCGTAGACGCCGTGGAGCAGTCCGTCGAACGGGCGGGGGTCGGGGCGCCAGGGCGCCCAGTGCGCGCAGGTGTCGTCGGCGGTGTGGAGGGGCGTGAGGGCCGAGAGCGCGGCGAGTTTGGCGTGCTGCAGTTCGTGGGCGAGGCCGGCGGCGAGGTGGGCGGCGCTCGGCGGGGTGCTCGCCATGACGGCGCCGAAGGCGCTGGGGCTGGTGCCGCTGGCGTGGTTGGCGCCGACGTTGGTGCCGACGCCGGTGGGCGGTCCCGCGAGGGGCACGATGCAGTCGAGGAGGGCGAGTTCGGCGGAGCGGGCGGCGCCGCCGAGGCCGAGGAGGGGCAGGGCGCCGTGCCACAGGCCGGTCCAGTGGGCGCGTTCCCCGGGGTCGAGGGGGCCGGTCCGGTCGGCGAGCCGGCCCTGGTCGAGGTCGTCGAGGAGCACGGTCCGCGGGCCGCCGTCGAGGACGTGGAGGGGCAGCCAGCCGGGGTCGTCGGAGTGCCAGGTGCCCGCCGGGTCGCGGTGGACCGCGGCCGGGGCACGGCCGGGCGCGGTGAGGATCAGGTGCCCGGGGTCGCCGCCGAGTTCGGCGACGGTGCCGTCGGGCGCCGGGCACCGCAGCGCGCCGAGGGTCGGCAGGGTGACGCGGCCGTCGTGGACGGGGACGCGGGCGGTGAACCGCAGCCCCGAGCGTGCGGCGGCCGCCGCGGCGAGGGAGCCGAGGTGCGCGAGGTCGCGGGCGGCGTCGGCGCCGTCGCCCGGGGCGCCGGCCGCGCCGGGCTGGAGCCATTTGACGCAGCGTTCGGCCAGCGGTCCGGTGAGCGAGTAGAAGAGGACCCGGCGGGCGGCGTCCGGGGCGGCGCGCTCGGCGTTCTCCAGGAGACGGGCGTGGTCGCGTGCCAGGGCGGCGGCCGGTCCCGTGGTGGCTCCGGCGGACTCCAGGGCGTCGAGGAGGACGCGCAGCAGGAGCATCCGCCGCGTGTGCTGGCCGGCGGCGAGCCGGGCGAGGGTGTCGTGCGCGCCCTCGGTCGCGCCGAGTGCGCGGACGTCGTCCTCGGTGAGGGTGACGGTCATGCGGCGACCGCCCGGTGGAGGGCCGCGGAGATGTGGCCGATGAGGCGCTGGAGGTCGGCGCAGTACACGGAGGGGTGCCGGAACGGGTCGGGGGTGCCCTCGCGGTAGCGGTGGGCGTAGTGGCCGCCGCCGCACACGTCGACGAGGGCGCAGTCCAGGCAGGCAGGGGCGAGGGCGGCGCGGCCCGCCTGCCGCGCCATGACCCCGGGGTGGGCGAGGGCGGCGTCGAAGGGCGCGGAGAAGATGTCGAGGCCGGTGGCGGCCGCGCCGTCGTGGGCGGTCTTCAGGGAGTCGACCTGCTCGATGGCGCCGTCGGTCTCGACGACCACGGCGGTGAACGGCTGGAGGCCCAGGCTCTCCGTGGCGGCGGGCAGGCCGAGGATGAGGGCGATGCACTCCTGGAAGAGACGGACGCGCGTCCTGCGGCGGTCGGCGTGCCACCACAGGTCGAAGACGGTGCACAGCCAGTCCCCGTACGGGGCGGGCGCGTCCGCGGGCGCGGGGAGGCCGTCGGGCGGATGCGTCCAGTTCCCGTGCGGGAGGAGGAAGTCGAGCGCGGGCGGGGCGAGGTCCAGCAGCGAGGTGTAGACCTCGGCGGGGTCGTCGGCCAGGTCGATGACGCAGAGGGCCCCGGACCAGGAGGCGCGGTGGCGGTCCTCGGCCAGGAGGCGCGCGGCGCGTTCGACGGCGGGCCAGGAGGGGCGTCCCGCGTGGTCGACGCGCCGGCGGTTGTGGCGGGCGAGGCCGCCGTCGAGGCTGAGGCCGACCGTGATGCCGTGGGCGGCGAGGACGGTGAGTTTCTCCTCGGTGAGCAGGACCCCGTTGGTCTGGACGGTGGCGTGCACGGCGCACCCGTCGGGGACGCGGCGGCGCACGTCGGCGACGAAGGCGCCGAGGTCGGCGGGGTCGGTGAGGAGGGGCTCGCCGCCGTGCAGGACGAGGGAGAGCGCGGGCAGGCGGTGGGCTGCTGCGTGCTCGGCGATGCGTTCGGCGGTGCGGCGCAGCATCCCGGGCGAGGCGGTGACGGGGCGGCCGCGCCAGCCGGCGTCGGCGGCGAAGTACATGTAGCAGTAGCGGCAGGCCAGGTTGCAGCGGCTGTTGACCTTGACGATGAACTGCTGGAAGGGCATCGTGCCCGGGCGGCCGCCGGGCCCGTGCCGGGCGGTCTCCGGCGTCCCGTGCACCTGCGTCGTCCCCCTGTCCCCGGTCGTGGAGCGGCGCTGAGCTGGGCGCGGCTCCCGGGGAAGTGTTCCGTCCATGGCGGGGAATGAAACGATGGCTTCGGCCCCTGTCCGTATCGGCGCGCGAAAGGTCCGAAAGCCTTCGGATCGGCGCGGGTGCCGGTCAGACGTCGGGCATCGCCTGGTCGAACTGGCTGAACTGCGTGAATCCCCACAGCCCTTCGCGCTGCCGCACCACGCGGTCCCGCAGGTCGTCGAGGACTTCGCTGAGCACCGGGTGGTCGAGCCGCCGCAGCTCGGCGAGGCTGAGGCCCAGCACGTCCGGGAGGCCGGACCGGTCGGAGAGGCCGGGGGCACCGGGCAGGTCGGGCGGATGCGCACCGGCGCCCGTGGCGGCGGTGCCGGGCGCCGTGTGCCGGTAGCTCGTCGTCATGTCTCCTCCATGGCAGTGGCGGAGCGGAGAATGCCCGCGGCGTGCGGCGGGGAAACGCGGCACGTCCACGGCGGCGAAGCAGGGGGCGCACGGCCGGGTGACCGTGCCGCGCCCCCGTACGGCCGCGCGGCTCAGCGCTCCCCCCGCAGCCCCGCCAGCCGCGTGCGGGTCGGCTCGCCCGCCGCGGCGCCGTCCGGCAGGAGGTGCCACAGCTCCAGGGCCGACCGGTACGCGTCGGCGGCGGCGAGCGGACGGCGCGCCACCTCGAACACGACACCGCGCTGGTGCAGTGCCCGCGCGGCCAGGCGTATCGCCTCGTCCGGCGAGCCGCCGTCGGACGCCGGCTCCTCCCGCGCCGTGCGGGCCTCGGACGCGGCCCTGCGGTAGGCGTCGGCGGCCTGTTCGAGACGCTCGGGGCGCCGTGTGTGACGGTAGGCGCGGCGGTGGGTCTCCCCCAGCTCGAACCAGGCGCAGGCCCGCCCGACCGAGGTGCCGGCCTGGTGCACCGACCGGTTGAACAGGTGCTCGGCCTCCCGCAGGTCCACCAGGTCCTCGGTGGCGCGGTAGCGGACCATGAGGGCGCGGCCCAGCGTCAGCAGCCGGTACGACAGCCGCGCGTGCCCGCCCGGCGTCTCCATGCGGCAGTCGCGCAGCACCCGGACCGCGCGCGAGACGAACGGATCGCCGTCCGGCAGCGCGGCGCGGCGCAGCAGCGTGACGCCCCACTCCTCGATGAGGTCGCTGTACTCGGGGCGGTCGCGCGAGACCGTGCCGCCGGCCGCCCCGAAGCGGGCGGCGGCCTCCTCCAGATGGGCCGGCAGCCCGTCCGCCTCGAACCGGCGCACCGCGAGCCGGCCCGCCCTGATCAGGCAGCCGGCGCGCTGCACCGGATCGGTGGCGAGCCGCGCGGCCTGCGCGATCGGCTCCTGCGCGGCCGGCCAGTCGGCGGCGGTCAGCAGCAGGGCGTCGACCAGGTCGAGGAGCGCGGCGACGCGCTCCCCGGCCGGGGCGTGCTCCGACTCCAGCGCCCAGCCGCCGCGCCGCAGCGACCCGGCGGCCTGCCCGGCGTACACGCGGGCGAGCTCCGTGTCGTGCGCGGCGCCCGCGAGCCGCAGCAGCGCGCGGCCGTGGGCGAGGGGCAGGCCGCTGGGCTGCGGCTCCCCCGGCGGCCACGCGTCGGCGACGGCCTCGACCGTGCCGACACTCTCCTGGAGGAGCGCCGTGTCGCCGCCGAGGCGCCACTGCTCCTCCAGGACCTGGACGCGCTCCAGCGTGACGCCGAGGGCCGCGGCGCGGTCGAGCCCCGGTGTGGCGCAGACGGCCGCGAACTCCCGGTCGGCACGCTGCCACAGCTCCAGGGCACCGGCCGAGTCGCCCTCGGCCCTGCGCTCGGCCGCGGCCGCGTGCAGCACCCGCGCGAGCGCCGTGCGGGCACGGACCGAGCCGGGGAACGCGGCGGCGGTGGTCGCCGCCGCCCTGGCCTCGGCCAGCAGCTCCCCGTCACGCTGCACCCGCCACAGGCTCAGGAGCTGCTCGGCCAGCTCGCTCCACAGCTCCGGGTCGGTCCCGCCGCCCCGCGCCCGCTGCGCCTCGGCCGCCTGCCGCAACAGCCGTACGGCGTCGAGCTGGTGCTGCACCTTCCCGTCCTCGGCGAACCGCCCGGCCAGCCGCCGCGCCTCGCGCACGGCGGCCTGCGGCCCGGTCACGGGGGACGCGCCGGGCGGCGGTGCGGCGCTCTGCGTCTCCGGCAGGAAACGGCGCAGGACCCGGGCGGCGACCTCGGCGAACGGCTGCGTCAGCCGGTGCCCCGCCGGCCCCTCCACGACGGCCCCCGGTGCCGGCGGCGGCACGACGGCCACCCGCTCGCCGCCGCTGAGCTGGGCGAGGGCGAGGGCGGGGAAGTTCGGCCCGCCGCGGCCGAAACGCTGCTCGACGTACGCGGAGCAGTGCTTGAGGACGAGGAGCGCCTCGTCGTGGCCGAGGTCGGCGAGCAGATGGTCCTGCACACCGTCGGCGAAGACGTACCACCGGTCGTCGCGGTCGTCCCCGGGGCGGCGCACGAGGCCGCTGAGCAGCACCTCGGACAGCTCGGCCGGCCCCGAGTCGGGCAGCATGGTGCGCTGGACGAGCTGCATCACCGGCAGGAACAGCGGCGCCGCCGCCAGGTAGACGGCGAGCTGCGCCGCACCCGGCGACGCGCCGGCGCGGAACCGCGCCACCATCGCGGCGGCCGTCGGCGGCGGCCCGCCTGACCTGCGGACGGGCGCGGGCGGCTGGTCGGCGCGGACCCAGCCGACGGCCGCGCGGGTGGCGTCGGGGCCCGGCCCGCACAGGAGCGCGGCCCACGCGCCGAGCGCGGCCGGCGCGGGCGGCAGCACGGGGATCGGCACCGCGCCGGGCGGCGCCGGCGACGGGTAGCCGGTGGCGTCGGCCGTGAACCGCAGCCGCGCCGCGGCCGGCCACCCCTCCTCGCGCCGCAGCATCCCGGCGGACGCCGGCAGCCGCGTCCTCGCCCACAGGCGCTGCGGCAACGGCTGGACGACGGCGACCGGCGCGTACCGTGCCAGGCCGTGCAACAGCCGGTGCGCGCCGCCGCTGCTCCACAGCGGCCCGGTGCAGTCGCTCACGACCACGGTGAGGCGCCGCCCGGTGGGGTCCTGGAGCTGGCGCGCGGGCCGCAGCACGGCGCCCGCCGGGTCGAAGCGGCTGCTCGTCGCGGGCGCGCCGTCGGGCGACTGGTGCAGGTAGTGCACCTGGAGGTCGCGGAACGCGCCGAGCCGGGTGAAGACCTCGGCCAGCTCGCCGAGCATGCGCTGCCAGATCCGCATGGCGGGCGCCGCGTCCATGAGGAGCTGCAGTTCGGTGTGGCCCCGTGTGTCGTCTCGGAAGGCCGGCATCAGGAGCCCGCCGGCGCGGGCAGTGCGTTCCACGGTCTTGCGTTCGTCCAGGTCGGGGGATGCGGAGCGGCGCGGCGGCCGGCCGGGCGGCCGGTACCGCTGGAGGGGTCGGAGGGCGCGTTCGAGCCCGAGGGGTCCCGGCAGGGTCCTGGCGGCCGGGACGCCCACCGCGACGGCGGCGGCCCGCGCGGCGGACTCCGCCGCCCCGGTGCCGGGCCGCGCGGCGTGCAGGGGCACCGGGCGTTCGGCGGGCTCCGGGGGGCCGGCCGAACGCCGCGAGTCGAGCGTGGGCCGGTGGCCGTTCTCCGCGGCCGTGCGCGGGCCTGGCAGCGGCGGCGCGCCCCGCCCGGCGGGGTCGCCGGCTGCAGGCCCCTCCCCGTCCCGCGCACCGGACGGGAGCGGACCGCAGTACTGCGCGAGCCAGAGCGCGTCGGCGACCTCGAACCACTCCGGGTCGAGGCGCGCGCCGCGCAGGGCGCCGATCAGGGCCGCGAACGGGGTCGCGCCGGGGGGGCCGTCCGGTTCCGACATGGCGGCCTACCTCGGCCGGTCCAGGCGCTGGATGAGCATGTCGGCCAGCCGGTCCCGGGTGGGCAGCTCGGCGTGGTGCGTGAGGTATATCGCGTTCAGGAGCTGATCGGCCGCGAGCTGCTCGGTCCGCGACCGCTCCAGGAAACGTGTGATCAGGTCCTCGCCGACCCGCGCCAGTTCGTCGCCGAGCTGGGCGCGGACGATCGTGGCCAGCCGCTCGTGGTCCGGCCGGCTGATCTCCAGGTGGATGCAGCGCCGCAGCAGCGCCGCGGGGAAGTCGCGCTCCCCGTTGCTCGTGAGGACGACGAACGGGAACGCGTGGCACTGGACGCGGCCGTCCCTGACGGTCACCTTCGTGCCGTCGTCGGTCAGGACGTCGACCTCCGGCTCGCGCTCCGCGATCCGCTCCAGCTCCGGGACGCCGAACGCGCCCTCCTCCAGGACGTTCAGCAGGTCGTTGGGCAGGTCGATGTCGCTCTTGTCCAGCTCGTCGATCAGGAGCACGCGCGGCTTCGCGGTCGGCAGCAGCGCCGTGCCGAGCGGCCCGAGCCGCACATAGCTGCCGATGCCGCCGGGCACCGCCGGCTGCGGGGCGCCCGCCGCCCGGCTGCTCGCCGCGATCTGCGTGTCCTGCAGGCGGGCGATGGCGTCGTAGCGGTAGAGGCCGTCCTCCAGCGTGGTGCGGCTGACGATCGGCCAGTGCAGGACCCGGCCGAGGCCCAGCTCGTACGCGACGGAGTGGGCGAGGGTGCTCTTGCCGGTGCCGGGGCTGCCGGTGACGAGGAGGGGGCGGCGCAGGTACAGCGCCGCGTTGATGATCTCCAGCTCTTCTGCGCTCGGCCGGTGCAGCTCCGCGAGGTGCCGGTGGGCGCCGAGGCGGCGCGTGGACGCGCTGTCGATGTCGGGGCCCGGCGCGACCAGCGGACGGCCGTCGAAGTCCCGCCACGGCGGGGGCTTGGGAAGCGAGAGGATGCCGTCGTGCGGCTCCCCCGCGCCCCGGTAGATGAGCCATTCACGGCCGGCCGGACGCTGCGCGTCGCCGCTCTCCGGCGGGCCGGGCATCGGGTCAGTAACTGCCACAGCGTGCTCCTCGTCCTCGTTGCCTCGGTCCCGGCCGTACGGCCCCGCCCGCCGGGGCGGGTGCCCCGGCCCACGTCTCGTTTGCTGCGGTGGCACCGCTCATGGCGCCTCCAGCGGAATACCCGCCCCCGGCAGGGGCTGGGCGGGATCGTTGTACAGCAGGGCGAGGCCGCGCGACCACGTGGTCGCGCCGTCCCCCGCCGCGACGCCGGCGCGCAGCCGCCGCAGCTCGCCGGGCAGCGCGGCCGCGTGGCCGGCGCCGGTCACGGCACGGGTGACCCCGCCGTGGAACCCGGTGCAGTCGGGGTCGCGGTCGGCCAGGTCGCGGCGCCACAGGACGACGTTGTAGCCGCCCGCCATGACCCGGTGCAGCGCGCCGGGCTCGCCCCCCGTGGCATGGGTGCGGCACAGGACCGGCAGGGTGTCGAAGCCGAGTTCGCTGAGCGCCGCGGGCGGGGGCAGCGGGTGCGGGACGCCGTCCGCGCAGTCGAGGACGCCGGGCGCGAGCGGCCCGTCGTGGAGCCGCTGCCAGCGGAATCGGCGCAGCTCCGCCGACTCGGCCGTGTCCTCCGCCTCGGGCACGAGGTCGGTGCTGCGCACGACGACCGGGCGCTGCTCGCC
This sequence comes from Streptomyces sp. RFCAC02, assembly GCF_004193175.1. Lineage (NCBI taxonomy): Bacteria > Bacillati > Actinomycetota > Actinomycetes > Kitasatosporales > Streptomycetaceae > Streptomyces > Streptomyces sp. RFCAC02. The sequence goes on along the minus strand of NZ_SAUH01000001.1, from coordinate 4,377,560 downwards.
GAGGGTCGGCCCGCCGGGCGCCAGCCGCCAGGCGTCCACGGGGAAGCCGAGCAGCGAGTACGGGAGGGCCACCTGGAGCCGGACCGGGCGGTCCGGCTCGTCCCCCCGGCGGAAGGCCTCGGCGAGCGCGTCCCGCAGCCGCGCCGACGGCTCGCCCGGACCCGCGGCGCCGCACTCCTCGTCGACGGGGATCAGCTCGCCGTCGGCCCGGCCCGCGCAGACCCGCCAGTCGTACCGGCCGAACTCCCAGGGGCTCGGGGTGATCTCCAGCAGGGCGTACGGCTCGGGACGGGGCGCGCGGGGCCGCGGCGGTCCGTCGGCGCGCCCGGGCACGCCGGCCGGGTGCCCGTTCTCGGCGCCGGTGAGGCGGTCGGGCGGGCCGCCGAGGTCGGCGGTGACGCCGATCAGCTCGGCGGTCCGCGGCGTCGGCAGGGCGCCCGGCCCGGCGGCGGGCACGCGGGCGCGCACGCGGGCCTTCTCCTCGGTCTCCAGGCTCTTGCGGAACCAGCGCGGCAGTTGGGGCGCGCCGGACGCCATCCCGTGCGCCCAGTCGAGGACGGCCTGCTCCGCGCCGTGCGCCGCCGGGTAGGGCCGTTCGGCGGTGGCGGCGTGCACGGCGTAGCGCAGGACGATCTGCAGCTCGGTGAGCCCCTGGCCCGGGTCGTACAGCATGCCGAGCCCGTCGCGCCAGCCGCGCGGGGCGGGGAGGGGCTTCTTGTACCGGAGGTCGTGGAGCGCCTCGCCGTACGGCTCGCGGTGCAGCATCTCGGTGACGGTGCGGTCGAGGGCGGCCGTGGAGACGGGGGGCGGCAGTTCGGCGAGGAGGCCGAGGAGTTCGGCACGGCTGCCGGGGCTCAGGGCGCGCTCGGCGGTGGCGGGCAGCCGGCTCTGGGCGTCCGTCCAGGTGTACCCGGGGGTGCTGGCGTCGCGGTGGCGCGCGGCGTGGTGCCGGTCGTGGGCGTGCAGGACGCGGACGTAGAGGTCGTCGCGCTCGGCGGTGACGGGCAGGGCGGGCGACGGCAGGCCGCGCAGGCGGATGACGGAGGTGGCGAGGCCGCCGTCCTTGCGGGGGCGCCGGGCCTTCAGCACCCCGATGACCTCGCCGCGCTCCAGGTCCACGACGGGGCCGCCGGACAGGCCGTGGTGGAACTCGTCCTCGGCGCCCAGCTTCATCAGCCCGCCGCCGCCCATCTCGCCGCGGATGGTGCAGCGGCCGCTGACCGGCTCCACGCGGCCGGCGGCGGTGGCGCCGGCGCAGCCGAAGAACGCGACCTCCTTGCTGGTGAAGACGCGGGCGGTGCGCTCGGTGAGCCACACGCACTCGTGCGCGGCACGGTCGAGCAGCCGCACGAGAGCGAGGTCGGGGGCGTCCCAGGAGCCGTCCGGCGCGCACTCCCAGGGCTGCGCCCACTCGATCCGGCCGCGGACCGGGGTGTCGAGGTCGCCGAAGGTGAGACCCACCTCGCGTCCTCCTCCCTCGCCGCCGCCCGCGCCGAGTGCCACATGCGCGCAGGTCAGCACCCATCCGGGGGCCACGAAGAAGCCACTGCCCCACGGGGGCGCTTCCCGCGTGCCCACGGCATACCCGCCCGGCGGTGCCTGGATGCGTACGGTGGCCGCCTCGGCGAGCGGCGCGAGGAACTCGAAGGGGTCCGTCGTCGTCATGCGCGCGCCCCCTGTGCCACCGCTCGGGCGGGCCGTGCGCCCCGTGCCACGGCCCCGCGGCGGGCGGGCGCGGGGGTGCCGGACGGGCGCGGGCGGGCGGTCGTGCCACTCATCGGACCCCCCTCGTCGCTGGTGTGCTGTGCAGGTTATCCGTCGCTACCGACAGTTGCCTATCCTGGCTTTTTCTTCCCTGTCCTGTCTCGCATTCCCCACCGGAGCATCCCGTGTACTTCACCGATCGCGGCATCGAGGAGCTGGCGTCGCGGCGCGGCGACGAGGAGGTCAGCCTCGGCTGGCTGGCCGACCAGCTGCGCGTCTTCGTGGACCTGAACCCGGACTTCGAGATCCCCGTCGAACGGCTCGCCACCTGGCTGGCCCGGCTCGACGACGAGGACGACGAGGACGCCTGACGCGGTTCCGGGGGTTGACGGCCGCGACACACGATATATCGTGTTCTCGACAGTCGCGATAGTGCGGCGCGGGCACGGCCGGCCGGCCATGTCCCGCCGCGCGGCCCGGAGGGAAAGCCCATGGCGCCGAGTTCCGAGTGGTCCGTGACCGGGCCGCAGTCGTTCGACTTCGACGGGAAGCCCGTCGCCGAGCTGCACATCGGCCTGGTCGGCGGCGCGGTCAATGTCGTCGGCACCGACACCGACACCACCCGGGTCGAGATCGCCGAGGTGACGGGGCCGCCGCTGCGGGTGCGGCGGCGCGGCGGCCGTCTTTCCGTCTCCTACGGCGACCTGTCGTGGAAGAGCTTCCTCGACAAGCGGGAGTACCGGGGCACCCGCTCGGCGGTCGTCTCGGTCTCCGTGCCGGCCGCCTGCCGGCTCACGGTCGGCGTCGTCGACGCCACCGCGGTCGTCAGCGGCCTCGCCGGCGACACGGAGGTCCGCGCGGTCACCGGTGACACCACGCTCGTCGGCCCGGCGGGCACGGTCCGCGTCCGCACGGTCTCGGGCGACGCCGACGTGCAGGGCTTCGGCGGCGAGCTGCGCTTCTCCTCGGCCGCCGGCGACCTGACCGTCCTGGACGGCGCCGGCACCGCCCTGGAGGCGGAGACCGTCAGCGGCGGCATGGTGGTCGACCTCGCGCCCCGCCCCGCGCCCTCCCGCGTACGGCTGAAGTCCGTCACCGGCGAGGTGGCGGTGCGCCTGCCCGAGGGGTACGGCGCCGAGGTGTCCGCCGAGTCGCTGCTCGGCGCCCTCTCCTCCGACGTCCCCGGGCTCGCCCCGTCCGGCTGGGGCCCCAAGCGGCTGCGCGGCACCATCGGCCGGGGCGGCGGCAGTCTGCGGTGCGTCACCGTCTCGGGCGCGGTGGCCCTGCTGCGCCGCCCGGACACCCACGAGGCCGCCTCCGCCCTCTCCTTCCGTAAGGACGCCTGACATGCCCCCCGTCTTCGGTCACGGCCGGCTGCGCCTGTACCTGCTCAAGCTGCTCTCCGAGTCCCCCCGCCACGGCTACGAGGTGATCCGCCTGCTGGAGGAGCGCTTCAACGGGCTGTACGCGCCCTCCGCCGGCACCGTCTACCCGCGCCTGGCCAAGCTGGAGGCCGAGGGCCTGATCCGGCACACCACGGAGGGCGGGCGCAAGGTGTACTCGCTCACCCCCGAGGGCCGCGCCGAACTGGCCGCCCGCGAGGCGGAGCTGGCGCAGCTCGAAGGAGAGATCCGCGACTCCCTGGCCGCGCTCGCCGCCGGCATCCGGGAGGACATCGGCGGGTCCGCGCGCGACCTGCGGGAGGAGATCCGGCGGGCGACGGCGGCCGCGCGGAAGGGCACGGCGGCCGGCCCCCGGGAGCGCGGCCGGGACGGCGCGGACGACCCGCACACCGCCGGTGCCGCCGCCGGTGCCGCGTTCGAGGAGGCCGCCCGCCGGATGCAGGAGCGGTTCACGTCCCGCGCCGCGTCCGGCGACTGGCAGCGCGCGCTCCGCGAGGGCCTCGACGGCATCGGCCAGGGCATCGGCGGCTGGGGCCGCACCGGCCGGCCGGCCACCCCCTGGACCACCGGCTGGTCGCACCCCGCCGACGAGCCCGGGGGCGACGACGAGCCCGTCGCCGATCCCGAACGGGAACTCGCCCGGCTCCTCGACCGCTTCCGCGACGACGTGCGGGACGCCGCCCGCGACCACGGCATGACCCAGGAGCTGCTGCGGGAGGCGCGCCGTCAGCTCTCCGCGTCCGCCGCCCACCTGATCGCGCTCCTCACCCTGCCGAGGGACTGACGCCCGCTCAGACCGTGAGCACCGCCTTGCCGAACAGGTCGCCGCTCTCCAGCCGCGCGAAGGCGTCGCGCGCCCGGTCCAGCGGCAGCACGGTGTCGATCGGCGGGCGGACACCGGCCGTGACGCAGAAGTCGAGGAGGGACGCCAGCTCGTCCCGCCCGCCCATCGTCACGCCGGTGACCGTGAGTTCGAGGAAGAAGATGCGGTTCAGCTCGGCGGAGCGGGGCGCCTGCCCGCTGGTGGCCCCGCACAGCACCAGCGTCCCGCCCGGCCGCAGGGACGCCACCGAGTGCGACCAGGTGGCCTCCCCGACCGATTCCAGGACCGCGTCGACGCGGTGGGGCAGCCGCTCCCCCGCCGGGAACGCCGCCTCGGCACCCAGGGCGATGGCGCGTTCGCGTTTCGCCGCGTCCCGGCTCGTCACGTACATCCGCAGCCCCGCCGCCCGGCCCAGCAGCACCGCCGCCGTGGCCACACCGCCGCCCGCGCCCTGCACGAGCACCCGGTCGCCCGGCCGTACCCGTGCGGCGGTGAACAGCATCCGGTACGCCGTCAGCCACGCCGTGGGGAGGCAGGCCGCCTCCTCGAAGGACAGCCCGGGCGGCTTCGGCAGGACGTTCCACGCGGGGACGGCCACCCGTTCCGCGAAGGTCCCCTGGTACTTCTCGCTGAGCAGCGACCGCCGTTCGCGCGGCCCGACCCCGTGCCCGGTGGCGCCGATGACGCCGTGGACGACGACCTCGTTCCCGTCCGCGTCGACCCCGGCGGCGTCGCAGCCGAGGATCATCGGCAGGGCCTCCTCGGCCAGGCCGACGCCGCGCAGCGACCACAGATCGTGATGGTTCAGGGAGGCGGCCCGAACGTCCACGACCGTCCAGCCCGGCGGCGCCTGCGGCGCGGGGCGGTCCCCGAGTTCGAGGCCGTTCAGCGGCCGGTCGCGGTCGATACGTGCGGCGTAGGCGGCGAACATCCCCTCACGGTAGTCAGGGACGCCGTGCCGGCGCCACAGCGCGGGGCGCGGCGCGCGCGCTGAGACATCGGTCACGTCGACGGTCCTTCAGCGGATCGGCAGGAGGACTTCAGCGACCCGCTGGACGCTGGTCGGGAGCGGTCCGGCGGCCCCGGGTCCGATCCCCGAATGCGGTCGTCCCCCGGGCGCCCGATCGGGTAGAACGATCCGTTACGCCCCTCACCCGGGGACCCGGGCGCTTGTGCGACGCGTCCGGCGTCCGCTCCTCATCCCAGCGGACGTGGTGCCCGCCCGCTTCCCGACCGGGAAGCGGCCACCCTCAGTCAGTCACGTTCATAAGGGGTCACCAGCAGTGACATCGGAGATCATCACCCCCCGGACCGAGCTGCCGGACACGGCGCTCGACCCGGTGTTCGAACTCCATCGGGGCGGCAAGATGGCCGTCCGGGCGACCGTCCCGGTCCGCGACGCCGCGGACCTCTCCCTCGCCTACACGCCCGGCGTGGCCCGGGTCTGCTCGGCCATCGCCGAACAGCCGGACCTCGTCCACACCTACACCTGGAAGTCCCGCACCGTCGCGGTCGTCACGGACGGCAGCGCCGTCCTCGGCCTCGGCGACATCGGCCCGGAGGCGTCCCTGCCGGTGATGGAGGGGAAGGCCATCCTCTTCAAGCAGTTCGGTGACGTCGACGCGGTGCCGGTGGCGCTCGACTGCCGCGACACGGACGAGATCGTGGAGACGGTCGCCCGTCTCGCGCCGTCCTTCGGCGGCATCAACCTGGAGGACATCTCCGCGCCGCGCTGCTTCGAGATCGAGCGCAGGCTCCAGGAGCGGCTTGACATCCCCGTCTTCCACGACGACCAGCACGGCACCGCCGTCGTGACGCTCGCCGCCCTGCGCAACGCGGCCCGCCTGACGGGCCGTTCCCTGGGCAGCCTGCGCGTCGTGATCTCGGGGGCGGGCGCGGCGGGGGTGGCGATCGCGCGCATCCTCCTCGGCGCGGGCGTCACCGACATCGCGGTGTGCGACCGCCGGGGCGTCGTGTCGGCGGACCGCGCGGACCTGACCGACGCGAAGCGCGAACTCGCCGCCCTCACCGCGCAGGCGGGCGGCCGGTCGGGGTCACTGGCCTCGGTGCTGGCCGGCGCTGACGTGTTCATCGGGGTCAGCGGCGGCACGGTCCCCGAGGAGGTCGTCGCGACGATGGCGCCGGGCGCGTTCGTCTTCGCCATGGCCAACCCGGATCCCGAGGTGCACCCGGAGGTGGCCGCCAGGTACGCGGCCGTCGTCGCCACCGGGCGCAGCGACTTCCCGAACCAGATCAACAACGTCCTGGCGTTCCCCGGCATCTTCGCGGGCGCGCTGCGGGTGGGCGCGACGCGGATCACCGAGAGCATGAAGCTCGCGGCCGCCGAGGCGCTCGCCGCGGTCGTCGAGGACGAGCTTTCACCTGAACGGGTGATTCCGTCGCCGTTCGATCCGCGGGTGGCCCCGGCGGTGGCCGACGCCGTGGCGAAGGCCGCGCTCGACGCGGGCGTCACGCGCTGACGCGGCGCGGGCGCGGTCCGCACGGCGGTCCGCGCCCGCCGCGTCATACCAGCGCCAGGACGGCCGCGTCCGTGAGGGACGCCCAGGCGATCCGCGCCTCGGCGAACCCGGCGGCCCGCAGCGCGTCGAGGTGCCAGGCCGGCGGGTGCGGCGGGCCGTCGTGGTCGCTGCCCCGCGAGGGGCGTCCGAAGAGCGCGAACCGTTCCTCGGCCACGCCGGCCAGTTCCGGCGCTGCGGCGACCCGCTCCCACCACTCCGCCCAGTCGAGCGCCCCCGCCTCCCTGGCACGCTCCCGCCGGGCCGCCGCGAAGGCGTCGTGCGCGGCCGTGATGCGCGGCGCGGTGTCGTCCGGCATGTGGTCGGCGTTGACGAAGACCCCGCCGGGCCGCAGCAGGGCCGCCAGGCGGCCGTACAGCGCGGTGAGCGGTCCGTCGTCCAGCCAGTGGAGGGCGGTGGCGGTGAGCACGGCGTCGTAGCGGTCGTGGGGCAGGGCGTCCGCCCAGTCGGGGCGGGTGAGGTCGGCCCTGACGAATGTGACGCGGTCGTCCCCGGCGAACGTGCCGCGCGCGATGGCCAGCAGCGCCGGGTCCAGGTCGACGCCGGTGCTGCGCGCCCCGGGCAGGCGCCGCAGCAGGCGCCGCGTGATGCTGCCGGTGCCGCACGCCAGGTCGAGGACGTGCGGCCGGTCCCCGGCGAACGCCTCGACGGCGTCGAGCAGCACGCGGAACCGCTCCTCCCGGTCCGGCATGTACCACTCCTGCTGCCGGTCCCAACTGTCCTGCCACGCCTGCCAGTCCGCCATGCCCGCCTCCTGGATGGATCGGTTCGGAAAACCCGCGATGTAAGCACTGAGGTCTATGCTCACCTATTACATCCGACGTGGAGTACCCTAGGGCGCACCCCGTAAGGAACACAAGTGGAACTGACCTATTACTCGGACTACGCGGTGCGCCTCGTCAACACCGAGGAACCCGGGCGCGGCACCGACGCCCTCACGTCCGTCGAGGCCGTACGCGCCCTCTTCGGCCCGGCGCAGCACGCGGCCCGCCGCGCCGGCGACGCGGACGTGACCCGCCTCCGGGGCGTCCGCGCACGGCTGCGCGCCGTCTTCACGGCGGCGGCGGAGGGCGACGAGACCCGCGCCGTGGACCTGCTGAACGCCCTGCTGCTCGAATACCCGGCCAGTCCGCAGATCTCCGGCCACGACCACCTGGACGACAGCGGCCGCCCGCGCTGGCACCTGCACCTCGCCGAACACCCGTCGAGCGCGACCGCAGGCTACGCGGCGATCGCGTGCATGGGGCTCGCGTTCCAGCTCACCGACCTGGGCGTGGACCGCCTCGGCCTGTGCGAGGCCCCGCCCTGCCGCAACGCGTATGTCGACACATCGACGAATCGTTCCAAACGGTACTGCTCGGACCGCTGCGCGACCCGTGCGAACGTGGCCGCCTACCGCGCCCGCAAACGGCGCGAGCGCGCCACCAGCGGCCGCACGGCCGACGGCAGCCAGGCCAGCACGGAGACCGGCGACCGCTGATGCCGCAGCGGCGGCCGCAGCCGCAGCACGGCCCGCGCCACGACGAGCCCGTCCGGCACCACGCCGAACTCGCGGCTGTCGTTGGTCACCATGGGGTTGTCGCCGACCACCCACCAGCCGCCGGGGCGCCGCTCCGCCGCCCGCTTCACGATGAGCAGGTCGTGCTGGAACGGATGCCGTACGACGACCACGTGCCCCGGCCGCACGCGCGCCCCGTACCCGAGGAGCAGCTGGTCCCCCGGCCGCAGCGTGGGGAGCATCGAGGGGTTGTAGACCTCCGCCAGCCCGAGCCTCATCGCGCACCCTTCCGTCCCGTCCGCCGCCGGTCCGGTCCGGCGATTGGACTTTTGACCTAAGCCCCGGCGCATGAACCGGGTCGGCCGGGAAAACCGGCCCTGCACGGAGTAGTGTCGCCCGTGAGAAGACGATCACGAGGAAGGACAGCTTTCATGCTTTCCCGCCTGTTCGCCCCCAGGGTGAAGGTCAGCGCCCACTGCGACCTCCCGTGCGGCGTGTACGACCCCGCCCAGGCCCGTATCGAGGCGGAGTCCGTCAAGGCCGTCCAGGAGAAGTACCAGGCCAACGACGACCCGCACTACCGGGCCCGTGCCACCGTCATCAAGGAGCAGCGGGCCGAGCTCGCCAAGCACCACGTGTCGGTCCTGTGGAGCGACTACTTCAAGCCCCCGCACTTCGAGAAGTACCCCGAGCTGCACCAGCTCGTGAACGACACGCTGAAGGCACTCAGCGCCGCCAAGGCCTCCACCGACCCGGCCACGGGCCAGAAGGCCCTGGACTACATCGCCCAGATCGACAAGATCTTCTGGGAGACCAAGAAGGCGTGACACAGCCCCGCGGTCACGGCGACCGCGCGGCCCCCGACCCGTGCCCGGCCCGACGGCCGGGCACGGGTCTTTTCACGGGTCTGTGGCCGTCCCGCTCCGCACCGGAGGAGCACCGGCAGCGCTGGATGGAGCTGATGACGCGGGCCGTCGAGGACGTGCTGCCCGACGACGACCTGCTCCGGCGCCGCGTCGTCGAGTACTTCGACTGGGGCACCCGCATCGCCCGCGACGTGTCGGGAGATCCGGTGGGCACGGATCTCGGCACACCCGGCCCCACACCGCGCTGGGGCTGGGACGGCCTGGTCTGAGCCGGCGTGCGCAGCCCGGGCGGACATGCTCCGGCCCGCGAACATGACGTGCGACGGCGGGAGCACGGCGGCGTCACGCGACGTGACGGTCTGTCGGCCGCCGCCGCGCGTGCCCCGGTGGAGCGGAGGCGCGCGTACGGGCCTCGGCCGGAGACAAAGAACGGGTTTCCCTGCTCCCGGGAGCAGACAATTCACCCACCGGCCGAACAGCGAGCCCAACGGCCTTTCAATTCTCCGATGAGCTGAGCACTCATCCTTACAGGTCACTTACCGTGCCGGGCAGTTCACGGGGCTCCTTGCAGGAGGAACATCGACCGCAAGGCCTCCGGCACAGGCCCGGTGCCTTCCGCGGTGGGTTCGGAAGGGCCGGGCACTGCCTCCAACGCTCCGCTACCTTCAGGAGACAAGGTGGGCACTCCAACAGATACCCGGCTCCTTGTGTTCTTCGGTGATCCCCTCAGTCCAGGCATCCGCACCCGCGTGTTCGTCTACTGGCCCACTGCGCAGCGCGACCAGCGGGTCGAGGTCCGTTCCCCCGTCTGTCCCGGCGCGGAGGACTCGGCCATCCCCCTCCAGTCCGTGGACGACCGTTTCTGGACCGGTGAGTTCACCGTGCGTCCGGACGCCGCCGCGGGCGAGACCACTCTCGATGTGACGGCCCATCGGGAGTCGGACACCGTCACCGAGCATGTCCCCGTGACGGTACGTGACCCCGTCCAGTGCTGCCCCTGCCAGCACGATCCGTGCACCCCGCCCTGCGGGTGCGATCCCTGTGGCCCGCCCTGCGGATGCGTTCCTCCGGACCCCGTGGATCCGCCTGGTCCGCCAGGACCGCCGGGTCCCCCGGGCCTCCGGGCGCCGAAGGGCCGGCCGGCCCCAGGGGTCCCCGCGGCCTGCCCGGACCGGCGGGACCCACGGGTCCGCGCGGCCCCGACGGGCAGGACGGCAGGCAGGGCCCGGAGGGACCCGAGGGGCCGCCGGGTCGGGACGGCAAGGACGGCAAGCACGGGATGGACGGCCGACCGGGGCTCAACGGGCGCGACGGGCCTGCGGGTCCCCGTGGTCCGCAGGGCCCCAAGGGCGACCCCGGCCCCTGCGGCCCCAGGGGGCCGCGCGGTCCCCAGGGCGACCCCGGACTGCCCCCGGGGCGTGACTGCGTACGCGCCGTCGTCCTGGAAGTGTTGCGGGAGTTCGGCTTCTGCTCCCCGGTCTGCTGATCGCACCGCCTCCGACGCGCGGCCGCCGACGCCCGCGTGGTGGCCGCGCGACGGCCGGGGTGAAGGCCCTCCCCGGGGCGGAGGGCGGCGGGTAGGCTGGCCCTGCACGGCTCGGGCGGGTATCTCAGCACTGCGACGCGGGGGCGCAGCCGGGAGCGAGGTGCGGAAGCATGGGCGCGGAGCACGTCGTGGGCCTCGCCGGGCTCATCGTCGTCGTCGCGGGTGTCGTGTACATCGAGGAAGTCCTGCGCAGGGATTTCAAGAAGCAGGGCAAGCGGTACGTTCCGCCGGATCCCCGGTGCGCGCAGTGCGGGCACTCCCTTGGCCTGCACGTGTCGGGGCGCTGCACCCATGTGCGTGACAACTACCACTGGGAGTACGACGGGCACGACCGCGTCAGGAAGTACAACTTCCACAAGGTGCCCTGCGACTGCGGTGCGTCCCGCGCGTCCTGACCCCGTGCGCGGGCGGTCCCCGGACGGGGGCGCCCGCGCGGCCGGAGGATCAGAGTCCGGCGGCCAGCAGGTCGTTGCACGCCCGCTCGCAGGCTCGGCACGCCTCGGCGCACAGCCGGCAGTGCTCGTGCATGGCCGCGTGCCGCTCGCACTCCGTCGCGCACGCCGCGCACGCCAGGGCGCACGCCTGCACCTGCGCGCGGGTGAGGTCCGAGCGGCCTCCCGTGTGGCGCGACAGCAGCCGGCTCGTGATGTCGCAGACGTCCGCGCAGTCGAGGTCCAGCCGCACGCAGGTGGCCAGCTCCTCCACGTGCTCCTCGGACAGGCAGGCGTCGGCACAGGCCGTACAGGTCTGTGCGCACTGCTCGCACTCCTGGATGCAGCGTGCGAGTGCCTCGCCGTCGATCGCTTCCGTGTCGGCCGGACCGGCCCTGAGCATGTCCTTCACCGTGGTCATCGGACCATCACCTCCGCGCCCCGGAGTAACCCGATCGGGCGACACCGAAACGTCACGCCCCGCCGCGCAGCGGCCGCAGCCCCGCCAGACCGGCGGGCGCGCCGGTCCCCGTACCGGGGTGCACGACACCGAGCCGCCGCGTGGCGCGTGTCAGGGCGACGTACAGGTCGTTCAGGCCGCGCGGCGACGCGGCGGCGATGCCCTCCGGGTCCACGACGAGCACGGCGTCGTACTCGAGCCCCTTGGCCTGCCGCGCGTCGAGGACGGGGACCCCGGGGGCGTGGGCGGACACGGCCGCCGTGAGGCCGGCGACCCGGGCGGCCGGCGCGACCACCGCGACCGTGCCTCCGGCGACCGCCCGGCTCTCGCGTGCCGCGAGCCGTGCGACGGACGCGTCGAGTCCGTCCGGCGCCACGGCCGCCGACCAGGGCGGCACGCCCTCCGACCGTACGGCGCGCGGTGCCGTGCGGTCCGGGTCGATGCGGCGCAGCACCTGGGCCGACACGTCCGCGATCTCGGCGGGCAGGCGGTAGTTGACGGTAAGTTCGGCGAGCCGCCAGCGGTCGCCGCAGTGCGGGCGCAGGACACGGTCCCACGACGGCGCGCCGGCCGGGTCCCCGGTCTGGGCGATGTCGCCGACGATCGTCATGGACCGGGCGGGGCAGCGGCGCATGAGCATCCGCCAGGCCATAGCCGACAGTTCCTGGGCCTCGTCGACGACCACGTGGCCGTACGTCCAGCGGCGGTCGGCGGCCGCGCGCTCCGCGGGCGTGCGGTGGTCGGTGGCGGCCTGCCGGTCGGCGAGGCGTTCGGCGTCCAGCAGGTCGTAGGCGGAGAGGAATTCGGGGGCGGCGCCGTCGTCGAAGTCGGTGCGGCGGGAGCCGCGGGCGATGTCGAGCGCCTCCTGCGCCAGGGCGACGCGCTCGGCCCGCCGCGCGCCGGCCGCCGCGCGCGTCGCGGTGTCGTCGGAGCCGAGGAGTTCCGCGGCCTCGTCGAGCAGGGGGATGTCGGCCGGGGTCCACGGGCGGTGCGGTCCGCGCAGCAGGAGGCCGCGTTCGGCGGGGTCCAGGTCCGGGGCGGCCGCGGCGAGCAGCCGTGGTGACGCGTACAGCTCGGTGAGCAGCCGGCCCGGAGAGAGCGGCGGCCACAGGGTGTCGATCGCGGCCCGTACGCCGGGGTCGGCGCGCAGGTCGTCGCGGATCACGGCGAGGTCGGCGTCGGTCAGGAGGCTGCTGCCGTCGAGGACGTCGGTCGCGAACCGTGCCGCGTACCGGCGGGCGAGGGCGTCGGTCACCAGGTCGTGGAAGACGGGGCGCGCCTCGTTGTGCGCGAGGCGCGTGTCCCGGGCCTGCGCGCGGGCGGCCAGGCAGGTCTCCCGGTCGAGCGGGATCGGCTCGCCGCCGTCGAACGGCACCGCCATCGGTTCGTCCGCTCCGGGTACGCGCTGGCGCTCGGCGACGGCGGCGGCGATCACGCCGGCCATGGCGAGCCGGCCCTTCACCTCGGCGGCGGCCGGCGGCTCCGTGCCGGTGGCGCGCACACCGGGCAGGAGGCGGTCGACGGTGGTCATCCGCACGCCCGTCTCCCCGAGGGCCGGCAGGACGTCGCCGATGTAGCGGAGGAACGCGGGGCTCGGGCCGATCAGCAGGACGACGCTCTTCGCGAGGCGTTCGCGCCGGGTGTGGAGGAGGTAGGCGGTGCGGTGCAGGGCGACGGCGGTCTTGCCCGTGCCGGGGCCGCCCTGGACGACGAGGACGCCGCGCGGGTCGGCGCGGATGACGGCGTCCTGCTCGGCCTGGATGGTGGGGACGATGTCGTGCATCCGGTCGGTCCTCGCGGCGCGGAGGGCTTCGAGGAGCGCGGCGTCGCCCGCCAGGCCAGCGGCGGTGCCGTCGAGCCGCTCGTCCGAAACGCCGGTGACGCGGCGGTCGCGTGTCGTGATGTGGCGGCGCAGCGCGACGCCCTCGGGGGAGACGGCCGTGGCGGTGTAGAACGGGCGCGCTGCGTCGGCGCGCCAGTCGATCAGCAGGGGTTCGGAGTCGGTGCCCGGGAGACCGATGCGCCCGATGCGGTGCCGCGCTCCGTCGCGGGTGTCGATGCGGCCGAAGCACAGGCCGTTCTCGACGGCGTCGAGGCGTGCGGCGCGATCGGCGAGTTCGGCGGCGGACGCGTCGCGTTCGGCGAGCCCCTGGTGGGTGAGGCCCGTGGCGGCGAGGACGTGGTCGAGCCGTTCACGGGTCTCCGCGCGGAGGGCGTCCAGCCGCCCGTAGAGGACGGTGAGGTGGGCCTGCTCGTCGCCGATGCCATCGTCTTTTGACAAAGTCCCCTCACTAAGGTAGGGTTGAAATCAGCTATGCTTTCACCCCGCTTGGGTGAGTGAAGTGACCACTGTAGCGCGCCGGGCCGCCGCCACCGAAGGGGTCCCGTCGGACCGGTTCCGGCCCCGGGCCTACGCTCGCACCGTGAGCACATCCCCCGCAGTTCCCCTGCCGCCCGCACTCGGCGCCATGACCATGCTGGCCGCCGGCGTCCTCGTGCTCGACCGGGCGGCGGACACCGTCCTCCTCCTCAAGCGCGGCCCCCGGGCGAAGTTCGGGCGCGGCCTGTGGGACCTGCCTGTCGGCAAGAGCGAGCCGGGCGAGCCCGTCACGGCCACCGCCGTCCGCGAACTGCGCGAGGAGACCGGCCTCGTGGCCGACCCGGCCGACCTGCGGCTCGCCCATGTCGTGCACGCCGCCCGGGGCGCCGGGGCACCCAGCGGCTTCCTCACCGTCGTCTTCGCCGTCGAGCGCTGGACCGGCACCGCGCACAACGCGGAGCCCGCGAAGCACAGCCAGGTCCGGTGGTTCCCCCTGGACACCCTTCCCGGCGACCTGGTGTTCGCGACGGACCGCGTGATCGCGCGCTGCGTCGACCAGGCGCCGGACATCACCCTGCACGGCTGGAGTTGACGTGCCGTCCACGCCGCGCGCCCGGCGCAGTACGATTTAGCGATCATGACGGCGCCCGCGCCCCCGCGGTGAAGAATTCGCGGAATCATCGAGAAGGTGAGGTCACCCATATGGCCACACTGTGCACCGAATGCACTACGATGAGTAATACCGCCATGGTGGCCAGGACCGTCCCCGAAGGCGGCGTCCGCGCAACCCACCGGCAGGCGACAGCATGCCGTGGATCGCGGTAGCGTCGCAGGGCGCGTCAGGGCATCGCGGCGGTGCCCGTGAGCGCTCGAACAGTGTGAGTCTCTGTGGAGGTGAGGGTGTCCCCAATCCCAGGTGAGACCGGAGCGCAGGACTTCGTGGAAGTCCGGCTTCCGGCGGCGGGTGCCTATCTGTCGGTGCTGCGGACGGCGACGGCAGGTCTCGCCGCCCGGCTCGACTTCACCCTCGACGAGATCGAGGACCTGCGCATCGCCGTCGACGAGGCGTGCGCGATCCTCCTGCAGCAGGCGAAGCCGGGAAGTGTTCTCGACTGCGTGTTCACGCTCGTCGGGGACGCGCTGCGGGTCACGGTCTCGGCTCCCACCACGGAAGGGCACGCTCCCGAACGGGACACGTTCGCCTGGACGGTCCTGACCGCGCTGGCGGGTGAGGTCGAATCGACCGTGGAAGAGGACAGGACGGTCAGCATCAGCCTGCACAAGAAGCGCGGCGCTGCCCCCGGAACGCCGTGACCGGCGCGCAGGGGCCGCCACGGGACGAGGGGGCCGAGGTGAACGAGGTGGAACAGGCGGCGCGGATCATTCCGGGCCAGCCCGAGCCCGCACCATCCGCACACGCAGAGCAGCACGCCCACGCGGAGCAGCACGTCCGCGACGAACCGCACGTGCGCGCCGGGCACCCGGTCGCGCCGGCCGAGCCCGTACCGCGCCGTCCGGTGCCCGACCCGCACGACCGGGCCGCCGCGCGCGACCTGTTCGTCGAACTGCGGGGACTGCCCGAGGGGTCCCCCGAGCGCGCCGAACTCCGCAACACCCTCGTCCGCATGCACCTGCCGCTGGTCGAGCACCTGGCCCGGCGGTTCCGCAACCGCGGCGAACCCCTGGACGACCTCACCCAGGTCGCCACGATCGGGCTGATCAAATCGGTGGACCGGTTCGACCCGGAGCGCGGTGTCGAGTTCTCCACCTACGCCACGCCCACGGTCGTCGGTGAGATCAAGCGGCACTTCCGCGACAAGGGCTGGGCCGTCCGCGTGCCCCGCCGGCTCCAGGAACTGCGCCTGTCCCTCAGCCAGGCCACGGCCGAGCTGTCCCAGCAGCACGGCCGCGCGCCGACCGTCCACGAGCTGGCCGGACGCCTCAACATCTCCGAGGAGGACGTCCTGGAGGGGCTCGAGTCGGCCAACGCGTACAGCACGCTGTCGCTCGACGTGCCGGACACGGACGACGAGTCCCCCGCCGTCGCCGACACCCTCGGCGCGGAGGACGACGCGCTGGAGGGCGTCGAGTACCGGGAGTCCTTGAAACCGCTCCTGGAGGAACTGCCGCCCCGCGAGAAGAAGATCCTGCTGCTGCGCTTCTTCGGCAACATGACGCAGTCCCAGATCGCGCAGGAGGTCGGCATCTCGCAGATGCACGTCTCCCGGCTCCTCGCCAGGACGCTCGCGCAGCTCCGCGACAAACTGCTCGTCGAGGAGTGACCCGGCGGGCGCCCGCGGGCCGGGCCGGGGCGCCCGTGTCCCGGCCCGCTCAGGCCGCGCGCACGCCGATGCCGAGGGCCTCGGTGGCCGTCGGGTTGAGCAGGCAGCCCAGCACGGCGACCGCGCTGACCGCCAGGGCGACGGCGACCAGCGGCCAGGCGCCGCCACTGCCGAGCAGCGTCCACGCCACGGGCAGCGCGAGCAGTTGCACGATGACCGCGGGCCCCCGGCTCCAGCGGCGCAGCCGCCACAGTCCGTGACCGGCGGCGAGCGGCAGGGCCGCGAGCGCGAGGAGCGTCACGCCCCCGGCGACGGCCTGGCCGGTGTCGTCCGTGTCGCCGGTGAGGGTGAGGATCAGCATCACCACCGAGAGGACGGCGATCACCGCGCCCTGCGCGGCGCACAGCAGGGCGGCCGCGCCCACCGTGCGCGGCCGGCCGGCGGCGGCCGGCGCGGCGGGATTCTCGGGGCTCCGGGAGGTCTCCCGCTCGGTCTTGTCACTCACCCCGCCAGGGTATAGCGGACCGAGGACACGGCTCCCCGGGCGCCCTGGGTACGCTGCATGCCATGCGCGCACTTCTCGTGGTCAACCCGGTCGCCACCACCACCAGTGCGCGGACCCGCGACGTCCTCCTCCACGCCCTGGCGAGCGAGGTGAAGCTCGACGTCGCGCACACGGCGTTCCGCGGCCACGCCAGGGACCTCGCGCGGCAGGCGGCCGAGACGGGGTCGGCGGACGTCGTGATCGCGCTCGGCGGCGACGGCACCGTCAACGAGGTCGTCAACGGGCTGCTGCACCACGGCCCCGACGCGGACCGCCTCCCCCGGCTCGCCGTGGTGCCGGGCGGGTCGACCAATGTGTTCGCCCGCGCCCTCGGGCTGCCGAACGACGCGGTCGAGGCGACGGGCGCCCTCCTGGACGCGCTGCGCGCCGGCAGCGAGCGGGCCGTGGGCCTCGGCCGTGCCGACGGCACCCCCGGCACGGTGGACGAGGGCGTGCCGGGCCGCTGGTTCACCTTCTGCGCCGGCCTGGGGTTCGACGCCGGCGTCATCGGGCGGGTCGAGTCGCAGCGGGAGCGGGGGAAACGTTCCACGCACGCCCTGTACGTACGCCAGGTCCTGCGTCAGTTCCTCGGCGACCGGACGCGCACCCGCGGCACGATCTCGCTGGAGCGCGAGGAGCGGGAGGCCGTGACCGGTCTCGCGCTCGCGGTCGTGTGCAACACCGCGCCGTGGACGTATCTCGGCAACCGCCCGATCTATGCGGCACCCGCCGCTTCGTTCGACACGGGGCTCGATGTGCTGGGGCTGACGCGCATGTCGTCGACCGCGGTGTCCCGGTACGCGGCACAGCTCCTGATGTCGTCGCCGGATAAAGGACCGCACGGTCGACATGTCGTCTCCCTGCACGACGCGACGCACTTCACCTTGCAATCGCAGGTGCCGCTGCCGTTTCAGCTTGATGGTGACCACCTCGGACTGCGGACCAGCGTCTCGTTCACAGGCGTACGGCAAGCACTGCGTGTGATTGTGTGAGTGGAAGGGCGGAAACTCCTTCTACTCGAACGTTTAGCGCAGAGTCCACCCCTGAGAAGTAGGGCTGTGAGCAAGGCGACACCAAGGATTCAAAAAAAACTTTCCGGAAGGGGTTGTATCCGTCGCCGAGGTTTGCGAACCTCTTCATGGCGATCGGGACGGCCGAGGCTTTCGGCCCCCTTGAGAGCCCGAATCCCCTCCCCAGACTGAGCTCCGGCTCCTTATTTGTCGGGGGATTCGTGAAAGCGTTCACATTCACAAGCAAGCTGCAACCCGCAGGAGATGGAGCAGACATGGACTGGCGTCACAGCGCCGTTTGCCGCGAGGAAGACCCCGAGCTGTTCTTCCCCATCGGCAACACCGGTCCCGCGCTGCTGCAGATCGAGGAAGCCAAGGCCGTCTGCCGCCGCTGCCCCGTCATGGAGCAGTGTCTGCAGTGGGCTCTGGAGTCCGGCCAGGACTCCGGCGTCTGGGGTGGGATGAGCGAGGACGAGCGCCGCGCGATGAAGCGCCGCGCCGCCCGCAACCGGGCGCGGAAGGCCACCGCCTGAGCAGGTCGGCCACCCCGCCGGACGTCCCCCGTCCGTCATGTGCTGCCCCGAGCCGCAGCCCGCGCGGCACCTCCGTCGGTGCCACCGCGCGATGAGCGTCCAGCCCCGCCCCGCACGCGAGTTCCTCGCGCGGGGCGGGGCTTTCGCATGTGCGGGACCGGTCAGCGCTTGCGCTCGTCCAGGGGCACGTCGAGGACGACGCGGGTGCCGCCCTCCGCGACCGGCACCATGTCGAAGCGCCCGCCGAGCTCGCCCTCGACCAGCGTCCTGACGATCTGCAGGCCCAGGTTGCCGCTGGTGCGCGGGTCGAAGCCGGGCGGCAGGCCGCGGCCGTCGTCCTGGACGGTGACGAGGAGCCGGCCCTTCTCGCGGCGGGCCGCCGTCCGGGCCGCCCCCACCTCGATGGAGCCCCGCTCCCCCGGCCCGAAGCCGTGCTCGAGCGCGTTCTGCAGGACCTCGGTGAGGACCATGGACAGCGGCGTGGCCGTCTCGGCGTCCAGGATGCCGAACCGGCCGGTGCGGCGGCCCGACACCCGCCCGTCCGGGGAGAGTTCGGCGACCATGCTGATGACGCGGTCGGCGATCTCGTCGAACTCCACGCGCTCGTCGAGGTTCTGCGACAGGGTCTCGTGGACGATCGCGATCGAGCCGACGCGCCGCACCGCCTCCTCCAGCGCGGCGCGGGCGCCGGCGTCCCCGGTGGCACCGATCCGCCGGGCCTGCAGGCGCAGCAGGGCGGCCACGGTCTGGAGGTTGTTCTTCACCCGGTGGTGGATCTCCCGGATGGTGGCGTCCTTCGTCATCAGCTCGCGCTCGCGGCGCCGCAGCTCGGTGACGTCGCGCAGCAGTATGAGGGAGCCGATGCGCTCGCCCTTGGGTTCGAGGGGGATGGCCCGGAGCTGGACCACGCACTCGTCGCCCTCGATCTCGGCCTCCCGGGGCGCCCAGCCGCTCGCGAGCTTGACGAGCGACTCATCGACGGGGCCGCGCGTCGGCGCCAGGTCGGCGGTGGTCGGGCCGAGCGGGAGACCGACGAGGTCGGCGGCCAGGCCGAGGCGGTGGTAGGCGGACAGCGCGTTGGGGCTGGCGTACTGCACGACGCCGTCGGCGTCCAGGCGGATGAAGCCGTCGCCGACGCGCGGCGCCCGGTCCATGCCGACCTGCTGGCCGGGGAACGGGAAGGCGCCGCCCGCGATCATCTGCGCGAGGTCGGAGGCACTCTGGAGGTAGGTCAGCTCCAGGCGGCTCGGGGTGCGGACGGTGAGGAGGTTGGTGTTGCGGGCGATGACGCCGAGGACGCGGCTCTCGCGGCGGACCGGGATCGACTCGACGCGGACCGGCACCTCCTCGCGCCATTCCGGGTCGCCCTCGCGGACGATGCGTCCCTCGTCGAGCGCCACGTCGAGGAGGGGGCGCCGGCCGCGCGGGACGAGGTGGCCGACCATGTCGTCCTGGTACGAGGTGGGGCCGGTGTTGGGACGCATCTGGGCGACCGAGACGTAGCGCGTGCCGTCACGGGTGGGCAGCCACAGCACGAGATCCGCGAAGGAGAGGTCGGAGAGGAGCTGCCACTCGGACACCAGCAGGTGGAGCCAGTCGAGGTCGGGCTCGCCCAGATCGGTGTGCTGGCGTACGAGGTCGTTCATGGAGGGCACACCGGCGAGCTTACCGGGGGAGCTCGAAGGAGCACCCGGACAGCGTGCGGCGCCCTGTGCGCGCCGGGGGCGTGCCGTCACGGGTCCGTGCGATGCGGCGCGGGCGCCAGGAAGTCCCCTCGGAGCATGGACACACAGGGCGCGGACGGGACAGAATGGGGGGACGAGACAACCGCATGACTTCTGCCCTCCCCGCACAGGGGGGCAGAGCGGGACCTCCGTCGCTCTCTGCCCTGACGGCGTCGTGAGGTCCGCATCGCTCCGGGCTGCGGTGCCGAGAGGGTTGAGGGTCCCTCCACGGCGCCGCGGCCCGTGGGTGTTTCCGGGGGCTTCTCCCCCGCCGGCCGGCCGTGTCAGGCGGTGGGCCAGGCGCGCAGCGCCGTCTCCGCGACGCTCTCGAGATCGGCACGGGTCGCGCCGTCCCGCGACTGCTGGCTCATGCCCTGGATGACAGTGGCGAAGAAGCGCGCGAGCGCGGCGGTGTCGGTGCCGGGCGGCAGGAGGCCGGCCGCGCGGTCGGCCCGGATCCGGTCCTCGAAGAGCCGCAGGTTGCGGGCGCGCAGCTCGCGCAGCGCCGCGGCGACGTCCTCGTCGGAGCGCTGGTAGTTGGCCGCGGCCGAGATGACCATGCAGCCGTGCGGCCGGTCCGGCTCGGTGAACCGGACGGCGGCCTCCCGCAGCAGCCGGCCGAAGGCGTCCCTGGCGGTCGGCTCCTCCTCGACGGCGCGCGGCATGAAGGAGCCGTCGTTCGCGAGGTAGGCGGCGATCGCCTCCTCGAAGAGGGACTTCTTGTCGCCGAAGGCGGCGTAGAGGCTGGGGGCGCCGATGCCCATCGCGCGCGTCAGGTCGGCGACGGAGGTGGCCTCGTAGCCGTGCTCCCAGAAGACCTCGACGGCCCGTTCGAGGGCGGCGTCCCGGTCGAAGGAACGGGGGCGTCCGCGCTGTCTCGTGGCCATGGGGACCATTCTATAGCGGTCGTTAGGAAAAGGTGCTACGGTCTTTCTGTAACGACCACTAGAGAAATCGAGGGGGCGGCGTCATGAGCGCGCGCGTCGAGGAGTCAGCAGCGGTGCGGGGCGGGCGGACGGCCCTGGTCACGGGAGGGAGCCGGGGCATCGGGCGAGCGGTGTCCGAGCGTCTCGCCCGGGACGGGTTCCGCGTCGCCGTGCACTACGGGAGCGATGCGGCGTCGGCCGAGGAGACGGTCGCCGTCATCGAGAAGAACGGCGGGCAGGCGTTCACCGTCCGCGCCCGGCTCGGGGAGCCGGGGGACGCCCGGGCGCTGTGGGAGGCGTTCGACGAGCAGGCCGACGGCGTCGATGTCGTCGTCAACAACGCGGGGGTCACCGACGGGCGCCGGGGCATCGCCGGCACCGACGAGGCGGAGTTCGACCGCGTGTTCGCGATCAACGCCAAGGCGCCCTTCTTCATCCTGCGGGAGGGGCTCTCCCGCCTGCGCGACGGCGGGCGCGTCGTCAACCTCTCGACGGGTCTCACCCGGCGGGCGGGCATGAAGCCGGAGATCGTCGCCTACACGATGTCGAAGGGCGCCATCGACCAGCTCACGGTGGCGCTGGCCAAGGAGCTGGGGCCGCGCGGCATCACGGTCAACGCGGTCGCCCCCGGCGCCATCGACACCGACATGAACGCGGGCTGGCTCCGCGCCGACCCCGCCGCGCGGGCCGCCACGGCGGCTGCGTCCCCCCTCGGGCGGGTCGCGATACCGCAGGACGTGGCGGACATCGTCGGATTCCTCGCCTCGGACGACAGCCGCTGGGTGACCGGGCAGTGGATCGACGCCGCCGGCGGCGCCCTGCTGTGAGCGCGCCGCCGGCGGGCCGGCCGGGGAGTGGGCGGCTCAGCGGGTCTCGGTGACCTTCGCCAGGGCGCGGGGCGCGTCCGGGTCCTGCCCCCGGGCGAGCGTCACCTCCAGGGCGAGCAGTTGGAGGGGGAGGATCTCCAGGATGGGCTGGAGTTCCTCCGGGACCCCGGCGGTGGGCAGCTCGAAGCCGGCCGAGGCCGCCTCGACCTGGGTCTTCGGGCCGATCACCACCAGATCGGCGCCCCGGTCGCGCAGCCGGTCGAGGACGGGCTGCAGCGCCTCACCGCCCCGGCCGTCCGTCACGATGGCGATGACCGGGGAGACGTTGTCCACCATCGCGAGCGGTCCGTGCAGCAGGTCCGCGCCCGAGTAGGACAGTGCCGGGATGTAACTGGTCTCCATCAGCTTCAGGGCGGCTTCCTTGGCCGTCGGGTAGCCGTAACCGCGGGAGGTGAGCACCATGCGGTCGGCGAAGCGGTAGCGGGCCGCCAGCCGGCGGACCTCGTCGCCGCGGGCCAGGACGGCCTCGGCCAGGTCCGGCAGGTCACGGGCGGCCGCGGCGCCGTCGGCGCCGCGCAGCCCCTCCACGAACAGGTGGAGCGCCAGGAGTTCCGCCGTGTACGTCTTGGTCGCCGGGAGCGCGCGTTCCGGACCGGCCAGCACGTCGATGTGGTACTCGGCCGCCCTCGCCAGCGGGGATTCCGCGTTGTTGGTCACGGCCAGGGTGATCGCGCCGGCCTCCCGGGCGGCCCGGGTGGAGGCGACGAGATCCGGTGAGCCGCCCGACTGGCTGACCGTGATCACGAGGCAGTCCGTGAGGTCCTGTGCCGCCTCGTAGGCGGTGGTGGTGGACATGGAGGTGAGGCCGCAGGGCTTGCCGAGGCGGATCTCCAGCAGGTACTTGGCGTAGAGCGCCGCGTTGTCGGAGGTTCCGCGCGCGGTGAGGAGGACGAAGCGGGGGGCGCGGGCCGCGATCCGCCCGGCGGTGGCGCGGATCGCCGGGGCGCCCTCGGCCAGCAGGCGGCGCAGGACGGCCGGCTGCTCGGCGATCTCGGCGGCCATCACGTGCCCGGGGGCACCGGTGCTCACGCGGTCTCCCCCGTCCCGTCCGTCCGGCCGGTCAGGATCTCGGCGGCGGCCCGCCCGCAGACAC
Organism: Streptomyces sp. RFCAC02; assembly: GCF_004193175.1. NCBI lineage: Bacteria > Bacillati > Actinomycetota > Actinomycetes > Kitasatosporales > Streptomycetaceae > Streptomyces > Streptomyces sp. RFCAC02. The sequence goes on along the minus strand of NZ_SAUH01000001.1, from coordinate 4,354,973 downwards.
GGGAGGCACCGTGCGTCGCGATGTGCACGAGCCCGGCCGGCGGCGCGTGCGGGACGCCCATCTCCACCACACGGGTGTCCGGGCGGGCGGCGAGCAGTCCGCCGAGGGCGGCCGCCATCCACGGGTGGCGGTGCACGTCGCGGACCACCGCCACCACCTCACGGTCGCCGGCCGCGTCGAGGACGGCGGCGAGCACGCCCTCGGTGCCGAGCCGTTCGGCGTCCGCCGCCGTGTGGCCTGCGGCCGAGGTGCCGGGGAGCAGGCGGGTCAGCTCGGCGGCCAAACCCCACGGGGTGTCGGTGCCGGCCGCGTTGTTCGCCACCGGGGAGAAGGAGGCCACATGGACGGGGCGGTCCAGCGGCCGGACGGACCCCGCGTCGTCCCGGTGCGTCACGCGGACGGCGCGGCGGGCCGCCGTGAGGCCGATGTCCGGGGCGTCCTCCGGATCGGCCGGGAGCCGGTCGCGTCCGGCGGCGGTCCAGCGGGCCAGTGCCCTGACCCGTTCGGCGGCGTCGTGGAGGCGCTCCTCGGCCAGCCGGCCCTCACGGACGGCCGCGACCAGGGCGTCGCGCAGCCACAGCACCTCCGCCTCGTCGGACGGGGTGCCCCCGATGCACAGGGCGTCGGCGCCCGCGGCCACGGCGAGGACCGCGCCGCCGTCGAGCCCGTGCACGCGGCTGACGGCCTTCATCTCCAGGGCGTCGCTGATGACGAGGCCCTCGTAGCCGAGGCCGCCCTCGTCGCGGGGCGCGCGCAGCAGCCCCGTCAGGATGGCGCGGCTCAGCGTCGCGGGGTGGTCGGGGTCCAGCGCCGGGACGAGGATGTGCGCCGTCATGATGCTGCGGACACCGGCCTCGACGGCGGCGCGGAAGGGCACGAGTTCACGCGCGTGCAGGGTCTCCGTGTCCACGTCGATGCGCGGCAGGTCGAGGTGGGAGTCGACGGAGGTGTTGCCGTGGCCCGGGAAGTGCTTCACGCAGGCTGCGACCCCCGTGCTCTGCAGCCCCTCCACATAGGCGACGGTGTGGCGGGCCACGAGCTGCGGGTCGTCGCCGAAGGAGCGGACGCCGATGACCGGGTTGTCCGGGTCGGAGTTGACGTCCGCCGACGGTGCCCAGTTCAGGGTGATGCCGCAGGCGGCGAGCCGGCGGCCCGTCCCGGCCGCGACCGCGCGTGTCAGCTCCGGGTCGTCCGCGCTGCCGAGCGCGTGGCTGCCGGGGACGGCTGAGCCTTCGCGCACGTCTAGGCGCGTCACGTCGCCGCCTTCCTCGTCCACCGCGACCAGCACGTCGGGCCGGGCCGAGCGCAGCAGCGCGGTGAGCCCCGCGAGCTGCTCGGGCGAGACCACGTTGCGGCCGAAGAGGCCGACGCCGGTCATGCCGTTCTCGAGCTGGCGCAGCAGCCAGCCGGGCACGGTGGTGGTGCCGTCGAAGGTGGGCTGGAGGACGGCGAGAGCGTCGCGGGTCAGGGTGTCGGACGCGGGGACCGCGGTCGTCATACGGGGGCTATCCCTTCACGGCACCGGCGGCGAGACCGCCGGTGACCCGTCGCTGGAGGAGCAGGAAGACGAGGAGCACCGGCACGGTGAACAGGGTGGCGGCCGCCATCGTGGCGCCCCAGTCGTTGCCGAACGCGGTCTGGAAGCCGTTCAGCCAGCGCGGCAGGGTCGCCGTGTCCGGGGTCTTGTTCAGCACCGACACCATGGCGTACTCGTTCCACGCCAGGATGAACCCGAACAGTGAGGTCGCCATCAGGCCGGGGGCCAGCAGGGGGAAGATGATCCGGAAGAACGCCTGGCGCCGGTTGCAACCGTCCATCATGGCGGACTCCTCCAGCTCCTTCGGTACGGCCGCGATGAAGCCGCGCAGCGTCCAGATGGTGAACGGGAGCGCCATCACGCAGTAGACGATCACCAGGGTCCCGATGCTGTTGAGCATCGAGAGGTCCCTGGCGTTCAGGTAGACCGCGATGACCAGCACCTCCCACGGTGCGAGCTGGGCCGCCATCACGGCGAGCAGCATCGCCCGCTTCCCGCGGAAGCGCATCCGGGCCACGGCGTACGAGGCCAGCAGCGCCACGGCCAGGGCCACCACGACGGCCCCGATCGTGGCGACGAGGCTGTTGAGCGCGTACGTCCAGAAGAGGTCGGCCTCGGAGGCGGTCGTGTAGTGCTCGAAGGTGGGGACGAAGAAGAAGACGGGGTCCTTGGTGAGGACCTTGGAGTTCTCCTTGAGGGAGGAGGAGACCATCCAGTAGACGGGGAAGAGGAAGAGCGCCGAGAGGATCAGGGCCGTCCCGTTGAGCCAGAGCTTCCGTGGTTTCACGCGTCGTTCTCCTTCTCCTGCGTGAGGATGAGCCGGAAGTAGAAGGACATGGCGATCAGCAGGACGAGGACCGTCAGGACGGAGATGGCCGCGGCGAGCCCGAACTGGTTCTGCCCCATGCCCTCGATGTAGGCCATGACGGGCAGGGTCTCCGACTCGCGGTCGGGTCCGCCGCCGTTCAGGGCGTAGACCTGGGGGAAGGCCTTGAACACCCAGATGATCTCCAGGAACGTGGTGATCAGGAAGAACGGCCGCATGATCGGCGCGATGACCGAGCGGAAGACGCGCCAGCTCCCGGCGCCGTCCATGCGCGCCGCCTCGATGATCTCGGTGCTCACGGTGCTCAGGCCGGCGTAGAGGTTCAGCGCGACGAAGGGCACCGAGGCCCAGACGATCAGGATGGTCGCGATGGCGAGCGTCGAGGTGCCGGAGGAGAACCAGTTGTGCTGCTCGTACCCGTCGAATCCGAGGCTCCGCATCGCCCAGTTGGCGACCCCGAACTGCGTGTCGAACAGCCAGTGGAACACGGTCGTGGCCGCGATGACCGGCATGGCCCAGGCGACGACCAGGCTGACGGAGAGCACGAGCCGCATGGCGCGGCCGAGCTGCCGCAGCAGCAGCCCGATCAGGGTCCCGATGACCATGATCAGGACGACGTTGACGGCGGTGAACACGAAGGTGCGGACCACCGAGTCCCAGAAGCGCTCCGACTGGAGGACCTCGCGGAAGTTGTCGAAGCCGGTGTACTCCGTCGTCCGGCTGATGAACTGACGCCTGCCGAACTCCTGGAAGGCGAGCAGGAGGTTGCGCACCAGCGCGTATCCGAGCACCCCGAGCAGCGCGGCGATCGCCGGGGCGATCAGCAGGTAGGGGACCCACGCGCCGGGGAGGCGGCCGCTTCCCCGGCGCGCGCGTTCCCGGCCGGCCGTGGTGCCCTTCAGGGGCGGTACGGGGGGTGGTGCTTGCTCGATGTCTACGGTCATGCGTGCCTTCCCTCGCACGGCGGGCGGGGCGCCGCCCGGCGCTCGGGCCGGGCGGCGCCCCGGGGGTGACGCGGGCCTATTCGCGGTTGATGCGGTCGGTGATCTCCGAGTCGGCCTCCTCGGCGGCGGCCTGGTAGTCGTCGCCGTTGAGGGACTTGGTCATCAGTTCCTTTATCGGGTTGGGCTCCGTCTCGACGTTGGCCCATCCGGTGGTGAGGGGCGGCAGGAAGCCCACGTCGACGGACTGGACCATGGCCTCGGCGAAGCTGCCCGGCTCCGGCTCGGCGGTGACGTCCGTCCGGTTCGGGACGACGCCGTCGCCGTTGGCGTCGACGAACTTCTGCGCCCACTCCTGCGAGGTGGCCATGCGGAGCCACTCGGTCGCCAGCTCGCGGTCGCTCGCGCGCTCGGAGACCGCCAGGTTCGAGCCGCCGAGGAAGACGTGACCGAGGGCGTCCTCGGTCGGTCCTGGCACGGGGAAGTAGCCGAAGTCGGCCTCCCCGCCGGCCTCCTCGATGGCGGCGGTGGCGCCGGCCGCCTCCCAGCCGAGGCCGATCCAGGAGGCGACCTCCTGGTTGGGCACGACCTCGGTGGACTGCTGCGGCTCGGCCTCGTCGTTGTCGGTCGGCGAGTCGGAGAACGCCTGGAGCTGCGCGTAGAAGTCCATCGCGGCCTCGCCCTCGGGCGTGGCCAGGGCGCCCTTCCAGCCGTCCCCGTCCTCGACGGCGAAGCTGCCGCCCTCGTCGGCGAGGAAGCCGCCCATGACGTAGTACGACTGACCGGGCAGGTAGATCGGCTCGGCGTCGGTGTTCTCGTCGATCTTCTCCAGCGCCTCGATCCACTCCTCGCGGGTGGTGGGGACCTCGGCACCGGCGTCGGCCCAGACGCTCTTGTCGTAGATCACCACACGGTTGGCGCCGTACCAGGGCACCGCGTAGAGCGTGCCGTCCATCTGGGCCGAGTCGAGCATGGACGGGGTCCACGGCTCGTCGGCCAGCTCGCCGAGGTCCGCGAGGCCGCCGGTGTTGGCGTAGCCGACGGTCTGGGTGTTGCCGATCTCCAGGACGTCGACCGTGCCGTCCTCGGACAGGGCGGTCGTCACCCGTTCCTGGATGCCGTCCCACTGCTGGATCTCGACATGGACCTCGACGCCGTGCTCCTCCTCGAAGGCGGCGTTCAGCTCGGTCACCCACTCCTCGGGTGCCGAACCGTCCATCAGCCACACGGTGAGGGACCCGTCACCGGCGCCGCCGCCCCCGCTGCCGTCGTCCCCGCACGCGGCGAGGCTCGCCGTCAGGGCCGCCGCGCCGACGGCGGCGACCAGCTTGTGCTTCACGTCACGTCTCCCTTCGTTGCCCGTAAATGGTGTAGACAAGAGGTGTAGACCAGTTGCCCGGGAGCTTGGACCAGAGCGAGTCGGGGTGTCAAGAGACCACGAGCGGCCTGCGGCGTCCGTTACGTGACCGACATCTGGTCCGGGACGGCACGGCCTCAGCGGCCGTGTCACGATGTGGGTTTCACAGTCACGGAGGAGCCGGTGACGGCAGATCAGAACAGCGCGGAGAGGCGCGCGGCGGTGCGGAGCGGCGTTCCCGTGACGGGTGGGGGCACCGGTCCCGAGGGTCCCGACCGCATCCGCACGGCACGTGTCCCGAAGTACTACCGGCTCAAGCGCCATCTGCTGCGCATGACGGAGACGATGCCGCCGGGCACCCCGGTCCCGCCCGAGCGGACGCTCGCCACCGAGTTCGACACCTCGCGCACCACCGTGCGCCAGGCCCTCCAGGAGCTGGTGGTGGAGGGCCGTCTGGAGCGCATCCAGGGCAAGGGCACGTTCGTCGCGAAGCCGAAGGTCTCCCAGACCCTGCAGCTCACCTCCTACACGGAGGACATGCGCGCCCAGGGCCTGGAGCCCACATCGCAGCTGCTGGAGATCGGATACATCACCGCCGACGAGCGCCTCAGCCGCCTCCTCGACCTGCCCGAGGGCGGCCGGGTGCTGCGCATCGAGCGGTTGCGGCTGGCCAGCGGCGAGCCCATGGCCATCGAGACGACGCACCTCTCGCAGGAGCGGTTCCCCCTGCTGCGCCGCAGCCTCGTCCGGTACACGTCGCTCTACACGGCGCTCGCCGAGGTGTACGACGTCCGCCTGGCGCGCGCCGAGGAGACGATCGAGACGTCCCTCGCCAATCCGCGCGAGGCCGGGCTGCTCGGGACGGACGTCGGGCTGCCGATGCTGATGCTCTCGCGGCACTCGCGCGACACGCGGGGCGAGCCGGTCGAGTGGGTCAGGTCCGTGTACCGCGGCGACCGCTACAAGTTCGTCGCCAGCCTCGAACGGCCTCACGAACCCCAGGAGTCACACGGTTCCCACTGACCACAGGCACCATGGCGGTCCGCCGCCGACTGCCCTAGATTCCCCGCGTCGGTCAAGGACGACTGCGGGGAGGACAGGTGCTGTCACGGCAAGGGACACGCGGGCCGCGTGCCGGGGCGATCGCCGTCTGGACGGCCGTCGCCGTCATCGGCGCCGCCGGGTGGGCGATGCTCGCCCTGGCGCGCGGCGAGGAGGTGTCGGCGGCCTGGATGGTCGCCGCGGCGCTCGGCACGTACGCCATCGGCTACCGCTTCTACTCGAAGTTCATCGCCCACCGCGTCCTGCGGGTGGACGGGCGGCGGGCCACGCCGGCCGAACGCCTGGAGGACGGGCTCGACTTCCACCCGACGGACCGGCGGGTCCTGCTCGGTCACCACTTCGCCGGCATCTCCGGCGCCGGGCCGCTGGTCGGCCCGGTCCTGGCGGCGCAGATGGGCTACCTGCCGGGGACCATCTGGATCATCACCGGTGTCGTCTTCGCCGGCGCCGTGCAGGACATGGTGGTGCTCTTCTTCTCGACCCGCCGTGACGGCAAGAGCCTCGGCCAGATCGCGCGCGAGGAGATCGGTCTCGTCGGCGGCATCGCCGCGGTGATCGCGATCTTCAGCATCATGATCATCATCCTGGCGGTGCTGGCGCTCATCGTCGTGAACGCCCTCGCCGAGTCGCCGTGGGGCACCTGGTCGGTCGGCCTGACCATCCCCATCGCCCTGTTCATGGGCGTCTACCTGCGCTTCCTGCGGCCCGGCCGCATCGCCGAGGTCACCGTGATCGGCGTCGCGCTGCTCCTGCTGGCCATCGTGTCCGGCCGGTGGATCGCCAACTCCGGGCTCGCCGACACGTTCACCCTCTCCCCCGGCTCCCTGGTCGTCTGCCTCGTGGTCTACGGCCTCGCCGCGTCCGTGGCACCGGTGTGGATGCTGCTCGTGCCGCGCGACTACCTCTCGACCTTCATGAAGGTCGGCACGATCGGCCTGCTCGCGCTCGCGATCGTCGTCACGCTGCCGGGCATGCGGATGGAGGCGGTCACCGACTTCGCGAGCCGCGGGGACGGGCCGGTGTTCGCCGGGTCGCTCTTCCCGTTCGTCTTCATCACCATCGCCTGCGGCGCCCTGTCGGGCTTCCACGCGCTGATCTCCTCGGGCACCACGCCGAAGATGATCCAGAAGGAGACCCACGTCCGCCCCATCGGTTACGGCGCGATGCTGATGGAGTCGTCGGTCGCGGTCATGGCCATCACCGCCGCCTGCGTGCTCGACCCCGGCGTCTACTTCGCGATGAACGCCCCGCCCGCCGTGATTGGCGACACCCTCCAGGCGGCGTCGGACACGATCACCTCCTGGGGCTTCACGCTCACCCCCGAACAGCTCGCGGACGCCGCGCGGTCCGTCGAGGAGTCGTCGCTGCTGTCGCGCACGGGCGGCGCTCCGACCCTGGCGCTCGGCCTCTCGGCCATCCTGGCCGACTTCCTCGGCGGCGACGCGATGAGCTCGTTCTGGTACCACTTCGCGATCATGTTCGAGGCGCTGTTCATCCTGACGGCCATCGACGCCGGCACCCGGGTGGGGCGGTTCATCCTCCAGGACGCGGTCGCGAGCGTCCACCCGAAGCTGGCGCGCTTCCGCTCCACCAACTGGCTCCCCGGGGTGTGGATCAGCAGCGCCGTCGTCGTCGCGCTCTGGGGCTACCTGCTGTGGGTCGGCGTGCACGACCCCCTCGGCGGCATCAACACCCTGTATCCGGTCTTCGGCATCTCGAACCAGCTCCTCGGCGCGGTCGCCCTCGCCGTCTGCACCGTGCTGCTGGTCAAGTCCGGACGCCTCAGGTACGCCTGGGTCACGCTGGTGCCGCTGGTGTGGGTGTCGGTCGTGACCCTCACCGCGAGCTGGCAGAAGGTCTTCTCCGACGATCCCGCGGTCGGCTTCCTCGCGCGCCGCGACCGCTACCAGGACGGCATCGACGCCGGCGAACTGCTGACCGGCGCGAAGGACATGGACGACATGCGGACCATCGTCAGCACGGCGACGCTCGACGCCGTCCTGTCGGCCGTCCTCGCGCTCCTCGTGATCGTGGTCCTCGCGGACGCGCTGCGGGTCTGCGTCCGCGCGGTGCGGCGTCCGGGCTCGGTGTCCCTCGCCGAGGCGCCGTTCACCGAGTCCCGGCTCATGGCCCCGGCCGGGATCATCGCCACCCGGGCGGAGAAGGAGCGCCTCGCGGCCGCCGGGCTCGGCACGGGCGGCGGCATCCCGGACCGCGAGCCGGGGGCCGGCGGATGACCCGGGGCATCACCGTCGCGCCGCGGCGCGCGCTGACGTGGCTGCGCTGGTACGTGACCGAGGTCACGGGTGAGAGCGCCTACGACCGCCATGTCGCCCGGCTGCGGCGCGACGACCCGGCCGCGCCGGTGCCGACCCGGCGGGCGTTCGAGCGCATGCGCGTCGAGCGGCGGTACGGGGATCCGCGCGGCGGCGGCCACGGGTGCTGCTGAGCACCGGGCCGGGTGAGAGCGGTGACACACCGTGATGTGATGCCCCTCACCCGGCCTCCTGGCCACTTCCGGTAACCGGGCACCCCTTGCCCGGCGTATGAAGGGGGGAACGGCCGGGCACGGTGGCGGAAGGGGAACGGTGACGGCACGCACAGAGGGGGAGCGCGCGGACACGGCCGCGCGCCGCACCGTCGCACCCGCCGAGGAGCACGGACCCGCCGCGGACACCGGGCCGCGGACCGGCCGGCCGTGGCGGGACCGCCGCCCTGGACCGCGCGCCGATCCCTACCTGCTGGCCGGGGTCTTCTGCGTCCTGTACGCGGTGGTCTCCGTGAGCCGGTACGTCCGGTGGGAGTCCCGCTCGTGGGACCTCGGGATATTCGAGCAGGCGGTCCGGTCGTACGCGCATCTGCGGCTGCCCGTCTCCGACCTGAAGGGACCGGACTTCGCCCTGCTCGGCGACCACTTCAGCCCGGTCACCGCGCTGATCGCCCCGTTCTACCGGGTGTTCCCCTCCCCGGTGACGCTGCTGATCGCCCAGGCCGTGCTGTTCGCCGTGGCGGTCGTGCCCGTCACACGGGGGCGGCCGCCCTGCTGGGGCGGGGCGCGGGCGCCGCGATCGGCGCTGCGTACGGACTGTCCTGGGGAATCCAGCGGGCCGTCGACTTCGACTTCCACGAGATCGCGTTCGCCGTCCCGCTGATCGCCTTCTCCCTGGAGGCCCTGGTCACCGGACGGTACCGGGCGGCCCTGTGGTGGGCGGTGCCGCTGCTGGTCGTCAAGGAGGACCTCGGGCTGACGGCCGCGGCCATCGCCGGTGTGGTGGCGCTCCGCGCCCGCGGCGAGGGGGACGCGGCCGGCGTGCGCCGGGCGCTGACCGTCGCCGTGTGCGCCGCCCTTGCGTGCGCGCTCACGATCGGGGTGCTCATCCCCGCGTTCAACTCGGGCGGCGGCTACGACTACTGGACGAAGGTCGGCGACGGGCCGGGGCCGCTGGCCACCGCGTTCACGGACGTCGACCAGAAACTGCGGACCGTGCTGTGGGTGCTGGTGCCGACCACCGGCCTGCTGGCGCTGCGGTCACCGCTGCTGCTCGTCCTGCTGCCCACGCTGGCCTGGCGCTTCGTGTCCGACGACCCCCACTACTGGGGCACCGACTGGCACTACAGCGCCGTACTCATGCCGGTCACGGCGCTCGCGCTCGCCGACGCCGCGGCCCGCACCCGCGCCGGGGCCGGGCGGCCGTGGCTGCGGGCGTACGCGGAACGGCTCCCGCTCGGCGTCCTGGCGGCGGCGCTCGCGCTGAGCACGACGCTGCCCGTCGCGGGACTCACGCACACGGCCGCCTACCGGGCCGGGCCGACGGCCGAGGCCGGCAGCCGGGTGCTGTCGGTGATCCCGGACGGCGCCGAGGTCGCGGCGAACGTCAAGCCGATCGCCCACCTCACCGGCCGCTGCCGCGTCTTCTGGATCGGCAGCGCGGACGGTCCCGCGCCCGAGTACATCGCCTACTGGGACCCGTACGAGACCGCCGAGTCGATGGTCGTCGACGCCCACCGGATGCATCCGGACGGCGTCTACCGGGTGGTGGCGCAGGAGGCCGGCTTCTGGGTCCTGCGCAAGCGCTGAGGCGTCCGGCACCGCACGCGGCGTTGTCGTACCCCGCCGCCACACTGGACGCATGGACATCCACATCAGGGAAGCGCTCCCCGACGAGCTGGCCGCCGTCGGCGAGTTGACGGCGCGGGCCTACCTCGGCGACGGGCTGCTCACCTCCGGCGCGGCCGACCCGTACCTGCCGGTGCTGCGCGACGCCGCCGACCGCGCGCTCCACGCCGAGGTGCTGGTGGCGGTCGGGCGCGGCGGGGGCGTCGGCCCGCTCGGGACGGTCACCTTCGTGGGCCGGGGCGGGAAGTACGCGGACGTGGCCGGCGCGGGCGAGGCGGAGTTCCGCATGCTGGCCGTCGACGCGGCGGCGCGCGGGCGGGGCGCGGGCGAGGCCCTGGTCCGGGAGTGCGTGCGGCGCGCCCGGGCGGCGGGGGCGGCGCGTGTCGTGCTCTCCAGCCAGTCGCGCATGCACACGGCGCACCGGCTGTACGAACGGCTCGGCTTCGTCCGGGCGCCGGAGCGCGACTGGGAGCCGATACCCGGGGAGTGCCTCCGGGTGTTCGCACTCGACCTCACCGACACACCGGAAGAGCACCACAACATGTAGGGCGTTCACCGGCGCGCGACACAAGATGTATGCTCATCCCGCTGTCGTCGCAGGGGAATCCGGTGCGAGTCCGGAACTGTCCCGCAACGGTGTGTCATACGCGGCTTCCCGCCGTGCGTGACGAGTCCGATCACCTGCCGGCGGTTTCGAACACGTCCGGGCCTCGTGGGTTGGGTCGGTGGACGCGTGCGGCCCGTGTGTGCCCCGGCACACCGTCCCGCAGGCGCTGCCGCCTGCTCGCGAACGCCCCTGATCCGCAAGCGTTCGAGGGAGAGCACGCACGTGACCATCGCACCCGTCGCCCCGGCGGAGCCGGTACCGGATGCGCTGACGCGCACCCTGACCGAGCTGACCGCCGGCCTGTCCGCGACCGACCCGGGCCGGGTCGCCGCCGCCGTCGCGCGCGGCCGGCAGCCCGGCGCGGGACCGGCCGAGCTGCGCGCCCTCGCCATCGAGGCCGCCGCCGGACTGATCGGCGAGGAACCGCAGTACGCGCGGCTGGCCGCGCGGCTGCTGACCCTCGCGATCCGCGAGGAGGCCGCCGGGCAGGGCGCCGTGTCGTTCTCCGCCTCGGTGGCGGCCGGTCACCGCGAGGGCCTGATCGGCGACCGCACCGCCGCCTTCGTCCGGCTGCACGCGGCTGCTCTCGACGCGCTCGCGGAGCGGGCCGTCGCGGACGGCGCCGACGACCGGTTCGAGTACTTCGGGCTGCGGACCGTGGAGTCCCGCTACCTCCTGCGGCACCCCACGACCCGCCGGGTCATCGAGACCCCGCAGCACTTCCTGCTGCGGGTGGCCTGCGGTCTCGCGGCCGACGAGTCGGCGGAGGCGCTCGCGGAAGTGGCCGAGCTGTACCGGCTCACCAGCACCCTGGCGTACCTGCCGTCCTCCCCCACCCTGTTCAACTCCGGCACCCGGCACCCGCAGATGTCGTCCTGCTACCTGCTGGACTCGCCGCTGGACGAGCTGGACTCCATCTACGAGCGCTACCACCAGGTCGCACGCCTGTCGAAGCACGCCGGCGGCATCGGCCTGCCCTTCTCCCGCGTGCGCGCCCGGGGTTCGCTGATCCGGGGCACGAACGGCACCTCGAACGGCATCGTCCCGTTCCTGCGCACCCTCGACGCGTCCGTCGCCGCCGTCAACCAGGGCGGCCGCCGCAAGGGCGCGGCCTGCGTCTACCTGGAGACCTGGCACGCGGACATCGAGGAGTTCCTCGAACTGCGGGACAACACCGGCGAGGACGCCCGCCGCACCCACAACCTGAACCTCGCCCACTGGGTCCCGGACGAGTTCATGCGCCGGGTCGAGGCCGACGCCGACTGGTCGCTGTTCTCGCCGTCCGACGTGCCGGAGCTGGTCGACCTGTGGGGCGACGCCTTCGACGCCGCCTACCGGCGCGCCGAGGCGGCGGGCCGGGCGGTGCGGACCGTCCCGGCACGCCAGCTCTACGCCCGCATGATGCGCACCCTGGCCCAGACCGGGAACGGCTGGATGACGTTCAAGGACGCCGCCAACCGCACCGCCAACCAGACCGCCGTGCCGGGCACCATCGTCCACTCGTCGAACCTGTGCACCGAGATCATCGAGGTCACCGACGACTCCGAGACGGCGGTGTGCAACCTCGGCTCGGTCAACCTCGCCGCCCACCTCCTGCCCGCCCCCGACGGCGCGGCGGCACCGGCCGGCATGGACTGGGAGCGGCTGGACGCGACCGTCCGCACGGCCGTGACGTTCCTCGACCGCGTCATCGACCGGAACTTCTACCCGACCGACCAGGCGTCCGTGTCGAACGCCCGCTGGCGCCCGGTGGCACTCGGCGTGATGGGCCTGCAGGACGTGTTCTTCCGGCTGCGGCTCCCGTTCGACTCGCCCGAGGCCCGTGAGCTGTCCACCCGCATCGCCGAACGCATCATGCTCGCGGCGTACGAGACCTCCGCCGGCCTGGCCGAACGCCACGGCCTGCCCGCCGGCTGGGAGGACACCCGCACCGCGCGCGGCGTCCTGCACCCCGACCACTACCCGGACGCGGCCCCGGCATGGCCCGAGCGCTGGGAGGCGCTGCGCACCCGCGTCGCCGGGACCGGCATGCGCAACGCGCTGCTCCTCGCCATCGCGCCCACCGCGACGATCGCGTCCATCGCCGGCGTGTACGAGTGCATCGAGCCCCAGGTGTCGAACCTGTTCAAGCGCGAGACGCTGAGCGGTGAGTTCCTCCAGGTCAACACCTACCTCGTCGCCGACCTGAAGCGCCTCGGCCTGTGGAACGAGGCCACCCGCGCGGCTCTGCGCGAGGCCAACGGCTCGGTGGAGGCACTGCCCGGGCTCCCCGCCGGACTGCGCACCCTGTACCGCACCGCGTGGGAGCTGCCGCAGCGCGCGCTGATCGACATGGCGGCCGCGCGCACGCCGTACCTGGACCAGAGCCAGTCGCTCAACCTGTTCATGGCCGCCCCGACCATCGGCAAGCTCAGCTCGATGTACGCGTACGCCTGGAAGCGCGGCCTCAAGACCACCTACTACCTGCGGTCGCGGCCCGCGACGCGGATCGCGCAGTCGGCCCGCGCGGCCACGGCCGCCGTTCCCCCACCCGCCCCCTCCCCGGATCAGGACGCGGCGGCCGCCGCCTGCTCCCTGGAGAACCCCGAGTCCTGCGAGGCATGCCAGTGACGACCACACCCGAGACCGACGCCGCGGCGAACGCCCGGACCCCCGCCGTGAAGAACCTGCTCGACCCCGGCTTCGAGCTGACGCTGCGCCCGATGCGCTATCCCGAGTTCTACGAGCGCTACCGCGACGCCATCAAGAACACCTGGACCGTCGAGGAGGTCGACCTCCACTCGGACGTGGCCGACCTCGCGAAGCTGTCGCCCGGCGAGCAGCACCTGATCGGCCGGCTGGTCGCGTTCTTCGCCACGGGCGACTCGATCGTGGCGAACAACCTGGTCCTCACGCTCTACAAGCACATCAACTCCCCGGAGGCGCGGCTCTACCTGTCGCGTCAGCTCTTCGAGGAGGCGGTGCACGTCCAGTTCTACCTGACGCTGCTGGACACCTACCTGCCCGATCCCGACGACCGGGCCGAGGCGTTCGCCGCCGTCGAGAACATCCCGTCGATCCGGCAGAAGGCGCAGTTCTGCTTCCGGTGGATCGACTCGGTCGACGACCTGGCGCGCCTGGAGACGAAGGCGGACCGGCGGCGGTTCCTGCTCAACCTGATCTGCTTCGCCGCGTGCATCGAGGGGCTGTTCTTCTACGGCGCCTTCGCGTACGTGTACTGGTTCAGGTCGCGCGGGCTGCTGCACGGCCTGGCCACCGGCACCAACTGGGTGTTCCGCGACGAGAGCTGCCACATGGCGTTCGCGTTCGACGTGGTGGACACCGTGCGGCAGGAGGAGCCCGACCTCTTCGACGCGGAGATGGAGCGTGAGGTCACCGCGATGCTGGAGGAGGCGGTGGAGGCGGAGCTGCAGTTCGCCCGCGACCTGTGCGGCGACGGCCTGCCGGGGATGAACACCGAGTCGATGCGCGCGTACCTGGAGTGCGTCGCCGACCAGCGCCTGGTGCGGCTCGGGCTGAAGCCCGTCTACGGCTCGCAGAACCCGTTCGCGTTCATGGAGCTGCAGGACGTCCAGGAGCTGACGAACTTCTTCGAGCGCCGGCCGTCCGCCTACCAGGTCGCGGTCGAGGGGAACGTCTCCTTCGACGACGAGTTCTGACGGACGGTGCGGTGTGCCCGGCCGGACACCGGCCGGGCACACCGTCACGCCGATGGGGTCACGCCGCCGGCACCCGGTCCCGTTCCGGTGCGGGTGACGCCGCCGGCGGGGCCGGGGCGCCGCGCGGCAGCCACAGGGCGGGCACGAGCGCGAGGGCCATCAGCGCGACCGGCCAGAGGTAGGTGTGCTGGAAGGCGTCGGCGAGCGCGGGCGCCACCGCGTGCAGTACGGCGTCCGGCGCTGCCTGCACCGCGTTCAGGGAGTCGGTGCCCGCGGGCAGCCGGGCCTGCATCCCGCTCGCCAGGACGACGGAGACCAGGGCCGCGCCGATCGAACTGCCGATCTGCGGGACGATCGCGAGCAGCGTGCTGACGACCGGCACGTCCTCCCGTCGGACCCCGCGCTGCACCGTCGTCATCAGCGGCATCATCGTCGCGCCGACACCGGCCCCCATCACCATCAGGGGCACGATCAGCCGCCAGTACGGCGTACCGTCACCGACCTGGGTGGTGAAGGCGGCGAACCCCAGTGCGGCGAGGGGGATGCCGGTGAGCACGACCCGCCGGGGCGGCACCCGGTCGACCAGGCGGCCGGCCACCTGCATGGTGAGCCCGGTCACCACGCCCTGCGGTATGCCGAGCAGCCCGGCCTCCGTGGCGCCCTGCCCCCGCGCGAGCTGGTAGTAGAGCGGCAGCAGCATCATGGATCCGAAGTACGCCGTGGCGAACAGTCCGAGCGCGCCGACGCCGACGGCGAGGGTGCGGCCGCGGAAGAGCCGCAGGTCCAGCAGCGGGTGCGGGATCCTGAGCGCGCGGACGACGAAGGCGGTGATCAGGGCGGCTCCCGCGAGGGCGGGCAGGAGTGCCGCGGGATCGGCGAAGTCGTTCCGCTCCCCGCCGGTGGCGAGTCCCCAGATGAGCAGGGCGAGGCCGGGCGAGAGGGCGAGCAGCCCGGGAACGTCGAGCCGGGCGACGGGCTCCGGCTCGTCCCGCGGGAACCACCGCGCGGCGAGGGTCGCGGTGACGAGGCCGATGGGCACGTTGATGAGGAAGATCCAGCGCCAGGACACCTCGTCCACGAGCCAGCCGCCCACGACCGGCCCGAGGACGGGGCCGATCAGCACGGGCAGTCCCATGAGGCTCATGACGCGGCCCATGCGCGCGCCGCCCGCGGCGCGGATCATGATGGTCATCGCGACGGGCATCACCATGCCGCCGCCGAGCCCCTGCAGCACACGGAAGGTGATGAGCGAACCGGTGCTCCAGGCGAGGCCGGCGAGCGCCGAACCGGCCGTGAACAGGCCGACCGCGGTGATGTACAGCCGCTTGGTGCCCACGCGGCCGATGGCCCACGCCGTCACCGGGATGACGGCCGCCAGGGCCAGCGTGTACCCCGTGACCACCCACTGCAGCGAGGAGAGGGACGCGCCGAACGTCTCGGCGAGCCGGCCGAGCGCGACATGCACGATGGTGGTGTCCAGGACGGTCATCATCGACCCGAGGACGATCACCGCGGCGATCGCCCCCAGGGGTGCCGGGCGCCTCATGACACGTACGGGCTGGCCGCCCGGGCCTCGCGCAGCGCGTGGGCCCACCACGCGAGCTGGTCGAGCAGGGTCCCGGCGGCCCGGCCGGCGTCGTCGTCGACGGGCCGGCCGTCCTCGCCGAAGCGGCTCCACGCGCCGTGGAAGCTCACGGTGTCGCGGATGGTGACGGCGTGCAGTTCGGCGAAGACGACGCGGAGCTGCTCCACGGCGCGCAGGCCGCCGGACAGGCCGCCGTAGGAGAGGAAGCCGACCGGTTTGGCGTGCCACTCGTGGTTGTACCAGTCGATCGTGTTCTTCAGCGCGGCCGGGAAGCTGTGGTTGTACTCGGGGGTGACGACGGCGAACGCCTCGGCGGCGGCGAGCCGTTCGCCCAGTTCCTCGTGACCGCGGCGGTCCATCGTCAGTGACAGGGGGGTGGCGGCCAGGTCGATCAGGTCGATCTCGAAGCCGCCGTGGTCACCGGCGTGGTCGGCGAACCACCGGGCGACGGTGGGGCCGAAGCGTCCCTCGCGGACGCTCCCGATGATGACGGCGAGCCGCAGCGGGGGCCGGCCGGGGGAGCCGTCCGCGGTGACGGGCTGCCGGGCAGCGGGGGTGGCGGTCGGAGACATGGGGGTTCCTCTCGTCCCGGCGCGGTGTGCGCCGTCGGGCTGACGGGGAACAGCCTCATACTTCAAGTTTCCTTGAAGTCAAGCGCGCATCCTCTGCTGGCGCGGCCATGACAACAACGGGGTGGACGGAGCCGCCGCCGGCGGGCGGATGCCCGGGGCACCCGCCCGCCGCCCGGGCCGTCAGTCGTTCGGCACGGTCTCGTAGCGCGCGGTGCCCTCCGCCATCATCTTCAGCGCGCGCTTGCGGTCCCGCTTCGACAGCCGGTCGATGTACAGGCGGCCCATCAGGTGGTCCGTCTCGTGCTGGAGGCAGCGCGCGAAGTAGCCCGTGCCGCGGACCGCGATCGGCTTGCCCGACGCGTCCTGCCCCCGCACGACCGCGTAGTCCGGACGCGGCAGCTCCGCGTAGGCCGTCGGCACGGACAGGCAGCCCTCGTCACTGTCGTCGAGGACACGGCGCTCGGCCGGCAGCTCGTCGAGGACGGGGTTGCACACCACGCCGACGTGCCGCACGCCGCGGTCGTCCGCGCAGTCGTAGACGAACACCTTCAGATCGACACCGATCTGGTTCGCCGCGAGACCGACCCCCTCGGCCGCCCGCTGGCTCGCGAACATGTCGTCGACCAGCGAGGCCAGCTCGTCACCGAACTCCGTGACCTCCCGGCACTCGCGGTGCAGCATCGGGTGCCCCACGACCGTGATGGGCCGCGCGGTGCCGCGCTCGCGGTACGCCCGCTCGCGCTCCTCGCAGTCCGTCGTGTCGTCGATGAACTCGTCGCCGGCCGGCTCATCGGTGTCGTGCTGCGCCATGGTCTCGCCGTCTGCCCTTCGCTGTGCGGGGGCCGGGAGGTGCCCCCGGCCGTCATCCGTACAGCTTACGGCCCGGCGCCCGGCCCCCCGGCGGGTCCGGGGAAACGGCCGGGCACGCGCGGCGCCGGCCGGCGTCTCAGCAGACCTCTTCGAGATCGCGCCAGTCCCGGCTGTCCGGGCTGTCGGCGACCCAGCCGTCCAGCAGCCCGCGCACCAGCGCGCCGGGCGCCGCCACGCCGCACTCGCGCTCCGGGGACCACAGGGTGCCCGCCGCCGTGTGCCCGAGCGGGCCGGGACGGCCGGGAACGCTGTGGTCGTGCGGATCGTGCTGGGCCATGCCGTCGCCCTGCTCGCTCGGCATGCGGCTCTCCGAGCACGAGCGGCACAGCAGCCGGACGGACGACGTCCAGTCCTCGGCGGCACAGCCCGCGTCCGCCGCGAGCCGCTCCAGCGCGTCGCGGTCCGCCTCGGTGGCGGCGTCGATCAGGACCACCCACGTCGGCACCGCGGACGGCGCCCACAGCTCGATCTCGTCGAAGACCGGGTAGACCGACGTGCCGCCGCCCGGGCGGCTCATCGTCCGCTCGCCGCGCGGCACGCCGTCGTGCAGGACGACCTCGCCCCAGCGGCGGCCGGATGAGGGCAGCGGGATGTTCAGCAGCTCGATGCGGGCCGGGTCGAGCCGGCGCCCCCAGACGACCTCCGCCTCGCCCTCCGGGGAGAGCCGGACGGCCGCGCCGCCCAGGTCCATCCCGAGGGGCTCACCGGCGGACGCGGCCTCCCCCGGCACCTGCAGGCCGTACGCCTGCCAGGCGCGGCGGGCCAGCGGCCAGTCCTGGAGCGCGGTGGCGGCGATGCCGACGTTCCACCAGTCGGGAGCGCCGGTGTCCTTCTCCAGCAGGGCGACCGCCCGCAGCCCCGCCGACCTGGCCTGCTCCCAGTCGTGCCGGAACTTGTGGAGCAGCGCCAGGTTGAACCAGGACTCGGACAGCCAGGGCTCCAGATCGGCGGCGCGTGTCAGCAGCGCGTCCGCGTCCTCGTAGCGGCCGTCGTCGATGAGGGTGAAAGCCCGGTCGGTGGCCAGCCGCCAGTCCGTGGACGGCCGCTGCCTCACCCTGCCGAAGATCCTCACGATGTCCTGCCTGATTCCCGCCTCGTAGCGTGCACTTCACACTTCTCCTGTCCGGACCCGAGGGCATCCAACCATGGGCGCGACGGGCGCTGCTCACAGCATGGGTCAGCGGGACGGAGCGCGCGAGACGACGAGGGCGCACGAGCGCCCGGCGGGACGCCCCGCGCGCCGCGCGGGCGCCGGGGCGTCCGCGCGGGAGGCTCGGCCGTTCGGGTGACCGGCGGGCGGGCGGCGTCCGGTCAGGCGGCCGGACCCGGCGGCTCGGCGGAGGCGGCCGGGGCCTCCTCGCCGCAGCGGAGACGCTCGATGCGGCCGAGCACCTTCTCCCTGAGGTCGCCGGGGACCTCGTCGTGGCCGCAGCACCGCTTGACGAGCTTCTTCACCGACTCCTCGAGCCCGTACTTCTCCAGACAGCCGCCGCAGTCCTCGATGTGCTCGCGGAACTTGGCGCTGTCGCCGTCCGGCAGCTCGCGGTCGAGGTACTCGTACAGCCGGTCCAGGACCTCGGAGCAGTCCGTGGGGTGCGACGGTTCGCCACTCATGACCCTGCGCCTTTCTCCGCCCCGGCCGGGACCAGGCCGCGCTCGCGCGCGTAGTCGGCCAGCATGTCGCGCAGCTGGCGCCGGCCGCGGTGCAACCGGGACATCACCGTGCCGATGGGAGTACCCATGATGTCGGCGATCTCCTTGTAGGCAAAGCCCTCGACGTCCGCGAGATAGACCGCGATGCGGAACTCCTCGGGGATCGCCTGCAGCGCCTGCTTCACGTCCGAGTCGGGCAGGTGGTCGAGCGCCTGCGACTCGGCGGACCGCAGCCCGGTCGACATGTGCGACTCGGCGCGGGCGAGCTGCCAGTCCTCGATCTCGTCGGCGGCGCTGCGCTGGGGCTCCCGCTGCTTCTTCCGGTAGGAGTTGATGAAGGTGTTGGTGAGGATGCGGTACATCCACGCCTTGAGGTTCGTGCCGCGGCGGAACTGGTGGAACGAGCCGTACGCCTTGGCATAGGTCTCCTGCACCAGGTCCTCGGCGTCCGCGGGGTTGCGCGTCATGCGCAGCGCGGCGGAGTACATCTGGTCCAGGTAGCCGAGGGCGTCGCGCTCGAACCGGGCGCTGCGCTGGGCCTCGGTCTCCGTCTCCTGGGCAGCCTCGGCCGCGCTGCCGCGCGCGCCGTCGTCCGTACCGGTGACGGGACCCACCTCCTCGGTGAAGTCAGTGAGCCCCGGGCGGGGCCGTTCGCTTCGGAGGATAGACGACGACCGGCCGCGGCCGCCGGTCGGGAGGACCGCTCGGCGGCGGAGCGCAGCACCGACCAGTCCACCTCGGTCGCGGTGCGCGACTGCGGTGTCCGCTCCGTGCCCTCGGGGCGCGGCGGGCAGGCGATGGAACCCATGCGGTGTGCTCTCCCTCGCAGGTGTCCGGCTCGTGCGTGTGGCACGACGTGCACTGGGGGAACACCCGTGGCCCGTGGATCATTCCCGCGCCGGACCGGGCCGGGAGACGCCGGGGCAGGGCCTCAGAACAGGGTGCCTGCCTCCGGGGCCGGCAGCTCACGGACGAGGTCGGGACCGTTGTTGCGCACATTGCTGACATCGGTGGGGACGGGGTACGCGCGCAGCCTGCCGGTGGGCAGCCCCTCCAGCAGCGGCCGTATCGCCTCGGGCACGGTGCGCGACGGGTCGAGCCAGGCGTCCCAGCGGTCCGGGGGCAGGACCACCGGCATCCGCGGATGGATGCCGGCCAGGGACCCGGGGCCTTCCTCGCCCGCGGGGGCGGGCAGGGGCTCGGTCTCCGCCTCGGTGGTGATCACGGTGCAGGTGGCCCGCCACGCGGCGGGGTGGTCGTCCGGCAGGGTGCGGTCGCGCCAGAACTCGTACAGCCCGGCGAAGGCCATGACGGAGCCGTCCCGCGGGGTGACGAAGTACGGCTGCTTCCGCGGGCGCTTCCGCTTCCCCTTCTCCTCCTCCGCCCGCTCGCCCGCGCCGGTGACCCACTCGTAGTAGCCGTCGGCGGGGACGAGGCAGCGGCGGGTGCTGAACGCGCGGCGGTAGGACGTCTTCTCGTGCACCGTCTCGGCACGGGCGTTGATCATGCGGGCACCGCCGTCGGGGGACGTGGCCCAGGACGGGACGAGGCCCCAGCGCAGGGCGCGGAGCTGGCGCACCGGCGCGGGGCCCGCGTCGCGCACGGGCCGTTCCAGCACGGCGTACACCTCTTTGGTGGGGGCGACGTTCCAGTCGGGGGGAAGGGTACGCTCCGGCTCCCACAGCGCGATGTCGAACAGCCCCACGAGGTCCTCGGGCCGCCGGCTCGCCGCATACCGTCCACACATGCGACCCAGCGTAGTCGGGGCCGCCGACAAGCCGGCCGGGCCGGCGCGCGACGGCGCCGGGACCCCCGGTGGTGCGGGGCCCCGGCGCCCTGTCCCGGTGAGCGGTCACCGGGACGGGAACACGGTCAGTTCACCGGCGGGTAGGCGTTCGCCAGCAGTTCCTGGAACTGCGCCGAGAACCAGTGGCCGGAGAGCGGGGCGTCGCCCAGCGCGCCGGACATGTTGTAGTTGTTGCGCGGGTTGCCCGTGTAGGTCGGGTCGCACATCTCGTCGAAGCCCTTGCCCTCGTCGTTCGGGATGACCTCGCTCGCGCCGTCCGACTCGCCCGGGGGCTTGATCCACGTGTAGGCGTCGATACCGGTGGCCGGGGAGGCCGTCGGGCGCTCGCCGAGGCCGGCACCGGCCTGGTTGCACCAGTTGCCCGCCTGGAGGCGCTGGTCGAGGCGGCTGCCGTCGACGAAGGCGTCCAGGCTGGTCTTGGCCGCGGGGCCGGTGGGCCGGTCGGGACCGCCCCAGCCGTTGCGCGAGGTGTCGATCAGCATGCCGATGTCGGAGTTGAACCCGAGGCTGACGAGCTGCTGACGGAAGCCCTGCGCGAAGGACTGGTTGTCGACATAGCGGTTCCAGTCGATCCAGCTCGACTGGCGCACCGAGGTGCCGTTCACCGAGTCGTTGATGGAGTAGTACGGCTCGACGGACGGGCCGTAGTTCGCCGTGTTCACGATGAAGCCGTGCACGTCGTCCACGGTCGCGCCGTTCATCGTGGCGGTGTCGTGGAAGAGCTGGGCCGAGGCGAGCAGGTTGTCGTCCCAGCCGATCCAGCCGTAGTGGCCGGCGTCGATGTAGTTGTAGACGTTCGGGATGTCGCCCAGCTCGTTGAGGGCGTAGGAGATGCCCTCCTGGTAGTTCCCGTTGGCCTTCATGACGTCGCACTGGGGCGTCGCGGTCGCGCGGGGGCTCACGTTGGTGACGAGGTTCGGGAGCGAGTCGATCTCGATGACCGTCACGATCCGCAGGTCGGCGTAGGCCGGGTCGGCGAGGATCTCGGCGATCGGGTCGATGAACTCCGACTTGTAGGTGTCGATGTCGTCGGGGGCGAGTTCGCCGTTGGACGCGAGGGCGGCGCAGTCGCGGCCGGGCAGGTTGTACACGACGACCTGGAACACGAAGTCGTCGTAGTCCTGCGCCTGCTCGACGGCGGCGTCCAGGTGGTCGCGCAGACCCATGCCGCCGTTGACGCCCTCGATGGCGGCGCGGCGGTCCAGCCACACGGCGGTCGGCTCGTCCGCGATGGCGTCGCCGCCCGGCTCGGCCGCGGCGTTCTCGGACCACTCGGGGTTGACGTAGACGCCGGCGTCCTCGTAGGGGTTGTCGACGCGGTCACCCGGGGTGCCGGGGTCGCCCGGATCCGGGTCACCCGGGTCGGGATCGCCCGGGTCGGGGTCACCCGGGTCCTCCTCGCCGCAGGTGACGCCGTTGACGGCGAACGCGGTCGGGGCCGAGTTGGTCCCGGAGTAGGAGAAGTTGGCGCCGGCGCTGGTGGAGGCGCCGGGCGCGAGGTTGGCGTTCCAGCCGGCGTCCTCGACCGTGACGGTCTTGCCGGACTGCGACCACACCGCGCTCCAGCCCTGCTGGAGCTGCTGGTTGCCGGCGTAGGAGTAGGTGAGCGCCCATCCGTTGGCGGCGGCGTCGCCCGTGTTGGTGATCGTCACATTGGCGGTGAAGCCCGAGCCCCAGTCGTTGGCCGAGTAGGTCACGTCGCAGCCGAACGCGGCGGCGGACGCGGTGCCCTGCAGCAGACCTCCGGTGCCCACGCCGGCGGCTACCAGCACGCCGGCGGTCATCAGCGCCGCGCGCCGACGACGGTGGGGTGGGGGGTTGGTGCGGCTCATGAAGATCCTTTCGGTGGTTGCGAACGTCCGATGACCTGGGCGTCCGAGGCGTCACCGCGACCGGTGTGACGCCCGCCCTGGGCGTACGGCGAGCTTGGAAGCGCTCCCACTGACTGAAGGGAACGTAGCGCCATCCCGGGCACTCCGCCAGAGCTCTGTTCAAGAAATGTCGGGGGCCAATGACCAAGAATCCCCACCACCGCACGGAAAAGACCAGGTCGATCTGGCCATGCGTCAAAAGACTTGACGCGTACGCGACCTGCCCACATTCTTGGGAGCGCTCCCACCGACACGTCCACCCGCGACCACTGAGCACGCCGTCGTCCCTCCGACGACGACCAACCCCACGAGCCGCAAGGAAGGACCGCTGTCATGCGGGTTCGCACGAGTGCTCCCCCCGGAGCCGCACCGCCGTCACGGCCCGAAGGCCGCCGCCGCGCACGACGCGGCCGTCTCGCCGCCCTCATCGCCCTCGCACTGCCCCTCGGCCTGACCGCCGGGCTCGGCCAGAGCTCGACGGCATCGGCGGCCGACTTCGCCTGCCGGGTGGACTACACCGCCAACGACTGGGGCTCCGGCTTCACGGCGAACGTGACGATCACCAACACCGGCGACGCCGCCGCGAACGGGTGGACGCTCACCTACTCGTACGCCGGCAACCAGCAGCTCCAGCAGGGCTGGAGCGGCGTCTGGTCACAGTCGGGCAGAACCGTCACGGTCGAGGACGCCGGCTGGAACGCCAACCTCGCGCCCGGCGCCTCCACCAGCGCCGGCGCCAACTTCTCCTACTCGGGCAGCAACACGGCCCCGACCGCGTTCACCGTCAACGGCGTCGCCTGCGGCGACGAGGACCCGGGCGAGCCGGAGGAGGACCCGACGGTCGTCGCCACCCCGTCGTCCCTCGCCGTCCGCGAGGGGCAGACCGGGACGTTCGGCATCCGGCTGAGCGCACAGCCCGACGCCAATGTGACCGTCAGTGTGTCCCGGACGAGCGGCAACACGGGCATCAGCGTCACCTCCGGCGCGAGCCTCACGTTCACGCCGGCCAACTGGAACATCACCCAGCAGGTCACCGTCACCGCCGCCGCGGGCGGCAGCGGCGCCGCCACGTTCACCGCGAGCGCCGCGGGACACGAGGCCGCCACGGTCACCGTGACGCAGCTCGACGAGGCGGACGGCGAGTACGAGCAGCGGTTCATGGAGCTGTACGAGAAGGTGAAGGACCCGGCCAACGGGTACTTCTCCGACGAGGGCATCCCCTACCACTCGGTGGAGACCCTCATGGTCGAGGCGCCGGACTACGGTCACGAGACCACGTCCGAGGCGTACTCGTACCTCATCTGGCTGGAGGCCCAGTACGGCCGCATCACCGGCGACTGGGGACCGTTCAACGACGCCTGGGGCATCATGGAGGAATTCATGATCCCGGAGGCGGACGAGCAGCCGACCAACAGCTTCTACGACCCCTCGTCCCCCGCCACCTACGCGCCCGAGAGCAACGACCCGGCGGACTACCCGGCCGAGCTCGACGGCACCGTCCCGGTCGGTGACGACCCCCTCGCCGGCGAGCTGTCGTCCACCTACGGCACGGACGACATCTACGGCATGCACTGGATCCAGGACGTGGACGACGTCTACGGGTACGGCGACTCGTGCGGCGGCACCGCGGGCGACCCGACGTTCATCAACACGTTCCAGCGCGGCCCGCAGGAGTCGGTCTGGGAGACGGTCCCGCAGCCGTCGTGCGACGACTTCACCTACGGCGGCGAGAACGGCTACCTCGACCTGTTCACCGGTGACGCGTCCTACGCGGAGCAGTGGCGCTACACCAACGCGCCCGACGCCGACGCCCGCGCCGTCCAGGCCGCGTACTGGGCCAACCAGTGGGCGACCGAGCAGGGCAACGAGGCGCAGATCTCCGAGACGGTCGACAAGGCGTCGCGCATGGGCGACTACCTGCGCTACGCGATGTTCGACAAGTACTTCAAGGAGATCGGCAACTGCGTCGGCGAGACGCAGTGCCCGGGTGCGACCGGCAAGGACAGCGCGCACTACCTCCTGTCCTGGTACTACGCCTGGGGCGGCGCGCTCGACAGCTCCGCGGGCTGGGCCTGGCGCATCGGCTCCAGCCACGCGCACTTCGGCTACCAGAACCCGATGGCCGCGTTCGCGCTGAGCACCGACGCCGACCTCGTGCCCGCCTCCCCGACCGCCGACGACGACTGGGAGACCAGCCTGCAGCGGCAGCTCGAGTTCTACCGCTGGCTGCAGTCCGACGAGGGCGGCATCGCCGGTGGGGCGACGAACAGCTGGGAGGGCCACTACGGCACGCCGCCGGCCGGGACCCCGACGTTCTACGGCATGTACTACGACGAGAAGCCCGTGTACCACGACCCGCCGTCGAACCAGTGGTTCGGCATGCAGGCGTGGTCCATGCAGCGGCTCGCCGAGTACTACTACGCGTCGGACGACGCCCTCGCGGGCGAGGTCCTCGACAAGTGGGTCGACTGGGTCCTGAGCGAGGTCACCATCGGCGAGGACGGCGACTACCAGATCCCGGCCACCCTCGCCTGGTCCGGCGCCCCGGACACCTGGAACCCGGACAACCCGGGCGCCAACTCGGGCCTGCACGTGGACGTCACCGCCTACTCGCAGGACGCGGGGGTGACCGGTTCGCTGGCCAACGCCCTGTCGTACTACGCCGCCGCGTCGGGTGACACGGAGGCTCAGGAGACGGCCGCCGGTCTGCTGGACGCACTGTGGGCGAACTCCGACCCGCTCGGTGTCGCGGTGCCCGAACAGCGCACGGACTACCAGCGCTTCGACGACGAGATCTACATCCCGTCGGGCTGGAGCGGCACGATGCCGAACGGCGACGTGATCGAGCCGGGTGCCACGTTCGAGTCGATCCGCAGCTTCTACCAGGACGACCCGGCCTGGCCCCAGGTCGAGGCGTACCTGAACGGCGGCGAGGCCCCGACGTTCACCTACCACCGCTTCTGGGCGCAGGCCGACATCGCGATCGCCCTCGCCACCTACTCCCAGCTCTTCGGGGAGTGACGGAGGCGTCCGCGTAGAGAAAGAGGAGAAGAAGGGGACAGCCCCCGAGACCAGGAGGAGCCCCGGGACGCCGCGCGCGTCCCGGGGCTCCGGGCTGTGCGGGGAGGAGGCGGCGCTATCGTGTTCGCCACTCCACACCGGTCCATGCAGAGACGGGGATCCCATGGACTATTGCACGACCTGCCGCAGGCATCTCAACGGGGCGCTCATATGCCCGGGCTGCGGCGAGCTGACACAGCGGTACGTCGCGGCCGCCTCGGAGCTGACCGCCGAGCTGCCGCCCGTGCGCGACGAGGAGCCGGGCGGTCCGGCGGAGCCCGGTGACGCGGACGCGCCGGAGGCGGGCGCGCGGCGCGCTCGGTCGGCGGCGCACGCGCTGCGGCGGCGGAAGCGGAGGTACGTGGTGGCCGCCGTGCTGGCGGTCGCCGTCACGGGGGTCGCCGTGGCGGAGGTGGGGGATGTGGGGCTGCCGCCCGTGCTGTCGTCGTCGGACGACGACGATGGGGAGCCGGAGGCCGCCGCCTCCCCGTCGGCGACCGGGCCGGAGGCGGACTCGGAGGACGACGCCCCGGCCACGGAGACGACGCTCCCGACCGCCGACGAGGCGGCGGACAGTCAGGAGCCGTCGGCGGGCGGGAGCGGCGACGGGGGACGGGACGACGGTGCGTCGGCGGGCGCCACGGAAACCGTTGCCCCGACGGAGGACCGTACCGAGGACGACGGAGGGTGGGAGTCCTCCTTCCCCACGGACGAGCCGCCCGGTGCCGGCGGCCCGTCGACGGAGCCAGCGCCGGACGCGACGCCGAGCGACCCGGAACAGACCGACGCGTCCCCGTCCCCGACCGCGTCGGACGAGGAGGACAGCGGGGATGACGACGACGGCCGCGGGGATCACTGGGACGACGATGACGACGACTGCGGCTGGTGGTGGTGCTGACGACGGTGTGCCCGCATCCGCCGACGTCCGCGTGATGCATTTGGGGTGATCTGGGAGCGCTCCCAAGCGTCGGGCACTGCATTGCACGCGTCAACCCCACCCGGCAGGATCGCGTCATTTCGCGGCACTTCGCCATGATTTCACGTCCGCCCCCTTGGCGGGCGGGGGTCGGGTGGCCTACGGTCCCGTCAACCGGTGGGAGCGGTACCACTTCCCCGGAGGGCGCCGTCGGCGTCCCCCGACAGCCCGTGCCGCCCCGCCGCCCACCCCCACATCCCCCACATTTCCCCCCGGAACACCCGCGATCTCCCGGCCGTCCGCCCCCGGCGGACGGCGGAGAGCCCTCACCGCACCCCACCCGGACGGCACGAGATGCCGACGCGCCGCGCGCCCCTTCCGGTCGCGCCGCGCGGAGGGTACGGCGGGGTCCGGGAGCCACCGGCGACGATCGCGCGATCACCGGTGCAACGTCCCGCGCCGCAACGGCGCGGGAGGCCGGCGGCCGTTCGGTCCCGCCGGTCCTTCTCCGACCACGGCGGCATGCGGCGCCCCCCACACCCGGTGCCCGTACCGCCGCACCCCTTGGAGGAACGACAGCAATGAGCCGCACCAATCCCCCACACCGCCGCCCCGGACGGCGTACGGCGCTGACCGCGGGCCTCCTCGCCGGCGCCCTCGCGATGGGCGCCGGCGCGCTCGGCCCCGCCTCGGCGGCCGACGGCCCGGGCACCTACGCCCGGGTCGACAACCCGTACGTGGGCGCCCAGGTGTACGTGAACCCGGACTGGTCCGCCAGGGCCGCCGCGGAGCCGGGCGGCGACGCCGTCGCCGACCAGCCGACGGCCGTCTGGCTCGACCGCATAGCGGCCATCGAGGGCACCGACGAGGCCATGGGCCTGCGGGAGCACCTCGACACGGCGCTGGAGCAGGCGGGCGGCGAGCCCATCGTGTTCCAGGTCGTCGTGTACGACCTGCCGGGCCGCGACTGCGCCGCCCTCGCGTCCAACGGCGAGCTGGGGCCGGACGAGATCGACCGGTACCGCGACGAGTTCATCGATCCCATCGCCTCGATCCTGCGGGACTACGAGTCGTACGAGAACCTGCGCGTCGCGACCGTCATCGAGATCGACTCGCTGCCCAACCTGGTGACGAACGTCTCGGGCGAGACCGCGACCGAGGCGTGCCGGGAGATGGCCGCCAACGGCAACTACGTGACCGGCGTCTCCTACGCCCTGGAGCAGCTCGGCGCGATCGGCAACGTCTACAACTACATCGACGCCGGCCACTACGGCTGGCTCGGCTGGGACAGCAACTTCGGCCCGTCCGCCGAGCTGTTCCACGAGACGGCGACATCGAACGGCGCCTCCGTGGACGATGTCGCCGGCTTCATCGTGAACACGGCGAACTACGGCCCGACCGTCGAGCCGTACTACTCGGTCACGGACACGGTGAACGGCACGCCGGTGCGCCAGTCCGACTGGGTGGACTGGAACCAGTACAACGACAATCAGTCGTTCGCGCTCGCGTTCCGCGAGAAGTTGGTCAGCCTCGGCTTCAACTCGGACATCGGGATGCTGATCGACACCTCGCGCAACGGCTGGGGCGGTCCCGACCGGCCCACCGGCCCCGGCCCGCAGACCGACGTGAACGCGTACGTCGACGGCAGCCGGGTGGACGGCCGGATCCACACCGGGAACTGGTGCAACCAGGCCGGCGCCGGTCTCGGTGAGCGCCCGACCGCCGCTCCGGTGCCGGGGATCGACGCGTACGCGTGGATCAAGCCCCCGGGCGAGTCGGACGGCGCGAGCGAGGAGATCCCGAACGACGAGGGCAAGGGGTTCGACCAGATGTGCGATCCCGCGTACCAGGGGAATGCGCGGAACCAGTACAACCCGTCCGGGGCGCTGGGCGACGCCCCGCTCTCCGGCCACTGGTTCTCGGCGCAGTTCCAGGAACTGCTGGCGAACGCCCACCCGCCGCTGAGCTGACCGGCCCGGCGTGACCCGCCCCCGGCGTCCCCGCGGACGCCGGGGGCGGCGCGTCACCCGAACGAAGGTATTGACTACGCAGCGTGACAACGACTACGTTTGCCCTCGTGCCCGGCACACCGCGCGGCGGTCCCGGCACCCGGCCGCGGGGCCGAGCCGGCGTTCAACCCGTGAAGACCTCGATCAGCGTCCAGAGAGCGAGACCGAGCATGCACAGACCCCCGACCCGCTGAACCGTCTTCAGCGGCACCCGCTTCGCGATGAACCGCCCGGCCAGCAGGGCGAGCGCGGAGACGCTCATCAGCGCCGCGGCGGCACCGATGGCCGTGGACAGCGGATCCTTGGTGGCGGCGAGGTTGGCCGTGGTGATCTGCGTGAGGTCGCCCCACTCGCTGATGAAGACGGCCGTGAAGGCGGTGGACCACACGGGCCAGAAACCGGTGACGGTCCGGCCGGCCCCGTCGTCACCCTCGTCGCCGTCCCCGCCCCGCAGCAGCAGGAACGCGCCGAACCCGAAGAGGAGAGCCGAGACCAGCTTGACCGACCAGCCGGGCAGCAGGCCGAGCAGCCCGCCCGCCGCGACGGCGATGGTCACATGCACGACGAAGGCGGTGGAGGTACCGATCCAGACGTAGAGGGGGCGCATCCGGGTGCCCATGGCCAGTGACGCGAACATCGTCTTGTCGGGCAGCTCGGCGAGGAAGATCAGTCCGAAGGCGGTGACCAGGGCGACCAGGTCGAGAGACATACGGGGGGAGGCTTTCTGTCGGAGCCGGGCCGAACGCCGCTCTTCGCCCGGGGACGGGGACGGACCACTCGGCCCGGCATGCGGAGGGAGACCCGTCCCGTCGTCGGAACGGTCCCGTCATGCCGTAGCCGAAGGTCTCGTCCACCACCGGTCGACCGGTGGCCCGGCGGCCGGGTCACGAGGACCGGTATGTCGAACCGCCGGCGACAGGACTACTCCCCTTCGCTGCCCGCCAGCCTACCCGCAGCACATTCCATGAGGAAACACGCGATCCGGCCGATCACCACGAGGACAACTCCACAGCGAGTCACCCAGTACCCCACCGGCCGCCACCGGCATCCGGAGCCTTCCGCCCCGCTCCGTTCCCCCGCATCCGACCATCGCGCCAGGGCTGCCCCGCACCACGACACCACCGCCGCCGGCTCCCCAGCCGTCCGGAGGAGACCGCCGGTCCGCACGCTCCGCACCCCTACTCACGCTCCCGGGGCAGCGCCCCCACCGCCCGCCCGGCCGCCCCACCGGGTCAGTCCAGCCGCCTCATGTCCGTGTCGCCGGCTGTTCGGCCGTCCTCCCGGCCGGGCTGCCGGCTTTGGCGCAGTTCGTCCGCCGCCTCCGCGCGGACTCCGGAGTGGCAGTGCCGCAGGAACCGCTCGACAACCGGCAGCGCCGACCGATCGTGGGTCGAGCCGAGGATGGCCAGGGCATGGCCGAGGAGCGGGGGATCAAGAGCATCGGCGCAGGCGGCGAGCGGTTCGACCAGCCGGTAGGGAAGCTCATGGTGCGTGGAGGCGAGGCAGACCGCATGCAGTGCCGACTCCCGCACCGGACGGCTCTCCTCGGACAGCGCCACCGCGATGAGGCGCTCGACTGCCCGCTCGGCCTCGTCCGGCGTCGGGCGGCCCATGTCCAGGCAGTCGCCGACGGTGTCGAGGAAAAGATCCCGGCGGCCCGCACCGAAGCCGTCGGACTCACCCGGCACCGCTGCGATCAATGCCGTCGGAGCCTGGAATCCGTCCATGGCCGGAGCATAGAGAGGTCTCCGCGCGGCACCCACCCCTTTCGGCTCCGGCGGCCCGGCCATGCGGCTGCCGTGCCCCCTCCGGCCGGGAAGCGGGTCAATCGCCCGCAGAAGACCGTGCCGGGTCCGGCGTGTGCCCCGGGACGGTCCGCGCCGCCGGGAGGTGTTCGCCCCCTGTCGGGCAGGAGAACACCTCCTCGACCGGACGCGCCCACGGGAACCGGCCCCGCCGGGAAGAACGGCCGGCAACCGGCCAACTTCCCGCTTCTTTCCGGCCAGATCCGGAGCACGGCGACGGCGCGCGGCGTCTTCGCCCGAGTGAACCTCCCGTTCGGCCGCACAGCACCGGACGTCCCTCCCCGCACGCTCGTGCCCCTGTGCGACCGGCGCTCACGGTCACGGCATGTCGCCGCACGTCGCGGGGCATGCCCCGCCGCCCGCCCGGCGACATGCCGTGACGCGACGCGCGTCACGACGACGTACGGCGGACCAGTTCCGTCGGCAG
The DNA here is from genome assembly GCF_004193175.1 of Streptomyces sp. RFCAC02. Taxonomy (NCBI): domain Bacteria; kingdom Bacillati; phylum Actinomycetota; class Actinomycetes; order Kitasatosporales; family Streptomycetaceae; genus Streptomyces; species Streptomyces sp. RFCAC02. The sequence continues at coordinate 4,324,292 of NZ_SAUH01000001.1, read as the reverse complement.
GACGAGGCGGGGGCCGTCCGGGCTGTCGTCGTGGATCTGCTGGAGCAACGCCCGTGTCATCGCGCGTCCCATGCCCTCCGTGGGCTGCCGCACGCTCGTGAGCGGCGGATCCATGTGACGGGCGAGTGCCGAGTCGTCGAACCCGACGAGCGCCACGTCCCCCGGCACCGTCCGGCCCAGCTCCCGCAGGGCGCGCCGCGCCCCGATGGCCATCGGGTCGGAGGCGCAGAAGACACCGTCGAGGGCGGGCGTGCGGCGCAGCAGCTCCCGCATCGCCGCGTACCCGCTCTCCTCGGTGAAGTCGCCGGAGGCCACCAGATCGTCGTCCGGCCGTTTGCCCGCCGCCCGCATCGCCTCCCGGTAGCCCTGGAGCCGGCAGCGCGCCGCGTACATGTCGGACGGGCCGGTGATCGTGGCGACCGTCGAACGGCCGCGCCCCAGCAGGTGTTCCACCGCCAGCTGGGCGCCGCCCTGGTTGTCGCAGTCCACATAGGGGACGGGCTCCTCGCCCGAGCGGCGGCCCGTCATCACGACCGGCAGGCCCATGTCGGCGAGTTGGTCGGGCAGCGGGTCGTCGCCGTGCACGGAGACCAGCAGCACCCCGTCCACCCGGTTGCTCGCCGCGTACTGGGCGAAGCGGGCGCGCTCCCGTGGAGCCCGGATCAGAGTGAGGAGCAACTGTATGTCGGTATCGGCCAGTTCGGCACTGACTCCGCGGATGATGCCGGAGAAGAACGGCTCGGAGAACACCCGGGCCTCCACCTCGGGGACCACCAGCGCGATCGCGTTGGCCCGGTTGGCGGCGAGCGCCCGGGCCGCCGGGTGCGGGACGTACCCCAGGTCGGCGATCGCCGCCTCCACCGCGGCGCGGGTGCGGTCGCTGACCCGCGGGGATCCGTTGATCACCCGTGAGACGGTGCCCCGCCCGACGCCCGCACGGGCAGCGACCTGTTCAAGGGTCGGCCTCCCATCGCGGCCCATGCCGCGTCTTGCCACAGCCATCGCAACCTCCCGTTTGCGCGCCAGGCTCCAACTACATCACGGATCCAGAGATGCGGGGCTCTACGCCTTGACACTCGCGGAGCCCTCGGACACCCTTCAACCCATCACTGCTGGGAGCGCTCCCACGCAACGAAAACCCGACAGAGCCCGTACGTTCCAAACCCAGACCTTTCCCCCACGTCCCGAACAACCCTCTGGGATGGCAACGTCAGTGTGCGCCAGGAGGACGACCCGTCATGCGCAGTACAGTCCGTTCCAACCGCAGGCCCATGCGCCGAACGCACAGAGCCATAGCCCTCGGCATCACCGCCACCCTCGCCACCGGCCTGCTGGCCGCCTGTGGCGGCGACGACAGTGACGACAGCGCCGACGGCCAGGTCACCCTGCGCGTCGGTGTGTTCGGCGAGTTCGGCTTCGAGGAGGCCGGACTCTACGACGAGTACATGGAGCTGCACCCCGAGATCAAGATCGAGCAGGACTCGATCACGGAGAACGGCGACTACATCGCCCAGCTCCGCACCCGTCTGGGCCAGAACAGCGGCCTCTCCGACATCCAGGCCATCGAGGTCGGCAACATCGCCGAGATGACCGGTGAACTGCCGGACGCCTGGGTCGACTTCAACGAGTACGACGTCGACACGAGCCACTTCGCGCCGTTCAAGGTCGACCAGGCCACCGACGCCGACGGCCGCGTCATCGCGCTCGGCACCGACATGGGCCCGACCAGCATCTGCTACCGCGCCGACTTCTTCGAGCAGGCCGGTCTCCCGTCCGACCGCGAGTCGGTCAGCGAACTCTTCGCCGGCGGCTGGGAGTCCTACATCGACGTCGGCCGGGACTTCAAGGAGAACGCTCCCGATGGGGTCGCCTACCTGGACTCCGCGGGCGGCATGTTCAACGCCGTCGTGTCGGCCTACGAGGAGCGGTACACCAACGAGGCCGGCGAGGTCGTCTACCAGGACAGCGAAGCCGTCCAGACCGCGTGGGACCTGTCGGTCGAGGTCGCCGAAGAGGGCCTGACGGACCAGCAGAAGCAGTTCGACGACGAGTGGGGCCGGGCGTTCGCCAACAGCGCCTTCGCCACCGTCCCCTCCTGCCCCGCCTGGATGCTCAGCTACATCCGTGACCACGCCGGCACGGACAACGAGGGCAAGTGGGACATCGCCCAGTCCCCGGCTCCCTCCAACTGGGGTGGCTCCTTCATCGGTGTCCCCCAGGCCGGTGACCACATCGAGGAGGCCGTCGAACTGGCCGCCTGGCTGACGGCTCCCGAGCAGCAGGCCAAGCTCTTCACCGAGCGCGGCATGTACCCGAGCTCGACCGAGGCGCAGCAGAGCGAGTCGGTCATGAACGCGACCGACCCGTACTTCAGCGACGCTCCGATCGGCCAGATCTTCAGCGACGCCGCCGCTCAGGTCCCCTCCAGCCCCATCGGCGCCTACGACCAGGTGATCCAGGAAGGCATCACCGACGGTCTCCTCCTGGTGGACAAGCAGGGTGAGTCGGCCGAGAGCGCCTGGGACAACGTCGTGAGCAGCCTGGACAACGCCCTCGCGGAATGAACCGGGACAGGTAGACACCTCTATGACGACCGAACACCGAGAGGCCGCGCCCCCCGCACCGTCGGGGGGCGCGGCCCCGCGCCTGGACAAGAAGACGACGCGGGGCTCGGGCCCCGCCCCCGATCCGGCGCGCGAGAAGCGCCGCGCCGAGCGCAGGTCCCGCCGCTATCGCTGGGACGTCAAGTACAGCCCGTACGGGTTCATCTCCCCGTTCTTCATCTTCTTCATCGCCTTCGGGCTCTTCCCGCTCCTCTACACGGGCTGGGCCTCGCTGCACCAGGTCTCGCTGCTCCGCCCCAATGAGATGGAGTGGGTCGGCTTCGAGAACTTCACGCGCCTGTGGGACGACGAGTTCTTCTGGAAAGCCCTGCGGAACACGTTCACCATCGGCATCATCTCGACCGTGCCGCAGCTCGCGATGGCGCTGGGCCTCGCCCACCTGCTCAACTACAAGATGCGGGGCAGCATGCTGTTCCGCGTCGCGATGCTGACGCCGTACGCCACCTCGGTCGCGGCCGCCGCCCTGGTCTTCTCCATGCTCTACGGGCGGGACTACGGCGCGATCAACTGGGCTCTCGGCCTGGTCGGCATCGACAACATCGACTGGCAGTCGGGCGACTGGTCCTCGCAGTTCGCCGTGTCCTCCATCGTGATCTGGCGGTGGACGGGCTACAACACGCTGATCTACCTCGCCGCCATGCAGGCCATCCCGAACGACCTGTACGAGTCGGCGTCCCTCGACGGCGCTTCGCGCTGGCAGCAGTTCCGGCATGTGACGCTGCCGTCGCTGCGGCCCACGATCCTGTTCACCGTCGTGGTGTCCACGATCGGCGCGACGCAGCTCTTCGGCGAGCCGATGCTGTTCGGCGGCGGCGGTGCGGACGGTGGCGCCGACGGCCAGTTCCAGACACTGGGCCTCTATCTCTACGAGATGGGCTGGGTCAACCGCCATCTGGGCCGCGCGTCGGCCATCGCCTGGACGATGTTCCTGCTGCTGATCATCATCGGGCTCATCTACTGGGTGCTCTCCCGCGCGGTGAGCCGTAGCAGCGGCCAGGAGGACTGATGGCGACCACGACCGACGACACCCCGAGGACGGCCGCGGTGGCCGCCCCCGCGGGCCCGCTCGCGCGCGGCAGGAAGACACGCGCCGGGAAGGGGGGCAACCGGGCCGGGCGGCACCTGCACGCCGGCTGGCTGACCTATCTGATCCTGGGCGTCTTCACGATCGGCTCGCTGTACCCGCTGATCTGGCAGCTGTTCGCCTCCTCGCACACCAACGAGCGGCTGGCCCAGTCGACGCCGCCCTTCTGGTTCGGCGGGCGGCTGTTCGACAACCTGGAGTCGGCCTGGACCGACGCCAACATGAACACGGCGATGATCAACACCGTGTTCGTGGCGGGGACGATCACCGTCTCCACGGTGCTCTTCGCCACGCTGGCCGGTTTCGCCTTCGCCAAGCTCCGATTCCGGGCCAAGAACCTGCTGATGATGATGGTCATCGGCACGATGATGGTGCCGCCGCAGCTGACGGTGGTGCCGATGTTCATGGCCGTCGCGAAGCTGGAGTGGACCGACCACCTGCAGGCCGTCATCCTGCCGATGATGGTGAGCGCGTTCGGCGTGTTCTTCATGCGGCAGTACCTGGCGCAGGCGCTTCCCAGCGAGCTGATCGAGGCGGCCCGTGTCGACGGGGCGAACAGCCTGCGGATCGTGTGGCACGTGGTGTTCCCCGCCGCGCGGCCGGCCATGGCCGTGCTCGGCATGCTGACCTTCGTGATGGCGTGGAACGAGTTCTTCTGGCCGATCATCGCGCTCACCCAGCAGAACCCGACCGTCCAGGTCGCGCTGACCAACATCGGACGCGGCTACGTGAAGGACGAGGGCGTGATCATGGCGGGCGCGCTGATCGCCACCATGCCGCTGTTGATCGCCTTCGCCATTTTCGGCAAGCAGATCGTCGGCGGCATCATGAACGGAGCGCTCAAAGGCTGAGCACGCCGCCCCGCTGTGTTCGATACCCTCTGCACGAGCAAGAATGGGAGCGCTTCCATGACCGAAAACCAACCCCGGACCTTCCCCGCCGACTTTCTGTGGGGGTCGGCCACCGCCGCCTACCAGATCGAGGGCGCGGCCGCCGAGGACGGGCGCACCCCGTCCATCTGGGACACGTTCAGCCGCACGCCCGGCAAGGTGTACGAGGGGCATACGGGTGACGTCGCCTGCGACCACTACCACCGGTGGCAGGACGACCTCGACCTGATGGCCGAACTGGGGCTGGAGGCCTACCGTTTCTCGGTGTCCTGGCCCCGTGTGCAGCCCACCGGCCGCGGTCCGGCCGTCCAGCGCGGTCTGGACTTCTACCGCGCGCTCACCGACGGCCTGCTGGAGCGGGGCATCACGCCCGCCCTGACCCTCTACCACTGGGATCTCCCCCAGGAACTGGAGGACGCGGGCGGCTGGCCGGTGCGGGAGACGGCGGAGCGGTTCGCCGAGTACGCGCGGATCGTCGGCGAGGCGCTCGGCGACCGGGTGAAGATGTGGACGACGCTGAACGAGCCGTTCTGCAGCGCGTTCCTCGGCTACGGGTCCGGCGTGCACGCGCCGGGCCGCACGGAGCCGGAGTCGGTGCTGAAGGCCGCCCACCACCTGAACCTGGCGCACGGTCTCGCCACCCAGGTCCTGCGCGAGGTGCTGCCGCGCGACGCCGCGATCGGCATCACACTGAACCCGGCCGTCGTCCGGCCCCACACGGACTCGCCCGAGGACCGGGACGCCGCACGGCGCATCGACGCGCTGCAGACCCGGATCTTCTCCGACCCGGTGCTGCACGGGGCGTACCCGGCGGATCTGCGCCAGGACACGGCCGCCGTCAGCGACTGGTCCTTCGTCCGCGACGGGGACGAGGCGGCCATCCACCAGCCGCTCGACTTCCTCGGCATCAACTACTACAACCCGGTCGTCGCCTCGGCGCCGTCGGGCAGTGATGTCGTCGCGCGCAACGACGGGCACGGCTCCGGCGAGCACTCGCCGTGGGTCGGTTCCGAGCAGGTGGAGTTCCAGATGCTGACGGCCGAGCGGACCGACATGGGCTGGCCGATCGACGCGTCCGGCCTGACGGACGTGCTGCTGCGGTTCTCCCGCGAGGTGCCGCAGCTGCCGCTCTACATCACGGAGAACGGCGCCGCGTTCGACGACAAGATGGACGGCAGCGGCGCCGTCCACGACCCGAACCGCGTCGCCTACCTGCGGGATCACCTCTCGGCGGCCCTCGACGCCCTGGAGCAGGGCGTCGACCTGCGGGGCTACTTCCTGTGGTCCCTGCTGGACAACTTCGAGTGGGCCTACGGGTACAGCAAGCGGTTCGGCGTGGTCCACGTCGACTTCGAGACGCTCAAGCGCACGCCGAAGTCCAGCGCCCGCTGGTACTCCGAGCTGGTCCGCTCGGGCTCGCTGCCCGACCGGGACTGACCCCCGGCGCTCCGCGCCCGCCCAGCGGGGGCGCGCACCGGGCGCCGCACGAGTCTCCCCTGCCCAACCCGGAATCCTTTCCTGCACCGGCCCCGCGGGGCCGGGCCGGGAAGGAGGGCACGGGGAGTCCGGTCCCCGGCCGGCACCGCTCAGCGCGGCGCCGGCCGGGGCCGGCCGCCCCTCCCCCGGGGCCGCCCGCGCCACCGTGCCTCCACGGCGCGGCAGCCGCGCCCGTGGCATCCCCGCCGCAGCCCGCGCGGCACCCCACGCTCGTCCGCACACCACCGCGGTCAACAGAACCGGCACCATCACCGCGCCGACCGCCCGCATCATCCGCGTCATCCCCGTGCTCACCATGTCACTCACTGTGACATACGGCACTGACAACGGCCTCCGTCAGCGGAACGAGCCGTCCGGCGGTGGCGGTGACGGCGCCGCCGCCGCGTCCGTGACGACCGCCGCGCCGCCGGCGAAGTCCAGCAGCTCCCGCCCGGCCAGCACCCGCGCCGCGTACGGATCCCCCGCGCAGCGCCGCGTCAGCTCGGCCACCGGCAGGTCCCCGTCGGCCGCGACGAGGACACCGTTCCCGAACCGCCGGCCGCGCAGCACCGCCGGCTCGGCCAGCAGACACACCGCGCCGAACCGGTCGGCGACCGTCGCGGCCTGCGCCCGCAGGTGGGCGAGCGGCGGGCCGTCCGTCACGTTCGCCGCGTACCAGGCACCCGGCGCGAGGACCCGCCGCACCTCGTCGAGGAACTCGCCGCTCGTGCAGTGCGCCGGCGTCCGCGCGTCCTGGAAGACGTCGAGGATCACGAGCCCCGCCCATCCGTCGGGCAGTTTCCGCAGCATCGCCCGCGCGTCGGCGCTCCGCACCCGCACCCGCGCCCCGTCCGGCAGCGGCAGCTCACGCCGGACCAGCGCCGTGAGCCGCGCGTCCGGCTCGGCGACCTGCTGGGCCGACCTCGGCCGCGTGGCCGCGACGTACCTCGCCAGGGTGAGCGCCCCGCCGCCGAGGTGGACGACGGCCAGCGCGCGCCCCGGCGGCGCCGCCAGGTCCACGACATGGGCGAGCCGGCGCTGGTACTCGAAGACGAGGCGCGTCGGGTCGTCCAGGTCGACATGGGACTGCGGCGCACCGTCGAGCAGCAGCTCCCACGCGCGCGGACGGTCCGGGTCGGGGACGAGCCGCGCCTCGCCGCCGTCCACGGTTTCGCTGATCACCTGCCGGCCGCCGCCGCGCCGCTGTCCGTTCCTCGCCACGGGACCAGTGTGACCGGGGTCCGGGACGGGGCGCGGCCGGGGCCGGAGGCGTCACTGACAGCGGTCGACGACGCGCAGCAGCGTGACGGCCTCGCTGAGGGCGGCACGCAGCCGCTGCGGTTCGGTCGTCTCGGTGACGGCGCCCTCCGGCGGCACGAGCCATCCGCTGCCCGTCACCGGCGGCAGGGCGGCGCCCCTGCGCTTCCCCGGGTAGGTCTGCGTACAGGCGCTGCCGGGCAGGTCCCACGCCTCTGCCGTGCCCGGCGGGACGATGAACCCGAGTGTGTCGCCCTCGCGGTCGTGCAGGACCGGCCCCACACCGTGCCGGATGCGCAGGATGTCCGCCGCCTCCAGCCCCTCCCGGGCCGGCACGGTGACGAGATCGCAGGGCTCGGCGCCCCCGCCCGTCCCCGTGCCGCTCGTACTCGCGCCCGCCGTGTCCGCCGTCTCCGCCATGGCTGCCTCCTCGTTGCCGTCGGTCCGGAGGGTTCAACGGCCGAGAGCGTCAACGGCTACGGGCGGAGACCGCCGAAAAGGCTGGCAGTTCATGGCGGATCGCGGTCGCTTTGCCGTATTGCGCCCGGAAGCGGGCGATACCCGCTCCGCGACGCCGGGTACGGTCCGCACCATGGCGACGTCACCATACGCGCCCGGGACGGCACGGCCCAATCGCGTGTTCCGGGAGTTGCGGGGGCCGCTGTCCCCCGGCGAGTTCGCCGCGAGGGTACGGCGCGCGGCGCGTGAGATCGGTGAGCGGGTGTGCTGTGACGCCCGGTACATCGGCCGGGTCGAGGCGGGCGAGATCCGGTGCCCCAACTATGCGTACGAGCGGGTGTTCCTCCACATGTTCCCCGGCCGCTCCCTGACCGATCTCGGCTTCGCGCCGCGGCACGTCGTGCGCGGCCGGAGGCCCGCGGGTCCCGGCTCCGCGACCGTCCCCGAGGCTCCCCACGACCCGGAGGAGGGCGACGTGCTGCGTCGCGCGCTCATGACCGGCGGCCCGGCCGCCGTCGCGTCCCTGACCGCCCTGTCCGCCGCGCCCGCGGCCGCCGCCGGGCGCCGCCTCCGGCCGGGGCGGACGGAGGTGGCGGCCCTGTTCGCCACGGTCCGCGACATCCGCCTGCTGGACGACCGGCACGGCGCCGAGGCCCTGTACCGGCCGGCGGGCCAGGCCCTGCGGGCCGCCCACCACCTGCTGGACACGGGCGCGCGCCGCACCCCGCTCGACGACCGGCTGCACTCGGGCGCGGGTGAGCTGGCCATCTCCGTGGGCTGGCTCGCGCACGACACCGGGCGGTTCTCCGACGCCAGGTCGCACTACGCGGAGGCCCTCGCCACGGCGCGCGTCGGCGGGGACGACGCCCTGGAGGCCCACGCCTTCTGCAACGCGGCGTACCTCGCCCTCGACACCGACCGCCCCCACGAGGCCGTACGGGCGGCGCAGGCGGGCCAGCAGGCGGCCCGGGGGCTCGGCTGGCCGCGGCTGCGGTCGCTCCTCGCGCTGCGCGAGGCCGGGGCGTGGGCGGCGCTCGGTGACCGGGGCGGCTGTGTGCAGGCGCTGTCCCGTGCCCGCTCCGCGTACGGCCAGGAGGCAGCAGAGGCGGCCCCGGAGTGGATGACGTTCTTCGGCGACGCGGAGGCGGCCAGCCTCGAGGCGGGCTGCTGGGCGGCGCTCGGCGACACGGCGCGCGCCGTGGAGCACTCGCGGCGCGCCGTCGCCGCCGCGCTGGCCGAGCCCCACTTCGCCCGCAACACGGCGCTGTACTCGGCCGAGCTGGCCGAGCGGCTCGCCGCCGACGGGCGGCCCGAGGAGGCCGCGGCGTACGGCGGGCGCGCGCTGGACCTGATGTCGCAGGTGCGCTCGTCCCGGGTCGCACGCCTGCTCGCGGGGACGGCGGTGCGGCTGCGGCCGGCGCGCCGGGACGGGACGGTGGCGTCCTTCCTCGACCGGCGGGCGGCCGCGGCCCCCGGCATGGTCTGACGCACCCGGGCGGGTCATGACCGGTTCACGGCGGCGTACGGGCCGCGGGCGCGGGAAGACGGTGTTCCCATGGGCCGTCCGATCGCCGCTGTGCCGCTCCGGAGGGCCTCGCAGCCCGTCTCAGGGTGCGAGGTCGAGGTGGCCCGTGTCGTTCCAGCGTTCCAGGGCCGTCCGTCCGTAGGCCCAGGACAGGACGCACAGCGCCGCGGGGTCCAGGCGCAGCCGGGCGGCGAAGGAGACGTCCTCGCCGAGCCAGCGGGAGGCGATCGCGCGCAGGATGTGACCGTGGGCGAACAGGACGACGTCCGACTCGGTCTCCCGCGCCCAGGTCACGACCCGGTCGGCCCGGTCGGACAGCTCCCGCAGGGTCTCGCCGTCCGTGACGCCGTCGCGCCAGATGAGCCAGCCGGGGCCGCGCCGTTCGGCGATCTCCGCGGGCGTGAGCCCCTCCTCCGCGCCGTAGTCCCACTCCCGCAGCGCGTCCCATTCGGTGGCGCGACCGCCGAATCCGGCCAGATCGCAGGTCTCGCGGGCACGGGACAGCGGGCTGGTCCGTACCGCAGCACCGGGCAGGCCCGACCAGGGCGCGCCCTTCAGCCGTCGGCCCAGGGCTTCGGCCTGGTCACGCCCCTCGTCGAGGAGCGGCACATCGGTGTGTCCGGTGTGCCGTCCGGTCACCGACCAGGCGGTACGTCCGTGTCGCACCAGCACGACGCGCGCAGCCATGCCCATCCTTCCGCTTGTCACATCTACCACTCATCATCTCGCACGCAACCGCAGCGCCTCCCCTCGCGTCTGTTCAGGAGCGCTTCGGCTTACGGTTGAGCTGTATTCGCCAAGAAATCCAGACGCGAACGACATGAACGACGTGAACACCGGGATCAGGAGTAGGAGCGTATGTCTCAAGACCGGCCGCGCTGGTGGTCCGAGCTGCTGCTGATCATCGTGGCCTACGGCGCCTACTCCGGGGCACGTCTGCTCGCGCGCGGCGACATCGACACGGCGGTCGACAACGGTCTCGCCATCCTCAAGCTGGAACGCGCCCTGTGGCTGCATCCCGAGGTCCCGCTCAACGAGTTGTTCACCCAGCAGGCGTGGCTCGGCGTCCCCTCTTCCTTCGCCTACGCGTCCCTGCACTACATCGTGACGCCCGCGATCCTGATCTGGCTCTACCGCCGCCGCCCCCTGCACTACCGCCTGATGCGCACCTGGCTGCTCAGCGCCACACTGCTCGGCCTGGTCGGCTTCACACTGCTGCCGACCTGCCCGCCCCGCCTGCTGCCCGGCGGCGAGGGCTTCGTCGACAGCCTCGCCCAGTACAGCCAGTACGGCTGGTGGGCGGACGACGCCAGCGCCCCGAGCGGCATGGGCGACTTCACCAACCAGTTCGCCGCCATGCCGAGCCTGCACGTGGGCTGGTCGCTGTGGTGCGGCGTCGCCCTGTGGCACTACGGGTCGCGCTCGCTGTGGGTGCGCTCCCTGGCCCTCGCGTATCCGCTCGCCACGACGATGGTCGTCATGGGCACGGCCAACCACTACTTCATGGACGCGGTGGCCGGTGTCGCCGTCATGACGATCGGCCTGCTGCTGGCCCGCCCGCTGCTGCGGCTCTCCGGCCGGGTCCAGGACCGGTTCGGCGCCCGGCGCGCCGTTCCCGGCACGGAGCACGACAGGCTGGCCGGGGCGCCCTCCGGCGCCGCGGTGTCCCGGCGGGCACCGCGCGACCCCGCCGTGCGGGAGCCGGCCCGGCAGAATGGACCGGCGCGGCAGCAGCTCGCCCCGCCGTCCTGAGCACCGTCCACACCGGGGACGCCCAGCGTCCCCGCAGAAGGGGAGCACCATGCCCGAGTCCGGTCCGGCACCGGAGCAGCCGTCCGGCCGTCCGCCCCACCACCGCCGCCCGGCGTCGCTGTTCTTCGAGCCGCCGGCGGGCCGGCCGGAGGAGGAGCACTTCTTCGCGCTGGAGACGCTGACCGACCCCGCACGGCTCCTCGACCGCGCCACGGAGCTCGCCGTCGCCTTCCAGGCGGCCGCCGACCGCGCGGTGGAGTACCAGGCGACGGCCGCGGCCCAGCTCGCGGATCCGCACCGCTTCGACAGCCTCCCCGCGGCCGCGATCGCCGACCGGGCGGGCTGGACCGAGGACTACGCCGTCCGGATGATCGAATACGGCCGTGAGCTGCAGCGGCGGCGTCCGTAGCCGATTTTTCACCTCGGCGATCGGGGTGCTAGAGTCTACGACGTCAGCAGGCGCCGCTAGCTCAGTTGGTTAGAGCAGCTGACTCTTAATCAGCGGGTCCGGGGTTCGAGTCCCTGGCGGCGCACAGACGGGCAAGCGCTCCACCGGCCGGAAACGGCGGGTGGAGCGCTTCGCTGTGCGCGGGGCTGTCCGATTCCCGGACAGCGGCGCGGGCGCGCCCCTACATTCGAAGGCATGGACGAGGACGATCCCATCGCGCTGCTGGCCGACCGGATAGAGGCGACCCTCGCCGCGCTCGCGGCCATGCCCGACCCCCTCGTACGGGAACGGGCCGCCCGCCGCCTCGTGGACGAGGTGCTGCCGGACGCCACCCGCCGCCTCGCCGCCGTGCGGCGCGAGGCCGTGACCGGGTTACGGGCCGAGGGGTACAAGCTGCGGGAGATCGGCGACCTGCTCGGTCTGTCCGTCTCGCGCGTCAATCAGATTGCGCGCGGCACCAGGTGACTCACGCGGGCGCCGGCGCCCCGGTCGCGGCGACGAGCACGAGGCGGCGCGCGCGGAAGTCCCGCTGGAGCACGGCGAACGCCGCCGCGCCGTCCCGGTCGTCCGCCTGCTTCGCGCCGCGCACCCCACCGGTCTCCCCCGCACCGCCACCGGTGCCCACGACATGGCGCGGATGCCAGGTCACGATGGCGTCGGCGGTCTCGTCCCGCAGCCGCTCCCCGGCGCGCCGCCAGCCCTCGCGCTCCCCCAGCGGCCGGTCCGGGGTGCTCTCGATGATGGTGCCCACGACCCGCCAGGCACGGGTGCGCGCGTACTCGGCGCAGTCGCGGGCCTGCCGGTCGGCCGTGCCCCGGTCGGGCTCGCAGATGTAGACGAGGGTTCCGGGCGGTCCGTGGCGGCAGGGCTCACCGTTCCTGAAGCAGTGGTCGTAGTGGATCCGCGACACATGGCCCCCTTCGGGGAGCGGGTGGTTTCCCGCATTATGGCGTCGCCGCCGGGGGCGGCCACACCATGCCACCGCACGGTCACACGTTCCCCTGAGGGCGGTCAACCGCGGGTGATCTTGATGTCCCAGCCGCCGGTGGCCGTGCGCGCGCCGACCTCGACACGGACGCCGCCGTCCTCGTCGTAGTAGCTCTCGCCCGTCTCCAGCGGGGCGTCGGCGAGCCTGGGGTGCACCGAGCCGGCGTGACAGGCACTGGTCCCCGGGTGCCCGTCGAGGACCTCGACGGGTCCGTCCGCGGACGCCACATCACTGCGGACGCGGTACAGCAGGACGCCCCGGGTGCAGGTCGAGGTGTCGTTGCCCGCGGGGGTCCTCGCTTCCGCGACGAGCGCCTCGTGCGGCCCGGTGCGCACCACGGCGAGCCGGGTGTCGGCCCCCGGGGCGCCGGAGTCGAGGGGGGCGGTGAGGGGCTGGAGCGTGTGGTGGCTCGTGCCGGTCGCGCGGACGCAGGCGACATGGGCGGTGGTGAGCCAGCCGAGCTTCCACTTGTGCCAGCCGAAGAGTTCCGGGGACAGTCCGAACTGGCTGCCCATGAGATCCCAGTCACCCACATGGGTGTCCCAGTCACCGAAGCCGTCCTCCGGTCGGTTGTACAGATCGGGCAGATCGAATACGTGACCGGTCTCATGCGCGAGCACATTCCGGTCCGGCGGGCGCCGTTCAAACACGGTCACGATCCGCCGGATCTCGGTGTCGTCCACCAGGACCGGCTGATCGAAGTTGACCACCTTGGTGGCGTCGGAGTCGACACCGGGCGCGTCGGGGTCGGCGACCAGGTAGACGATGTCGTACTCCCCGAGGTCGACGCGCGGGGCGACGGCGTTCAGGGCGTCGCCCAGATAGGCGGAGCGCCGGTCGGATTCCCAGTCGCGTTGTATCCGATAGGTGCCCGACGGCTCCGGCATCGCGATCCAGTTCTCGACGACCGTCTCACGCAGGTCGAGTCGGCCGTAGGAAGCGGCTTCGAAATAGTCGGATGTAGCCGGGAAATAGTCGCGAGCGATCTCCTCCGGTGATGCCTTGGGCTTGGCATCGGGAAAGGAGAGGAACACCATCACCGCCCGCAGCGCGCCCACCGGCCGGGGGTAGTCGTCGTTCCAGCCGTCCACGCCCTCCGAGTGGTGCGCCCCCGTACGCGGCAGGCTGCACGGCTCGTCCGCCACGGCGCCCCGGCCGGGACCCGAGGTCAGCGTCGTGCCCATGAGGGCCGCCAGCACGGTCAGGACGGCTGCGGGGCGGCGGGGGGAACGGCGCACTTCGACCTCCCGTGCGGGCGTGCGGGCCATGCGGGGCGCGGTCCCCACTCTGGTCGCATCCGGTACGGAATGACCTGTTTCAGTACGCCGCACGAGTCATGGGCACGAACATGACGCTCCGTGAGCATCAATCGATAACGGTCGCCGGGGCACAGCGGTCGAGCAGAAACGATCAGCTCCGCGAAAGCAGGTCGTCAGCACCCGTCGATGGCCCGGGGACAGGCTGCCCACGCACTGGAACGAGCCGCGCCACAGCCTCTATGATCGCCACATTTCCAGCGCGGATGCCCGGCGGGCGGGCGGCGGTCGACCCGCGGCGGCATCCACAGGCGACCAGTGCCCACCGGGAGCGATCGGTGAACGGACCCCCCCAAGGACCGGGCCAAGACCCCGGAGGCGGCCTCGGCCGAACGGCCTCACCCTTCACGGAGAGTAGTATTCAGCGCGACCACGGGGCCGCCTTCCGCATCGCCCAGCTCCCGATGGCGCTGGTGGGCAGATCAGGGCAGATCGTCTCGGCGAACCCCGCGTTCGGCCGTCTCCTCGGGGTCGAGGCGGACGGCCTGGCCGGCCAGCGCGCCGACTCCGTGACCGGTCTCGGCCTCGACGGCCGCACCCGCGGCCAGTACCACGCCGTGCTCCACGGCGACGGCGAGCGCCTGCACTGCACCCGGCGCCTCAAGCACGCCGACGGCCACACCCTGCTGGCCGAGGTCACCATGGCGCCGCTCCCCGCCCCGGGCGACTCGGCCGCGCTCCTCACCGTCGAGGACGTCAGCGAACGCCACGCCCTGGAGGACCGCCTCCGCCACGTCCAGACCCACGACCCGGTGACCCGGCTGCCCAACCGCTCGCTCTTCCTCGAACGGCTCGCCGGCGCGCTCGCCGAGACGGCGACCGGCCGCGTGGGCCTGTGCTACCTCGACCTCGACGGCTTCAAGGCGGTCAACGACACCCTCGGCCACGACGTGGGCGACCAGCTCCTCGACGCCGCCGCCCAGCGCCTCGCCCACTGCGCCGCCGGCGCGGGCGGCCACCTGGTGGCGCGGCTCGGCGGGGACGAGTTCGCCGTCCTCGTGGAGGCGTCCAGCGGCACGGACCAGCTGACGGCCCTCGCCGAGACGATGCTCGTCGCACTCCAGCGCCCGTTCGACCTGCCGCGGCACCGGCTCGCGGTCACCGCCAGCATCGGCGTCGTCGAGCGCGAGGCGGCCGGCACCACCGCGACCTGCCTCATGCAGGCCGCGGACACCACGCTCTACTGGGCCAAGGCCGACGGCAAGGCCCGCTGGGCGCTGTTCGACCCCGAGCGCAACGCCGACCGCAGAGCGCGCCAGGCGCTGTCGTCCACGCTCCGCCCGGCGGTGGAACGCGGCGAATTCCAACTGGAGTACCAGCCGATCGTCGGACTGGCCGACGACGTGGTGCGCGGCGCGGAGGCGCTGGTGCGCTGGCGGCACCCGCAGTTCGGCCGCCTCGGTCCGGACAAGTTCGTCCCCCTGGCAGAGGAGAACGGCGCGATCGTCCCGCTCGGCCGCTGGGTGCTGAACGAGGCGTGCCGCCAGGCCCGCCGCTGGCAGCTCGAGAGCCCGGGGCCGCCGCTCTTCGTGAGCGTCAACGTCGCGGTGCGCCAGGTGTGGGACTCGGACCTCGTCAGCGACGTGGCGGCCGCCCTGCACGAGTCCGGCCTGCCGTCCGGGCTGCTGCAGCTCGAACTCACCGAGTCCGCCGTCATGGGATCTGCGGGCCGCCCCCTGCGCGCGCTCCAGGCGCTGTCCGACATGGGGGTGCGGATCGCCATCGACGACTTCGGCACCGGCTACTCGAACCTCGCCTACCTGAGCCGGCTCCCGGTCCGGGTGCTCAAGCTGGACGGGGCGTTCGTCCGCGGCTTCCGCACCGCCCGCCATCTGAACCCGGCCGACGAGACGATCGTCGCCGCCCTCGTCCAGCTCGCCCACAAACTGGGGCTCACCGTGACCGCCGAGTGCGTCGAGGGGCCCGCCCAGGCGGAGCGGCTCCGGCGCATCGGCTGCGACACCGGCCAGGGCTGGCACTACGCCAAGCCCATGTCCGCCGACCACCTCGCCGTCCTGCTGGCCGGACGGGCCTGACGGCTCCGACGGCTCTGACGCCGTCGAACGTCCATCCGCCCCCCTCTGTACGGGGCGGATGGCGCGCACCATACTCCGGGCCATGACGATGACAACCGATCATGTGACCCCCGACCGCATCGACGCCCTCCTCACCGACGAGTCCGTGCCCGTCGTGCACCGGGCACTGTGGGCGCTGCTGTGGGAGACCGACATACGGATCCTCGACCTGCTCGCCCTCGACGTGTCCGACGCGGCCGACGGCGCGGCGGACGGCGGCGGGCCAAGACCCGGCGGTGCGGCCGTCGGCGCCCGCACGGCCGCGCTGCTCGGCACCCTGGCCGGGGACCGGACGGCCGGCCCGCTGTTCGCCGTGGGCGAGCGGGCCGATCGCGCGCTGACCTGGGAGGAGGCCGTCAGGACCGCGTCCGGGCACGGTGTGGCGCTGCACGCTCTCCGGGCGGGCGGCAAGGCGCGGCGGGAGCGCCTCAGCTGACGTCCGGCGCCCGGCCCGCGCTGAAGAGGGTCCCCATCGGGGGGCACGGACCGGTGGGGTGGCCGAGAAGCCGCAGCCCTTCCCATGCGGTCACCTGGTTGGCCGTCAGGACGGGTTTGCCCGCGGCGGCCTCCAGGTCGGGCAGCCAGGCGGCGGTGTGCAGGGCGGTGTCCGGCAGCAGGACGGCGTCGGCCGTCGGGTCGTCGCCCTCGCGGACCAGGGCGAGGACCTCGTCACGGCCCCAGGTGCCGACCTCGGCGGCCGTGATGATGCCGCTGCCGCGCACCGCGGTGACCTCGGCGCCGCCGTCGCGCAGGAAGGCGGCGAACAGCGCCGCGACGTCGTCCGGGTAGGTCGCGGCCACGGTGACGCGCCGGGCGCCGATGGCGCGCAGGGCGTGGGCGAAGGCGAACGACGTACTGGACGCGGGCAGTCCGGCCGCCGCCGCGAGGCGGGTCACCTGGTCGCCCGCGCCCTCCCTGCCGTACACGAAGCTGGCGCTCGTGCAGGCCCAGACGACCGCCTCGGCGCCCTGGGCGGTCAGGTCGGGCAGGACGGCCGTGAGGCGGTCGACCGAGCCCATCTCCAGCAGCGCGTCGACGCGGTGGGCGTCGGTGCCGATGTCGGTGTGGACGAGCGGGAGGCGGACGGCCGCCCCCGCGTCGTTCAACAGCTTCTCCATGCGGGGGAAGTCGTCCTCCGCCGAGTGCCCCGGGTAGAGGAATCCCGCGATCGCGGTCATGGTGGTGCGCTCCTTTCCGGGCGGGTTCAGCGGTCGTCGTCGGGCGCGGCCGGGTCGATCGCGTCCTGCGGGACGATGTCGGTCTCGGCGGGGTCGGCGGCGTCCTGCGGCACGGCGACGGGGGCGACCGCCACGGCGGGGACGGGCGGCGCCACGGGGGCGGCCGGCTGGGCGGGGACGGCGGGCGGCAGGGACGCGGGACCTCTCCTGGCCGCCGGATCGAGGAGCGCCTGGTAGGGGCCGACGGCCTCCTTGCCGAGCGAGCGGAGGGCGGCCCAGACGGTGACCTGGTTGGCCGAGACGACCGGCATGCGGAGCTCGGCCTCCAACTGCGGGATGACGTCGTACGTCGGGAGGTTGGTGCAGCTGATGAACAGCGCGTCGGGCGCCCCGACGGCCGCGGCGCGCGCCATGTCGACGACATCGCGGTAGGCGACGCGCCAGATCTCGCGGGTGAGGCCGAGGTAGCTGCGGCCGGTGACCTGGACGCCGGCCTCCGCGAGGTAGACCTCCAGGGCGTCGGTCACCGACTTGGTGTACGGCGTGACGACGGCGATCCGCCGGGCGCCGAGTTCGCCCAGCGCGTCGAGCAGTGCCCCCGAGGTGGTCACGGCCGGCATGCCGCCGGCCTGCGCCATCGCCGCGCGCATGGCGCGTTCGCCGGCGACCCCGCTGACGAAGCTGCCGGACGTGCAGGCGTACGCGACGACCTCCGGGGAGACAGCGCACAGGGTGCCGACGGCGGCGCGCAGCGTCTCGTGCTCGCTGACCATTCGCGCCAGGTCGAGACTGACCTCGACGGGCACGAACGGCGTCCGCGTCAGATGCAGTGACACGTCGTCGGGCACCCACCGCCACAGCTCGCGGTCGAGCGCGAAGTCGAAGGGAGCGACGACGCCGACGCCGGCCTGCGGTTGCGGGCCGCCGAGGAAGGAGACATCCATGAGGTACCCCGATTCACCTGACGGAGGGGCTGGGTCGTGGCGCTGAGTTGTGGGGACGGTTCCGGGGGCGTGGAGCTGTCCCGGCCGTGGGGAGCGGCAACCGTGGGCGAAGATGCCCGCGTTGACGAAGGTAGGTCTGGTTCCTACCGTGGTCAATCCTGCGCCTCAGCCGACCAGACAAGGGTTTCGAAATGGTTTCCCGGCCATGACGTCCTCCGCGCTTCCTCCGCCCCCGCCCGGCCGCGGTGCCGCCGGGCCGCCGCCCCGCGTCGTCGTGCTGGACGCCGATCCGCCGGCCCGGCTGGACCGCATCGCCGGCCGTGTCGAGGTGGTGCGGGCCGACGCCGCGTCACTGCCCGGCCTGCTCCCGGGGGCGGACGCCCTCCTGGTGTGGGACTTCCTGTCGGACGCGGTGCGCGACGCCTGGCCCCCGCCGGGGAGCCGGCCGGGCTGGGTCCACACGGCGAGCGCGGGCGTGGACCGGCTGCTGTTCCCCGGCCTGGTCGGCTCCGACACCGTCCTGACCAACGCGCGCGGCGTCTTCGACCAGCCGATCGCCGAGTACGTGGCGGGGCTCGTCCTGGCGATGGCGAAGGACCTGCTCGGCACCTGGGAGCTGCAGCGCGAACGCCGCTGGCGGCACCGGGAGACGGTGAAGGTCGCGGGCGGCCGGGCCGTCGTCGTGGGGTCGGGTCCGATCGGGCGGCGGATCGCCGCGGTGCTGTCGGCGCTCGGGATGGACGTGGTCCTGGTGGGGCGGCGCGCGCGGGACGGCGTACGGGCCGCCGATGAGCTGCACGGGCTGCTGGGCGGCGCCGACTGGGTGATCTGCGCGGCGCCGCTGACGGCCGGGACGACGGGCATGTTCGACGCGGCGGCGTTCGCCGCGATGCGGCCCGGGGCGGCGTTCATCAACGTGGGGCGCGGCGGGCACGTCGTGGAGGACGACCTGGCGGCCGCGCTCGCGGCCGGGCGTCCCGCGCGGGCGGCGCTCGACGTGTTCGCCACGGAGCCGCTGCCCCCGGACAGCGCGCTGTGGTCGGCGCCGGGGCTGTTCGTGTCGCCGCACATGAGCGGCGACACGGTCGGCTGGCGCGACGACCTGGCCGAGCAGTTCCAGGACAACGCGGAGCGCTGGCTGGCGGGCGAGCCGCTGTTCAACGTCGTCGACAAACGGCTCGGCTACGTCCCGGCCGACGCACCGGCGGCGCCACCGCCCGACGGACGGAAGGACTGATGATCCGATGACCGAGGTCACCGCGCTGAGCGCCGCCCGGCTCGCCGAACGCTACGCCGCGGGCTCCCTGTCGCCGGTCGAGGCGGCCGAGGCGGCGCTGCGCCGCGCCGACGACGTCCAGGGGGCGGTGAACGCGTTCGTCCTCGTCGATCCCGAGGGCGCCCTGGAGGCGGCACGGGCCGCGGAGCGGCGCTGGCTGCGCGGTGAGCCGGCCGGCCCGCTGGACGGGGTGCCGGTGACGGTGAAGGACATCCTGCTGCAGCGCGGGCACCCGACGCGGCGGGGCTCGGCGGCGGTGCCGGCCGGGGACGGGCCGTGGACGGAGGACGCGCCGGCGGTGGCGCGACTGCGGGAGGCGGGCGCGGTCATCCTCGGCAAGACGACGACGCCGGAGTACGGCTGGAAGGGCGTGACGGACTCGCCGCTGTCCGGTGTCACGGGCAATCCGTACGACCCGGCGCGGACGGCGGGCGGGTCGAGCGGCGGCAGCGCCGCCGCGGTGGCGGCCGGCGCCGGGCCGCTGAGTCTCGGGACGGACGGCGGGGGGTCGGTGCGGATCCCGGCGTCGTTCTGCGGGATCTTCGCGCTGAAGCCGACGTACGGGCGGGTGCCGCTGTACCCGGCGAGCGCGTTCGGGACGCTGGCGCACGTCGGGCCGATGACGCGGGACGCCGCGGACGCGGCGCTGCTCATGGATGTGATCGCGCGGCCCGACGCGCGGGACTGGTCGCAGCTCGCCCCGGCTGCCGGCGGGGGCTTCGCCGCGGCTCTGGCGCCGGACTCCGAGGGCGCGGCGGCGGCCGTGCGGGGCCTTGAGGTGGCGTACTCGCCGTCGGTGTGGCCGGGGCAGCAGGTGGCGCCGGACGTCGCCGCCGCCGTGCGGCGCGGGGTGGAGCGGCTGGCGGAGCTGGGGGCGGAGGTGACCGAGACCGACCCGCCGCTGCCGCCGCTCGACGTGCTGCGGGAGGCGTTCCATGTGCTGTGGTTCAGCGGCGCGGCGCGGGTCACGCAGGGGCTCGACGCCGCAGGGGCGGCGGCCCTCGACCCGGGGCTCGCCGAGATCCGCGCGGCCGGCGCGCGGTACTCGGCGCTGGACTACCTGGCGGCGGTGGACGTGCGGATGGCGGCGGGGCGCGCGATGGGCGCCTTCCACGAGCGGTTCGACGTACTGGTGACGCCGACGATGCCGCTGACCGCGTTCGAGGCCGGCGCCGAGGTGCCCGCGGGCTCGGGGATGACCCGCTGGACGGACTGGACGCCGTTCACCTACCCGTTCAACATGACGCAGCAGCCCGCCGCGTCCCTGCCCTGCGGGCTGGACGCCGACGGGCTGCCGGCCGGGCTGCAGATCGTGGCCGCGCGGCACGCGGACACGACCGTGCTGCGGGCGGCGCACGCGCTGTACGCGGCTGGCGCGGCCGGGGTACCCGCACCGCCGCCCGCCCCGGCCCGGACCTAGGGTGTCCGGCGGCTCTTGCCTGTCTCGCGACAGGACCCGCCGGACAGACCCTAAGCGCGCCGGAAACTGAGCGTCTCGCCGAGCGCGCCGGCGCGCCACAGGTCCTGACAGGCGTCGGCCATGCGGTCGAGGCCGTCGACGACCGTGCCCCAGACGATGCCCGGGATCCAGCCGGCGTCGCCGTTGATCAGGAGGTTGTTGCGCTCGTAGAAGAGCGCGAGGTCGACGACGGTGGAGCGGGTGCGGTGGGCGGCCTCGTCGCCGTAGCCGTAGGACGAGGTGCCGAGCTGCGTGTCGGTGAAGGTGAAGTAGCACAGGTCACCCGGGATCGGGGTGATCGTCGGGTTCTCCAGCGGCGGCTCCTGCGGCGCGAAGGTCGGCACCAGGGTGTAGATCTCGTTGCGCGCGTACTTGGCGTGATACACATCACCCCCGAGCGGGAGGGCGTCCCACACCGCGGCACAGGTGACGGGCGCCCGCTCGGTGAGCAGCCGGGCGGTGCAGCTCACGTTGCGCCGGTCCAGCGAGACGGTGATGAAGCGGTCCACGCGTGCCGCCGCGGGTGCGGCGCCGGCTTCGGCGTCGGCCATGTCGTCCAGCCTCCTCGTACTGCGTGATCGGTCGGTCCGCCCGATCACCTTCCCCCCCGACCGAAAAGGACTCGCATACATCGCAATGTTCTGGGTAGCCGCGCCGCCATGGCTCCACCGATGAGAACAATTCGGACATACAACAGGACACGGGGCGGAATCAGCAGACGTTCGCTCCTCGCCGGCATGGCCGCGCTCGGTGCCCTGGGCGCCGCCGGCTGCAGCAGGGTCGCCGCCGAGGGGACCGTCGAAGGGGGGAATCTGCTCGACCGGCTGCGGGAGCGCGGCGAGGTGAAGGTCGGCATCGCGAACGAGCCGCCGTTCGGCTACATCGACGACGACGGCAACCCGACCGGCGAGGCGCCGTCGGTCGCCAAGGTGATCTTCGAGCGCCTCGGTATCGACAAGGTCACCCCGGTGCCGGTCGAGTTCAGCGCGCTGATCCCCGGCCTCAAGGCACACCAGTTCGACGTGGTGTCGGCCGGCATGACGATCAACCCGCCCCGCTGCGAGCAGGTGCTGTTCGCGGACCCCGACTTCCTCATGCTCGACGCCTTCATCGTGGCCCCGGGCAACCCGCACAACATCAAGACCTACGAGGACATCGCCGAGCAGGGCCTCACCATGGCCACCGGCCAGGCGTACGCCCAGATCGGGTACGCCGAGGCGAACGGCATCCCGAGCAGCAAGGTCCTGATCCTCCCCGACCAGGTGGCCGGCCTCGACGCCGTGGCCCAGGGCCGTGTGGACGCCTTCGCGGGCACGAACGTCACCGTCACCGGTGTCACGGAGGGCAGCAACCGCGCGGAGGCCAGCGAACCGTTCCAGCCGATGGTGGACGGCGAGCCGGCGCTCGGCGCGGGCGGCTTCGCGTTCCGTCTCTCGGAGCAGAACCTGCGGGACGCGTTCAACGAGGAGCTGCACGCGATCAAGGAGAGCGGCGAGCTGCTGGAGACCGTGCGCCCGTTCGGCTTCACCGAGGCCGAGATGACGGACCTCACCGCCGAGGAGCTGTGCCGATGATGACCGAGGGCATGCTCACCAACTACTTCCTCCCGGGCATCTGGATCACCGTCCAGGTGACCGTCCTCAGCGCCGTGCTGGCCGCCGTCGTGGCGTTCGTCATCGGCACGCTGCGGACCTCCCGGCTGTGGATCGTCCGATTCCTGGCCGGCGCCTATTTCGAGTTCTTCCGCGGTACCTCGGCGCTGGTCCTGATGTTCTTCGCCGTGTTCTCCGTACCTCTGCTGCTGCGGTGGCAGCTCGTACCGATGTGGGCGGGCATCCTCGTGCTCGGCATGACGTACGGGTCCTACGGGTCCGAGGTGGTGCGCGGCGCGCTGGCGGCCGTACCGGTGGCACAGCGCGAGGCGGGGGTCGCGCTGGGCTTCAGCCGGACGCAGCGGCTGTGGCGCATCGAGATACCGCAGGCGTGGCCCGAGATGATGCCGCCCTTCAACAACCTGCTGATCGAGCTGCTCAAGGGAACGGCCCTGGTGTCCGCGATCACGGTCCCGGACATGACCTACGCGGCCAACCTCGTGCGCCTCGGCAGCAACGAGAGCGCGCCCATCTACACGCTGCTCCTCGTCCTCTACTTCATCATCGCCTTCGTCATGACCCGCGGCATGCGCGTGCTGGAGAGGCGCGCCAAGGCCGGCGTCGGCCAGGCGGAGCCCCGCGGCGGGCTGCTGCGGCGCGGCCTGCGGGAGGACGCCGGTGAGGGCTCCGGCGCGCTCACGGCGGGAGGTGCCCGATGAACTGGAGCTGGGACAACGTCGACGCCTTCATGCCGCGGTTCTGGGACGGTGTCGTCCTGACGCTGGAGGCGCTGCTGTTCGGCACGCTGATCGCGTTCGCGCTGGGCCTCGTGTGGGCGCTGGCGCAGCGGTCGCAGGTCCGGTGGATCCGGTGGCCCGTGAACGCGGTGACGGAGTTCATCCGCAACACGCCGCTGCTGGTCCAGTTGTTCTTCCTGTTCTACGTGCTGCCCGAGTGGGGTCCGAGCATGGACTCCCTGACCACCGGCATCATCGGCCTCGGGCTGCACTACTCGACCTACACCGCCGAGGTGTACCGCGCGGGCATCGACGGCGTGCCCGCGGGCCAGTGGGAGGCGGCGACGGCGCTCAGCCTGCCCCGCGGCCGCACGTGGCGCGCCGTCATCCTGCCGCAGGCCATCCGGCGCGTCGTGCCGGCCCTCGGCAACTACGTGATCTCGATGCTGAAGGACTCCCCCATGATCGCCCTCATCGGGGCGCTCGACATGTTCGGGGAGGCCAAGAGCTTCGGCAACGAGATCTTCTCCCACCAGGAGGCGTACGCCATCGTCGGCATCGCCTTCGTCGTCATCGCCTACCCGGCCTCTTTGCTGATCAGATTTCTGGAGCGTCGTCTTGCCATCACCCGCTGATACCCCCGAGATTCCCAAGTCCGACGACGCGGGCGCCGTGCCCGAGCCGGCGCTCACGCCCGGCGCGGTCGCAGACGCGGCCCCGGTGAGCCGTGCGGGTGGCACCGAACTGGTCCGCTTCGAGCAGGTGACCAAGCGGTTCGGCGGCCAGACGGTCCTGGACCGGCTCGACTTCTCCGTGGACGCGGGGAAGCACGTCACCCTGATCGGGCCGTCCGGGTCGGGCAAGACCACCATCCTGCGCCTGCTCATGACGCTGCTGCGCCCCGACGAGGGCACGATCCGCGTGGACGGCGACTGCCTGACCCACGAGGAGCGCAACGGCCGCCTGGTCAAGGCCGGTGAGAAGCATGTCCGTGAGGTCCGCAAGAAGATCGGCATGGTCTTCCAGCAGTTCAACCTGTTCCCGAACATGCGGGTGCTGCGCAACGTCATGGAGGCCCCGGTCCACGTTCTCGGCCTGCCGAAGGACGAGGCGGAGCAGCGCGCCAGGGAACTGATCGAGATGGTCGGCCTGACCGAGCACCTCGACAAGTACCCGAGCCAGCTCTCCGGCGGCCAGCAGCAGCGTGTCGCGATCGCGCGGGCGCTGGCGATGCGGCCGCAGGTCCTGTGCCTCGACGAGGTGACCTCCGCGCTCGACCCCGAACTGGTCGCCGGGGTGCTGGACGTGCTGCGGGACATCGCGCACTCGACGGACATCACGATGCTGTGCGTCACGCACGAGATGAGCTTCGCGCGCGATGTGTCCGACGCCGTGCTGATGTTCGACCAGGGACGGATCGTGGAGTCCGGTACGCCGGAGAAGATCTTCAGCGACCCGGAGCACAGCCGGACGCGGGAGTTCCTGAGCACCGTGCTCTGACGCCCCCGCACCGCGCCGCGGCCCTCTCCGCCCCCACAGGTCGGGGAGGGCCGCGGCGCGGTGGCCGGTGCCCGCGCTGTCAAGCCGTACGCGGGAAAGGGCCGGAACCCACCGCCACGGGGGCGCGTTCGTCGCTACGCTGGACCCAGCCGCTCACCGGACCGGCGCGGGCAGGAGGAGACAGTGGCGATCATGTCCGGGCGGACCACCCCGTTCCATTCCGTGCGGTACGCCATGCGGCTGCTGGAAACGGTGGCCGTGCACCCCGACGGGCTCCGCGAGGACGAGCTCGCCCGCCGTACGGGGCT
Source organism: Streptomyces sp. RFCAC02 (assembly GCF_004193175.1). Taxonomy (NCBI): domain Bacteria; kingdom Bacillati; phylum Actinomycetota; class Actinomycetes; order Kitasatosporales; family Streptomycetaceae; genus Streptomyces; species Streptomyces sp. RFCAC02. Next base: position 4,299,404 of record NZ_SAUH01000001.1, on the reverse strand, counting down.
GCCCGCGGTCCAGCTCGCCCAGTTGCTGCGCGTGCTCGACCGTGACGGCTACATCCGGCGGCTCGACGACGGCGGGTACGCCGCGGGCGAGGCGCTGCTCAAGCTCGGCGCGGGCGGCGAGAGCCGCCGTCGCGTGCGGCTCGAGAAACTGCAGCAGACCCTCGACGCCCTGCGCGACGAGGTGGGTGCCGCGGTGTATCTCGGCCAGTACCGGGACGGTGAGCTGGAGGTGCCGCACACCTCGGCCGCGCCGTCCCTGCCGGGCGTGAACGAGTGGGTGGCGTTCAAGTCGGCCGCCCACGCCACGGCCATCGGCAAGTGCCTGCTGAGCCAGCTCGACCACGAGGGACGCCAGGACCACCTGTCCCGGCACAAGGCGGCCCGCCTGACCTCCCGCACCATCACGGACGCGCGGGTCCTGCTCAGCACGCTCGACCGGCAGCCCGCCACCGTGCCCGTGCTCGACATCCAGGAGTACGCGGTCGGCACGCTGTGCGCGGCGGTGCCGCTGACGGCGGGCGCGTCCGTCGGCTGCCTCGCGCTGTCCCTCCCCATCGGACAGGCCCACCGTCTGCGGATGGCCGCCGAGGCGCTCAACCGCCAGGCAGCCCCCGCCCTGTTGTCGCTCACGCTGTGACGGACGGGCGGGCGGCGCGCCGTCCGCCCGCCTCCGCGCTCAGTCCTGCCCGGTGGCCTTCGGCCCGGCCTGCTGGACGACGTCGAACGACCACAGCGTCGCCCCCGACGCGGCGGGCCGGCCGCCCCCGCTGTGCGCCTGCCGCATGGATCCCTCGACCCAGCGCTGGAAGTCCTCCTCGCTGCGCCACCGGGTGTAGACGAGGTACTGATCGGTGCCCTCGACGGGCCGGAGCAGCTCGAACCACTCGAACCCGTCCTCGCTCTCGACGAGCCCGGCACGCGCACCGAACCGCCGCTCCAGCTCCTCCCGCTGCTCAGCGGGAACAGTCAGGACGTTGATCTTCACGACACCAGCCATGGGACACCTCTCGGGGGGATCGGACCGGGCCTGCCCCGGCACCGGACGCTCCGCTGCAGTCTCCTCCATGAACGACCACCCGCACGGCAGGGGTTCCCCCGCCGACACGGGGAGCGGGAGGGCCGGAGGAGACAGGGGTGGTGTTTCCGTCAATCCGGGGACCGGCCGTGCCGGGCCGGGCGCGGGGTGCCCGGCCCGGGTGGGGTGCGGGTCAGGAGAGGAGCTCGGCCTCCAGCGAGATCGGGGCGCCCGCGAGGGCCTTGCTGACGGGGCAGTTGGCCTTCGCGCCCTCGGCCGCCTTCGTGAAGTCCTCGGCGGACAGGCCCGGCACGCGCGCCTTGACGCGCAGGACGATGCCGGTGATGCCCTCACCCGGCTGGAACGTCACGTCCGCCTGCGTCTCCACGGTCTCGGGCGGGGTGCCGGCGCCGGCCAGCGCGTGGGAGAGCGCCATCGAGAAGCACGACGAGTGGGCGGCGGCGATCAGCTCCTCGGGGCTGGTCCTGCCACCCGGCTCCTCGGCCCGCGACGCCCAGGTGACGTCGAACGTGCCGACGCCCGACGAGTTCAGGGCGACGGTGCCGGAGCCGCCCATGAGGGGGCCTTCCCAGTTCGTCGTGGCGGTGCGAGTGGTTGCCATGGCGGTCCTCCTGCGGACACGTGAGGAACGGGTCGATTACGGCCCCACGCTACCCGGGTGACGGCGGGCCACTCGTGCGAAGTGCGGCCGGAGGGATTCGAACCCTCACACGCTTGCGCGCACTGGGACCTAAACCCAGCATGACTGCCAGTTCCATCACGGCCGCTCGGCCGGTCATCCTACCGGCCTCAGCCGCCGAGCACCCGGGTGACGGCGTGGATGACGAGACCGGCGAGCGCCCCGACGACCGTGCCGTTCAGCCGGATGAACTGCAGGTCGCGGCCGATGTGCAGCTCGATCTTCCGCGAGGCGGTCCGGGCGTCCCAGGAAGCGATGGTGTCGGTGATCAGGGACGTGATCTCGGTGCGGTAGCCGGAGACGACGTACACGGCGGCGTCGGTGATCCAGCCGTCGAGTTTGGCGCGCAGGCGGGCGTCCGAGGCGAGCCGGCCGCCGACACCGCCGATCGCGTCCCGGGCGCGCCGCCGCAGCGGGCTGTCCTCGTCGGCGGCCGCCGACACGATCATGGCGCGGACGCCGCCCCAGGCGGTGGCGATGAGGTCCTGCACCTCGGGCCGGGCGACGAGGTCGCGCTTCAGGCGTTCCACGCGGGCGCGGGTCTCCGGGTCCTCGCGGAGCTGGCGGGCGAAGTCGGTGAGGAAGCGGTCCAGGGCACCGCGGGCCGGATGGTCGGGGGCGTCGCGCATCTCGGCGGTGAAGCGGACCAGTTCACGGTGGACGCGGTCGCCGACCCGCCGGTCCACGAAGCGCGGCGTCCAGCCGGGCGCGCCGCCCTCGACGGCGGTGAGGACGGCGTCGCGGTGCTTCACCAGCCAGTCGTGCGCCTGGGCGCAGAAGAGGTCGACGATCCTGCGGTGCCCGCCGTCCGTGACGGTCCGCTCCAGCAGGCGGCCGAGGTGCGGGGCGACCTCGGCGGCGGCGACGCGACGGGTGATCGTCTCGCCGAGGACGGCCTGCACGTCCGCGTCGCGCAGGACGGTCAGCCCGCCGCGGACGGCGGTGGCCAGCTCGCGGGTGACGCGTTCGGCGTTCTCGGGGCGGGCGAGCCAGGTGCCGAGCCGGCCGGCGATGCCGATGGCGGCCAGCCGGTCGCGGACGACGCCGGCCGCGAGGAAGTTCTCCCCGACGAAGTCGCCGAGCGACTGGCCGAGCTGGTCCTTCTTCGTCGGGATGATCGCGGTGTGCGGGATACGCAGGCCGAGCGGGTGCCGGAAGAGTGCGGTCACGGCGAACCAGTCCGCCAGCGCGCCCACCATGCCGGCCTCGGCGGCGGAGGCGACGTACCCGGCCCACGCGCCGGCGCCGTGGTGCTCGGCCCAGGTCGCGAGGGCGTACACGACGGTCACGAGGACCAGCAGGCCGGTCGCGACGGCCTTCATGCGGCGCAGGGTGCGCAGCCGTGCGGCATCGCCGGGGCCGAGCGGCGTGCCGGCGTCGGTGTCGTCCATGCCCTCGATTGTCGCCGCTCGCGGGGCGTACCGGGCGGAGCGCCGGGCCGTACTCCGCCCGGGTGAGCTGTGATCACCCGATCGTGGGACGATAGGACAGTGGGAGCGGTGAAAGTTCGGTGGGGGTTCGCCCTGCTCGCGGGCCTGCTGGCCGTGTTGCTCGGCGTCGTCGTCTCGGTCGGAACGGGCCGGGAGGAGCGGCGTGACCTGGCGGCGCCCGAGCCGGAGACGCAGGCGCCGGCGCAGTCGGACGCCGAGCGGGCGCCGGACGGCGCGTGGGTCGGCACCTGGAGCGCGGCGCCCACGGGAGCCGAGCCGGGCACCCGGGACGGGCTCCCGGGACAGGCGCTCCGCAATGTCGTGCACACCTCGGTGGCCGGCAGCAGCGTCCGTATCGAACTGTCGAACGCGTACGGCAGCGCTCCCGTCACGTTCACCGAGGTCACCGTCGCGCTCGGCGCGGGCAGCGGTGCGGCCGCGCGGCCAGGATCGCTGGTGCCCGTCACGTTCGGCGGCGGGACGTCCGTGACGATCCCGGTGGGCGAGACGGTGGTCAGCGACGCCATGGGCCTGGAGGTGCCCGCGGACGCCGACCTGCTCGTCACCGTGTACGCGCCGGAGGCGTCGGGCACGGTCACCTACCACCGGATGGCGCAGCAGACCAGCTACGCGGCCACCGGGGCCGTGGCCGCCGACGAGACCGGCACCCCGTACACCGACACGACCACGTACTGGCGCTACCTCACCGGCGTGCAGGTCCACACCCCGTACGCCGACGGCGCCGTCGTCGTCCTCGGCGACTCGCTGACGGACGGCATCACCTCCACGCCGGGAGCGAACCACCGCTGGACGGACTTCCTCGCCGACCGCCTGCGGGACGAGCCGGGCGCGCCCCACATGGCCGTCCTGAACCAGGGCATCAGCGGCAACCGCCTCCTCCGTGACGCGACACCCGAGCGCTACTACTACGGCCCCTCCGCCCTGGCCCGGCTCGACACGGACGTGCTCGACGAGGCGGGCGTGCGCACGCTCTTCGTCCAGATCGGCATCAACGACCTGATCCTCCAGCCGCACCAGACGGACCCGGCAGCGGTCGTCGCGGGCCTGGAGCAGCTCGTGGCACGCGCGCACGAGGCCGGGCTGCGGGTGGTCGGCACGACGCTCACCCCGTTCGGCGTCTCGGGCGACGACGGGGTGGAGCTGGAGCGGGTCCGCCAGCAGGTCAACGCGGCGATCCGGGCCGGCGGCGTCTTCGACGCGGTCGCGGACTTCGACAAGGCCCTGCGCGACCCGATGCGACCCCAGCACCTCCTGGCGGCGTACGACTCGGGTGACGGTCTCCACCCCAGCGACGCCGGTTACGCGGCCATGGCCGGTGCCGTCGACCCGGCCGAGCTGGCGGCCCCGGAGCCCGACCGGTCGCTCTGATCCCGGCGGCCCCCTTCCGGGTGACCGGGCACGCCAGCGGAGGCGCATACGTCCGGCTCGGTCACGCACAGTGCCACAGTGGTCCACGGACAGCGCGGTACACAGGGTGCGGGAGCCGACGGGAGCGCCATGAGCGACAGCGGAGACCCGGGACAGCGGGCACAGCGGCGTGGGCGTGCCGGGAGCGACCCGCGGTGGGCCTCCCGTACGGCGCTGGCCGCGGCCTCCCCCGCCCCCGCGCGCCGGCGGCGCGGCCTGCGCCGGCTGATCCCGCCCTGGCGCGTGGCGCTCGGCGGCGTCCTGCTGGCCGTCGTCGTCGTGATGGGCGCCCTGGTGGCCGGCTACCTGCTCGTCGACATCCCCGAGCCGAAGGCGGCGGCGGCAGCGCAGAGCAATGTGTACCTGTACGCGGACGGCAGCCGGATCGCCGTCGCGGGCGACGTGAACCGCGAGAACGTCCCCCTGTCCGAGGTGCCGCTGCACGTCCGCCGCGCCGTGCTGGCCGCCGAGGACCGCAGCTTCTACGACGACCCGCCCGTGGACCTGCGCGCCATGACGCGCGCCGCGTGGAACATGGTGCGCGGCGAGGGCAAGCAGTCCGGCTCCACCATCACCCAGCAGTACGTGAAGAACTACTACCTCGACCAGCGGCAGACCATCGGCCGCAAGGTGAAGGAGCTGTTCATCGCGGTGAAGCTGGGCCGGGAGAAGAGCAAGGACGATATCCTCGAGGGCTACCTCAACACCAGCTACTTCGGGCGCGACGCGTACGGCATCCAGGCCGCGGCGCGCGCCTACTACGACAAGGAGGCCGCGGACCTCACGGTCGAGGAGGGCGCCTACCTCGCCGCGCTGCTCAACGCACCCAGCTCCTACGACGTGCGTGCCGTGCCGGAGAACCGCGACCGCGCCGTCGCCCGCTGGAACTACGTCCTCGACGGCATGGTGTCGGAGGGCTGGCTGAAGCAGGACCGGCGCGAGGAGATGTCGTTCCCCGAGCCCGGCGAGATCTCGACCGACCGGTTCTCGGGCGAGCGCGGCTATCTCGTGGAGGCGGTGGCCGAGTGGCTGCGCTCCAACGGCGTCGCGGACGAGGACGAGCTGCACGCCGGCGGCTACCGCATCACCACGACGATCGACCCCGACCGCCAGGACGCCCTGACGCGGGCCGTCGAGGAGGGCTTCCTCGACGGCCTGGACGCCGATGCGCCGCCCGACGCCTGGGCACGGGTGGGCGCCACCTCAGTGGACGTGGCGAGCGGCGAGGTCGTCGCCATGTACGGCGGGCGGGACTACACCGAACAGTTCGTCAACAACGCGACGCGCCGCGACTACCAGGCGGCGTCGACGTTCAAGCCGTTCGTCTACGCCGCCGCGCTCGACCACGACGCCGAGACGCGCGACGGCGACCGGATCGGGCCGCGCACCCGGTACGACGGCGACAGCGGGCGCGAGGTCGTCGACCGCGACGGGGAGAAGACCGGCTGGGCGCCGGAGAACGAGAACGACGAGGACTACGGCGAGATCACCGTCGCCGAGGCGATGGACCAGTCGGTGAACGCGGTGTTCGCGCAGATGGGCGAGGACGTCGGCACCGACCGCGTGAAGGACACGGCCGTCGCGCTCGGCATCCCCGACAACACGCCGGGGCTGGATTCGGCCGAGGGCTCGATCTCGCTCGGCACCGCCACGCCGAGCACGCTGCACGTCGCGGAGGCGTACGCCACGCTGGCCCGGCACGGGGAGCACCGCCAGGTCACGCTGGTGTCGGGGGTGACGCAGGACGGCGAGGAGGTGGAGCTGCCCGAGCGGCCCGTGACCCGCGCGGTCTCCCGTGACGCGGCCGACGGCACGACCGAGCTGCTGCGGGACGTGGTCCGCGTCGGCACGGGGGCGGCGGCGCAGGCCGCGGGGCGGCCTGCGGCCGGCAAGACGGGGACGGCCGAGGACGACAAGGCCGCGTGGTTCGCCGGTTACACGCCGGGGCTCGCCACGGTCGTCGCCGTGTTCGGGCAGGACCCGGAGTCCGGGGCGCAGAAGGAGTTGTACGGGGTGGCCGGGCAGGAACGGATCAGTGGCGGCGGGTTCCCGGCGCAGATCTGGGCGCGGTACACGGCGGAGGCGCTCGACGGGGAGCCCGTACGGGAGTTCGACCTGCGGACGCGGCGGCCGGCGCCGGAGCTGCGGCCGGGCGGCCAGGACAGCGACACCGCTCCCGACGAGGACCCCGGGGAGACGGGGGACGGCGGTGAGGACGGCGGTGAAGAGGAGACGGACGAGCCCGACGAGCCCTCCGCCCCGTCGTCGGGACCGGGCCGGCGGGACGAGGAGGACGCCCCGGCCCCCGGCGGCACGGGCGGCACCGGCGATGAGGAGACGGCGGAGCCCACCGGCCCCGCACAGCCGTCGCCGCCGACGGCCCCGGACTCCCCGGGGACGGACGGCGGCGACGCGACGGACTGACGGCGGCGGCGGCGGCCCGGCTACAGGTACAGGCCGGTCGCCCCGTCCGTGTCCTGGAGCCGCTCGGCGGCCACGGCGTGCAGGTCGCGCTCCCGCATGAGGATGTACGACACGCCCCGCACCTCGACCTCCGCCCGGTCCTCCGGGTCGTACAGCACCCGGTCGCCCGGCTCGACCGTGCGGACGTTCTGCCCGACGGCGACCACGTCCGCCCAGCTCAGCCGACGGCCGACCTGCGCGGTCGCCGGGATCACGATGCCGCCGGAGGAACGGCGCTCGCCCTCGGACGTGTCGGCGCGCACCAGCACCCGGTCGTGCAGCATCCGGATGGGCAGCTTGTCGGGGAGGGAGGGGAGGCACTCACGGGAAGACCGTATCTCAGGAGCGGAAGGCGCCGGCCACTGACCGGTGTCCGCTCAGCGGCCCCGGCGGCGGGTGCTCGCCACCAGGAGCCCCCCGACGGCGACGGCCAGCACCACGACGGGCACCACCCGGTCCATGCGCGGCGCCCCCTCGGGCGTCACGAACTGGGAACGGACGGCCGTGACCGTACGGTTGGCGGTGACCAGCGCGCGCCCCACCGAACGGTCCATGGTGGCGGCCGCGCGGGCCTTCAGGTCCCCGGCGATGGTGCTGGGGTGCACACGGACCGCGATCTCGTCCAGTGTCTCGGCGAGACGCTGCCGCCGCCGGGCGATCCCCGCCTCGATCTCCGCAGGTGTCCTCGCTGCATCCGGCACGCTCTGGCCTCCGTCTCCGCGTGTTCCGTGTCTCGGCACAGTGTGTCAGCTCACGTGCCCGCCTGCCCGTCCGCGTCCCCGATTAGGCTGTGTGGCGCAGCGGGTGACCCATCCGGCCACTCCAGCACCACGGACCAGACCGCGAGGAGCCACCTCATGAGCGCGCGCCTATCGCCGGGTGACCCGGCACCGGCCTTCACCCTGCCCGACGCCGACGGGAATCCGGTGTCGCTGGCCGACCACGCGGGCCGCAAGGTCATCGTGTACTTCTACCCGGCCGCGCTCACTCCCGGCTGCACGAAGCAGGCCTGCGACTTCACCGACAACCTGAGCCTCCTCGCGGGCGCGGGCTACGACGTCATCGGCGTCTCCCCGGACAAGCCGGAGAAGCTCGCGAAGTTCCGCACGCAGGAGGACCTGCGGGTGACACTGGTCAGCGACCCCGACAAGAAGGTCCTCACGGCCTACGGGGCGTTCGGCGAGAAGCAGATGTACGGCAGGACCGTCACCGGCGTCATCCGTTCGACCGTGATCGTGGACGAGCGGGGGAACGTGGAGCGCGCCCTGTACAACGTGCGGGCCACCGGCCACGTCGCGAAGCTCATCAAGGACCTGGGGATCTGAGGAGGCCGCCATGGCGGAGCGCAAGCCGATCGAGTCCTGGCTGACCGACATGGACGGCGTCCTCATCCACGAGGGCGTCCCCATTCCGGGGGCGGACCGGTTCCTGAAGCGGCTCCAGGAGTCGGGGAAGCCGTTCCTGGTACTGACCAACAACTCCATCTACACGCGCCGTGACCTGCGGGCGCGGCTCGCCAGGATGGGTCTCGACGTGCCGGCCGAGTCGATCTGGACCTCGGCGCTGGCGACCGCGCAGTTCCTGGACATCCAGCGCCCGGGCGGCACGGCGTACGTGATCGGTGAGGCGGGCCTCACGACGGCCCTCCACGACGTGGGCTACGTCCTGAGCGACCAGGCGCCGGACTACGTCGTCCTCGGCGAGACCAGGACGTACAGCTTCGAGGCGCTGACGAAGGCGATCCGGCTGATCAACGACGGTGCCCGCTTCATCGCCACCAACCCGGACCACACCGGTCCCTCGGCCGAGGGCGCCCTGCCGGCGACGGGGTCGGTCGCCGCGCTGATCACCAAGGCGACCGGCCGCGACCCGTACTTCGTCGGCAAGCCGAACCCGCTGATGATGCGCACGGGGCTCAACCTGCTCGGCGCCCACTCGGAGACCAGCGCCATGGTCGGCGACCGGATGGACACCGATGTGCTGGCCGGTCTTGAGGCGGGGATGGAGACGTTCCTGGTGCTGACGGGGCTGACGGCCGCCGGGGACATCGACACGTTCCCGTTCCGGCCCTCGGCCGTGGTCGACTCGATCGCGGATCTGATCGAGAAGATCTGAGCCTGCGGGCGGGCGGGCTGCGTCGGACGGGGGTGGCGCGGCCCCCGTCCGGGCCAATCCGGGGGCCGTGCGGATGCGGTGCGGCGGGAGCCGGGAGACGTTCGGGGTACCGATCCGGAGGTCTCCCCATGGGCATCCCCTTTCCCCTGAAGCTCACCCTGTGTGCGATGGCCGTGACCGCTGCCGGTGCCGCCGGTACGACGGGTGCCGCGGCCGCCGACGGCGATCCCCCGGCGCCGGTGCCGGGGGACCAGCCGTCGGTCCGTGTCTCCCCGGCGGGACCGCGTCCCGGTGAGGACGTCGAACTGACGGTCACGGGCTGCGCGGAGCGGCGCGGCACGGTGCGGTCGGACGGGTTCGCCGCCGAGGCGCGGCTGGCCCCGGCGCCGGAGGACGACGGCCAGGGCCTCTTCGGCGAGGCGCGGGTGCGGACCACCGCGGAGCCGGGGGTCTACTCGATCCGGGTCGCGTGCGACGGGTCGGACGCGAAGGTGTCGGGGCGGCTCGTCATCACGGGGCGCGGCGGGGACGAGCCGGGCGGTGCCGGGGGTCAGGACCGTACGGGCCGCCCCGGTGACGCGGGCGCGCCGGGCGGTGCGGGCCGCGGTGACGGCGGGGGCGTTCCCGGCGGCGCGGAGTCGCCCGGAGCGCCGGAGCACGGCCGCGCCGGCGGGCCCGCACCACGCCCCACCGGCCCGGTCGCCGCGGGCGGCGGCGGGACGGCCGGCGACGCGTCGCCGGCCGGCTTCCCCGCGCCGGATCCGGCGGGCATCGCGCTCGGCACCGCCGCGCTGCTCGGTGCCGGCGGCCTGGCCGCCCGCCGTGGGCTGCGGCAGCGGTGAGGGGGCGGCTGCTCGCGGCGGCGACCTGGGCGCTGCTGCTCACCGGAGTGTGGCTGTGGGGCAGGGCGCTGACGGAGGACGGCGGCGCGGCGGCGCGCCCGGCGCACGAGGCGGTCTCCGACCGCGGTGCCGGCGCGGGCGCGGACGCGCTGCCGCCCGCGGCGCGGCCGCTGCCCGGCGCGGCGCCGCCGGCCCGGGTGGAGATCGCCGCGCTGGGGGTGGACGCCGAGGTCATGGAGCGCGGCGTGGACGAGGGCGGCGGTGTCGCTCCCCCGCCGTTCGACGCGCCGGGCGCGGTCGGCTGGTACGCGGACGGCGCGACGCCGGGCGCGGCCGGACCCGCGATCCTCGTCGGGCACGTGGACACGACGGAGGAGCCGGCGGTCTTCTACCGCCTGCGGGAGCTGGTCCGGGGCGACACCGTGCGGGTGACGCGGCAGGACGGCAGCGTCGCGGAGTTCACCGTGCGGGAGGTCACGGAGGTGCCGCGCGAGGCGTTCGACGCCCGGGAGGTGTACGGTCCGCGGACGCCCGGCGAGGCGGAGTTGCGGCTGATCACCTGCGGGGGCGGCTTCGATCCGGCGGCGGGCGGTTACGCGGCGAATGTGGTGGTGGACGCGTATCTGACCGGCACGGCGGCGGCGCAGGAGACGGTCTGAGAGCCGGACCGGCGTCCGGGCGATACCGAAGTAGCCCGGTTCGTCGACTTTCGGCGACTGGGCGGGAGTTGCCCGGCCTGTCAGGGTTGGGGCATGCGAGAGACACTGCACCGGGGCACACCGGATCACGAAGTGACGGAGCACGTGGCGCGGAACCGCGCGGGGTCGGACGGCGAGGGTTCCCGAGGCCGAGTACGGGGGTGCGGGACCTCGGAGCGGGCGGGTCCGCACCGGGCGGCATGGCGGTCGGAGCGCGGATCGCCCGGTCGGGCGGTGATGGAGCCCGGGGCACCGGACCGGCCGGGCGGGCGGCCGTGGCCCGGAAGCCGGCCCGCGGCGGGCCGGGCGTCGCCCGGCGCCGCGGTGCCCGGCCCGGTGGCGGCCGGCCCGCCGACCGGGGCCGGCGGGGCACGTCAGCCCAGGTCGAGCGCGGTGGCGATGTCCTCCGCGAGAGCGCGGAAGGCCCGCCCGCGGTGGCTGATGGCGTTCTTCTCCTGCGGCGAGAGTTCGGCACAGGTGCGGGTGTCGCCGTCGACCTGGAGGATCGGGTCGTATCCGAAGCCGCCCGACCCGGCCGGTTCCCGGCGCAGCGTGCCGGCGAGGACGCCCTCGCGCACGTACTCCGTGCCGTCCGGGAGCGCCAGGGCCGCGGCGCACGCGAAGTGGGCGGCGCGGTGCTCGTCGGGCACGTCCCCGAGCTGGGCGAGGAGCAGGTCGAGGTTGGCCCGGTCGTCCCCGTGCCGTCCCGACCAGCGGGCGGAGAAGATGCCGGGCGCCCCGCCCAGGACGTCCACGCACAGACCCGAATCGTCGGCGACGGCCGGCAGGCCGGAGACCCGGGCCAGGGCGTGGGCCTTCAGCAGGGCGTTCGCCGCGAAGGTGACGCCCGTCTCCCTGACCTCGGGGGCGCCGGGCACGGCGTCGGCGCCGATGAGTTCGACGGCGACGCCGGCCTCGGTCAGGATGGCGCTCAGCTCGGTGACCTTGTGGGCGTTGCGGGTGGCGAGAACGAGTCGTTGCATGCGCCCGATTATGGTCGGCCGCATCGCGCGCCTCTCACGCCGTGTCGTCCCGCGCCTCCTCCGCGAGGACCCGTACGTCCCACGGGCCGAGGCGCAGTGGTGCGCCGGCCGGGAGCGACTCGCCGCTCAGCACGTCGCGGACGGCCACCGGAAGCGGCAGGGTGCCGGGCTCCCACGACCAGTTGTGGACGAACCGCAGCCGTGTCCCGTCCGCCGCGGTGGCGCCGGTGACCGTCCGGCCGGGTCCTGCGGCCCGCCAGCCGTCGTCGGGGGCCGGGGCGCACCAGGTGAGGACGGCGGCCGCCAGCTCCGGGTCGGGCACCGTGCCGACATAGGTGACGCGGCCCTCGTGGTGCCGGCGCGTGGTGACGGCCGGCCAGCGGCCGAAGTGCGGGTGCGTGTAGGAGGCGAGGACTTCGGCGTCGGTCACGCGGAGCCCGTCGATCCAGCGGGTGGCGGTCGTCCCTTCGGGGAGGTCGAGCGGGGAGCCGTCGGGTGCTGTGACCGGCACCGGGTCCCGCAGTGTGGAGAACTCGTCGTACCAGACGCCTGCGGCCTCGTCGAGGAAGGCCGGCTTCCGCTCCCGGCGGGCGCGGACCTCCTCGTCGCCGTAGCCGGTGCGGATGCCGAGGACGAGGTGGCCGCCGGCCGCCGCGTAGCGTTCCAGCCAGCGCAGCGCGCCGTCCGTGGCGACGAGCAGCCCCGCGGCCACCAGGACGGGTCGGCGCGCGGCGAACGCGGCGGGGTCCTCGGCGAAGAGCTGCCCCTCGTGGATGATCCGCACCTGCCGTCCGGCGTCGAACGCGCCCCGGTAGAACGCGTCGAACACCGCGTGGTACGAGCGGCGGTCCCCCTCCCCGTCCGGGGTGTGCAGCATGGGAGTGCCCTCCAGGGACCACTTGGTGTCCGTGGACCACAGGAGCGTGATGTCGGCGTCGGGGTCGAGTCCGGCAACGAGCTCACCGGCGCGTTCGAACTCGGCGCCGAGGCGGGCTGTCTCGTCGTAGATGCGGCCCGGTTCCTGGCTGTGCGGGAGGATGCCGCCCCAGTACGTCTCGGCGCCGAAGTGCAGGGTGTGCCAGTGCCAGTACTCGATCATCCGGGCGCCGCGCGAGACCAGCGCCCAGGCGGCCTGGCGCCACTGGCCGTCGTAGGCCGGTTCGTTGACGTACGCCTGGCCGATGGCCTGCGCGTTGGTCTCCGTCACGAGGAAGGGTTCCTGCCGCGACGAGTACATGCGGTCGGCGGACTCGTACAGCGCCCAGGTGCCCTCGGTGGACCAGTCCTGGCGGGCTGTCGCGGAGGCGGGCAGTGCGAGGGAGTCCTGCATCCGGTAGTAGGGGTTGCCCGCGGTGATGTCGAGGCGCGCGGTGAGGTCGTCGTCCTTCGCGGTCGGCCTGGGATAGGAGATGCAGGTCGTCACGAACTGTCCAGGCCGCGCGTACTCGCGCACGACATCGGCCTGCCAGCCGATGAAGTCGGTGGTCAGCGAGCCCTGGAAGCGGCGCCAGGCCAGGTCGTACTGGGGTTGGGCGTTCATGTCGGGGGTCCACAGGTCGGCCCAGGTGGACAGGCGGTGGGACCAGTAGGTGAGGCCCCAGCGCTCGTTGATCTCGTCGACGGATCCGTAGGTGTGGCGGAGGTGGTCCACGAAACGCTGGAAGACGCCGTGGTTGTGGAAGATCTCGTTTCCCGGCTCGTTGTCGACCTGGTAGCCGATGACGGCGGGATGGTCCGCGTACCGCTCGACGATCCGGCGGATGACACGTTCGGCGTGGAAGAGGAAGGCGGGGTGGGTGTAGTCGATCTCCTGGCGGGCGCCCCAGCCCATCGGCCGTCCGGTGGCGCGCTCGGCGTTGATCTCCGGGTAGGCGCGGGCCAGCCAGGGCGGTGCCGCGTAGGTGGGGGTGCCGAGGACGACGGAGATGCCGCGCGCGTGCGCGCCGTCGAGGACGGGCTGGAGCCAGTCGAGGTCGAACCTGCCGTTCTCCGGTTCCCAGGTGGACCAGACGGACTCGCCGACCCGGATCACGGAGAACCGCGCGCGGGCCATGAGGTCGAGGTCCTCATCCAGGCGGGGCGACGGCTGGTACTCGTGGTAGTAGGCGGCGCCGAACAGGACCCGGCGGGGCAGCTCGATGGGCATGCGGTGCTCTTTCCGTGGTGCTCGTGCGGGAGTGTGCTCGATCGGTCGGGGTCGGGAGGTGTCCGGGCGCCGGGGTCAGCCCTTCACGGCACCGGTGGACAGCCCTTCGAGGAGCTGCTTGCGCAGCAGGAGGAAGACGAGGACGGTCGGCACCGACGCGAGGACCGCGCCCGGCAGCACCTGGTCGAACTGGCGGGACTCGGCGCGGAAGAGGATGTTCAGACCGAGCGGGAGGGTGTAGCGCTCCGTGTCGGAGATGAGGACGAGGGGCCACAGGAAGCTGTTGTAGCTCTGGAGGAACTGCCACACGGCGAGCGCGCCGAGGGAGGGCCGCAGCAGGGGCAGCACGACCCGCAGGAAGATGCCGAACTCGCCGGCGCCGTCGATCCTCGCGGCCTCCAGGATCTCGTCCGGTATCGACTGGACGATGTACTGCTGCATCATGAAGATGCCGAAGGCGGGCGCGACCCAGGGCACGATCAGGGCGAACCACGGGTTCGAGAGGCCCGACTTCACGACGAGGATGAACAGCGGCACCAGGATCACCGCGAACGGCACCGACAGCGAGCTGAACATCACGGAGAACAGGAACCGCTTCCCCGCGAACCGGTACTTGGCGAAGGCGAAGCCCGCCAGGGCGCACACGAAGACGGCGATGGCCGTCGCGATCAGCGCGGTGGCGACGCTGATCGCGAACCAGTTCCAGAACGGCTCGCCGTCCAGCAGCCGGCTGTAGTTCCCGCCCGTGACCGGATCGGGTATCAGTTTCGGCGGGTACTCGAAGATGTCGCCGCGTTCCTTGAAGGAGCCGCTGAGCGCCCACACCATCGGCGCGATGAAGACCAGCAGCAGCACGGTCAGGGTGACATACAGGAGGGCGCGTCCGGTGCGCGAGGAGCGGCGGCGCGGCGCGTTCGGGCGGGGGCCGCTCCCCCGCGCGGTGGCGGCGGTCCCGGGGGCGGGGGGAGACGCGGCACTCATGAAATCCTCCCGATGGAGAGCACCCGGTTCAGGATCTGGCTGATGCCGAAGACGGCGACGAACAGCACGAGGCCGGCGGCGGCCGCGTAGCCGAACTGCTGCCGCTCGAACGCCGCCCGGTACACGAACATGGCGACCGTCAGGGTCTCCTCGCCCGGCCCGCCGCCCGTGATCAGGTACGGCTCGTCGAAGAGCTGTGCCGCCCCGATGAAGGAGGTGACGACGACGAACGCGGTGACCGGGCGGATGCCGGGCAGCGTGACGGCGGTGAAGGTGCGCAGCATGCCTGCGCCGTCGAGTTCGGCGGCCTCGTAGCGTTCCTTCGGGACAGCCTGGAGCGCCGCGAGGAAGAAGATGGTGAGGTAGCCGACCCAGCGCCACATCAGGACGAAGCCGACCGACACCTTCGCGAGCGTCGGGTCGCCGAGCCAGTCGGTGTTCCCCGCGCCGAAGAGGGCGCGCAGCACGGCGTTGACGAGCCCGTACTGCTTGTCCAGCAGCAGGCTGTAGACCAGGGCGATGACGATGGGCGACAGCACCATCGGGACGAAGAAGGTGACGCGGAACAGGTCGCGTGCCCGCAGGCCCCGCGTGTTCAGCGCCTGCGCGATGAGCAGGGCGGCCGGCACGATGAGGAAGACGCTGACGGCCACGAAGATCAGCGAGTTGGCCAGCGCCTTGTGGAAGCTCGTGTCGCGGGCCAGGTCGGTGAAGTTCCGCAGTCCGACGAATTCCGGCGTGCCGAGGCCCACCCACTCCGTCAGGGAGAGATAGACGGCGGCCAGGATCGGGACGATCATGAACAGGGCGTACAGCACGTAGAACGGCGCGATGAACGCGTACGGCGCGTATGCCCGGCGCCTCTTCCCGGCGGGGCGCGCGGCGAGTGAGGTCATGGTCGGCATTCCTTACTGACGGGTCTGGCCGTGGAAGTCCTCGGTGGCGCGCCGGAGTGCCTCGCGCGGTGAGAGGTCCCCGTTGTAGGCGCGGAGCAGGTAGCCGCTCAGCACGGTGTCGAGGATCGGCCGGTCGGGGCTGAGGAAGAAGACCGGCGCCTCGTCCACCACGTCGCGGTACACCTCGAACATCCGCTGTCCGCCGCAGAAGTCGTCCTCGATCCCGGCGAGTGCCGGATCGTCGAAGACGGACCGGCGGGTCGGCAGGTAGCCGAGGTCGACGTAGCGGCGTTTCTCCTCGTCGGGGGTGAGATAGGCGCGGGTGACGAGTTCGACGCCGGCGAGGGTGTTCTCCTTGCCCCGCAGGGCGCCGAACCCCGTGCCGCCGGTGAACGAGGTGCGCGCCCCGCCGTCCGTGAAGACCGGCAGCGGCCGGATGCGCCACTGCCCGGCCTGCTCGGGGACGTTCGGCATGATGCCGTAGACCTTGTACCAGGTCGCCATGAACTGGCCGATCAGCCGGCCGGTGGACAGCGCGGCCTGCACGCTCGCACCGTAGAAGTCGGAGACGGTGGTGATGTAGCCCTCCTGGACGCCCTCGGCCAGGAAGGTCAGGGCGCGCTCCCCTTCCGCGGTGTCGATCGTGAGGTTGCCCTCCTCGTCGAACAGCCCGCCGCCGCACTGCATCAGCAGCATGTCGAACGCCGCCATGACCTGTCCCAGGTCGCTGCCGGTGCAGACCGCGGCCATGCACACGTCGTGCCGCCGGAAGACGCCGGCGGCGGCGTCGGCGAGTTCGTCCCAGCTCCCCAGGTCCGTGGGGAGCCCCACCCGGTCGAACTCGGGTTCCCGGTAGTAGTACACGACCAGGGGCGCGTCCGAGTCGAGGGCGTAGAGCCTGCCGTCCTTCGTGAACGGCGCCGTCCGCATCGTCAGGAGATCGTCCCGCACGTCGGCGACCGCGTCGTCCAGCGGCTGGAGCAGTTCGTGCGCGAGGTCGCCGCGCAGGAGGCGGGTGAACGAACCGATCTCGAAACCGGCGACGTCCGGTGTCCCGGTGCCGGCGATGGCCTGGGCGATGGTCTTGGTGACGACGTCCTGCGCGCTGGACCGCGTGGCGTCGAGGTGCCAGCCGAAGTCACTGCCCGCCGCCTCCGCGTTCTCCGCCGCCGTGGCGAAGAAGTCGACGTACGCCTGGTCGTGGGTCCAGAAGGCCAGGTCGACCCGGCCCGAGGTCACGGGCTCGGCGTCGGCGGCGCGGCCGCAGCCGCTGAGCGAGCCGCCAAGCAGTGCCGCCGCGCCGAGGCCGCCGCCCATCCGCAGCAGGCCGCGCCGGGAGAGGACCGGGCCATGGGGTCGTGGGGTCATCCTTGTCCCTCGCTTCCTCGCCGCGCGGCCGTCACCGGGCCGGCGGCTCCGTGCAGTGCCGGCGGACGGACGGGGCGGGAAGGCCCGGGTGCGTGCGGAGCCCGGTGACCGGTCGGACCGGCTGCGCGGCGGCGGCGGCCGGAGCCGGCGGGGGAAGGCCTGGCAGCCCGCGGAGGGCATGGCGGGCGCACGCGGGAGCGGTGGGGGCGTGCGGCCGGCCGGCGGCTCCATGGCCGCGCGCCCGGCGGGTGACTCCCCGCGGTGGCACGCGTCCCGTCATGGCCGGCTCCCTCGCCCGTCTCACGCCCGGTCGACCGGGTGGTCGATCGGTGCGCGCCACGTTAAGGACGCATCTCGGCGAGGGTCAATACTTGTGTTCGAGATTCTGATGGATGTTCGGTATACCGGACGCGCGGATGCCGCCGCCGCGGCACCCGCCGGTCAGCCGGAGCAGACGTCGGTGAGCTGCCCCGCCACATCGCTCAGCGGCCCGAGATCGACCTCGACACCCTCCTGCGCGTCGACCCTGACCGTCTCGGCCGCCTCGGCCAGCGAGTCGCCGAGCGCCTGCACGTCCTCGTCGTCGATGCCGTGCAACTCCTCGATGCTGCCGTCGAGTTCAGTCGCCGCGGCATCGAGCGCGTCGGGGTCGTTGTCGTTCACCGCCTGCTGGATGTCGTCCACGCTGCCGGTGATACTGACCGCCAGCCGGGCGCAGTCCACCACTCGTTCCACATCGCACGCGGTGAGCAGGCCGGCGGCGGTCACCACGGTGACGGCCGCCAACCCGGCCGCCGCCCGTCGCAGGTTCTCCATACCTGTTCTTTACCCGTCGGAGAGGGCCGCACGCTGCGCGGCGTCCAGCTCCGCGCACCCGGCGGACGCCAGATCGAGCAGCGCGTCCAGCTCCGCCCGCTCGAACGGGGCGCCCTCGGCGGTGCCCTGCACCTCGATGAACCGGCCGTCCCCGGTGCGCACCACGTTCATGTCGGTCTCGGCGCGCACGTCCTCCGCGTAGGCGAGGTCGAGGAGCGGCACACCGTCCACGATGCCGACGCTGACCGCGGACACCGCGCCGGTCAGCGGCTCGGCCCGCCCCTTCACCAGCTTCCGCTCCCGCGCCCACGCCACGGCGTCGGCCAGCGCGACATACGCGCCCGTGATGGCGGCGGTACGGGTGCCGCCGTCGGCCTGCAGGACGTCGCAGTCGAGGACGACCGTGTTCTCGCCGAGCGCCTTGAAGTCCACGACGGCCCGCAGGGAACGGCCGATCAGCCGGGAGATCTCGTGCGTCCTGCCACCGATCTTGCCGCGCACCGACTCACGGTCGCCGCGGGTGTTCGTGGCGCGGGGCAGCATCGCGTACTCCCCGGTGACCCAGCCCTCACCGCTGCCCCGGCGCCAGCGCGGGACGCCCTCCGTCACGCTGGCCGTGCACAGCACCCGCGTGTCTCCGAACGAGATGAGGACGGAGCCCTCGGCGTGCTTGCTCCAGCCCCGCTCGATGCGGACGGGACGGAGCTGGTCGGCCGAGCGGCCGTCGATTCGAGACATGGCCCGAGCCTAGTGGCCTCAGACCTCGTAGACCGCCCCGGGCCTGGCCAGCTCCACCGGCCCGTCGAAGACGGACTTGGCGTCGGTGAGATTCACCTGCGCGTCGGTCCACGGCGGGATGTGCGTGAGGACGAGCCGCCCGGCGTCCGCGGCGGCGGCGCACTCGCCGGCCTCCCGCCCGTTGATGTGGACCTCCGGCAGGTCCTCCTTGCCGGCCGTGAACGACGCCTCGCACAGGAAAAGGTCGGCGCCGCGCGCCAGCTCGGTGAGCCCCGCGCAGCGGCCGGTGTCCCCGAGTAGCACAGGACGCGCCCGCCGTGCTCGACGCGGAAGCCGTACGTCTCGACCGGGTGGGTGACCCGGCCCGGTGTGACGGTGAACGGCCCGGCGGTGAACGGCCGGCCCGCCGTCAGCGTCCGGAAGGAGAAGACCTCGCTCATCGAGGAGTCCGACGGTGTGTCACCGTAGGCCGTCGTCAGCCGCTGCTCCGTGCCGGCCGGCCCGTACACCGGGACCTGCGGGCAGCGGCCGCCCTCGTGGCGGTAGAAGCGCGCGACGAAGTACGCGCACATGTCGATGCAGTGGTCCGGGTGGAGGTGGCTGAGCGCGATCGCGTCGATGTCGTACAGCCCGCAGTACTTCTGCAGTTCCCCGAGGGCGCCGTGCCCCAGGTCGAGGAGCAGCCGGAAGCCCTCGGCCTCGACGAGATAGCTGGAGCAGGCCGAGTCCGCGGACGGGAATGAACCCGAGCAGCCGACGACGGTGAGCTTCATGGAAAGGGGAACCTCCGTAGTGGGGTTCGAACGACTCTAAGTCGCATTGGACCGTGCCGTGCCTCGCGCGTGCCTCGGTGTGGGCGGAATCACCAGCGCGGGGTACCGTCGCACGTGTGGACGGAATGTGGTGGTTGGCACTCGCCGCGGTGGCCCTCCTCGCCTTCGTCGCGGCCGTGGTGGACGGCGCCGGGCGGCTCGGCGGACGGCGGCGCGGCCGGGGCAGGGACCGTGGCCGGGGCGGCGACGGGTGATCACATGCGGCTGCGCGACCTGATCCGGATCGCCAGCAGCAGCCCCACCGCGATCCACAGCGCGAACATCGACGACCCCCCGTAGGAGAGGAACGGCAGCGGCAGCCCGGTCACCGGCATGATGCCGAGGGCCATCCCCATGTTCTGGAACGACTGGAACGCGAGCCACGCCACGATGGACGCGGCGACGATCGTCCCGTACATGTCCGGCGCGTTCATCGCGATGCGGCAGCCCCGCCACAGCACGACGCCGATGAGCACGATGACCCCGGCCGCCCCGACGAAGCCCAACTCCTCCCCCACCACGGTGAAGATGAAGTCGGTGTGCTGCTCGGGCACGAACTGACCGGTCGTCTGACTGCCGTGGAACAGCCCCTGTCCCGTCAGCCCGCCCGAACCGATGGCGATGCGCGCCTGGTTGGTGTTGTAGCCGACGCCGGCCGGGTCGAGGGACGGGTTCGCGAAGGCCGCGAACCGGTTGATCTGGTAGGTGTCCAGGAGCCCGAGCTGCCACACGGCCAGCGCCCCGCCGACGCCGAGCGCGATCAGCCCGACGATCCAGCCGCGCCCGGTGCCCGACGCGAGCAGCGCACCCAGGGTGATCGCGGCCAGCACCATCGTCTGCCCGACGTCCGGCATCAGCATGATGATCACGGCCGGCAGGGCGACAAGACCGAGGGCCTGGAGGACCGCACGCGTGTCGGGGCGTGGCCGCTGGTCGCTCTCCAGGGGGGCGGCGAGCAGCGTGGCGACGGCGAGGATGACCCCGACCTTGACCAGCTCGGACGGCTGGAAGGCGAAGCCGCCGGGGAGCTGGATCCAGCTTCGCGAGCCGTTGATGGAGGAGCCGAGCGGGGTGAGGACGGCGAGCGCCATGACGAGCGAGAGGACGTACAGCACGGGCACGGCGTTCCGCAGGCGGATGTGGCCGAGCCAGACCATCACCGCGGCGAGGCCCCCGCCGATGGCGAGATTCAGGATGTGCCGCAGGAGGAAGTACTCGGGGTCGCCGTTGTTGAGGTCGGTGCGGCCCCGGGTGGCGGAGTAGACCAGGAGGGTGCCGAGGACGGCCAGCACGCCGGCCGAGCCGAGCAGCCACCAGTCGAGGCGCCGGGCGACGGAGTCCCGGGCGGTGATCCTGGTCCAGATGGACTGCTCGGCGGCCGGCTGGGCGAGGGGGTAGCTGCGTACGGTCACACGGTGACGATACGTGTGCGGGCGTGCGCCCGCGGTGATCAGCGCCCGGTCATGCCCAGAGCTGGCCCTGGAGCAGAGCGACGGCCTCCTCCGTCGAGGCGGCGGTGTAGATCCCGGTGGAGAGGTACTTCCACCCGCCGTCGGCGACGATGAACACGATGTCGGCCTCCTCCCCGGCCGCGAGCGCCTTGCGGGCGGTGCCGAGCGCCGCGTGCAGGGCGGCGCCGGTGGAGACACCCGCGAAGATGCCCTCCTCGGCGAGCAGCTCACGCGTACGGGCGACCGCGTCGGTGGAGCTGACGGAGTAGCGGGAGGTGAGGACGGAGGCGTCGTACAGCTCGGGCACGAAGCCCTCGTCGAGGTTGCGCAGGCCGTAGACCAGGTCGTCGTAGCGGGGCTCGGCGGCGATGATCCGCACGTCGGGCCGGTGCTCCCGCAGGTAGCGGCCGGCGCCCATGAGGGTGCCGGTGGTGCCGAGGCCGGCGACGAAGTGGGTGACGGACGGCAGGTCGGCGAGGATCTCGGGGCCGGTGGTCGCGTAGTGGGCGCCGCTGTTGTCCGGGTTGCCGTACTGGTAGAGCATGACCCAGTCGGGGTGCTCGGCGGCCAGTTCCTTGGCGACGCGGACCGCCGTGTTGGAGCCGCCGGCGGCCGGCGACGAGATGATCTCGGCGCCCCACATGGCGAGGAGCTGACGGCGTTCGGCCGAGGTGTTCTCCGGCATGACGCAGACGATCCGGTAGCCCTTGAGCCGGGCGGCCATGGCGAGGGAGATGCCGGTGTTGCCCGAGGTGGGCTCCAGGATGGTGCAGCCGGGCGTGAGGAGACCGGCCTTCTCCGCCTGCTCGATCATGTGCAGGGCGGGCCGGTCCTTGACGGAGCCGGTGGGGCTGCGGTCCTCCAGCTTGGCCCAGACGCGCACCGACTCGGCCGGGGACAGCCGCGGCAGCCGTACGAGCGGGGTGTTGCCGACGGCTGCCAGCGGCGAGTCGAAGCGCATCAGCGCATGCCCCCGGCGACGGCGGGGAGGATCGTCACGCTGTCGCCGTCGCTGAGCGCGGTGGCGATGCCGTCGAGGAACCGGACGTCCTCGTCGTTGAGGTAGACGTTGACGAAGCGGCGCAGCTCTTCGCCGTCGACCAGCCGCTCCCTGATGCCGGGGTGGCTGGCGTCCAGGTCCGCGAACAGCTCGGCGATCGTGCCGCCGTTGCCCTCGACGGCCTTCTGCCCGTCGGTGTAGCTGCGGAGGATGGTCGGGATGCGGACCTCGATGGCCATGGAGGGCTCCTGGTGAAACTCGGCTCGGGGGGCTTGGCGTGGGCGGTCGGGTGATCGCGTGATCAACGGGGCGCCGTACACGTGGCGCCGGCGAGACGGCACAGATCGACGTGCAGGCGCGCCACGAGCAGCTCGCCGCCGCCCGGGTTGTCGTCGCTCACGTCAGGGGGAACCATGGCGGCATCGTATCGATTCCCGCTCCGCCCCCCGGCGATCGGCTCATCATATGGACGGAGCGGTCTCGGCTCGCGGGCAACCGGAACCGCTCCCGCCCGGCGCGGGCCGTCAGACGACCCGCACCTCCTCCTCCGAGACCTCGCCGTCCACGATGCGGAACGACCGGAACGAGACGGGGCCCTCGTCGTTGCCGCACTCGGCGGTCGAGACCAGGACGTAGTGGGCGCCGGGCTCGTTCGCGTAGGAGATGTCCGTGCGCGAGGGGTACGCCTCGGTCGCGGTGTGGGAGTGGTAGATGACGACCGGCTCCTCGTCGCGGTCGTCCAGCTCCCGGTAGAGGCGCAGCAGGTCACCCGAGTCGAACTCGTAGAACGTGGGCGAGCGCGCCGCGTTCAGCATCGGGATGAAGCGCTCGGGCCGGTCGCTGCCGGCCGGTCCCGCGATCACGCCGCACGCCTCGTCGGGGTGGTCGGCGCGGGCGTGGGCGACGATCCGGTCCACCAGGTCCTGGGAGATGGTCAGCATGCGGTCAGCGTAGTTCGCCTGCCGGGACGGCCGGCGGCGGGTCTCAGCGGGCGACGGGCAGCGGACCCGCGGGCGGCCCGGGGTCGTCGTCGCGCGGCGGGAGCGGTCCATCGCCGGTGTCGCCGGCCGGCCCCGCGTCCGGGGACACGTCGTCCGGCAGTCCGGCGTCACGGCGCGCGAGAAAGCCGCGTACGGCCCGCAGTTCGTCCCGCACGACCGGTGCGAGCAGGTAGAGCCCCGTGATGTTGAACACGGCGGCGAGGAACAGGAAGACGTCCGCCAGGTCGACCAGCGTGCCGAGGGACAGCAGCGCGCCCGCGACGACCATGCCGCAGAACAGCGCCTTGTAGAGCGCCTGGCTGGCCCGCGTGCCGCCGAAGAGGTAGGTCCACGCCTTGAGGCCGTAGTAGCCCCACGTGATGATCGTGGAGAAGGCGAAGAGGAACACCGCGACCGTCAGGACCGCCGGGAACCACGGCAGGGCCGTCGCGAAGGCGTCCGAGGTGAGCGAGATGCCGGCCGTCGTGTCCCCGCCCTCGCCGCCGGCCGCCGCCTCCCTGGCCGCGGTGTAGCTCGGCGCGCCGGCGACGACGATCGTGAGCGCGGTCATGGTGCACAGCACGACCGTGTCGGCGAACGGTTCCAGCAGCGCGACGAGGCCCTCCGTCGCGGGCCGCCGGGTCTTGACCGCCGAGTGCACGATCGGCGCGGAGCCGACGCCCGCCTCGTTCGAGAACGCGGCCCGCTGGAAGCCCGCGATCAGCGCGCCGGCGAACCCGCCGGCGACACCCTCGGGCCGGAACGCCTCCTGGACGATCGTGGCCAGGGCGTCGGGCACCCGGGTGGCGTTCGCGACGAGGACGGCGAGGCACGCGGCGACGTACAGCACCGTCATGGCGGGCACGAGGCGGCTCGTGACCCGGCCGATGGCCCGCATGCCGCCCAGCAGGACGAGCGCGGCGAGGACGGCCACCACCACCCCGAACAGCAGCGCGCCGGCCGACTCCGTGAAGAACGCGGTGTGGTCCCCGGTGGCGGTGGCGAGCTGTTCGAGGGACTGGTTGACCTGGAAGAGGTTGCCGCCGAAGAAGGCGAAGAAGAGGAGCATGGCGGCGGCCGGCCAGGCCAGGACGCGGCCGAGGCGCGGCAGCCCGCGTTCGGCGAGTCCCTTCGGCAGGTAGTGCATCGGCCCGCCGGACACCCGGCCGCGCGCGTCGATCTCGCGGTAGCGCACGCCGAGGGTGCACTCGACGAACTTGGTGGCCATCCCGAGCAGGCCGCAGACGATCATCCACAGGGTCGCGCCGGGGCCGCCGACCGAGACGGCGATGGCGACGCCCGCGATGTTCCCGAGGCCCGCGGTGCCGGAGAGCGCGGAGGTGAGCGCCTGGAAGTGGGTGACCTCGCCGGGGGCGCCGGGCTGTTCGTAACGGCCGGACGCCAGCTTCACCGCGGTGCCGAACCGGCGTACCTGGATGAATCCGAAACCGACGGTGAAGACCAGTCCGGCGAGGACGAGCCAGCCCACGATGAGCGGGAACGGGCTGCCCGCCACCTCGATCTCGCAGAAGACGACGGCGGTCAAAAGGTCGCGCACGGGTTCGAATACGTCATTGACCGCCGCGTCGATCCGGTCGGTCCATGATCCATCGCTCGCCATACCGTGGGAGCGTACCGACCGAAAGGGATTATCCGATCAATTGAGAAGCGTTTCGATGAGGGTGTCCTGAAGGCGGCCCAGCCAGTGATAGGCGATGACCAGAGGTTTCCTCGGGTCCCCCGCGGACAATTCGAACAGTTTCTCGGAGTCGGACTCGTCCTCGATGCCGAGCCGCGCGGCGAGGGTGAGCCGCAGGTCGTTCAGCGCGCCGAGCCAGCGGCGCGAGTCGTCCGGCTCCAGGGTGAGCACGGCCGCACCGGCGCCGTCGTCCGGCCCGGCGTCGCGCGCCGCGGCGTCGAGTCCGGAGATCATCGCCAGCAGGTCGCCGCGCTTGCGCGCCCGCAGCTCGTTCTCGGTGAACCGGCGGAACTCCGCCGAACGACGCCTGCTCTCCTCGTCGGGCTCCCCGCCGCCCGCCGGGTCGCCGTACGCGTCCGGGAAGAGCCGGGCCAGCGCCGGGTCGCGGGGCGGCTCGCTCGGCCCCTCGGCGAACAGCGCGGCCAGCGGGTCGGCACCGTCGTCCGGCTCGTCGCCGGGTCCGATCAGTTCGAGCATCTGCGTGGCGAGGCTGCGGAGGACGGAGATCTCCCCCTCGTCCAGCGCGATCGCCGCGCCGCCGCCGTCGACCGATTCGAAGAAGGCCACCATCAGCGCTCCCGCTGAAGCGTCGCCCAGAGGCCGTATCCGTGCATCGCCTGCACGTCCCGCTCCATTTCCTCGCGCGTGCCCTTCGAAACGACCGCGCGCCCCTTGTGGTGGACATCGAGCATGAGTTTCTTCGCCTTGTCCTTCGGATAGCCGAAATAGGACTGGAAGACGTAGGTCACATAGCTCATGAGATTCACCGGGTCGTTGTGCACGACCGTGATCCACGGCACCTCGGGGGCCGGAACCTCGACCGGCGCCCCCTCGGTCTCCGTGCGCTCGGCTTCCACGGGCATCGCAGCACTCACCCCTCCATGCTGCCACTACCGCCCCCCACTGGGCCAAGCGAGCGGCCGGCGGCACCGCGCGACCACCGGGGAAACCAATATCGTCAATCTGACGAGATGGGGTGTACGCTGGCCGCATGGATGCCATGAACGACCCGGCCGCGGGCCTCCCGGTGGCGGTGCCCTCGACCGCGCTCTTCACCGACCAGTACGAGCTGACCATGCTCCAGGCCGCCCTGCGCGCCGGCACGGCGCACCGCCGCTCCGTCTTCGAGGTCTTCACACGCCGCCTCCCCGAGGGCCGCCGCTACGGCGTGGTGGCCGGCACCGGCCGCATGCTGGACGCCGTCGAGAACTTCCGCTTCGACCCCGGCATCCTCGACTTCCTGCGCGAGCGGGAGATCGTGGACGGCCCCACCGTCGACTGGCTCGCGGACTACCGCTTCACCGGCGACATCCACGGCTACCCCGAGGGCGAGGTGTACTTCCCCGGCTCGCCGCTGCTGCGCGTCGAGGGCACCTTCGCCGAGTGCGTCCTGCTGGAGACGGTGATCCTCTCGATCCTCAACTACGACTCCGCCGTCGCCGCGGCGGCGTCCCGCATGGCGGTGGCTGCGGGCGGCCGCCCCCTCATCGAGATGGGCGCCCGCCGCATGCACGAGCTGGCCGCGGTCGCCGCGTCGCGCGCCGCGTACGTCGGCGGCTTCTCCACCACCTCCGACCTGGCCGCCGGCTTCCGCTACGGCATCCCGACGGTCGGCACGAGCGCGCACGCGTTCACCCTGCTGCACGACTCGGAGCGCGCGGCGTTCACGGCCCAGGTCGAGTCGCTCGGCCGCGGCACCACGCTGCTGGTGGACACCTACGACGTGCGGGAGGCCGTCCGCACGGCCGTCGAGGTGGCGGGTCCCGGCCTCGGGGCCGTCCGCATCGACTCGGGGGACCTGCTGATGGTCGCCCACCAGGTGCGGCGCCAGCTCGACGACCTCGGCGCCCACGAGACCCGCATCGTGGTCACGAGCGACCTGGACGAGTACGCCATCGCCTCGCTGGCCGCCGCGCCCGTGGACGCGTACGGCGTCGGCACCCAGCTCGTCACCGGCAGCGGGCACCCGACCTGCTCGATGGTCTACAAGCTGGTGGCCCGCGCCGGCGGCGAGGGACCCGACGCGCCGCTCGTGCCGGTCGCGAAGAAGTCGCTCGGCGGCAAGCTGTCGGTCGGCGGCAGGAAGTGGGCCGCCCGTCCCGTGGACGACGCGGGGGTCGCGACGGCCGAGGTCGTGGGCACCGGCGAGGTGCCGCCCGAGCTCGCGGAGCGGCTGCTCACCGTGCCGCTGATGCGCGGGGGGCGTGCGGTCGCCAGGGAGCGCCTGGACGCCGCCAGGGACCGCCACGAGCGGGCGCGCGCCGGCCTGCCGCTGTCCGCGACGCAGCTCTCCCGCGGCGAGCCCGTCCTGGGTACCCAGTACCTGACCTGACCGCCCCGCGAGCCCGCGGGTCCGCACCGTCCCGCCCGCGTAGTGCGGGCGGGACGGGACCCGTAGGCTTCGGGCCACACACGCTTCCGCGAGAAACCGAAGGGGTGTCCACGTCATGCACCGCGCCCTGATCGTCGTCGATGTGCAGAACGACTTCTGCGAGGGCGGGAGCCTCGCGGTCGCCGGAGGAGCCGACGTCGCCGCCGCGATCACCGATCTCATCGGTGCCGGCACGCCCGCGTACGACCATGTGGTGGCCACCCGCGACCACCACATAGCGCCACGTGACCACTTCTCCGACGAACCCGATTACGTCCGGACCTGGCCGCGGCACTGCGTCGCCGGGACCGAGGGGGTCGGCTTCCATCCGAACTTCGCCCCCGCCGTCGCCGCCGGGTCGGTGGAGGCCTGCTTCGACAAGGGTGCCTACTCGGCGGCCTACAGCGGCTTCGAGGGCACCGACGAGTCGGGGACCGGCCTCGCCGAGTGGCTCCGCGCACGGAACGTGACGACCGTCGACATCGTCGGCATCGCCACCGACCACTGCGTCCGGGCCACCGCGCTCGACGCGGCGCGCGAGGGCTTCACGACCCGCGTCCTGCTGAGCCTGACCGCCGGGGTGGCCCGGGCGACCACGGACACCGCGCTGGCGGAGCTGGCCGCCGCCGGGGTCGAGCTGACGGGCGAGCCCGTCGTCACCGGCTGACCGCGCCCGGCGCGGAGCGGCCGGCCGCCGGGGCCGGCGCGCCCGGCACCGGCAGCGCCCTGCCGTGCCGGTGCGGGTACGAGCGGCGCCGGCGCCGCGCCGGGCCGACCAGGCGCGCCATCGGACGCCAGCACTCGGCGGCGTCGCAGGCCGCCGGGCGCCACACGACGCCGTCCGGGTGGTACAGGACGGCGGAGATCTCGTCGGGGGTCGGCGGGGCGGTGTTGCCCCGGAGGGTGAGGACGCGCAGGCCGTGGTTCCGCAGGCGGGTGAGCGCCCGCGGGCGGTTCACGGCATGGACCAGCACCCGGACGGCGCGGCCGGGCGCCCCCGGGTCCGGCAGCGCGAGCGCGACCACGACGCTGCCGTCCGGCAACTGGACGAAACCTCCATCGGACATGCCACACATCATGCCGCCATGGACGGCCGTCCGTCGAGGGGAAGTCAGAAAAACATACTCTGACCTGCGGCGATGACCCATCGAGCACCTTTCGCAATCGCGTGATGACACCGCGCGACAGGGCGTCCGGGAAGATCGTTTGTAGGGGTGCCACTGCCGACGGCGCCAAGCACGCGGATGGTGGGCCCGGTGCTCCCGGGGCATTCCTCCGACGGACCGTCAGACCGTGGTGACGACCACGGTGCGCGCCGACTTGTCGTGCAGACACTGCCGGTACGGCTGGTCCCACGTGCAGAACAGCACGTTGAACAGCCAGAAGAGGAACCCGATGCACGGCACGAGCTGCGGCAGCGAGTAGACGGCCGCGCGGTTCCAGGCGGCGTTGCCACGGGGCACGGCGCCGTCGTCCAGCATCGCCACCCGGATGCGCACCGCCATCTTGCCGAGCGTCTGGCCGCGGGCGCTGAGCATCAGGCCCTCGTAGATGAAGTAGACCAGCAGCAGGATGGCCTGTTGGGTCCACGAGCCGCTGCCCCCCGCGCTCTCGTCCCAGTACGCGTCGCCCCGCAGGGGCCACAGGATCAGCGACACCGGCACGCCCACCACGATCGCGTCGATGACGCGCGCGACCAGGCGGCGCAACCGCGAGGGCAGCGGCGGCATACCGGCCAGCGGGTCGACGGCCCCCTGCGCGCCGCCGTACGAGTTGGCGGCGAACGGGTCACCGGGCGGCGGGGCCTTGGGCAGGTCGGGCTCCCCGCCGGGGGAGCCCCCCGGCGGCACACCGGACGCACGGTCCCTGCGCGGGTCGTCGTCCCCGCCGCCGGGCGGCGTCTGATCGGTCGTCATGGGCCCAGTGCACCCCGGCCCGGCGCCCGGCGCATCCGGCGCCGGGCGATCGGGTCACGGCACTGGGCCGCCCGGGGTCAGCCCGGCGACTCGGAGGGACGGTTCTTCCGCCCCGCGACGAACGTCCGGCCCGCCTTGTCGTGCCACGCCTGGCGCCACGGCCGGTCCCTGGCGCCCACGATCATGCTGACGAGGGCCAGCACCACCGTGAGGGACGTCGCGGTCCACACGAGCCAGCGCAGCAGCGCCCTGCCGAACGTCGGCTTCTCCTGGCGCTCCATGTCGAGGACGCGGGTGCCCGCGACGCCCTTGCCCGGCGTCGTGCCCCACAGCGCGGTCGGCAACGCCTCCAGCAGGACGCCGACGACGAGGAACACGCCGAGGACCATGCCCGCGTAGAGCGCCGTGGTGCCGTCGATGAGCCAGATCTGCTTCGTGACACCGGCCCGTTCGGCCGCGTCGATCTGCTCCTGGATGTGGTCGCGCGCGCTGCCGGCCAGCGGCCACGCCACGCCCGCCGCGGCGGCGAGGGGCAGCAGCACGTCCACCACACGGCCCGTCAGACGCCTGCCGAGCCCGGCCGGGTACGGGCGGCCCGGGTCCACCAGACGGCGGGCCATCGTGAGCGGCGCGCCCTCGTGCGACTGGAGGAACGGCGACTGCGCGTGGCCGACCTGGCCGGGGACCTGCTGCCCCGGCACGCCCTGGCCCGCGTGCGGATAGCCGTAGCCGCCGACGGGGGCTGCGGGCGCGCCGGCCTGCGGGTAGCCGTAACCGCCGGGCGGGGTGGGCCGCTGCTGGGCGCCCGGATGCGGGTACCCGTAACCGGGCGGCGTCTGCGCGGGAACGCCCTGCGGCGGGCTGGCCTGGACGGGCGGCTGCGGCGGAGCGGCGTGCTGCTGCGCCACGGGCGGCTGCTGCTGGGCGGGCGGGTTGGGCGCGCCCTGCGGCGGGGTGCCGGGGGCCTGCCGCGCGAGGTCGTGGACCTGGCGCTCCCAGGACGGGTCGGGGGTGTCGAGCCGGCGGAGCATGGCCGTCTTCGGCTCCTGCGCGGGCTCGGGCGTGGCCTGCGGCTCCGGGACGACGGGCGAACCGCCCGCCGGCGAACCGCCCAGCGGCCCGCGCGGATCACCCGCGCCGGGCCCGCGGGACGCCGAGGGCGAGGCGCTGACGTCCTCGTCCGAGCCCCAGCCGGCGCCCTGTCCGCCCGCCGGCGTGACCTCGCCGCGCCCGCGCAGCTCCGGCAGCGCGCTGCCCGACGCCTGCCCCGGGATGCGCGGCTCCTGCGCGCCGGACCCGCCGGACGGCCGGTCCTCGTCCTCGTCGAAGAAGAACGGCTGCGTCTCGTGCTTCGGGGCGTCCGTGACCGGACCGGGGGCCGGCTGGGCCGAACCGGTGGGCGGCGTGGGCACCGGCTCCCCCGCGCGCGGCTCGGGCCGGCTGCTGCCCGGCACCCACGACGTGCCGTTCCAGTACCGGATGTAGCCGGGGATGGACGGGTCCGGATACCAGTTGGGTCCCGGGCCGCCGCCGGCCTGCCCTGCGGGTGGGGAGCTCATACGCGGTCCGAATCTCCTCGTCCGTACGGTCGTCTGTCGCCCTGCCGGGTAAGCATGTTAGTCGCCGGGGGGCCGACCGGGTTACCCGTCGTACGGGGACGGTGGCGGCGGAGCCCGCCCCGGCTGTGATCACGCGTGCGGCGCGCCTCCGGTTCCGCGCGGGGGACGGTGGTCGCCGGCGGGCAGTTCGAGGAAGTCGGTGCTGTCCGCCCACTGGTCGACGGCTCCGGTCAGCGGCCGCTCCCGCAGGCCGGGGTCGGTGAGGGTGGCGCGCAGGGCCTCGGCGAACCGCCGCGCCCCGAGGACCAGATAGGGGCGCTGGTGATAGGGGCGCGGCGACGGGTCGAGGTGCGGCGCGAGCCCCGAGTCGTTCTGCAGGCCGGCGACGATCCCGTACGCCTCGCACAGGTGCCGCTCCCGCAGGGCCGGACCGGTCGCGGCGAGCGCGCCGCGCAGGACGGGCGTGAGCCGTCCCGCGACCGGCAGCCGGGCGAACGCGCTGCCGAGCCACTTGCTGTAGGGCGCGTAACGCCGCTCCAGCAGGAGGCACAGGCGCATCAGGTCGCGGACGAGCCGCCCCGCGACGACCGCGGCGCCGAGGTCGTCGCCCGCTTCCGCGCAGCGCCCGGGGAACGCCTCCTCCTGCGCCACGCGCTGCCACTGGCAGGCGAGGAGGTAGCGCCATACCTGCTCGGGGTACCAGGCCAGCCGCCGCCTGGCCGCGGTGAGTTCGCCGGTGCCGTCGTGCAGGACGGCGCCGGACGTGGCCTCGGCGAGGCGCTGCTGCGGCATGGCGAGCCAGTCCTCGACGGTCGGCCCGGCGCCCCGCAGCCCGAGGCGTACGGCGAGCCAGGTGCCGACGTCCGTGACGGCGACGCGGTGGTCGACCGGGCCGTCCGTCGGCGCCATCCTGCCGACCGGGTCGAGGGGGTCGGCGCTCGCCGCGAAGTGGGTGGGCCAGCCGCGGATCTGTTTCGGGAGGCGCTCGGCGAACAGGGTGCGCAGGGCCTCGCCGTGGCGGGCGGCGTCCCGCGCGGTGAGGAACAGCGTGAGGCGCGGCCCCCACTCGTGGTCGGCCGAGCGCGGCGAGTCGAACCCGAGGACCTCCGAGCCCGTGCCGACGCGGGCGGCGGCGTACGGCAGGCCGGGGTGTGCCTCCTCCAGCAGCGGACCGACGGCCTCCTCGTACAGGATCCGGGACAGTTCGAGACCGGGCAGGAACGGGGCGCGCACCGGGGGCGGGAGGGAGGAGGGCATGCGGTCCACTCTCCGTCGGCCGCCGCGGCCGGTCCAGCGGATTACGGTCCGGCGCGCCGGAGGGGCGGGAGCGGGCCGGCCCGGAAGGGCGGATGGGTCGGCGGATCCCGGGAAGCCGCGTAATGAACCTCGGGCCGTCCCCTCTGTATCCCCGTGCGGGCCGCCGGGCGGCCGTACGGAAGCACAGGAGAGAGGGAGCACATCGTGGTCACCATCATCGCGCGGGAGCTCGAGGTCGAGCTGGTGCTCTCGCCGGAGCGCAGCGTCCCCGTGCCCGCGAGGCTCGTGTACCGGGCGGACGACCCGTACGCGGTGCACATGACGTTCCACATCGGGTCGGACATCCCGGTCCACTGGACGTTCGGGCGCGATCTGCTCGTGGAGGGCGTGGAGCGGGCGTGCGGCGAGGGCGACGTCCGGGTGTGGCCGAGCGGGCCGCAGCACCGGCGGTCGCTGTTCCTCGCACTGCGGTCGCCGGACGGGGACGCGCTGCTGCGGGCGTCCGCGCCTGAGGTGGCGGAGTGGCTGGAGCGCACGCTGCGGGCCGTCCCGCCGGGCGAGGAGTCGGACCGCATCGACGCGGACGAGGTCCTGTACGCCCTGCTGACGGCCCGTCCGGCGGACGACTCGGGGGACGGCAGGCGGTGAGGCCGCACCGGGGGGCGTGAAACCCCCGGTTCGAGGGCATCATTGACGACACCACCCCCCACGAGCCGCCCCCGCGACCTGCACTCGCGGGGGCGGCCTCGTACCCGGCCTCAGCAGGACGGCACGGACTCCCCCGCCGCGAGGTCGCGCAGCGCGTCCACCGCGCCTTCGAGGGAGGCGACCGGGATCAGCCGCAGCCCGTCGGGCGCGTTGTCCGTCGCGTCGTCGCACTCGTCCTGCGGCACGAGGAAGACGGTGGCGCCGTCGCGGTGGGCCGCCTGCGTCTTCAGCGCCACGCCGCCGACCGCGCCGACGCGGCCCTCGGCATCGATCGTCCCGGTGCCGGCGATCGTGGCGCCGCCGGTGAGGTCGCCGCCCTCGCCGTCGCCGTCGAGCAGGTCGACGATGCCGAGGGAGAACAGCAGCCCCGCGCTCGGGCCGCCGACCCCTTCGAGCGTCAGGTCCACGGTGACCTCGTCCTCGTCGAGACCGAGATAGGTGAGGGCGGCGGTGACGGCGGAGTTCTGCGACTGCCGCATCTCGGCGGTGTTGTGCTCGTCGATTTCCTCCGGGGTGTCGCCCACGGGGTAGACGGCCTCGCGCGGCAGGACGGCGCGGTCGTCGGCGAAGTAGCCGCGGACGACGTCGAGCAGACGCAGCGTGGTGTCGTGCGAGGTGGCGCTGATGGTGGTGAGACGCAGCTCGCCCTCCGTCTCGCGCACCGGCGCGCCGCTGATGGTGATGACGGGCTCGCCGCCCCGCTCGCCGAGGACGTCGGCCGTCTCACCCGGCAGCGTCAGGGTGAACGGCAGCGGCGCGAAGGCGGCGACGGCCAGCAGCGCCGCGAGGAGCGCGCCGCAGACGGCGAGCAGCAGCGGGCGGCGGGGGCCGGTGCGCCGGTCCGGCGGGGACGCCGGGGCGGGCGATGCGGTCTGGGCGGCGGGCATGGCAGCGAATCTAACGCAGGGCGGCCGCGACCTCCTGGGCGGCCCGGACCACCCGGGGACCGACGCCGGGCGGTACGGCGTCGCGGAGCATGACCACGCCGACGCTGCCCTCGATGCCGCACTCGCCGGGCAGCGGGGCTGCGGCACCGGCCGTGCCGGACTGCGGCTCGGCGCGCGTCAGGACGAAGCCGTCCTCGTCGTCGATGTCCTTGCAGCGGCCGGTGAGGATGGCCTGCCCGGCGGCGCCGTCGCCCAGCGCCTCACGGAAGCCCGTTCGGCGGGGGACGTGCCGGCCGCTCCGGGCCGGGACGACGACCGCGACGGTCAGGGCGTCGGGGCCGTCGGCGACGGTGAGGTGCGCGGTGGCGCCGGTGTCCTCGGCCAGGGCGCTCAGCGCGGGCAGGGACGCCTCGCGCACGAGCGGGTGGACCTGGCGGCCGAGCCCGAGGACGCCGACGCCGACCCGTGCGCGCCCCGCGGCGTCCCGGCGGACGAGGGCGTGCTGCTCCAGGGTGGTGAGCAGGCGGTAGACGACCGTGCGGTTGACCCCGAGCCGCCGGGACAGCTCGGTGACGGTCAGCCCGTGGTCGGTGTCGGCGAGGAGCTTGAGGACACGCAGTCCCCGGTCAAGTGTCTGAGAGGTCTCCGCGGTCAACGGCCGCGCCCCCCTTCGGTGTCGCGGTGCGCCGCCGGTCCCGCGGGCAGCACACACGGGTCCTGACCCAGCAACGAGCCGCTGCGCACCGGGGCGACGCTGACACCGGGCGTTCACGTGTGCGGAACGTATCCCCGGGTGCCCGGCGGCCGGTAGGGGCGTCCACTATCCGGGCATGACGCTCCATCGGGTGCGTACCGGACGGCCCGCTCCATGGTCGCGCTCCCACCCCGGTACGGCCGGACACTACCCCACGGCTCCGCGGCGCCTCCACCCACGGCGGGGTCACCGCATCCGGGTCGCCCACTCCCTCACCTTGGCCGCCCGCTGCTTGAGCTGCCCGGCCGTCGCCTCGGCCGTGGGCGGCCCGCCGCAGGTGCGCCGCAGCTCGGTGTGGATGACGCCGTGCGGCTTGCCGGACTGGTGGGCGTACGCGCCGACCAGTGAGTTCAGCTCGCGGCGCAGTTCCATCAGCTCCTGGTGCGTGACGACAGGGCGCCGCTCGGCGGGCAGTTCGACGAGGTCGGCCTCCTGGTCCGGCCTGCGGCGGCTGTGGGCGATCTGCCGGGCCTGCCGCCGCTGGAGCAGCAGTTGCACCTGGTCGGGTTCGAGGAGGCCGGGGATGCCGAGGTAGTCCTGCTCCTCCTCGCTGCCCGGGTGCGCCTGCATGCCGAACTCGGCGCCGTCGTACATGACCCGGTCGAACACCGCGTCGGACTCCAGCGCCTCGAACGGGAGCTGGTCCTGCTCGCCGTCGGGCTCGTCCTTCTCCCGCTCGGCGTCCCGCAGCAGCGCCTCCTCCTCGGCGTACGGGTCCTCCGCCGCGTCCTTCTTCGGCCGGTCGAGCACATGGTCGCGCTCGACCTCCAGCTCGTGCGCGAAGCCGAGGAGCGTCGGGATCGTGGGCAGGAAGACGGACGCGGTCTCGCCACGCCGCCGGGAGCGGACGAACCGGCCCACCGCCTGGGCGAAGAACAGGGGCGTCGAGATCGTCGTCGCGTAGACGCCGACCGCGAGGCGCGGCACGTCCACGCCCTCGGAGACCATGCGCACCGCGACCATCCAGCGGTCGTCGGACGTCCGGAACTCCTCGATGCGCCCGGACGCGCCCGCGTCGTCGGACAGGACGAGCGTCGCGCCGTGGCCGGTGATCTCGCGCAGCAGTTTGGCGTACGCCCGCGCCGACTCCTGGTCGCTCGCGATGACGAGGCCGCCCGCGTCGTGGATGGAGCGGCGGACCTCGGTCAGCCGCCGGTCGGCCGCGCCGAGGACGGCGGGCATCCAGTCGCCCTTCGGGTCGAGGGCGGTGCGCCACGCCTGGGAGGTGGCGTCCTTCGTCATGGGCTCGCCGAGCCTGGCCGCCACCTCGTCGCCCGCCTTGGTGCGCCAGCGCATGCTGCCGCTGTACGACAGGAAGATGACGGGGCGCACGACGCCGTCGCCGAGGGCGTTGCCGTAGCCGTAGGTGTAGTCGGCGACGGAGCGGCGCACGCCGTCCGGCCCCTCGGCGTAGGCCACGAACGGGATGGGGTTCGTGTCGGAGCGGAACGGCGTGCCGGTGAGGGCGAGGCGGCGCGTGGCCGGTTCGAACGCCTCCAGGCACGCCTCGCCCCAGGAGCGGGAGTCGCCGGCGTGGTGGATCTCGTCGAGGATGACGAGGGACTTGCGCTGCTCGCTGCGGTTGCGGTGCAGCATGGGCCGGACGCCGACACCGGCGTACGTGACGGCGACGCCGTCGTACTCGCGGCCCAGCGGCCCGGCGCTGTACGCGGGGTCGAGCCTGATTCCTATCCTCGCCGCCGCCTCGGCCCACTGCGTCTTCAGGTGCTCGGTCGGCGCGACGACGGTCACCTGCTGCACGACATGGTGGTGCAGCAGCCACGACGCGAGGGTGAGGGCGAACGTCGTCTTGCCGGCGCCCGGGGTCGCGACGGCGAGGAAGTCGCGCGGCTGGAGCCGCAGGTACTCCTGCATCGCGGCCTCCTGCCAGGCCCGCAGCTTGCCCGCCGTGCCCCAGGGGGCGCGGCCGGGGAAGGCGGGCGACAGGTGGTGCGAGGCATGGGCGGTGGACGGTGCGGGGCTGGTCACGGTCCTCACGGTGCGGGTCGGCGGTGGGCTGGCGACCGCGTCAGCCTAACCGAGAGCCCGCGCCGGACGGGGGGCCGGGCGGCCGCATCCGGCCGCCGCGGGGCCGGTCAGCCGGCCGTGCGCGGCGGGGCGAGGCGCCCCGCCACGAGGATGCTGACCAGCGCCGCGAAGGTGGTCAGCGCGAACACGGCGACGAACGCGCCGGGTCCCACGGCGCCCTGGAGCGCGTCGTCGCGCGCGGCCGCCGACGCGTCGCCGCCGAGCGCCGCGAACGCGCTGCCGACCAGGGTGAGCATCACGACGTTGCCGAGGCTGTCGCACACCTGGAGCGACGCGACGTTCCCGCCGGCCTCCTCCGGCGAGGAGAGCCGCAGCACCAGCACGCCGAGCGTCGACACGACCAGGCCCATGCCGAACGCGGCGACCCCGAGGGTGACCGCCGGCAGCCACACCGGCACCGCGTCGAGCAGGACGAGCGGGGTGGCCGCCGTCCCGGCCGCCAGCAGCACCGTGCCGGCCCGCACGAGCGCCAGCCGGTACGGCTCCGCGCGCGGCCCGGCCTGGGTCCACGAGCCGATGGCCCACAGCGCGCCGGAGGCGGCCAGCGCCAAGCCGGCCTCCGTGTACGACAGCCCGCGCCGTGTGACGAGCATGAGGGGGACGAAGGTCTGGGTGGCGAGGTAGGAGGCGGAGAGGAGGCCGCGCAGGGCGATCACGGACGGCAGTCCGCGCCCGGCCAGGAAGGTGCCGCGCGGCAGCAGCCGTACGGCGGTGGGCACCATGAGGACGAGCCCGGCGGCGAGCGGCACGAGCGCGACGAGGCGCAGCTCCTGCCCCCCGTACTGGACGAGCCCGGCGCCCACGGCCAGCGCGCAGGCGAGGGAGAACCGCCGGCGGTCGAACGGCGCCGCCCCGCCCTCGGGCGGTCCCGACGCCTGCCGCCGCAGCGCGGGCAGCATCACCAGCAGCGGCGCGATCACGAGGACGGTGACGCCGAGGAACACCCAGCGCCAGCCGAACCGCTCGGTCACCGTGCCCGCGATCAGCGGCCCGACGAGGCTCGGCACCACCCAGGCCCCGGAGAAGGCGGCGAGGGCGGCGGCCCGCAGCCGCTCCGGGTAGGCCCGGCGCACGGCGACGTAGAGCGCCACGATGACGAGGCCGTCGCCGATGCCCTGGACGGCGCGGCCGGCGACGAACACCCACATCGCCCCCGCCGTCCCGGACAGCAGGAGCCCGGCGGAGAACGTCGCGATGCCGGCGACCACGGGGCCGACCGGCCCCCGCAGGTCGCACCACTGCCCGGACAGCGACATGCCGAGCAGGCTCGTCGTGAAGAAGGCCGAGAAGGCGAACGCGTACCCGGACAGTCCGTCCAGCGCCTCGGCGGCGGCCGGCATCGCGGTGCCGACCGCCATCGCCTCGAACGCGATCAGCAGGATCGTGCTGACGCAGCCCAGCGTGAGCGCGCGGTAGGGGGCGCTCAGCACGCCCTCCGCGCGCCCCGGCGCGGGGCCGGCGGCAGCGGCGGGGGACGCGGCCGGGGGCGGCACAGCGGTGTCGTCGCCGGCTCCCTCGCCGGCATGGGTCTCACGCATGCGGCAACGGTAAGGAGTCGGGTGCCCCGCTGCCCATGGACCGGGGACCGATATCCGTCCGTCCCGGGTCCCGGTCCCCGTCCGCGCGCGGCGGCGCGGACGGGCCGGGGCCGGTCTCAGGCGCCGCCGACGGCGCTCTGCGGCCGGATCGGCAGCCGGTTCACGGGCCTGCCGGTGGCCGCCCTGACCGCGGCGGCCACCGCGGCCGGCGAGACCACGACCGGCACCGCGCTGACCGCCTTGGCGCCGAACGGCGCGACGACGTCCCGCTCCTCCAGCAGCGCCACGACCCGCACGTCCGGCGCGTCGAGGGCGGTCGGCAGCGGGTATCCGGCCAGGTCGGGCCGCCGCACCATGCCGCGCACCACCCGCAGGTGCTCGGTGAGCGCGGCGCCGACGCCCTGCAGGACGCCCGCCTCGATGCGCGCCTCGATCTGCCGCGGGTTCAGGGCTCGCCCGACGTCCTGCGCGACGGCCATCTCCACGACCCGCACGGCGCCGAGGTCCACGTCCACGTCGACCACGGCCCGGATCGCAGCGAAGGAGAGGCCGACGAACGCGTCCCCCTGCCCCGCCTCGTTCAGCCGCTCCGTCGGGTGCGGGCGGCACTGCGCGGTCGCCCACAGCTCCTTGCCCTCCAGCGCCTCGGCGACCGTGGTGCTCAGCACACCGTCGTACGAGGTGATCTTCCCGTCGGCGATGTCGAGCAGTTCCGCCGACATGCCGAACGTCGCGGCGAGCGGCTGGAGGAGCTGCGTACGGACCATCCGGGCCGCCCGCTCGACCGCGCCGCCCGACACCCAGGTGTGCCGCCCCCGCCCGCCGGGACCGGCCGGCGGCAGGTCCGTGTCCACGGGAGCCACGTGCACCTCGTCCACCCCGAGGACGTCCTGCACGATCTGCCGGGCCAGCGTCGCGAAACCCTGCCCGCTCTCCACGGCCGAGCACAGCACGGTCGCGACCGTGCCCTCGACGCGGACGGTGGCGGTGGCGACCTCGTCGCTGCCCTCCGCGCGGAGCATGTGCACCATGCCGAGGGCGTACCCGACGCCGCGCCGCACCGCTCCGGGGTCCCCCGCGCCGTCCGGACCGCCGGGGAGCAGCCACTCCTCGACCGGCCCGTCCTTCGGCAGCGCGGGCATCGGCGCCCCCCGCACCGCGTCGAGCAGGGCGGCGACGGGCGCCGGGCAGGTGACGGCCTGCCCGGTGGGCAGCGGGTCGCCGGTGGCGAGGACGTTCCGCGCGCGCAGTTCGGCGGGGTCGATCCCGAGGCGGGCGGCCAGCTTGTCCATCTGGCCCTCGTGGGCGGCGCACACCTGCATGGCGCCCTCGCCGCGCAGGTAGCCGGAGGGCGGGTTGTTGGTCCGCACGGCCCAGCCGTCGATGACGGCGTTTCGGACCTTGTAGGGTCCGGCGGCGAACGACACGGCCGCCGCGAGGGCCTCGGCCGAGTCGTCGGCGTACGCCCCCGCGTCCATGAGGAGCTGCGCCTCGACCTTGACGAGCCGGCCCTCGCGGTCGGCGTGGTGCCAGTAGCGCAGGAGCGTCGGGTGCCGGTGCGCGTGGCCGAGGAACGACTCCTCCCGCGTCGCCGCGAGTTTGACCGGGCTGCCCGTGCGGATCGCCAGCAGCGCCAGCGGCACCTGGAACCCGAGGTCCTCCCGGTCCCCGAGCGAGCCGGGGACCCCGGTCACGCAGATCTTGACCTGCTCGGCGGCCAGCCCGAGGCAGGCGGCCAGCCGGTCCCGGTCGGTGTGCGGGTCGGTCACGGCCGCGTAGACCTCGACCCCGCCGTCCGGGCGCGGCACCGCGAGCCCGGATTCCGCGCCGATCGGCGCCGGGTCCTGCCGCCCGACGCGGTACAGCCCCTCGACGACGACCTCGCCGGTGGCCGACGGGTCGCCGTACCGCAGCGGGATGTGCCGCACGAGGTTGCCGTCGGGGTGGACGGGCGGGGCCTCGAACGCCTTCTCGGGGTCGGTCAGCGGTTCGAGCACCTCGTACTCGACGACCACGGCCGCGGCCGCGAGCCGCGCCGTCTCCGGGTGGTCGGCGGCCACGGCGGCCACCGGCTCGCCGTGGTAGCGCACCACCTCGGACGCCAGCGCCGGACGGTCCGCGACGTGCCGGCCGAGCCCGCCGGTTCCCGGGACGTCCTCATGGGTGATGACGGCACGCACCCCGGGCATCGCGGCGGCCTGCGCCGTGTCGATGCGCTTGATCCGCGCGTGCGGGTGGGGGGAGCGCAGCACGGCGGCCCACAGCAGCCCCTCGGCCCACAGGTCGGCGGTGTAGGGGTGGGTGCCCTGCGCCTTGGCCCACGCGTCGGACGGCGCGAGGGAGGAGCCGAGGCCGTGCGCGGGCGCGCCCGGGGGCCTCGTGACCGCCTGTGCGGCCACGCCAGGGGCGACGGTGATGGCGGCGGCGGTGTCGGCGGCCCGGTCAGTCATGGCGTTGCCCTTTCATCCCCTTCAACCCCTGCGTCCGTACGCCGCCGGGGCGTCACCCCTGTTCCCCGGACGGACGGCCGCCCTGCGGACCCCGCTGGCGCGGCACGGCCGACGACTGCGCCTGCCGCTCCGCGTCGGCCGCCTCGTGGGCGGCGGCCCGCTCCGCCACGACGGCGCGCACGGCGTCGAGCATCCCGCGGTAACCCGTGCAGCGGCAGAGGTTGCCGCTCAGGGCCTCGCGCGTCTCCAGGTCGCTGGGGGTGTGGTTGCCCTCCAGCAGGTCGTGGATGGTCATCGCCATGCCGGGGAGACAGAAGCCGCACTGGACGGCGGTGCCCGCGAGGGCGCGCTGCACGTCGGACGGGGCGCCGTTCCCGGCGAGGCCCTCCACGGTCCTGATCTCGGCGCCGGCCGCCGTGGCCGCCGGCACGAGGCAGGCGGCCACCAGCCGACCGTCCACCTGCACCGAGCACGCGCCGCACTCGCCCTGCGCGCACCCGTCCTTCGCGCCCGCGAGGCCGAGCCGCTCCCGCAGGACGTACAGCAGGGACTCGCCGATCCACGCGCCGGCGACGGGACGGTCGACGCCGTTCACCCGCAGGACGTACCCGACCTCGGGGTGGTCGCTGCGGTCGGCCGCCGGCGCGCCGTCCTGCGCGGCGGGGACCGGGTCCGCGTCGGCGCGGGACGGGGGCGCGGCCGGCGGGGCGGTCCCCGGCTCCGGCAGCGGCGGCGGCCCGGCCTGGTCGGGCGTCCACGGCGCGGCGGGCACCGGGGCGGCGCCGTCGGCCGCGCCCGGGGGACGGCGGCCCTGCGCGAGCGCCGCGCCCTGGCCCATCGCCGCGGCGGCCCGGCCGGGGGCAGCCCGTGCGCGGGTGCGGCGGGCGGTGCCCCGCCGGGAGCGCCCCCGTGCGCGAACGGCATGGTCCAGGCCCCGGTGTCGCCCGGGTCGGTGGTGGGGTTCGCCGTGGCGGGGGCGGGGGGCGCGGTCGGCTCGTCGATGACCGGCGGCTCGTACCCGTGCCCGGGGCGGCCAGGGGCTCCCCGCCGGCCCGGTCCGGGTATCCGCCGGGCAGCTCTATGAAGGCGGTGGTGTCCGGGTCGTACTCGCCGCCCCAGCCCCCCGGGGGGCCGCCCGGAGCGGTCGGTTCGGGCTGCTGGTCGTTGCTCATACGAGAGCCCTTCCGAGTCCACGGCGGGCCAGTGTTGCCACCGTACGCCTCAAGTGGAGCAGCGCGGGGGTGAGTTGCGGATGTTCGCCGCCGTCGGCCGGCGGTTCCGGGTCCGGGATGCACGCCATGCCCACGTAGGTGCCGAACGCTTCGAGCACCTCCGGGGTGAGCCCGCGCTCGCCGTCCCAGTCCACGAGGGAGGCGACCCACTGC
Source organism: Streptomyces sp. RFCAC02 (assembly GCF_004193175.1). NCBI lineage: Bacteria > Bacillati > Actinomycetota > Actinomycetes > Kitasatosporales > Streptomycetaceae > Streptomyces > Streptomyces sp. RFCAC02. The sequence goes on along the minus strand of NZ_SAUH01000001.1, from coordinate 4,257,969 downwards.
TCGGCGTCCAGCGGGCGCAGGGGCATGGGGGCGACGGCGCCGACCGCGCAGCGCACCTCGCGGTGCACCGGGTCGAGGACGACGGCGACGGACGCCGTGGCGCGGGACGGGCCGGTCCGCGTGGTGGCCCGCAGGTACGCCTGGGGCGCGTGCAGCAGCGGCACGCGGACGTGGGCGAGCAGCTCTCCCCTGCGGAGGCGGTCGCGGCCCGCCAGGAGGTGGCTGACCGGGATCTGGCGGCCCTCGCCGCCGGGACCGGCGACCAGCAGGGTCGCGTCGAGGGCGGCGAGGACGGGCAGGGTGTCGCCCGATGGCGCCGCCGTCATGATGTTGCCGCCGAGGGTGCCGGCGTTGCGCACCTGCGGGGGCCGGCGGCGCGGGCGGCGGTGGCGAGCGCCGGGATCAGGGCGGCGAAGTCGGGGCGGCTCATCCGGGCGTGCGTGAGGCAGGCACCGAGCAGCGCGTGACCGTCCTGGTAGGCCCAGCCGCGGAGCTCGGCGAGCCGGCCGAGGCCGACGAGGGCGGCGGGACGGAGGAGCCCGGCGTTGACCTGCGCCATGAGATCGGTGCCGCCGGCCACGGGGACCGCCGCCGGCACCTCGGCGAGCGCCGCGACGGCGTCGTCGAGCGTGGCCGGGAGCGCGACGAGCCGCGCCGAGTCGGGTGCGTGCGGTGCGTGCGTGCTCAATCCTGCTGCCCCTTTCCGGTGTCCCGGCTGCCCAGCCGTACGGTACGTCCTCGCGGCCGGGACGTGGCAACTCTGGCACAGATTCACGGGCGGTCCGTGCGGGGGCCTGGCGGGGCCGCCCGAGGACGCGGCGGGACGCCGCTCTCACCCGATCGGGGCATGCGCGGGGCGCCCGTCACCGCCGCGGCGCGGCGGGCGGGCCGTGCTCCCGGCCGCCGGGGCGCGGCGGCCGGGAACGGGTGCGGAGAAGAGGCGCGGCGGACGCGCGCGGGGGGCGGCGCGGGCGTGCCCGCGCGGCGGAGGGGACGGCCCCGGGCGTCACTTGCCGCCCTTGCCGCCCTTCCCGTCCTTGCCGCCGCCGAACGAGCCCATCGACTCGTAGATCTCCTTGCACATCGGACACACCGGGTACTTCTTCGGGTCGCGGCCGGGCACCCACACCTTGCCGCAGAGCGCGACGACGGGGGTCCCGTCGAGCGCGCTCGCCATGATCTTGTCCTTCTGGACGTAGTGGGCGAAGCGCTCGTGGTCGCCGTCGCCGTGCGTGGTCTGCGGGACGGGCTCGACGAGGGTGCCGGTGCCCGCTCCGCGTTCGGGCTCGAGAGTGCTCATGGATCCCAAGCCTAATTCAGCGACGGGTCCTCCGGATATGTCGCGAGCAGGGCCAGGGTGCCCCGCTGCCGCCGCAGGACGGCCCGCCACAGCCCCTCCGGCCGGGGCGCCGACACATCGCCCGGCTCCGAGTCCACGACGTACCAGGCGCCCTCGTCCAGCTCGCGCTCCAGTTGCTCCGGTCCCCAGCCCGCGTAGCCGGCGAAGACGCGGAGGCTGCCCAGCTCGGCGGCGAGGACCTCCGGGGGCGCGTCCAGGTCCACGAGGCCGATCGAGCCGTGCACCCGGCGCCAGCCGAGCGGCCCGCGGCCGGGGACGACGGCCAGCGCGAGGGCCGCGTCCAGGGCGACCGGGCCGCCCTGGAAGACGACCCCCGGCTCGCCCGCGAGGTCGGCCCAGCCCTCCAGCACCTCGGACACGCCGACGGGGGTGGGCCGGTTCAGGACGACCCCGAGGGCTCCCTCACGGTCGTGGTCGAGGAGGAGCACGACGGAACGGTCGAAGTTCGGGTCGGACAGCGCCGGTGTGGCCACCAGCAGCCGCCCGGTGAGGGAGGACTCCTCGGTCATGGGGCCATGATTCCGCATCGCCGGGGTAAGGGGGAGAGTCGGCCTCGGGCCGCGGCAGGGCGGCCGGTCACACGGCGGCGCGGTACGGCGCACTACCATTTTCCTGCCAGTTCCTGCGGATCGGTGCGGATCATCGGTCCGAGCACGCGGGGTCCCCGACCCACCCGGAGATCGTGAGTTCGATGACCGACGACGTACTGCTTGTCCACGGCGGCACCCCGATCGAGGGGGAGATCAGGGTCCGCGGCGCCAAGAACCTGGTGCCGAAGGCCATGGTCGCGGCCCTGCTCGGCAGCGGCCCCAGCCGCCTGCGCAACGTCCCGGACATCCGCGACGTGCGCGTCGTCCGCGGGCTGCTCCAGCTCCACGGTGTCACCGTCCGCAGCGGTGAGGAGCCGGGCGAGCTGATCCTCGACCCGTCGCACGTCGAGAGCGCGAACGTCGCCGACATCGACGCGCACGCCGGGTCGTCCCGCATCCCCATCCTCTTCTGCGGTCCGCTGCTGCACCGGCTCGGGCACGCGTTCATCCCCGGCCTCGGCGGCTGCGACATCGGCGGCCGGCCGGTCGACTTCCACTTCGACGTGCTGCGGAGGTTCGGCGCGACGATCGAGAAGCGCGCCGACGGCCAGTACCTGGAGGCGCCGCAGCGGCTGCGCGGCTGCAAGATCCGCCTGCCCTACCCGTCCGTCGGCTCGACCGAGCAGGTGCTGCTGACGGCCGTCCTGGCCGAGGGCGTCACCGAGCTGTCCAACGCGGCCGTGGAGCCGGAGATCGAGGACCTCATCTGCGTCCTGCAGAAGATGGGCGCCATCATCTCCATGGACACCGACCGCACCATCCGCATCACGGGGGTCGACCGGCTCGGCGGCTACACGCACCGCGCCCTGCCCGACCGCCTGGAGGCGGCCTCCTGGGCGAGCGCCGCGCTGGCCACGAAGGGCAGCGTCTACGTCAAGGGCGCGACGCAGCGCGAGATGATGACGTTCCTCAACGTCTACCGGAAGGTGGGCGGCGCGTTCGAGATCGACGACGCCGGCATCCGCTTCTGGCACCCCGGCGGCCCGCTGAACGCGATCGCCCTGGAGACGGACGTCCACCCGGGCTTCCAGACCGACTGGCAGCAGCCGCTCGTGGTGGCGCTGACGCAGGCGTCGGGCCTGTCGATCGTGCACGAGACGGTGTACGAGTCCCGGCTCGGCTTCACCAGCGCCCTGAACCAGATGGGCGCGCACATCCAGCTCTACCGCGAGTGCCTCGGCGGGACGCCGTGCCGCTTCGGCCAGCGGAACTTCCTCCACTCCGCCGTCGTGTCGGGGCCGACGACGCTCCAGGGCGCCGACCTCGTCATCCCGGACCTGCGCGGCGGCTTCTCCTACCTGATCGCGGCGCTGGCGGCGCAGGGCACCTCCACGGTGCACGGCATCGGCCTCATCAACCGCGGCTACGAGAACTTCGTCAACAAGCTGGAGGACCTCGGCGCGAAGGTCGAGCGCGTCTGACCTCCCGCGCCCGCGCGGCACGACACAGGACGACACCGCACGACAACGAAAGGGGTGGCTCCCGGGACTCCGGGAGCCACCCCTTTCCGCGACGCTCAGGGCGCCGTCATGACGTCACACGCGTCACTCGGGTCACTGACCCTTGGCGGCTTCCTTCAGCTTGGAGCCGGCCGACACCTTCACGCTGTACCCGGCGGGGATGTTGATGGGCTCGCCGGTCTGCGGGTTGCGGGCGGTGCGAGCCGCACGGTGAGTGCGCTCGAAGGTCAGGAAACCGGGAATGGTGACCTTCTGGTCGCCCTTGGCGACGACCTCCCCGACGGTCTCGGCCAGGGCCGCCAGCACAGCGTCGGCGTCCTTCCGGGTCACCTCGGCGCGCTCGGACAGAGCGGCCACCAGCTCACTGCGGTTCATATTACGTACTCCCGTGTTCAACGTGCCTATGAGGCGTGCGATCGAAGCCGATGCTGCCAGGGCCCACTGACAGTCCCTGGACCCGGGTCTGCCCTGCCGGGCCGGCCCCCTCGCGCCCGGGACGCATCCTGCCCCCACGAGTGCCGCGAAGGCCAATCCGCGCCCGGGAGGTCACACGAAGAGCGTGCACGCCCCACCGCGGTGACGGTCCCGAGGCTCTGCCTCCGGGCCACCCTACGGCGCGCCGGAGCGGCCCGGGGACGCGACTCGCCGCCGGATGGCGGCACGCGGCACCCGGGCGCGCGGTGCGCCGGCCGGGCGCCGCTCAGCCCTCCGCCGGACCCGGCAGGGACGCGGGCGCGGCACCGGAGCCCTGCGCGGCCTCGCGGACGGCCCCGGCCACGGCGCCGGACACGCGGTCGTTGAAGACGCTGGGCACGATGTAGTTGGCGTTCAGCTCGTCCTCGCCGACGACATCGGCGAGCGCCCGGGCGGCGGCCAGCATCATCCCGATGCTGACGGTCCGCGACTGGGCGTCCAGCAGGCCGCGGAAGACGCCGGGGAAGACCAGGACGTTGTTGATCTGGTTCGGGAAGTCCGAACGGCCGGTGGCGACGACGGCCGCCGTCTGGCGGGCGATGGCCGGGTCGATCTCCGGGTCCGGATTCGCGAGCGCGAACACAATGGCGTCGTCAGCCATGGCGGCGACGTCCGACGCGTCCAGGACGTCGGGGGCCGAGACGCCGATGAAGACGTCGGCACCGGCGATGGCGTCGCGCAGGGTGCCGGTGACGCCGTCGGGGTTGGTGTTGTCGGCGATCCAGCGCAGCGGCGAGTCGGGGTCGGCGTCGACGAGGTCGGGGCGGCCCGCGTGCACGACGCCGTGGATGTCGGCGACGACGGCGTGCCGGACGCCCGCCTCGATCAGCAGCTTGAGGATGGCGGTGCCCGCGGCGCCCGCGCCCGACATGACGACCCGGACCTGCGCGAGGTCCTTGCCGACGACGCGCAGCGCGTTGTGGAGGGCGGCGAGGACGACGATGGCGGTGCCGTGCTGGTCGTCGTGGAAGACGGGGATGTCGAGGGCCTCCCGCAGCCGCGCCTCGATCTCGAAGCAGCGGGGCGCGGAGATGTCCTCCAGGTTGATGCCGGCGAAGCCCGGCGCGATGGCCTTCACGATCTCGACGATCGCGTCGGTGTCCTGGGTGTCGAGGCACAGCGGCCAGGCGTCGATGCCGGCGAACCGCTTGAACAGCGCCGCCTTGCCCTCCATCACGGGGAGCGCGGCGTGCGGGCCGATGTTGCCGAGCCCGAGGACGGCCGACCCGTCGGTGACGACGGCGACGCTGTTGCGCTTGATGGTGAGGCGCCTGGCGTCCTCCGGGTTGCCCGCGATCTGGGTGCAGACGCGGGCGACGCCCGGCGTGTAGATCATCGACAGGTCGTCGCGATTGCGAATCGGGTGTTTGGACGACATCTCGATCTTGCCGCCCAGGTGCATGAGGAAGGTCCGGTCGGAGACCTTGCCGAGGGCGACCCCCTCGATGCCGCGGAGCTTCTGCACGATCTCGTCGGCGTGCGCGGTGGAACTCGCCGCGATGGTCACGTCGATGCGCAGCTTCTCGTGTCCCGACGCGGTGACGTCGAGGCCGGTGACCGATCCCCCGGAGGACTCGACCACGGTGGTGAGCTGACTGACCGCCGTTCCGCTCGCCGGTACTTCGAGCCGAACGGTCATCGAGTACGAGACACTGGGCGCCGTTGCCATGGCCGATAACTTCCTTCACTTTCCAGAAAACGCCCCCCGAAAACCTTGTCACCATACGAGAGAGGCGGGGGGCGGTGAAAGCCAGGGCATCGGGCACGGACCGGTGTGCGGCGAAACGTCCGGAAGGCCCGCGCCGCGCGCGCGGCGCGGCGGGACATGCGGGAGGCGCCCGACCGGGGCGCGGAAGAGGGAAGTCGAGGACGCCGGCCCGCCAGCTCGCCTCGCGGCAAGGGGTCGCTCGCAGCGACTATGGTTGGGCCCGGGGGCATGGAATCGGGCCGGCGCCAATTCCAGGCTACCTCACTGAGCGCACGGGTCAACCGGCCGCCGGGCGCAGGTCAGCGCCCTGCCGGGGCCTGTCCGTCACGGCGCGTCGCCGTCCGTTCCGGAGCGCGCCCGCCGGCGGAACGCGCGTGCGATCCGATGGGCACAGACGTCCAGGGAGCCGGGCGTCACCCCTTCCCCGCTACCGGTCGGCCGCCGGTACGTCGGGCGGCGCCGTGAGCAGCGCGGGCACCCCGTCGGCGTCCGGCTCGTCGCCCGGGGTCGCGAGGACCGTCAGGCGCTGCGTGGCCCGTGTGAGCGCCACGTAGAGCACGCGCAGGCCCGCCGGGGACTCGGCGGCGATCTCCGCCGGCGCCACGACCAGCGTCGCGTCGTACTCGAGCCCCTTGGCCTCCAGGCTGCCCAGCACGACGAGCCGCTCCCCCGCCCCCGTGCCGGCCGTCCAGGCCCGGGCCTCGTCGCGCCGCCGCATCGCGACGACGACGCCGACCGTGCCGTCGACCTCGCCGAGCAGGCGGTCCGCCTCGGCCCGCACGGCGGCCGGCAGACCGCCGTCGGCGTCCGCCGGCAGGACGGCGAAGCGCGGCGCGACACCGGTGGACCGCACCGCCGTCGGCGGCGTGCCGCCCGGCATGGCGCGGGCCAGGACACCGGCGGCGACCCGGGCGATCTCGGCGGGGTTGCGGTAGTTGACGGTGAGTTCGAACCGGCGTGCCGGGCGGCGGCCCAGGGCGGCGGTCCGTTCCGCTGCGGCCTCCTCGGGCGCGGGCCACGAACTCTGCGCCGGGTCGCCGACGACGGTCCAGGTGGCGTGCCGTCCCCGGCGGCCCACCATCCGCCACTGCATGGGCGTCAGGTCCTGCGCCTCGTCCACGATCACGTGGGCGTAGTCGGTGCGTTCGCCCGGCTCGCGGTCGGCGTCGCGCTCACGGCGCGACGCGGCGCGGTCGGCGTACGTGGTGAGTTCGTCGAGCCCGGTGAGCTGGTCGAGCGGGTCGGCCTCGCGGGGCGCGGCCGGGCGCGCGGGAGCGCCCAGGAGGGTGCGCAGCTCGTCGAGGAGGGCGATGTCGTGGGCCGACAGCCCGGCGCCCTCCGGGGTGACGCGGCGCAGGGAGCGGGCGAGCGCCCGGATCTCGCGCGGGCGCAGGATGCGGCGCGCCCAGCGGGCGAGGCGCTGCTCGTCGGCCATGGCCCGCAGGACGTCCAGCGGCGTCAGCTCGGGCCACCAGGCGTCGAGGAAGCCGGTGAAGGCGTCCTCGGTCCCGATGTCCTCGGCGAACGCGTCGCGCGCCTCGGCGGCCAGCTCGCCGTCCGGGTAGCGCCGCGCGGCGCCACAGGCACGCCACAGCGCGTCGATCAGCAGGCGGCGGGCGCGGGGGCGCAGCAGGTTGACGGGGGCGGTGCCGCCGAGGACCTGCTGCCGGACGCGGGCCAGGTCGTCGCGGTCCAGTTCGACACGGCGGCCGAACGCCACGACGCGCAGCCGCTCCGGCGCCCCCGCCCGCTCCAGCGCGCCGCGCGCGGCCCTCGCGAGGACGCGCGCCATGGCGGCCGAGCCCTTGGTCCGGGCGACGGCCGGGGAGTCGTACGCGTCGGCCTCGTACGCGTCGACGAGGGAGCCGAGCGCGCGGATCGCGACCTGCCCCTCCTCGCCGAGGGCGGGGAGGACGCCCTCGGTGTAGGCAACGAGCAGCGGCGTGGGGCTCACGACGAGGATGCCGCCCGCGTACCGCCTGCGGTCCTGGTACAGGAGGTACGCGGCCCGGTGGAGCGCGACGGCGGTCTTCCCCGTGCCGGGGCCGCCGGTGACCTCGGTGACGGACCCGGCGGGGGCGCGGATCACCTCGTCCTGCTCGGCCTGGATGGAGGCCACGATGTCGTGCATGCGGCTGCCCCGGGCGCGGCCGAGCGCGGCCATCAGCGCCCCGTCGCCGACGACCGGCAGCTCCGCGCCGTCCAGGAGCGCGCGCAGCCGGGGGCGCAGCAGGTCGTCCTCCACACCGAGGACGCGGCGGCCCCTGCTGCGGATGACGCGGCGGCGGACGACGCGGCCCGGCCTGACCGGTGTGGCGCGGTAGAACGGGGCGGCGGCCGGGGCGCGCCAGTCGATGACGAGCGGGGCGTAGTCGGCGTCCAGGATGCCGAGGCGGCCGATGTGGAGGGTCTCGGCGATCTCGGCGACGGCCTGCCCGTCCGGCAGGGTGCGGACCGCGTCGTCGGCGGGCTCGACGGAGGTCTGGGCGCCGTCGGGGCCGCGTTCGCCGTCCTTGCCGGCCAGCAGGTCGATGCGGCCGAAGAGGAAGTCCTCGAACTCGTTGTTCAGCCGCGCCAGGTGCCGGCCGGCCCGGAAGACCTGGGCGTCGCGCTCCGCGAGCGCACCGGGGGTGCCGACCTGCACGAGGCGGGCGGCGTCCGCCATGAGGTGCTCGGCCTCGGTGATCTTCTCGGCCAGCCGCCGGTAGACGGTGTCGAGGTGCCGTTGCTCGTCACCGATCTCGCGTTCCCGCACGTCCATGCCCCGCCGGTCCCCTTCTGCTGTCGCGCGCAGCGCCCCACCGTAGTGCACGGCGGCGCGGGCGCAGGGCGCGTGCCCGCGTCACGCGCCGTACTTCTGCCCCTCGGGCACCGGGTCGAGGGCGAGGCGGTATCCGCGCTTGACGACCGTCTGGATGAGCGTGGGCACGCCGAGGGCGGTGCGCAGGCGTGCCATGGCGGTCTCGACGGCGTGCTCGTCGCGGCCCGCGCCGGGCAGGGCGCGCAGCAGGTCGGCGCGGGAGACGACCCAGCCGGGGCGGCGTGCCAGCGCGCGGAGCAGGGCGATCCCGGCGGGGGGAACGGGGCGGAGCTCGTCGTCGAGGACGACGGCGTGGCCGCGGATCTGGACCCGGTGCCCGGCGACCGGCAGCGAGCGGGCGCGGGCGGGCAGCTCGGCGCACAGGAGCTGGACGAGAGGGCCGAGCCGGAAGCGTTCGGGCTGCTGGGTGGGGATGTCGCGGTCCTGGAGGGGCAGGGCGGTGACCGGGCCGACGCAGGCGGGGAGGACGTCGCGGCGCAGGGCGTCGACGAGGCCGTCCCCGACGCCGCGCTCCTCGGCGCGGCGCAGCAGGGACGCGGCGGCCGGCGCGCTGGTGAACGTGACGGCGTCGACGGCGCGGGCGAGGGTGGCGTCGATCAGGCGGTCGACGGGGCCGATGTCCTCGGGCGGCATCCACCGGTACACGGGCACCGCGACGACCTCGGCGCCGGCGGCGCGGAGGGTCTCGATGAACCCGGGCAGCGGTTCGCCGTGCAGCTGGAGGGCGATGCGGTGGCCGGCGACGCCCTGGTCGAGGAGGCGCTGCAGCACCTCGGCCATGGACTCGGAGGCCGGGGACCACTCCTCGGTGAGGCCGGCGGCGCGGATGGCGCCGCGGACCTTGGGGCCGCGTGCGAGCAGCTCGGCGCCGCCGAGGGTCCGCAGCAGGGCGTCGCCCACGCCCCAGCCGTCGGCGGCCTCCACCCAGCCGCGGAACCCGATGGCTGTGGTGGCGACGACGGTGTCGGGGGCGTGGGCGATCAGGTCGCGGGTGGCGCTCAGCAGGTGGTCGTCGTCGGCGAGGGGGACGATGCGCAGCGCCGGCGCGTGCTGGACCTCGGCGCCGCGCCGGCGCAGGAGCGCGCCGAGCTCGTCGGCGCGGCGGGCTGCGGTGACGCCGACGGTGAAGCCGGCGAGCGGCTTCGCGCCGGGGGGCGCCTGGTGGGGGGCTTGCTGCTGGTGCATGCGGTGCGGCTCCGCCTGGGTGTGCCGGTACGTAACGCTGCCGAGCCTGTCAACGGAGCGTGACGGGACGGGTTCCGCCGGGTTTCCCGAGTGTTACACGGCCCGCGGCTCAGACCCCGGCGTACGCGGCCGGGCGCCCGTCGCCGCTGTCCGCCGGCGCCGCGGACGCGGCCCGCACGACGGCCGGTGCGCCGCGCCGCAGGTATACGGCCCAGGTGACGGCCGAGCAGGCGGCGTAGAACCCGAGGAACGCCACGAACGCGCCGACCCCCTCGCCCGTGCTCCCGAACGACTGCCGGAACGCCAGGTTGACGCCGAGGCCGCCGAGCGCGCCCACGGCGCCGATCAGCCCCATCGCCGCCCCCGAGAGCCGGCGGCCCCACGCGGCCGCCTCCTCGCCGGTCATCCCGCGGGCGAGCGCCTTGGCGTGGTGGATGCCGGGGATCATCTTGAACGCCGACCCGTTGCCGATGCCGCTGAGCACGAACAGGGCGACGAACCCCGCGAGGAACACCGGCAGCGACTCCCGCGCCGACGCGAGGATGACGACGCAGGTGGCGAGGGCCATGCCCCGAAGGTGCACAGCGTGATCCGCGCGCCGCCGAACCGGTCGGCCCAGGCGCCGCCGGCGGGCCGTACGAGCGAGCCGAGCAGCGGTCCGACGAATGTGACGGTGGCCGCCTGGAGCGGTGTGCGGTCGAACTGGTTCTGCAGCACGAGGCCGAACGCGAAGCTGTACCCGATGAACGAGCCGAACGTCCCGACGTACAGGAAGGACATGATCCAGGTGTCCACGTCCCGCGCGGCGGCGAGCGCGGCGCCGGTGTCGTTGGTGACGGGCGCGAGGTTGTCCATGTACCGCCAGGCGAGCACGGCCGCGACGACGATCAGCGGTGTGTAGACGGCCAGCAGCAGGCGCGGGCTGCCGTCGCCCGCCGTGGCGATGACGAGGAGGCCGACGAGCTGGACGACGGGGACGCCGATGTTGCCGCCGCCCGCGTTGAGGCCGAGCGCCCAGCCCTTGCGGTGCAGCGGGAAGAACGCGTTGATGTTGGTCATCGAGGAGGCGAAGTTGCCGCCGCCGACGCCGGTGAGGACGGCGACGAGCAGGAACGTGCGGTAGCTCATGCCCGGCTCCATCACGGCCCAGGCGGCGGCGGTCGGCACGAGCAGCAGCGTCGCCGAGATCACGGTCCAGTTCCGGCCGCCGAAGCGGGCGACGGCGAACGTGTACGGCACGCGCGCGACCGCGCCCACGAGGGTGGCCATGGAGACCAGGAAGAACTTCCCGGCCGCGTCCACGCCGTACTCCGGCCCCATGAACAGGACGAGGACCGACCACAGCGACCAGATGGAGAAGCCGATGTGCTCGGAGACGACGGACAGCAGGAGGTTGCGGCGCGCGACGCGCTCGCCCGTGGTGGCCCAGAAGACCTCGTCCTCCGGGTCCCACTGATCGATCCACCGCCCGCCCCTGCGGCGTGCGGTCTGCGGTGTGACAGGCATGGGCGCCTCCGGCGGGTCGCTTCACTCGTCGTCCGCGCCGCCCGGACGGGGGCGGGCGGGGTCATGTGCACGACCGTAGGAGCGGCGCGTTTCGCCGCGGATGGCCGGACGTGACACGGGCGCAACCCTGTGCTCACGCGACGGCGCCCGCCGCGGTGAGCCCCGCGGCCGGCCGGACCCTAGGGCCTGTCCGGCGGGTCTTGCCTGTCTCGCGACGCCGGCTACGGCACCTCGCTGCGTTGCCGTATCGCACGAATACGGTCGGGTATGAGCTGCGATCCGGCGCCTTGCGATGCACCGCATCCGACGCCGCGAGCCGCGCCAAGACCCGCCGGACAGACCCTAGGCGCCCCAGCCGCCGGGCAGCGGGACGGGGCCGAGGCAGGTGCTCTTCGGCGGCATGCCGGTGCCGCTCGCGGCGCCCGCCCAGATCTGCTCCCACGTGGGCGGCGGCAGGACGAGACCGACCTCTCCCGGGCCGGGCAGGGCCGCCGTGTAGCGGACGTCCGGGCGGATGCCCTGGGCCTCGCAGAGCGCGGGCAGGATGACGTGGTCGCTGATCGCCGCGGGCAGTTCCACCCATTCCGGCGGCAGGGCGCGCAGCCGTCCGGCGAGCGCCGCCGGGGAGATCTCCGAGAGGGTGAACGCCCGGCCGCCCCCGGTCAGCAGGTACGTCCCGGCCCGCGGCGCCGTTCCCCGGCCCGGCGGCCGTTCCTCCACCCGGGCGATGCGCGTGGCGGCCGGCAGGGCGCGGTCGAGGTCGAGCCCGGGTACGACGCGGTGCGTGGCGGACAGCCGGAGGGGGTACCGCCGGTGGTCCACGACGAGCGCGGGCAGCCGGTCGGCGACCGCCCCGGGGTGGGCGCGGTACAGGCGGCGGGCGGCCTCCAGGCGGTGGTGTCCGTCGGCGAGCAGGACGGGCGGCAGGGCCGGCGGATCGGCCGTCCACCCCGGGTCGCAGGCCCACAGCAGTTGCGTGCCCCCGTCCGGGGCGGCCAGTTCCTGGTCGGGGCGGCCGCGCACCGTCTGCTCGACGCAGGGCTCGAACGCGCCGAAGTCGGGGGCGGCGAGCAGGAGCGGTTCGATGCCGCCGCCGCGTTCCCGCAGCACGCGGGCCTGGATGGACACCTGCGGCTCGCCGACCTGCTGGTGGCGCAGGACGTGGCCGGTCTCGACGCCGTGCAGGCTCAGCGCGCCGACGATGCCGCGCTGTTCGACGGCGCCGGCGGCGTCGCGGCGTTCCAGGACCCAGTAGGCGGGCGGTCCCGGCGGCCGCGTGAGGACACCGTGGAAGGGGAGGAGCAGATCTGTCCGTGGGGCCGGGGTCCCTGGCGGGACCAGCGCGGGGAACAGGTCAGGCTGCAGTGTGCTCCTCCTCCTTCACGGCGGCGGGTCCCGGGTCCGGGCCGCTGCCGGGGGCGGACGGGTGAGCCGCCCGGCCGGGCGCCGCGGGCGGCGGCGCGACGGCCGGTGAGAGGGTGTCGACGGCCTTGCGCAGCAGGGCCTCCAGCTCGTACGCGGTGTCGGCGACGGCGGCGACCCGCCCATGTCCGGCGACCCGGCTGGTGGTCTCCGGAACATGGCTGCCCTCGGGCACGGTGATCTCGACCTCCGTGATCCCGGGCAGGGCGCGGGCCTCCGCCACGCCGTGCACGGCCGTCAGCAGGCCGGGCGGCAGCAGCGGGAACCGTACGCCGGCGCAGCGGCCCCGCGCGGCGGTGTCCGTCCGCGCCGGTGGCGGCGCGGGCAGGCCGAGCGCGGCGGCGATCGCGACGGCGTACAGGTCCGTGCCGGTGGCGGCGCGCACCAGCGCGGCGACGCACGGGTCGCCGGGGTGGGCGTGGGACTCGATCAGCCGCGGGCCGTCCGCCGTGCGGACGACCTCGGTCTGCGACAGGCCGCTGCGCTGGCCCGCCGCGGTGAGCGTGGCGGTGACGAGGCGGTGGATGTCCTCCTCCGCCGCCGGGTCGAGCGCGGCGGGCAGGTCGTAGCCGCCGGCGTGGGTGCCGTCGGGCGACGGCGGGTGTTTCCTGGTGACCGCCAGGACGGTGTGCCGGCCCGCCACCGAGAGCGCCTCCGCGCTGTACTCCGGTCCGTCGAGGAACTCCTCGACGATCAGGGCGGGTTCGGGAGCCAGTTCGGCGGCCAGGAGCGCCGCGTCCGCCGCGTCGCGCAGCAGGTGGACGTCCTGGCCGCCGGAACCGGTGCGTGGCTTGGCCACGCAGGGGAAGCCGACGCGTTCGGCGACGGGGACCAGATGCGCCGCGCGGTCGCACCGCTCGAACCGGACGGGGGCACCGGTGAGCTGGTTGACCTTCCCGCGCAGCGCGGCCTTGTCCGTCAGATACGCGACGGCGGCATGGGGGTTGCCGGGGAACCTGAGCGCCTCGTTGGCGCGGGCCGCGGCCAGGGCCGACCGTTCGGCGAAGCCGAGGACGGCGGCTCTGGCCGGCAGGTCGGCGAGATGGCCGACGGCCATCATCAGCCGCGGGTGGTCGCGCCATTCGACGGTGAGTGACGCGTCGGCGGCCGCGGCGGACTCCCGCATGTCCGGGGCCGACAGGTCGGGGGCGAGCACGAGGGTGCGCGCGCCGGCGCGGCGCGCGGCCGCGACGACCGCGGGGCGGGGGCTGAGCAGTACCGCCAGGGGTGCCTGGGGCGTCATCGTGCCGCCTCCTTGTCCGTCGTGCCGTTCCGGGGCAGTCCGCGCCCGGGACGTGCCCGTCAGGCCCAGACGCTGCTGGCCGGGGCGAGCGTGTCCGCGGCGGAGTCGACCGTGTCGGCGGCGGCGATTCCGGAGGACGCACCGACGATCAGGAACGCGGCGGCGAGGCTGAGAACGAACTTCTTCACGGGATTCCCTCTTCCGTGTCCACATCGGCGACCATGAGTGGCATGCTGGCGCCATCACTCTCACGAGCTTTCACACCGAAGTCGATAGAGTCGCTGTGGCATCATCTCGCCTGTCAGGTTGACGCCATGGGGCTGGCCGACGGCGTTCGGGGAAGAAGAGCGTGAGCGAAACCGGCAAAATAGACGCGACGGCGGCCCGAGTCTACCGACTCCGTGTGATCCATCCCACGGATTCGATCGCGCGCATCGCGGCCCGCGCCGGCCTCACGCCCGAGGACGTGGCCAACGCCGAGTCCCGGCTCTCCGCACTGGGGCTGCTGCGTCCCTCCCCCAGTGGCGGCCGGGTCGCCATCAGCCCCGAGAGCGCTGCCGACGCGCTGCTCGCGCCGGTGGAGCAGGAGATCATGGAGCGCAGGATCGCCATGGCGGCCACCCGCGCCCGGCTCCACGCCCTGTCCGGCGACTACCTGGAGGCCCGCAGCCTGCGGTCGGTCAAGAGCAGTATCGAGATTGTCGAGGGCCTGGACAACATCCGCGCCGTCATCGAGGATCTGGGCCGCACCTGCGCCAAATCCCTCGACTCGCTGGTGCCGGGCGGCGCCCAGCCCGACGCGTCGCTGCGGGCGGCCGTCGCCGTCGACATGGAACTGCTCTCGCGCGGCATCAGGATGCGCTCCCTGTTCCAGCACGCGGCCAGGAGCCATCGCGCGACCGCCGTCTACGCCGCCACCCTGGCCGGCGCGGGCGGCCAGGTCCGCAGCACCAGCGTCCTGCCGACCCGGATGCTCATCTACGACAACTGCGCCGTCCTGCCCATCGATCCGCTGGAGACGGGGGCGGGCGTGGCGATCGTGCGCGACCCGGCGGTGCTCACGTTCCTCAAGCAGCTCTTCGAGCACTACTGGGACCGCGCGCTGGACTTCGCCGACGACGGGCAGAAGGCCGGCCGTGAACCCACGGGAGTGGAGCGCGAGGTGCTCCTCCTCATGGCGACGGGCAAGAAGGACGAGGCGATAGCGCACCAGATGGGCATGTCACCGCGCTCGGTGAGCCGCATCGTCGCGCGTCTGATGGAGCGCCTTGAGGCGGAGAGCCGCTTCCAGGCCGGTGTGCGGGCCGCGCAGAGCGGCTGGCTGTCCTGAACGGCGGCTCCGTGGACGGCGGGATGACGAGCGGCGAGGGCGCGGACGGCGAACGGGAGCTGGACGCCGACATCCTCCGCGTCTACCAACTGCGTGTCACCAACCCGACGGACGGCCTGTCCCGGCTGGCGGCCCGCGCGGGGCTCACGCCGGAGGAGGCGGCCCGCGCGGAGGTGCGGCTGCTCGCGCTCGGCCTGCTCCAGCGCTCCCCCAGCGGCGGCTGGGTCGCGATCGACCCCGAGTCGGCCGCCGACCACCTCCTCGCCCCGGTCGAGCAGGAGATCCTGGAGAAGCGCATCGCCATGGCGGCGACACGCGAGCAGCTCCTCGCCCTCTCCGGCGACTACGTGGAGGCCCGCAGCCTCCGGTCGATCAGGAGCAGCATCGAGAACGTCGCCGGGATCGACAACATCCGCGCCGTCGTGGACGACCTGGTGCGCACCTGCGCCGGCACGCTCGACGTGCTCGTGCCGGGCGGCGGGCAGAGTGAGGCCGGCATCCGGTTCGCCACCCCGCTCGACCTCGACCTGCTCGCGCGGGGGGTGCGCATCAGGGCGCTGTTCCAGCACACCGCGCGCCGTCACCGCGCGACCCTCCAGTACATGCGGCGCATCGCGTCCGCCGGGGCGGAGGTGCGCTCGAGCAGCACGCTGCCCGCCCGGATGCAGATCTACGACCGCGAGTGCGCCGTCCTGCCGATCGACCAGGAGGACACCGGCGCGGGCGTGGCGATCGTCCGGGATCCGGCGATCCTCGCCTATGTCTCCCGGGTGTTCGACCAGTGCTGGGCGGACGGCACGGACGTCGCCGAGCATGCGGAGACACCGTGCGTCTCCGGTCCGTCCGGTACGGAGCGCGAGGTGCTCCACCTGCTCGCCGAGGGCCGTACGAACGAGGAGATCGCCCGGCTCCTCGGGCTCTCGCAACGCTCCGTGAGCCGTACGGTCGCCGCGCTCATGGCCCGCCTGGACGCCGGCAACCGGTTCCAGGCGGGCGCGGCTGCGGTCCTGCGGGGCTGGCTGGACTGACGCGCCGGCGTCACAGGGCGTTCAGGAACGCGGCGGCGACCGGCCCGGCGTCCGAGCCGCCCGACCCGCCGTCCTCCAGGACGACGGCGAACGCGAGGTCGCCCTCGCCGAGGTAGCCGATCATCCAGGCGTTGGTGGACGTCTCCCCGTCCCCGTCCGCGTCGAACTCGGCGGTACCGGTCTTCGCGGCCGGCTCCCCCGGCACGTCGCGCAGCGCGCTCGCGCTGCCCTCCGTGACCGTGTCCCGCATCATCGTGCGCAGGGCGGCGACGGTCTCGTCGCCGAGGGCGGCGGGCGCCTCGTACGGCTCGGTCACGGCGTCGGGCACCAGCACCGGCTGGTGGAAGGTCCCCTCGGCGACGGTGGCGGCGACCGACGCCATCACGAGCGGGCTGGCCTGGACGCGGCCCTGTCCGATGAGGGCGGCGGCGAGCGCGTTGTCGTTCTCGGGGGCGGGCACGGCGCCGTCGAAGCTGGCCGCGCCGACGCTCCACTCGCCGCCGATGCCGAACGCCTGGGCCGTCTCGGGCAGCGTCCCGGGGTCGATGAGGTCGCGGTTGCCGATGAACGCGGTGTTGCAGGAGGCGGTGAACGCGTCGTGCAGCGTGGTGTCGGCGCCCAGCGAGAACCCGCCCTGGTTCTCGAACCGCTGGCCGTTCACGACGACCTCCTCCGGGCAGCCGAGCACGTCGTCGGGCGCGGTGCCGCCCTCCAGGAGCGCCGCCGAGGTGATGACCTTGAACGTGGAACCCGGCGCGAGCTGCCCGAGGAAGGACCGGTTGAAGTCGTCCTGCGGCCAGTCGGCCGCCGCCAGCACATGGCCCGTGGAGGGCTGGACGGCGACCAGCGCGCCCGTCCGGTCGACCGCGCCGAGCGCCTCCTCGGCGGCCCGCTGCACGGCCGGGTCGATCGTGGTCCGCACCGGCGTCCCCGGCTCGCCGCCCTCCTGCGTGTACAGGGTGTCCACGGCGTCGCCCGACTCGCGGTCGGCGATGACGACGGCGGCGGACGGGGAGCCGGCGAGCTGCTCGTCGTACCGTTCCTGGAGGCCGGAGACGCCGGTTCCGGCGTCGTCGATCGAGCCGACGAGCGGACGCGCGGCCAGCGCGAGCGACCGGGTCGTCTCGGTGGACTGGAGCCCGGGCACGGCCCGCAGCTCCTCCTCGTGCTCCCGGAAGGCGGCGTCCCGCAGCGAGACGACGGCGACGGCCTGGTCCGGCTCGGCCGCCTCCACCCGGTCGGCGAGCGCGCCGGTGTCGATGCCGACGTCCAGCGCCTCCAGCGCCTCCCAGGCGGCCTCCGGGTCGGTGAGCCGCTCGGGCCACACGCTGATGTCCCAGACGGTGGCCGGGCCGGCGAGCTGGCTGCCGTCCGCGGCGAGCACGGGAGCGCGCTCGGGGCCGTCCACGGACAGCACGAGGGTCTGCCCTTCGGCCAGTTCGGGGTGGACGAGGTCGGAGCCCCACGCGACGGTCCAGCCGTCGTCGCCGTCCGGGCCGCCGTCGGGGTCGGGCACGAGGACGGCCGTCGAGCCGTAGCTCCACTCGCCGATGCCCTGCAGCGTGAACGTGGCGGTGAACGGCACGCCGACCGCGCCGGCCGGCAGCCCGTCGCCCTCGGCGTCACCCGGCTCCCCGGTCAGGTCGAACGCGACGGACTCGGGCCGCATGTTGTCCTGGACCGACTCCAGCAGTGACGCGGCGGACTCCGGATCGTCGGTGAGGCGCGCCGCTGCGTCGAGATCACCGGCGGCCCAGGCGTCGAGGAACCTCTCGGCCTCCGCTGAGGCGTCGCCGCCGCTGTCGTCCGATCCGCTCCCGCGCAGGAACAGCACCGCGACCACCGCGAGCACCGTCACAACGACCGCGCCCGCTATGGCTTTTGTCCGGTACGTGCGCCAACTGCCGGGCTGCCGTTCGGCGTCGGCCCCCGGTGCGTCGTTACCCATGGCGCGACCCTACCCCCCGTGCCGCCGGGAGCCCATGACCCACCGCGCCTGTCCGGGGGATGAGACACGCGAGCCCCGGCCCGGGTGACCCGGGTCGGGGCTCGTGAACGACGACGATCGCGACGGCGCGCGGCGCGATGGCACAGAGAGTGGAGATGGCGGGAATCGAACCCGCGTCCAACGAAGTGGAAGGAGGGCTTCTCCGAGCGCAGTCCGCTGCGATTTTCTCGGCCCCGGAGATCACGCGGACAAGTCTCCGACGGGCTCAGTCACTGTGTGATGTCCCGCGCCGCTCCCGTGACCGGAACGTGCGGTGAGTCCCCTCGCTGATGCCAGGACCCGGGCCGGGAACACTCCCGGGCTGACACTTCACCGTCGCTGCTCAGGCAGCGAGGGCGAAGGAATCGCGCTTGGTGTTGGCGATTATTTTTTTGCGACACATGGTTAACGAGATCATTGCCGCTTCCTCGGCTCGCTTCCCCTGCTTCGACATCCGCTGTCGAAACCGATCATCCCCGGGGTGGTGCAGCCTCTGTGCGCACGCGCTCTGCAGTTGTCAATCGTCGTCCGTCACCGGGTACAACACCCGGGGCGGCCCGGATGTTCCCGGACGGGGGTGTCCCCGCCGACGGGCCCCAGTGTACGACACCGGGGGCTCAGGCGCGCTGGCGCCGCCGGGCGGCGGAGATGGCGCGGTCCGCCTCGCGGCGGTCCTGCTTCTCCCGCAACGTCTGCCGCTTGTCGTACTCGCGCTTGCCGCGCGCGAGGGCGATCTCGATCTTGGCCCGGCCGTCCACGAAGTACAGGGCCAGCGGCACCAGGGTGACGCCCGTCTCCTGCGTCTTGCCGATCAGCTTGTCGATCTCGGCGCGGTGCAGGAGCAGCTTCCGCCTGCGGCGGGCGCTGTGGTTCGTCCAGGTGCCCTGGGCGTACTCGGGGATGTGGACGTTGTGCAGCCACACCTCGCCGCCGTCGATCTGGGCGAAGCCGTCCACGAGCGAGGCACGCCCCTGCCGCAGCGACTTGACCTCGGTACCGGTCAGCACCAGACCGCACTCGTACGTATCCAGAATGTGATAGTCGTGCCGCGCGCGCTTGTGCTGCGCGATCAGCTTGCGGCCCTTTTCCTTCGCCATGTCCCGCCTCTGTGCCCGATCCCGCCCAGTCTACGTCGGCCGCCTCCGCCCCCGCCGCCCCTTTGTCACCGGCCGGGAGGCCCGGCTCCCGCGGTCAGCCGCCGGCGCCGAGCCCGTCGAGGACCGTGAGCGCGCGCGCCAGCGGGTCGTCCCCGGGCTCCACGGCGAGGTCCGGCTCAAGACCGCCCTCGTCCACCACGCGCCCGGACGGCGTCGCGTAGTGCCCCACGGTCAGCTCCGCGACCGAGCCGTCCGGCTGGGTGCTCGGCATCTGCACCGTGCCCTTGCCGAACGTCCGGGTCCCGACGACGACCGCACGGCCGCGGTCCTGGAGCGCGCCGGTCACCAGTTCGGCGGAGCTCATCGTGCCGCCGTCCACGAGCACCACGAGCGGGGTGGCCGTGTCACCGCCCGGCTCGGCGTGCAGCGCGTGCTGCTCGCCGCGTACGTCGTAGGTGGCGACGAGACCGCCGTCGAGGAACACGGACGCCGCCCCCGCCGCCTCGCTCAGGAGCCCACCCGCGTTGCCCCGCAGGTCGAGGATCAGGCGGTCGCCGTCCGGGGCGCCGTCCACCGCGTCGCGCAGCAGCCGCGCCGCCCCCTGCGTGAACGAGGCGACCCGTACGCGCGTGACGCCCGGCGCGTCGCGCGTGACGGTGACCGTCTCGCTGACCAGCCGCGCCCTGGCGATCTCGGCACGCCAGCGGTGGCCGTCCCGCTCCAGGTCGAGGACGACGGTGGACCCGGGTCCCGCCTGGCCCGCCTCGTCGCTGCCGCGCAGCCGGGCGACGGCGTCGGTGACGGCCCAGCCGTCGACGCGCTCGCCGTCCACGGCCCGGATGGTGTCACCGGCGCGGACACCGGCCCGCTCCGCCGGGCTGTCCTCGTGGACCTCGCCGACCTCGATGCGCCCGGCCGCCGTGCGGACGACCGCTATCCCCGTCCCGACGTACTCGCCGGCGAGGGCGTGGCGCACCCGCTCGTACTCCTCGGCCGAGTAGGCGGTGGCCCACGGGTCACCGCTGCGGCCGACGACGCGCGCCGCGTCGTCACCCGGCACGCCGTCCGCCGTGTCGGCGGCGGGCTCCGCCCCGCCGGCCGCGTCCTGCGGCCAGGAACCGGTGGCGGCGCCGGTCGCCAGGACACCGGCGAAGACACACGCCAGCGCCACCCCGCGGCGTACGGAGTGGCGGCGACGGCCGTGACGCGGTCGTGACATGGTGCGGAGTGTAGGGCACCGGACGGGAGCGTACGGAGGGCCGACGGGAGGGCGCGGCCGGGACCGGCCGCGCACCGCCGTCACACCTTCAGGTACTTGCGCAGGGCGAAGAACGCCGCCACCGACGGCATCAGCGCGCCGACCACGAGGACGTACGGCAACACCCCTATGACCGCGTCCCAGCCGATGAACTCGATGAGCGGGATCTCCTGCGCGAGGAAGTTGTTGATCGCGAAGTACTTCACCCCCACGATCAGCACGCAGGCGAACAGCGCCCCGAGCACACCCGCGATGGCCGCCTCCAGGATGAACGGCATCTGGATGTACAGGCCGGACGCGCCGACCAGCCGCATGATCCCGGTCTCGCGGCGCCGGCTGAAGGCCGAGACGCGCACGGTGTTGACGATCAGCAGGAGCGCGACGACGAGCATGAGCGCCATGAGGCCGAGGGCCGCGTAGTTCACGCCGTTCAGGAGATTGAAGAGGTTCTCGAGCTGGGAGCGCTGGTCCGTCACCTCGTACACGCCCGGCCGCGCCGCGAACGCCGACGAGATCACGTCGTACTTCGTCGGGTCGCGCAGCTTGACGCGGAACGACTCCTGCATCTGGTCCGGCGTGACGACGGCGGCGAGCGGCGAGTCGGCCTGCTGCTCCTGGTAGTGCTCATAGGCCTGCTCGGCCGACTCGTAGTAGACCTCCTCGACGATGTCGAACTCGTTCAGCTCGGCCTCGATCGTGTCCTTCTGCTCCTGGGTGACGGCGCCGCGCTCGCAGGCACCGCCGGAGTCGGCGTCGAGCTCGCTGCAGAGGAATATCGACACCTCGACCCTGTCGTACCAGTAGTCCTTCATGCTGTCGACCTGCTGGTTCGCGAGCAGCGCGCCGCCCAGCAGGGACAGGGACAGGGCGACCGAGACGATCACCGCGAAGGTCATGGTGAGGTTCCGGCGGAGACCGACGCCGATCTCCGACAGGACGAAGTGGGCGCGCATGGCGTCCTTTCCGTGGGGACTCAGTGCTGGTAACCGTAGACGCCGCGATGCTGGTCGCGGACGAGGCGGCCCTTCTCCAGCTCGATCACGCGCTTGCGCATCTGGTCGACGATCTGCGCGTCGTGGGTGGCCATGACCACGGTGGTGCCGGTCCTGTTGATGCGGTCGAGCAGCTTCATGATGCCCACCGAGGTCTGCGGGTCCAGGTTGCCGGTGGGCTCGTCCGCGATGAGGAGCATGGGCCGGTTCACGAAGGCGCGGGCGATCGCGACGCGTTGCTGCTCACCACCGGACAACTCGCCCGGCATGCGCTCCTCCTTGCCGCCGAGGCCCACGAGGTCGAGGACCTCCGGCACGGTCTTGCGGATCTGCCCGCGCGGCCGGCCGATGACCTCGAGGGCGAACGCGACGTTCTCCCCGACGGTCTTGTTGGGCAGCAGCCGGAAGTCCTGGAAGACGGTGCCGAGCTGGCGCCGGACGTGCGGGACCTTCCAGTTGGACAGCCGTCCCAGGTCCTTGCCGAGGACATGGACCGACCCGGTCGTCGCCCGCTCCTCACGCAGCAGGAGCCGCAGGAACGTGGACTTGCCGGAGCCGGAGGAACCCACCAGGAACACGAACTCGCCGCGCTCGACCTCCAGGGAGACGTCTCGCAACGCCGGCGCGTTCTGCCGGGGATACGTCTTGGACACGTTGTCGAATCGGATCACGGTTGCACCATGTCGTTTCGGGGTACATGCGAGGGGCTCCCCCTTGCTGGGCAGACCTTACGCGAAGCCGCGCCCCGCGCGCAGGCAGCGTCCCGCCCCATCCCCCTTTGTCCCGTGGCGTGTCGGTTGTCCGCCGTCCTTCGTGCGCCCGGTTCCTGCGGTCGCCGCCCGGGGCTGGCACAGTGGAGGGGAGGGGGAGACGAGAGGAGACGATCGCATGACCGCCGAGTGGCTGGTGTGCGCGAACTGCGCGGGGCGGGTGAGCGAGGGCCGCTGCGCCGTCTGCCGTGCCGAACGGGCGCGGTTGCGGGAGGAGCGCGGCACCTGGGCCGCGCTGGGCGGCCCCGCGGGGCTGGCGGCGCTGCTGCTGGCGCTGGTGGCCGTCTGCCTGCTGGTGACGAAGCCGGCCTGAGCCGGCCGGTCCGCACCGGAGCCGTCACCGTCTCCGGCACGGCAAGCGCGGAAGGGGGCCGGAGCGCGTGCGCGCTCCGGCCCCCTTCTTCATGCGCTGGACGTACGCGGTCGTGCCCGCGTACGCGTCACGGTCGCCGTCAGGCGGCCGCGCCACCGCCCTTGTTGATGAGGCGCGGCAGGTAGCGGAAGGCCACACCGCCGGCGATCATCGTCGCGGCACCGACGAAGAGGAGCGTCTGGTTCGACGAGGAACCGGTCTGGGCCAGCTCCTCGCGGTCCTCGTCCTCTGCGCCACCGGTGGTCTGCTGCTCGGTGAGGTCCTCGTCCGGCGCGGGCTGCTCGATCGGGCTGCTGCCGCCCTGGTTGTCGGTCTCGAGACCGCCGGTACCGCCCTCGTTGACGCCCTGGACGCCGCCGCCCTCGCTGTCGCCCGGCTCCTCGGACGAACCCTCGTCCGTGCCCGGCTCCTCGGACGAACCCTCGTCCGTGCCCGGCTCCTCGGAAGTGCCCTCGTTGTCGCCCGGCTCCTCGGACGAACCCTCGTCCGTGCCCGGCTCCTCGGAAGTACCTTCGTCGGTGCCCGGCTCCTCGGAGGTGCCCTCGTCGGTGCCCGGCTCCTCGGTGGTGCCCTCGTCGGTACCTTCGACAGCACCCTCGTCCGTGCCCTCGACGGCGCCTTCGTCGGTGCCCTCGACAGCACCCTCGTCGGTGCCCTCGACGGCGCCCTCGTCGGTGCCTTCGTCGGCACCCTCGTCGGTGCCCTCGGAGCCGCCGCCCTCGGTCAGGCCGATGACGGTCTCGCTCGCACCCTCGGCCACGCCGAGGATCGCGTTCTCGTTGGCCTTCGGGTTGCTCCCCTCGGTCGACGCCGAAGCCGTGCCGACGACCGCGAGCGAGGCGCCCGCGGCGAAGACGGCAGCCGCGGCGACGCGGACCATCGTGGTCCTGGTCTTGGGACTGGCCATGTATCCACTACCCCCTGTAGCTGTCTGAACTGACATCGACCCGTATGCGGGGCAGCCTGAGGCGAGGGCGGCTGCGGTACGGGCGGCGCCGTTCGCAGTCGGCCGCCTCTCGCGCGACACGTCCCCGGTTCATATAGGCATGCCAGACGAACAGCTTTCCCGCTGAAACGTGAGCAGTCAAGCGGGATGCCCGGTAAATGCCGAGCCGGACAGGAAAGTTGTGTGAAGGTTACTTCTCCTGCTGTTTCCGCCAGCGGATTCCGGCTTCGAGGAAGTCGTCGATATCACCGTCGAGAACACCCTGCGGGTTTCCGACTTCATGATCGGTTCGCAGGTCCTTCACCATCTGGTACGGCTGCAGGACATAGCTGCGCATCTGGTTGCCCCAGGAGTTGCCGCCGTCGCCCTTCAGCGCGTCCATCTTCGCCTGCTCCTGCGCCCGCTGGTGGGCGAGCAGCCTCGCCTGGAGGACGCGCATCGCGGCCGCGCGGTTCTGGATCTGGGACTTCTCGTTCTGACAGGAGACGACGATCCCGGTCGGCAGGTGGGTGATCCGGACCGCGGAGTCCGTCGTGTTGACGGACTGCCCGCCCGGCCCCGAGGAGCGGAAGACGTCGATGCGGATGTCGTTCTCGGGAATCTCGATGTGGTCGGTCTGCTCGACCACCGGCAGCACCTCGACACCGGCGAACGACGTCTGGCGGCGGCCCTGGTTGTCGAACGGGGAGATGCGCACCATGCGGTGCGTGCCCTGCTCGACGGACAGGGTGCCGTAGGCGTAGGGCGCCTTCACCGCGAAGGTGGTCGACTTGATGCCCGCCTCCTCCGCGTAGGAGGTGTCCAGGACCTCGGTCGGGTAGCCGCGGCGCTCCGCCCAGCGCAGGTACATCCGCTGGAGCTGCTCGGCGAAGTCCGCCGCGTCCACGCCGCCGGCCTCCGCGCGGATGGACACCATCGCCTCGCGCTGGTCGTACTCCCCGGACAGGAGGGTGCGGACCTCCAGCTCGTCCACGGCCTTCCGGACGGCGGCCAGCTCGGCCTCCGCCTCGCGGCGGGCGTCCGCGTCGCTCTCGGCCTCCGCCAGCTCGAAGAGGACCTCCAGGTCGTCGATGCGGCCGTGCAGCTCCTCGACCTTCCTGACCTGCGCCAGCACGGCGGAGAGCTTGCTCGTCACCTGCTGGGCGTGCTCGGGGTCGTCCCACAGGGTGGGGGCCGCGGCCTGCTCCTCGAGCGAGGCGATCTCGGCCCGGAGCCTGTCGAGGTCCAGGACCGCCTCGATTGACTGCATGGTGGAGCTGAGGGACTTCAGAGCTTCGGATACATCGACGACTGCCACGCGACCAGCGTAACCGCACGGCGGCCGGTGACGGCGGCCGGAGCGGTTCAGGAACCGGCCGGGTCGCCCTCGTGCCCGTCGCCCGCCGACTCCTCCACACCGGACGTGCCGCCGCCGCTGCCGTCCCCGCCGCCGGAGCCGTCCGAGCCGCCGGCGAACAGCAGCAGCCCGGCGATCGCGCCCGCCACCACGACGCCGGCGGCGGTGAGGGCCAGGCGCCTGCGGCGGCGGTCGGACGAGCCCCGGCGCGCGGACCCGGCGCGGCGCGCACCGGTGGCCCGGGGGGCGCGGGCGGTGCCGTGCGCGCCGCCGGCCAGTTCGTCGGCGTCGGGGACCCGCATCCGGGTGTGGGTGGTGCGCCCGTCGTCGGGCGCCGCGCCGCGGACCAGCGGCACGGCGGCCCGTGCGGCGGCCGCCCCGGTGCGGACGGCGGCCGCGCCCGCGGGCTCGGCGGCGACGGGCTCGGGAACGTCCGGCACCGGGTCGCCGATGTCCAGCGGCGGCAGGCCGGTGAGCAGCGGCGTCAGCTCACGCAGGCGGGAGGCCAGCTCCGCGGCGCGCAGCCGGGAGGCGGGGGCCTTGGCCAGGCACTGCTGCATGACGGACCACAGCTCCGGGGGCAGTCCGGGCAGCTCGGCGGCCTTCTCGGTGACCTGGCGGCGCAGGACGGCCCCCGGGTGGCCGCCGCCGAAGGGCGTGAAGCCGGCGAGCAGCTCGTACAGCACGGTGACCAGGGCGTAGATGTCGACGGCCGCGCGCGGCGGGAGCCCCTCGACGATCTCGGGGGCCATGTAGTCGGGAGTGCCGACGACGCCGTTGCGGCCGCCGTGCCGCGGCTCGTCGATGAGCTTGGCGACGCCGAAGTCCGCGAGGAGCGCGGTGGTGGCGCCGTCCGCCGTGTCGAGGAGGATGTTCTCCGGCTTCACGTCGCGGTGGACGATGCCCGCGGCGTGGGCGACGGCGAGGCCGGTGGCGATGTCGGCGACGATGCCGACCGCCTCCAGCGGGGCGAGGCGGCGCTCGCGCTCCAGGTGACCGCGCAGGTCGGGGCCGCGCACCAGGTCCATGACCAGGGCGATGTCGCCGTGCCCGCCCTCGTCGTCCCGGCCGCCCTCGGCGCCGGACGTCCCGATGACGAGGTCGCGGACGCCGACGATGTTCGGGTGTTCGAGACCGAGGAGGGCGTGGCGCTCGTGGGCGAACCGTTCGGCCAGGTCGGGATCGGCCGCCAGGTCCTCGCGCAGCAGCTTGATGGCCACGGGGCCGTCCGGCCCGTCGCCGAGCCAGACCGTTCCGGCGCTGCCGCGGCCGAGGACGCGGTGGGCGGTGTAGAGGCCGCCGATGTTCCGTGCCATGGCGTGAGGCTACGACGGCAGCCGGGCGGCGGGGGGACGAGCGCGCCAGGGTTGCCCGGTTTTGTGGGCATGCCCCCGCGAAAATTCAGCTCCGGGAAGTCGATAAATCCCCGAGGTCACTCGCTATTCGGCAGGTTCTCCTGGATGTCGTTCACCGTGTCGTTCGCCTCGTCGATGAGACCGAGCCATTCGCGGACGTCGTCGAACCAGTCGGTGACGGTGTCCCAGAAACTCCTGCCGTCCGCAATCCACTCCTGGAGCGGCGTGAAGTTCCAGACGAGAAATGCGATCACCACAAGGACGACGATCACCAGGAGGCAGCCCTTCAGACAGCCGAGCCCCGGGATCCGCATGGGGTTCGCGCTGCGTGACCGCCCGCGCTCGGGACGGGGCTCGTCCCGCCGGCGGGGCGGGACCGGCTGCTGCGGCGGGACGGGCTGCCGGTACTGCTGGGGCTGCTGGTACTGGGGGGCCTGCTGATACGGCTGGGGCTGCGCGTAGCCCTGCGCCGGCAGGCCGGGATCCTGACGGCGGGGCGCGGGCGCGGGACGGCGCTGCGGCCTGCGCTGCGGGGAGCGCTGCAGCGGGTCGTGCCCCGGGTCGACGGGCTGCACACGGGTCGGCTCGTTCCGGTCCCGGGCGGCGCGGAGCTGGTCCTGCCACGGATGGGGGTCGTCGGCGGACGGTCCGGTCGTCGGCAGCGCGCGCGTCGACCCGAGGTCGTCGCCCCCGTCGTCCTGGCCCGGGCGATGCGGCAGCACGCTGGTGCGGCCGAGCGGGTCGGCGGCGCCGGAACCGCCCGGCATGACCTGGGTCGGCTCCGCCGAGCCCGGTGGGCTGATGCCGGTGCCCGGCACCAGCACCGGACGCGGGTCGGGCGTGAGCAGGGCACTGACACCGAGCGCGGCGTCACGCTGCTCGGTGGTGGCGCGGTCCCCGATGCCGGCGGCCACGGTGCGCAGCGCGCGGGCCAGCCCCGCGGCGCTCGGGCGCTCGTCCGGGCGCTTGCGCAGGCAGCACTCGATGACGGTCCACAGCGGCCCGGGCAGGCCGTCGGGGCGGCGCGGCTCCTCGCTGAGGTGGCGGCGCAGGACCTCCAGGGTGCTGCCGCCGCCGAACGGCGGGTGGCCGGTGACCAGCTCGTAGAGCAGGATGCCGGCGGCGTAGACGTCGACCGCCGACGTCTGCTGCCTGCCCTCGGCGGACTCGGGCGCGACATAGGAAGGGGTGCCGACGAACTCGTGGGCGCGGGTCACGCCGGGGCTGTCGGCGAGCCGGGCGATCCCGAAGTCGGTGAGCATCGGGCGCATGGGGCGCGGCTCGGTGCCGGGGGCGAGCACCATCGTGTCGCCGCCGCCGGCCAGCAGGACGTTGGCCGGCTTCAGGTCCCGGTGGACGATGCCCTTGGCGTGCGCGGCGGTGAGCGCGTCGGCGATCTGCGCGGTCAGCAGGGCGGCGGCGACGGGGCTGAAGGTGCCGTTCTCGTACAGGTAGCGGTGGAGGTCGGGACCGTCGATGAGGTCCATGACGAGGGCGATCAGATCGCCCTCGACGACGAGGTCGCGGGTGCGGACGATGTTCTGGTGGCTGTCGCCGCCGAGGCGCAGGAGGACCGCGCGCTCCCGCATGAAGCGCATGACGACGTCGGGGTCGCTCGCCAGCTCCTCCTTGAGGACCTTGATGGCGACGGCCTCGCCGGCCTCGCCCGTCACGGCGGCCTCGTCGCCGGCGGCCCGGCGCTGCCGCCCGCGCCAGACGGTGCCGGTGGCACCGCGTCCGAGGGCCTCTTCGAGCAGGTATTTGCTGCCTACCGGCCGCACGTGCGCTCCCTGGTCTGGTGTCGGGCTGGCCCGGTGTCGGGATCCGAGTTCCCTACTGTAGTGGGCCGCCAGGGTGTACGAACGTCCGTCCGGTCGGCTGTGCGGGATACGGACGGATACGGGCGGGAAGGCGTTGTTCCGGGGGACGGCGGACGCGCCGGGCCCCGTACGATCACTGCGCCGTCAGCCGGGGCCGGGTGCGGGGAACCGGCCCGGGACGGGCGGCGACGACCGGTTCGCCGGGTGGGCCGGCGCGCCCCACCGATCGATTCTGGTCAGATATCTCCAATCAAGATCATTAACTGTCGGCGGCACACCCTGTTGTCGGTGGTGGGTGCGAGGATGCTTTCAGCATCAGCATCCGATGCGACCGGTGCCGCGGCGGTTGTCAGGAGAGCCGGGGCCGGCGGAGTGACCGGGAGGGTCGATGCCGATTCGGATCAGGTTGACCGTCTTCACGGCCGGCGGCGCGCCGGGGACGGCCGCCGGCGTGGACGTGTCGGTCGGCGCCCCCGCCGGCACCCCGCTCGACGCCGTGCTCGGCGCCCTGGCCGCGGCGGTGGCCCCGGGTTCCGCCGTGCCGGGCGCCGTCTTCTGCGAGGACCGGCGCATCGACCCCCGCCGCGCCCTGCTCGGCGAGCCGCCGCTGGTGGACGGAGCCGTGCTCGCGTTCCACCGCCCGCTGGAGGAGACCGCGCCCGGACCCGTCCCCGCGACGCTGCACGTGGTCGCCGGGCCGGACGCGGGCGGTGTGCACCTCCTGCGCGGCGGCGAGGCCAGGATCGGCAGGTCCGCCAGGGCCGACGTCCCCCTCGACGACCCGGACGTGTCCCGCGCCCACTGCGCGCTCACGGTCGGCCCCGACGGCTCGGTCACCGTGACGGACACCGGCTCGACCAACGGCACCCTCCTCGACGGCAGGCCGGTCACCGGCGGCCCCGTGCCCGTGCCGCACGGGGGCGTGCTGCGGCTCGGCGAGTCGGCGCTGCGCGTCCTGGTCCCGGCGGGTCCGGCGTCCGGTGCCGCCCCGGCGCCCGGCGCCGGCGCCGGGCCGGCGGACGCCCCCGACGAGCCCGGGACCCGCAGGACCGGGCGGCGCGGCCTCGCGGGCTGGGCGCGCGGCCGGCCGGCCGCCGCCGAGACGGCGGTGCGCGAGATCCCGCGCTTCGACGGCGCGGCGCACGACACGGCGGCAGCGGCGGACGAGGCCCGCTGTCCCGACGCGGCGGCCGTCCTGCTGACCGCCCTGGACCGGGGGCCCGCCCTGTGGTCGCGCGGCCCGGCCCACCCGGACACCCTGCGGGTGCGCCTCGGCACGTTCCACCGGCCGTCGCGCGCGCTGCCGCCGTCCGCCGTCGCCCTGACCGAGGCCGGCTCGCTCGGCATCGCGGGGCCGCGCGAGCGGACCCTCGGAGTGGCGCGGTCGGTCCTCGCGCAGCTCGCCGCGCTGCACCCGCCGAGCACGCTCGAACTGGTCGTCATCGCGCCCGGGCACGAGGACGACTGGTCGTGGCTCGGCTGGCTGCCGCACGTGCGGCCCACCCGGGGCCAGGACTGCGAGCTGCTCCTCGCCTTCGACGCCGAGCAGGCTGCCGCCCGCCTGCAGGAGCTGACCTCCCCCACCGGGCCGCCGGAGCCGGCCGGGGGCCGGCGCACCGTCGTCCTCGCCGACGGCGACCCGGGCGGGGCGGGCGCGCGCACCGCCCTCGCGCGGCTGGCCGCCGCCGGGCCGCAGCGCGGCGTCCACCTCATCACCCTCGCCGACGTGCCGCCGGCCACCGCGGACTCCCCGGCGGGCCGGGCGCTGGCCGCGGCCCGCGCCCTGTCCCCCGTCTTCGCCGCGTGCGGCGCCGCCGCCCTGCTGAGCGGCGTCGTCGCCACGTCGGTGCGGGTCACCGGGCCGGACGGCGCGGCCGGCCCGCCCGCCGGTGTGGACGCCGTGTCGGCGGCCTGGGCCGAGCGGTTCGCCCGCGCCCTCGCCCCGGTCACGGAGGAGAGCGCGGGCCGCGCGGTGCCCGTGCCGGCCGCGCCGGGCGGCACGGTGCCGGAGACCTGCCGCCTGCTGGACGTCCTGGAGCTGGCCCGCGTCACCCCCGGCACGCTCCGCGAGCGGTGGACGCAGCGTCCGTCGCTCACCGCCGTGCTCGGCGAGGGCGCCCGCGGTCCGGTGGGCGTCGATCTGGCCGCGCTGTCCGGGCCGCTCGCCATCGAGGGCGGCACGGGCGCCGGCCGCACGGAGCTGCTGGTCACCCTGGCCGCCTCGCTCGCCACGGCCAGGTCGCCGCGCGACCTGTCGCTGCTGCTGGTCGAGGGCACGGGCGAGGGCCTGCGGCCGGCCGCCGAGCTGCCGCACGTCGCGACCTGGCTCGGGGCCAACGACCCCCTGCGCATGCGGGCGTTCGCCCAGGCGCTGCGGGCCGAGCTGAAACGCCGCGCCGCGCTCCTCGGCGACGCCGACTTCACCGCGGCGCGCGGGCGCTCGGGGCGCGTGGTCGGTCCCCGGCCGGCCGGGGACGAGGCGCTGCCCGAGCCCGAGGGGCCGCCGATACTGGCGCGGGGCAGCGATCCGCTGCCGTGGCTCGTCGTCCTCGTCGACGACTTCGGCGAGCTGCTGGCGCCGGCGCTCGGCGCGCCGGGCCGCCAGGCGGCCGGCTCCGTGGTCAGGATCCTGGACGCGGTCGTGAAGGAGGGGCGCAGGCTCGGCGTCCGGCTGGTGACGGCGGGCGGTCCCGTGCCGCCCGGCGGCGGCATATCCGTGGCGCTGACCGGGCAGCCCGCCGGGCGCGGTGAGCTGCGCCGCGGCGGGGGCGGGGCCGGGGAGACGTTCCAGGCCGGCCGGGTGACGGGCCGCATCCCGCGCACGGCGACACTGCGGCCGACGGTCGCCCGGGTGGACTGGGCACGCGCCGGCGACGCGCCGCCCCGCCGGCCGGTCCGCGAACTGGGCAACGGGCCGACGGACATGGCCCTGCTCGCGAGCGCCGCGGCACGGGCCGCCGAGTCCGACCGCTCCACGGCCGCCACCCTCGTGTGAGCCGCCGTCCCCGCACCGTCCTGCGCCGACCTGCGCCGCACCGCCCCGCCTTGCGTAACAGCCCCATCACAAACGGAAGTTGGGCGAGCACGCGGTATTGCCCGGGGAAGGGGGCAGGCGTAGGACACATGATCAGGACGTGCGGCGCGGCAGGCCCTGCGACGGTTGGGCGTCGCCGCACCTGAAGGGGTGAGGCGGTGTTCATGCACGGTTCGGGCCGGACCTCCCGGCACAGGACCTTCCGTGCGGCGGCGGCGTTGGCCGCGGTGGCCGCCCTGACGCTGTCGGCCTGCGGCGGCGGGGACGAGACGGCGGACGGCGACTGGCCGGAAACGATCGAACTGCCCGACCTGAGCGGTGAGTCGCTCGAGGTCGCGGCGGTGTGGACGGGCGCCGAGCGGGACAACTTCCTGCGGGTGCTGGACGAGTTCGAGGCCAGGACGGGCGCCTCGGTCAGCTTCGTCCCGAGCGGGGACAACGTGTCGCAGTTCGTCGGCACCAAGATCGAGGGCGGTGCGCCGCCGGACATCGTGATGGTCCCGCAGCCGGGCGTCCTGCAGGAGTTCGCGGAGCAGGGCTGGATCGCGCCCGTCGGGGACCTCGTGCAGGAGCAGCTCGACGCCAACTACTCCCAGGGCTGGCAGGACATCGCCGCCCGTGACGGCGTGCAGTACGGCGTCTACGTGAAGGCGGCGAACAAGTCTCTCGTCTGGTACAGCGCCACGGCGTTCGACTACGCCGGGGTGTCCGCCCCACAGACGTGGGACGAGTTCGTGGACACGGCCTGGACGCTGTGGGAGTCGGGCACGACCCCCCTGTCGGTGGCCGGCGGTGACGGATGGACGCTGACCGACTGGTTCGAGAACATCTATCTCTCCCAGTCCGGCCCCGAGATGTACGACAAGCTGATCGCGCATGAGATCCCGTGGACCGATCCGAGCGTGACCGAGGCGCTGACCGCCCTGGCCGAGGTGTTCGGCGAGGACCGCCTGCTGGCGAGCGGGGCACTGCAGACGGACTTCCCCACCTCGGTGACGCGGACGTTCGCCGACCTGGAGACGCCCGAGGCCGCCATGGTCTTCGAGGCGGACTTCGTCGGTGCCGTCATCACGGACAGCACCGACGCGGTGATCGGTGAGGACGCGCGCGTCTTCCCCTTCCCGTCCGTCGACGGCGGCGACCCGCCGGTCGTCAGCGGCGGCGACGCGGCCGTGGCGGTGGCGCCGGACGGCGAGGCCAGCGAGGCCCAGGAGGCGCTGCTCGCGTTCCTCGCCTCGACGGACGCGGCGTGGATCTGGGCCCAGCCGGGCGGCTACATCTCGCCCAACCGGTCCCTCGACCTCGCGGCGTACCCCGACGACGTGCAGCGCGGCATCGCCGAGGCGCTGATCGCCGCGGGTGACGACTTCCGGTTCGACCTGTCGGACCAGACGCCCGCCGATTTCGGCGGCACCACGGGCCAGGGCATGTGGCAGGGCCTGCAGGACTTCCTGCGCGACCCGGGCGACATCGAGGGCGCCCAGCGCTACCTGGAGGAGCAGGCCGACGCCGCGTACGGCGGCTGACGGTCCCCCCACCCGACCCACTGATCTCATCGACGGACGGAGACTGACTTCCCATGG
Source organism: Streptomyces sp. RFCAC02 (assembly GCF_004193175.1). Taxonomy (NCBI): domain Bacteria; kingdom Bacillati; phylum Actinomycetota; class Actinomycetes; order Kitasatosporales; family Streptomycetaceae; genus Streptomyces; species Streptomyces sp. RFCAC02. Next base: position 4,225,291 of record NZ_SAUH01000001.1, on the reverse strand, counting down.
CATCCGGCAAGGCGGTGATCAGAGCCCGGCCCTGGGCCGTCGCGTGCTTCCTGCTGCCCGCGCTGCTGCTGCTCGGCGCACTGGTCGTCTATCCCATCGCGTACTCGGTCTGGCGGAGCCTGTTCGACGCGTCGGGCGACGGGTTCGTCGGCCTGGACAACTTCGCGACGCTCTTCACGGACGGCGCGATCCGCGACGCGCTGCGCAACAACCTCATCTGGCTCGTGGTGGCCCCCACCGCGGCGACCGGGCTCGGCCTGATCTTCGCGGTCCTGACGGAGCGCATCCGCTGGGCGACCGCGTTCAAGCTCGTCATCTTCATGCCGATGGCCATCTCGATGCTGGCGGCCGGCATCATCTTCCGGCTGGTGTACGAGCAGGACCCGGACCGCGGTCTGGCGAACGCCGTCATGACCACCGTGCACGACACGTTCACCGGTGACGCGTCCTGGCCGGACGCCGAGCCGCGGCCGGACGGCCCGCTCACGGCCCAGGAGGACGGCTCGTACCTGCTGGACGCGCCGGTCTCGGCGGGCGAGCCGGTCCTGCTGCCGCTCGTGGCGGTGCCGCAGCCGGAACTGGAGGGCGCGGAGCGGGCCGTCGCCGCGTCCGCCGACACCGAGGGGGTGACCGGCACCGTGTGGATGGACTTCACGCGCGGCGGCGGGGTCCCCGACACGGTGGACCCGGAGGAGAAGGCGCTGGCCGGCATCACCGTGGAGGCGGTGCGCGACGACGGCGAGGTCGTGGCGTCGGCGACCACCGGTGACGACGGCACGTTCTCGCTGCCGGCCGAGGCGGACGGCACGCGGCTTCGGCTGGCGGCCGACAGTTTCACCGCCCCCTACAACGGCGCGGACTGGCTCGGCCCGACGCTGGTGACACCGGCGATCATCGGCTCCTACGTGTGGATGTGGGCCGGGTTCGCGATGGTGCTCATAGCCGCCGGCCTGGCCGGCGTGCCCCGGGAGACGCTGGAGGCCGCCCGCGTGGACGGCGCCAACGAGTGGCAGGTCTTCCGCCGCATCACCGTCCCGCTGCTGGCGCCGCTGCTCGCGGTGGTGATGGTGACCCTGATGATCAACGTGCTGAAGATCTTCGACCTCGTGTACGTCATCCCGCCGAGTTCCAGCCAGGGCGACGCGAACGTCCTGGCGCTCCAGCTCTACCTGGAGTCCTTCGGCACCGGCGGCGACCAGGGTGTGGGCAGTGCCATCGCGGTGCTGCTGCTCATCCTCGTGGTGCCGGTGATGATCTTCAACCTGAGAAGGCTGCGACGGGAGAACCAGCGGTGACCGCGACGACCCTGACCGCTCAAGAGCCCGGACCCGAGTCCTCCGCACAGCCCGGGGCCTCGGGACCGCCGGCCCGCCCCCTCGTCTCCCGCCTGGCCTCGGCCGCGGCCGGCGGCGCCACGCGCGTCGTCCTGGTCGTCCTGGCCGCGATCTGGCTGCTGCCGACCCTCGGGCTGCTCGTCTCGTCCTTCCGCGACCCGCGCGACATCGCGTCCTCCGGCTGGTGGGACGTGCTGACGGACCCTGGGCAGCTCACCGGCGCGAACTACGACGCGCTGCTGGGCAACGGCACGTTCACCGACTCGGTGTGGACGACGGTCCTGATCACCGTGCCGTCCACCGCGCTGGTCATCGTGCTGGGCGCGCTGGCGGCGTACGCCTTCGCGTGGCTGGACTTCCCCGGCCGCGACTGGTGGTTCCTGCTCGTGGTGGCGCTGCTGGTGGTCCCGGTGCAGGTGGCGCTCATCCCGGTGGCGCGGCTGTTCAACACGCTGGGGATCTTCGAGACGACGTTCGGCGTGGTGCTGTTCCACTCCGCGTTCGGGCTGCCGTTCGCGATCTTCCTGCTGCGCAACTTCTTCGCCGAGATCCCGCGCGAGCTGCTGGAGGCGGCGAAGCTCGACGGCGCGGGCGAGCTGCGGCTGTTCACCCGGGTGGTGATGCCGCTCGCGGGTCCCGCGATCGCGGCGCTCGCCATCTTCCAGTTCATGTGGGTGTGGAACGACATGCTGGTGGCGCTGATCTTCGCCGACTCCGGGTCGCCGCCGATGACGGTGGCGCTGCAGCAGGAGATGCGGCAGTTCGGCAGCAACTTCGACGTGCTGGCGCCGGGCGCGTTCCTGACGATGGTGATCCCGCTGGCGATCTTCTTCGCCTTCCAGAAGCAGTTCGTCGCGGGCATGATGTCGGGCGCCGTGAAATAGCGGGCGGCACGCACACGCGGCCCGCCCGTCCCCGTCCGGTGCGACGGGGGCGGGCGGGCCGCGTGCTGCTCTGCTGCTCCGAACGGACGGATCGCGGGCGCGACACTTCCGGCTTCCCCGGCGGGACACCCCGGAAGAGAGATTGTCGGATGGTCCTTAATCATCCGATATGCCGCTCGTGGATGTGGTGCCGTGCCCCGTTTCAGCGTCATCGTGCCCGCCTACCAGGTGCAGGCGTATCTCCCCGCCTGCCTGACCTCCGTGCTCACCCAGGACGCCGGGGACCTCGAACTCATCGTCGTGGACGACGCGTCACCGGACGCGTGCGGCGACATCATCGCCGAGTTCGCCGCTGCCGACCCCCGGGTCACCGGCCTCCGCCTCGACCGCACCGCCGGTCCGGGACCGGCCCGCAACGCCGCGCTCGACCACGCCCGCGGCGAGTACGTCCTCTTCCTCGACGGCGACGACATCCTCACGCCGGGCGCCCTCGCCGCCATCGACGCCCGCCTCACCGCCACCGGCGACCCGCAGCTCCTCGTCCACGACCACGCGGTCCTCTCGTTCGACGGCACGCTCGGCCCCGGTCTGCCCCGCGACCTGCTCACCGCCCCGAGCGCGGCGCCGCGCGGGACGTCTGCTCCCTCACGACCCGGCCATCGCTGCTCCGCCTCCCGCCCACCGCGTGGGGCCGCGTCCTCCGGCGCGACTTCCTCACCGGCCTGGGACTGCGCTTCCCGCCCGGCCACCACCAGGACATTCCGTTCGCCTACCCCGCGCTGATCGCCGCCGGGACGGTGACCGTGCTCGACCGGGTCTGCCTGCACCACCGCGCCCGCAGACGCGGCGGCCGCACGACCGGCACGACCGAGGGGCACCTCGACCTCGTCGAGCAGTACGAACGCACCTTCGCCCGGCTGCCGTCGGCCAAGTGGCGCGCGGCCCTGTACCGCCGCATGGCCGAGCACCTCGCCGCCGTGTACCGCGCGCCGGCGACGCTGCCCGCGGCGCGGCGCGCGGAGTTCTTCCGGCGCGGCGCGGCCCTGTGCCGGCGGTACCGGGCGGCGGCGGGGGCCACCGCCCTCGGCGGGCGCCCGGAGGGGGCGCACATGCTCTTCCGGCTCGGCGCGCGGCGGGCGTTCCGGCTCGCGACGGCGTTCCAGCGCCTCGGCGGGCGGCTGCGCGCCCTCCTCCGGGGCGCGCGGCGGCACGTACGCGCCATCGCCCTGCGGGCGCACTACCGGTGGCACCTGCGCCGCCCGCTGGACCCCGGCCTCGCGGTCTTCACCACGGGCCGGGCCGGCCGGTACACCTGCCACCCGGCGGCCATCGAGGCGAAGGTCCGCGAACTGGCCGGCGGCGTCCGCACCGCCTGGGTCACCGGCCCGGGACAGGCCCTGCCGCCCGGCGTGCAGCGGCTGGTCCCCGGCACCGCTGCCTACTGGACGGCCCTCGCCCGCGCCCGTTACCTCATCAGCAACTGCGGTTTCCCCGACGTCCTCGCCGACCGCCCGGGACAGATCCGGCTGATGACCCACCGCGGCACCCCGGTCGCCCACCGCGGCCTGGACACACCGGTGCGCGACGTGCCCCGGCTCCTGCGGCAGATCGACTCCTGGGACTACGCCCTGTCCGGCAACCGCCACGCCACCCTCGCCTGGGAGGCCGCCTACCCGGCCGACTACGTGACGCTGGAGTACGGTTCGCCGCGCGCCGACGTGTTCCTCACGGCCGGCGCGGCCGATGTCCTGCGCGCCCGCGCGCGCCTCGGCGTACCCGACGGAGCGCTCACCGTCCTCTACGCGCCCGCCCCGCGCGCGTATGCCCACCGGCGGCGCGTCCCGCTCGACACCGCGGCGCTCGCCCGGGCGCTCGGGCCACGCTTCCACCTGCTGACGGCCGACGACGACGCAGTCACCGAGCAGTGCCTGGCGGCGGACGCCCTGGTCACGGACTACGCGCCCCTGCTGTTCGACTACGCGGCCCTGGACCGCCCGATCGTCCTGTACGCGGACGACTGGGACACCTACCGGACCGTGCACGGCGCGTACGTCGACCTGCCCGCCGTCGCGCCCGGACCCGTGACCCGCACCCCCGCCGAACTGGCGGCCGCCCTCACCGACCCCGCGCTGTGGACCGACCCGGCGCAGGCGGCGCGCCGCGCCGCGTTCCGCGGCCGCTTCTGCCCGTACGACGACGGACTCGCCGCCGAACGCGTCGTCCGCGCCGTCTTCCTCGGCGGGCGTGGCGTCCCGCCCGTCGTCCCCGACCACGCGCGCCGCCCCGCCCCCGGCGCGGTCGCGGTGGCCGGCCCGCGCCCGCCCGCCGCGCGGCGCGGCACCCCACGCGAGCACCAGGGAGTCACCGCATGTCCTTTCTGATCACCGGCGGCGCCGGGTACATCGGCGCCCACGTGGTGCGCGCCCTCGTCCTCGCGGGCGAACGGGCCGTGGTGTACGACGATCTGTCCGCCGGCGACGCGACCCGGCTGCCGGAGGGCGTCCCGTTCGTCCAGGGCTCGCTGCTCGACCGCGGGGTCCTGGACCGGGTGTTCGCCGACCACCGGGTGCACACCGTGATCCATCTCGCGGCGCGCACGGAGGTCGCCGAGTCCGTACGGCAGCCGCTGCGCTGTTTCCGCGAGAACCTCTACGGCCTGCAGATCCTGCTGGAGGCGGCGCGCGGCGCGCGGGTGGCCCGCTTCGTCCTGTCCTCGTCGGCGGCGGTGTACGGCTCCCCGTACACGGACCTCGTGTCGGAGGACACGCCGTGCGTCCCGCTGAGCCCGTTCGGCGAGACGAAGCTGGCCGGGGAGTGGCTGGTCCGGGACGTGGGCCGGGCGTACGGCATCGCGACCGCGAGCCTGCGGCACGTGAACGTCGCGGGCGCGGCCGCCCCCGAGCTGGCCGACCGCGGCACGGCCGGGCTGCTGCCCATGACGTTCGACAACCTGTGCGCGGGGCAGCCGCCGCAGATCTTCGGCGAGGACTACCCGACGCCGGACGGGACCTGCGTACGGGACTGGGTCCACGTCGAGGATCTGGCGGAGGCCCACCTCGCGGCGGTGCGCGCCCTCGCCGCGCGGCCGGAGCCCGCGCACCTGACCGTCAACATCGGGCGCGGCCGGGCCGTGTCGGTCCGCACGATGGTCGAGCGCGTCATCCGGCTCACCGGCCACACGCGTCTCGTGCCCGTCACCGCCCCCCGGCGGCCCGGTGATCCGGCCCATGTCGTCGTCAGCCCCGACCGCGCCGCCGACCTGCTGGGCTGGACCGCGCACCGCGGCCTGACCGACATGATCACCTCGTCGTGGAAGGGCTGGCTGCACCACGCGGCGGTGTGACCGGCCCGGTTCAGACGGCGGCGCGGGCGCTGCGGTGACGGGCCACGGCGTCGTTGTTCGCGCAGCGGACGGTGCAGTAGGAGCGCCGTCCGTTGCGCGAGGTGTCGACGTACGCCCTGCCGCAGCGCGCGCAGCGGCCGAGCCGGTGGGGGGCCGCGAAGCACACGACGGACGCGAGCCCGGCGGCGGTGGTCGCCCGGATGTGGGCGGCCGCGTCGGAGCCCGGCGCGCTGTAGTGCAGGTGGGGGGCCTGGCCGTCGTGGGTGGTGATGCGGGGGCTGCTCGACGCGTCGGCGAGCAGCCCGTTGATGGCGGCGCAGCGTTCATCGATGTCCTGGTCGCCGAAGCAGCGGGCGAGCCGGCGGCTCCAGGCGTGCAGGCCCGCGATCTGCTCGGTGGTGAGCCGGCGGCGGATGATCTCGTGCTCGGCCAGGATCGGTTCGAGCTGGTCGGGGGTGAGCGGCCAGGGCGCGTTGACGAGGGCGGCGGCGAGGCGGGCGGACTGACCGCCGTAATGGTTGAACTGCACAAGACCATGACACCACGCTGGACGGCATGACTCCAGCGCTGCTCGTCCTCGGCCAGATCGTCAGCATCCAGCTCGGCTCCGCCGTCGCGAAGGGTGCCTACGACCAGGCGGGACCCATGACGCTCGCGGGAATGCGGCTGGCGTTCGCGGCGCTCGCGCTGTGGGTCGTGGCACGCCCCCGCCCGCGGCGGCTCACCCGGGAGCAGTGGCGGGCCGCGGCCGGCCTCGGCCTGACCATCGCGGTCATGAACGCCGCCTACTTCTCGGCCATCGAACGCCTCCCCCTCGGGGTGGCCGCCACCCTTGAACTCCTCGGCCCCCTCCTCCTCGCCGTCGCCCTCTCCCGGCGGCCCGCGCACCTGGCGGCGGCCCTGCTGGCCATCGGCGGCGTCCTGCTGCTGGCCGCCCCCGGCGGATCGCTGCCGGCGGCCGGCGTGGCGTTCGCGGCGACGGCCGCGCTGTGCCGCGCGGTGTACGTGAGCCTGAACGGCCGGGTCGGCCGCCTCTTCGACGACTGGTCGGGCCTGGCCGTGGCCCTCGCCATCGGGGCCGTCCTCATGACACCCGTGGCAGCGGCGACCGGCGGACGGGCCGTCGTGGACCACCCGTCCCTCCTCGGCCCCGGGTGCGCGGTCGCGCTGCTCTCCTCCCTCATCCCCTACTCGCTGGACATGGCGGCGCTGCGCAGGATCGGCCCCCGCACCTTCGGCGTGCTCCTCTCCCTCGGCCCGGCGGTCGGCGCGGGCGTGGGCCTGGTGTTCCTGGACGAGGAGCTGTCCGCGCGGCAGATGTGCGCCGTCGCGCTGGTGGTCGCGGCCGCCGCGTGGTCGGTCGCCCAGGGACGGCCGGCACCGGCACGCGGCCCGGTGGCGTCCTCCCTGCCCGTCCGCCCCACGGAGCGCTGCCCGGTCTGCATGCGCCCGGGCGGCGGCGAGTGGACGCTGCGCTCACGCCACAGGACCTCGGAGGGCGAGACCGAGTACTGCGCCACGCCCGGCGGCTGCCTCGTGGTCATGCTCGACGGCCGGATCGTGAAGCACGTGTCCCGCTGACCGCGCGCCGGGCCGTCAGGGCGGTCCCGAGCCCAGCAGCGTGAACGCCCCGTACGCCCCCGACGCGAGCGCCGCCGCAGCCAGCACCGCCGCGCACCGGCCCCGGCGCAGCCGCACCAGCGCCACGGCCGCCGGCAGCAGCAGGCCGAACGCCGGCATCATCAGCCGGGGCCGCGAACCGAAGTAGCCGGACCCGACGAGCGACGTCACGACCATCACGGCCGTGAACACCAGCAGCGGCAGCGGCTGCCCCTGCCGCACCCCCAGCACGACCAGCCAGCCGACCAGCGCGAGCGCCGCGATCAGGCCGAGACCGCCCACGACGGTGGACGTCAGGTTGTCCACCACGAAGGCGAGCAGCGCGAGGCCGCCGTCGAAGCCGTTCCCCCACCCCGCCTGCACGTCGAAGTACCCGAGCACACTGCCCTGCCGGACCCCGACGTAGGCCACGTAGCCGAACCAGCCGAGCGGCGCCAGGGCCACCCCCAGCAGCACGCGCCCCCACGGCCGGCCCCCGGGCGCCCCGGCCGCCTCCCCGCGGCGCGCCATGACGTACGCGACCACCGCGGGAATCCACACCGCCGCCACCACGGCGGCACCCGACGGCCGCGCCAGCCCGGCGACGGCCGCGAGCAACCCCGCCGTCACCCAGCGGCCGGTCAGCACCGCGTACAGCGCCCAGGCCGCGAGCGCCGTGAACAGGGCCTCCGTGTACCCCATCGACTGCACGAACGCCGTCGGGTACGCCGCCCACAGCGCCACCAGCACGACGCCGACGGCGCTGCGCCCGGAGACCAGCCGGCCCACGGCCCAGATGCCCCAGGCGGCGGCGAGTGACGCGGTCCAGCCGACCAGCAGCCCGGCGTCCCCCGCGCTCAGCGGCGAGACGGCGGCCACAGCCCGCTCAAGGGCCGGCAGCAGGGGGAAGAACGCCAGATCGGAGTGCACGTCGCCGTCCGGCAGACGGATCTCGTACCCGTAGCCGTTCTCGGCGATCCGGGTGTACCACACCGAGTCCCAGCGGGCGCTGAGCAGCGTGTGCGGGCTCCTGCCCTCGGCCGCGGCCCAGCCGGCGAGCACCAGCAGGCCGACGGCGCGGACGGCGGCGTAGACGAGGAGCGCGGGCGCGGCGGCCCGCGGCGTGGGACGGAACCGGGCCGCCGCAGCGACCTCGGTGTCCCGTATACCGGTGAGAAGTGCCATGGGCGGGACGTCACCGGTTCCGGGTGGCGGGCGGGCGGGGCGGCGCCGCGCCGGGCTCCGCCACCGGGTCACCGCCGGGCCGCGCGGCGGCCGGGCGGGCCAGCAGCAGCCGCCAGGGCAGCCACGCCGCTTCGAACTGCACCCGCGCCGACATCTTCGACGCGCCCTGCCGCCGCTCCTCGAACCGGATCGGGATCTCCACGGCCGCGTGCCCGGCCCGGACGGCGGCGTACTTCAGCTCCACCTGGAAGCTGTAGCCGTTGCTCCGCATCCCTTCGAGGCCGAGCGCCCGGACGACGTCGGCGCGCCACAGGACGAACCCGGCGGTCGCGTCGCGCAGCCCGGTGCGCAGGACCGCGCCGACGTAACGGTTCGCCCAGCGGGACAGCAGCCGCCGGTGCGGCGCCCACTCCTCGGCGAGGCGGCCGCCCGGGACGTACCTGCTGCCCACGACGAAGCCCGCGTCCGTCGCCAGGGCGGTGCCGACGAGCCGGGGGACGTACTCCGTGCCGTGGCTGCCGTCCGCGTCCATCTGGAGGACGTACGCGGCGCCCTCGTCGACCGCGTGGAGCATGCCCGCCACATAGGCGCGGCCGAGGCCCTCCTTCGCCGTGCGGTGCAGCACGGACACACGGCCCGGGTGGGCGGCGGCCAGCTCGTCGGCCAGCTTGCCCGTGCCGTCGGGGCTGTCGTCGTCCACGACGAGCAGCCGCAGCCCCGGCAGCGGCAGGGCGAGCAGGCGCTCCGCCGTCCCGGGGAGGCTGTCCGCCTCGTTGTACGTCGGCATGACGACCGTGACCACGGGGTCCGACCCGGCCGAGCAGGCTCCCGCCATGGCAGCGCTCCCGTCACGGATGAGGCGATGATTCGACCGTCATCCTAGGTGCTGCCATGGCGGGCGCTCATCAGCGGTTGCTGCGCAGCATGGTCCGCATGGTGCGCATGGCCACCGAGAGGTTCGCGAGGTCGAACGACTCGGACGCCAGGATCTCCGCCAGGGTCGAGCGCGCGCGGCTGAGGATCGCCGCGTTGCGTCGCGACCAGGACGCGAACCGCTCGTCCGGCGCGGCCTGCTCGTCGCCCTCGGCCAGCACATCGGCCGTGATGAGCTGGTGGGCGGCGTAGAGGTCCTCGCGGATCGAGGTGCGCGCCATCGACTGCCACCGGTCCGCCCTAGGCAGCGCGCTGACGCCGTCCTGGAGCCGGGCGATGCCGAGCTGGTCGCTCAGGTGGTAGTACACCTGGGCGACGTCCATCAGCTCGCGCCCGGTCCGGTCCGCGACCGCCACGATGTCGAGCGCGGGGAACGCGGCCGAGAACCCGGCCACGCGCGCCGCCAGCTCCTCCGGCACACCCGCGGCGGCCAGCTCGTCGTGGTGGGTCGTGTACGTCTGGAGGTCCTTGCCGCGCAGGAGCTTCGGCAGTTCCAGCCAGACCTCGGAGACCCGCTCGGCGAAGAGCTGGATCGTGTCGGCGAGCGCCAGCGGCTGGGGGCGGTTGTTCAGCAGCCAGCGGGCGCCGCGCTCCACGAGCCGGCGGGCGTGCAGCCGGATGCGGGTGAGCGTCTCGGCGGGCACCTCGTTGTCGAGGCGCTCGGCCGTGTCCCAGATCTCACCGAGCCGGAAGATCGCGCGGGAGGCGGTGTGCGCCCGCACGATCTCCTCGGTCGAGGCGCCCGACTCCTCCTGCATGCGGTGCAGGAACGAGGAGCCGCCCACGTTCACCGTGTCGTTGACCAGCAGCGTCGTGACGATCTCACGGCGCAGTGCGTGCGTCTCGATCTGCTGCGGGAACCGCTCGCGCAGCGCGGACGGGAAGTACGCCTGGAGCAGGCGGCTCACGTACGGGTCGTCGGGCAGTTCGGTGCCGAGCAGCTCGGAGGTGATCGTCAGCTTGGCGTAGGCCAGCAGGACGGACTGCTCCGGCTGGGTCAGCCCGCGCCCGGCGGCCCGGCGCTCGCGGAACTCGTCGTCGGGGGGCAGGAACTCCAGCTCGCGGTCGAGCTTGCCCTCCTCCGTCAGGCGGCGGACGAGCCGCTGGTGGGCCAGGACGAGGCCGGACGCGGTGGTGGCGCCGTTGGCGAGGGCGACGTTCTGCGCGTAGTTGTTGCGCAGGACGAGGGCCGCCACCTCGTCCGTCATCTCGGCGAGCAGGGCGTTGCGCTGCTTCACCGTCAGGTCCCCGCTCGCCACGACCGCGTTGAGGAGGATCTTGATGTTGACCTCGTGGTCCGAGGTGTCGACACCGGCGCTGTTGTCGATGGCGTCGGTGTTGCACCGGCCGCCGGCGGTGGCGTACTCGATCCGGCCGCGCTGGGTCAGGCCCAGGTTGCCGCCCTCACCGATGACCTTCGCGCGGATGTCGCGGCCGTTGACGCGGATGGCGTCGTTGGCCTTGTCGCCGACGTCGGCGTGGGTCTCGGCGGAGGACTTCACATAGGTGCCGATGCCGCCGTTCCACAGCAGGTCGACGGGCGCGCGCAGGATCGCCTGCATCAGCTCGGCGGGAGTGAGCGCGGTGACCGAGCTGCCGAGCCCGAGGGCCTCGCGGACCTGGGGGGTCAGCGGGATCGACTTGGCGGCGCGGGAGTGCACGCCGCCGCCCTTCGAGATCAGGGAGGTGTCGTAGTCCGCCCACGAGGAGCGCGGCAGCTCGAACAGGCGCCGCCGCTCCGCGTAGGAGACGGCCGGGTCCGGGTCCGGGTCGAGGAAGATGTGCCGGTGGTCGAACGCGGCGACCAGCCGGATGTGCTCCGAGAGCAGCATGCCGTTGCCGAACACGTCACCCGACATGTCGCCGATGCCGGCGGCCGTGAAGTCCTCGGTCTGCGTGTTGTGCCCGAGCTCGCGGAAGTGCCGCTTCACGGACTCCCAGGCGCCGCGCGCCGTGATGCCCATGCCCTTGTGGTCGTATCCGGCGGAACCGCCGGAGGCGAACGCGTCGCCCAGCCAGAAGCCGTACGCCTCGGCCACCTCGTTGGCGATGTCGGAGAAGGTGGCGGTGCCCTTGTCGGCCGCGACGACGAGGTAGGTGTCGTCGCCGTCGTGCCGCACCACGTCGGCGGGCGGGACGACCTTGCCGTCCACGAGGTTGTCCGTGATGTCGAGCAGGCCGGAGATGAACGTGCGGTAGCACGCGATGCCCTCGGCGAGCCACGCGTCGCGGTCGGCGGCCGGGTTCGGCAGGCGCTTGCCGACGAACCCGCCCTTGGCGCCGACGGGGACGATCACCGTGTTCTTGACCTCCTGGGCCTTCACGAGGCCCAGGATCTCGGTGCGGAAGTCCTCGCGCCGGTCCGACCAGCGCAGACCGCCGCGCGCGACCTTGCCGAAGCGCAGGTGGACGCCCTCGACCCGGGGCGAGTAGACCCAGATCTCGTACGCCGGGCGCGGCTCGGGCAGGTCGGGGATGCCCTTGGGGTCGAGCTTCACGGACAGGTAGTCGTGCGGGCGGCCCCCGTCACCCGAGGCGTCGCGTGTGCCCGTCCGCTGGAAGTAGTTGACGCGCAGGGTGGCCTTGATGACGTTGAGGAACGCGCGCAGGATGCGGTCCTCGTCGAGGTTGGAGACCTGTTCGAGGGCGCCGTCCAGCTCTTCGAGCAGGCCGTCGGTCAGCTCGCGGCCCGCGGTCTGGCGCTGCGGGGAGAGGCGTGCCTCGAAGAGGTTCACCAGGAGCCGGGTGGTGTGCGCGTTGTGCTGGAGGGTGGCCTCCATGGTCTTCTGCGTGAACCGGGCGCCGGCCTGCCAGAGGTACTTGGCGTAGGCGCGCAGCACCATGGCCTCGCGCCAGGTGAGACCGGCGGACAGGACCAGGGCGTTGAACCCGTCGTTCTCGGCCGAGCCGGTCCAGGTGGCGGCGAACGCCTCCTGGAACCGCTCGCGCGCGTCCCCGCCGAGCCCTTCGGCCAGCTCGGGCGGGAAGCGGAGCCCGAAGTCGTAGATCCAGGCGGTGGCGCCGTCCGTCAGGCGCAGTTCGTAGGGCCGCTCGTCGACGACCTCGGCGCCCAGGGCCTGCAGCACGGGCAGGACGGCGGAGAGCGACACCGGCTCACCGGTGCGGTAGATCTTGAACCGGCGCTCGCCGGGGGCGGCGTTCACCGGCTCGTAGAGGCTGACGGCGAAGTCCCGCCCGCCGTCGCGCGTGAGGCCGGTGACGTACTGGAGGTCGGCGACGGCCGCGCGCGGCGGGAAGTCCGCCTTGTAGCCCTCGGGGAAGGCGCGGGCGAAACGGCGGCCCAGCTCGGCGGCCCGCTCCTCGCCGCACTCGGCCAGCAGCGCCTCGCTGAACGCGTCGGCCCAGGACCGGGACGCCTCCGCGAGCCGCGCCTCGATCCGGTCCGAGTCGGCGTCGGTCAGCTCGGGCAGCTCGGTGCCGGGCTCGACGCGGATCACGAAGTGCAGCCGCGAGAGGACGGACTCCGTGTTCCACACGGTGAAGTCGACGTTCGTGCCGGACAGTTCCTCGGTGAGGATCTCCGTCAGGCGCAGGCGCACGGAGGTGGTGTAGCGGTCGCGCGGCAGGTAGACGAGCGCCGAGTAGTAGCGCCCGTACTCCTCGCGGCGCAGGAACAGCCGCAGCCGGCGCCGCTCCTGGAGGTGCAGCACGGCGGTGGCGATGTCGCGCAGCGTGTCCACGGGGGTCTGGAACAGCTCGTCGCGCGGGTAGGTCTCCAGGATCTGGAGCAGGTCCCGGCCGCTGTGGCTGTCCGGGCCGAAGCCGGCGGATGCGAGGACGGCCGCGACGTTCCGCCGGATGACGGGGATGCGCCGCACCGACTCGGTGTAGGCGGCGGCGGAGAAGAGCCCGAGGAAGCGCCGCTCGCCGATCACGCGGCCCTCGGCGTCGAACTTCTTGACGCCGACGTAGTCCAGGTAGGACCTGCGGTGCACGGTGGAACGGCTGTTGGCCTTGGTCAGGATCAGCAGGCGCGGCTCGCGGGCCTTGGCGCGGGCCGACGGCGAGAGCCGGCCGAACGCGGTGGAGCCGGCGGGCTCGCCCGAGTCGGAGGCGAGCAGGGGGTCGGAGCGCAGGATGCCGAGACCGGTGCCGGGGACGGCGCGCAGCGTGTCGCCGTCGCCGTCGGACCGCACGAGTTCGTACTCGCGGTAGCCGAGGAAGGTGAAGTGGTCGGCGGCGAGCCAGCGCAGCAGCTCCCTGGCCTCCTCGACGTCGCCCCCTGCCAGCTCGGCGGACAGGGGCTCGTCGGGCAGTTCCTCGGCGAGGGTGAGGGCGGTGCCCCGCATTTTCTGCCAGTCCTCGACGGCCTCCCGGACGTCGCTGAGGACGCGGCGCAGGTCGGCCTCCATGCGGACCAGGTCGTCGCGGTCGGTCTCCCGGTCCGTCTCGACGTGGATCCACGACTCCACGACGGCGTCGTCGGGACGCCCGTCCGCCGTGCCGTCCAGCACCTCGAGCAGGCGGCCGGTGATGTCACGGCGCACGACGACCTGCGGGTGGACGACGAGGTGGATGCCACGGCCCTGCCGGGACAGCTCGCTGGTGACCGAGTCGACCAGGAACGGCATGTCGTCGGTGATGACCTCGACGACCGTGTGCGGCGACGTCCAGCCCATCTCCTCGACGGTGGGCGTGTGCACCCGCACGTTCACGGTGCCCTGGGGGCGCTCGGCGGCGAGCCGGTAGTGCGACAGGGCGGCGCCGTAGAGATCCACGGGATCCCGGTCGGCGAGGTCCTCGGAGGCGATGTAGAGGTAGTAGCGCTGGAGGTACGAACGGAGTGCCTCGGGGTCGAGGCCGTGGCCGGGCGGTCCTCCGACCGCGCCGTGCTCGGCTACCCGTGCGGCTTGTGCCAGTCGTTGGGCTTTGGCTTCGTCCAGCTTGTTGTGCATGTCCCCTGGCTCCTGTCGCGCGCCGTCGCGTGACGTCGGGTGATGGTCACCGGGCGGCGCTCGATCACGTCGATGGGATGCGCCCGGCGGTACGGACCAGCGGATCGGCCGCCTGCGGCGCAGCCCGGGCACCCGGCGGTGGCGTCACTGCCACTCGTCGGTCGCGCACCCGGTATTCCGCTGATCACGCCTGCCAAGATATCTCTCCCTCTCCCGGCGCACCTCAGGAGTTGAGCAGAATCAGAGGGTCCGTCCCACGGGCCGCGCCGTCATCTCCCGGGCGGTCCGCACGGCTTCGGCCAGGCTGTCGACGACGGGCACACCGGCCGTCATGAGGCTGCGGCGGCTGTGCGTGCCGCCGGTGTACAGGACGGCGCGCGCTCCGGCGTGCGCCGCCGCGACGGCGTCGTCGGTGGCGTCCCCGATGACGACGACGTCCGCGGGCGACACCCCGTCGAGAGCCGCGAGATGCCGCGCCATCTGCGCCGCCTTGCTCGTGAGCGGCTGGCCGGCGACGCTGCCGTCCACTCGCAGGAAGTGCCGGTCGATGCCGTAGCGGCGCAGCAGGCCGCCGAGGATGTCGTGGCCGGCGAGGGAGCACAGGGACTGGGTGTGCCCCTCCGCCTCCCAGTCCGCGAGGAGCCGGGCGGCCCCCTCGGCCAGCGCTGTGCCGCCGGCGAGCGCCGCGTACTGTGTGGCGAACGTCTCGTCCAGCAGGCGCCGCTCGGCCGCGGTCGGCGCGCGGCCGATGAGCCGCTCCTGGAAGGTGGCGAGGGGCAGCGTGTACAGGTCCCGGTAGCGCTCCAGGGTGAGGGGCGCCACGCCCAGGGCGGCGAACGAGGCGTTGCTCGCGGCCACGACGGCGTCGGTGTCGTGGAGGAGGGTGCCGTTCCAGTCCCAGACGATGTGTGCCCGCTGCCGCGTGCCGGTGAGGTCAGCCATGTCACCGACCGTACGCGCCGCCACTGTCAATCGGGCTACGCGCGCGTCACAGGATGTGGTCGATCTCCTGCACCGCGTACCACAGGAGTTCGTGGTCGGCGGCGCCGTCCACGGTGAACGCGGCGTCCGTGTCCCCGGCGTCGGCGGCCGCGACGGCTCCCGCGGCGGCCGTGACGTCCGCCTCGGCGTCACCGTCGTCCATGTGCACCGAGGCGATCAGCCGCAGGGGCACGGCCGCGGTGAGCCGGACCTCGCCGGGCCGGCCCGCACCGTCGAGACGCCCCGGATCGGCCTCGACCTCCGTCTCCGGGACGTCGGCGGCCACCACGACGCGGCGGCGCGGAGCCGCCGGATCGGCGGCGACGAGCCGCAGCGACGCCAGGGCGGCCCGCCCGAGGGCGGCGTACTCCAGCTCCTCCTGGTCGCCCGACACGTACCACTCGCGGAGCGCCGGCGTGACGGCGTAGGCGGTCAGCGGGGCCGGGCCGGCCTCGCCGGCCTTCCGGAGGGCGGCGAGGCCGCTCACCGTGAGGGGGAGATAGACGCGCACCGTGCCGCTCCTTTCCTGCCCTTGTCGGCGATGCCCCGGCCCGCGCTCCGGGCGCGGGGGGCGCTCACTGTACCAGCGGGCCCGGGAGTTCCCACCCCCTTGCCGGACAGTGACGCACTGGTTACAATCCGCATCAGTTACCCACCAGTAGCTTCCCTTCTTCTCTTCTCCCCGGGACCGCCGTGCCCCGGGGCAGCCCGCACGGGGGTGGAACGCCATGAGGACAGACAGCCGCGGCCCGAGCCGCGCCGGCCCACCGCGCCGGTCCGACACCGGCCGGCCGCAGCGCGCCCTGACGCCCGCGGCCCGCCCGGCCGCGCACCCGCGGCCGCAGGACTGGTTCGCCGAACAGCTCCTGCTCGTCCTGAGCGGACGGCGCCCGGTGCACGCGCTCCTCGGCCACGCCCGCGCCGTCGCGTACGACCAGTTGGTCCGCCTGGCGCCCGGGGCGCCGCTGCGGCCGTCACCGGGCGAGCGGTGCGAACCCGCCCTGCGCGCGGTCGGTGTGTGCCGGCCCGGTCCCGGCGTCATCGAGGCGTTCGCCAGGATCGCGGTCGGCGACCGGACGCGGGCACTGGCGTTCCGCCTGGAGCGGACACCCACCGGCCGCTGGATGTGCTGCGCGATCGAGCTGGACACCGTCGCATGACCCCGTCCGCACAGCGGCCGGCGGACGGGCCCCGTGCGGGGCCGCCCACCGGCCGTCCATCCGTCGCGCCGCCCGCCCGTCACCGGCCGGGAGCGGCGGTCACTTCTTGCGGCGCCGGCCGCCCTTCTGCGCCTTGCGGCGCTCGGCGCGGGTCGTGCCGTCGCCGACGGTGGTGTCGGCCGTGCTCTCGGCGGTGAAGTCGCCCTCGACCACGCCGCCGGCGCCGTCCACGGTCGGCGCGGAGAAGTGCAGCCGGTCCGCGCGCTTCGGCGTCTCCAGGCCCTTGGCGCGGATCGCCGGCGCGCCGCCGCGCGCCGCACCGGCGCCCACGGCCTCCTGCTCGGCACCGGCCGCGGCCTGCTCCTTGTCGGCGGCGCCCGCCTGCACCGGCACCTGCTCGACCTGCCGCTCGACCTGGACCTCCAGGTTGAACAGGTAGCCGACCGACTCCTCCTTGATGCCCTCCATCATGGCGGTGAACATGTCGAAGCCCTCGCGCTGGAACTCCACCACGGGGTCGCGCTGCGCCATCGCGCGCAGGCCGATGCCCTCCTGGAGGTAGTCCATCTCGTAGAGGTGCTCGCGCCACTTCCGGTCGAGGACGGAGAGCACGACACGGCGCTCCAGCTCGCGCATCACCTCGGCGCCGAGCTCCTCCTCGCGCTCCGCGTAGCGCGCGTGGATGTCCTCCTTGATGGAGTCGGCGATGAACTCGGGCGTCAGACCGTCCCGGCCGCCGGCCTCCTCCTCCAGGTCCTCCACCGTGATCCGCACGGGGTAGAGCTGCTTGAACGCGCCCCAGAGGCGGTCCATGTCCCATTCCTCGGCGAAGCCCTCCACGGTCTCCGCCTGGACGTAGGCGTCGATCGTGTCGTCCATGAAGAAGCCGATCTGCTCGCGCAGGTCCTCGCCGGCGAGGACGCGGTGCCGCTCGCTGTAGATCACCTCGCGCTGGCGGTTCAGGACCTCGTCGTACTTCAGGACGTTCTTGCGGATCTCGAAGTTCTGCTGCTCGACCTGGCCCTGCGCGGAGGCGATGGCGCGGGTCACCATCTTGTTCTCGATCGGCACGTCGTCCGGCACGTTGGCCATGGCCATGACGCGCTCGACCATCTGCGCCTTGAACAGCCGCATGAGGTCGTCCCCGAGCGACAGGTAGAAGCGCGACTCGCCCGGGTCGCCCTGGCGTCCGGAACGGCCGCGGAGCTGGTTGTCGATACGGCGGGACTCGTGCCGCTCGGTGCCGAGGACGTAGAGCCCGCCCAGCTCCTTGACCTCCTCGAACTCCTTCTCGACCGCCTTCTCCGCCCGCTTCAGGGCCTCCGGCAGCGCTTCCTTCCACTGCTCGGTGTGCTCGACCGGGTCGAGGCCCTTGGCGCGCAGCTCGGCCTCGGCGATGTCGTCCGGGTTGCCGCCGAGCTTGATGTCGGTGCCGCGGCCCGCCATGTTGGTGGCCACGGTGACGGCGCCCTTGCGGCCCGCCTTGGCGACGATCGCGGCCTCGCGCTCGTGGTTCTTCGCGTTGAGGACCTCGTGGCGGACGCCGCGCTTGTTGAGCTGCTGGGAGAGGTACTCGGACTTCTCGACCGAGGTGGTGCCGACGAGGACCGGCTGCCCCTTCTCGTGCTTCTCGACGATGTCCTCGACGACCGCGGCGAACTTCGCGACCTCGGTCCGGTAGATCAGGTCCGACTGGTCCTTGCGGGCCATCGGCCGGTTCGTCGGGATCGGCACGACACCGAGCTTGTAGATCTGGTGGAACTCGGCGGCCTCGGTCATCGCGGTACCGGTCATGCCGGCGAGCTTGTCGTAGAGGCGGAAGTAGTTCTGGAGCGTGATCTTGGCGAGCGTCTGGTTCTCGTCCTTGATCTTCACGCCCTCCTTCGCCTCGATCGCCTGGTGCATGCCCTCGTTGTAGCGGCGGCCGGCGAGGATGCGGCCGGTGTGCTCGTCGACGATGACGACCTCGCCGTCGAGGACGACGTAGTCCTTGTCCTTCTTGTACAGCTCCTTCGCCTTGATGGCGTTGTTCAGGTAGCCGACGAGAGGGGTGTTCACGGACTCGTAGAGGTTGTCGATGCCGAGCCAGTCCTCGACCTTGCTCACGCCCGCGTCGTGGATGGCGACGGTGCGCTTCTTCTCGTCCACGTCGTAGTCGCCGGTCTCGACGATCTGGCGCGTCGGGACGGCCGGCTCGCCCTTCTCCAGCCGCTGCACGAGCTTCGCGAAGTCCGAGTACCACTTGGTGGCCTGGTCGGCCGGGCCGGAGATGATCAGCGGGGTCCTGGCCTCGTCGATCAGGATGGAGTCGACCTCGTCGACGACGGCGAAGTTGTGCTCGCGCTGGACCAGCTCCTCCTTGGACCAGGCCATGTTGTCGCGCAGGTAGTCGAAGCCGAACTCGTTGTTCGTGCCGTAGGTGATGTCGCAGCGGTACTGCTCGCGGCGCTTGGCGGGGGTCATGCCGCCCGTGATGCACCCGACGGACAGCCCGAGGTAGCGGTGGACACGGCCCATCCAGTCCGAGTCGCGCTGCGCCAGGTAGTCGTTGGTGGTGATCAGGTGGACGCCCTTGCCCGACAGCGCGTTCAGGTAGGTGGGGAGCGTGCCGACGAGGGTCTTCCCCTCACCGGTGCGCATCTCGGCCACGTACCCGAGGTGGAGGGCCGCGCCGCCCATCAGCTGCACGTCGTAGTGGCGCTGGCCGAGCACGCGCTTGGCCGCCTCGCGCACGGTGGCGAACGCCTCCGGCAGCAGGTCGTCGAGCGTCTCGCCGTCCGCGTACCGCTGCTTGTACTCGTCGGTCAGGGCCCGCAGCTCGGCGTCCGACAGTTCAAGGAAGTCCTCTTCAATGGAGTTCACCTGGTTGGCGATGCGGTGCAGCTTGCGCAGGATCTTTCCCTCGCCTGCACGCATGAGCTTGTTGAGGACGGACACGGGAGCTGGTCTCCTTGCCGGTCGGGCCTGGCGCCTTGGTGGATGTGCGGGCACAGCGAGTGGCCCCGCCGCACCGGCCATGGTATGCGAGCGCCGGGACGCGTGTCAGTGGTCGGCTCTACGATCGCTTGCATGAACGCCCCTTCCGTGCTTCCGCCCGTCACCGCCCCGGTCGTCCGGCTCGCCGCCGACGAGGCCCGCCGGCTCGCGCTCCGCGCCCAGGGCCTCCTGGGCGCGGTGGACCGGTCCGGCGGTGTGGGCGGCGTCCTGCGTCGGCTGGGCTCCGTGCAGCTCGACACGATCTCGGTGCTCGCCCGCTCGCACGCCCTCGTGCCGTACGCGCGGCTCGGCGCGGTCGGGCCGTCGGCCGTGGACGAGGCGTACTGGAGCGGCGACCATGCCTTCGAGTACTGGTCGCACGCCGCATGTGTGCTGCCCATGGCGGAGTGGCCGCTGTTCGCGTTCCGCAGGCGGGCCTACCGCGCCCGTGCCGCGCAGCGCGGGACGGCGCAGTCCCCCGCGCGCGACAAGGTGCTGGCGCGTCTGCGGGCCGAGGGGCCGCTGACGGCGACCGAGCTCGGCGGCGCGAAGAACGGCGGGGCGTGGTGGGACTGGAGCGACACCAAGATCGCCGTCGAGCGGGCGCTGATGACGGGGGACGTGGTGGTCTCGCGGCGGCGCGGCTGGAAACGCGTGTACGACCTGCCCGAGCGCGCGATCCCCGCCGACCTGCTGCACGACGACCTGGACGACGCCGCCTGCCTGCGGCGGCTGGTCGCGCAGGCGGGCACGGCGCTCGGCGTGGCGACGGTGGCCGATCTCGCGGACTACTACCGGCTCACGGCGGCGCAGGTCAGGTCGGTCGTCGGGGACAGCGGGCTGGTCCCGGTCGAGGTGGCGGGCTGGGGCGGGGACGGGCCGGGCCGCGCCTGGGCGGACCCGGCGGCGCTCGCGTCCGAGACGCGCGGCCGGCACCGGACGGTGCTGCTGTCCCCGTTCGACTCGCTGGTGTGGGACCGGCGGCGCACCGAGCGGGTCTTCGGCTTCACCCACCGGCTCGAGGCGTACGTGCCCCGGCCGAAACGGGTGTACGGGTACTTCGTGATGCCGCTGCTGTCGGGCGGGCGGCTGCTCGGCCGGGTCGATCCCGCGCGCGAGGGCGGGACCCTGGTCGCCCGGCACGCCGCCTTCGAGGGCGGCGCGGCCGGGGCGGCGCGGTCGGTGCCGGCGATGGCGCGGGCGCTCGGGGAGGCCGCGCGCTGGGTCGGGTGCGACACGGTCCGCGTCGAGCGGACGACGCCTGCCGAGGCGCTGGGGCCGCTGGTCGCGGAGCTGGCGCGGGCGGCCGGCTGACCGGTCCGGTCGCTCAGCCGGTCTCCAGGTCGAGGATCTTCTCGCGGACCGCGTAGACCACGGCCTCCATGCGGGAGTGGAGCTGGAGTTTCTCCAGGATGTTCCGCACGTGGTTCTTGACGGTGTTCTCGCTGATGAAGAGTTCTTTGGCGATGTCCCGGTTGTTGCGTCCCGTGGCGACGAGCCGCAGGACCTCCGTCTCGCGGTCGGTGAGCCGGGGCGCAGGCAGGAGTCTGCGGTCGTCGGTGCGCAGGATCATCGACTTGAACTCGGTCAGCAGCTTCGCCGCCATGGAGGGGCTGATCTGCGACTGTCCGTCGGCCACGGCGCGGATGGCTGCGGTCACCTCGTCGGTGGAGATCTCCTTGAGGAGGTAGCCGGTGGCGCCCGCCTTGATGGCCTCGTAGAGATCGGCCTCCTCGTCGCTGATGGTCAGCATGACGATGCGGGTGCTGGGGGCGACCTCCTTGATGGCGGTGCACGCCTCGATGCCGCCGCGCCGGGGCATCCGCACGTCCATCAGGACGATGTCGGGCAGGAGGTCGGCGGCCTTCTCGACGGCCTCGGCGCCGTCCCCCGCCTCACCGACGACCTCGATGTCCTCCTCGTGGGCGAGGACGATCTCCAGGCCCCGCCGGAAGAGTTCGTGGTCGTCGACGACGAGGACGCGGATGGGTTCGGGCTTCTCGTGCGCTCCGGGCGGCCCGTCGGGGTCCTGGCCCGTCCGTGCGTGCGGCATCGTCGGTCCGAAAGTGTCCGCCATGCATCCTCCCCCTGCCGGCCGTCATCGGTCTGCCACCCTCGGCGACCCCATGATTCCACGGGGACACCCCCGGACGGGCGGTGAAACCGGCCGTCCGGGGGTGCCGCCACGGACCTCCGGTTCAGCCGCCGAGCGCGCCGCCCGCGCCCTGGGGCGGGATGGTGACGGACACGTCGGTCTTCAGGTGCATCACGCCGTAGTCGTAGGCGTGCCGCCGGTAGACGACGCTCGGCAGGCCGCTGGCCGAGTCCACGAAGAGGTAGAAGTCGTGGCCGACGAGCTCCATCTCGTACAGCGCCTGCTCCAGCGTCATGGGGGCCGCCGTGTGGGTCTTCTCGCGGACGACGAGCGGGCCGTCGCCCTCGACGACGAGCGGGCCGACCCGCCGGACCGGCGGGGACTCCGGCTCCTCGTCGGCGCCGGCCGTCCAGCCGTCCCCGGAGAGCACGGCCGCCTCGGGGACGGCGTCGAGGACCTCGCCGGCGGGGATGCGGTCCCGGCCCCGGCGGCAGCGACGCTTGTCGTGCTGCCTGCGCAGCCGGGACTCCAGCTTCTCCACGGCCCGGTCGAGGGCGCCGTACGGGTCGGCGGCGGATGCCTCCGCGCGCACCACCGGCCCGCGGTGCCTCAGCGTGATCTCCACCCGGTCGGAACGGTCGGCCTGACGCGGGTTGTGCTCCTTGGACACTTCCACGTCGAGGCGGGTCACCTTGCCGTCGATCTTCTGGATCTTCTCCAGCTTGAGCTTCTCGGCCACGTGCCGCCGGAAGCGGTCCGGCACCTCGGTCTTGCGGCCCTTGACGACGATGTCCACGCAGAACTCCGTTCCCGGAGGTGCAGCCCGCACCGCGGCGCACCTCCTGTGGTGCACTGGGCCGACGGGCCGGTGAACTCCGCGCCCCGTCGGCATTGCATCGGGGTTTCGACTTCACCTCCTTCTCCCCCGGGACCAAGATCAACATCCGTCCCGATCGGAGGCCGGGTGATCGAAGATCGGCCGTCCCTGACCGGCACCCGCCTCGGCGTGTCGGGATTGTTCCCTTATCGCCTGCTTCCGAACGTACCTCTTTCGAGTGCCGCCGGACAGCCGAACCTCCTTCACCACGATGTGCTTCCCGGTCCCGGGGCCGGTCCGCGCCTCCGGCCGGCCCGCGGCGCCCCAGCCCTTTCTCAGAACCACTCGTCCGGGGGACCCGCCACCACCGCCGCGCCGAGGACGGCGGCGCCCGCGGCCCGGACGGCCCGCGCCGCCTCGGCGAGGGAGGCGCCCGTCGTCACCAGGTCGTCCACCAGCAGCACCGGGTCGTCCCGCCGGAGGGCACCGTGCCGCACGACGAGCGCCCCGGCGAGGTTCGCCGCACGCCGGGCGGCCGGAAGCCCCGACTGGTCGGCGACCGCACGCCGCTGCCGCAGGACCGGTCGCATCCGGGCCTCCGCTCCCCACCGGCGCAGCCACCCGGCCGCCACCCGCGCCATCCGCCGCACCGGGTCATGACCCCGCCCGCGGACGGCCGCCCGCGCGGAGGGCACCGGCACCAGCAGGACCGGGCGCGCCGGCGCCGCACGCGCGACGGCTCCCGGGGCGGGCACCGGATCGCCCCGGCTCGGCGGCCCGGTCCCGCCGCGCGGCCCGATGGCGGCGGCCGCGCTCAGGGCCAGCGCCCGCCCGAGCGGACCGACGAGCATCAGGGCGCCGCGCTCCTTGTGGGCCAGGAGCACGGCGCGGGCCTGGTCGCGGTAGGGCGCGGCGGCGTGCACACGCGGCAGGCCGGGCGGCCGCGGCACCGGCCGGACCCGGCGGGGCCGACTCCCGCACAGCACCACGACGCAGGCCGGGCAGAGGCCCGCCCGTCCTCCTCCGCACCCGGGGCAGGGCGTCGGCAGGGCCAGTGAGATCATTTCGCGCGTCCAGACGCGCAGCACATCGGTCATGCCTCAACACTGACGGAACGGAGAGTCACCGACCAGTCGCCGAAAGTAGGTGGACGCGTGACTTTCGTATCGCGGCCCCGCCGCCCGCCGGACGGCCGGACCGCACCCCGCCCTCAGCCCGGATAGACCGGTGCCGACCCGCCGTCGATCTTCTTCCACTGCGTCCCGTCGGCGAGCCAGGCGATGCCGCCCGCCGTCTCGGCGAGCAGCGGCTCGCTCTCCTCCTCGGCGGCGGCGACACCCGTCGCGTCGTTCAGCCCGGGAACCGAGGGGGTGTTCACCATGGACCCGTCCGTCTGGACGTACAGCAGCTGCTCCACCCCGTCCGACGGCCGCCCGACCACGACCAGCCGGCTGTCGCCCGCCCACGAGACGGCGGCCACGTCGACCAGTTGCGGCGCCACCGGCCGCAGATCGCTGACCGCGACCTCGACACCGTCCGCGCCCTCGGCACGCTCGATCCGACCGAGCTGCAGCGTCTCCTCCTCGTCCGGACCGCTGATCAGCATCGCGATCCGCACCCCGTCCGACGCGACCCGCACCGCCTCGATCCGCTGCCCGCTGCGCAGCCCGTCCACCGGAATCTCCACCGCCTCGCCCCGGCCGCCCGTCAGCCGCAGCAGCGCGGGGTCGTCCGGGTTCCGGTCGGCCACCCACAGGTCACCGAGCCCGTCCCAGCTCGGCGCGCTCAGCCCAGCGTCCTCCCCGGCGGTCGCCCCGGCGTAGACCTCGGTCACGCCCTCCCCGCCCGTGAGCGGCGCCGTGTACAGCCGCTGACCGTCCGTGCTCACCCCGGCCGCGTACGCGCGCGTCCGGTCGATCGCCACCGACCGCAACCCCGGGTTCTCCGCGTCGCTGCGGCCCAGGACGCCCTGCACCGGACGCGCCGTCCCGTCGTCCGCCACGGACACCAGCCGGTGCTCGGCGTCCAGGAAGTACGGGCGCTCCGTGTCCCCGTCGAGCAGCCCCGGCGCATGCTGCTCCGCGCCGCTCTCCGACAGGCTGCACAGCCGCCCCCCGGACTCGGTCAGCAGCCGCGCCTCCGACACCTCGACCGATGTGGAGTCCCGCACGTCCCGCACCGTGTGCAGCAACTGCGCCGCCATCTCCTCGCACCGGCTGGGCGGCCAGTCGGCCGGTATGCCGGCCAGCCACAGCGTGAGGCGCTGCGAGTCGTCGACCCGCGCCCCGTCGCCGACCATCCGCGCACCCGGCGGGAACGCCGAGCCGACCACCGGATCGAGCCACTCGCTCGGGCCGTCGAGCAGCGCCTCGATCGCGTCGGACACCGGCTCGATGCGGCGCCGCACGACCACCGGGTCGGCCACCAGCACATCGCCGCCCTGCTCGACCCGCCCCGACTCCGCCCCGAGGTCCGCGTAATAGAACGTGTTCACGGAGCGGTAGATGCGGCTGAAGTCGGCGTCCCCCATCACCAGGCCGTCGGGCAGGTCGTCGATGCGCCACTGCCCGTCCGTACGCCGCAGCAGGAGCGTCGCCTCGTAGTCCCCGGACCGCGGCGCGTACACCCGCGACTCGTCCACCGACGCCATCCGCGTGCCGCTGAGGGTGATCCGCTGCGTGTCGTCCTGCGCCGCGTCCACCCCGTGCTCGCCGCTTTCCACCGGACTGTCCGTGACCGGCGTGACCTGCGGCCCGGCCGACAGCACGGACGTCCCCGCGAACGGCTCCCACTCCTCGCGCCGCTCCGGCGTCAGGTACTCCTTGGCCGTCTCGAAGTCCGGATCGTCACTCGTGATCGCTTCGAGGAAGCCGCGCACGATCTGCGTCGGCGAGTCGTCGTCCTCCGGCGGGACGGCCCACACCCGCACTCCCTGCGTGTCGTTGTCCGACCGCTCGGAGGTCTCCACCCGCTGCACGGGGCCGTCGCCCGGCATCGCCGCGCAGCCCGCCACCACGAGACCGGCCGCGAACAGCCCGGCACCACGCCGCCACCGCCGCACACCCGCCCGTATCCGGCCACCGGCCGCCCGCTCACCGCCCATGACCGTCATCCCCGCCACCCGTCGCGTCCCGCACGTCCGCCGCACCGTCGAGTACGGCCGTCCCCGCCTGGCGGGGCACCCGCACCGCCGCGCCGGCCGCCCGCCGCGCCCGCGCGTCCCGCGGCTCAAGCGGCAGCGGCGAGCCCCGCAGCGGATCCCCCGTCGCCCGCGGCAGCGTCAGCCGGAACTGCGCGCCCCCGCCCGGCTCGCCCCACGCCTCGAGACGCCCGCCGTGCAGATGCGTGTCCTCGACGGCGATCGACAGTCCGAGCCCCGTGCCGCCCGTCGTCCGCGCCCGCGCCGGGTCCGCGCGCCAGAACCGGTTGAACACCTGCTCGGCATCCCCCGGCCGCAGCCCGATGCCGTAGTCCCGCACCGCGATCGCCACCGCACGGCCGTCCCGCCCCGCCGCGAGCCGCACCACGACGTCCCGGCCCTCGCCGTGCTCGATGGCGTTGACCACCAGGTTGCGCACGACCCGCTCGATGCGCCGCGGATCCACCTCGGCCACGACCGGCCGCGCCGCCCCCCGCACCAGCAGCCGGCTGCCCTTGCGCTCCGCCAGCGGCTCGGCACCCTCCACGACACGCTTCACGACGTCCCGCAGGTCGGTCTGCTCGGCCTCGAGCTGCGCCGCACCCGCGTCGAACCGCGAGATCTCCAGCAGGTCGGCGAGCAGCGACTCGAACCGGTCGAGCTGGCTCAGCAGCAACTCCGCCGACCGCGCCGTCGCCGGGTCGAACTCGGTGCGCGCCTCATGGATCACGTCCGCAGCCATCCGCACCGTCGTCAGCGGCGTCCGCAGCTCGTGCGACACGTCCGACACGAACCGCCGCTGCATCCGCGACAGCTCCTCGAGCTGCTGGATCTTGCCCTGCAGATTGCGCGCCATCTTGTTGAACGACTCGCCCAGCCGCGCGATGTCGTCCTCGCCGCTGACCTTCATCCGCTCCTGCAGCCGCCCCGCCGCCAGCCGCTCGGCGATCCGCGCCGCCATCCGCACCGGCGTCACGACCTGCCGCACCACCAGCCACGCGATGGCGCCGAGGAGCACCACCACGAACACACCGGCCGTCGCGATCGTGCCCGTCACCAGGCTCAGCGACTTCTCCTCCTGCGCGAACGGGAAGAGGTAGTACAGCTGGTACGGGTTGCCCTGGTTGTCGGTGAGCCGCTTGCCGATGACGAGCGCCTTCTCCGTCTCCCCGTCCGGCCGCACGATCGTCCCGTACTGCCGGTGCGTCGCCGGATCGCGGTCCAGCGCCTCCCGCATCTCCGCGGTGATGCTCGACGGCTGCACGTCCTGCGAGCCGCGCGGCGCCCACCGCGTCAGGTCCGACTCACCGGGGAACGGCTTCGACTGGTCCGAGCTCAGCGCGAGCACCGAGTAGACGCCCTGCCCGCCGCTCGCGAGCTGCAGCACCATCGAGTTCAGCCAGTTGCGGGAGTCGACCGGCTGCCCGTTCGCCGAGTCCGCCGCGTCCGTCGCCAGGTCGAGCGCGACGGCGAACCCGCCCTCGGCCTGGCTCTGCGCCGTCTGCCGCTTCGCCTCCAGCAGCCCGTTGCGCACCTGCCCGATGACCACGATGCCCAGCACCAGCACCACGGCGAGCGACAGCAGCAGCGTGCTCACGACCACGCGGAGCTGGATGTTCCGCCGCCACAGGCGCATCACCGACAGCAGCGGCCCCCGCGCCCAGCGGCCGAAGATCCGGATGGCGGGCTGCGCCCCGGTCGCCGCCCCCTCCGTCAGCAGCCGGGACCCGTGCCTCCACAGCCGGTCGGGCACGTCAGCCCGACCCCGCCTTGTACCCCACGCCCCGCACGGTCACGACGATCTCGGGACGCTCCGGGTCCCGCTCCACCTTCGAACGCAACCGCTGCACATGCACGTTCACCAGCCGCGTGTCCGCCGCGTGCCGGTACCCCCACACCTGCTCCAGCAGCACCTCGCGCGTGAACACCTGCCACGGCTTGCGCGCCAGCGCCACCAGCAGGTCGAACTCCAGGGGCGTCAGCGAGATCGTCTGGCTCCCCCGCTTCACCGAGTGCCCCGCCACGTCGATCACCAGATCACCGATGGCGAGCTGCTCGGGCGCCGGCTCCTCGGACCGCCGCAGCCGCGCCCGGATGCGGGCGATCAGCTCCTTCGGCTTGAACGGCTTCACGATGTAGTCGTCGGCACCCGACTCGAGCCCCACGACGACATCGACCGTGTCGCTCTTCGCCGTCAGCATCACGATCGGCACACCGGACTCGCCCCGGATCAGCCTGCAGACCTCGATCCCGTCCCGGCCCGGCAGCATCAGGTCGAGCAGCACCAGATCCGGCTTGATCTCCCGGAACGCGGCCAGCGCCTTGTCCCCGTCGGCCACGAACGACGGATCGAAACCCTCGCCGCGCAGCACGATGCCGAGCATCTCCGCCAGAGCGGTGTCGTCATCGACGACGAGTACGCGTCCCTTCATACCCTCATCATCCCATCCCCTGATTCACGACTTCGCGCCGCGTGAGCCGGAACACAGCGCCGCAAGACTGTCACGCCCCACCGGCGACACCACACCCGCCTCCGTCACCAGCGCCGTCACCAGCTCCGGCGGCGTCACGTCGAACGCCGGGTTGTACGCCTGCGCGCCGACCGGCGCCACCACCACCCCCGGCCGCAGCTCCGTCACCTCGTGCGACGCCCGCTGCTCCACCGGGATCGCCGCACCGTCCGGCGTCTCCGGGTCCACGCTCGCCACCGGCGCCACCACGAGGAACGGCACCCCGTGGTGCCGCGCCAGCACGGCCAGCGGATACGTCCCCACCTTGTTCGCGACCGACCCGTCCGCCGCGATCCGGTCCGCCCCCACCAGCACCGCGTCCACCTCGCCCGCGGCGAACAGCGACCCCGCCGCCGCGTCCGCCAGCACCGTGTACGGCATCCCGGCCCGCGCCGCCTCCCACGCCGTGAGCCGCGCGCCCTGCAGCAGCGGACGCGTCTCCCCCACCCACAGCCGCCGCAGCTCCCCCGCCTCGTGCGCCCGCCGCGCCACGGCGAACGCCGTCCCCCGCCCGCCGGACACGAGCATCCCCGTGTTGCAGTGCGTCAGCAGCCGGTACCCGCCGCCCGGCACCAGCTCCCCCAGCAGCCCGAGCCCGGCCTCCTCCATCCGCTCACCGGCCAGCGCGTCCTCCCGGTGCATCGCCCGCGCCTCGGCCAGCGCCGCCGCCGCACCGCCCGACCGGTACGCCGCGACGGCCCGCCGCACGCCGTACGCCAGGTTCACCGCCGTGGGCCGCGCGTCGGCCAGCAGCAGGGCCGCCTCCTCCACGTCGAACCCGCGCGCGGCGGCCAGCGCCACCCCGTACGCCCCGGCGAGGCCGAGCACCGGCGCTCCCCGGACGACCAGCGCCCGCACCGCCTCGACCAGCCCCGGCACGTCCGTGACGACCAGTTCCTCCTCGGCGTCCGGAAGCCGCGTCTGGTCGAGGAGGACGAGCACCGGCCCGTCGGGAGGTTCCGCCCAGCGCAGGGCGGCGAGTCCGTGATCAGCCATTGGGCCAGTCTGCCCGCACCGCCTCCGCGTGAGAAGCCGGGAGGCGCGGTCGGCACGCCCGTCCCACCCCCATGGCACGATGGGCGGCAGCGGACGTGACGATCTCCCGCGGGCCGCACGGCCCCGACGGAACGAGGTGACAGTGTGAGTGACGCGCCGGGTTGGGTCCCGCCGGGGTCCCCGCCGCCGGAGGACGGCCCTCCGGACCACCGGCCCGCCGACCCGCCACCGCCCGCCCCGCCCCAGGCGCCCCAGGGCTGGGGCCAGGCACCTCCGCCGCCGCCCGGCTGGGGCGGCGGGCAGCAGGGCTGGGCCGCCCCCGGCTGGCAGCCGGCCGCGAGCGTGCCGAAACCCGGCGTCATCCCGCTGCGTCCCCTCGGCGTCGGCGAGATACTCGACGGCGCGGTCGCCACGGCCCGCACCCACTGGCGCACCGTCCTCACCGTGACGCTGCTCATCGCCGTCGTCACCCAGCTGATCTCGGCCGTCGCGATGCGCCTGTGGGTGGACGCCGACTCCCTCGCCCTCCTCCAGGACGACTCCGACCCGACCGATGAGGAGATCGAACGCGCCCTCGGCGACGTCCTCGCCTACGCGGGTGTCGCGGGCGTCGTCGCGATCCTCGGCTCCCTCATCGCCACCGCCATGCTCACCATCGTGGTGAGCCGCGCCGTTCTCGGCCGCTCGGTCACGGTCGGCGAGGCGTGGCGGGACTCCCGCCCGCGCCTGCTGCGGCTCCTCGGCCTCTCGCTCCTCGTCCCGCTGATCGGGGCCGCCGCCGTCCTCGTGCCGGTGACCGTCGGCGCCCTGTCGGGCTCGGGCGGCCTCACCGCCGTCCTGAGCCTGGCAGGTGTGGTCCTCGCCGTCTGGCTCATCGTCCAGTACTCGCTGGCCCCGCCCGCCCTCATGCTGGAGCGGCAGGGCGTCGTCGCGGCGCTGCGCCGCTCGTGGAAGCTGGTCCGCGGCTCCTGGTGGCGCGTCTTCGGCGTCCAGCTGCTGATGATGGTCCTGATCGTCATCGTCTCGAACATCATCCAGATCCCCGCCGGGTTCCTCGCCTCGGCCGTCTCCGGCGCGGACACGGGCGACACCCTGACCGGCGTCGGCAGCACCTCCGTCGGCTACCTCGCCGTCACGGGCGTCGGCGCGGTCATCGCGTCCGCCATCACCCTGCCGGTCCAGGCCGGTGTCGTCGCCCTCCTCTACATGGACCAGCGCATCCGCCGGGAAGCCCTGGACATCGAACTGGCCCGCGCCGCCGGCGCCGCCCCGTCCCCCGGGGCCTGAACGGTGCCGCGCCCGCCGTACGGTCTCCTCGCGCGGGCCGACGCGCCGGGGCCGCCGATCGACGTGGACCGCGGCACGGCCCGCGAGGAGGCGCGGCGCGAGCTGTCGCGGAGCCTCTACACGCAGCACGAGCCGGGGCCGTTCCGCCGCGCCCTCTCCTGGGTGTGGGAGCACGTCTTCGGCGTGCTGGAGGACGTCGCGTTCCGCACCCCGGGCGACTGGGTCGGCCTCACGGTCATCGGTGTCCTCCTCGTCGCGCTGGTCACGGCACTGTGGCTGCGGCTCGGCCGGCCGCGCGCCGCGGCACGGCGCCGCGGGGACGGCACCCTGTTCCCCGGCCGGCCCCGTACCGCGGCCGAGCACCGCGCGGCCGCTGCCGGGCACGCGGCGGCCGGCCGCTGGACCCCGGCCGTCCAGGAACGGATGCGCGCCGTCGTCCGCTCGCTGGAGGAACGCGCCCTCGTCGACCACAGCGCGGGCCGTACCGCGGGCGAGGCCGCCGCCGAGGCCGGCCGTTTCCTGCCCGCCCTCGCCGACGCACTGCGCGCGGCCGCCATGACGTTCGACGCCGTGACCTACGGCGGCAGGCCCGCCGACGCGACCGACTACGCCCGCGTCGCCGAGTTGGACGACGCCGCGGCGCACACGCGCCCCGTCCTGCCCACCCCCGCCGCCTCCGGGACGGCCGCCCGGTGACGACGACCGCTCCCGCCACCGGCTCCTCCGTGTCGCCCACCGCCCGCGCCCTGTGGCGGCGCGGCCGCGGCTTCCTCCTGGCGGCCGCGATCCTGGCCGCCGCCGGACTCCTCATCGCCCTCATCGGCGACGACGACCACGGCTCCCTCGACCCGCGCTCCGCCACCCCGTCCGGCACCCGCGCCCTCGCGGAACTGCTCGCCGACCACGGCGTCGACACCACCGTCGTCACCACCGCCCGCGAGGCGGCCGCGGCCGCGTCCGGCGAAACCACCCTCGTCCTCCCGCACGCCGCCGCCCTGAGCGACACGGCCGCGACCACCCTCCGCGGCGCCACGGCGGACACCGGCGGCAGGACGGTGCTGCTCGCCCCCGACGGCCCCGCCCTCGACGCGTTCGCCCCCGGGCTCACGGCCACGGAGCTGGGGACGACCGAGGAGGCCGCCGCCCCGTCATGCGCCTACGCCCCCGCCGGGCGCGCGGGCACGGTCCGCCTCGGCGGCCTCGGCTACACGGACAGCTCCTCCGGCACGACCGCCTGCTACCCGGTGGCCGGACTGTCCACCCTGCTGCTCCTCCCGGACTCCGGCGGCGACACCGTCGTCCTCGGCTCCCCCGACCTCCTGCGCAACGAACACCTCGACGAGGAGGGCAACGCCGCCCTCGCCCTCCAGCTCCTCGGCTCCCGCCCGCACGTCGTGTGGTACTTCCCCACCGGCGACGAGGTGACCGGCGGCAGCGGCGACTCCTCCGTCCTCGGACTGACCCATCCCGCCTGGCGCTGGGGCGCGTTCCAGCTCGCGATCGCCGCCGTCCTGGCCGCCCTCTGGCGTGCCCGCCGCCTCGGCCCGGTCGTCACCGAGCGGCTGCCCGTCGTGGTCCACGCGGCCGAGACGACGGAGGGCCGCGCCCGCCTCTACCACCGCGCGGGCGCCAGGGACACCGCCGCCGACGCGCTCAGGACGGCCGCCCGCACCCGCCTGGCACCGCTCGCCGGCCTCGCGGCGACCGCCGCCCACTCCCCGGGCGAGCTCCCGGGGGCCGTTGCCGCCCGCACGGGCGATCCCGCGCCGCACGTCCACGACCTGCTGTTCGGCCCGCCGCCGGCGGACGACGCCGCGCTGGTGCGCCTGGCCGGCGACCTCGATGCGCTCGAACGCCGGCTCGCCCCCGGCGCCCCGCACGCATCCAGTGACCCCGCACACCCGAGAGGCAAGGACCGCCCGACGTGACCGCACCGACAGACCCGGGACCGGCCGGGCCGCTCGCCGCACTCCAGGCCCTGCGCACCGAGATCGGCAAGGCCGTGGTGGGCCAGGACGCCGCCGTCACCGGCCTGGTCGTCGCCCTGCTGTGCCGGGGCCACGTCCTCCTCGAAGGTGTGCCGGGCATCGCCAAGACGCTCCTGGTCCGCACGCTGGCGACGGCCCTGGACCTCGGCACCAAGCGCGTCCAGTTCACGCCGGACCTGATGCCGAGCGACGTGACGGGCTCCCTCGTCTACGACGCGCGCACCGCCGAGTTCTCGTTCCAGGAGGGGCCGGTCTTCACGCACCTCCTGCTGGCGGACGAGATCAACCGGACGCCGCCGAAGACGCAGGCGTCCCTGCTGGAGGCGATGGAGGAGCGCCAGGTGTCCGTCGAGGGCGTCCCGCGCCCGCTGCCCGACCCGTTCATGGTCGCCGCCACGCAGAACCCGCTGGAGTACGAGGGCACCTACCCGCTTCCCGAGGCGCAGCTCGACCGTTTCCTGCTGAAGCTCGTGCTGCCGCTGCCGAGCCGCGAGCAGGAGATCGACGTCCTCACGCGCCACGCGGCCGGGTTCGATCCGGGCGATCTGGCGGCGGCGGGTGTCCGGCCGGTCGCGGGCGCCGCCGAACTGGCGGCGGCCCGCGCCGAGGTGGCGGCCGTGACCGTCGCGCCGGAGGTCACCGCGTACGTGGTGGACGTCTGCCGGGCCACCCGCGAGTCGCCGTCGCTGGCCCTCGGCGCGTCACCGCGCGGCGCGACCGCGCTGCTGCGCACGGCGCGCGCCTGGGCGTGGCTGTCGGGCCGCGCGTTCGTGACTCCCGACGACGTCAAGGCACTGGCGCTGCCGACGCTGCGGCACCGGGTGCGGCTGCGTCCGGAGGCCGAGATGGAGGGTGTGACGGCGGACGGCGTGCTGACCGGTCTGCTGTCGCGCGTCCCGGTGCCCCGCTGATGGCGCTGTCGGGACGTGCCGCGCTCCTTGCGGCGCTCGGCACGCTCGTGGTGGTGGGGTTCCCCGGCTGGGGGGCCGTCCTCGCGGTGCTGTTCGTCGTCCTCGCGGCCGTCCTCGTCGACCTCGCGACGGCCGCGCCGGTGCGGACGCTCGGCCTGGCGCGCGACGGGGCGGTCTCGGTGCGGCTCGGCGACGAGGCCCCGATCGTACTGACCGTGACGAACGGTTCGGGCCGTCCGCTGCGCGCGGACCTCCGTGACGCCTGGCCGCCGAGCGGCTGGCGCCCGGGCACCGCGTTCGCCGGGTCGCGGCACCGGCTGACCGTGCCTGCGGGCGAGCGGCGCCGCGTGACGACGACGCTCGTGCCGACGCGCAGGGGCGACCTGCGTCCGGTGCGGGTGACGGTCCGCTCGCACGGGCCGCTGGGCCTGGCCGCGCGGCAGGGCAGCCATGACGTGCCGTGGGTGCTGCGGGTCCTGCCGCCGTTCACGAGCCGCAAGCACCTTCCGGCGAAACTGGCGCGTCTGCGGGAGCTGGACGGCCGCACGACCGTGCTGTCCCGGGGTGAGGGCACGGAGTTCGACAGTCTGCGCGCCTACGTCCCTGGGGACGACGTGCGATCGATCGACTGGCGGGCGACGGCACGTCAGTCGGAGGTCGCCGTCCGCACGTGGCGTCCGGAGCGGGACCGTCGTCTGCTGCTGGTGCTCGACACGGGCCGCACGTCGGCGGGGCGGGTCGGTGACGCGCCGCGTCTTGACGCGTCGATGGACGCGGCTCTGCTGCTCACCGCGCTCGCGGCCCGCGCGGGGGACAGGGTGGATCTGCTGGCTTTCGACCGCGCTCCGCGTGCGGCGGTCCTGGGTGTGTCGGGGACGGAGGTGCTGCCCGCCGTCGTCAACGCCCTGGCCGCGCTGGAACCGGCGTTGGTGGAGACGGATTCCCGCGCGCTCGTGTCATCGGCCCTTTCGGTGGCGAGGCAGCGTTCGCTGGTCGTCCTGTTCACCGATCTCGACAGCGTGACCGGCGAGGCGGGGCTGCTGTCCGTGCTGCCTCGGCTGGCGCGACGGCACGTCGTGGTCGTCGCGTCGGTCACCGATCCGCGGATCGAGGACATGGCCCGTGAGCGGGGCACGGACGCGGGGGTGTACGGGGCCGCGGCGGCTGAGCGGTACCGCGCGGAACGGCGTGCGGCCGCCGAGCGCCTGATCCGTATCGGTGTCACGGTGGTGGAGGGGAATCCGGGGCAGCTTCCGCCGGCGCTGGCCGACACCTATCTGATGCTGAAGGCGGCCGGCCGCCTCTGAGATTGCGGGTGCCCCGGCGTCTCACCGCGGCCCGGGAACACAAAAAAGAAGAGGCTCTGTCAGGGAATCAACAACTCCCTGACAGAGCCTCTTCATTCAATAATTGTCCGGCGGTGACCTACTCTCCCACACGGTCCCCCATGCAGTACCATCGGCGCTGGAGAGCTTAGCTTCCGGGTTCGGAATGTAACCGGGCGTTTCCTCTCCGCCATGACCACCGGAACACCTTTGGGTGCACCAGCCAGGCCGGCTTCGAACTTCACAGTGGACGCGAGCATCTATGGACAAGCCCTCGGCCTATTAGTACCGGTCAACTCCACCCCTCACAGGGCTTCCATCTCCGGCCTATCAACCCGCTCGTCAAACGGGGGCCTTACCCCATCAAAGTGGGTGGGAGTCCTCATCTCGAAGCAGGCTTCCCGCTTAGATGCTTTCAGCGGTTATCCCTCCCGAACGTAGCCAACCAGCCATGCCCTTGGCAGGACAACTGGCACACCAGAGGTTCGTCCGTCCCGGTCCTCTCGTACTAGGGACAGCCCTTCTCAAGACTCCAACGCGCACAGCGGATAGGGACCGAACTGTCTCACGACGTTCTAAACCCAGCTCGCGTACCGCTTTAATGGGCGAACAGCCCAACCCTTGGGACCAACTCCAGCCCCAGGATGCGACGAGCCGACATCGAGGTGCCAAACCATCCCGTCGATACGGACTCTTGGGGAAGATCAGCCTGTTATCCCCGGGGTACCTTTTATCCGATGAGCGACGGCGCTCCCACAAGCCACCGCCGGATCACTAGTCCCTGCTTTCGCACCTGCTCGACCCGCCAGTCTCACAGTCAAGCTCCCTTGTGCACTTACACTCACCACCTGATAACCAACCAGGCTGAGGGAACCTTTGGGCGCCTCCGTTACTCTTTAGGAGGCAACCGCCCCAGTTAAACTACCCACCAGACACTGTCCCCGATCCGGATCACGGACCCAGGTTAGACATCCAGCACGACCAGAGTGGTATTTCAACAACGACTCCACCCAAGCTGGCGCTCAAGCTTCACAGTCTCCCACCTATCCTACACAAGCCGAACCGAACACCAATATCAAGCTATAGTAAAGGTCCCGGGGTCTTTCCGTCCTGCTGCGCGAAACGAGCATCTTTACTCGTAATGCAATTTCACCGGGCCTATGGTTGAGACAGTCGAGAAGTCGTTACGCCATTCGTGCAGGTCGGAACTTACCCGACAAGGAATTTCGCTACCTTAGGATGGTTATAGTTACCACCGCCGTTTACTGGCGCTTAAGTTCCCAGCCTCGCCCCCGAAAGAGCTAACCGGTCCCCTTAACGTTCCAGCACCGGGCAGGCGTCAGTCCGTATACATCGCCTTACAGCTTCGCACGGACCTGTGTTTTTAGTAAACAGTCGCTTCTCGCTGGTCTCTGCGGCCACCCCCAGCTCCAACCGAAAAGGTCTTCACCAGAAGCGGCCCCCCTTCTCCCGAAGTTACGGGGGCAATTTGCCGAGTTCCTTAACCATAGTTCACCCGAACGCCTCGGTATACTCTACCTGACCACCTGAGTCGGTTTCGGGTACGGGCCACCATGAAACATCGCTAGAGGCTTTTCTCGACAGCATAGGATCATCCACTTCACCACAATCGGCTCCGCATCAGGCCTCACCCACATGTCGCACGGATTTACCTGCACGACGGGCCACACCCTTACCCCGGGACAACCACCGCCCGGGATGGACTACCTTCCTGCGTCACCCCATCACTCACCTACTACCCCCTCGGACCACCGGCTCCACCACCACACCACCCGAAGGCAGTGCAGGGCTTCACGGGCTTAGCATCAGGAGATTCAGCGCTGGCGCTTCACAGCGGGTACCGGAATATCAACCGGTTATCCATCGACTACGCCTGTCGGCCTCGCCTTAGGCCCCGACTTACCCTGGGCAGATCAACTTGACCCAGGAACCCTTAGTCAATCGGCGCACACGTTTCTCACGTGCGTATCGCTACTCATGCCTGCATTCTCACTCGCGTACCGTCCACGACACCCTTACAAGGCCGCTTCACCCAGCACACGACGCTCCCCTACCCATCGCTTACGCGATGACACGACTTCGGCGGTGTACTTGAGCCCCGCTACATTATCGGCGCAGAATCACTCGACCAGTGAGCTATTACGCACTCTTTCAAGGGTGGCTGCTTCTAAGCCAACCTCCTGGCTGTCTCTGCGACTCCACATCCTTTCCCACTTAGCACACGCTTAGGGGCCTTAGTCGATGCTCTGGGCTGTTTCCCTCTCGACCATGGAGCTTATCCCCCACAGTCTCACTGCCGTCCTTCACTTGCCGGCATTCGGAGTTTGGCTAAGGTCAGTAACCCGGTAAGGCCCATCACCTACCCAGTGCTCTACCTCCGACAAGAAACAAACGACGCTGCACCTAAATGCATTTCGGGGAGAACCAGCTATCACGGAGTCTGATTGGCCTTTCACCCCTAACCACAGGTCATCCCCCAGATTTTCAACTCTGGTGGGTTCGGGCCTCCACGCAGTCTTACCCACGCTTCACCCTGCCCATGGCTAGATCACCCCGCTTCGGGTCTAGGGCATGCTACTCAAACGCCCTCTTCGGACTCGCTTTCGCTACGGCTCCCCACCACAGGTTAACCTCGCAACACACCGCAAACTCGCAGGCTCATTCTTCAAAAGGCACGCAGTCACGACAACAAGCGCAAGCACTTGTTGCGACGCTCCCACGGCTTGTAGGCACACGGTTTCAGGTACTATTTCACTCCGCTCCCGCGGTACTTTTCACCATTCCCTCACGGTACTATCCACTATCGGTCACCAGGGAATATTTAGGCTTAACGGGTGGTCCCGCCAGATTCACACAGGATTTCTCGGGCCCCGTGCTACTTGGGAAACACACAAGGAAGCCATCATGATTTCGCCTACGGGGGTCTTACCCTCTACGCCGGGCCTTTCGCATGCCCTTCGACTACCACAATGGTTTCTCACTCCCCCAGCTGCCGGCAGACAACTGAAGTGCGCTCCCACAACCCCGCCTGCGCAACCCCTGCCGGGTATCACACACAAACGGTTTAGCCTCCTCCGGTTTCGCTCACCACTACTCCCGGAATCACGGTTGTTTTCTCTTCCTGCGGGTACTGAGATGTTTCACTTCCCCGCGTTCCCTCCACACCGCCTATACATTCAGCGGCAGGTGACAGCCCATGACGACTGCCGGGTTTCCCCATTCGGAAACCCCCGGATCACAGCTTGGTTGACAACTCCCCGGGGACTATCGTGGCCTCCCACGTCCTTCATCGGTTCCTGGTACCAAGGCATCCACCGTGCGCCCTTAACAACTTGGCCACAGATGCTCGCGTCCACTGTGCAATTCTCAACCACCAACCAGTCCGCCCACC